>CANBFE010000004.1 GCA_947367855.1 uncultured Lachnospiraceae bacterium | reverse complement strand
TTGATATCCGCAAAGCTCAGCATGAGCACTGGGTATGTTCCCTGCAGCTTGCGGTACTTCTCTTCTTTCCATATGTCAAGCCCTTCAAATAAAGCACCTTTATCTGCATATTCCGCAGAAAAAAACTTCTCAACCATGCTCATGGTCAGCGTCTTCCCGAAGCGCCTGGGGCGGGTAATCAAGGTCACGCTGTCCCCCTCTTCCCACCATTCCTTTATGAAGCATGA
This sequence comes from uncultured Lachnospiraceae bacterium, assembly GCA_947367855.1. GTDB lineage: Bacteria > Bacillota > Clostridia > Lachnospirales > Lachnospiraceae > Acetatifactor. The sequence goes on along the minus strand of CANBFE010000004.1, from coordinate 195,761 downwards.
TTTATCAATATAAAAATAGCCTTCCCTTCTAATCGTCTCGAAATCCTGACATCCGATGCTCACTGTCCTTGGCATGTCTGCCCCCTTTCTGGCTATTTCCCGCGCTCCCTGCAATTAATCTGTCTGCTCTTAGTATAGCTGATTGCGGCTTGCATTACAATATCAAAAACAACCTGCAATAAACTATATACTTCACACCCCAATCAGCGCATCAAACGTCCCCACCAGATTCAGCCGCCCATACCCCCACTCCCGGTTCGGATAAGTCACATCAAAACTTCTGGACGCACCCCGCACAAAATAATTCTTAATCTCCCTGCCTGCCACCGCCCGGTTATTTCCTTCCACCACAGCCCACTGCATAAACTGCGCCACAGCGCCTGCAGTGATGGCAGCGGCCAGGGAACTGCCCGTCTCCCTGCCTCTTATGGTGGAGACATTGACCCCGGGAGCCGCAAAGTCCGGATTGATTCCGCCGGTTCTGGTAAATCCTCTTCCGGAGTCGATATAAAAACTGTTGTTTGCCGTATTATAGGTTGACACACTGATCACATCTTTCGCCATGGCAGGCTCCGTGAGGGTGATATAGGGGGTGGATTCTAGGAACTGCACCGCACCGTTCATAAACTGCGTGATGGGGAGCCACATGTGAAAAGTTCCGTTGTGGATGTCCCCCACCGCCTCCACCTGAAAGGTCCATATGCCGGGTGTGGGCAGGTATACCCGCAGTACCACCACCTCTTCCCCTGAGGCCGGCTCCGCCAGGGTTCCGGCCATGGTAATCCTGGTCCGCTCATAGACAAAGCTGTATGTGATACTTCCCTGGATGCCCAGGCGGACAGGAGGAATGGTCTCTCCTCCGGGGGAACGCACTGATACCGTAAATACATCCGGCACATTTCCCCACAGTTCCAGCAGAAATCCCTCTACATTTTCAGCCACCCGCACCTCCACGGGTACGCTTCCCGCACTTCCTGCCCTGCTGGGAGTGTCCATGTATCCCTGAAAATGATGGCCTGCATTGCCTTCATTGCCTCCGCACACCACCACGGCACGGCTTCTTCTGGAGGCGATGGCATCCAGATAACTGGGCAGGGGCGCACTGCCCGCATGGTCTCCATAGTTTGTCCCTACCCCCAGGCAGATTATCACCGGCCTGCGGAACTGTCTGGCAAATCGGTCCGCATACTGCACCCCCAACATGATATCCGTCTCCTGGTATGCGGGAACCCCGGGAGGGATCATATAAAAGTTCCTGAGAAATTCCTTGGCCTGCTTCAGCTTTACCACCACGATGTCCGCATCCGGCGCCGCACCCAGATAGCTGATACCGTTTCCCAGTCTGCTTCCCGCCGCCACTCCCGCCATGGCGCTCCCATGACCGATTTCATCCCTGCTTGGCACCACACTGTAAGGATCCTCCGCCTGCAGTGCACGGTTGATGTCTTCCCTGGAGTACTCTGTACCATAGTAGAGTCCCTCCGGAGGCTCCCCGGCCTGCACGGTCTGGTCCCAGATAGCCAGAATGCGGCTGTTTCCCTCAATGTCCCGAAACGCCGCATTCGTATAGTCAATTCCTGTATCAATAAAGCATATCACCGCTCCCCGCCCTGTCAGACTCAGAGGAGCCCTCTGTACCTGGGTGATACCGCTGGCAATCAGGCTGTTGGGGTCAAATCCACGTTCCCCGCCGGGCTCCTGCATAAGGCCGTACAGCTTGGGCACTCCCTTGTAGGTATAGACATAATCGTCCGTATTTGGTATATTGGCTTTATCGATATATACTATATTATACAGATTGTCAACATTCAGATAGCACAGATCAAATGCATCCGAATCCAGAATCTGCACCGGGAATTCTGTTATTACATCATAATAGTCATTAGAGAGAATCCTATCCCTGCAGTCCATATCAGAATCTCCTTTGCGATCTGATGCAGTCTCTTTATCCTATGCAGGCATCCCCTCCATGGTTCCTATTCTTCCTCTGCCACCAGTACTACCGCTGATCTGGGCGGTATCTTCAGTCTGCTGCCATACTGGAATTCCGTCTCCCCTTCTATATCCTTTCCATCCTCATACTCCACATAGGTATTGACGCAGACACGCCACTTCATGCCGTCCGGAAGTCCGGGCAGCTGCATCTCAAGAGGTTTCCAATACGCATTCATTCCGTAAAATACCACGTCGTCCCTGCTGTTATCCTCATTCCTTCCTGCGTACATGATACCGATGAGCCTGCTGGTAAAGTTAGTTCTCGCATTCCATGGGTAATCATTGTGGATACTGATATCCGGAAAACCACAGGCGGCTTCCCCGGAAGGTTTCCGCACAACGGCATGCTTCTTTCGAAACGCTATCATATACCGGAAAAAGTCATGTATCTCCTTGTATTCTGCCAGACGTCTCCAATCCAGCCAGGAAATGGGATTATCCTGACAATAGGCATTGTTATTTCCAAACTGCGTGTTGCAGAATTCGTCCCCGGCAAAAAACATCGCCGGTCCCCGGCTGCACATCAGTGTCACAAACGCATTTTTCACCATGCGCCTGCGCAGCCTCTCAATCTCCGGATCCTCAGTGTCGCCCTCCACGCCGCAGTTCCAACTGTTTCCGTTATTGTCCCCGTCAGTGTTATTCCAACCGTTCTTCTCGTTATGCTTCATATTGTAGGAATACAGGTCATACAGGGTAAATCCGTCATGGCAGGTAAGAAAGTTCACTGAGGCTCCCTGGCCTCTGTCCAGAGGATCATACAGGTCTCTCGAACCGGTTATTCTGGTAATGGCTGCTCCGGCCATCCCTTCATCCCCCTTGAGAAACCGCCGCATATCATCCCGATACCTTCCGTTCCACTCCGACCACCTGTTATAGGCAGGGAAATTCCCCACCTGGTAAAGTCCCGCCGCATCCCATGCCTCGGCAATGAGCTTAACCTTTCCAAGGATGGAATCACATGCAATCTCCTCCAGAATGGGCGGGTTGTTCATGGGCTCCCCGTTCTGGTTGCGGGCCAGAATGGACGCCAGATCAAAACGGAATCCGTCCACACGATATTCTGTCACCCAGTATCTCAGGCAGTCAATAATAAATCTGCGCGTCATGGGATGATTGCAGTTCAGGGCATTTCCGCATCCGCTGAAGTTGTAATAATGCCCATCAGGAGTCAGAATATAGTAAATATTATTGTCGATTCCCTTGAAGGAGAAACTCGGCCCGTCCTCGTTTCCCTCAGCCGTGTGATTAAACACCACGTCCAGAATGACTTCAATCCCGTTCTCCTTCAGCTCATAAATCAGCTGCTTCAGTTCATCTCCCTCATGATTGTGCTCTACCTCGGAAGAGTAGCCTGTGTTGGGAGCAAAAAAGCAGACTGTATTGTAACCCCAGTAATTGTAGAGTTGCACCCCGTCCACAACACGGGCGTTCTCCATCTCATCAAACTCAAATATGGGCATGAGCTCCACTGCATTGATCCCCAGATCCTTCAGATAGGGAATCTTCTGCCGCAGGCCTTCATATGTCCCCTTTGCCGTCACCCCGGAAGATTCGTCCTTTGTAAATCCCCTTACATGCATCTCATAGATCACCAGGTCCTCCAGGGGAATCTCCAACTGTCTGCTCTTGCCCCAGTCGAAGTTGTTCTCCACCACCCTGGCATGATAAACAAAGGATTCTCCGTCCTCAGGACGTTCCCCCCAGTTTCTCTGGCCCGTGACTGCCTTGGCATAGGGATCCAGTAAAATATTGTTTTTGTCAAAAAGCAGTCCCTGCTCTTTGTTATATGGCCCGTCCAACTGAAAGGCATACTCGAACTCTTCTATTTTTAGCCCGAACACCAGTATGGAATAGGTGTTTCCGATATGGTAGGATTCCGGAAACTCCAGTTTTGCATATGGTTCCTTTTCCTGCGGACGAAATAGCAGCAATGTACAGCTTGTGGCGCCATGGGAATGAATTGTAAAACTGACTCCGTTCGACGCCGCTGTCGCACCATCCCTGTTGTAAAATCCCGGCCGAACCTTAAAACCGTTTATTTCATCCAACGGCTGTAATTTAGTGCCCCGCTGTGGCCTGTGCTGTACAAAATCCATATAATATGTTCCTCCTGTTTCTGTTCCGTTTATTCCGGTTTTACTGCTCTAATACGGGAAAACGCTGCAGGAAGCGAATTCCCACAGCGTCAAACCCACTGACCCTTCCGGGTACTCCTTGTTAAATTGTGTCCGTTTTATGAATTCATATTCCTCTCAATACAGTCAACGATCTCCTTCTGCACCGGAAGAACTTTTCTGAGCACTTCCCTGGCCTCCTCAGGTTTCCCGGTACGGAGCAGATTCAGCATCTCATTATAAGCTTCAAAAATGGGCGTAAGCGACAGGTTGCCTGCTGTTCCCTTAACAGAATGAACCTTCTCAATGGTCTGGGTGCAGTCGGAAGCATCAAAATCCTCCGTTACTTCCTGATCCCGGATCATCTTTACAAAAGACCCAAGCAGCCTTGTATAAAGCTTTTCGTTCCCCATCAGGCGCTTCAGACCGTCATCCACATCCACACCCAATGCCCTCAATTCATCCAACAAATTCATTTTATCACACCTCATCAATACTTTCCGAATCCGTCGCCAAGGGAAATCACCTGCTCATTGGCATTGGATACAGCTGAAGAGTATCCTGAAGATCCCCTGGGCATAGAATTCTGCGCATTGCCCAGATTATAGATAGACAGCATTTCGCGCATTCTGGACGCCTGATTGGACAATTCTTCACTGGCGGCCGCACATTCCTCACTGGTGGCGGAATTGGTCTGTACCACCTGGGACACCTGTGAGATAGCCTGCTCTATCTGAGCCACTGCAGTTGCCTGATAGTTGGAGGACTCTGCAATACCGTTGATGATATGTTCGCTCTCCTGTACCACCTTTGTGATCTCTTCCATGGCCTTTGCGGTCTCGTCAGCGATCTTGGAACCTGCATTTACCTTGTTAATGGAATCCTCTATCAAAGCAGAAGTCTCACTTGCCGCTTCTGCACTCTTGGCAGCCAGGCTTCTCACTTCCTCTGCCACCACTGCAAAGCCTTTTCCTGCCTCTCCTGCCCTTGCTGCCTCAACAGCCGCATTCAGCGCAAGAATATTTGTCTGGAATGCAATGTCTTCAATTGTCTTAATGATCTTGGAGATGCTCTCAGACGCCTTATTGATATCCCCCATTGCGGACACCATGTTCTGCATCTGTGTATTTCCCTGCTTTACATCGCCGATGGCGCGGGCCACCAGACCTGCTGCGGAATTTGCCTGCTCTGCATTCTGTCTGGTCTTCTCTGCAATTTCATCAATGGAAGCAGTGATCTGCTCAATTGCGCTTGCCTGCTCGGTGGAACCCTGAGCCAGAGCCTGGCTGGCGCTTGCCACCTGGGAGGAACTCACCGTAACCTGGGAACCTGCATCACTGATATTGCTCAGCGCATTGTGATTGTCCTCCACCAGTTTCTTCAGGGAATGTCCCAGTACATCCTCAGATGATTTGGGAGTCACCGTAACGGTCAGATTACCGTTGGACACCTCCTCTGCAATCTTGGCCTGATACTTGATATTGTCCACCACTTTTGTATATTCATCCACCAGATCGCCAAATTCATCATTATTGTATTTTTCCAGATGAATGTCAACATGTCCCCTGGCAATTTCCTTTGCCGCATCAGAGAGCAGCACAAGAGATTTCTGAATGGTTTTGATCAGATCATATGCAAAATACATGGTAATGGCAATGGAAATCACCAGTGCAGCAATGGAAAAAATCATGGAGTTCCTTGATGCGGCATCCCTGGCTGCCTCATCGGCATGTGTGATCCTGTGCATTGACATAATGCCGAATATCACATTAACCGTTGTCAAGAAGATGGGAATACAAAACCCTCCTATCAACCGTGTCTTTATTTTTAAGTCTTTCATTTCTTTCTACCTCTCATTCCTCACTCATCTTTGACGGCTCTGCGTCTGAGGGCTCGTCGTCATATAACAGTTTCTCCGGATCCAACAGCAATTTTACGGAAGTTCCCACCTTACCAATGCCGTAGACATATTTATGGTGGGCCTTATCCGCACGGCCGATGGTAGGAGGGGGAAGGATGTTCTCCTCCCTGATCTCGGCTACCTCCGCAATCTGCTCCACGATCAGCCCAACCGTGGTGGACTTCACATTAATGACAAGGATACATGTCTTGTCATTGTACTCGCAGGGTCCCTGCCTGAACCTCAGCCGGACATCCACAACGGGAACAATTCTGCCGCGCAGATTGATCAGTCCCTTGATATAGTCCTCTGTCTCGGGAATCTTGGTAACCGTCTGATACTGAATGATCTGCTGCACATATTGAATCTCCAGTCCGAAATATTCGTTTCCGGACTTAAATATCATATACTTTCCCTTCTGGGTATCGCTGCTGCTCTCGCCGCCTGTCTCGTCTTCCAGTCCTAACAACCTGTTCGTCTCATCCATAAGCTTACCGGTCCTTTCCTTTCATTTATTCTACAAGCCCAGGGGCATCCAATATCAGGGCGATACTGCCGTCGCCGAGCTGTGTACAGCCGGACAGTCCCTTGACCTTCTTGATATAAGAAGGAATCGGTTTTACCACGATTTCCTGTTCTCCCACCAGTTTGTCAACCAGAAGACAGACTTTCCTGTCTTCCACCTCCAGGATCAGCATCACACCGTCCTCCACAGACTCCTGGTATTCCTCCAGTCCATACCACTTGCCCAGACGAAGCACAGGATAACATTCTCCGCGTATCATGACAAATTCGTCTCCGTTGGGCTCATGAACCATCATGTCTTCCTTCACACGGATGAACTGCTTGATAACCCCTGTCTCCATTACAAAGGAGGAGGTTCCCACTTCCATCACGATACCGTCAATAATGGCCAGCGTAAGAGGAATCTTCAGACTCATGACGCTGCCTTCTCCCGGTGAGCTCTCGATCTCCAATGCTCCGCCTATGGCCTGAATGTTCTGCACTACCACATCCATGCCCACGCCGCGTCCGGAATACTCCGTTACCTGCTCATTGGTGGAAAAGCCTGGCAGTGTGATAAACTGATATACTTCCTTGTCCGTATAGGCGGCATCCGGCTTGCTGTCCTCCAGAATTCCCTGCTTTCTTGCCTTTGCCAGGATTTTCTCCCTGTCCAGACCCTTGCCGTTGTCCTCCACACAGATCCACACCTTTCCTGCCTCTGTTCTGGCGGAAAGGGTTACCTTGCCCTTCTCCAGCTTGCCGCTGTGGGCCCGTTCCTCATTGGTTTCAATGCCGTGGTCCACTGCATTTCTCACCAGATGCATGAGAGGATCCGAAATATGTTCAATGATATTTTTATCCACTTCCGTGGTGTCTCCCACCATCACGAACTCAATATCCTTGCCCAACTTTCTGGACACATCGAAAACGATACGGTTCATCTTCTGGAAAGTATTGGTCAGCGGCACCATTCGCATGGACATGATTACGTTCTGCAGATCCGTTGAAATGGAGGCAAGCTGCGCTGCAGCCTTGTTAAAGTTGTCAAGATTCAGGCCGGGCACCTTCAGATCCGAGTTCTGCAGCACCACCGATTCGGAGATAACCAACTCTCCGATCAGATCCATCAGCTGATCCATCTTGCTCACATTAACGCTGATAAAGGAAGCTTTCTCGCCCTTGGGCTTATCCTTTGCCAGCTTCTTCTGCTTGCCCGGTTCCTTGGACTGAATAACGAAATCACCCGGTACAATCTTGGGCTGCTCCGGTTTCTTAGGCTCTTCCGCCGCTTTCTGGTTCTCCTCCTGCTTTGCCTCAATGACTTCCACACTGGATTCCAGATCAATCTTCGGGGCAGGCTCCTGATCACCGAAATCAAATCCCAGAAGGAACTGATTGGCATCACACTCGTATACCTCGACTTTTTCAATGTCGTATCCGACACCAATGAGGTCCCTTACATCCTGCTCTGTGCACTGGGCCTGCAGAAGAATGCGGAAGCCTTCCTTTATGATCGTTTCCCCGCTCTTCTCGTCTGTAAGGATATCCTCGGGCGAATACAAAATATCCTCCGCAATTTCCTTCAGAGCATACACGGTTTTGTATGCATGGACATTGGCCATCTCCGTCTCCGGGAAAAAGTTTATAAAAATTTTATAAAAGCGGCTGGCTGTCGTGGCCACAGGCGCAATGTAAAAATGCTTCGGCTCTTCGTGTACATTTTCCGGAGGAGGATTCCCCTCCGCCGCCACGCCGCCGTTTTTGATCATCTCCAGAAATTTGTCCAGATCTGCAATGATATTGCTGGCATCCCCGTCAGCCGGATCGCCGTTTCTGATCTTTTCCATTTCATTTGAGATGAAGTCCTCTACTTCCAACACATGCTCCACCAGTTCCACATGGGGCACATTATCAGGATGTGATTCTCTCAGGTAAAAGAACACATCCTCCAGCTTATGGGAAATAGCCGTGATATTGTCGAACATCATGATACCGGAAGAACCCTTGATGGTATGCATGGTTCTGAATATTTCATTGATGCTGTCTTCATCAAAGCAGTCTGCATCCTTCTGCTCCAGAACCGTCTCCTGAAGCTGTTCAAGCAACTGGGTGTTCTCAAACAGATACATATCCAACATGCTTTCTGTATTAAAATCGTCAGCCATATCTATCTCCTTTCTTGTCTCGTCTGTCTTCAGCGTGCGGCTCCTGATTTCAACGGACTGTGTGCTCTGCCGTCCCCTGAAATCCCCCACGCTTAAATCAGGTTCAGCTTCTTCATTGCCTGCTCAAACCTCTCCTGATCAATGGGCTTTCCGGAATAGATAGTACATCCCAGTTCAAATGCCATCTTGACATTCTTCTCTTCATTCAGCGCGGTGGTCATAATCACCTTCACTGCCTTTTCCTCAGGAATATTCCTCTGTTTCTCCAGATTCCGGATACCCATAAGCGCCTGGTATCCGTCCATAACCGGCATCATAATGTCAAGACATACCAGGTCATAGGGTTCGCCGTCCTCCAAAGCCATCATAAACGCATCCACTGCTTCCATTCCATCCACAGTGATATCACATTCACCATACTTGGAGAGAAAGCCGGCCATAAATTTTCTTGTCGCGAAATCATCTTCCGCCAATAGAATCTTCATGTTCTTTCTCCTTTACATTTTATTTAGCAATGCATATGTCCTCCCAGCGATGTCGGAGAGTTTCTCCTGATATTCCACCGCTCCCAGATCATAAGCAACCTTGGGCATTCCATAAACCACACAGGTGGATTCGTCCTGTCCGATGGTTCTGGCTCCGGCCTTGCGCATGGACAGAAGGCCCTTTGCGCCGTCGCCTCCCATTCCCGTCAGAATGATTCCCACCGCATCGGCGCCCGCCGCTTTCGCAACGGACTCAAACAATACTTCCACTGACGGACAGTGTCCGTTCACTTTCGGTCCGGCCTTTACTTCCACCTGATAGCCGTCTCCCACCTTAACCAGATGCATATGCCTGTCGCCACCGGGCGCAATGAGCATATGTCCGGGCAGCACTCTGTCGCCTGTCTCAGCTTCCTTCACCCGGACCCGGCACTGGTCATTGAGCCTCTTGGCATACATGCCTGTAAATCCCGGAGGCATATGCTGAACGCAGACAATCCCCGGAATATCCGTCCCGTAGTCCTTCACCACGCTGAAGATTGCCTCGGTACCTCCTGTGGAGGCGCCTATGGCCACGATCAGATTATTCTTCTTGGAAGACAGATACTGCTGCGGCATCATCACCGCTTTCTTGATATTGCCTATTCTGGCAGTGGATGCTATCTTCACCTTGACCAGAAGCTCGTTCCGGATAAAGTCCTCCAGCTGTCTGCGGCTTGTCACCGCAGGCTTTGCCACAAAATCTACTGCCCCGGCGCTCATGGCATCAAAAACCTTGTCGCTCAGGGAGCTGATCACCACCACCGGAAGCGGGTACTGGGGCATCAGCTTCCGGAGGAACTCAATGCCGTTCATTCTCGGAAGTTCCACATCCAATGTCATCACGTCCGGTTTATGGGCCAGAATGGCGTCCCTTGCCTCAAAGGGATCCTGGGCCGTGGCCACCACTTTTATGGCCGGGTCCCTGCTGAGATTCTGAACCAACAACTCCCGGAACACAATGGAATCGTCTACGATTAACACTTTAATCGGTCGCATATATTCCTCATTTCCTTCCTTTATTTCCTGAATATAGAGGGCTTGATGATCTGAAACGGCGTTGTGTTTCTGTCAAGGGTTTCGGTTGTTCCGATAAAGAGATAGCCCCCCGGTTCCAGTGCATCATATACCTTCTGAACCAGTTCCCTCTTGGTCTTCTCGTCAAAATAAATCATGACGTTTCGAAGGAATATGGTATGCATCTTTTTCCTGAACGGAAAGGGATCCATCAGATTAAACTGGCGGAATATAACCTCCTGTTTTAACTCCGGCACCACCTGGTACTGGCCCCCTGTCCCGACGGATTTGAAAAATCTCTTTTTCCAGTTGGGTGGAACGCTCTTGAGCTGCTCCTCTGAGTAAATCCCTGCAATTGCCTTCTGAAGAACCTTGGTGGAGATATCCGTGGCCAGTACCTTGGTATCCCACTGGGGTTTCTCCATTCCAAAAAACTCTGCCAGAACCATGGCAATCATATAGGGTTCCTCCCCGGAGGATGCCGCGCCGCACCAGATGCGCAGATCCTTTCTGGCAGCCTCCTTCTGCTTCAGCCATGGCAGTACCTCAGACCTGAAAAAATCAAAGTGTTCAAACTCACGCATGAAATAGGTATGGTTGGTAGTCAGGAAATTCACCAGCATCTTCTCCTGATTGCCGGTCTGGTCATGTTCCACGGCATTCATAAACTCGTCAAAGCCGTGCCACCCGCCCCTTTTGATATAATTTTCCAGCCTTCCGTTCACAATGACTTTTTTCTGACTCAGATCGATTCCGTAACGCCGTTTCATAAAAACGGATATTCTCTGAAACTCCTCATCCTTAATCACAATTCCTCATACCTCCCGCTGCTGACGATAAATTAAAAGCTCTCTACAATATATCGGCATGCTCAGCATAACTGACGCGATATTTTTCTGCATATCTTAAAAATTTCGGGATTAAACTTTGTCCGTGCCTCTCCTGCCATAATCTCCATGGCTTCCTCCCTGGTATAATTCTTCTTGTCCGTCAATGCGCAATAGACCTCCACAATGGAGACAATCTGCGCTGCCAGGGGAATGTCGTCTCCTCCCAGGCCTTCCGGATATCCGCTGCCATCCCAGTTCTCATGGTGATAATGGGCGATATCCACCGCTGTCTTCAGGAAGTCATTATAATCACTGCCCACATGCAGATCGTCAAGAAGCCTTGCCCCTATAAGAGTATGCCCCTGCACTGTCCTTCTTTCCTCATCACTCAACGCGGTCTGTTTTCTCAGAAGCTCCAACGGAATTCCTATGTTGCCGATATCACAGAGAGGCGCCGCCAGTTCTATAGTTTCAATCCAGGCATCTGAAATCCGGCCTTCAAACCGGGGGGAAAGCTGCATCCCCTGGGCAAGGATACTGCAGTTGCGGCTCAGCCGCTCTATATGTTCCTTCTTATAACAGGAATTCCGCGCTGCAATGGATGCCAGGGCATAGAGAACATCCTTTTTCTCCTGCTCCATCTGTCGGAGCTGTTCCGTGACGGAGGCCTGAAGCCTGCGGTTCATTTCCTGGACTTCCCGATCCGCCCTGTGCAGACGAAGATGAACGCCTACCCTTGCCTGGACAATCTCCGGCACAAAGGGCTTTGTAATATAGTCTGCGCCGCCAAGGTTCAGCCCTGTGACAATATCCTCCGGTTCGTCATTTGCAGATATAAAGATCACCGGAATATTCCCTGTCCTCTTATTCCCCTTCAGAATCCTGCACAGTTCATAGCCGTCCATTCCCGGCATGGATATGTCGGACAGAATCAGGTCCGGAAGGGACTCCCCCACTATCCTCAGCGCTTCCTCCCCGCTTTCTGCCAGAACGGAATGGCACCCCATTCTTCCGATGATTTCCTCCAGAAGAATTCTGTTCAGTTCCAGATCATCCACAATAAGGATCTTTGCCCCATTCCCGTTTCCAGGATTCATTGCCCCACCTCCTTCCGGCTGCGCAGCTTAGCCGGAAGCCAGATCGAAATCCCTCAGTTTATGATATACATCCATCACTTTGTCATAGCTTTCCTTCTGAATCGCCATCTTCAGCCTCAGAATCATGCGCTTTACTTCAGGCGGAGCGTCTTCCGTAAGATTTCGTATGGTCTCCATGAACATCTCCGCCTTCTCCCAGTTCTCCATCTCCACACAGAGAATCATCTTGGAAAAACTTTTTCTCAAGGCTCTTTGGTTCTCCGCAGCGCCGTATCTCCCTGCGTCGCCCCCGTCTACTTCCCTCCGCGCCGCCAGCTGCCTGTACACGGCATTCACATCATCCGAAGGTATCTCCGCCTGTTCTTCCTGCGCCTCTGCCCAGATGGAAAAGGAAAAAGTGCTCCCCTTTCCCCTGCTGCTCTTGGCCTCAATGTCGCCGCCCATCAGCTCCACAAGCTGTCTGCATATATTCAGACCCAGACCGGTTCCTCCATACTTCCTGGAAATGGAGGCGTCCACCTGGGAAAAGCTCTTAAATAATTTATCCATGTCCTCCTCGGCGATTCCGATCCCCGTATCCGACACAATGAAAAACAGTTCCACCTGTTTATCCACCCTGGCTGTCCTCAGGACCTGAACCGAAATCTCCCCCACCGAGGTAAACTTCTGTGCATTGGACAGCAGGTTATTCAGGATCTGTACGATACGCAGTTCATCACCCACCACGTATTCCGGCACCTGCGGAGAAACCGTTATGAAAAAATCCAACCCCTTTTCGGTAATCTTGCTGATATGCTGGGCCTTTACGTAATCCAACATATTTCTGAAATGAAACCGCCGCGGCTCCAGAACGAACTTTCCGGCATCCAGTTTCGAAAAATCCAGAATATTATTGATAATCTTGTTCATATCGCCGCAGCAGCGTTCAATCAGCTGCAGCGTCTTAGCTGTCTGCGCATCCGTCACCCTGTCCTGCAGTTCCCTGACATTTCCAAGGATGCCATTCACCGGGGTCCTCAGCTCATGCGTCACATTTGCCACAAATTCCGACTTTACCTTTGCCGCCTGCTGGGCCTCCTCCCGCACCTGACCGATCTCTCTGCCCAGATGCTCCCTTTCCAGGATATCATTTGCCATGCAGATATAGGTTCCGGGACTGCAGGAGTTCTCCATAATCCGCGTCTCCACCGGAAAACAGGTAAGATTTCTGCGGTAGGCCGTAAGGTGCCCGGTGTCCCGGCCAAACTGATAATCTGATTCAAACCCTGCTTCCACTGCCCTGAAGGTATTGGGAAAAATATCGCTGATATGCCTGCCGCCCATCTCGTCATAATCCAGTTTTTTCCGGGCCGCTTCATTTGCATATGAGATTCTTCCTGTTCCGTCAAACATAAGGATCATCTCCAGTGCATTTTCCACGGGAAATGCACCGCTTTCCTTCTCCTCCATACCTTTCCTCCCAAATACCCGTTCCCATGATACGGAAACGTTAGAAAAGGCAGCAAAACGCAATCTCTTCTTTGCTGCCTGCTCTTATTACGAAAAATCGCATACCCCGATTAATTCCTTAATATTGAAAAAGTCTTCCCGGGCAAGCTCAAAACATTTCAGAATATCCGGCGAGAACTGTCCGCACTCGCCATTCATAATCATTTCATAAGCCTTTTCATTGGAAAAAGAACTCTTATACACCCTGGGACTGACTAACGCATCGTAAACATCTGCAACGGCAACGATCTGTGCACTGAGCGGAATATCTCCTCCTGACAGATGATCCGGATATCCCCTCCCGTCCCATCTCTCATGATGATGGCGGCAGATATCATAACAATATCTGTAAAATTCGCTTGTCCGATTACGGTAAAATTTCTCCAGTATATCGCACCCGATGGTAGTGTGCGACTTCATAATCTCAAACTCTTCATTGGTGAGCCTTCCCGGTTTCAGCAGGATTGCATCCGAGATACCGATCTTGCCGATATCATGAAGTACCGAAGCCCTGGAAATCGCATCCACCTGCGCCACTGTCAGGCCATACTGCGGGAAATGATCAAACAGGCACTGAGCCATGATTCTGGTATAATACTTGATCCGCTTGGTATGATCGCCTGTCTCGGCGCTTCTGGACTCCACCACGGAGCTGAGGGCATCAATCATAAACTCGTTGGTCTCGCGTATCTCCCTCTCCTGCTCCCTGATCGCCTTCTCCTGTTCCTTCAGGCGGATCTCCATATTGCGCTTGTTCTGATACAGTTCAATGATATTCCTGCTTCTGCGTTTGACTATATGCGGATAGAAAGGCTTGTGGATAACATCCGCCACGCCGAAGGCATAAGCTCTGTCCTCACTGTCCTGAATGGTCTCCCCTGTAATCAGTATCACGGGAATCTCGTTCAGAAGGCCTCTTTCTTCCATATATTTCAATACATTGAACCCATCCATTACCGGCATGACGATGTCAAGCAGAATCAGGGCAAGGTCATGGCTGTTCTCAATCCGGCTGACAGCCTCCTGTCCGTTCTCCGCTTCTATCAGCTCGTAGGTATCCTTTTCATCCTGGAACATCTCTGCCAGAATCATCCGGTTTATGTATTCGTCATCTACAATTAATATCTGCTGCTTTTCCATTTCTTCACCATTATGCCTTATGTATTAATTCCAAACACATGATACCACTTTCCATCTTAAATGTCAATTCACTTCACTTAGTTTTTAGTGGCTAATTGTGGCAGACAGCCTGCCTGTTTTACTGTTGTTTCACCGCTCTTTCGCCTATAGAAACAAACATGTTTTTACGATATTTCTTATTTGTATTTTCCATCATAGTCAAACCGTATGACAGGGAGGCTGAAATTCTGCGCTTTTTACAGACTTGCTTTTTAATAGAAAAAACAGTATAATAAAATCAATTTCCAAAATACATATTATGCACCGCGGCATATGCCGCCGCAGGAGGTGAACAATGAGCACATATTCCTCACCTGATTTCTCCGAAGTGAAAATCCTGCAGAGACTGACAGATACGCTGTCCGCCGCCCTGCAGGTCAGCATCAGCATCCGGACTCCTTTCGGAGAACGTTATACAAGGGACAGCCGATACGGCAGTTTTTATTACAGTGTGCTTGAGCCTTCTCCTGCCGGACTTACCCAGTATGAGCAGTTTCTGAACACCCTTTGCACCTGCGGGGACCCGTCTCCCTGCATCCGTTATTGTCCTGCCCTGGGTTTGACCAGTGCGGTCATCAGCACCGTCTCGGACAAGGCGTCCTCAACAAGTATTTTAGTGGAGGATGTGCGCCTGGCAGAGGATGCCGTCAGCGACGACAGGTATCGTGAAATTGCCCGTTCCCTTCAGATAGACGAGAACGCTTATGTGGACGGCATCCATTCCCTTCCCCTGATAACCAGTGTACGATTTTACCATATATTGGATCTGCTTTCCCTGCTGTCAGAACAGCTGTACCTTTTAAAGCAGACAAACCTGAGCCTGCTGTCTGCCATCAATTCCCTGGAAAGCCAAAAATCCCTTTACCGGCAGGAAAAAAACATTCTGGAGGAACTGGCGGAAAGGGATTCCATGACAGGACTGTACAACCGGCGCAAGTTTGCGGAGGCCGTCTCCCTGTACTCCTCACAGAACCACCGGGAAATCTGCATGATTTCCGCGGACGCCAATTTTCTGAAGCTGACCAATGACATTTTCGGCCATGAGGCAGGCGACCTGCTGCTGACCACCATTGCCAGAATCATGAACGATCTGGCGAAAAGCGAATGGCTGGTAGCCAGATGCGGAGGCGACGAGTTCCGCGTCATACTTCCCGACACAAAACTGGAAACCGCTCTTGACTACTGCAGGCGCGTGGCCAGAAACTGTCAGCGTGACAAAAGCCTCACCCTGCCTTTGTCCGTGGCTCTGGGAGCCGCTGAATGGAACAGCGAAAACGAGACTCTCCAGGACTGCTTTTCCAGGGCCGACGCCAAGATGTACCAGAACAAAACAGCCCTGAAGCACGAGCTCCGTATCCCCAATTACATAATGGAACGTTTATATGACAGACAGGTTTTAAATAAAGAAGTGGTGGAGTTTACGGGCAGTCTGACCTATGAGTTTGCGCTTTACCTCAAATTTTCCAAGGAACGTGCCAGGGAAACCAGTCTGGCAGCCCGTTACCAGGACATCGGCATGGCAAAGCTGCCGGAATTTTTCGTCATCCGGGGACAGTCCAGAACCGAGGAGGAAACCACCCAGATGCATATGCATGTGACCCACAGCTATACCATGGCAAGACAGTTTGACGAACTTTACAAGATTGCGGATATCATCCACGCTTCCCATGAAAAATGGAACGGAACAGGTTATCCCGGCAATCTGAAGGGAACGGGAATCCCCATCGAAGCCAGGGTCATAAAAATCACCAGTGATTATGTCTCCAAAACCCACCCCACCATAAGGGGCGGCTACCATACGGAAGAAGAAATCCTGCAGAAAATACAGGACGATAAGGGCAATATCTATGATCCGAACCTGGCCCATAAATTTCTGGAATTCATGAAAAACCACAGAGAGGAATAGCTGCAGGCCGCATTACAAAAGGCTGTCCCCAGGGACAGCCTTTTCCTTTTGGTGTTTTCGGAAAATCGTATTATTCGCTCTTCTTCAAACTCTTTAATGCCAGGGAAAGCTTGATGGGATTTCCGTACCGCAGAGTGCCCATGCGGTATATTTTTGCTCCCAGGATGCCCGTTCCCAAAATGGACAGCACCAGGATCAGGAAAGAAACCACAATCTCCCAGACCGCAACGGTTCCCATGGCAATCCGCGCAAACATGGTGCTGTAGGAGCTGACAGGCAGAAAGGACAATACCTTTATGACAGACCCGTCCACATTGGTGAGCTGCAGCAGGGAGAAGAAGTACACCACCATGATCACAACCATCAGTCCCGAGACACTCTTGCTCACATCCTCAGTTTTGCTGACCAGGGCTCCCATTGCCCCGTAGAGGAATCCGTAAAACAGATAGCCCCCCAGTCCGAAAAAGGCAAATGCCAGAAGCACTTCGGCCGGAATGTGAAGGAACATATCCAGCATGCCGCCCCACTGTTCCCTGTTTACCTGATAGGAAAGCAGAATGGCCCCCATTACCACGCCCATCTGGAAAACGCCGCCTATGGCTCCTGCAATCACCTTTCCGAACAACAGGCTGTTGGTGGAAGTGCTGGTCACCAGTACCTCAATGGCCCGGTTGCTCTTCTCATTTGTAATGGAAACTGCGATCATCTGTCCGTAGTACACGATCAGCATGAACACGATCACCACCAGGAAATAGCAGTACCAGTAATTGCTCCCGGAATCCTTGTTAAGCACTGTCTCCGTTGCGGTCACGGGCACGTCGTACATCCTGCCCACCTCTTCCAGGTCCCAACCCTCTCTGGCGCAGTAATCCATCCGGTAAAAAAGCTTCAGGGCCTGCTCAAAAACCGCAGGGCGATTGTCCGTCATGGTCTTGTTAAACACATAGTATTCATATTCCGCTGCGCCCTTTACCACAAAGCCAGCCCCGGCCTCCTGGGATTCCACGGCGCTTCTCACACTGTCCTCATCCGCTTCCGCCCTCCAACGGGTATCCGGAAACATCTCTTCCAGGATTTCCTGCCTGACCACTCCCGCCTGGTCCAGGTACACAAGCAGCTCCTGGTCTTCCTCTGCCTCGTCCTTCCCCTCACTGCCGCCCTGCACTGTCTCCACACCGGTAAACCCGGACATGTCCACAAACCTGGGCAGGAAGAGCGCTCCGGCTCCCAGGGCTGCCAACAACAGTGTCAGAACCATAAACACTTTGTTATTCAAATATTCTTTCAGCTCATAGCGCAAAACAATCCCAAATTTTTTCATGCCTCTTCACCCACCTTGCTCACAAAAATATCGTTCAGTGACGGCTCGTAACCGCCAAATTTCTCAACCTCCACATCGGAGCGCATCAGCTGCTCCAGAAAACCGCGTCTGTCCGTTTTTTCCTTCAGCTCCAGGATCAGAAATTCCTTCTTCCTTCCGGAGACATTCACGATTGCATTCCACTCTCGCTGCGCCTTCTGCGCCAGTTCATCCAGGGAATAATTCTCAGCCGCCAGCATCAGCCGGTTCCTGCCGTACTCCTTGCGGATTTCCTTCAGCTCCCCGGCAAGCACCACCTCCCCGTGGTTGATCACCGCAATATTATCGCAGAACTCCTCCACATAGCTCATCTGATGACTGGAAAAAATCACAATTCTGTCTTCCTGTATCAGCTCGTTTACCACATCTTTCAGGATCTGGGAATTCACCGGGTCCAGACCGCTGAAGGGCTCATCCAGGATCACGATCTCAGGATCGCACACCAACGTTGCCGCAAGCTGTACCTTCTGCTGGTTCCCCTTGGAGAGAGTTTCCAGCTTACGGGCAGCATATTCTCCCACTTCCAGCCGCTCCAGCCATCTCACCGCGTTCTTCTTCGCCTCCCCGGCCTTCATCCCTCTCAGCTGCGCCAGATAGACCATCTGATCTATCACAGTTCTCTTGGGGTACAGCCCCCGTTCCTCGGGCAGATACCCGATCTGATGCCTGGAGGGAACGAACTTCTTCCCGTCCAGAAAAATATCCCCGCTGTCGGCATGAAACACATCCATCAGAATGCGGATGGTAGTCGTCTTTCCCGCTCCGTTCCTGCCCAACAGCCCAAGCGCCTTTCCGTTCTCAACCTCAAAATTAATGCCGTGGAGTACTTCCGTCTCCCCGAAACTTTTCCGGATACCCTTTACTTCCAGTTTCATTTTTTCCTCCCAATTCCGAATCAACTCCCATATTATCCCATAGAGTGATTCTGATTTATTCCATTTTCGTATCAGCCTCTAATGAATTGCGCCATATGTATTTTCCATATCCAATACGGCTGATACCCCCCCTGCCAGGATTTTCTGCCCGTCCTCCAACTGCATCCTCAATCGCTCCGTCTCCTTCCGGAGAAGCCCCATGCCTGCGTCCGTAAGCCGGTAGGTCTTCTTCTCGCTTCCGGGAACCGTGGTGATCACACCGTCAGCCGCCAACCGTCCCACCATGGTATACAGGGTGCCTGTTCCCAGAATAATGCGCCCCTTTGTCAGAGTATCTACATATTGTATAATGGCATACCCATGCCTTGGATACATGACAGCCAGAAGGGTATAATAGATTGTCTCTGTCATGGGAATGTATTTTTTCCACAGTGCCTCATCCAACTCTCTCCCTCCTTACTGTTTTTGCTCGATATGTCGAGCGTCGATACATCGAACATAGACATAAAATAGCATAAAAAAACAGATTTGTCAACAAAGTTTTCGGAAATTATTTCGAGATAAATTATCAGTCATGCCTCTCTTCACTGTCATAGGTCTCACAGAATCTGGCGGCAAAGGAAGGTTCTTCCCCTGCAATATAAAAATGGGAAATATCTCCGAACGCCCCCATTCTGAAAGATGCCTTACCCTGTCTGCGCTCCTCCGTAACCACGGTGGTTACCGTAGCCGGCGCGGCGCATGTATGATGCCAGAGTATCATGGGAGACACATTCATAAGATGACTCAGCAGCACACATTCCAGGCCGAAATGGCAGAAAAACACAATGGTATCCCTGTTGGGCCTTTCCGCCCTGTAGATCTTGCCCTCCCTGACATATCCGTGCCGCGCCAGCAGCCCGTCGAAGCTGCCTGTGACCTTCCGGTACTCCAGACCCACTCCGCCTTCCCGCATAACCTCCGTATCGGCCCATTCTTCCCTGCAGAAGTATGCCTCCTCCCCCGTCCAGTCCTGAGGAAGCCAGTCCCAGGCCAGGGTCTTTCGGGCCCCTGCCATATCAGGCCTGTTAATCCGGGTTGGAAATTCCTTCAGCCAGTCACATTCCACGGCCTCCCGGTTCATCTTTTTCAGGGTGAGGGATGCCGTATCCCTGGCCCTGCCCAAGGGGGACACATAAAAAGCAGCCACCTCCAGCTTCGAAATTCTCTCAGCAAGAAGGGCTGCTTCCCGCCATCCCTTTTCTGTCAGCGAATCCTTCTCATAATCCGGATCCCCATGTCTGATTATCAGCAAACGCATGTTTTTTTCCTCCGTATCCTGTTTTCTCCGTTCCTTCTACACTGCCACATCCAAAACCATCATCAACACAAATCCCGCAGCCATCCCCATGGTGCCCATGTCCGTATCCTTCTCCGAGCCTGGTATCAGCTCATTTACCACCACATACATCATGGCCCCTGCTGCAAAAGAGAGAAGGTAGGGCAGAACCGGCACCACCTGTTCCGCCAGAAGCAAAGTCACTCCTGCACCCAACGGCTCCACCATACCTGAAAGCGCCCCGTACCAAAACGCCCTGAGCCTGGAGAACCCCGCGTTCCGAAGGGGCATGGATATAATGGCTCCCTCCGGAAAATTCTGAATGGAAATGCCCAGGGAAAGCACCATGGCCCCGGCCAGGGTAACGCCCGCATTTTCCGTCAGGGCTCCGGCCAGGGCCACTCCCACCGCCATTCCCTCCGGCAGATTATGAAGCGTCACCGCCATCACCATCATGGAGATTTTCTGAAGGTCCGAATCTGCGCCTTCGTTTTTTCCGCTCTCCACAGGGACAGGCGGTACCATATGATCCAAAAACAGCAGAAAAGCCATGCCAAGCAGAAAACCTGCCGCCGCAGGCAGCCAGGCGTGCTTTCCCTGCTCCCCCGCCATCTCAATGGAGGGAATCAAAAGCGACCACACCGAGGCTGCGATCATAACCCCTGAGGCAAACCCCAGGAGAAATTTTTCCAGCCGGGAATTCATTTCCCCTTTGAGGGAAAATACCATGGCCGCCCCCAGTGACGTACCCAGAAAAGGAATCAACACAATTGCAACCGCTTCCATCCATACCCGCTTCCGTTCCTGCCCATATTCCAAACAGGAGCGGAATGCATCCTCTCATATCCGCCGTTATAAGCTATACTATGCGGCAGTCCCCGAAAGGTGCAGACTTCAGATATGATACACGCTCATCACTTCCATCATCCTGTCTATTCCCCGCAGGGAAAAAAGACCGAACAGAAGCCATGACCAGGTACGCAGCCCTGGATATTGGTCCAGAAGCCTCTCCCACAGAACAAAGCCCCACAGCAGCAGAACATACCGGATCAGGTAATCGCAGGGCTCTGCCAGCGCCGGAAAAAGCAGGCCTGCCGCAAGCAGCAGAAGGCAGACCAGGCCTGAAATTTTTATCCCCTTTATTCCGGAGCCTGTCTGAAAACCGCTTCCTGCCGCCTTCGCCAGAAGCAGAACGGGCAGACCGACCCCCAGCACGGAAACAGGCCCCGCCAGTCCCTGGAAAAGAGCGGTTCCAATCCTTCCCTCCAGGAGCGAATCCCGAAGCGTCACCGGTGTGGTCCCATCCAGAAGATGCGCCAGATATGCCGTGCTCACCACCGGAAGAAAGGCCAGATACGCGGAAAGCAGGCGCAGAAAGGAGTCCGCATGAAAGCGTTTTGCCGCAAGGCAGGGTACCAGAATGACCCCGGCCAGGCACAGCATCCCTGCAAAGTCCACCATCAGGTCAAAGGGCAGCCTGTCCTCCCGCCCTGCGCAAATCGCCAGATACAGACCGGTTCCCTCCGCCGTCTGCATATCATGGAGCGTCATTCCCGCAAAACCAAACAGCCCGGCCGCTATAGCCGCAGCCGCCCATTTTCCGTTTTTCCGCCAAAAACTCTTTTTATCCAACTTTCCGTTCTTCCTTCCTCTAAACCTGCATGCCGATCAGCTGCCAGACCGCATATCCCCAGTAGCAGAGAGCCGCTCCTGCCACATATCTGCCCGCACTGCCCCTTCTGGCCAGAATATCCTTCAGCACCCACAGACTCAGGACAATGCACACTGCCATGGTTCCAAAGGCAGCCCTGTCCGGATAATGGGGCGACAGAACCATTGCCCCGTAGGAGAGAACTGCCAGAGCTGCCAACATCCACTGGGCAGGACGCAGCTTCTGCCCCATGCACACCATCCAGAACAGCAGAAGCGCAAGAAGCAGCACAGCAGCCGGAAACAGAAAGCCGGTTCCCCCGCGGAGCATGGAACAAAAGCGGTCATATAGGGTTGCCGCCAGGGTCTTTTTCTCCAGCTCCCCCACCCGGACAAAATTTCCCGGCGCCGCAACCACCATTATGCTGCCCAGAAAGCACATAACCGAGCCTGATACCATCCAGGGAAGGGAACGTTTTTTTATTTGAAAAAGGGTTGCCGCAACGGAAATACACAGACAGGCAGGCCCCATATTCTCATTACTCCAGCCAGCCATCAGTCCAAGCGGCAGAATCCACAGATTCACCAGGGGCAGCGGACTGCTCTCCGGCTCTTCCGTCTGCCTGAGATAGGGCCATAGAAACAGGAGGATCCACGCAGTGGAATAGACATAATTCACTGTTCCTGCCTGCCAGAACATGCTCATTTTCACATTGGCATTCAAAGCCACAATCAGCGACGAGGCCATCAGAAAGGCAAACGGCTTTTTCCACCCTGCCACCACACAGATCATCCATGCCAGAAAAAGCACTGCCGCCATATTCAGGATATCTGCCATAAATTCTCCTGACATCAGTGTCATCTGCAGAATCCCATGGGTGACACTCCGCCCGCCCCAGTTCAGGAAATGCCAGACCTGGCTTTCCACA
This sequence comes from uncultured Lachnospiraceae bacterium, assembly GCA_947367855.1. Lineage (GTDB taxonomy): Bacteria > Bacillota > Clostridia > Lachnospirales > Lachnospiraceae > Acetatifactor. The sequence continues at coordinate 172,904 of CANBFE010000004.1, read as the reverse complement.
ATGTCGGCCAGTCCCTGAAGGGGCTGCCCCGTGGCCAGATTCGTGCTGTACCACAGATCGTCCATCATAAACGGAGTCCTCCTGTGGCCCAGCCATTCCAACACCGCAAGAACCAGGATTCCCGTGATGACTGCGCCTCCGGAAATCCAGTTCCTTCTCTTCCGTTTTTCCTCCGCCTGCGTCAAGTGATGCTCCTCCTTACTCAAATACACTAACAAAAGTATAAACGTTTTTCAGCGATTGGGCAAGCCCCTGCTGCGTCTTTCCGTCACATCTTAACCCGCAGGCAGCGGATGGCGTTCAACACAGCCAGCACCATAACCCCCACGTCGGCAAAAATGGCAATCCACATATTGGCAATGCCAATGGCCCCCAGAAGCAGGCATATCGCCTTCACCGCCAGGGCAAACACAATATTCTCGTAGACAATGCGGAGGCATTTTCTGGAGATGCGTATGGCCAGGGCAAGCTTCATGGGATTGTCGTCCATGAGCACGATATCCGCCGCCTCGATGGCCGCATCGGAACCCAGAGCGCCCATGGCAACGCCGATGTCCGCCCTGGACAGGACAGGCGCGTCATTGATGCCGTCACCCACAAAGGCCAGGTTCGACTTGTCGGATTTCTGCGCCAGCAGACTTTCCACCGCCTCCACTTTATCCCCGGGAAGCAGCTCGCTTTTCACCTCGTCCAGCTGAAGCTGTTCTGCCACATATTCCGCCGTGGCCTTGCTGTCGCCCGTAAGCATGACAGTCTTTCTGACCCCTGCTGCCTTCAGGGCGGCCACAGCCTCCTTTGCCTGCTCCTTCACCACGTCGGAAATCAGAATATAGCCCCCGTAGGCGCCGTCCACCGCCACATGGACCACTGTTCCCACATCCACGTTTTTCTCATAGGATATGCCCAGGCTTTCCATCAGCCTGAAATTCCCTGCCGCAACCTGCATTCCCATGACCTGCGCCGTTACGCCGTGTCCGCCTTTTTCCTCCACCTGCCCCACCAGGGCTTTGTCAATCCTCTCCCCCCAGGCCTCCTGCAGACTCTTGCTGATGGGGTGGTTGGAATAGCTCTCCGCGTATGCGGCCAGTTCCAGAAGCTTTCTTTCGGAGGCATCCTCAGCCCCTCCTTCCGGTTCCGCTCCCCGGGTCTTCTCCGCAAACTCCGGCGCGGCATATACCTTCGTCACCCGGAATACTCCCTGGGTCAGCGTTCCCGTCTTGTCAAATACCACATACTTTGTCCGGGCCAGGGCTTCCAGATAATTGGAGCCCTTCACCAGAATACCGCAGGCAGACGCGCCGCCGATTCCTCCGAAAAAGCTCAGGGGAATGGAAATCACCAACGCACAGGGACAGCTGATGACCAGGAAAGTCAATGCCCTTATAATCCAGGTGCTCCATCCTGCAGGATTCCCCATAAGCAGGTTGACCACAGACGGAACCACAGCCAGGGCCAAAGCGCTGTAACATACTGCGGGGGTATAGTATCTGGCAAATTTCGTGATAAAATTCTCCGTCCTGGCCTTCTTCATACTGGAATTTTCCACCAGGTCCAGAATCTTGGAAACCGTGGACTCCCCGAATTCCTTCGTGGTCCTCACCCGCAGAAGGCCGGACAGGTTCACACAGCCGCTGATGACCTCCCCGCCCTCCGCAACATCCCTGGGAACGCTTTCCCCGGTCAGGGCGCTGGTATTCAGAGTGGAGACGCCCTCCGTCACTATGCCGTCAATGGGTATTTTTTCCCCGGGCTGTACCACAATCACTGTGCCAACCTCCACGTCCTCAGGATCCACCTGCTCCAGGCTGCCGTCCTCATTCTCGACATTTGCATAATCCGGGCGAATATCCATCAGAGCGCTGATATTCCGGCGGCTCTTTCCCACCGCAACCGCCTGGAACAGCTCGCCGATCTGGTAGAACAGCATAACCGCCACCCCTTCGGCAAATTCTCCCTCCATACCGTTGGACTCATTGTACACGCCAAGGAGCATGGCCCCCACTGTGGCCACAGCCATCAGGAAATTCTCGTCAAAAACCTCCCCATGGATAATTCCCAACGCAGCCTTGCGCAGGATATCATACCCTATGACAATATAGGGAACCAGGTAAAGGGCAAACCTGGGATATCCCTCCACCGGCACAAAATGCAGCGCAACCATGAGAACGGCCGCCACAATAATACGGTACAACACTTTTTTCTGCTTCTTTGTCATCTTCCCTCACCCTGTTTTTCCTTCCTGCCGGTTTCATGGATAAGACCCGGCACACTTTTACCCCAAAAGAGGCTTCGGAAATATTGTGATACAGCTCTTTTCCGACAGCCCCTTTACAGCAGCAAAATATATTTGATTCAAAATAATCCCCCGGAAACAGTCTGTCAGTCCAGGAAGATCTCGCAGTCGTCCTCCACCTTTTTGCAGGCCCTGCGCACGGTCTGCATGACGGCTTTCTCTTCCGCCCCTTCCGCAAACTCCACTTTCATCTTCTGGGTCATAAAGCTCACGGTGGCCTCCTGAACCCCTTCCACCTTCTTCGCCGCTTCCTCCATCTTCAGGGCGCAGTTCGCGCAGTCCACTTCAATCTTGTATGTCTTCTTCATGGTGATCCTCCTCTTCCCTTTTGTGTACAATGGCTTATATGAATTATTGTTCATATGTTAATATTACCACAGATTCGGAGAATGTCAAGATACAATTGTAAACTTTCTTTCTGCAATAGGTACTTTATTCTTTTCTCCAGGCCTCAATGACACAGGTATACCGTTTCAGCTTTCGGTCATAGTTGATGCCCACCAGAAGAATATCTCCCCTGTATCCCCGAAGCCAGGCGGCGTGCGTCTTACTCCAGATCTGCCAGATGGCTCCCGGCCCGGACTGATCCCACCTCAGCTCCACCACCAGGGCCGGATGTTCCTCATGCTGTCTTGGCAGATAGGCTATATCCACAATGCCCTTACCGGAAAACAGTTCCACAATCGGTTTTTCATAATATTTCATTACGCCATGGTAGGCTATCAGGACAGTGCCTGCCAGGGCATACCCATTATCATAGCACAGAAGAGACTCAGTCCGGCTGTGAATTGCCTCCATCTCCTCTGCCACTCCGTCCCCGTCCAGCGCCAGGGTGCGCTCCAACAGCTTTTCCCAACGGTTCAGCGCGTAAGCCAGACCGCTCCATTCCGGTTCCTCAAGCAGCTTCCACCATTCCTGCCTGATCTCCTGATTGGGGATAAAAACCTCTCCCCTCTCCCCGTCAAAACTCAGATAACCCAGATGCACCAAAAATACGAGGACATCGTCCCCTGTGTAAAACATAACCATATCATTCCGGAATCTCCGGAAATTGATCCGGCAGCGCCCGTTCCCCAACATACCCACGGCAGCTTCCCGCATCCCGTCAACGCCCTGGTCCACGTACTCCCTCAGCACGCCGTAAGTCTCCATTCTGGTCCAGTAAACTTTGAATTTTCCCTGTCTAAGGGCCTCGGTCACCGACTTTGGATTGTATATGTGCAGGCCGTCCAGGAAATATCCGTCATACCAGGTCCTCATCTCTGCAAAATTAACGCCTTTCTCCAGACAGAGCGCACGGACTTCCTCCCCGGTAAATCCGAACATACCGGCCAGTTCCCCGGGAGCCATCATGGAATCTTCCTCAAAATCAGGCAGTAAGGAATCTTCCCCATACTTTTTCACAGGCAGAATCCCTGTCATATACACCAGTTCCACATACTCCGCTCCCTTGAGCAGACCTCCCAGGAAGTCCAGATACGCCCTGTGGGCCTCTCTCTGCTCCCTGGCCGTGCGGAATACCCAGTCCCACTCATCTATAATAAAAATAAAACGCTTCTTTGTCCGGCGGAAAATCTGCTCAAAAGCTTCCTTGAGTCTGTCCTCCTCCCCGAAACCGGAGCATCGGGGAAATGTCTCCCGCAGTTCCCTTATCACCTTCCGCTCAATTTCCGCAATATATGTGGCAAGTCCCCTGCCGGACTCCAGAAAGCGCTGCATATCCAGCCTGATTACATTGTGCCGGTTCAAATGCCTGGAAAAAGAAGCCCCTTTTTCCGCTTTTCTGCCCGAAAACAAAGCTTTTGAACGACAGCCCCTGCTGTAATAGGCCACAAGCATGTCAGCGGCCATGGACTTGCCGAAGTACCTGGGCCGACTGACGCATATATTTTTCTGTACTGTATTCAGGCGTTGATTCATATAGGAAATTAATTCGCTTTTATCCACATAAATCAATGAATTTACGGCTTCTTTGAACGCGGTATTTCCCGGATTCACGTAAATCCCCATGGCCTTATCCTCCTGACTGCTGCATTTTTTCCTTCCGCTTTTTGCACGATTATGACTCTGTATACCGTCCTGTACCCGTGCCTCAGCTGCCGATGATCTGCTTCAGATTATCCGGATTCTCCAGAATCTGGTTGCTGCGAATGTCAATGAGGGGGCCTCCTGTGCCCTGAATGTATTCCTTTGTGATGGTAACCCTGCCGATATTGTCATCCTTGGGAATCTCGTACATAATGTCCAGCATGAATTCCTCTATGATGGAGCGCAGGGCCCGGGCGCCGGTGTCCCGTTCCATGGCCTTGTCCGCAATCGCCTCCAGGGCATCCTCCGTAAACTCCAGCTTCACCTCATCCAGCTCCAGCAGTTTCTGATACTGCTTCAATATGGCATTCCTGGGCTCCTTCAATACCTTCACCATCATTTCCCTGGTCAGTCCACGCAGTGTGAAGATAATGGGCAGACGGCCGATGAACTCCGGAATCATGCCGAATTTCCGGATATCCTCCACTGTCACCTTCTCCAGGATATTCTTCTCCTTATCGTACTTGTCCCGCAGCTCCGAGTTAAAGCCGATGGAAGCGGATTTGCGCAGCCGCTCCCTGATGACCTCCTCCAAATCCGGGAATGCGCCTCCGCAGATAAAGAGAATATTCCTGGTGTTCACAGTGGCAAGAGGCACCATGGCATTCTTGCTGTTTGCCCCCACGGGCACCTCGATCTCCGCCCCCTCCAGAAGCTTCAGCATCCCCTGCTGCACGCTCTCACCGCTGACGTCCCGGCTGTTGGTGTTCTTTTTCTTTGCAATCTTGTCTATCTCGTCAATGAAGATGATGCCCTGCTCCGCCTTCTCCACATCATTGTCCGCAGCCGCAAGCAGCTTGGACACCACGGACTCAATATCGTCGCCGATATACCCCGCCTCCGTCAGGGAGGTTGCGTCCGCAATGGCAAGAGGCACGTCAAGTAACCTGGCAAGTGTCTTTACCAGGTAGGTTTTGCCGCAGCCGGTGGGGCCGATCATCAGCATATTGGATTTCTCGATTTCGATATTGTCCATGGTACCAGTTGCCACGCGCTTGTAGTGATTATAGACTGCAACGGAAATCACCTTTTTGGCGTGCTCCTGGCCTACCACATACTCGTCCAGGCTTGCCTTGATTTTATGGGGAGCGGGAATATCCCGGATATTCAGAACCGGCGCCTGTTCTCCTTCCTTTTTCTTCTTTTTCAGCTTCTGCTTGTTGGGAATGCCGCCGTCCCCCCGCAGATCTGCCATATTCACAAAGCTGATGTTGGGAAAACCGCCCTGTTTGGACAGCTGGTCCAGTTCGTTCTGCAGCTGTGGATTGTTTAACATCCCCTGGTAATCAAACTGGCTCACCGTCTCCATGGTTCTGTGCATGCAGTCATTGCAGACACAGATATTGTTGGGCAGCTTGAACATCCTGCCCGCCTTGCTCTCGGGACGGCGGCAGACAAAGCAGACATCTTCGTAGTCCTTGTTGTCGCTTTTCCCTGCATTTTTGGTGGCGGAGGCATCCTCATGGCCTTCTGTCAGGTCTATCCTGTCCTCCCCGTCCTTCTTCTCTTCCGTTTTGCCCTCGTTTTCGTCCTTTTCCTTATATAAGTCTGACATTTTTCGTTTCCCCGTTTCCGCCCAACCGGGAATCCGGCATTTTCAGGATTCGTCCCAAACGCCGGGTTCCGGGCTGTGCTGCATTTTCTTTCCTCTGTCTATTCCTTCTTTCACAGTATACTTGAAAACGGGGCTGTGTACAAGTGAACTTTTTCTAAATAACGCTCCGGAATTCACACCGGCATAAAATCTCCTTCCACATAGAAAATACCGTTAACCAGAGGTTTTCCGTTTTCAGACATTATCCCTTCGGGTTTCTCCAGTTTTCCCCTGCGGATAAGCTCCTCAACCACCTGTCCCACAATCTCTCCGCAGTAAACGAAGATCCACTGATTGATCTGGCTGTGCAGGCGTTTGGGCACAAAACCTTCAAAGCTCCTGCGCACTGACCGAATCCACCGGGACAGCAGCTGGTCCAGTTTTTCATCCTCCCGGTCATACAGGCCGCAGAATTTCCGGAATTCCTCCCTGGTAAAGCAGGGGAAGTTCATTTTATAGGCAGTTCCCTCCTTTCGAATCAGATTGTTGCTCAGCAACCGTGCAGTTTCCTCCTCATCAAGCAGCCCCTCCGGGACCACTCCGCCGGGGCATTTGACAGGCATGCCCTTTTCTCCCATCCAGAATGTGCCGTAATTCCTGCAAAGTCCGTAATCATAATATCTGCCCACAAAATAATAGTACAGATTTCCCTGCTGCTCCCCGTCAACCGTCACCCTCTGGATATTGCAGCCTGTGGCGTGCGCTCCCATGCCCTCCCTGTCATCCGGCGTTTCGGGCACCACAAACCATCCATGCCCGCCGTCCTTTCTGGGCGGGAAATCACCGTTGGCCAGATGCAGCCTGCCGTTTTTCAGCCTTTCGATCTTCTGCCTGATAAGATAGGGGACAAGGATATACCCCAGTCTCTCCATTCCGAAATCACTGCCGTAAAATCCCATTTCGCCGCAGTCATGTCCGCTTCCCCACAGCGCGTCCTCGTAATAATCCGCAATTTCATGCACCATGGATTCCAGAACAGCCTCGGTTTCCTTACGGTCTTTCAAACGGAAAATGATAAAATCTGTGGCGTATTTATTTCCGTTCCTTCTGACGGCATCCCCATACTCCAGCCTGGGCAGTTCATCTTCGATATACATGGCGGGGATCCCTGTGCACAGGCTGATCTCCTCCACGGTGAGGGGCTTCTCGTAAGCCGCCTGGCAGATTGCCCTGGAAATCTGTGTGTGAAGATACCTGTCGGAATCCATTGCTCCGTTGCAGCTGTTGGTGTTCCAGTTAATTCTCTGATATACCTTATCCATTGTGTTCGCTCCCATTCTTTCCCTGATTCTGCTGCGTCCCACATTGAGACGCCATTTGACAGTAGTTTCCGACAGGGAATATTTTTCAGCCAGCTGTTTTACCGACATTTCCCGGATATAATAGTCTACAAAAATATTCCTGTACTGGGAAGAAAGCGTGTGCAGGCTTTTGAAGACAGGCTCGTATTCCTCCTCCACCGACTCTTCATCAATCTGACAATAATCATCCTCTACCTCACACAATTCCTGACCGGAAAAAACGGCCCTGCTCCGACGCCCCGCATCCAGATAACGGGCATACCGGTTATGGGCAATCCGCCACACCCAGGCATCCAGTGATTTGACACTGTATTTTTCCATACCGTCCAGAACATGCAGCAGTATCTCCCCTGCCAGGTCTTCTGCGTCGTGCCAGCTGCTCAGCCTGTGGTGACAGAACCGGTAAACCGGTTCGATATAAGGAATGATATCCTTTCCGTCCATATGCTTTCTTCCTTTCTGCATCTGTAATCGCGATTACACCTTATAAGTGTCCCCATCAGGCTGTCGGATAGGTAATTTTTCAATAACCGTATTTTTTTCTCATTTTTAATAAAAATAAAACCGTCACCCCTGCTGCCATCAGCTCCGCGGCCACAATGGAAATCCAGATGCCCTCAATCCCCCACACCAGGGGAAACAGCAGCACCGCAGCCACCTGAAATACCAGCGTTCTGAGAAACGAAATCAGCGCAGACACCAGACCGTTGCCCAGAGCAGTGAAAAAGGAAGAGCCATACACGGCAATTCCTGCAAACAAAAACGAAAAGGAGTATACAAAAAATCCTTTCAGAGTCAATTCCAACAATTCCGCGTCATATCCCACAAAAATCAAAGAAAGAGGTCTGGCCAGTCCTTCCCCCAGGCCCAACATGCCCACGGAAAAAACGCCGATCAGAACCAAGCTCCTTTTCAGCAGTCCCTTCAGCTCCTCCTGATTCCCTGCGCCGTAATGATAGCTCACCACCGGAGCGGCTCCCACGGAATAGCCAATAAATGCAGCAAAAAAGATCATGTTCACATACATCAGCACACCATAGGCCGCAACCCCGTCCTCCCCGGCATACTTCATCAGCTGCAGATTGTAGAGCATACCCACCACGGACATGGAAATATTGGCCATCAGCTCAGAGGATCCGTTGATACAGACCTTCAGCAGGGCCCTGCCGTCGAACCTGGTTCCGGTGAGCCGCAGCAGACTGGTATTGGGACGGCTGAAATATACCAGTGGAATAATGCCGCCCACCGCCTGGCTGAAGGCCGTAGCCGCAGCAGCCCCCGCAAGCCCCCATCGTAAAAAGCCCACAAACAGCCCGTCCAGAATTATATTCGTCATTCCCGCAGCCACGGTGACTGCAAGGCCCAGCTGCGGTTTTTCTGCCGTGATAAAAAAGCTCTGGAACTCATACTGCAGGATAAAAGCCGGAAGGGCAATCAGAATCACCCTGCCGTACAGCACGCAGTTATCCAACAGCACCCCTTCCGCCCCAAGCAGCGCAGCCACCGGCCGGATCAGCACAATCCCCAACACGCCGATGACCACGCCGCAGACTGCCGACACATAGACAAACAGGGAAAAAAGCCTGTTTGCGCGTTCCTTATCCCCGGTTCCCATAGTGATGGCAATCAGCGCGCTGCCTCCTGTGCCGAACATAAATCCCACCGCCCCCAGAATCATCAGAAACGGCATGATAAAATTCACCGCCGCAAAGGGTGTCTTTCCCACAAAATTCGACACAAAAAAGCCGTCCACCACACCGTAAATGGATGTAAAAATCATCATGACAATTGACGGCAGCGTAAATCGCAATAATTTCCTGTAATCAAAATGATCTGACAATTGAATCTTCATTATAATATTTCCTCCTCCAAAACCATCTTCCATATTCCCGTCTCATAACTTCCGTATCTGCCCCCGAAGCGCCTCCAGATATCTCTCCGTCAGCTGCAGATACAGCCCAAGCTCCTCCCTGGACCAGGAATCCAGAATTCCGTTCTCAATCCCGATGAGCCGCACTACAGTCCTCTCCGCCAGAGCCTTTCCCTGCTCCGTCAGGCATACCCGCTTCCGCCTGCCCGCATAGGCCTCCAGATAGACTATCCCCTCTCCCTCCAGCTTCCGCAGGGCAGAATTCACCGTCTGCTTACTGATGCCGGACAGCCTGCAGATCTCACTGATCAGACAGCTGTCCCCGTTATTGCAGATGGTATAGAGAATCTGCCCTTCGCTGTCCGACATTCCCAATTTCAGATAGGCCTCATGATAGACCGCATTCGTCTCGCTCACCAGGTAATTAAAACGCTTCATTTCTTTTGTGGTATAGCCTTCCATATAATGCCTCCTTGTTTTTGACCATAAAAAAGTATGAAATCATACCAATGCATTTTAGTATGATTTCATACAAAAGTCAAGTCCCTATTTTACAAAAATCCAACCCAACCTCTTACACCGTAACAGTTCAGACAGGGCGCTGAACTGTTACGAGAATGCACACAAAACGCGAAAAGAATGCGTTTTGGCGCCCGCAAGTCTCGCAAAATTGCACAGAGCGCAATTTTGACTTCGCGAGAGGGGCTGTCTGAACTGTTGCCTTACACCTCATAGATCAGCAGAGCCGCCGGCACCGGATAATCCACTCCTTCCAGAAACAGCCCCTTCTCCCTGGCTTTATAGATCACAGCCATGGGAATGCGGTCCCCGCAGAATATATACTGCTGCCACCTGGGTACACTCTTCAGATGGGCAGGAATCTTTACCGCGCCGCCTTCATATAACGGCAGCAGCGCCTCACGGACCCGGGCCGCAGTCTTCTGCACATACTCTGCCCAGATGGCGCCTTCCTCCTGATACTCTGCTGCGCTCAGCACCGGAATATCCAGTTCCAGGGTATCCTCCCGCCGCAGGAAGCCATGCTCTATCAGAATCTCCGCATCCTCCAGCACATGAGCGCTTACCGCCGACTCTCCGGCAGGCACCTTCTTCCACAGTTCGTAGAACCATTTCTTATACTCGGGCATCCGATCATGATCAGGAAGGCTTCCCAACGTCGTATCGTACAGCAGTAACTGCAGGAATTTTGTATCCCGGAAATTCCGCTCCGACATTCCCGCCTGCCCGTTTACATTATATTTCCGGAACGCCCCGTCATTCTCCCGGCAGTCCTCCGGGGAATACCGCATGCCCATGGCAATCCATCTTCCTCCGGCCCTGCGGTAAGGATAATCAGAATAAGGCATATCCCCGGCCACTTCATTCCGAACGGAAACACAGGCGTTCATCAGAAGCCTCACGCAGAAATGAAGTTCCAGCCTGGTCCGCGCCCGCCGGGTCTGGCGCAGGTACCAGGATTTCTGCCGCAATTGCTCAAGGGCCCGCCCGGTCTCCTCCCAGAACAGCCCGAAATGCTCTTCCACAAGGGCAAGCTGTCTTTCAAAGGTCGCTTTCCTGTCCCTGTCTGTAAAGAGAATAAAATCCGTATATACCTTCCCGCCTTCGGTCCGCCTCATCAGTTCCCCCTGAATCAGTCTCTCCGTCACAGGCTCCACAAAAGCCGCGGGAACCCCAAGGGCCTTGGCAAGTTCCGTCTCGGTTACGGGCCTGGGGTAGGCAAGGCTCAGAATGCTCTGGGCCAGCTTATCCGCAGAAGACACCAGGGAAAAAGGTTCATTGTTAAGTCCCATCTCTCCGGAACAGGACAGGTGCAGGGTATCCGGTTCATAACTTTGTCTCGCATAGTTTTCCATATCAGCCACTCCTTTTCTGATATGCTGTCTTCCTATATTCAGCCTGCTCTTCACCGTACCGGACGGGATGCCCAGGTCTGCCGCAATCCGTTCCACCGTATGTCCATGCATGTAAAAACGCACCATCACTTCCCGGTGTATCCGTGCCAGATAGCCCAGCTCTCTGCGGACTGCCTCCAGTTTTTCCCCGGAATCCTCCTCAGGTTCAGGCTCCCAGGCAATCTCAAAGGGATACTCCTGGAAGCTGATCTGGGGTTTGCCGTACTTCTCCCGCAGCCAGTCACAGTATTTGTTGGAGAGAATGGTCAGCAGCCAGGCCCACAGATGATCAGGCTCCTTTCCCCGGGAAAGCTGGGTTATGGCAGCCAGAAAGGTTTCCTGGGCTATCTCTTCCGCCGCATAAGAGTCCCGCGTCTTTTTCACGGCAGCCGAATACAGTCTGTCAACATATCCGCTTAAATCATATTTTTCTTTCATTCCTGTTTCCTCTGAAAGCGCTTTTTCGGAAAACCGCCGCTCTGCGGGGGCATGCCGCTGGGCCCGGGTTATGGCGTGCGCCCGGATTCTGGCGCTGCCCCCGGATTCTGGCGTGCGCCCTTCACAGATTCCTGCTGCGGTTCACCTATATAGTCGTGAAAAAGCCGATATGGTTCACTGGTTTTGCAATTTTTTTACAGATTATACAGCCGCAGCCCGTTCTCCCACACTGCCCTGCCCACTTCCTCTTCCGACATCCCCTTTATCCGGGCCAGGGTCTCCAGCACATGGGGAAGATACAGGGAACTGTTGCGCTTTCCCCGAAAGGGCACCGGCGCCAGATAGGGGCAGTCAGTCTCCAGAACAATCCTGTCCAGGGGAATATATTCCGCCGCTTCCTTCAGCTTCCGGGCATTCTGAAAAGTCAGAACGCCGCCTATGCCGATATAAAAGCCCATGTCCAGGAAAATCCGGGCAGTCTCCTTTGTATAGGAAAAACAATGAACCACGCCCCCAGTCTCCCCCGCCTTTTCCGCAGTCATGATGTCCGTGGTATCCCTGGCTGCGTCCCTGGAATGAATCACAACCGGAAGCCCGCATTCCCTGGCCAGATGCAGCTGGCCCACAAACCACTTCTTCTGAATCTCCCGGTCAGGCTCGTCCCAGTAATAATCCAGACCGATCTCTCCCAATGCCACACATTTCTCATGACTGCACATTGCCCTCAGCTCCTCCATGGGTTCCATAGATTCCGGGGACCCGGGCAACTCCGCGGACTGCCCGGTCTGCCCTTCCAGCTCCAGGGTCTCACTGGGATGTATCCCTATGGCTGCATAGATAAAATCATATTTCTCCGCCAGGGCTATGCTTCTCCTGCAGGAGGCCAGACTGGCGCCTACGTTCACCACCCGGGCTATGCCCGCCCCGGGCAGGGACGCCAGAAGCTCCTCCCTGTCTTCGTCAAATGCCTTGTCGTCATAATGGGCATGGGTATCAAAAATGGCTGTCATTTCGTTTCTCCTTGTATTTATATTTAAATCTGCTTTTCAATCTGCTTTCAAGTCCCTGTTTAAAAGTGTATCAAAAAGAGCACTCCCACATCAAAAGCCGGGAAGCCCGCTGTTTATACGGCTTCCCGGCTCTCTGTTTACTACTCGGGCCCTCAGGGTCTTACATTCACCGGCTTGTCATAATATATCCTGCTCTCCTCCAAGACCGTCAGCTTCCCCTCTTCCAGGGACAGTATGGACACCGCACAGTTAGGCATTCCTACCTTCCAGAAATCCTCCAGGGGAGTATCCCGGACCGTCATCAAAAGGCATCTGTTGAACGCGCCGTGGGCAGCCACCAGAACCGTCCCGCATTTTCCCTCCAGGGGCAGAATTTTCTCCTGCAGAAAGCTCACGGCCCGGGCCATAACCTCCTCAAAAGATTCCGCGCCCGCGGCAGGCACATAAGCCTCCGGCCTGCACAGAAAATCATGAAGAGGATGGGAAGGATCCTTCTTGGGCGGATCAAAAGCGCTCCCCTCATATGCCCCGAAGTTCATCTCCATGAGCCTGCTGTCCGTCTCCAGGGGAATGTCCCTGCCCTTTGTGAGAATCCGGGCCGTCTCCAATGCCCTGGCCAGGGGAGAGGCAAATGCCCGGTCAAAGACTGTCCCCTCCTGCTCCAGGGCTCTGGCCGTCTCCTCCGCCAGTTCCCGTCCGAAGGCGTTCAGGGGGACGTCGCTCTGTCCCTGCAGCCTCCGGTCCTTGTTCCATTCCGTTTCTCCATGTCTGAATAAGTAGATTTTCATATTGTTTCATCCTGCCCTTTTCTGTTCCGCACCCGGCGCCCTTACCCCATACAGACCACCATTTTCTATAGCATCATATATTCCACATTTTCGCCTACCCGTTTTCTGGCAAGCGCCAACAGCTGCCTCTGGTTATCCTTGGAATCAAAACCAATCCACTGATCACAGGACTTTTTCGGCGAAGCGCTTTTGTAGTAAAATCTTACGGCATGGGACTGGTAGTGAACCCGGGCCTTTCCGCTACGGACCGTTCCCGATATGGTCTCCGTCTCAATCTTGCCCAGTTTCTCCGAGTCAACCAACATCACTCTTCCGTTCCAGTGCAGGGCAACCCAGTAGCGGCTCCCCACAGTGCCCCAAAGCATGCCTTCCTTCGTCTTCTCCCCGAATTCCCATTCCTTGTCCGTCTTCAGTATGTCCTCAGCAAAAGCCTCCTGTTCTGCTGCTGACGGAAGCACCTTTGCAATGCCCTTGGCGTGTTTTTTCAGAATCTTCTCCGCCCTGGACTGCCCTTTCTGTGCGTACCAGAACATTACTCCCATAATTTCCCCTATCAACACACCCAGGGGCACATAAAAGGAGATTATCTTCTCTGTGGAAACTTTCACAAGCACACCGATGACCACGAAAAACACCACACTGCCTACGACAAGCAGACTGACAAGACGCCCTCCTCTCCTCAAATTATATTCGCACCATTCCTCCACCCAGGGCCTCTCCCAGGCAAAAAAGCCTTCCATTTTGCTGCCAGGAGCAGCAGGAATCGCAATCTTCTTTTTCTTTCCGCCTGCAAAGAGGGAAATAAGCCTGACCACAAAGAGCAGAAGGCTGAATCCTGCCGCCAGAATGCAGACCCAGATATCCCCCTTCTCCATGCCGCTCACAACTCCGTCGTCAATGCGGTACCAGTCGGCCTGCCCCAGGATTCCGTTCAGTCCCTGACACATATCCGCTATGATCTGGCCGTACTCGTCGCTGAAATAACTCTCCCTGTAGGCTTTTTCTCCTTCTGTGGACTGATAAAACTCAATTATACTGCTCTCGTCCAAGGCCGACAGCACATGCTCCAGAGAATCCCCCTCCATCTTATTCAGCGTTCCGTCCGCCACATAGGGATCCATGTCCTTCTCCGCGCGCAGTTCCACTGCAAGACCCAGGTTCCACATCAGGTTTTCCAACCGGCCGTCATTCTGCTCGGAAACTACCACATAGATAAAAGCCTGACGGACATCGTCATAAACCACATACCCTGTCCTTTTCACCCTGTCCGGATCCCCGGAATAATACTCTTCCACATAGGATGCAACCGGATACGCCGCCTCATAAGTCAGGTATTTTCCCTCTGCCTGTCCGAATGTCTCATCCGCCCCCAGCTCTTCCGGCCCTGCCTGAAGCTGCAGAAACTGGCTGCCTCCCACCATCCAGAAACCAACCGCACATGCAAGCGCACACACTGTAACCACAATACTCAACAGCCTTTTCATGATTCCTCTCCTTTTGTTTTTCTTTGTTTTATTATACAAAAGGCAGATGCAAATTTCAATAGCCCTTATTCCCAATGTGGATTTACAGCACGAAAAAAGAACCGTCCCCAAGGCTCCCAGGTCCTCAAAAACAGTTCTTCCAAGTGCGCCGCCAGGGGCTCGAACCCTGGACACCCTGATTAAGAGTCAGGTGCTCTACCAACTGAGCTAGCGGCGCGTTTCCTATAAGTACTTTAACGATTTCTTTTGTAAATCTGTTGTGTCGTTCACAACAAAATGAATTATATTATATTTTTCTTATAAATGCAAGTGTTTTTTCAATAATTTTTTAAATTTTTTTAATTTTTGTCAATTTCATCATTTTCCTCATTGCTTTTCCATGTTTTTTCGCCAAAATAACATATCCCCACGCAAAATTATTCCTTTTCCGGCTTCCGGCAGTCCCTGCAGTACCCATATAATTCCAGTTTGTGATCAGTAACCGTAAATTCCTCCGTCTCCTTCTCCAGATGAAGACCGGCAAAGGGACAGTTTTTCAGGGGAATCCTTCTGCGGCATTCCAGGCAGACGGCATAATGAGTATGTCCGCCCTTTTTCAGCTCATACAGCATCGTGGTATGTCCGTCTTTCGATTCTCCCATCCATGCAGTCTTCTCCAACAGCCCCTTTTCCTCAAATGCGCCAAGGATGCGATAAATGGTGGAAAATGCATATGCCTCGCCGTCTTCCCCCATTCCTCCCGCGCGCCTGTAAATCTGTTGGGCGCTTAGAGGGCTGTCCGCTTCCCACAGAGCCCTGTATACCGCCTTTCTCTGTTTTGTCCACTTTATTCCTTCCGGATACGCCGCGGACTCCTCCCGGTCCCTGCAGGGTGCCTCCATCGGCTCCGACTTTCTCCCACGCTCCATTTTGTCCTCCTCCGCTCATCCTATGAAATTCACCAGAATCCCGCCCAGAACGCCGATGCCGTAAAGCAGCCCCATAATTTTCAAATTCTCTCCCCTGTGATGGTTCACCCTGAACAGCACCAACAATCCCACGCCGGAACCGGCCAGAAGCCCTGCCATAGCGGATCCCAGTCCCATGGCTCCGTCCAGGTACAGTCTGGTGATTACAACGGAACCTGCGCAATTTGGTATCATACCCACCAGACCGGACAGCAGCGGTCCCGCCACAGGCCGGTTTAAAATCAGATTTGCCAGCATTTCCTCTCCCGCCAGGTCAAGAATCACATTCAGTCCCAGGCTGACCAACAGGATAAAAACGAAAATCTGCAGGGTATGCGTCAGCGCTCCTGTCAAAATGCCCTTTTCGCAGTGGCAGTGTCCTTCCTCACAGAACTCCGAAATATCCCCCTGTTTCCGGCTCTTCCCCAGCCCCGGAACAAGATCCACAATCAGTCCCGCAGCCACGCCTAAGACAGCCTTTGCAACCAGAATTCCCAGAATACTGCCCACCGGAGCTCCCTCTGAAATCAATATGGGCAGCATCTCGTCCGAGGTGGACAGAAAAACAGCCATCAGTGTCCCCAGGGAGATGACCCTGCCTGCATACAGGCCTGCGGCAGAGGCGGAAAAACCGCACTGCGGCACAGCCCCCAGCAAACCTCCAATCAGCGGCCCTGCCTTATCCCTGCGCTGCAGCCATTTCTGCATCCCCTTCCCGGCGCTGTGTTCCAGATATTCCATTGCCAGATAAGTCAGAAACAGAAACGGAATCAGTCTGATGCTGTCCATCAGGGAATCTTCCAATATATTTAGTATATTCGGCATATTCTTTTCCTCCTGCCCCGCATATCCATCCTGAAGCTTTCCGGATCACGGGCCTGCAAATAAAAATAGTCCCAAATGCAAATGCAACTCATTTGCATTTAGAACTATAACACATTTTTCCCATTTGTCAAGGCAGCAGATTCAGATTCTCAAAAACCTCCTCTTCCCCACGCATAAGCCTGACTACCCATTCCCGAATCCTCGACAGCAGCTCCACCACATTCTGATTTACATAATCCCCGGGCACCGTAATCCGCTCACTGCCCGGCGTCATGGTAAAGGCAAAGCTTTTCACCATATTCAACTGCTTCCCTGTGGGAAGACCCATCCAGGAAGTCAAAAACGACATCTTTTCCACCAGTTCGGAGGGATTCTGCACCTGCAGCTCCATCTTCATGGATGAGACTGCGCCTTCTCCCGGAATCTCAAATTCCAGTTCCACATGGTCTGTGGCCAGAGTAAAGCAATCCGGCCCCGTCCCCCTCTCTCTGGACATAACTGCCAGAAGAAGAAAATATCCGCCTGCCCCGATATCGGTATTTATTCCGTCCAACCGGAAGTCACGCACCTTTCCCAGATCCAGGCCAAACAGCTGCTCTGTCTGTTCCAGTGTTATGTACAGGGTTTCCTCCTGCCTGGGCATCACCGTCCCCAACAGGGCATATTTTTCCACCAGATTATCCCGGATGGTATTATAAAGCATGGTTTCATTTATGACAGCAATGTCATTTCCCAGATAAAGCTCAGCCAGCGGAGCTGAAGCTTCCCCGGGGAAAACCAGAATGTGTATGAGATCCTCCCATACTTCCCCTTTCATCGTCAGCTTATACAGATCCGTTTCTTTCAGACCTGTCAGCTCCGCCATAATTTTGAATGCCCTGTCACTACCTTCCGGAAATACCTCCCTGTCCAGAACCACTTCCATTTCATAGGCGCAGTGTTCCATATCCAGCTGCTTCTCCAGATATACTGCCGCCTTCCACACCGGATAAAGCCGGATGCCCAAGTATACCAGAACAACCGCCAGGAGCAGAAGCACAAGGCGTCCCATTTTTCCTCTCTTTGCCATTGTCAGTTCAGTCCCTGCTCTTCTTATATAATGTCAGATTTACAAAACCGTCCTCAATCCGAACTTCTGCCCGGTCCACCATCATTCCCACAAGATGAAGCTGGCTGGTTTCCCCGAAATTTCCGGATCCCGCCAGTTCCCAGTAGATATCCTCAATGCCGTCGTTTCGCTGCTCATTCAGGCATTCCAGGTCCTTCAGACGGTCTTCCTCCTCCGGCCTGTAGTTTGCCCGGAAGGTAAGAATTCCCTGACCGTCTTTCTTTCTGATCCTGGAACTGATGTCATCGGCTCCCACCGACAGAAAAAACATAGTCAGCTCCGCCACGATTTTCGCCGCTTTTCTCTGTTCGTCAAACATTTTTTCCCTTCCTTTTTCTGTTTTTATAATCCAACAGGATACTGTCCATCACAGGCACCATCACCATAGCCACCCAGCCCGTGCTGAAGCCGTTATTATACAGGTTCAGTCCACCGTACATCTGGGATGTGCACATGGCGATGGCCGTGTGGAGCATACCCGCAAAGATTCCGGCAATTACACCGAACCGTCCCGCAATGGGAGCCAGGCCAACCGCAAAAATCGCCGCCAGCTGCACCCCCGGGGTAGTAGGACTGAACCGGTTTAAAAATGTGGACAGGAACACACCGCACAGCAGGGGCAGATAATTCTTTACATGGGCTCCGAATGCCGCAAAGCCAAATGCCGTCAAAATGGCGCCTACCACGGGTCCCGACAGGTCCCCTCCTATCAGATAGATATACGTCTCACAGACAGCCCCCACCATGGCCATGTTCATCAGAGTGTTTCCCACTCCCTCCATAAGAACAAAGTCCGCAACAGCCCTGCCGGGATGTTTCCATATTTTTAAAATCCCCTTTAATTGTCCCCCACTCAGATACAGCCCATACAAAAATGTCAGTAAAAAATATCCATACAGGCCAAGTCCGATCCACAGCGGCCTTCCCTCCCCCCAGATCAGCACGGACTCACACTCCAACCCGAAAGATTTCAGGATGCACACCATGACAAAAGCCAGGATTCCTGCAGAGAATCCCACGTTAAACAGAGTAAAACCCATGTGGGTGGACGCTGTATGCGCAGAAAGCCCCGGCAGAATAAAACCAATCAGGATTCCTGTTCCCACTGCTGCCAGAAGATTGATTCTCCTGTCAAAAGGCAGCAGAAAAACAAGCTCCGTCACCAGAGGCGCCAGAGAAGTGCCGAAGAGTGCCGTATATAAATATCTGCTTAACCGATAGCCATGTATCTTGGCATAGATGGACGCTCCCAGTAAAATCGGCAAAATATTCACCGGGTTCTTTCCCCAGAGGCCATAGCCCACATTGATAAAAACCGCTGCCATGGTAAGACCCGTGAAATGGACAGCCTCCCGGTACAGCAGTCCCATGCCCATGGCCATAACCAGGGCAGCATTTGCAAACGCAGCGCCATATCCGGCCAGCTCCAAATAGTCCGTGATCAGCGCGTCCCGGGAAATCACAATGGTCCACAGCCCCCGGAGCACTTCCAGAGGGCCCTCCCCATCCTTTGCCATGCCTGCCAGTCCCGCTGCCAACAGCATTCCGATGGAAAAAACACAAAATATCTTCAGCTCCCTGCCTTCCAATCTCTCTCTGACCGTTTTGCCCGCCATCCGTACCTCCATTCCCTATGGCCCGCCCCCATGCACCTGTGAACACTCTAATAACAGTGTACGGGAAACGGCTGAAGAAAGCAAGAGGAAAGTTACTGTTCAGAGCCGATTCATGGTCAATGTCATTCAGGCTCTCTTTCGTCCGGCACATACCGCACGATATCCCCCAGGGTGCACCCCAGTATCCCACACAGCCCGTCCAGGGTGGTGGTGTTTACAGGCTTGTTCTTCCGCAGCTTGTCTATGGTAGCACTGGATATCCTGTGTCTGGTAACCAACGTGTATGTTGTCTCTCCAGACCGTTTCAGGGTCTCCCAGAAAGGTTTATAATCTATCACGCCCTGCCTCCTCCCTGCCAGACATTGCCGTTTCTGACAAAACGGCATAAATATACGATATAATGTATTTTTTCTGGTCTGAAAAGTTCGTCTTATATGCATGTAAGGCGAACTTTTTCCACATTTGATACAGCACCGGACACAAAATATTAACAATGGCACCTGATTTACAGCTCCGCTTTCTATTATTCCAGTTCCTGCCGTTTCGGCTTTCCGTCTGCAGAACACCAAAATATTACACACTTTTCCTGATAACAACTGGCAGAAACAGCAAATCTGCACAAAACGCAAAAGCTATATTTTGCTGCACTATCTTGCAATGCACTGATAAAAGGTATAGAATAATCAGAGTTATGAAAAAAAGTTCGCCTTACATGCATATAAGACGAACTTTGGGAAGAAAATCCGGCAAAACCATGATATAATATGAGATATACATATTTTATAAATTTAGGATACGCTATTTTCCTAAATGAAGAAAGGAGTCACAATGTCTGATTTACCAAGCCCATTCGAACCTTATGCCGTCGCTTCCCATCCCGGTGCGCCTGATGACACAGAGGAAGCAGCAGAAGCCTTTGCGGAGGAACTGCTGGCCTTCGGAACCTCCTCCATCCGCAAAGCGGCAGAAGCCGGCAACGCCGATGCCCAGGACCGGTTGGGAGACTGCTATAAACGCGGCTGGCACGTAGCCAGGGATTATGCCAGGGCTGTAGAGTGGTACCAAAAGGCAGCCGCACAGGGCCATGCAGCCGCACAGCGAAGCCTTGGCTTCTGTTATGACTACGGAGAGGGCGTAGAACAGGACAAGGAAAAAGCCGTCTACTGGTACCAAAAAGCGGCAGAGGGCGGCGACGTGGATGCCATCCGTAATCTGGGAAACTGCTACTACTTTGCCACAGGGGTTGAGCAGGATTTTGACAAAGCTGCCTATTGGTACGAAAAGGCGGCAAAGCTGGGCCATCCCAACGCTCAAAACAGCCTTGGGCTCTGTTATGAACTGGGAAGAGGCGTGCCCCAGAATTCGGAAAAAGCCGTGGAATGGTATCTGAAAGCTGCAGAACAGGGGGACGAAGTGGCCCTGTTTAACCTGGGCCAGTGCTATAGCAGCGGCCACGGCGTGGAGCAGGACCCCGAAAAGGCCGTGGAGTATTACCAAAAATCGGCGACAGCAGGCTACGCCAACGCCCAGCACAATCTTGGGGTATGCTATGAATACGGCCTTGGAACCCCTCAGAATGATGACGCGGCATACTACTGGTTCTCGGAAGCCGCCAGGCAGAATTTCGCCAAAGCCCAACACGCAGTGGGAAACTGCCATGCCGACGGAAGAGGCGTTCCTGTGAACAATGAGAAGGCCGTGGAATGGTTCCGGAAGGCTGCGAATCAGGGAGATGCGGACGGCCAGTCCAGTCTTGGTTACTGCTATCATAACGGCCTGGGTGTGGAACAAGATTATGCCAAGGCCCTGGAATGGTTCCGGAAGGCTGCCGATCAGGGAGATGCCAGCGCGCAATACAATCTTGGTTACCACTATGAAAATGGCCTGGCCGTGGAGCAGGACGATATCAAGGCCATAGCCTGGTACCTGAAAGCTGCCGTGCAGGGACACATTCTGGCCCAGTACAGCATGGGCTTTGCCTATGAGCACGGCCAGGGCGTAAAGCAGGATTTTGCAAAGGCTGCGGAATGGCACGGAAAGGCCGCCGGACAGGGAGACCCTGATTCCCAGTACAGCTTCGGATGGTGTTATGAAAACGGAAAAGGCGTGGAACAGGACTATGCCAAGGCTCTGGAATGGTACCGCAGGGCTGCAGACCAGAATCAGCCGAACGCCCTGTACCATCTGGGAAAACTCTACGAAAGAGGCTGTGGAACAGACCAGGATTACGAACAGGCTGCCAAATGCTTTGAAAGATCCGCAGAACAGGGAAATGACTCAGCCCAGTTCAGCTTAGCCTACTATTATGAAAGCGGCAGAGGCGTGGAACAGGACTACCAAAAGGCCGTAGAATGGTACGAAAAGGCTGCTGCGCAGGACAATGTGGACGCACAGTACAACCTGGCCGTGCTCTACAAGAACGGCACGGGCGTGAAACAGGATTTCCGACAATCCTTCCTGTGGTACCAGAAGGCTGCGGAACAGGAAGACGAACAGGCCCAGTACATGCTTGGCCTTTTCTGTGAGCAAGGCCTGGGGACAGAGCAGGACCCCGACCTGGCTGCGGACTGGTTCCGGAAAGCCGCCCAACAGGGCCATGCAGGCTCCCAGTATAAGCTGGCCCTCTGTTACAGCACAGGCTCCGGGGTTCCCCAGGACAGAGACCTGGCTGCGGACTGGTTCCAGAAAGCCGCCCAACAGGGGCATGCAGACGCCCAATACAATCTGGGGCTCTGCTACAGCTCCGGCACAGGCAGAGACCAGGACGGGAGCCTGGCCCTGAAATGGTTTGGCGCGGCAGCGGAGCAAAACCACGCTGATGCCCAGGAAATCATAGGCCGCTGCTATTTCAGGGGAGAATTGGTTTCCCAGGATTTCGAAAAGGCAGCTGCCTGGTTCCACCGCGCGGCCGCCCAGGGTTCCCTCCAGGCCATGATCAACCTGGGAGTCTGTTACGCCTATGGACGGGGCGTGGAGCAGAGTCCTCAGGAAGCCGCCAGATGGTATAAAGAGGCAGCCAAAAGAGGGGATGCCAGTGCGCAGTACAATCTGGGCTGCTTCTGCGAAAAGGGTTTCGGCATGCAGAAAAGCATGAAAAAAGCCAGGGAGTGGTATTCCCGGTCAGCCGAACAGGGAAATGCCTACGCGCTGGCTGCCCTGCAGCGCCTGGAAGCACAGTAAAATCAGCCCCTAAGGATTATCCACAAAGGCATTACGATAATCCTTAGGGGAAAACCCGGTCTTCTTCTTAAACAACCTGGAAAAAAAGAAAATATTGCGATTGCCTTGTTGATTCTGATATCCATCTGATACCCGTGAACCGCTTTACCTGTTTTTTCCTTGAATTCCCTTATAATTTTCATCCGGCTTTTCCCCTGTCATTTCTTGCACTTTTTCACTTTTTCACTTTTTCCTATCACTTTCCCATATTTTATCCGCTTACTTATTTTATTGACTTGTTCCATATAACACTTTATACTATACATAAAATAAACTGATAAAAGCAAGGAGGACTACCTGATGACTCATTCCAGAAAACAGATTATCCTGCTGATGACAGACGCTACGCGGCAGGATATGGTAGGATGCTACGGCAATCCGGACATGCACACGCCAAATCTGGACCGTCTGGCGGAAAACGGCATCCGCTACCAGAACGCCTACACCTGCCAGCCGGTCTGCGGCCCTGCCCGCTCGGCCCTGTTCACCGGCACCTACCCCCATTCCAACGGCAGCTTTTCAAACTGCATCCCCCTGGGCGCCAATGTAAAGACCATTGGGCAGCGCCTTACAGACAACGGCATCCGCACGGCCTACATAGGGAAATGGCATCTGGACGGAGGAGACTACTTCGGCCTGGGCGCCTGCCCGGAAGGATGGGATCCGGAATATTGGTATGACATGCGCTGCTACCTGGAAGAACTGACAGATGAAGAGCGTGTGACCTCCCGGGACAGCGCCACAAGCGGAAAAAACATTTCTGCGGACTTTACCTTCGGCCACCGCTGCGTAAACCGGGCTCTGGACTTTTTACAGAAACACGGGGAAGAAGATTTTTTCCTGACTGTCTCTCTGGATGAGCCCCACGATCCCTGTCTCTGCCCGGAACCCTATGCCTCCATGTTTGCAGGCTACGAATTCCCCAAAGCCCCCAACGTGTGGGACACACTGGAAGGGAAACCAAACTACCAGAAATACTGGGCCGGCAAAAACCGGGAAACAGACCGGGATGCTGTGAAAATCCATGTATCCGGATTCCTGGGCTGCAATGCCTTTGCGGACTCCGAACTGGGACGGGTACTGGACTGTATCAAAACATATGCCCCGGAGGCAATGGTTATCTATACCTCGGATCACGGCGACGGCATGGAAAGCCACTGTCTGCACGCCAAGGGACCTGTAATATATAATGAAATCGCCCGGATTCCTCTGCTGATTGCAGGCCCCGGAGTTCCCGAAGGCGTGGTGGATGAACACCCGGTGAGCCACATCAACCTTCCCGCCATGGTTCTGGAATACATGGGCATCCCCATTCCCAAATGTTTTGAGGGAAAAAGTCTTCTTCAGGAGGTATATCATCCGGAAATACAGACAAACGACTACATTATTACGGAATTTACCAGATATGAAATCGATCACGACGGCTTCGGCGGTCTGCAGATGATGCGGGCCATTTACGACGGACGCTATAAGCTGGCCGTGCATCTGCTGGATCCGGTGGATGAATTTTACGATACACAGGAAGATCCCTACGAAATGAGAAATCTGATTGAGGACGAATCCTGTGATGAAGAAAAAGTCCGTCTGCACAAACTGCTTCTGGAATGGATGAACACCACCAGAGATCCCTTCCGGGGATATCAGTGGGAGCACAGGCCCTGGCGGAAAAACCTGGAAGAGCCCACCTGGCGCTGTACAGGCTACACCAGGCAGCGCGAAAACGAGGAATACGAGCCCAGGCAGCTGGACTACTGCACAGGACTGCCCATGGAGAAAGCAGTCAGGCGTAAATGACTCTTTCGTGCAATACACGAAAACCACAATCCATACTTGCCTTGTAAAAGGATTTCCTATATACTGATGGTAAAGACATAAAGCAGCAAAAATCACAGGCAGATAAAGGATTCAGCCCAGGCTAATCTCACGGTAACAACAAATCAAATCAGATGAGGAATCGGAGGTAACGCCTATGGCATGCCAACTAGAAAAGACAGCCATCCAATGGCACCCGGGCTTCTACGGGGCTGCGGAGCTTGAACTACTCTCTAATAAAGACATCCTTGAATTTCTGCGCGAGTATAATCTCAGCAAAGAGCCGCTCCAGATGGATCTGCTGATCATAAAAAAGCTGTCAGATATACAGATAGAGAATGAAATCGGGAGAATTTTCAAAAAATATAATGTAATAGAATACAAAAGTCCGGATGACGCTCTGTCCATTGACGACTATTATAAGACAATCGGGTATGCCTGCCTGTATAAAGGGCTGGGAGACACTGTAAATCAGATTCCCGCGGAAGAACTGACGGTATCCATTTTCCGCGAAAGTTATCCAAGAGAACTGTTCGACGCTTTCATAAATCCGGCAATTCTCTGGAAGAACGCTATCCGGGAATTTATTATGTCTGTGGAAATACACTCTTTCACACACAAATCGTGGTAACCGGCCGGCTAAACCAAGAAAAACACAGCAGTCTGCGAATCCTTTCAAAAAATGCCCGGGAAGAGGATGTACGCACATTTCTTGCACAGACCATACAACTCACAAAACCGGGCGAGCGCAACAACATAGATGCAGTCCTGCAGGTAAGTGTCTCCGCAAATGCAGGATTATATCAGGAAATAAGGAGGAAGTCTGGTATGTGTGAAGCATTGAGAGAACTGATGAAAGATGAAATCGACCAAATGTTGGAAGAGGCAAGCGCAAAGGCCTATGCAAAAGCCATTGCCGACGGCATGGCGCAGGGATTAGAACAAGGCATGGCGAAAGGTTCCGATAATGCCATACTCTCCTCCATCATAAATTTGATGGATACTATGAAATGGACAGCCGAACAGGCAATGGAAGCCATAAAAGTTCCCGCTGCAGACCGAAGCAAATTTGCCTCCAGACTATAAACAAAAATCTCCCGACGCTCCAGGGCTGCCTCATGGATGATGAATCACGCGGCAGTCCGTTTTCTGACGAATTCCGTCTTCACTGCAACTTCAAAAGATTGTTTTCAAATAAAGTCTTCAGCTCAAATCGCCGTTCCCGCTCCTCAAACCGAATTATCACCCAGTTTTCCTCCATTTCAGCAACGACACCCTTCCCGAACTTTTTATGTACTACAATCAGTCCCTCTCCCAGAGCCTCACAGAACTGCGCAAATGCTTCCCCTGAAAAAGCGTTCCCCTCTCTCCCCTTTCGGAATCCCCCCTGTACAGCCCTGACGGCGCCAATCCGAAGATCCGCTCTTTCCCGGGTCTGCCTGGACAGCGCAGATATCCCACCCCGTATAAGTTCTTCTGCAAATACAGATTTTCGGTTTACCGTAAAAATAAGCAATCTCTCTTTAGCCCTGGTCACTCCCACATAAAACAGCCGACGCTCTTCCTCATATGCCTCCAGGTCCCTGTCCGCTTCAGCTCTCATGCTTCCGGGTATGCTGTCCCTGCTCTTCTCCCCGGCCATCTTCCCCTGCCCCGGCTCGCCTTCCGGAAAAATGCCGTCAATCACATCCATCAGATAGACCGTATCATATTCCAGACCTTTGCTGGCATGAATGGTTGAGAGAATAAATTTACACTTCGGATCGTTTTTCTTCTCTTTGATGATCTCCTGCAGCTCAGCCAGACGTTCCACCAGTCTCCGGGGAGACTCCTCGTTCCTGGCCAATGCCCGCAGCACAAAAAGCCTGCCGTCCCCCAGGCCCGCCCGTTCCAGATAATCCCCATACCCCAGTTCCCGGACAATCCGGTTTACCGCCTGCTCCGCCGTATCTTTCAGGAGTTTCTTCAGGCCGGAGCAAATCTCCATGCAGCTCTCCCTGACCTTTGGCTGCAGTCCCCCGTGAAAGATGGCCGTTTCCAGTACCCCCAGCTTCTTCTCTCTGCTGATTTCACAGATCCGCACCGCATTCTCCTTGCTGATATAAGTGGAGAGCTTATAATAAACCTGTAAAAATAAGTCCGTATCCCCGGGATTTTCCGCAAAAAGAATCATATTCTGAATGTCCAGAACCACCCGATGGGTGAAAAAAGCCAGTTCCGCGCTGCGGATACGATAGGGAATCCCCTGCCGCTCCAACAGGTCCACCAATGGCAGCGCGCTCTCGTTATCCCGGTACAGCACCGCCGTCTGGGTTCTGCAGTCCTGTGCCACTTTCACCAGATACCGATACTGAACACTCCGGCCTTTCAACTCTATCTCCCGAATCTCTGCCCCTGCCGGACGAGCCGCACGCATATGTTTCTCATGACGGAAGACATTTTTTTGAATAAAACGGTCTGCCGCCTCCACAATCCTGGCATTGGAGCGGAAATTTTCCTCCATCAACAGCACTTTCGCCCCGGGATGGTCCTGCCCGAAGCGAAGCAGCGCCTCCGGATAGGCGGCCCGGAAGCCATAAATGCTCTGATCCTCATCCCCCACCATAAAGAGCTGATCTTGCTCTCCTGCCAGAATACGGATGATTTCATGCTGAATCTTCGATGTGTCCTGGGCCTCGTCCACACAGAGATAGGGATACCGGTTCTGAAAATACTGCAGCGTCTCCGGACTTTTCCGTAAAATCGCATAGGCATATGTCATTTGATCGTCATAATCCATCAGCCCCCGGCTCCGCAGCTCCCCGCAATAGTTCTGGTACATTCCCCCTATCCGAAAACCGCAGCCTTCCTCCAGCTTACGGATTTCCTCCCCGGTAAGCATACTGTTCTTAATATAAGTGATCAGAGTGCGGATATTTTTGATATCACTTCCCGCCGGATAAGCGCCCTCCACTTTCTGATAAATGCCGGACAGCATGGCCGTCACAGCCTTCTCATCTGTCAGCAGGGTAAACGCGCTTTTTCCGATAAGCCTTCCGTAATACTGAATAATCCTGGCACAGACGCCGTTGATGGTACGGAATTCCAGACGTCCGCCCAGTTCCTCCCCAAAATAAGCACGAAAACGGGCCGCCATGTCATGGGTGGCGGCCACTGTATAGGTCAGTGTCAATATCTCTTCCGGCAGAATCCCTGCACAATAAATCATATAACCCAGTCTGGTAATCAGCACCGTAGTCTTTCCGCTTCCAGGCACCGCAAGCAGCAGCACCGGTCCCTCCACACTGCGTACCGCCTCTGCCTGCTGCTCATTTAGCCTGATCTGAAATCCGGCACAAAATTCTTCGTATGTCATCTGCTCTGTTCCTGTATTTCGCTTACTCCCTTTTCGAAAAATGTCTGCATAAATCAAGAAGTCCATCATATGAAATATGCAGTCAGACAATGTTCTCGCCCAGAATGATTTTAGGCATTGTGGTTAAACATCGATTCCAACGTTTATAAAATTTCTCTATACCAAGCTTAGATACTCTTGCATGTGCTTCTTCATTCTCCAAAACCCAATACAGAACATACGTCACTTTCCCCGTATCTCTTGTAAGACGAATCGGCAATTCCCCCTCTTTTACTGCATTAAAGTCTTTTTGCCGGTGAGTCCGTTTTATGTAATGTACGTCTATGACACCTTCCTGCTTCAAATAAAATTCAGCCACTTCCTTCATTAAATCTTCAATTTCATCCAATTTCGTTGATTTTGCCTCATATATACATATCTCATTGAACATAAAACCCCTCCGCAGCTCCCCTGCATCCCCCGTATCTCCATACAGCTATATCCTACCACAGGGAATCTTTCCCCTCGGCTTTCCCCATTATACCATCCTTCCCCCTTCCCCGCAATCCGGCTCTCCTCACTTTTCCATCATTCTTCTCCAATCTTCGTAACAGTTCAGACAGCCCCTCTCGCGAAGTCAAAATTGCGTTCTGTGCAATTTTGCGAGACTTGCGGGCGGCAAAACGCATTCTTTCCGCGTTTTATGTGCATTCTCGTAACAGTTCAGTGCCCTGTCTGAACTGTTACCAAGCTTCTCCATTATCGCTACTATTCAAACAGGGCGCTGATCTGTTGCCGTTATCTTGCCGTTATCCGCAGATCTCCGCTGACCGTAGAAACACTTACCTCGTTCTTCCCGCCCCCGTACTGCCCCCGGGCCTGATTTCCCCTCTTATTAAACTGAAGCGCCTCATCAAAGAAGGTATCGCAGTCCCCGCTGGTGGAATCGAAATCCAATGTCAGAGAGGCGGACTCCGGCAGCCCAAGCTCCACCTCCCCACTGGTGGTGGACACTGTCAAGTCGCCTGTAAGCTCATCCAGATATGCCCTCACATCCCCGGAAATCGTGCCGACTCTCCCCCATCCGGTTCCATTCAGCAGAGTCACTTCACCACTGGTGCTCTTCACCTGAAATCCTCCGTCCAACAGATCCAACCGCACATCCCCCGAGGTACTCTCCCCTTCAAGCTGCCCCTTCCCCTCCTGAAGCCTGATATTTCCACTGGTGGTGGAGAAATTTATATCGCCCTGAATCTTTCCCATGGAAATATCCCCGCTTGTGGTAGACACGGTCACATCTCCCTGAACCTCTCCCACCTGAATCTCGCCGCTTGTGGAGGAAACCTTCGCATTTCCTTCCGTCTGCCCCAGGCTGATGTCCCCACTGGTGGTGGACACGGAAATCTGCCCGGCCAAAGTCTCCAACCAGATATCACCGCTGGTGGAAACCACCCTCAGTTCCTCAGTCCTCAACTCCGGAAAAGAAATATCCCCGCTTGTACTGTTCACAAATGCACGCTCCGCTTCCCAAAGAGGAATTTCTGAACGCACATCACCGGCTACCGTCTTTACGGAAAGCTCCTCCAGACCTTCGGAAAAACCCGCAGGCAGATAAATTTCCGTGTACCCATCCCAACTGTGGAAAGTGAAAAACGCAAAGCGCCTTCTGCTGACACCTTTCACCAGAATTTCCCCATCCCTGCACTCTACGGTGGAAATCTGCTTTTCCTTTGGCTCAAAATTCAAATACTCCCGCACCACAATGCTGTCCCCTTCTCCAGGATAAAACAGTACGTCATTGAATGTCATTCCATAGTCAATGTTCAGAACCTCTTCCATGGGAATTTCCTGCTCCATTACCAGATGGTACCTGCCTCTGTCGCCTTCTCCCGCATGCCCTCCTGCCCTTTCCAGGGAAAGTGCCAATATGGCGCACAGGCAGATGGCCACTCCACTGAAAAAAATTATACTCGCGATTTTTAACTTTCTCATCTTTCTCCTGCCCTTCTTTTTCCTGCGCTTGTTTTCTCTGGCCTTATTTTGCCTTAACTTCTTTTCCCTGCGCTTCTTTTCCTGGCCTTATTTTGCCTGCGCCTTTTTCTGCTATGGGCTTCAATGGGGATTTATTCCGCCCTCTTCTCCTGTTTCAGGCTGAGAACCAGGAATAAAACAGCCTGTGCACAGCCTCCCATCAGAAAGACAATCCAGGTAACATCCCAGCGCAGTGTCACAAAACTGATAATGAAGTACAGCATCAGCGTCACAAGCCAAATGATGGCGCTGACGGAATACTTCAGGGCCTTTTCCCTGCTTCTGGCACGCCGGGCCTCCTGGTAGGATTCCACCATGTTCATCTCCCCTTTGTTGTAATTGGGATACATATTTGCTGCATACACCAGTATACAGGTAGGCATAATACACAGCAGCCCTGCCCCAATCAGACCAAGCAGCCCTATATCCGGTATCTTATAAAAGAATGCTTCCGAAATGTACATCCAGGCGATCAGTGCCACCCCTGCAAAAATGTAGAGTCCTATGGCCAGGGCCTTCAGCAGGGCTTTCTTCTTCCGATCCTCCTCAGACAAATACAGATCCGGTTCCTCCAATTCTCGAAACAGCTCCCTCACATCCCCTATAGATGCAATGACCATCTGCCAGGCGTCCTCCTGGGAATATCCTTCGGCAATAAGATCCTGGTACTTCTCTATGGTATTCTGGGCCATTTCCTCCTTCAGCTCCATGGCCTTCCTGGTTCTGGGAGCCTTCGCAAACAGCTCCTTTATATGTTGTCTGATCTTCTCTTCCATGCTTTTCCTCTCCCTTTTCTTCTTTCTTTGGATCTTTTGCAACCGTTCAGTACCCTGTCTGAACATTTCCCTTTTTCAGGCCTCCCGAAAGATTTTCTTCCGCGCCCTGCTACTTCAGCAGCCTGTCAATGTCTGCCTTGGCCTCTTCCCAGTCCCGCTTATAAACCTGGTAGGCTCTGCGTCCCTCTTCCGTAATGGAATAATAGCGTCTCCGGGCGCCCACCGTCTCGTCTCCCCAATAGGTGCGTATGTATCCCGCCTGCTCCAGTCTGCGGAATGCGGAATACAGGGTGGCTTCCTTCAGTTCACAGCGGTTGTCTGTCTTTTTCATAATGTCCTTGTTGATCTGGTAGCCGTAACTATCCTGCTCCAGAAGATGCGCCAAAATAATGGCTTCCGTGTGTCCCCGTAAAATATCGGAGGTAATCGACATAGGTTCTCCTCCTTTCTGAATATACTATATCTCAATATACCTCACCTGTCAATGTATATTTTTTATCGAAATATATTTTCTAAAATATTCTCTCGCCCATGCCGCAGGCCTGTGATAAAATATTACCTGAATCTATCCAAATCCAACAAGAGATGTAAGGAAAAAGGAACGGCATTCCTTTACAATAAAAAACAGAAGAGGAGGGATTGTATGGACTGGCTTCATGGGATGAATCGTGTCATAGCATATATAGAAGAAAACCTGACACAGCCGATACAATACAGTTCGCTTGCGCGGATTGTGGGCTGTTCCGTCTACGAATTTTCGCGGATATTTTCCTTTATGGCAGGAATATCTGTCTCGGAATATATTCGCCGGAGGCGATTGTCTCAGGTTGGCCCAAGTTATTACACAGAACCCTTTTATCAAGTCAGCGCATATTTCTGTACGCCCGGAAGCGATAAGGTAAAAACCATAATCGGCGCTGAGTACAAAGAGGCAAAACCGGAAGGCATTACGCTCTCTGTGGAAACCA
This sequence comes from uncultured Lachnospiraceae bacterium, assembly GCA_947367855.1. Taxonomy (GTDB): domain Bacteria; phylum Bacillota; class Clostridia; order Lachnospirales; family Lachnospiraceae; genus Acetatifactor. Next base: position 141,489 of record CANBFE010000004.1, on the reverse strand, counting down.
TTCCCGCTGCAACCTGGGCTGTCTTTTCCTTTTACGGACAGACTGGCTATGACAAATATGATGAGGCCTATACCAGAATTTTGACAGAATGGCTTCCGACAAGCCAATACAGACGGGATGAAACGGCTCCCAATCTGGATGTGTACCCAAGCGGGGAAATCAATGAAAATTATACCTGGGAGATCTGGGTACCCGTTTTACGCAAGTGACCCTTTCTCTGCCATTGGCTTTGACCACAGCAGCAACTTTTGCCCGGCCTTCCTGAGTCGGAAACTGAAATTCCTGACTCAGGTTTTCCGGACCTGATTACTCTGGACAAACTGCATGATTTATCTAATCGAGCAGGGGCGATTTTATCCCTGCTCGCCGCGTGGCCCGTGCGCCTCTTTAGTGGCAAATTTACAAGTGCGATAAGCCGCACTTTGTACACGGCCTGCGCATAAAAAAGAGCCGACATTCAGTCAGCCCCTGTGCGACAGTTTCTCCTGTCGAATAATCCGCTGTATGCTTTTTTCGGATAAAAAATAAGTCTCAGCCAGTTCATCCATGGACACACCGGACAGATAATCTGTGTAAATCAGATGGTTTCTGTCCTGCAGCTCCACCCGGTAAGAGGTTTGGGCCCCCCATTCCTGCCTGTTCTCCTGCTTCCGCGGAATATATATGCTCGCTCCGTCAACATACTGCTGTATCAATTCTATAATCTCACCCGGCAGAATTTCTTCTGCTCTTCTATAGCCCATGTCTGCCTCCTTCATTGACAATTTCCCATTTCCATTCACAGCCGCGTTACTGTGCGACGTGAATCCACAATGTCAGGAAAGCATTGGCTATAACAATTCAATTTCAGCGGACCGACTGCTAACATGCAGCTCCGCTGTTTGTCCTGCAATAGCCAGTGCTATGCAGACTTAACATATCTCATCATATAGAAGACTCCTTTCCGTTTTTCCGCCTTCCGGAAAACCCCACTCTCAGCCTAATCCGGCCTGAAAACCGTTTCCGAAACACCTCTTCAGCATAGCATGCCCTGCCCGAAAAAGCAAGATTTTATTCCGCAGATCCCGGAATAAACATGTCTCGCAAAATTGCACAGAGCGCAAATTGCAACGTTTACCTTGCAAGAGCCGTTTTTTTGCTTGACGGTTCTGTCTGAATGGGATATAATATGCTTATCAAGAGAGCCAATGGCTAGAGTACAGCTAGCCGCCGGCAAATTATTAGTGCAAAATAGCGCCTTACTTTACCAGAGCGAGGGCGCTATTTTTTGCGTGCAATGTATACAACAAGAGTTATCACAGCACAAAGCATAATTACAAACTGAATCAAATCAGAGTATGTAACCATTGGCACCAGCTCCCTTCCTTAGTGTCCGGCAGCTGACATAATCGCCCCATTGGCTCCCCTGGTAAGCTATTATATTTTCATGGTGCACCAAAGCTCCAGGCAGCCTGGAACACCCTGTTGCTGTAAATTCCAAAGTATGGTAAACTTTAGTTGCCGTTCACAGGTAGTTTCTGTCACAAGGAACGGCGCAGCCGTGAAGAGCAGCAATCTTTAAGAATAGCCAGCTCAACTTAGCCCCTGTTCTGACTTCTGAAAGGAAAAGGTAGAAGACAAGCCCCATGCCGGACCAAAGAGCCTTTGAAAATGCAAAAAGAAAAGTGATCGGAATCGACAGACAGCGCCTGGGCATTGGTACACTGTCGGAGAAAACCGTCCATGCCATTCTGAAGAATTATTATGAACCAGACGAAGACCGTCAGGAAATTCCCATTGAGAATTATGTGGCGGATATCTTTGCCAACGGGGAGATCATTGAGATCCAGACCAGGCAGTTTGATAAAATGCGGGGAAAACTCACCGCATTCCTGCCCCTGTACCCGGTGACCATTGTGTACCCCATTCCCCGGGAAAAGTGGATTATCTGGATCGACGAAGACACCGGCACCCTGAGCAGGAAGCGGAAGTCCCCCCGGAAAGGTACACCCTATGTGGTTTTTCCGGAACTGTACAAAATCAAAATGTTCCTGAAGAATCCGAACCTGCGCCTGCGCCTGGTTCTTATGGATATGGAAGAATATAAGCTGCTGAATGGCTGGAGCAAAGATAAAAAGAAAGGCGCAAGCCGTTATGACCGCATTCCCACAGAACTGGTGCAGGAGATCGAGCTTTACGAGCCCCGGGATTTCCTGCAGTTTGTTCCCCTTGAACTGGAGGGCGCCTTCACTTCCAGGGATTTCGCAAAGGCAGCCCGCATCCCCCTTTCCCTGGCCCAGGTGGTGCTGAATATCCTGTTTCACCTGGATACGGTAACAAGGGTAGGGAAAAAGGGACAGTCTTATCTCTATGAGGCCAATGAGTGACATTCATGCCCCCTGCCTGAACAGTTACGCCAATAACGGGTAAAAAGCCCCCATGTGTCCCGTCGTCAGTCCAGACCCACAATCCCGTCCACAGGCAGGGACATCACCACACCCTGAGCCTTACTCTGCATGCCGCACTGCCTGCCGATCTCCTGCATGATGGCCAGTTTGTCTTCCTTTGTGGCCAGAATAATGACTACTTCCCGTTCTTCCTGCACGCTGATCTTCCAGAATTTCATGGCCTCCTGGCTCCCGATGCGTCTGCTGTGAAAAACGGTGCCCCCGGAGGCTCCCTTGGGTCTGGCCGCATTCATCACATCCTCGCTGAATCCCTGGTTTACGATCGCCATGATCATACTGTATTCATGATCTGCCATATCCGCCTCATTCCTCTCCAATGATTTTTTGCTCTCTTCCGGTTCCAGATTCTCCACCATCTGAACCAGATGGCCGCTACCGCCGGACATGAGCACCGTAAAGGCAATGCCGGTATTGGGCATGCCCAGATGCAGTTTTTTCCGCAGCTTTCGGAGCATTTCGTCCGCAAAATCCCTGGGCATCATGCTCATCAGAATATTCTTGTCCACGCCGTCCAGTCCAAGCATGTCCATGACGTCGCTGGTCGCTGTCCCCTGGGCATGAAAACTATACTGCATGGGGACATTTCCTTCCTTGAACACTCCCAACGCCTTATTCACCAGTTTCGGTGTGGCGATCAGGAACAACATTCGAAAAGCAATCTTTTTATGCTCGTCCGCCATCTTCACTGCCCTCCTCAAACTCAATGATGTCATCCATAACATCCAATACTTCCGTATCCTGTGCCACACTGGTTCCTGCCAGATTCAGCTTGTACTGGTACCAGACTCCCATGAGCTGAATGGCAATCAGCGGTGTCAGCGCCACCAACGCCACCACGCCGAAGGCATCCGTCATCAGATTTCCCCCCACAGCCTCGCAGGCCCCTATGCTCAGGGGAAGCAGGAATGTAGTGGTCATGGGTCCGCTGGCCACGCCGCCGGAGTCAAAAGCGATACCCACGAACATCTTTGGCACAAACCGTGACATAATTAACGCAATTACATATCCCGGTATCACGATCCAGTGAATCGGAAGCCCTGTCAGCACCCGGATCATAGCCAGGCCCACACTGGCGGAAACGCCCAGAGACATGCTCAGATTCATGGATTTGGCGGAAACGGAACCGTTGGTAACCCCTTCCACCTGACGGTTCAGCACCTGGATAGCTGGTTCCGCCTTTACGATATAGTAACCGATGAGCATACCGATGGGCACCAGAAGCCACCGCCAGGACTCCGACGCAATCCTATTTCCCAACAGGGAACCCACCGGGGCAAAGCCCACGTTCACCCCGCAGAGAAACAGCACCAGACCGATATATGTATAAGCAAAACCCACAGTCACACGCTTGACCTGCCTGCGGGGATAGCGGTGGGTCAGCAGCTGAAACAGAATGAACACGCCTGCCACAGGCACCAGAGAAATCAGCACTTCCCTCACATAGGGTGGCATGCTGAAGAGGAACTCCTTCACCACATCCCTGGTGGTGCTCACATGGGCCACACCCGCCGCCGAATACGCCGCCCCGCTGGGACTGAAGAACATGCCCAGGATCAGCACTGCCAGAATGGGCCCAACACTGGAGAGAGCCACCAGACCGAAGCTGTCACTGGAAGCGTTTCTGTCGCCGCGGACAGAGGCAAGACCCACACCCATTGCCATGATAAAAGGCACCGTCATGGGCCCGGTGGTCACACCGCCGGAGTCAAAAGCCACTGCCAGAAAATCCCTGGATACAAAGAAGGAAACTCCGATAAGCACCAGATACAATCCGATCAATATGGTGGAGAGATTGATCTGGAACAAAATCCTTAAAATAGCCACCGCCAGAAACATTCCCACTCCCACAGCCACGGTCAGAATCAGGGTCAGGTTGGGAATGGACGGTACCTGCTCCGCCAGAACCTGAAGATCCGGCTCCGAGATGGTGATAATGGCTCCCATGGAAAAACCGATCAGAAAGATCAAAGGTATGTGCCTGGTTTTGGATATCTGAACGCCGATGCCTTCCCCCAGAGGCGTCATGGACATCTCCGCCCCCAACTGGAAAAAACCCATGCCGATCACCAGCATGACGGCGCCCACAATAAACATCACCATTGTCCCCAGATCCACGGGTACCAGTAAAATGCTCAAAAGCAGCACAATTCCCGTTATGGGCAACACGGCGGACAGGGATTCCAATATCTTTTCTTTCAGTTTCTGGTTCATCCGCATCACCTCTTTTTCAGTTTTTCTTTTCCTGATGCCTCCCTCATTCGGCAAATCATCTGTAGATGATCCAATCCCCCACAAAGTGTGACGAACAGCTGTCAAAAGCAGCTTTCACTGCCATATAGACCAAAAAACACTGCACAGGGAAATTTTTATGAGATAAAATTACAGGATTCAGAATTTTTCACATATAATATGTTTATCATATCAGAATTTTGTGCACTTTTCCAGTCTGTTTTTCAAATTCATGAAATTTTAAGAAAACAAAGCCCAATCAATCACCCTTCTTCCTTCCACATATCCGACACAAAATAAGCCAATGCAGCCCAGGTATACAGGGGATAGAAATTGCCCCTTTCATCCCGTCCCGTCCGCAGCGCCTCCCGGGCAGCCTTTTTGGTCAGCAGCGCAAAGCCGTCGAACTGCTCTGAGCCCACGGCCCCTTCCTGGGACAGTGCAGACAAATCCGCTGATCGCAGCACCGTGCACACCAGGGCATTGCATTCGTCCGTCATTCCGGGGGTAGAAAACACAAGCGGATTCACGATCTTCACAGTATCCGTGTCCTTTATTTCCAGGCCCGTCTCCTCCCGAATCTCCCGGACTGCGGTGACCAGAACGGGATCCGGTTTATTCAGATCTTCCTTATCAATCAGTCCCGCCGGTACGCTGAGCAGAAAACGCCCCGCCGGATAGCGGTATTCGTAGGAAAGCAAAAGCCTGGGCTCTTCTTCCGGACTGTCCAGAATCACAAAACAACTGGCCGCATCCGGCAGCATATTCCGGAATTCCTCTTCGGACTTCAGCGCAGCCAGGTCATCCATTTCCCTGCGGGTTGCGTCATAATAGTGTTTTCCGGGACCGTACTGCAGATCCGCCACCTTCACATAGGGGGAGTCAAATAAGACATTTACGTCTTCCTTCTTGATAGTCTGCTGTTTCTTCATTAAAAAAATCTCCTTCCTGATTATTTGCTCTGCAGAAATTCTATGTACAATGCGAATCCGGCAGCACCGGGACAGTCCGCCGCTCCGCCTGCCCTGCAGCTGCTCTGCAGTTCACAGGAGCGGCGTCCCCCAAAAACAGCCTACAGATACTGCTCCAGATCACTGCAGAGCTTCTCTTCAATAGAAATCAGTTTCGTACCGATATCTTTTGACTTATGATCCGCCGTCCTGTATTCATTGAGGTACCTGTTCAGGGTTTTAACTCCCATATTGCATCCGTCTGTGATAAGATCAGCCACTGTGGAATCGCTGTTGTCCATGCTCATTTTCATGTTCGTCTTCATCCAGGACATGCCTTTTGCAACGGGTGTCGGATCCTTCTCTTCCATTCCGTATTCATTCAGAAGAGAATGAATTTCGTTCCCCAGTTTCTCATGATGATTTCTGCTCTCCCGGAGCAGCTGCTTCATATCGGAATTGCGGACATTATCAATCACTTCATTGATTGACCTGACCGCCATCTTGGTTCCCGCATCACATTCCTGCAGTAGTTTTACCGTATCTGAATTAACCATAATCTCCTTCCCGGCCCGCATCCGGAGCATTTTCGGAAAAGCATTTCCGGCATCACAGGCCCGTCCTTTCTGTCCGTTTTTCGGAGCCGTGCGATTCCTCTCTCAGGCTCTGCAGCTTCCGGCGCCCTCTGCTTCTTATGGAATCACGGCACTACCTTATTATGTCTCGTCCAACCGATAATATACTTTTATTTATGAATGCGGAATTTTTTCAGAACGGGACCGCAGTTCCATTCTGTTCAGAATTCCGTCCACGTCCACACCCGGATGCGTCAGGTAAAACCTGCATATCTGTTCCGCCAGTTCCTCCTCCACATGGTTTCTGGCTGCAATCTCTTCCACTGTCCTTCCGGACCGCACTTCCTTTATAATGGTCTTCACCAGTTTGTGCAGATCCTTCTCCGCCGGAGGTTCCGGAGCCCTGCAGTCCCATTCAATTCTTTCTGTTTTCACACGATGTTCCCCTGGATACAGCGTGACTATCATCATGGTGATGGGAAGCCGGAAACGCCTGGGGCCGCAGCTGCCGGGATTCAGGTACAGGATTCCGTCTTCCCGTTTTTCCCCGTATCTGTGGGAATGTCCGCAGACCACTATATCCACGCCGGACAGTTCCCGGGAAATATTTTTCCGGTTATGAATCATATATATCCGAAATCCGGCCAGGGTAATCTCCTGTTCTGCCGGAAGGTGTTCTGCCCAGCCTTTATCCACATTACCGCGCACTGCGCAGACCGGGCGGATTTCCTCAAGCTGTCTCAGAATCTCCGGTTTATCAAAATCCCCTGCATGCAGAATCCTCTCACAGGTTTTCAGGCGCTCTTTTACTTCCTCCCTCAAAAGGCCGTGTGTATCTGAAATTATGGCAATGCGGCATGCTTCCATTGACAGACTCCCCCTTTTTGTTCCCTTCTGCTGCCAGGTTCCGCCCCTTAGCCGGGAGACCTTCTCAGAGGACAGTTTGACATGGAAACCCTTTCCGCCAGACCCTCCATGCCGTTATCCCGGAGGTAATCCTGCAAAATGGACTGGGACTGGGTGGATTCCGGCCCGATGATGATCTCCGGCACCAGTTCCTCCCATCCGATCCCGGCCTTCCTGCACATGGCAGCCAGATCCAGGGGATAGTATTTCTTAATCCGTTCCTTGCTGATATGATAGCAGGGAGTCATATCAAAATACCCCTTCACCGCCGGAGACACCACCAGGCGCACCTCACGCTCTGACAGAAAAGAGGGATGTTTGAATGCTGCGGAACAGCTCCAGGCATAGTTCAGCGCTTTCTGGATATCCGGATTTTCCGCAGACAGCTCACCCTTACGTTTCACCAGGCGGTAAAACACGCCCGTCAGGTTATGTGTAGTCATATCTTCCTGATAGAAAACGGTCTGAAGGGACAGGGCTCCCAATGCCATTTTCTGCAGATGTCTTCCCTGAAACGCTATGCACACGCCTCTGCCTTTGTTTCCGTACCTCTCCCACTGGGCCGCATCATCCCTGTGAAGGGAAAAACAGGCTGCATAGGCCGGACGGAAAAATTCTCTTTTCAGGGCTTCCCGGAAAAGCTCCCGCACCTCCTCGGCCCGCTTTCCCTCCCCTTCATCTTCCAGTCTTCCTGCCACCGCATCGCACAGCCTGCTCATAAAATAGCGCATCTCCGCAGCGTCATTCATGTTGAGGACATTGTTCACCCTCAGCTGCGCTTCATGCAGAATGCCGTCCAACGCCTGATAATCCGTATAGTGATAGAGAATCGCATCCTCATATTCCCTGGTCAATCCTGTCATTTCCCTTCCACTTCCTCTCCCGCAGATCCCACGCCCACTGCCATCCTGCCGCCGTCTCCCACCGCCTTCCCAGGCCAGAGCCCCACAGTCCGAACCGGAAAAAAACGCCGGACGAATTACATCTGCAGATATTTTCCCATCTCCTCAAGCAGCTGCCCCATGTCAAGGGGCTTTGGCAGATGGGCATTCATTCCGCTTTCCAGCGCCCTGCTCCTGTCCTCCTCAAAGGCATTTGCAGACACGGCGATAATGGGAATCCCAGCCAGTTCCTGATCCTGGATCCTGCGTATGGCCCTGGTTGCCTCATACCCGTCCATAACAGGCATCTGAATATCCATTAAAATCAAGTCATATTCCCCCGGCCGGGCCTGACTGATTTTTTCAAAAGCCTCCCTTCCGTCCCTGACAGTCTCCACCGTGAAACCCGAATCCTTCAGCATCTCTGCTTCAATCTCCAGATTGATCTCATTATCGTCCACCAACAGAATCCGCCTGGATCCCCTATGCTTTACGGCTGTCTCTGCTGCCCGGGCTTCCTCTCCGGTCTCACTGCAGGCTTCCGATACCCGCAGAGGAAGTCTGATTACAAAGCGGCTTCCCTCATCCGGCGCACTGGTCACAGCAATGGTACCTCCCATTCTGTCCACAAGCTTCTTCGTGATTGTCAGCCCCAGTCCTGTGCCGTGTATCCCGCTGAAAGTCGTATTTTTTTCCCGCTCAAAGGGATCAAAGATGTGCTCCAGAAACTTCTCGCTGATTCCGATTCCGGTATCTTCTACTACAAACTGATAGGCAAAGCAATTATCCTGCAGTGCCTCCTGCTCCGTGACGGAGAGGGTTACCTTCCCCTTCTCTCTGGTATACTTCAGCGCATTGTCCAACAAATAGGAAAGAATCTGGCAGAGCTTCTCGCCGTCCGCCCATACGGCATCATGCCGGAGATGGGAGATATCCAGGGAAAGTGTAATCTTCCTGGCCTCCGCCCGGAGAAGGATTCCCTTCTGAAGCTGCTGCATCAGACCGACGAGACTGCATTCCCCTTCCTTCACTTCCAACTGCGCAGATTCTATCTTCGAGATTTCCAGCACATCGTTCAGCAGCTGCAGAAGCTGTTCCCCGGAAGCGGAAATCATGTCCAGGTACTCCTTCATCTTCTCCCGGTTTTCCAGATTCTTTCCGGCCAATGCAGTAAAACCCATGATGGCATTCATAGGAGTTCTTATATCATGGGACATATTGGAGAGAAACAGATTCTTGGCATTGTTGGCCAGTTTTGCCTCATGCAGCGTCTCCAGCAGCAGCTGTCTCTGCTCCATGTCCCTTCTGACCTCTCTGTCCGTATTGCGGTAGCCGAAAACCACCTGAGACACCGTATCCTCATTTCCCACATCCACAATGCGCAGCTGCATATATGTGGGTTTTCCTTCCCTCATAACCCGGTAGTTTATATAAAATGTCCTGTCCCCTGACAGCTTTTCCCGAATAAATTCCGTGGTGGACACACCCTCCAGAAGGCTCCTGTCCTCCGGATATACCCAGTCCCTGATATAACCGGCATCAAATCCCGTAAATTCCCTCTCCCGGGCATTCTCAGGAAACTGTGCCTCAAACCGGGCGCTCACACGATAGGCCTTAACCCGGTTCTGGTCCAGATTCACATAGAAGATGGATTCATAATCAATGCTTAATCCCCCAATAACCTCCAGACGGCGAATCTGCTCCTGGCGGTTTCTCTCCAGTTTCTGGTCATACTCCTCCAATTTTGCCTGAAATGCCCCTTCCCTCTGCCTCTTTTCTTCCAGGAAGGATTCCCTGGCCTTCCACAGGCGGGCCTTCTTCTCTGTGGCGTCTCCCGCAAACACATAAAAGACATCTCCCACGGTTTCCCCGTGGATAAAATGTCCATAATCATCAATCCACCGGATCTCGCCGTTTTTTGTGATAATCCGGTATTCCACATAGTCCAGGTCGTAGGAGCTGTCTGCGATCTGCTCCCTGATACTGTGCTCCACGGCTTCCAGATCCTCAGGATGCACCAGTCCCCGGAAGGAATTCCCCGTCAGCGCCCGGAATTCCTCCAATGTATCGCAGCCAAGAAGCCGGACCATGGCCTGATTGGCATAGATAATCTCCTCGTCCCCATCCGCATGATAGGCAAAGAAACCGCCCGGCATTCTGTCCACAAACCGTTTCATACAGCGTGCCAGCGCCTGATCCAGTCCTTTGTCTTCCGTCTCCTGGCCGTCCCCGTCTTTTCCCAGATGCTCTAACAGAACTATTAATTTTTCTATCATATCGTGATCCGTCAGGCCGTTCATACACTGTTCCCCCTGCAAATTCCTGCTTTCCCTTCTGATTTCCTCTCTATCATAGCATTTTTCAAATTATCTGTCACCCTAAATCCTTAAAAATAAGAAAGAGCGCACTTTCCACCACACTTTCCGTGGCAAAAGCACGCTCCTTGGTCTAAAGACTAAAACTGGATAGGTTCCACATCCGCTGTCAACGGTTTCATCTCATATTCCGGAAAACTGTCGAGAATCTTTTCCAGACACTGGTTTGTATTATAAATCACATCGTGGGCCAGCATCACCACCTTCTGCCGTCCCAGGGTGCTGTTGACGGCATTCTGCACCAGTGCATCCGGCGTGGACTGAGACACTGCGTCTTCCAGGCTTGCGTTCCAGTCAAAGTAAATATATCCTTTTTCCGTCATTTTCTCAATAATCTGAGTTCCAACGGCCTTGTTGTAGGCATTGACACTGCCGCCCGGAAAGCGGAACAGCTTTGCCTCCACCCCTGTCACCTCATACACAGCATCATAAGCTTTCTGAAAGTCCTCCACATAACTGTCAACACTTTTGTATAACTCTTTGTAGTCATGACTGTTGCAGTGAATTCCGATGGTATGGCCCTCGTTCACAATCCGCCGCGCCACATCCGGATGTTTTCTCACGTTCTCACCCACCACGAAAAAGGTTGCCTTGATATTCCTCTCTTTCAGAATATCCAGTACCGCTGTGGTATTATCCGCTGATGGTCCGTCATCAAAAGTCAGGTACATGGTCTTTGGATTAAAATATGTGTTAATTCCCTGAGCTATCCCCTCCGCCATCAGGTCCTGGTATTCTCCTGTGGAGATATTTCCCCTGTCGCTCCTGCTTGACAGGAACGCGGTTTCGATAAGACATGCGGGCATGGAAGTATTGCAGAGGACATACAGGTCACCTGTACCCTGAATCTCGCGGTCTGCTGCGCCTGTTTTCTCCACTGCGCCCCGATGCACCAACTCGGCCAGGCGAATGCTTCCCTGGGCCTTTCCATAATATGTCTCAATTCCTTTTATGTCATCAACATCCTCGTCATATGCATTCTGATGGATACTGACAAACATGTCAGCTTTTACCGCCTCTGCTTTTGCCACCCGTTCCTCTAATGACACATCTGTCGTATTGTCTTCCCGTATCAGCAGGGTCTCAAATCCCAATGCATTCAGCTTCCCTGACAGGCGATTGGCGATTTCCATATTGACCTCACTTTCCATCACTCCGGCGCGGTCACATCCTGTATCCGTGCCTCCATGTCCCGGGTCAATGACAATGAGCGGCTTCTCATGGGCCGAATTCGTTTCCCGCTCCAGGACATCATTGGAAGCTGTCGGAGCCGGAGGACCAAGGACCTCCCGATTCTGATTTCCGCCCTGGATTTCCTCCGCATTTGCGGTCTCTATTACCTCAAACCACTGAGCTGTCTTTGCAAAATGGATGCCTCCCACACACAGCAATATGCTACACACACAGGTGGAAATCATTGCGGCCAGTCTCTGTGGAACTGACCTCCTGTCTCTGCGCCTTCTTTCCACCCGGATGTTTCTTGCTGCCTTTCCGCGGGCACTTCTTCCATTGCGTCTTTCCCCATATACATTTTCCGCAGCGGTTCTCGGCTTCCGCTCCTTCTCCATGCGGTTTCCCTGCGGATTCCCCGGACGTTTTTCCTCCGTCCCTTCCTTTCCTGAGCGGCTTCTCTCCCCCTTCATCCTCTCCTGGGATGTTCTCTCTGTCCGCGCTCCCCCCATACCGGGCCTGCCCCTTTCCATACGTCTTCTTCTTTCCTCCAGTTCCATATCATGAGGCCTGATCCGAATCAGCTCCACCCCCTGTGTACCCTGATTCCTGTCATTCCCTTCGTACATAGTCAACCCCCTCTTCCTCGCTGTCCTTCTATCTATGCCAGAGCCCCCATCGGAGTAAGATTTCCCCAAAAAGAAACGGCTCCCCGTATCTGTTTGTAACAGTATACGCGAGAGCCACATCATAGTATCATACTTTTTGTAAACAAGTTTTATCTTTTTCACATCATAGTTGTATCATATTATCTTGAAATTTTCAGGTACAGCTCGTTAATTCCCTCGTAAAATCCAATTGTGACTATATTCACATCGTCATCCATTCCTGCAAAACTGTATTTTTTAAAATAGGGGGTATTCTCCGACAGGGGATTGGTATTGTCATATTCCCTGGGCGCTTCCAGGCCCATATATTCCGCCCAGGCAGCCGCAATCCCGTCCGCATCCACTTCCTCCCAGGAAGAAAAACCTGTTCTGGCATAAAATTCATATACTTTCCCGGTGTCGGCATCCACATAGGCATCCAGAAGACAGTATTCCCTGTTCCCTGTCTGTACTGCGGTATGCAAGGTTACCTTCCAGACCAGCACGCTGTTTCGAGGCTCCGGAACGTCAATGGCAGAATACAGAACCGCCTGACAGGAATCAGCCTGCAGTTCCTTTACCTCCCCGGGCAGGATGCCCATTTCCTTCAGCTCCCTGATTCCCTGATTGCAAAGCTCAATCCCATCCTCCTCCGCTGCCCCCTGGGCTGAGTTTTCCCGCTTATTTGCCACAAAAGCATAGGTGCCCGTGAGATCCTGCTCCCCGTCCTTTACCCTGGCCAGAGCATTCTGGTCGCTTTCCGGCTGCACCTGGCTGTCCAGACATTTTGACAGAATATAAACCTTCTCATTGCCGCTGAGGGAATAACGGTATCCTTCCGTTCCCCTCTCCGTTTCCTGGCTCTGAATCTGGTTCAGCACTCCCCTGTCCCGGTATCTGGCCAGGGCTTCCGGCCCCCACACCGCCAGGCCTACCACAAGCACCGCAGCCAGGAGGAGCAATAAACCAATTTTTTTTAAATGTTTTTTCGACCTTTCCGGCATCATCCATCTCCTCCGTCATGCCTTTCCCATTGCGCCTCTCCCGCCTCCGCTTCTGCCCTGTCCGGAATCACAAAGCTGATACAGGTTCCCTCCCCCACGGTGCTCTCAATCACCAGTTCACTGTCATGAAGCCGCAGAATCTCTACACATAAAGCCAGTCCCAGACCTGCGCCGTTCCTGCTGCGCGACCGGGATTTGTCCACCATGTAAAAGGCCTCCGTGACCTTTTTCACTTCCTCTTCCGGAATCCCCACTCCGTAGTCCCTGACACAGAAGGCATAGGCATCTCCCGCTCTTTTTCCCAGTACCTCTACCAGACCGCCCTCCCGTGAAGCCTTGCAGGCATTGTCCACCAGATTCAGCAGCACGGATTTCAGCAGATTGGATTCCGCATATACATTTCCTGATCCAAAGGCAATCCGCAGCTTTTGCTCCGTATTTCCGGAAAACATATTTTTCAGATATTCGAACAGCGATTTCGCCTCCACAGGCTGCCGCTCTATGCTGTCCCTTTTGGTCACAATGATATCCAACAGACGGAAAGACATATTTTCCAACCGCTTTCCCTCTGTATAAATATAATTGGCACACAGAAAATGCTTCTCCTCGTCCAGTTTCCGGGAGCGGAGCAGATCCGCATACCCGATAATCGCCGTCAGCGGCGTCTTCAGTTCATGGGCAAAGGCTGCGATAAAATCCTCCCTGGCCCTTACCTCTTCCTGCAGCTCCCCGATCGTTCCCTCCAGCGCATTCGCCATGGTGTTGAAATCCGTGGTCAGCTGCCCCAGTTCGTCACGGCTGACCTGCTGCGCCCGGTAACCATAGTCCCCCTCAGCCATTCTTCTGGTGGCATGGGTCAGAATGCGGATCGGCTTGGTGAGCCAGGTACAGATCAGGAACATCACCGCTGTACAGCATACCAGCATGGCAACAGTCACCCTGCGGTATACGGAAAACCCCATTGTCCTCTCCTCAAATACCTCCGTCACATCCTCCAGGGTCTCCAAATACAGCTTCCTGTCCAGTGCACTTACCACAATGCCCGTATGTACATAATAAAAATCTCCCTGGGACACCACCTGCCAGCTTCTTGTATCCTGGGTAATCTGCTGCAAAAGCGCTGTATCCTCCGGAAAACCGCTGCTGGCATAAAGGGTCCTCCGCTCCTCGTCTGACAGCCGCAGATAGCGCCCGGACTCCCTGCTGCTCTCCAGACGGGCTCCGATCTGCTCCACTGCAATATCCTGCAGCACATTATATTTACTCGGAACATTCAGCGCCGCCGTCTCGAAAGCAAAACGCAGAATACTGCAGTCGTCCAGGGCCTGAAAAACCTCCCTTTCCAGAGATGTCTGAAACACGGAATTCACAAACAGATACCCGCTAAGCCCAAAGGCAACTGCCATAATAATGATTGCCCCCAGCAAAATCTTGTATACAAACTTCATTGTCAGATTTCAAGCCTGTAGCCTATCTTGTATACCGCTACCAGGTTTTCCTCCCAGCCCATTTTCCTCCGCAGCCTCTGAACATGAAGATCCAGAGTCCGGCTGTCTGCCAGATACTCGTCTCCCCACACTTTCTCGTATAAATTTTCTCGAAATAACGCTATATTTTTGTTACTGATAAACAGAACAAGCAAACCGTACTCCTTGTTTGTCAGCACGATCGGCTTCCCTGCCTTGGTCACTTTTCTGGCATCCGTGTCAACCACCACATCTCCCGCCGTAAGGGTGCTCTCCGTCTTGTTATACCTGCGCAGCACCACTTCCACCCGGGCCACCAGTTCCACCACGTCAAAGGGCTTCACCAGATAATCCTCGGCCCCCAGCTTCAGCCCCTTTACCCTGTCCTTTACCTCATGCTTTGCGGTGATAAAGATAACCGGTACCTTCAGCGGCCTGATATATTCCATAATATCAAATCCGTCCGCTCCCGGAAGCATGATGTCCAACAGAATCAGATCAAAGCTCTCCGCCTCAATCATGTCAATTGCCTCCAGACCGTCCTGTACCGTTTTGCACTGGTATCCCGCAGCTGAGAGATTAATGTCTATCAAGTCGCAAATCGGCTTTTCATCATCCACAATCAGTATCTTAATCATTCCTCTTCCGGCCACCCCCAATATTCCCTGATGATCTCCACCATTCCTGCCATGGTATCTTTCTCCGTACACTGATAACTTTTGCCAAATTCCGTATCTTCCACAAACCCGTCCACACGCTGATAATAGATATCGCATTTTGTCTCCACGAGAAGCTCCCCCTCCGGCCCTGCATAGCTGTACCTGGCGAGCACCACGATATCCTTCATGCCATCCCCGTCCATATCCCTGCAGGTCATTCCCTTTAGGGCATAGAGATTATCGTAGTCCTTCATGGGCTGAAAACTCCACACAATATCCCCCTGATCATTCACCAGGTAAATCATAAACACATCATACTCCGCCATCCGTATGATGCCCGGCGCCACCAGAAGCTTTCCCTGCTTTTCAAAAGAACGGGAATAGCACTGCTCCTGAATAATCTGGAACCCGTTGTCAAGCAGCTCCTGCAAAGTGGTGGCAGTGTACAGGATTTCCGTGGAATTTCCGTCCCGTACATAGGAGGCAATGAAGTCGGCGCTTTTGTTCATGCTGAAGCGGTTAATCTTGTCGGAAATCCGCCAGTCCCTGTAAAACTGCCCATCCCTCTGAAACAGCACATCCCCCACCTTGTAGGTCCATCCCGCATAATCCCCCGTGTCATTTTCGCAGGTGGTGATCAGTACAATATCTGTCAGCCCGTCATGATTGAGATCCTGAAATGACACTGCCGTCAGTTCCCTGGTTGGCTGTTCCAGCTGATCCAGGTACCTGTAATTCGTTTCTAGCTGGTCTGTCTTGTAAAGCACATTGCCGCTGCTGTCCGTGATGAGAACCGCCAGCCTGTGGTACTCCTCATGCATCAGGGACCGGAATGTCACTTCCTCCTCCCCGAAGCTTTCCAGAAGCACCGGAAAACTCTGGTCCTCAATTTCCGTAAATCCGCTTCCCTCTATGTCTTCCACCGTCTCAATGGAAGCAAAACTCTCCTGATATCCATTGTACTTCTGAATCAACAGCCCGACTGCCTCATTCTGTGCCAAAACTTTTTCTGATGGTACTGTCAGAAAACAAACGCAGAGCAAAACCATAATTGACATCCACTTTTTTCTCACCGGTCTCTCCTTTCCTACAAATGAAAGTATTCCATTGCTCCAAAAAAGTTACTGCATGCAAAATAAACTGTCTTACATACATCTGCTGTCAGTATAACCTACTATTGCATCATTTTTGCTACAAAATACACATATCATACGCCGCCTATTCCAGAGCGACGCTTCCCCCGCAGACCAGGTAACAGCTCTGTCTAAAATTATAAACCACAAATCCCGGTGTTTGCAACACGTATTTACGAATCTGTGGCTGTTTACAGTCAAAAAACAACCATTCAGGGCCACCCGGTTGCGCACAGGAAGAAAATATATTACAATTTAACAGTATCCAGAAAACAGGAAAGCAAAAAGAGAATGGAGGCAACTATGAGGCATGTGAACTTATCAAAAAAGGCAGCTGTCTTATCAGGACTTTTACTTGTGATTATCCTGTGCGGCGCAATATATTTTGCCGCTTCCAGTGGAAAGGGCAACAATATAATGACAGAGTCAGTTAACTTAAAGAACAAACTGCAGCTGGAACAGCTGATAACAGAAAATCTGCTCGATTTTGACAATGTCAACGATGCCATGGTACATCTGGAAACTTCAGATAATAAAATTGACATGGCATATATATTTATTATTACATCCGGGGAAATAAGCGCCTCGGAAATGAACAACATATCAGAATCAATCCAAAACTATTTTGACAGTCTCCAAAAAGATCAGATAGCCATCACTTATGTGGATTCCTCCTACAGGGTACTGGGTTCAGTCTGTTCAGATCCTTTATAAAACCTCATGCACTTATGTTGTAAAAAGAAGAAAGCGAGTTTACAGTCATATGATGCGTATAGCAATTGTAGACGACGATACAGTTTTTGCTGAGAATGTTGAAAAACAGGTCCGCTGCTTTTACGCAGCAAAGGGGGAGCCTGTCAGCATCTGGCGGGGATGCGGCAGGGATTTGCTGAATCTTTCTGGTACACAGCAGGATTATGATCTTTATTTTTTTGACGTGGTAATGCCGGAACCGGACGGGCTGAAACTGGCGGAAAAGGTGCGGGCCTTCGATCCCAAAGCACGAATTGTACTGCTTACCTCCTATGACAGATTTGCGCTTCAGGGCATCCGTCTGGGTGTATACTATTATATTCTGAAGGACAATTACATGGAAGAACTGCTTCCGCTGCTGGAACGCGTTTTCAGGGAAACTCTGGCAGGCAGGGAGGAAGCTTATTTTATCTCCACTGAAGTCAGCGGGTACAAAATAAGTATCCATCAGATTCTGTATCTCACAAAAGATAAGAAATATACGGTATTTCACTGTCTGGACGGTAAAACTTACAGAGAACGGGACTCACTGGAAAATATTTCCGGACGTCTCCCAGGGGATCTCTTTGTCGCAGCCAACCGGGGAATAATTGTAAATATGAGGCACATTCTGTCTCTTGAGAAACTGGATCTTACCATGAGGGACGGCAGTGTCCTTCCCGTCAGCAGATACGAAAAGGCAAATGTACTGAACAGACTTACCAGATATTGGAGGGAAAAATAATGAGCTGGATTTACTATGGGTGTGAAATGCTCTTTTCCGCGGCCCAGGCATGGCTTGTGCTGATGATCGCGGACGGACTGTTTGATAAGGCATGGCAGAGAAAACAAAGAATTGCAGGACAGGGGATACTCATTATCCTTGTGGCTGCAGGCAGCCTGTGGAGCGCCGCAGCTCATGAGGTCCTGCTTTCCGATGTCATTCCTGCAGCCCGGTTTCTGCTGACAACGGCGGGAACCATACTCTTGTACTATTGCAATATTCTGCACGCCCTCTGCCTGAACGTGCTGGGATGGGGCTGTATCTCTCTGATAAACTGCACTGTCTTTGCTTTCTCCTCATCCCATTCCTGGACAGGCCTTTATTTTCTTACAGGCTCCGCGTTAATAATACCTGCAGGCACTGCCCTGAACAGATGGCTTTCCAAAAGGCGGCAGGAACTGTCCAAATATCGGAACGCATGTCTTATTCTGACGATTCCGGTGCTGTTTTCCGTGTTCTGCTTCCACATGTTTCCACCTCAGACACAGAACCGGTGGGCCATGTTCCTTCTTTGCTGCATCCTCCTGTTTCTGGCAGGCCTGGCATTTCTGGCAAAGCAGGAAGCAGATTTTGAAAACCACATGCTGCTGAAGGCAACAATGCTGGAACGTCAGTAGCAGGAACTCCTGGAGCCATACCGTGAACGAATGATTCTCATCCATGATATGAAAAATCATATGCGCAGTATTGGTGAAATGATAAAGCAGGGAAAAACCGAAAACGCAGAAGACTATGTTTCCCAGATAACCCGGGAACTGGCAGGCAGAAAAAACCACGTCTGGAGTAATCATAATCTGATGAACGTAATCCTCAATGCGAAATTTGAAGAAGCAGAAAACGCACAGATCAAAGTCAGCTGCAGCTGTGACGACATGAGCGGCCTTACCCTGTCATCCATTGAAATGTGCGCTTTATTTGCAAATCTGCTTGACAATGCCGTGGAAGCCGCCCGAAAATGTCCGCCGGACAGGGAGCCCAGGATAAATCTGCAATGCGCCAAACGGGAGCGCATGCTGATCCTTTCCCTGTCCAACTCCATGGAAACGGAAAAATCAGGCCTGAGAGAAACGCCCTTCAGAACCACAAAGGCGGACCGTGAACACCACGGTTTCGGGATGGCCAGCATCCGGAAAGTAGTTGACAGCCACGGCGGAAATATCACGATAACGAAAAAGAACGGCGAATTCCACATTGAAATTATTCTGGCTGCATTTTAAAGACTGCTTTGCTGTTCCCCCCGCAAAACCGGCGTCACCCGCCCATCCTCCACGCGGAATACCCCGTCATACAGCGCCGCTGTCTCATCGTCCAGAGTATGCGTAACGTGGAGGATCATCCTCTCATTTTCCAACAGCAGGAAACGCTCGATTTCCCGCCCCATCTCCCGGGAGACGGAAGAGGATAATTCGTCCAGCACCAATATCCGGCAATCCTTATAGAGCGCCCTGGCACAGGCCACCCGTTTCTTCTCCCCGCCGGAGAGCTCCGGCGCGTAGACCGGAAGAGTCTCCGCCAGCGAAAGCCCGCGCAGCGACGCAAGACCGCTTTTTTCTGCAGCCCACTCCAACCGCCCGGCTTCTCCGGAAACCGCTCCGCCTACCACATTCTCCCTGACACTGGACTGAAAAATCATGGGCTGTTGGGCTACATACCCTATTTGGGTAAGCAGATCTCCCAGGCGTATACCTGAATAGGACGTTTTGTTCCACCGGATGGTTCCGGACCCGGGTTCAATTTGCTTTAAAATCAGCTTCAGCAGGGTACTTTTTCCATTACCGCTCTCACCCACAAAGGCATATTTTTTCCCTGCCAACAGCTCTATGGACACATCTCTCAGCACCGGAGTCTCGCCGTAAGCGAAGTCCACATGCTCCAACGTAAGCTTTTCCAGAGGAGGCAGGGCGCCCTGAGGCAGCCAGTCCGGCTTCCCATGCCGTCCCGCCTCCTTGTATTCGTCAAAACTCTGCCTTACTGCCCGGGTGCTCTTCATCTTCTCCGTCAGCGTACCGATCTGCCCCACGGCTCCTGCCAGAGAAGTCACCAGTTCAATGAGCCCCAGCACGCTTCCCACAGTCATACTGCCACTGGTGAGAAAGAGGCCGCTGGTAATCAGAAGGAGAAGCGTCATAACAGGCTGAAAATTCTCCCCCACAATCCCCAACACACCATAATAAAAATTCACCTTATAAGAGACAAATTCTGCATGTTCCGCGCTCTGGCTATAGCGCCGGTGGAAATAAACCTCCTGGCCGAAATCCCTGGCTGTACGGTACCCCTTCACCATGGTGACCAGTTCACCGCTCTCCATGGCTGCGGTATCTATCCTCTCCCCCTGCAGCCTCTCCAGTTTCTTTTCAATGCTGTGCGTCAGCCCGAAATAAAGGACAAAGAGCGCAAGGATAAAGAGCGCGGCATAGTACCGGAATACAGCAAAAACGCCCAGGGACACCAGAACTACAGAAACATTCTTCACCAGGGAAAGCATGGGCTGGTAATACTCGTCCTCCACTGCATCCAACTGCTGCTGAAACTTTGGCAATACCTCCCCAAGAGTCCGTCCGTTGTGAGATCTGACGCTCTCCCACAGCAGTCCCTTAAAAAGCCCTTCCTTCAGTCTGGTGCGAATGCCCCGCATAGCGTCAAAAAGGCTCTTCCTGCTCAAAATGTAAATCAGCAGATAACAGCTATAATATAGAAGACACAGAAAAACAAACCATTGGAAGGACAGCCCTGTATTCTCCCCCAATGCCATGTCCGTGACAATCTTCAGCAGCCAGGCTACTCCCAGGGCGCTGACAGCCTGCAGAACTCCCAAAACTGCTGCCAAAATAGTCTTATTTTTCATTGCGCACCTCCCGGATCCTGTGGTTTTCCACCCTGAACACCACATCATAAGCATCCCTGCAGTCTGTCCTATGTGCCACATGGCAGAAACACATCTCAGGAAAATCCTCCAACAACATCCGTTCAACCTGTCTCCCCAACGCCTGATCCAGATTTGCGGTGATTTCATCCGCAATCAGCAGCTCCGGCTCAGCCAGAAGCGCCCGAAGCAAAGAGATCCGCGCCCTCTGTCCGCCGGAAAGATTCCTTCCATCATTTTCGATTTCCTGGTCAGGGGACAGGTCCAGACCCATCCTGGCAAGCAGAGCCGTAATCCTCCCCTCATCCACGTCCTTCCGTTCAAACACCAGATTCTCCCGCAGGGTACCGGAAAAGAGGAATGGTTCCTGTGGGACATAGGCCACCCTGTCAGAGAAACAGATCACTGAACCTTCAGTGGGCGTCCTGTACCCGGCCAGAATCTCCAGAAGCGTGCTCTTGCCGCTGCCGCTCTCCCCGGTGATCAGATACTTTTTTCCCCGCCGGACAGTCAGACTCACGCCCTCCCATACCGTGGCGTCTCCGTATCTGCAGGCCGCATCCCGAAGCTCCGCCAGACAGTCCTCTCTCCCCTGAGACAATTCCCTGAAAACCCTGACTGGAGCATGGATATATTCCTCAACCTGCTCTTTCAAACGCTGCGCCCCCTTTATCTGGGTACTCAGACGTGTGATGGCAGACCACTGGTTCAGCGTCTGAATGGAGAGCTCCGCTGCAATGACAAAGAGTCCCACACCCACGGCGCCCTGCATGGCCAGCCAACCGCCCACCAGCATGACCAGGATATAAATCATCATATTCTGTCCAACGCTCAGCGACTCCACTCTCAGGGCAGCCATGCGACAGCGGTAAAGATCTCTTTCCACAGCCTCATTGGCATTTTCAAACTCCCTTTCCGCAATCTGTTCCATCTGGTTGACATGAAGCTCCTCATACCCCTGATAGAGGGCCATGAGCTTCCCGGCAAAGACCTCCTTGGACGCCTGCGTCTCCTGCTGCCTGTCCGCCAGACCGGCCCCAAAAGCGCGGATGACACCACTGAAACAGAGCGCTGCCAGAAAAATGACCACACCGCACTGCCATGCGATCACCATCAGGGTAAAAAGCGACAGACAGAACATGGTGAGCTGCTTTGACTGATACAAATTCAGGTATAAATACTGAAGATTCGCGGTGGCAATCTTGTTGGAAAAGAAGGAAACATGCTGTTCGTCACTGTCGGCGGCATGGGCTTCTGGCTCCCTGTACAAAAAGGCCCTGGCAGCGTCCACCTTCACCCTGACCGCATGTCTCATATAAGTCCGTTCCCGAAAATACTGCTCCGCCAGACTGGCAGCAATATACAGAATTAACAGCCCAACCGGAGGCAGAAACAGGCTGTAGCGAAGCATACCGCTGCCCAGGCGGTCAATCAAAGCAGTCTGTGTATATACAAAACCGCTGTACAGAGCCGCTGCTGCCAGCTGCAGTGTCAGAACCTTTGTCTTTTCAGAAATGGAATACCTCATATCTAATACCTTCTCCTTTGCAACCTTTTCCAATGCTATCCGACTCAGGGTCCTATCCCTTTGCCGAAATGCATCACAGAAATATCATTATAACATTTTTTACCTAAAAAGGAAACCTCAAATCCTCCATTGAACCTCTCCTGCCTTAATGATATAATAACTTTATTCCGGACAGGAAAAAACGGTCATAACAGGAGATGTCAGACAAATGAAGAAAGATCTCACCCAGGGAAACGTAACCAGAAATATGCTCCTCTTTGCAGGCCCCATGATCCTGGGCAACCTGCTGCAGCAGTTTTACAATATAGCCGACACTCTCATCGTGGGACAGTTCCTGGGGCCTGATGCCCTGGCGGCTGTGGGCAGCGCCTACACCCTGATGACTTTCCTCACCTCCATTCTCATCGGCATGTGCATGGGCAGCGGAGCCCTTTTTTCCTATTATTTCGGAAAAAAGCAGGAACAGAAAATGAAAGACAGCATCCGGCTGTCCTTTTTGGTTATCGGCGGGGTAACTGTGCTGCTGAATGTGCTGGTCATGGCGTTCCGGCGTCCCATTCTGCGGCTTCTCCAGGTTCCGGATTCACTGATGGAAATGATGCACACCTATGTATGGATTATTTTCACGGGAATTTTCTTTGTGTTTCTCTATAACTATTTTGCCTATCTTCTCCGGGCGGTAGGCAATTCCGTGGTGCCCCTGTATTTTCTGGGAAGCACCGCCGTGCTGAATGTGGTCCTTGACCTGATCTTTGTGACAGGATGCAGGTGGGGGATCGCCGGAGCCGCGGCCGCCACGGTCATTGCCCAGGCAGTGTCCGGGCTGGGACTCATGGCCTATACCTGGATCCGGGAACCCCAGCTGCGCTTTTCCCTGCTTCCCTTCGCCCCGGAAAAGGGCGCCGTGGGAGAAATCCTGCGTTTTTCCTTTTCCTCCTCCATCCAACAGTCCGTGATGAACTTCGGCATTCTGATGATTCAGGGCCTGGTAAACAGCTTCGGCCCCACTGTGATGGCTGCTTTTGCTGCTGCCGTGAAAATTGATTCCTTCGCCTACATGCCTGCCCAGGAATTCGGCAACGCCTTCTCCCTCTTCATCTCCCAGAATCACGGAGCCGGGCGGAAGGACAGGGTGCGGGAAGGCATGGGAAGCGCCCTGCGGGTATCCCTGCTTTTCTGCGCGGCAGTGTCCCTTCTGGTATTCCTGTTTGCCCCGGTTCTGATGCTGCTGTTTATCAGCCCACTGGAGACGGAAATCATCGCCGTGGGCGCCGGATATCTGCGGGTGGAAGGAGCCTTCTACTGCGGCATAGGAATTCTGTTTCTGCTCTACGGATATTACCGGGGCGTCAACAGGCCGGAAATGTCCCTGGTGCTCACGGTGATCTCCCTGGGCACCCGGGTGGCGCTGGCCTATCTCCTGGCGCCCGTTCCCGCCATCGGAGTCCTGGGCATATGGAGCGCCATTCCCATCGGGTGGATTCTTGCGGATGTGACGGGAATCCTGTACCTGCGGCGGTTGGAGCGGAAAACAGCCTCGGCCGGATGAATTTTTCCAAAAACAGAAAGAAGCCTCCGCGAATCCGTGCATACAAAAAGGACAGCCATGGGGTGACTGTCCTTTTCAGAGAAGGTATTTCTTATGGGGTATAGCAAAAAACTATATAATGTATTGGGGGTTACGAGTATTATAATACCATTGAATCCCCTTTTTGCCTATTCTCAAAAATAACAAAATTAACAAATTTGATGTTTTGTTTTTGTGCATTTTGTATATAATCAGGCCTCTGCCCCAAAAAGAGCCTCAAATTCTTCCCGTCCGATCTTCTCTTTCTGCAGCAGCAGCTCCGCGCAGGAATGCAGCACGCTCTCCTTCTCCAGAATGATATCCCTTGCCCTGGCATAGCATTCGTCCACAATGGCCTTCACTTCCCTGTCAATCTGACCTGCCACGGACTCACTGTGCCCCTTGGCGTGGGCCAGGTCACGACCGATGAAGACTTCGTCATCGTCGTCATCATAACAGATCACACCGATGTTCTCCGACATGCCGAAACGGGTCACCATCCTCCGGGCCACCTTGGTGGCCTTCTTGATATCACTGGAAGCCCCTGTGGTAATATCCTTGAAAATGATCTCCTCGGCAATCCTTCCTCCCAGGGATACCATAATCTGCTGCAGCATCTGCCCCCTGGTCATGAACATCTCATCCTTCTCCGGAAGGGGCATGGTATAGCCCGCAGCCCCAACTCCGGTTGGAATAATGGAAACCGTATACACAGGCCCCACATCCGGCAGCACATGGAACAAAATGGCATGCCCTGCCTCGTGGTAGGCCGTAATCTTTTTCTCCCTGTCGGAAATGATCCTGCTCTTCTTCTCTGCGCCGATGCCCACCTTCACGAAGGCCTTCCGGATATCCTCCTGCACAACAAAACTCTTGTTGTTCTTCGCCGCATTGATGGCAGCCTCGTTCATCAGATTCTCCAGATCCGCCCCTGTGAACCCTGCCGTGGTCTGTGCCACCTGCTTCAGGTCCACATCCTCCGCCAACGGCTTGTTCCTGGAATGCACCTTCAGGATGTCCTCCCTGCCGCTGACGTCCGGCGTACCCACGGCCACCTTCCGGTCAAAACGCCCCGGACGCAGGATTGCGGGATCCAGAATGTCCACCCGGTTTGTGGCTGCCATCACGATAATCCCTTCATTGACGCCGAAGCCGTCCATCTCCACCAACAGCTGGTTCAGAGTCTGCTCCCTCTCGTCATGGCCTCCTCCCATACCGGTACCCCTGCGCCTTGCCACAGCATCGATCTCGTCAATAAAGACGATACAGGGAGAATTCTTCTTGGCCTCCTCAAACAGATCCCGGACGCGGGACGCGCCCACACCCACAAACATTTCCACAAAATCAGAACCGGATATACTGAAAAACGGAACTCCCGCCTCTCCGGCCACCGCCTTTGCCAACAGAGTTTTACCGGTTCCGGGAGGGCCCTCCAACAGAACGCCCTTTGGAATCCTGGCTCCCACCTTGGTATATTTTCCGGGTTCCCGGAGAAAATCCACGATCTCCTCCAGTTCCTCCTTTTCCTCCTTCAGGCCCGCCACCTGCTGAAAGGTGATATTTTTATCCCCGATGGACAGCCTGGCCCGGCTCTTGCCGAAATTCATCATCCTGCCGTTGTTGCCCCCGGCATTCTGGGCATTGACCATCATAAACAGGAACACGCCTACAGCCAGGACAATCAGCATGGGCACCAGTGTGGTAAGCACCCATCCCTCCCTGGGCACATCCCGCACCGGGGGATCAAAGCCATAGGAGCGCACCAGTTCCTCCGCCTCCACGATATCCGTGACATAGAGCTTCATGTCCGCGCCATTGGTCAGCTCCACCCGGATATAACCCGTGGGAACCTCGCTGTTGGGATTGATGGTCACTTCCCTGACCCTTCCCGCCTCCATGTCACTGACAAACTGCTCCCGGGTATAATCATCATCCGCCCCGTTCAGGGTAGTCAGTACCGCCACCCCCATTAAAAGCAGGATGATAAAAAGAAAATACGAATTAAATCCTCTACTCTGCCTCAACTTGCAAGCCTCCTGTTTCTTTTACCACTATACCATGTGCCCTCTCATTCCCCGTCAGAATCAAGCTCCACCACGCCGATATAAGGCAGGTTGCGGTATTTCTGGTCGTAGTCCAATCCATACCCCACCACAAATTCGTCCGGAATCTGAAACCCTGTGTAATCCACGTCCACATCCACCACCCGTCTCTCCGGCTTGTCAAGCAAAGTGCACAGACGCAGGGATTCCGGTCCCCTGGCCCAGAGCATCTCCATAAGATAGCTTAAGGTTCTGCCGCTGTCCACAATATCCTCCACCACAATGACATGCTTCCCCCGGATGGAATCGTCCAGATCCTTCACGATCTTCACCACACCTCCGGATTTTGTGCCGCTTCCGTAACTGGACACTGCCATAAAGTCCAAAGACACCGGCACCGTAATTCTCTTTGCAAGCTCACACAGGAAAAAGCTTCCGCCCTTCAGCACACAGATGAGGTGCACCTGCCTCCCCGCGTAATCTCTGCTGATCTGGTCTCCAAGAATCTGGATCTTTGCATCCACTTCTTCCTCTGTCAAAAGTACCTTAATGCGCTCCGCCATTTTCTTCCTCCGTTTCGCTGCCCTCGCAGAATTTTGTCTCCAAAAGCCTTACCTGTACAACGCGTTCCGTATTCCCGTCCACTTTAAAAGCTTCGCTGATCCGCCTGCCGGGCAGCCACAGCACATGATTTCCGACAGCCAGCAGGGGGATCCTGTCCCGCATCTGCCGGGGAATCTTTTCCGTAATCATGTAATTTTTCAGAGATTTATGCACGGGATTGCCTTCCCTATCCGCAATTGTGAGAAAATCTCCCTGCTGCCGTGAACGGACCACCACACATTCTTCTATTTTATCATAGTCAAACCATTTCGTATACCGTTTTGCAGGAACTTTCCAACCTTTTTTTATAGAAAGTCCCATAAATTCCATTTTTCCCCAATCCCCCAGATCATAAACAAGGGGCCCCTGAAATATTTCGTTTCCCAGGGCGATCCTCAGCAATGGTCTGTCCTCCGGTTCCCACGTACCTGCCCTGCGGGCCGACAGGGGTATTTTCTCCAGGATCACGGTCCCATACTCCCTTCTGGCCTGAATCCCAAAAGGCAGGCTGATGCTCCGATTCCCCTGCCGCTCAAACAGGCTCATGGTATCCCGTACATGAATCTCCGAAATATCCTTTCCCGTAGGGGACAGGCCGTTCATTACCGTGAACAGAATCCGCTTTTGCAGAACCCTGTGAAATGCCAGAAATTCTTCCACCCCAATCCTGCGGCAGAATTCCCCGGCGTTTTCCGTACATTTCCCCAGGGCCTCCCGGGTCTGTTCCTCCAGGAAGTCCTCCGTCTCCCTCAGCAGCTCTCCGGTATGTCCCATATGCGCCACAGCCTTTCCTGCCACCTGTTCCTCCGCATAGGGCAGAATATGGTGACGGATGCGGTTGCGTCTGTAGGCGTCCCCCTCATTGGTGCTGTCTCTGCGCCATTCCATCTGCCGGCTTCTCAGATAGACCTCCACTTCCCTGCGCTCCAGGCACAGGATTGGGCGCAGGATTTCCCCTCTCACCGGGGCGATTCCCCCAAGCCCCTTCAGGCCGCTGCCGCGAAACAGATGAAACAGCATGGTCTCCGCATTGTCATTGCTGTTGTGGGCCACTGCAATCCTGGCCCCTCCAAGGAGTTCGGCCGTTTCACGAAATGCCTGGTAGCGCACCCTTCTTCCCGCGTCCTCCTCCGAATATCCCTCCTTCCGGGCCAGTTCGCGCACATCCGCATTTTTCAGGAAAAAAGGGACATCATACCGCCTGCACAGTTCCTCCACATACCGGGCGTCCTCCACGGCCTCCCTGCGTATCCCATGATTCACATGCACGGCTGCCAACGACAGCGGAACCCTCTCCCTGTAGGAAAGCAGCAGCAGAAAAAGGCAGACCGAGTCCGCCCCTCCTGATATTCCCACCACCACCCTGTCACAGGGCTTCAGCATGTGGTGGGCATCCATATATGAGAATACTTTCTTTTCCGTTTCCTTTATGATATCCATATCTTCATGTTATCTCAAAAACAGGAAAAAATCAAGTCTCCCAGACTCCGATCACACCAATGGTCATGTCGTCGAACACCCTTCCCCCGCTGGCATG
Source organism: uncultured Lachnospiraceae bacterium (assembly GCA_947367855.1). Taxonomy (GTDB): domain Bacteria; phylum Bacillota; class Clostridia; order Lachnospirales; family Lachnospiraceae; genus Acetatifactor. The sequence goes on along the minus strand of CANBFE010000004.1, from coordinate 113,391 downwards.
AAGGGCAATCTGAAGGAGACGCTCCGCAATTTCCCCCGGACTGCGATCCCGTATTCCGGCTATAATGCTTGTCACGGTATCCTCATAATCTTCCCTGCCAAAGGCATCCACGACCCCGTCTGATACCATGATCAGATAGTCATTGTCCTGAAGTTCCCTGCACAGAGGCTGCACTTCCACCTGTCCAAAGATTCCCAGGGGAAGATTTCCCGCAGCCAGCTGCTCCACCTCATGTCCCCGTTTCAGAAAGGTAACCGCCCCTCCTATCTTTCTGAGCTGGCAGCTCCCCTGGTACAGATCAATCTCGCAGATATCCAGTGTGGGATGGTTGGAGTCCGTCCCCGCCACAAACAAAGCGGTATTTACCATATTGACAGCCGTGTCAGTTCCATACCCTGCCTCAAGCATCTTTTCCATCAGGTCCAACACCTTCTCGCTGTCCCGGCCTGCCCTTTCCCCGGATCCCGTACCGTCGGACAGCATCACGGTAACCCTGCCTTTTTCCGCCTCCAGCACAGCATAATTATCTCCGGAGACCTTCTCTCCCTCCTTTACCGCCCTTGCAAAACCTGTAAGGGCCAGAAAACCCGTCTCCTCCTCCAGCACAAAGCTCTGGGGAGAATCCTCCACCACACTCGGGCTTGTGACGGACGGAGCCAACCTTCTGTCCAACAGCACGGAGATCATGTCCGCCGCATCCTCCGCAGATATCCTGGCGCCCTTATGGGTATACATGGTCAGCACGACAGCCTGCCTGCCGCCTTCCCTGGGCAGGTAGCAGGGTCCCTCCACCCGGATTCCCTCTTCCGCCAGAGCCTGCACCAAACGCTTCTTTTTCTTTCCCTCCATGGGCCAGTACACAAGCACTTCGCTGGCCGCCTCTGTCATGATCTTTGCCATTTCAGCCAGATGCCCGCTGATAATCTGCCTGTTTTCCCACAGCCTTCTCTCCATCAGAACCGTTTCCCTGTCTTCCTGTTCCGGCTCAAATTCCCCGTCGTAACTTCTGGCCAGCTCGTAAAAACTGTCCGCATAATTTAAAAGCCTCCGCCTGCACAGGTCCGACACCTGGGCCGTCTGCAGTTCCCTCTCCTCGCGTCTCATCACGCAAAGCACCCCTTTCCGCTGTCATTTTCCTTCCGCAGCAGTATCATTATAGAAACCGCAGGAAACATTTTTTGTCAAAAATGCAAACCTTCTCCCCTAAAGTTTTGCGACAAAAAAAGCGGAAGCTTCATGCTCCCGCCTAATTCTTCTGTTTAAATAAAATCTCATCCTCATACACAAGCCCAAGTTTTTCCCTGGCCACGTTCTCGATATAGCCCTTGGTCTGCACCTGCTTCCCAAACTTCGCGATTTCTTCTCCCCTTTGGTTTTCCGCCTCAATCTGCAAATCCAGAGCAGCTGCCTCCGCATTCTTCACATCGATTTTATTCTTCAGGTTCAAACTTCCCATCTGAACCAGAACCAGGATCAGCACTACCAGCAATGATACCAGAAACATGCTGAAACGGTTCTGCGTCCTTTTGCGGTACGCAGCCTTCCTCTGTCTCGCCATATTTTTACCCCCGTTCAGGCCTTGAAATTTATTTTAAGTGCTTTCAGGAAAAACGTCAACCTGTTTTTCAGAAATCTTTTCTGCCGTCTGGCCAGTTTTCCCATCCCCCGCTTTGCTTTTCTTCCCGCAAAACCCACGGGCCGGAAAATCCATCTGAGCAGCTTCCCCAGTAGTCCCAGGAGCCATCCAAGCGCAGCGGATACCCATTTTACAAACAGGGAACTCACAAGCTTTATGTACAAAATCATTCCCGTCATGGCTCCGATGACGGCAAACCAGCGCAGTGTCCCGTTGCTCTCATGGTACATCAGCAGAAAGACCTCCACGCCGCAGTACAGCCAGAATACCATGTCCTCCACGGAAACCCAGAAGCCCCCATGGGGAATTACCCTTCGGATGATGCGCAGGATATCATACACAAAGGTAATGAAAACCCCCATGATCAGGGAGTGCAGGAGGAATTCGCCTTCGCTTACCATCCGTTTACCGGAACAGCCTGCTCAGCAGAGATTCATTCCTGTGTCCTGCGCCTGCCACATCGGAATAGGTAAAACTGTCAATTTTACCGTCAATGTCCACTTCTCCTTTTTCCAGAGTCAGCCTGCTGACATGCAGGTCATTCCCCTTTATCATCAGCATCCCCTGTTCCGTCTCCAACAGAATCTCATGTATGTCAAAGGAAAGCACATCGTTTACACCGTTCACAGTGCAGTTCCTGCGGTTTGTCATTGTCACCTTATGCATGCGGGCGCTCCCGCTTAAATCTTCCATAACACCCTCCCCGGAAACCGCCTCCCCGGCGGCTTCATTCAAGTTTCACATTACCTTGAATCAGTATATGAGGGCATACCGGAAAATAGAACCTTTTACAGATAACGGAAAAGCTCCTTTGCCTCGTCCTTCTTCACCGTCTCCTGTACGTCCAGCACCTCCACCTTCACTTCCCTGTTCCCGAAGGAAATGGTAAGGATATCCCCCTGTTTTACCTCAGCGGATGCTTTTGCCACTCTGTCGTTTATCATCACCCTGCCGCCGTCACAGGCCTCATTTGCCACCGTGCGGCGCTTGATCAGTCTCGATACCTTCAGATACTTGTCCAGTCTCATAGTGCAAACCTCCCCTGTACACCGTTTAAAAAGTTGGAAAAACCCGGCGCATGTTCCCTGCCCTGCCGAAGCATTGAACATTTACCGGGCTTTCATATCCCTCCACCGGAAGCATCTCCTGCCTCCCATGGTATAGTCTATTATACCGCGAGTACTTCAACTCTCCTATAAACAGATGACGTATTATTCGTTCACCATGTCCTTTAACGCTTTTCCTGCCTTGAACTTGGGAGCCTTGGATGCTTCGATCTGTATGGTCTCCTTTGTCTGAGGATTTCTTCCCTCTCTGGCTGCGCGCTCAGAAACTTCAAAGGTACCAAATCCTACCAGCTGGACTTTTCCGCCCTTCTTCAGTTCGTCAGTAACAACATCGGTGAAGGCTTTCAGTGCTTTCTCTGCATCTTTTCTGGAAATTCCAGCCTGGTCAGCCATGGCAACGATTAATTCTGTCTTGTTCATATTGATCCTCCTATATGAGTCTTCATTATTTGTACATTTCACTTCGAAGATATCCCTCTGAAACGTCTATAAATATATATATATGGTTTTCACTGGTTTGTCAAGGCATTTTTCCGGACAACCCCGAATTTTCTGTAAGCCGGCTGCGGCTCTCTCCACGGAGGTTTCCCAACCGTATTTCTTCCCCCCGAAGCTGCCTTCTATGCCTCAGGCACAGGTGTTGGAGTCGGCTCCGGAGTGGGCAGCTGCCCCGGTGTCGGCGTTGGTACGGGAGTCGGCGTTGGCTCTGCTGTCGGCTCCGGTGTCGGCGACGAGTCGGCTCCGGGACTTGGGCTTGGGCTTGGACTGGGGCTGGAGTCTTCCTTGTCCCCTGTGTCGCCGTATTTCACCAGTTCCGCAAAGGAGAAGGACATGTCTTTTTCCGCATCGTCAATCTGTATGGTATAGCTCCTGGTTTCATACCCTTCCTTTCGCAGAATGATCACATGGGAACCTTCCTCCTTCCGGAAGCTGCAGGGGGCAATCCCCACATAATGTCCGTTAAGGTAAACCTCCGCCCCCTCCGGCGCATCAATATACACCTTATAGTAATCGGTAACCGGATTCTGAGAGGGGGCATCTGAATCCGTGCTGCTCTCTTCCTCCCCTCCTGTCTCCGTCGCTTCCATCACAATGTCATAGCTGACGGATTCCTGCGCCACACGTATATACTGGGTAATGGACTGGTAGCCTTCCGCCCTGGCGATCAGCTGGTGAAGTCCGTATTCCAGGGTAACCGGCCCCGAGGTCTCCACCTCTTCCCCATCAATATACAGCCTGGCATCTGAGGGCGTCACAGAGAAAAGCACCATGCCTGTCTGGGGCTCCGGGATTTCCAGGTCGCCGATATCCAGGACGGTTTCCTCATTTCTCCGGATCTCCGCATCCTTGACGCCTCCGCCGCCCTTATTGCTGATGCTCACCTGATAGCTGCCCTCCGGCACCAGAAGCAGCATGTCCTCGGTTATGCGTTGGATCAGGGTCTCTCCCACTTCAATCCAGCCTCCCACAAAGTTTTCATCATTGACCAGACGCAGATAACCATGTCCCCTTTCCACACGGACAGAAAGGACCTGGCTGCCTATGCCCTGAAAACTCAGCACATCCGCGGCATTCAGATCCATCAGTTCAACATTCCTGCCCTGGGACAGGTACTGGGTATTGGAGGTCAGTTTATACAGCTCTTCCCCGATGGACACCTCCCCCCTGGCGGTATCTATCTCGTACTGGACTACATCGGTATACCCCCAGCTCTCGGTTGACAGTTGCATTGTAGTCAAATGTTTTTTGGATTTCAGAAAGGTGATATCCACGATATCTCCCTTCTGTATCTGCTCAATGGTGACAGCTCCGCCGTATTTGTCATACAGCCTGGTGGTCCCGTCCATGGACAGCGTATACTTCCGGCCCAGCTCCAGATTCAGGAAGGTCAATGTATTTTCCTTCTCGTTTCTGTCCGTCAAAATGGCCGTGTCCGCGGAATCATAGCTTTCCGGCCCAGGGACCACAAACCCTGTATCAACCTTCTCCGGGTCCTGCGCTGCCCCCGGGTCCCTGCCGCTCCAGGGAAAGGAAAGCCCGCAGCCGGAAAGGGTAAGCGCTGCCGCTGCCGCCAAAAGGACTGCTGTAAATCTATTTTTCTTTCTCCTGGTATCTCCAATACTCTTTCTCATATATCCCTCTCTGTATCTTCTGTCATCTGCCTATGCGCGCTCCTGCCGCAGATGGCCCAGGTCACGGAACACTCCGTCCAGGAAACGCTGTTTTTCTTTTTCCTGGGCAATGACCTTCTCCAGTTTCTCCTGATTTTTTTCCGGAATCCATGCCTTTCCGGAATTGTAATAAAAATTGGCGATCTTCCAGAATTTCTCCGGGTATGCCAGTCTGTAATACAAGTCGATCCTGCTTCCTGCCGACATGGGCCGTTCCTTCTCATAGGCCTCCAGCAGAGCGGTCCCCAGGGATATGGACCAGTTCTCCTTCTCCAGAAGCTTCCGCAGCAGGAGATAAAGATCCCTGATGGGGTTGTCACGGACATACTTCTCGAAATTTACCAGCAGCCATCCTCCTGATCCCTGGAGAATATTGTGATACTGATAGTCTCCGTGGCAGAACGCCGCCTGCCCCCCATTTCTTTTGGATTCCCCGGCATACAGCGGCGCATATTCTTTCCACTCCTCCGTCACTGCGGCAGCCTGTTCCAGAAAACCGTCCATGGCTTTGCGCAGACTGATCTCAAACCAGTTCTTCTGCTTCTTCTGCTGAAGATATTTCTTCACACGCCTCAGCTCCCTGTTGCGCTTGTCATACTCGCACTCCGCCGAAAAAGCAGCCGGAAGTCCCGGCGTATCCTCCGGAAGCGTCATGCTGCCGTGAAGTTTTGCCAGAAGCCTTACAGCCTCCACACATTCCCCTCTGTCATGGATGCTGCATTCCCTGCCGTCCTGCCAGGTTTTCAGCACATATTTGACGCCGTCGTTATCCTTTACAAACAACGCGCCTTCCCTGTCCGGCACAATCCGCTCCACCTGTACCAGTCCTGCTTCCGCAGCCTGCCCCAGCAGCCTATCCTGCAGCGCAATCCGCTCCTGACTCCCTGCATATTCTTTAAAAATCAGGCACCCCTGACTGGTCTCACACAAAATTGCCCCTCTGCCCTTCCTGGTACGAAGCACCTCGATATCATACTGTTCCAGTAACTCAACTGCCCTGTCATTCACTTCCGGCTCCTCCTGATTGGTTTCTTGCATCGCCGCACTGCGTCCAGTCCGGTTCCTAACCTATCATATGAGACGAATTGTGAAAGTATGTTATCGCTTTTCTGCTAATTTTGAAGTCTCTGTGATTCCTCCATCAGGATTTCCCTTTTATTCATTTCCGGATTCTCCAACACCAACTCCAGGAGTTTTTGCAGTGTTTCCCCCAGGGCCCTGCCGGGCTTCCACCCGGCGGCGATCAGGTCCGCTCCGGTCACGGCAAGATCTTTCAGGGATACGCACTGTTTTTGTTTCATCACTTCCCCATAGAGCCTTTGCCACTCCTCCAGCCTGTCCAGTTTTTCCTGCCTCATATACTCGCTCTGGGCCATAATATCAGCTCTTTTTACGGCAAAAAGCCCCGGGAAGGCATCCTCGCCGATCTTATGGACAGCCCGGCGCGCCATGGTCATATCCGGCAGGATACCGTTTCCGTAATCGTGGTACAGCACCAGCTTATGCACCATGCGTATGGTTTCATTGTCAAATTTCAGCCTTTTTAAGATACCCTCTGCCAGGTCTGCGCTCACTGCGGCATGCCGGTGGAAATGGGTAATTCCTTCCTCGTCCACTGTCTCCGTATCCGGTTTCCCGATATCGTGAAGCAGCATGGCAAGGCGCAGCACCCTGTCCGCCTCCACCTGATTCAGGGAATGCAGAATATGCTCCCCCACACTGTAGCAGTGGTGTGGATGCCTCTGCTCCGTCTCCATGCATCTGTCCAGTTCAGGAAGAAAAACCTTTGTGACGCCTGTGTCATATGCAGTGCGGAGAAAGTGGGGATTGGGGGAAACCAACAGTTTCACAAGCTCCACCTGAATCCGTTCTGCGCTGATCCTGCTCAGCCGGGGTGCCAGGCAGCGGACTGCCTCCAGAGTCTCCGCCTCAATGGTATAGCCCAGCTGGGCGGAAAAACGGACAGCCCGAAGTATCCGCAGCGCATCCTCCCCGAAGCGTTCCTCCGGGTCTCCCACGCAACGCACAATCCCTGCCTCCAGATCCTTCATCCCTCCGAACAGATCTACCAGGCCTTCCCTGTCGTTATAGGCCATGGCATTAATGGTCAGGTCCCTGCGCTTTAAATCTTCCTCCAGATTCGGTGTGAAGGTAACCTCCCTGGGATGCCTGCTGTCTTCATATTTTCCGTCAAGCCTGTAGGTAGTGACTTCAAAGCCTTCCCTGTCCATCATCACGGTGACCGTTCCGTGCTGCAGTCCCGTATCAATCGTCCTGGGAAAAAGGGCCTTCACCTGTCCGGGCGTGGCCGATGTGGTAATATCCCAGTCTCCTGGCTCTCTTCCAAGAATGCAGTCCCTTACGCAGCCGCCCACCACATAGGCTTCGAATCCTGCCTCCCGGATAGTATCTATGATAGCCTGTCCCTTTTCCGGCACCCTTATTCTAATATCCTGTTTCATACTGCCACCTGCTCTTTCCTGATCCTGTCTCCCGGGAAACCGGCTCCCCTTTTAAAAAAAATTCCGGATAACCTGAACCAGTCCGTCCGCATCATTGCTCTCAGCGATATAATCCGCCTCTCTCTTCAGAACTTCCACGGCATTTCCCATGGCCACGCCCACACCGGCATAGCGGATCATGGAAATGTCGTTAAAACCGTCTCCGCAGCTGACTACATTCCCATGTTCTATGCCCACAGTCTCCATGAGCCGTCTCAGGGAGTCCCCCTTATCCACATGCCTGGGGACGATTTCAATGAAATAGGGTTCGGACCGATACACCGAAACCATGCCGCCGAATAAATCCTGCAGCTGTTTTTCCAAAACGGCGGACCGCTGCTCCTCTGCCGTCATAAAGCATTTATAGACAGGAAAATCCACATACTCCACAAAATCTTCCGCCCTGTATATCGGCATTCCGTTTATTTTTGCTTCCCAGGACACATATCTGTCAGGCTCAAATGCAGATATCACGGTGTCGTCCGAATGGGTGGCAAGGCCGCAGCCATTTTTCATGGCAAACTCATAAATCCCCGGAAGCACTTCCGGAGGCACCGCCTTCTCAAAGATCACTTCCCCGCTCCGGCAGTCAAAAACCCTGGCTCCGTTGTGGGAGAGAACATATCCGCCGTATTTTTCCAGTTCCAGCTCCCTCACATAGCGGCCCATGCCGAATGCAGGCCTGCCGGACGCCAGGACAATCTTATGTCCCTTCTCCAGAATCCCCAGAAGCGCCTCCTTTGTGGCCTGTGTGATTTCCTTAAGGGAATTGGTCAGTGTGCCGTCGATATCCAGTACAAGCGCTTTTGTTTTCATGTACTCCATATTCAAAGGGCGGCCGGGAAACCCCCGGTGCCGCCCTCTCCTTCCGTTTATTCGTTAGTGTCTTCCTCTTCTCCGGAGGCCTGGGAATCTCCCTGGTCTCCTTCCTCGGAAGCCTGGGAATCCCCGTCGGCTCCTTCCTCACCTTCCGATGCCTGGGATCCGTCTCCGTTCTCCGCAGACGCCTGGGAGGCTGCCTCTTCCTCTTCCCTGACCTTCAGATAGCGCAGGTTGCCTTTGGGGTCCTGTACATCCACATTCTCCGTAAATGCTTCCATATAATCCGAAAGCTTCTGATTCACCAGAGTGGTCCTGATCTTCTGAATCCATTCCGCATCACCGGTTCCCACATAGTATACCACATATGTGTACTGCTCCGAAGCCGGGGAAATCACTGCCGTATCCCCAGGAGCCCTGGCGCTGTCCTGCACCCACTCAGCCATTTCCGAAGGCAGATCTGAGATAATGCTTCCCTCCAGAAGTCCGCCTTCCAAAGCGGTCACCTGCGGATCATTGTATTTGTCGCTGATTTCCGCAAAGCTGTTCTCGTCAGCCGCGCCGCTCTTCCACTCATCCAGAATGGCCTGTCCATTCTCCGCATCAGTCACAACCATGCGCAGATTCACAGTGGACGTCTGGTCCAGATAACGGCTCTCAAAGCCTACCACATAGTATTTATGATTTGTGGAATCCTCGATGACAGTGGTGTCACCCTGCTTTCTCTCCCCGTCAAACAGCCAGTCACTGATCACATAGCTGACTGCGGACTTTTTGGCGTTGGTAACCGCCTCACCCTCTGTAAGGATGGTCTCTTCAAGCTTGTCCGCCTCTTCCTTTGCCTTTTCCATGGCAGCGGCAATCTCGGCTTCAGAAGGCTGGTAGGTTTCATCCGCGCCTTCTTCTCCTTCCCCTTCCTGTCCTTCGCCCTCTTCCTCAGTTTCTTCCGGGGTATCGGCCAGTTCCGTGGGTTCCGTAGGCAGTTCTGCCTCTATTTCCTGCATGTAATAATCCACACAGTCGTAGTTTGCCGCATTCTCGTCATAGTAGGCCTGAATTTCCTCCTGAGCGGGAGTCAGCTTTTCTGCCACTGCCTCAGAATAGGCCCCAACATACATATTTCTTTCCAGATAAGGCTTTATCCTTGACTCTGTGGCATAGGTTCCGTAGAGCTGCTTTATATAATTCTTCAGCGTGGTTCCTTCCTCAGACGCCGCATCCGCCAGCTGCTGCCTGTATAACTCATAATCTTCCGTCACATCAAAGGAAAATCCTTCCGCCCTGGCTTCCTTCTCCAATGCCCTGATCCGCGCAATGCTCTCCACTGCCATCTGGTCGAAGTAATCTCCCCATGTAAGCGTCTCCGAGAACATCTGGGTTTCAATATCCTTGCTGGTATCCAGTCCGAAATATCCCAGGTAAGAGCCATACTGGTTGAGATAATTATTCTTTGCCACCTGATAATTAAAATCAAACTCTACCCTTGTTACGGCATCCCCGTTAACCGTGGCATAGGTTCCGTTTAAGGTAAGATAATTCCGGATGGGAAAAGACGCCACAATGCAGACAAGGATGACTACAAGAGTGATTCCCGTGATCCGGCTGATGCGCTCCTCACGTTTCTCCCGTTCTTTCAGCTCCTTCCTCCTCTGCATTTTCAGGTCATATTTTGTGACTATCTTTTCCGGCTCCTGTCCGGTATTCTGTTTTTCCTTCTTTGGCATGATACATATCTCCCTTCCCTGATTTTCATCGCCTTCTTTTCTGTTCGCAGAACTCATCGCGAATGTATATTTTACAGCATTTTCAGCGAAATGGGAAGCTATTTCACATATTTTTCAAGTTTTTCCACTATATTTTTAATACATCCGGCCTCAAACGGACTCTGAAGTCCCACTTCTTTAACCATATTGGTAAAGAAATCCGATGCCGAGAGTCTGCACAGCTTCAGATAGCTCTCCCATGCCCCGTGGAAATCCTCATCCATTTTTACTTTGTACTGCAGCGCGCAGGTCTGGGCCAAACTGTAGTCAATATAGTAGAACGGACTATTGTAAATGTGCTGCTGTCTCTGCCAGAAAGCCCCCTTGCTCAGATAGGGATCTCCCGTGTAATCCAGATGGGGCCTGTACTGGCTCTCCAGATTCAGCCATGCCGCATGCCGCTCTGCAGGGGTCATATCCGGGTTCTCATACACAATATGCTGGAACTCGTCCACCATACAGCCATAGGGAATGAATGCAGCCGAATCCTCCAGATGCATCTCTATATAGTCTCCTGCCCGCTCTCCGAAAAACAGCTCCATCCACTTCTGGGTGAAAAATTCCATGGACATGGAATGGATCTCCGCAGTCTCCATGGTGATGTCCGAATGCTCCCTGATGGGATCCTTCCCGGAGAGATACCCCTGGAAAGCATGCCCGCATTCATGGGTTATGACATCCACGTCACCGCTGGTACCGTTAAAATTGGCAAACACAAAAGGAGAATGATAAACCGGCATGTATGTCATATATCCGCCTGCCCGTTTGGTTTTGCGCCCTAAAACGTCAAAAAGCTCATTTTCCATCATGAAGTCGTAAAATTCCTTTGTCTCCGGGGAAAGCTCGCTGTACATTTTCTGTCCGGCCGCCAGAATTTCCTCCGGATTCCCCAGGGGAGCAGGGTTTCCTTCTTTAAAATACACCGCCCCGTCGATATAGCTCAGCTTCTCCAGTCCCAGTCTCTGGCGTCTGCGGTCATGGAGCTTCTCCGCAAAAGGAACAAAAGATTCCTTGATCTGTCTGCGGAAGGATTCCACCTCCTCCTTGCCGTAGCAGTTCCTCATCATCCGGTAATATCCCAGTTCCAGATAATTCTCATACCCCATAGCCCTGGCCTGGGCCGTGCGGTTTTTCACCAGTTTATCATAGATCTCATCCAGTTTCTCCGCGTTTTCCTGGAAAAAGGCGCTCTGCTTCTTATAGGCCTCTGCTCTGACATTCCTGTCAGAATTCACCAGGTAGGGACGCAGCAGGGACAGATTGAGTACTTTTCCGTCAAATTCGATCTTCGCGCCCGCAATCAGCTTATTGTACTCCGTAGTCAGGGCATTTTCCTCCTGCATCAGGGGAATCAGCTTTTCATCCATGGATTTCCTGGACAGCTCCATGTTCTTAAAAGCCACGGAACCGATCTTTCCCTCCAGATATTCCCTGTACGGGGAATCGTACAGCTTTTTCTCATACTCCAACAGCAGATTGTGCAGCACGGGACCTTTTTCATTGTAATATTCATGTTCCCCGTCATAGAATTCATCTGTGGTATCCACATCATAACGGATATGCGCGATGGTCATCTGAGTATACACCCGGTCCTTCAGCTCATAATACTTCTGATGAACCCGGAACTGCTCCTCACCGTCGGCAGCCCTGTCAAACTCATCCATAAGGGTCTTCATCTCTTTTTCGACCTGATTGAAATCCACACGCTGATACGGCATATCTTTAAATTTCATATTCTTTCCTCTCCTTCTGCTTCCGCACGTAATTACATTGATTTTATTATTGTACATGATTCTTTCCCTCATGTAAACCTTCATATTACAAAACATTTTCAGCTGCCTAAAAATTAAGACTTTTGTAAAATAACGGAGCCACTTTCGTCTTGAAATTTGCAGTGCCTGGTGGTAATATAAAATCAGTATTTTACATAAATTTAATAAAATGCGGAGGAAGAGAGAAATGTTTGAGGAACTAAAAAAGAAAATCATCAAAGGTTCCCTGCTTTGGTCCATCATCCTGATCATTGCAGGCCTGGGTCTGGCAGGCTGGAATGCCATGAATGCCTTTTACGCTGCAACGGGGTATGTGAAGTTTGAAACCCTTGCACCCGGCGAAATCAAAAGCCAGCTGGTTGATGTAGACCTGCAGTACAGCTTTGGCTGTTATCTGGAGGAGTACGAACGCAATACCAAGACAAACGTAACCAAAACCACCCATTTGTATTATCTCACCTGGACCGGAGACGACAATGCCACGGACTGGCGATATCTCTCCGTAAAGCTTCCTGTGAAATACGAGAAACAGATGGACGCCATCACCGAGAATACTTATAACGAACTACTTTCCGAGCCCCTGCACCTGAGCGGCGAGATTAAGAAACTGGATGCAGAAGAGATTTCCTATTTCAGAAGCTTCCTCAAAGAGCTCGGCTTTACAGACGAGGATATTGATGAGAGCACCCTGCCCTACTATATCAATGTCTATGCCAGCAAGGCCAGCATGAATTCCGTATTCATCTTCCTTTTCTGCCTTGGCGCATTCCTGTTGATCTTCGGTATCTTCAGAATCGCCAAAGTAGTCGGGGGCAGCTCCGTGAAAAAGCTTCGCAAGGATATTCAGAATGCAGGCTACAGTGAATCCACCATAGATGCCGATTACAGAAACGCTAAGTCCTTTGACAAAAAAGGCGTGCTTAAGGTGGGCCGTCTGATGACCTACTACATTTCCGGTTCTAACGCAAGGGCTATTCCCAACAACAAGATCATGTGGGCATACCAGAATACCGTCACCCACCGCACCAACGGCGTAAAAACCGGCACCACCTACAATGTGATGATCTTCGACGAGATTACCCCCAAGGGGCATACCTTTGCGGTTGCCAATGAGACCGTTGCCCAGGATATGCTCAGTCTGCTTAATTCCTCACTGCCCTGGGTGGTTGTAGGATATTCCGACGAACTGAAGAAGCTGTACAACAAGAACCGCTCCCAGTTCCTGGATCTGCGCTACAATACCTGCGAGCACACTGCAGTGGAACCTTCCTCCGGAGACGGCAGCGCCACCGGCGGTCAGCCCTGATGAGATAGAATCAAAAGTAACGGAAAAACCGGGTACATCCCTCCAGGGATGCGTCCCGGTTTTTTGCATAATTCCAGGAACTAACAGCAATCCTGTTCACCCACATATAGGGGCAGGGGAAACCAGCTCCCCGGAAGTCCTTCCAGTTCTTTATAATGTACCTGGGTGGAGCGGAAAAGCATTCTGACCGCCTGAGAGGCCGTGAATTCCACCTGCACCGGCTCTTTTCCGCCTTCTTCCGTAGCTGCAGGCTTCCGCTCCGTCTCCTCTGCCACCCGGAGGCAGCCTTCCCGAACCTGTATCCAGATCCCTTCCGTCCTTCCCTCCCCGTCCCTGATCCTGAGAATCGCTTCCCCGTCCTCCAGGGGATGGCTGCTCTGTTTCAGCGCCATCATTGCCCTCAATACCAGGCACCAGTCCAGAATCAGAAACCTGTGTCCGCACCCCAGACTTTCTCCCTCGCAGATCTCCTCCAGTTCCCTCAGCATGTCCTGTCTGGCATACCCGGGCTTCAAGGTTCCCTGCAGGATTCCCAGGCAGTCTGCCAGGGCCCGGAGAAGCGCCGTCACGGAGACCCCCTCCTCCAGAACCAGCTCCAGAATTCCCGCGCTGTCCCTGCCTTCCTCCCGGCTCAGCACCACATAGCCCACAAAACGCCCCTGCCTCATACAGGCATAGGGCTTTCCCTGCCAGGAACACAGAATGGAGAAAAACCTCTCCCGGTCCCGCTCCACTGCCACAGCCTCTTTCTGCCACATTCTCCAGGCAGCCTCCGTCAGCCCTGTATCCGTCTCCTTCAGTCCCACGCCCTCCCCGGAAGAAGTCCCCATGGGTACCAGTTCTATCCGCTCACTCTCCGGAAGCTGCACGCCATGCTTCAGATTCGCCTGGTTCCAGGAAAAACGCATCTCCGTGCCGCAGCCCTCAAAGCCCCAGTAAGCGTATCTCTGGCGCTGTCCCCCCAGAAATGCAAACGCATATTTTTCTCCTTTTAAACGTTTTACCGTTTCATCCATCAACAGCCTCATAATGCCGCGCCCTCTGGCCTGTCCGTCCACGGATACTGTTCCCACACCGGCAATCCTCAGCCTCTCTCCCAAAATCCTGTATTCCATGGGCTCAGCCAGCACGATTCCCAGAAACGTTCCGTCCTCCTCCGCAATCAGGTGATTTCCGCCTACCCGGGCCTCCGGCCCATACAGCTTGGGAAGCAGCCCCGGAAAACCGCTTTCCGGAATGGAATCCCCAAAAGCCCCGTTGGCACAGGCGATCAGCTTTTCCCTGTCTTCCTCTCCGCTAACTCTCACTTTAATCATCTGCCTTCCTCCCTTCCGAATTCCATCCTATCAGATATCCGAAAAGAGCGCAAGTCAAATTCACATAATTAATTTCTTTTTATCCTATTAGATTTTTATCAAATTAGTTATTGACATTTTCAAAATATGGTCATATAATCAAATCACCGATTAACAGGGACTCTGATCCCACATCATGCAAAGGAGGCAGAATCATGAAACCTGCACAACAGGAAACCTTTATCAACTATCTCCAACAGCGCGCTGCCGCTATACAGGCCGACACAGTCCGTCTGATGGACGACCATCGGGCAGACGAAGCAAACTTTGAGAAAATCCGGGCAAATATCTTTCAGATTATCAAGACCATTCTGACAACCGCAGTGGTGCGCCGGGAACCGGAAAAACGGCAGGAAGAACTTCTTGTGTACAGACTGAACCTGTTTCACGACACCTGGAACGCAGCCCTGGAAAAAGCGCAGGCCCACGGCGACCAGCTCCGGGTACGGCAGGAACAGGTAAAACTGGAAGCCCTGGAAGAGATCAGAAAGCGCTTTGAGCAGCTCCGGGAGGTAGAGGTATGACCGAAGCCAACGCCATTAAACTTTTCAAATGCCTTGCCGACAAATCCAGGCTGCAGATCCTGAAATCACTGATGCTGGAGGATATGTATGTGGAGCTGTTGGCTGAGCGTCTGAACCTGACCCCGGCCACCATCTCCTTCCACCTGAAAAAGCTGGCCGAGATCGGCGCTGTGACATCTTCCAAAACCCAGTACTACACCATGTATTCCCTGTGTCGTGAGACTTTCTCCCTCACTGTTCTGGACATCCTGAAGGAACAGTCGGACGAAGCGGAGCTTCAGGCCCGTCGGGAACAGGCGTACAGACAGAAGGTTATCGACGCCTTTTTCGAATACGGAAAGCTGAAATCCATTCCCGCTCAGAGGAAAAAGGAGCGGATTGTACTGGAGGAGATCGTCAAATCCTTTGAACCCGGCAGAATCTACTCAGAGCGGGAGGTCAACATTATCATTGCTGATTTCAACGATGATTTCTGTACCATCCGGCGAGACATGATCTCCGAACGGCTGTTGGACCGGGACAGCCGTGGATACCGGAGAATTTAGAATCCGAAGAGGTAATAAACACTACAGACAGCAAAGTATTGTCCGGCCTCCTCCTTTATGTTAGAATAAGGGCAGACACCCCAGACATCTGACATAAGCGAGGAGGTATTCCATGAAAAAATCCAACAGACGCAGCCCAGGGCGCCCAAGCGTCTATTTTATATTGTTGTTTTCCTATATATCCGTTCTTCTGCTGACACTGAGCAGCAGCATTATCTATTACTTTCAGATAGACAGACAGATCACTGCCCGGACAGAGCTATCCAGACAGCTTCTGCTGACCCAGCTGCAGACCTCCGTGGAAAGCGATCTCGGCAATATCAAAAAACTGGTCCAGGAGGCGGCTTTTGACAAAAATCTTCAGCTATACGCCAAGGGACTTCCAGGCTATACCTATAAGGATCTGAAATCCATGCTCTCCTCCAGGCTGTACCAGGACGATGTTCTATACGACTATTTCGTATATATCCGGGATACGGACCAGATTATCACGCCTACCATTAAAATGTCCTCCCGGCAGTTCTATGATATCATGTACACCTTTGAGGACATGACCTATGAAAATTTTCGGGAACAGTACCTGGATGCGGTTTACTTTCAGAAATTTATGCCCCTGCAGAAGCTTACAGTCTATGACAATGAATCCTTTCTGATCCTGCCCTTCCTGCAGAGCTTCCCGGTTGGAACATCCGGCCAGCCCCTGGGCCAGATCATCTGCCTGATCAATGCAAAGAAACTGTTTGAAAACGTGGAGCTGATACATCAGTCCACGGGATCTGATGTATATATCCTCAACGAGGAAAATGAGATCATCACCTGCAGCGACAATGCTGCCTGCTGGGATCCTTCGGAAATAGATTCCCTGGCCAGCGGCAAGATAGACCGTAATACCATCCTCAGCAAGAGAACGGCAGACATCCTCGGCTGGAATTTCATTGTCCGAACCCCAACTTCCCTCTCCCTTGAGGAAAATAAACAGTTTCTGCGAAACTCGGCGGCTATCTTCCTGGTCTATCTGGTCCTGGGTCTGGTACTGGTCCATTTTCTGGCCAGAAAGAATTACTCTCCCATCTCGGAGATCAACAAGCTGATACACAGCAATCCGCCGGGAGACCTTCCAATGACCGGAAGCGCCAATGAATTCGAAGCCATCAAGGGAACCCTGATACACCAGTTCCAACGCGACAAGCAGCTCAACGGCATCATCAGCAGCCAGCTCCCCTATGTCCGGCGGGCCATGCTCGACAGGATGCTCAAGGGATTGACTACAGACTACGCTCAGACTATGGAACTGCTCCGGGAAATGGACATCACCTTTCCCTGTGACACCTTTCTGGTGATTTCGGTGGAAATCGCCGAAAGCAGCCCTTTCCTCCGGTCAGGCGGCAGCTTTGACGAAAACCTGCTGTTGGCGCGGATGGTGGCGTCCAATGCAGGAAACGAACTGTTGGAGCCGCAGTTTGTAAACTGCTATATAGACTATGAGCAGCAGCACTGTGTCTTTCTTCTCTGTCCCAGACAGTCATCCCAGAAGGAATCCCTGTCTGAAACAGTGATGCTCCTGACCTCACAGCTCCATGAATTTATGCAGAAAAAATTCCAGATCGAATCCGGTATCGGCATCAGCACCCTGCGGTGCGGCCCCGGAAATATACCCCTGTGTTTTGACGAAGCCTGCAAAGCATCCCAGTACAGCCGCCTGGTTCACTCCGATGTCCCCGTATTTTTCGGCGATCTGGTAAATCTTGAGACAAATTATTACTATCCTGCCGAGATGGAATACCAGCTCATCAGCAATCTGAAAGCGGGACATTTCGACCAGGCCAAAGCCCTGATCGGGAAGATTTTCGAATTAAATACCCGGGACAAAAGCCTTGCCCCCCATGCGCTCCGGGGACTTCTTTTTGAAATCAACACCACGCTGACAAAGCAGCTGAACAGTATCCACATTGCAAAGGGCGAATCCCCGGTAACGGAAACGGGATATCCCGGAACGGAGACGCCCCTTTCCCTGGAGACGGCCAAAGCCCGGTATCTGGAAATGATCGACCAGATTTCCTTTCAGAAAATGGAACCCCCGGTCATCAGCAAACCGGAAAAACTGGCCTCTGCCATCGCTTCCTATATTGCGGAAAACGCCGGGAA
Source organism: uncultured Lachnospiraceae bacterium (assembly GCA_947367855.1). GTDB lineage: Bacteria > Bacillota > Clostridia > Lachnospirales > Lachnospiraceae > Acetatifactor. The sequence continues at coordinate 95,787 of CANBFE010000004.1, read as the reverse complement.
CCAATGGATTGATCTCAATACGCTGTCGGAGACCTTCCATGTGACTCCCCAGTATATATCCAATATTTTTAAAAAATACCAGAACCGGAATATAAAGGATTATATTTCCAAGACCAAGCTGGAATATGCCAAGGAACTCATCCTGACTACGGATATGTCCGTAAACGAGATTGCACAGCGTCTTGGCTATGCCGGTGAGATCGGCGTCATCCGTCTGTTTAAAAAATACGAGGGCATGACTCCGGGAGATTTCAGAAATAAAACAGGACTGCCCTGAAAGCAGTCCTGCCATGCCTGTCTCTATTGCCTGCGGTACCTCTCTTCAAACTCCTCCAACAGAACCGTCTTTCCCGTTATCCGGGATTCCTCCGCTGCAAAAGCCATCAAATGACTGTGTACAGACTGGGAAATGGAATTTGTGTTTTCCCGTTCTCCCTTCAGAACCGCCACAAACTCCTCCATGATGCCCTGGTCTCCGCCGCTGTGACCGGCGCTTCCCGGCACTACTGTGATCACCTGGGTATTGCCGGTTTTGATTCCGGCTCCGAAGCGGGTCACCTGAATCTGATTCCTGTCCATACTGGCCCGAAGCTCCCCCTCCGTTCCCATAAAGGTCATCGTCCTGTCGCAGTCATTGCTGAATGCACACATGGTAAACGCCACAGTGACACCGTTTTCAAACAGCATTGCAGCCACCTGATGGTCCACCACATCATTGTCGTTGTGAAAGACACACTTCCCATAGGGCCCTTCCTCCAGGGCTTTCAGGCGCTCTGCCCTGCCCCTTCCCACGCCGAGACTGGTTATGGCAGTGGGCCATTTTTCCTCATCATCCAGATACAGCGCCGGGGCATAATAGGGACATTCCCCGCTGACCGGGCAGCCGTCCGTACAGCGTTTTGGACTTCCTGCAGGCGCATGGGCACTGTTAAAGTATCTCAGGTCCCCCCAGGAAGAAATGCTCCTGCACCTGCTGCCCAGAAGCCAGGACAGTATATCCATGTCATGGCAGCATTTGGCCAGGATCATAGGGGAGGAGTCCTCCCTTCTGTGCCAGTTTCCCCGCACATAGCTGTGGGCATAATGCCAGTAGCCCACATTCTCCGTATGTACAATGCTGACCACCTCCCCGATGGCCTTCTCCTCCAGAAGCTTCTTGATGGTACGGTAAAATTTCGTATAACGCATCACATGACAGACCATGATCTCCGCCTTGTACTCCTCTGCCAGCCGCTGCAGCTCCAGACATTCCCTTATATCAGGAGATATGGGCTTCTCCAGCAGAATTTTATATCCCTGTCTGACAGCCCTGCAGGCAAATTCAAAATGACGCGTATCCTGCGTACAGATCATTACGCCGTGGCAGACCTTTGGCGCTGCAAAGAAATCTTCCGCCCGCTCAAATATACCCTCCTGGGGTATCTTGTATTCCTCCGCAAATCTCTCCCGTCTTTCCCGGTCCGGCTCCGCTACCGCCCCAAAGCACATTTCATGACCGTGCAGCTTCCAATAGGGCGCATAGTTAAACTGTCCCCGCTCTCCGGCGCCGATTAAGGCAATTTTGACTTTTTCCATTTTTTCCTCCCCTCCGGGTTATCCGCCGGACATCGTTCTGGCATAAGTCCTGACGATCTCGCAATCCATCTCTTTTCCCTCCAGAAAACGGGCAATATCCCTGATCACAGCCTTTGCCACCACCAACCTTCTGTCTATGGTGGGTCCGCCCATATGAGGCATCAGGATTGCCCGCGGGCATTTTGTCAGAGGGTGGTCCGTGGGCAGGGGCTCCTTCTCATACACATCCAGAACCGCGTAGATATCCTGGTCCTGAAGCACCCTCACCAATGCCTCCTCATCTATGACCGCGCCCCTGGCCGTATTGATCAGCAGCGCCCCCGGCTTCATCTTCCGGAGCAGCTCCTCCGTGATCAGATGATAATTTTCTTTCGTCATCCCGCTGTGTATGGAAATGATATCGCATTGGGAAAAGATCTCCTCAAGCCCTGCCCTCTGCATATTCCACTTTTCCACCTCCTGCTCTTCTATATGTCTGGAATAAACCTTTATAGAATTGTGAAAGGGCTGCAGCATCCGTACCAGGTATCCGGAGATCATTCCATAACCCACAATGCCCACGCTCCGGTCCAGAAGTCCCCTGTTGCAAAACTGCTCCGGCCAGTATCCCTCCTTCAGGCGACTGCTGTAATAGGGGATATCCCTGAGTGAAGACAGCGCGTAGGCAATGACACTTTCCGCCACGCTCTCCGCAAACACCCGGTTCCCGCTGACCACCCGGATTCCTCTCTCATATACGGCCTCTGTCACATAAGGCTTCACACTGCCCCCGGTATGGGCGATGAGCTTCAGTTCCGGAGCACTGTCCAGAATCTCCTGCTGAAATACCGGACTGCCCCAGCCTGTGACGCAGATCTGTCTGTCCTTCAGCCTCTCCCTCAGCTCCTCCGGCGTAAACTGCCGTCCGCTCCGGTTCCATTCCACCTCCCCCAGGGCTTCCAGGGCCCTGCGGTTTTCCTGGTCAAAAAATGTCCGAAAGACCTGGTCCTCCGGCATGGTTACCAATATCCTGCTCCTCATATTCCTCTCCTGATTTTATCCCCGGCCGTCTTCCATCCATTTCTGCCATTGCAGTTCTTTCCTGCCATAGGCGGCACGCGCCGGAATCTTCGTCCATCCTTCCCATCATCCCTCTGTCACATTCCGGAATATCACCCGGTTCTCCACAGATGCGTCCCCCTCCCCGGCCACTTCCACACCCTCTTGAAAAAAGCAGTCCTCCACCACGCAGGGGCGTTTGGACCTGCGGCTTCTCTGGGTCAGTACCAGTTTTCGCGCACTGCAGCCCCTGATCTGGAGACCGTCTGCGTTCAGCAGCATAGTCCCGCATTCGTCGTATTTTTCCGTGCGGTAAAAAGCCCCGTCCTGAATCGTCAGGTCGCTGACACCGGCAAACCCCAGCCCCCAGCATCCCGTATGTCGCAGAACCGAGATTCTTTTGGCGCTACTTCCCCAGGTGGGACCACTGTTTGCAAAGGATAAAAGTCCGGAATTGCCCACATAGACCAGATCATGCTCAAACTGCCCGTGGGTGACAAAAGCGCCGTGGAAATCGCCGTCACCGTGACAGTTTTCCACCATGCAATAGGCGCATCCCGTAAAATCATTGAGATGTCTCGCATTGCTGACGGTACAGTCCCGCACCGCGCCGTACAGGCAGTGAATCTGCTGGGTCAGATAGCCTGTGCCTCCCACCACTACTTCCGTGGGATTCACCAGTCTGCAGTTCTCGGTCCGGAATTCCGTATTGTGCCTTCTGAGAATCACGGGCCAATAAGTGTCCCTTGCCCGTATGCCGTACACATTACAGTTTACCGCGTATTCCAGGGCCAGGGGAGACGCCCCCTGCTCCTCTCCCCCGGGATTTCCCTGAAAAACCATGTTCCGTATTTCCACATCCTCCACCGGGCGGATTTTCCTGTAAACAAGCTTCCTGCCTGTCTCCAGGGGCCATCCCATTTTATAGTTGAACCGTACATGGGTATGGTCCACCCGCTCCGTCACCATCAGCAGCTTGTCGATCTCCCTTTCCTCTCTTCCCTCCAGGGCATTTACCGTAACCTGCCACCAGCTGTATAAGGGAAACCGTCCGGCGTCCGGCACCGGAAAAATGTCATACTGCTCCTCCAGAGGCTCCCCCAAGATAAGTTCCTGTCTCTCTCCCGTGGGAGCTCCGGCAAAGTGCATCACTGCGCCGAAGGGATCGTTATGCTCTGCCCTTTCGATACCCCTGGCAGTCACCCGGCAGCCGTGGAAATCCAGTACAATATGTCCCCTGTGCAGGCTGTGCCTCCTGGTAAAGTTCAGATCCGTATACCCGTGAATCACCCGTATCTCCGGGTCCGCCAGCATCTGCTCCAGTGCGTCGTCCGCTGCTTTCTCCGGTCCGCAGACGCCATAATCCTCAAAGCATACCTCTCTCTTCATCATTCGTTCCTTTCCCGGCGCCCTTCCTGCCCTGTTTCTACTTTAATGTTTCATTCCATCTCTCCAGCGCTGCTTCCTTGATGTCTGTCAGCTCCGAGAGGCCGATCTGTTCCAGTGTCTGCAGATAGGAGTCAAAGTTGTCAATACTCTCTTCTCCTGTAATAAACTTGGTGGTCATCATAACCACATGGCTATACAGATCATTTTCAATGACATTGCCCCTCTCGGATTCCTCTGTTGTAAATCTGACATAAGGAAGAGGCGAACTCGTGTAATACGGCATCTGCATTTCCCGCACCTGTTCCACCTTATTTTCCATCAGCGGCGAGCCCACCGGCATGGCGTGGAAATTCAGGTAGCCCGGCAGTTCCATATTGACGGATATGGTCTTATTGATATCTCCGAAACCGGTGACGGGTGCAATCCACTGATACGCGGTCTCCGTATCGTCCGTATACTCCCAGTGCTCTCCCTCCCATCCGGCAAACACGGTAGTGCCGCAGAAGCCTTCAACAGCATTTTCTTCCGTAGCATAGAACATATCCAACAGCCTTATGGCAGCTTCCGGATTTTCACATTTATTTGTGATAAAAGCTCTGCCCGGGAACATATAATCCGGTTTCTTCACCACCCTCTCACTGTTTGTGGGACTGGTCAGGGGCGGCAGGCTGAGCTGTTTCGTGGTTGTGGTCTCCGCATCCCTGCCTGTGGGAGACATGCTGTAGACACCGCACAGGTCGGACTTTACTTTTGCCTGCCACTGCTGCGTTGTCTGGGTTGAAAATTCCGGATCCAACAATCCCTCCTCATACAGCTTATGGGCATAGAGCAGAAATTCCTTATACTCCGGCAGAGCAGGGCCATACACTACCTTGTCGTCCTTAATGTTAAAGCCCAGTCCAACAGGCACTCCCGTAAAGGCCGGGATCAGCAGATCCCCCATGGTACTGGTAAGTCCCACACAGGTAAACGGAATTTCGTCATCCGGATCTCCGTTGCCGTTGGCATCCTGTTCCTTAAAGGCCTTCAGCATCTCATACAGTTCATCCGTTGTCTCCGGAACCTTCTCTATTCCCACATTCTCCATCCACCGGCTGTCGAAAAAGCCCAGATGTCCCTGTGTGGTAGCAGTGCTGAACACATAGGGCAGTCCGTAAATCTTCCCGTCCAGCGAGGTTATGGCTGCCTTCATATCCGGATTTGCCTCCAGCATGGCCCTGATATTGGGGGCATATTCCTCAATGAGACCGCTCAGCTCCAGGAAAACGCCCTGGGGTCCATAGGTCTCCTCGTCCGTAATGGCCGAGGAATCATCCCTCCATATCATGTCCGGATATTCCCCGCCTGCCAGCGCAATGTTCTTCTGCTCGGCAAACACACTGTTTTCCGACATCTCAAATTCAAACTGAATATTGGTGATTTCAGTCAGTCTCCGGAATACCTCCAGTTCACCCCAGTCAGGCGCGCCCGGATCCTTCCTGCCCATAATCTTCATGGTCACAGGCTCCTTTACAATGGGATACTCTCCAACCGGAGTTACATTTCCATTTTTCCCGCCGCTCCCTTCCTCCGGCGCTGATGCGTTCCCGGCATCGGATACGGATGTCCCTGACTGCTGTCCCCCGGCATCGGATGCCTTATCCCCGCAGCCCGCAAATGCACTTATGCACAAAGCCGTACATAACAATGTTGTCAAAGTTTTTCTCATGGTAATCCTTCCTCCTTCGCATTCTGTTTTTTCTATATCACAGGCATGCCGCGTTTCTGCTTCCAGCCTGTTCTATACCATTTTCCTGTCCCTTATCCCTTTACCGCTCCAACGGTCACTCCCTTTACAAAATACTTCTGGATAAACGGATACAGAAGCATCACCGGTATGGATGCCACCACGATCAGGGCGTATCGTATCTGTTCCGCCGCCTTCAGCTCCTCCTGCAGCATCCCTGCCGTATCGCCTCCCTGCTGCAGCATTTCCGCATTGAACTGACTCTGCAGCAGTACCTCCCGCATGACGATCTGAAGAGGCTTCCATTCCTGATCCCGGATATAAATCATGGCCACAAAGTAGCTGTTCCAGTGGGTCACTGCAAAGAACAGAGCCATAACCGCCACAATGGCGCCTGAGAGCGGCAGTACAATCTGACAAAACAGCCTGAAATTGCCACAGCCGTCTATCCTGGCTGCCTCCGTCAGCTCATCCGGAATATTACTCTGGAAAAAAGTCCTGGAAATGATTATATTTGTCATGGATGTTGCTCCTAATATTACCATAACCCAGGGATTATTATACAGCCCCAGACTCTTCACAGTAAAAAAGGTGGGAATCAGCCCTCCGCTGAAAAACATGGTAACCAGAAACAGAATATTAAATAATTTTCTTCCCACAAAATCTTTTCTGGACAGGGCATAGGCGGCAGGCAGCGTCACCAGCAGATTGATCAGGGTTCCGCCAAAGGTATAGATAAGCGTGTTGCGGTATCCCCTCATGATCCCCGGATCCCCGAACAGATTTCGATAGCCTGTAAAGGAGACATCCTTTGGCCAGAGCCATACCTTTCCGGTATTCACCAGATCCGGATTGCTCACCGAGGCAATCAGGATGAACCAAAGGGGATAGGCGCATACCAACAGCACCAGGACCAACAGTATGGTATTTATAATGTCAAAAGCTCTGTCACTTCTGAGAGAAAGTTTCTTTTTGTCCAACTTTCCACCTCCTACCACAGCGAAGTATCGCTGAGTTTTGCCGAAATTTTGTTTACAAGCACCAACAGCGTCACATTGATCAGATTGTTAAACAGTCCCACCGCAGAAGACAGGCTGAACTGCGCTTTCTGAATCCCCAGCTTATATACATAGGTAGAAATCACCTCGGATACCATCAGATTGGAATCCGTCTGCATCAACAGCACCTTCTCGAAGGAAAGGTTCATGATGCCGCCCACGCTCATGATGAGCATTGTCACAATGGTAGGCAGGATGGCCGGAAGGTTCACATGCCTGATCCGCTGAAGTCTGGTGGCGCCGTCCATAATGGCCGCTTCATGCAGCTCAGGTGACACGCCCGTCAGTGCCGCTATATAGATAACTGCCGAATACCCGCTGACCTGCCATACACCGCTCCACACGTAAATATCGTTGAACAGTCCGTCCTTCTGCAGAAAAAGCGTGGGCTCCGCTCCGAACAGGGCTCCGATCTGGTTAAACAGTCCTGTCCTTGCCAGAAACAGCTGAACCATCCCCACCAACACCACTGTAGATATGAAATAGGGCATATAGGTAAAATTCTGTACCAGCTTTTTAAATCTTGTGTTCTTCACCTCGTTTACCATCAGGGCCAGTATAACCGGGATGGGAAAACTGGCTGCTATATAATAGAAGGAAAGCCCCACGGTATTTTTGAACACGTCCGAAAAATATACGGAACTGAAAAAAGTTTTAAAATGCTTCCACAGTGGATCGGCCCAGGGACTCTCCACAAATCCCTTTGTGGCTATAAAATCTTTAAATGCAATCTGTATCCCATACATGGGTATATAGGAAAAGATCAAAAAATAGAGGAATGCGGGCAGTATAAATAAGTACAGCACCCAGTTTCTTCTTATTTTAAGCCATGTACCGGTTCGCTTCCGGCGCTTTTCCCTGTCTCTTCTTTTCAATCTGCCATTCATTCCTTTCCTCCTCATCTTTTTTCGTCTGCGCTGCGCAGCGGAACATCTGTGAATTCATTGTACAGCCCAAAGCGGTTTCGGTAAATTGACACAATTTAAGAAAGCACCTTCAAAATTATAATCCGTCTTAAAGTCCCCTTTTCCGGTCATCCTTGCAAATTTTAAAGTCAACTGACAAATTTTAATGCTTTTTTTCCTGCAGAACAGCTCTTCCAGGCTTTAAAATTTGTCAGCGGAACCTTTAATTTCAGCAATATACAGGGATTCATACTTTTCTTATAATCATTTCAGCACTTGCACAGATGCTACGCACTGTCATTATCAGACAATCATAATCAGGAGGACAAAATGCAGAAACAGGAAAAATGGACAGAAGAAAAACTGGATGCCCTGTTGACAAGCCCTTCCCAGGAGCTTGTCCGGGATATGCGAAATCTGAAGGGTGATGTATTGGTACTGGGCGCAGGAGGGAAAATGGGGCCAACCCTCTGCCTGCTGCTCCACAACGCCCTGAAGGCTGCCGGACTGGAAAATCAGATAAAAATCACAGCCGTCTCCCGGTTCAGTGATCCGTTGGCAGTTCAATTATTAAAGCAGCATGATATCCACATCCTCTCAGTGGATTTACTGGCCCCCGGAGCCCTGGAAACCCTTCCCCCTGCGCCAAATGTCATCTATATGGCCGGACGCAAATTCGGAACCGACGGTCAGGAGTATCTGACCTGGGCCATGAACGCCTGGCTTCCCTCCAGAGTTGCCCAACGGTATAAAGATTCCCGCATTGTAGTCTTTTCCAGCGGCAATCTCTATCCAAAGGTGCCCATCCGCAGCGGCGGAGCTACCGAAGAAACTCCCACGGAACCTGTAGGGGAATACTGCATGTCCTGCCAGGGGCGGGAGCGGATGTTTGAATATGCAGCAAGGACCTTCGGCACCAAAGTGGCATTTTACCGCCTGAATTACGCCGTGGATCTGCGTTACGGCGTGCTCTGGGACCTGGCGCGGAACATCCTGAACGGCGAACCGATCTCCGTAACCACCCCCAGCTTCAACTGTATCTGGCAGGGAGATGCCAACGAAGCAGCCCTCCGTCTCCTGCTTCATGCCGACAGCAGCATCTTTAAGCTCAATGTAACGGGCCCCGAAACCGCCGGAGTGCGGGAAACCGCCTTAAAGCTGGGACAGCTTCTGGGAAGGGAACCCCTGTTTACAGGGCAGGAACAGGATACAGCCTATCTGAACAATGCGGGAAAAATGTTTTCCCTCTTCGGCTACCCTAAAGTTTCCCTGGATACTCTGATCCGGTGGCAGGCACAGTGGATTCTGGACGGAGGACGGACCCTGAACAAACCCACACATTTCGAGGAGCGGCAGGGCAGCTACTGACCTCCGGTCTCTGCCGCCGTAAAACGAAACTGCAGACAAACTGAAAAAGAAAGGAATCTTCCTATGAACAGACATGAAGAAGCTTTGAAAATCCTGCACAACGGCACTGTGATCCCTGCCGTTCCCCTGGTTCTGAACCGGAACCGGGAATTTGACCCTCCCAGGCAGCGCCGCCTGGTTCGCTACTATCTGGAATCCGGCGCAGGAGGTGTGGCTGCAGCCGTACATACCACCCAGTTTGAGATCCGTGATCCCGGATACGGACTTCTGCGCCCTGTACTGGAAGCAGTGGCAAAAGAACTTGACGCCTATGAAAAAAACTCCGAAACTCCCCTGGTGCGAATTGCCGGGGTGTGCGGCGAGACATCCCAGGCCTGCCGGGAAGCGGTTCTGGCAAAAGAACTTGGCTATGATGCCGTCCTTTTGAGCCCCGGAGGTCTGAACCACCTGTCCGAGGAGGAAATGCTGCTCCGCACGGAAGAGGTTGCCGCCATCATGCCTGTAATCGGGTTTTACCTCCAGAGCGCTGTGGGCGGCAGACGCTTTTCCTTCTCCTACTGGAAACGGCTCGCGGACATTCCCAATGTGGTTGCCGTCAAAAGCGCCCCCTTCAACAGATATCAGACCCTGGATCTGGTCCGTGGATGCGCCGCTTCCTCACGCGGTGATGAAGTGGCGCTTTACACAGGAAATGACGACAATATAGCAGTCGATCTTCTCACGCCCTTCCGCTTTGAAGATCACGGAAAACAGACCGTAAAGTATTTTGCGGGAGGTCTTTTGGGACACTGGTGCGTCTGGACCCGAAAGGTTGTGGAATTGTTCCACACCATTAAGGCCTGTCAGGGAAAGGACTCCATCCCCTCGGAACTTCTGACCCTTGGAGCGCAGATTACCGACTGTAACGGCGCCTTCTTTGATGTGGCAAATGATTTTCGGGGCTGTATCGCCGGTGTTCATGAAATCCTGCGCCGCCAGGGCCTCATGGATGGAATCTGGTGCCTGAATCCGGAGGAAACGCTCTCCCAGGGCCAACTCCAGGAAATCGACCGGGTCTGCCGGATGTATCCCCGGCTCAATGATGACGAATTCGTCCGTGATTTTCTGATGCGGCAAAGTTAAAAAACAGACATGAGACGAAGTGGAAAGAGGAAAAATGAACAGTCTGAAACATCGAATTTATGAGTTGGTTTTAGAAGAGCAGGAATACCTTTATGCCTTTGGAGAAGATATCTTCCTCCATCCCGAACCCGGGTACCGGGAACTGCGCACCCGTGACAGGGTGGAGAAGGCCCTTCTCCGCATGGGAGCCAGGGATATCACCACCTGGGGACTCACGGGACTCAAGGCCTGGCTTCCGGGCCTTCGAAATCCCCGGCTGCCCGGAATTGCCATTCTGGGGGAAATGGACGCAGTCATCACACCGGAACACCCGCACGCGGATCCCCTTACCGGGGCAGCCCATGCCTGCGGTCACCACGCAGGACTCACCGCCATGCTGGGAGCCGGTCTGGCCCTGGCCAAAGCGCTGCCTGCCCTGGCCGGAAACATCTGTCTCATCGCAGCGCCTGCAGAAGAATATGTGGAGATAGCTTACAGAAAAGAACTGATTGCCCAGGGAAAAATCCGCTATCCGGGCGGAAAACAGCAGCTTATCAGCGAAGGCTGTTTCGATGATATCCACATGGCCATGATGGTTCATGCCCTGTCGGACAGCGGTGTCCCCCGGGTCTGTGTCTCTTCCAGGGCCGGGGGCTTCGTGGGAAAATCCGTGCGCTTCACAGGCCGGGAAGCCCATGCCGGAGGCTCGCCCCACATGGGAATCAATGCACTGAATGCGGCATCTGCTGCCATTATGTGCATCCATGCCCTGCGGGAAACTTTCCGGGACGAGGATCATGTACGTGTCCACCCCATTCTCACAAAAGGCGGGGATGCGGTCAATACGGTTCCTGCAGATGTGCGCATGGAGAGCTATGTGCGGGCCGCTTCTACGGATGCCATGGCCGATGCCAATGCCAGGGTAAACCGCGCCATACTGGGAGCCTCCTTTGCCCTGGGTGTTCATGCCGAAATCGAAGACCTGCCCGGCTATCTGCCCCTGGAGGAATCCCCGGCATTGTCCCGGATTTTCGCCGACAATGCTTCCCTTCTGTTCCCGGAAGCCACAGTCAGCTGGAACCAGGCCTTCTGCGGAAGCACCGACATGGGCGATCTGTCCCGGCTAATGCCCGTAATACAGCCTACGGTCAGCGGCTTCTCCGGAGCCCTGCACAGCAGGGATTTCCGTGTGACAGATCCCAGGATGGCTTATCTGGCACCGGCTGTAATAATGGCCTGCACCGCGGCAGAGCTGTTGGCGGACCAGGGACGGAAAGCATGGGATCTTCTCCGGGATTTTCCCGCCGGAACAAAGGAGCAGTACAATGATTTCTGGCAGGATTTTCTCTCTCCTCCCGGAGAGCGGCCCTCCGGCCCAGGCCTGACATAAGACAATCCATGATAAGAAAAAGAGGTATTCATGAATACGCTGCTGATATTACTTACAATTATTCTGTTTGTACTGCAAAGCCTGAGCCTGAAGCTGATGAAGGCCCGGACTCCGGGGGAAAAGCTGCTTGCCAACTGTTTCTTCACCCTGCTTGCCAGCCTTCTGACCGGCCTGATCCATCTCCTCATCCCGGGGCAGAAGGGGTTCGCTCCCCCTACCCTCCTTTGCGGAGGATTGTTCGGGCTCTGCTTTTCCATGACAATCCTGTGTTACCTGTCCGCCATTTCCTGCGGCCCCCTGTCCCATGCTTCCTTTTATCTTTCAGCAAGCATGCTGTTGCCCACAGGCGCAGGGATACTGTTTTTCAGGGAGCCTCTGTCCCTTTCCCTGGGGGCGTCACTGGTATTTTTTCTGACGGCCTTCTACTGCCTGAGCGCATCCAAAGACCCTGAAAAGAGCGGCGGAAACTGGCGGCTTTTCTGCCTGCTGACCTTTCTGTTCAACGGCAGCTGCGGCATCATTCAGAAGACACACCAATATCTCACCGGAGGAAAGGACGCCCTTGGTCTGCTGTTTGTGGGCTTCGGCTGTGCGGCGCTTTGTTATGCGCTGTGTTTTCCGGCAGTATCCCATGGCTCCGGTCACCGTCCTGTTTCCCTGCTGCGAAATAACCTGCTGCCCATATGCCTTCTGGCACTGTCCTCCCTGGGCGGCAACCTGCTCATGACCTTTCTCTCTGCACACATGGATGGAAGCTACCTTTTCCCCCTGGTACAGGGAAGCATCGTTCCAGGCGTGACCCTCTGCTCCATATTTTTCTTCCGGGAAAAACTTACCCTGAAGGGAATGCTTGGAATCCTCTCCGGCGTAATCGGCATTGCTCTGATAAATTTAACCAAGTAGAGGCCCCTGCGCCGGAATTTCAATAACATCTCATTACAAGTGCGTTGAAGCGACTTTACCCTTTGGTGCCGTCGCGCAGCGACTATCTAAGGAGGAAATTATATGTTTCGAATCGGTATAATCGGATCTGACAGTTCCCACGCCCGGGCCTTCTCCGGACTGGCTAATCTGCCAAAGGAAGACAACCGCTGTCCCTTCCCGGACGTCAGGGTAACCCACATCCTGGGAGAGACTCCCCAGTCCGCAGCCTCCGTGGCGCAAGCCTGCAGGATTCCCGTGATAGCCGGGACGCCGGAGGACCTGTACGGCCAGGTAGATGCCGTCATGATCCTCTACCGCCAGGGAAATCTGCACTATCCCGCCGCCCTTCCCTTTCTGGAACAGGGCATCCCGGTCTGGATCGATAAGCCCGTAACCATAGACCCGGAAGAATGTCGTCTGCTGATCAATCTGGCCCGGAAAAACAAAACGCTTCTGGCAGGCGGCTCCACCTGCAAATACTGTCCGGACGTGCTGCGCCTGAAGAGCGAATTCCTCAGCCTGTGTCAGGAAAATACTTTCATTTCCGGCGCCTTTAACTTCCCCGGGGAAATCCACAGCCCTTATGGCGGTATCTACTTTTACGGCGGACATGCGGCAGAAATTCTTACCACCATCTTCGGAAAGGATGTCCGCTGCATCAAGGCTGACGTCCACTGCGGCAATCTGGTGGCCCTGGTAAAATATGACACCTTCACAGTTACCATCAACTTCTCCCAGGTGAGTGATTTTCATGCCGCACTGTATGCCTCTTCCCGGGTAGTATGTTCGGCCATTGACATCTCCCAGGTGTATTATCAGGGATTTTCCAGATTTGTGGAAGCCCTCCGCCGGGGCACACCCCCGGAACCCCTGGAAGATCTGCTGCTCCCGGTGCGCATCCTGAACACTCTGGAACGCGCTATTCTGGAGGGTGAATCGGAGCTACTCTGATTACAGCACTCCCACAGCCAGGCTCAGGGCCTTCACAATGGTCTCCAGGGGCATACCGGGCCGTTTGTCGTCGCCCTGTTCCGACAGACAGGGCACATGAATAAATCCAACGTCCGTTCCGGTTCCCTCATAGTAATGCCGCAGGTTGTAAAACAGGTCATTGCATACATATGCCCCGGCAGAATAGGAAAGTTTGCAGGGGATTCCGGCTTCCTTCACCGCATCAACGATTTTCCGCACAGGAATAGATGCAAAATAAGCTGCCGGTCCCCCCGGCGCCGCCGGTTCGTCCCAGGGCTTTCTCCCTGCATTGTCCTCCAGAGAAGCATCCCGCAGATTGATTGCCACCATCTCCGGCGTCACCATGGCCCTGCCGCCTGCCTGGCCCACACAGAGAATGGCGTCCGGCTGCAGTTCCCGGGCAGATTCCAGAACCTTTTCCGCAGCAACGCCGAATTCCGTCGGCACCAGGAGCTTTGTCACCGCCCTGCCGTCAATCCTGTCTTCCAGCCGGCTCACCGCCTCCCAGGACGCATTCACCGTATCCTGTCCGAAGGGCTCAAACCCGGTTATCAATATCTTCTTTCCCATAGTAAACCTCCATTTCTTCTTTTGCCCGCTCCTCCTGCCTTCCGTCCCGGCAGACAGCCCGTCTCCGCCCTCAGCGCCAACGTTCCTCCTGCATAACCTTTTCCGGTACTGTCTTCGTTCTCCACAGCCTGTCCCTGTATTCTGCCAGCAGTTCGCCTATAACCTCCTGATGCAGCACCTGCGGCACATTCACCTGATCCGAAAATCCCCTCTCCAGTGAGCCTGGCCTCCTCCTCTGCAAACAGGTCATCCCTCTCCTCAATCAGGTACCGTTGCTCTCCTGAATAAGTTTCCCCCTGCCGTTTAAGAATAGTATGGAAGACTATCAAAAAAGAGCAGAACGCCATTTCATCTGCTCTTTTATACCGCCTTCCTATTAAGAAAGCTTTGATAAGCCTGTTGAAAATTATTTTGGTTGTATAACTCCAAATGGTAAAAAATTTTAGAATATGCCCAAATGTCATATTTGAAGCATTCCTTATCCGTAACCGTACAGACAGAATGGCTCCAATATAAGGCATTATGCAGATTTTTCTGGTATTCCTGTGTGTCACAGATATTATCCTCTACAGAAGGATATGTCATTTCAAAATTCTCTTTCAGATATTCACAGATTTTATGCTTGTCCGCCAGTGAAATATCCAGATTGTGCAATAATTCAAACATCATATAAAACTTTATGACATTTATCCCCACACAAAGCGCTAGCATTTCATTTGCATTTGCCGCAATTTTTGCTCCCCTATATCCCTCTAACGGTTTTGACTCAATAATTGCACCGCATATGCAGGAAGCAATTTTGTGTCTGTCCAGACGCCTCCCATTCATATTTTTTGAGGCCCGCTCTTTGTATTCATCAAATTTCCGCCCTATCATATAGGGAATCGTTTTGTCTTTTACACAAAAGCCGCTCCCTCTGCTACATATCTGGCAGAGAAGGTCGCCAATTATATAGTCGTATAAATATTTGTAAGTAGTTGAAGGATTATAATTATTCACTTTCCTCTTTCCCCTTAGATTCAAATGAAAATATTTCCTCTTGTCCATCGGAATATCTCAATTTATTTTTATGTACCGAATTACCATTACAGAATTCCAAGACCCTGCTAAAATCATAATCATCATTGTAATCGTTATATGGTTTCCCATTTTTAGTATTATTCTCTTCAAATAAAGAATTCAGCATATTTTTTGCACTCAGCATTATCATCACCCTTAATTTAATATATTTCGGTTCACCGAAAAATGTTACAGCAAACTATCATGCCCCATGCTTCTCTGTTCCGTCATAACTGAAAGAGGACACGGAAGCTGTATTGATACCAAAAGGACTTTACCTCCCTCCAAGATATCGGGGATTGCATTGAAGTATTGTGTATTTGTAGTATATTTTTGTATTATAATACTTTTTGTTTATTTTGTCAACTATTAATAACATTGGCAGGATACCCTTACTTCCGGCCAATATGGACTATTAGTCCCGCCTTCCCCAATGGCTCCATTCTGCAACAATGTTTTTAAATCTCCTTCTTAATTTTCCGAAGATTTTGAATATTGTAGTCTTCAAAATCTTCCCAGTTACGATATATGCTATAAGATATTTCATGCTTAAAATACAGTTCTGAATGTAGTTTCTTTTTAGACACCGAAGCTGTTTCATTCCATTGTTTTCTACAGCCATCTACCTCCATAATATTCCTCTCATTGATATATCCTCTGTACAATTCATTATATAGATGCTGATATGTATTTTTAAATCTTGTTTTATAGGAATTTCGAAAATTTTTCCAATATTCATGGAATATATCATCGTTTTCTCCTCTGCAAAACTCATTTTTCGCACTTTTACATAATGCTTTATTAATTACATACTCTTTTGGCAGTGATTGTATTGCCAATGCCTCAGCAACCGAAATTCTGCGTGCAAGATACAGATGCAAATGCACCTCGTTATTTCCATATGCTACTGTCGGTGAATATCTCCACCTATGCAATAACCACCTTGCCAATTCCGCCTCACTTACATTGCACCTTACACATAATACTTTTAGCTGCCGTTACTGTTCACTCCGTTCACAGCAACAGATGCACAATCATTCTATTGTCAAGAATCCCCAAGTACAGGCGTTTCGGAGCGTGCGGTCTCGGATTTTGCGTGCAAAGCACGCACAGAGGTGCTCTGTGGATCTTGCAGAATTCTTTAAAAAAATTTAAGAAGGATTACCGCAATATTTTTAGAAAAAACTGGTATGCTGTCGCATAAAACAAAAGAAAGGCATTTCCGGTAAAAGCGAAATGAAGAGCATAGGAAAAAAGAAACACAACACAGACAGCATAGACGAAACAGTTCCCGAAAGCAGCAGCAGAGACATCGCCCTGGAAACTTCAGGAAGCGCACCCCACAGCTGCGCTGCGCAGACAGGCAGCCCGGAATGCGCCGCACAGCTAAAAGAGACAGAGCCTTCCGGCCTCACTGCGGCAGAAGTGGAGGAACGGATTGCCCAGGGCCTCACAAACCGCACGGACATCACCACCGGAAAAACCACGGCCCAGATCATCCGTTCCAACCTCTTTACCTATTTTAACCTGATCTTCCTGATTCTGGCTGTGCTTCTCTGTCTGGTATGCTCCTACCGCAACCTGACGTTCCTGCCGGTGATCATCATCAATACCGTCATCGGCATTGTTCAGGAACTCCGGGCCAAGAGCACACTGGACAAAATGAACATGCTGAACGCTCCCCATGCGGTGGCGGTGCGGGATCATATGCAGTCCAGAATTCCTTCAGAGGAGCTTGTAAAGGATGACGTGGTACTCCTGGCCGCAGGAGACCAGATCTGCGCGGATGCAAGAGTTCTTCAGGGAACCATCACCGTGAATGAATCCCTCCTCACAGGGGAAGCCGACGAGATCCGCAAAGACCCGGGCAGCTCCCTCCTTTCCGGCAGCTTCGTGGTGTCCGGCCAATGTTATGCTGTACTGGAACAGGTGGGGGATGCCTCCTACATCTCCAAACTGACAGCCCAGGCCAAGGCCATGGGACAGGGGGAGCAGTCCGAAATGGTACGTTCCATCAATCAGCTGGTCAAATGGGTGGGCATCCTGATTATTCCTGTGGGAGTGGTCCTTTTTTCCCAGGCCTACTTTGTCAACGGAGAAACTATCAGCACAAGTATTGTATCCATGATTGCCGCAGTCATCGGCATGATTCCCGAGGGGCTGTATCTGCTGACCACAATGGCCCTGGCCCTGAGCACCATCCGCCTGGCAAGCCGGAAAGTCCTGCTCCACGACATGAAGAGCATTGAGGCCCTGGCCAGAGTGGATGTGCTGTGCGTGGATAAGACAGGTACCATCACGGAACCGGGAATGCAGGTGGAGGAAGTGCTGCCCTGGGGTGAAGGCGAGAATCCGCAGCGCATGCATGAGCTGAACCTGCTGCTGGCCGACTATGCCGCAGCCGTCCCCGACAACAATGCCACCATGGAAGCCATACGGGAATATACCGCAGAATTCGGCGCTTCGGCTGCCTGCCGCGCACCCTTGTCCACACTGCCCTTTTCCTCCGCCAGGAAATACAGCGCAGTTCTGTTTCCGGACGGGGAATATGTGCTTGGCGCACCGGAATTTGTACTGGGAAACGACTACGATTCCCTGTCCGAAGAAATTGCGCCTTACCTGAAAAAAGGCTGCCGGGTTTTGGTTATGGGTAAATGCGCGGTTCCCCTGACAGACCAGGAGATATCCTCCGAAAGCCAGTCTGCCGGGAATATTTCCGGGACAATCCCCCAACGTCCTGGAAAAGTCCTCCCCCTTGGCTGCATCATTCTCTCCAACTCCATTCGGGAGAATGCAGCGGCGACATTTTCCTACTTCAGGGAACAGGGGGTTCATGTGAAAGTCATCTCCGGAGACAATCCCGAGACAGTGGCGGAAGTAGCCCGACGGGCCGGAATAGAATACGCAGAACGGTTTGTGAATGCAGAAACCCTGCAGTCGGAGGAAGCCCTGGCTGCTGCCGCCAGGCAATACACGGTCTTTGGCCGGGTGACGCCCAGGCAGAAACAGCTTCTGGTAAATGCGCTCCAGAAGGCCGGGCACACCGTTGCCATGACCGGGGACGGAGTCAACGATATCCTGGCCATGAAGGACGCGGACTGCAGCATAGCAATGGCTTCAGGCAGCGAGGCTGCAACACAGGCCGCCCAAGTGGTGCTGCTGGACTCCGATTTCGCCCATATGCCCAATGTGGTCTGGGAAGGTCGGCGGGTGGTGAACAATATTCAGCGCTCGGCAAGTTTGTTTTTGGTGAAAAATATCTTTTCCCTTTTACTGGCATTGTTTTCAGCGGTACTGGCCATTACTTATCCCCTGGAACCCTCCCAGATATCGCTGATCAGCATGTTTACCATCGGTCTCCCCGGCTTTCTCCTTGCCCTGGAGCCAAACAGAAATCGAATAGAGGGGCACTTCATCCGGAACCTTCTGCTCAAAGCCCTTCCGGCAGGACTCACGGATGTATTGGCAGTGGGAGCCATGATGATCTGCGGCCAGGCGTTTTCGCTGCCCAAGGAGGATATTGCCACCGCCTCCACCATGCTCCTGGCCGTTGTGGGATTTATGATTCTGGGAAAAATCAGCTATCCCTTCAACCGCATGAAATGGGGAATTCTGGCGCTGAATATTCTGGGGCTTCTGTTCTCCGGTATTTTCCTGGGAAAGCTGTTTGCCATAAGCGCCATGTCGGAAATCTGCATTCTGCTGATGGTGGTATTTGCCTTTGCCGCGGAATCCCTGTTCCGCTATCTGTCCATGGCCACGGAGAGGGCAAGCCGAATCAGCCTGCGGAAGAAGCTGAAACCTGTACTGGACCTCTTCCTGGATTAACTGCTGCAGACAGCTCCCGTTTCCCCGGCTTCCTCAGATATTTGGGGCAATATAAACCCTTTGCGAAGGCGGAACTCTTCAAACACAAAGAAGCGGCTGCACCACTGGACAGCTGCTCCTTTGTGTTTTATATTTCTTCCACTGAGCCGTAGATATTTACCCTGTCAGCCCTTTTCCCCACGGGACAGTCCTGCCCGGCTCCGGTCACCGCCTGCATAATGCCGTTGCGCTCCCCCCGGACATACCGGGCAAACCACCCCTCCATCCGGCAGCGCAGTTCCACTATCTTCCCGTCATACTGCGGGTCCCCGTAAAGGTTCTTCTCTTCTCCGGGATCATTTTTCAGATCATACAATTCATGGGCGCCGTAAGGATAACGGTGAATATATTTCCACTCTTTGCTCCGAATCATCCGGGCCGGTCCATACTCGTCATAGACTACAACTGTGTGATCTCCCGTATTTTCTCCCTGTGTTTCCCTGCTTTCTCCACCGAACGCCGTCCGGACTGCGGCAGCCCCTCTCTCTGCTCCCCAGACAATTTCCCCGGACAGCAGCTGATCCGCGAAGCTCCTTCCCGGCAGTTTCTCCGTCCCCTCCCAGGTAATGCCCGCCAACTCCAACAGAGTCGGAAACACATCATAAGCGCTGACCAGTTCCCTGTTGACGCTGCCCTCCGGTATATGCCCCTTCCAACAGGCAAGGAAAGGCACCTTCACCGCCGTATCATACAGATTCATAGGAAAAGTACCGTTCCCCTTCCCCCACACGCCATGATGCCCCATGCTCATGCCATTGTCCGCCGTAAAAATCAGAATGGTCTCCCGCCGGGAATCCATTTCCCTAACCTTCTGCAGTATACGCCCAATCTGCTCATCCATGGCACTGACAGCGGCAAAATAACCCCGCAGATTTTCATATCTCTTTTCCGTACGATAAACCGGCCCCGTAGTCATATGGGGATGATCCGGAACATCCGGAATACTTGCAAAGGAACAGTCTCTGTAATAATTCATCCATTTTTCGGGATGCTCCTTTTCTCCCCAGGGTGAATGGGGAGCCGTATAATGCACGGAGAGATAATAGGGATTCTCTTCCCGGGCAAGCTCTTCCATCCACTGAAGAGCCCTGTCGGTAATCAGCTCCGTCACATATTTTCCATGTTCTACCCTGATATCACCGTTTTCCGTCACATCTGCATGGTAATAACTACAGCCGCCCCGTCCCAGGGAATACCATTTTGAAAAACCGTGCTGCATTCTCACACTGTCCCCCAGATGCCATTTTCCGGCCAGGGCGCAGGTATAGCCGTTTTCCGCCAGAAGATCCGTGTAAGTCACCTGTCCTTCCAAATATGCCGCAGGCCTGACCTCTCCGGCATACCCGCCTGCATAGGGGTTCTCCCGGCCCTGCGCCCGGAATCTCTCCCCGTCTACGTTTCCGCTTCTGATCCAGTCGTGAACTCCGTGGGCGGAAGGGATTGTGCCCGTGAGGAGAGAAGCCCTGGCCGGAGAACACACCGGAGAGACACAGAAAAAATTCTCAAACAGCATCCCTTCCGCCGCAATTCGGTCCAGATTGGGCGTATACAGCTCAGGAACCCCTGCACAGTGCATTGCCCATGCTCCCTGATCGTCCGATAAAATGAAAATAATATTGGGCTTTTTTCTTTCTGCCGATAAATTGTCAGTCATCATACTCACTTTCATACTCCAGAATCGTACCATCGGAAGCATCTATGGTAAATTCGTACTCTATCCGGTCCTTATAGAATTCAATCTCATACTCCATACGTCCGTGCTCTTCTTCCAGTTTTATCTTGGTAAAGAAGACTTCCGTGACGGAAAAACCCGCATGGTCCACAGCGATTTCCTTTGCCCTGTCCTCACCTATCAGAGAATCTGCATTTCCGGTCTGATTCCCCGGATTTCGGAACACCTCCTGGCTCCTGTCCATGATCACGCCCGTAGCCGCATTGATCTCATACTCATATTCCATGTCCGACGTATGAAAATCAATATCGTATACCGCCACGCCGTCGTCCCAGTCCAATTTTTCCTTGGTGAAGGTCACTTCCTCCTCCGTCAGCCCTGCGTCTGCCAGGGCAATGGCTTTGGCGGAATCCATGGTATCCACCTGCCCGGACTGACTGTTGCCTGAAGCGTTCTGGCTTCCCGGCTGTTCCCCTGCTCCGCCGACCTGCCCAGGCTGACTGCTGCCTGAGGCGCTCTGGTCTCCTGCTCCGCCCTCCTGCCCTGACGGGCTGCTGTCTGGAACCTGCTCACTTCCTGCATTGCCTGACTGTCCTGACTGTCCCTCATTCGGCGTATCAACGCTTTCGGACTGACTCTCACCATCCCCTGCCTGCTCCTGTTCCGCGCCGTTCTGTTCCCCTGTACCGCCTGTCTGCCCCGGCTGGCCTCCCCCGGAGAGCGCATTGATGCTCACACCCGTAACCGCGCCGGATGAAGCGTCAATTTCATAATAATATGCATACTCCCCGGATGTAAAGGCGATCTCATAGCAGGCATCACCGTCCTCCTTCTCCAGTTCCTGTCTGGTGACGGTGATTTCTCCTGCGGCAAGACCTGCATCCGCCAGTGCATATTCCAACGCCTCCTTCCGATCCATAACGCGTTTTCCACATCCTGTCCCCACCGCAGCCACAATAACTGACACAGCTGTCAGAACAGCCATTTTATAATACATCCTAAAACTCCGTCTGCCGATTCTTTGTTTCATCGCTCCCTCCTGCCTCGTTCAACTTATTGCCAGATCTTTTCCAGAATATCCCCTCTGCCCACATCCCGCCGGTCAAAACCCCGCAGCAGCAGCCCCACATTATCTCCCTGCGTTGCCGTATCCAGCATCTTTCTGAACATCTCTATGCCCGCCACAGTAACCTCCCTTGTACTTCCGTCCACCCGCCGCAGCGTCACCTGATCCCCTATAGTCACAGTTCCGGATTCCACTTTTCCAGTGATCACAGTTCCCCGTCCGGTGATGGAAAACACATCCGCCACTGTGATACGAAATATTCCGCCGCTGTCCCTGTATACGCCGCTGTCTCCAGAATCAGAACCTGATCCCTCCGGTCTGTGATAAGTCCCGTCCACCGCTTTCTTTTTCCTGAATAAATCAAATAGCCCCATTTTACCTCCTGCCTTCCTGTAAACTTTTCTTTCAGTATAGCCCCTTTTTCCTGGTTTTTCAAGAAAGGAAATGACTTTTCATGGGGTTGATTTTCACGTTTCTGTTGCGCATCCCTGCTTTCCATGATATAATAAGCCACAAGAGGTTGTGACAGAGTATCATTCATATTCTGACATCCTTTTCAACAAGCAGGATATTCCATCCGCAGCCAAGAACCTGCGAGACTGTATTTCTGACCTTCTATCATTTCAGAGTCCCCTGCTTACACCAAGTATCATTATCATGAGACAGGGCGAACTCTCCACACGCCATAGAAGAGATTTTTGCATGCCGCCCTGGGGAAAGGAAAACATGGGAGCGCCAAACAATGCACTGAAAGCCTACATGAGCCGTCCTGACAGAATCCGGTCCGTTCTGGAATACTATCTGGGCGAGAAACTGCCAGAAGACTGGGCCTGTGAAGAAACCGGGGGATTTGTTCCGGTAAGGGATGCCAGCGGAAAACTTTCCTTCCGGGAGAGGGATTTTCTGGGAAAAGCCCGCGCATGGGGATTCCAATTTCTGTTGGGACTGGAAAACCAGGAAACTGTCAATCTGACTTATCCCTGGCGTCTGATGGAAATGGACTGCCTTACCTATGGCAGGAACATTGACCGGATTCAGGAACGCAATACCACAGATAAAGTACATTACGGAAGCGGCGACGATTTCAAATACCTCTATAAGCGGGAAGACCGACTGGAACCTGTTTTCAATTTAATGCTCTACTGGGGCAGAAAACAGTGGACTGGTCCCCTGTGCCTGAAAGACATGTCTGCAGACATATCCGCACTGCCCGAAAAACTGCAGGATCTGGCCGGAGACTACAGAGTCCATCTGGTCTCCATGAGAAACATTCCGGAAAAGGATTTACAGAAAATGGACTCTGATCTGAAATACGTGTTGGGCATTCTGAACCGTACCGCTTCCGCAAAGCAATACAGAAAATACATACAGGATAACCGGGCCTATTTTTCCCGGATACCAAGGAGCGCTGTCGATGTAATCGACTCCTGCACCAATATCAAAAAATTCAGAGACTGCCTGCAATACCAGTGGAATCAGGACAGCGGAGAGGAGGAAGCAGATATGTGTAAGGCGTTGGACGATATCGAAAAATATGCTATGAAAAAAGGCAGAAAACAAGGGCAAAAACAGGGGGAACGATCCGGCACCCTGAAAACCCTCTTTTCCCTGGTCAATGACGGACTGGTCAAACCTGCGGAAGCCGCCCGGCGGGCAAAGCTTCCGGAGGCAGAGTTCTGCAGGGAAATGAAAAAGGCCGGGTATTCCTGATTATATATTTTCCCGCTGCTTACCTCATTTCCTTTTTTCCAAAACACCTTACCGACACGGTAAGTACCAATACGAAAACCAGAATGGCACATGGCAAAAACGGGACCAGGTCAAAACCAGCGCTGACGCCCTCTGCCGTAAAATCATGGAGGGAGCAGGAAACCAGATAACCGCTGTAACAATAGGGGTAAACCACCCAAAGGGGTGTATTCGCCATTAACACGCCGGGGATAACAAGAAGCAGGTTTAAGCCCACGGACAGGAATGGCCTTTCAAATAGTACCGTAATGGCCCACATTGTGGCCGCACCGGGGAGCATGGTAAAAAATAATCCGGCACACCACTTCAATAAATACAGAATGGGTAAAGCCTCCGTAATTCCTGTACTGCTTGTTGCAATCAACCCTGTTATCACAAAGACAACAAGAAAAACCACCATTTCCATCCATAAGTAAAAGAGAATCACGCAGAATTTTGCGGCCGACAGGGCAGGACGGCTGACGGGCAGGGCCAACATTTTCAAAATTCCGTTGTTCCCCGTTTCCCGTCCCGCAATCATCACGCATACCACTATCATGCTGAACGGAAGCAGATAATAGGCATAAACCAAAGCGCTCTGAATGAACATCGCCGCCCATGCGTTGGTATATTCCGGCGAAAAATAATTCTGCAGATTTGCCACGCCGGAAGCCACAACCAACAGCGGCGCGATAAAAAGCAGGGGAATCATTTTCCCTCGTTTTACTTTCATCAATTCAATTTTCAGCAGTTCCCAAAAACCCATGTCCTGCACCTCCCTATTCGTAACGCAGGTATTTCGCAGCCCATAATCCGGCAAAAAGAAAAAGAGCTGTTTCAACCAGTGAAAAAATCACAACTGTCAGATCCGGCTGTGCGCTCATGGCAACAGCGGGCTTCAGCATAATCACAAAGGGATGTATGCAGAACAAAAGATGATTTGACGAAGCCAATGCCATACCGCTTAAAAAGCCTGCAACGCCCATACCCAGAGGCACCCACATATTTTCAAACCGGGAAGCTGCGAAAACCATAAAAGAAAATACGGGCATGGACGTTACAAAGGAATACCCGGCAAAAGACAGCAGCTTCCCGAACGCAAATGCGCCCCGGGGTAAATCCGTCAGACCAATTTTCGTAAGGGCCAGATTCTGAAAAACAATTGCAATCAGCACCATAACCGTTACAATCAAAAATTTCCAAAAATACATAAGCGGAACACTCATAGGAAGCATATACATTTTTTTAACGGCGCTTCCCTTAAACTCCATATTGTAGATCATACAGGCGGACACGATGATACCGAACATATTCAGAACCATAATCACGCCATACAACTGCGTAAGCAGTACATCCATGGGCGCTAACGGCAGGTTTAAAAGACTGTCCTTCCGCACCAGAAAAAAGACAAAGGCGTATGCTGCCCCCAAAATCCCCACTGCAAGCATGAACGGAATAATCCCTGTGCGCTTTTCTTTTTTCAGCTCAATTACAAATGTTCTCATGGTGATACTCATAACCTTGCCCTCTGCTTTCTGTCAGCATTGTCTTTATCAATCATAGACAGGAACATCTCTTCCAGATTGGCAACGCTGCTATTATGATCCGCAGCAAATCCGGACTGCAGTGCATTCTGCCGCAACTCGTCCAGGCTGCCCTCAAACAGCAGATGCCCATGATTGAGTATTCCGATATCGTCTGCCATTAACTCGATTTCCGACAGCATATGCGAAGAAATAAGAACCGTGCAATCGTAAAGGCGGGGCAGCGATTTGATCAGATTTCGGATTTCATGTATGCCGGATGGGTCAAGTCCATTTGTGGGTTCGTCTAAAATCAAAACAGGCGGTCTGCCCAACAAGGCTCCGGCAAGTCCCAACCGCTGCTTCATGCCCAACGAGTATTTTTTTGCAAGCCGCCCGCCAAATTCGGAAAGCCCCACAAGCTCCAATGCGTCCTCAACGCTGCTTTTGGGAAGGCCCAAAATGCGGCGGATAATGTCAAGGTTTTCTCTGCCTGTCAGATTTGCATAAAAAGAAGGGGATTCGATAAAGGAACCTACTTCTTTCAAAATGGAAAGGCGGTCATTCGGAAATTGCTTTCCGTCGATTATAAAACTGCCTTTTGTTGGCGCGGTCAGCCCCAAGAGCATTTTCATGGTGGTGGATTTTCCCGCGCCGTTGGGACCCAGAAAGCCGTAAATGCTGCCTTTCCGAATGTTCAGTGAAACGTTTTGAACAGCCGCAAAGGATTTGTATTTTTTTGTCAGCTGTTTTGTTGTGATCATGTACTCCATAAAACCATCTCCTTTCGTTGCCTACATAATACCAACGCAACCTTGCGGCAACATTCCCTTTCCCTTACATCTACCTTACATTTTCGGAAAACCCAAACAAAATCACAATTATATGGTAAAATGACCTTATTCAGGGCCGGAAGCTTTTGATGCCCGGCGAAGGGAAAGGCTGTGAAAGGAGAGTGTACTATGAAGGAAGATTATCTGCTGAATAAACGCATCCTGCTCGTTGACGATGAACAGGCGCTTTTGGATCTGGTTCTGTCGATTTTGAAGGATTACGGATTTCAAAATATCAAAACGGCAAAAAATGTGAAGGAAGCCATGGAACAGGCGGGAAAATTTCGTCCGGAATTGGCCATACTTGACGTAATGCTTCCGGACGGGAACGGGTTTGCTTTAATGGAGCAGTTAAAGAAAGGCGGCGATTACCCTATTCTTTTTCTGACTGCCCGGGGTGAAGAGGATGATAAATTCAAAGGCTTTGGTTTGGAGGCTGATGATTATATCGTAAAGCCTTTTTTGCCCAAAGAGCTTTTGTTTCGTGTCCTGGCAATCCTGCGCAGAAGCTACAAAGACGAAAATCCTCTTGTATGCCTGCGTGACAGCCAAATTGATTTTTCCCGTGCCGAAGTCATCAAACAGGGAGAACATATCCCATTGACAGCAAAAGAACATGATTTGCTGTCCGTCTTATACCGCAATGCAGGGCGTATTGTCACGATTGACGCATTGTGCGAAGCGGCATGGGGCGACAATCCCTTTGGATATGAGAATTCTTTAATGGCGCATATACGCCGTATCAGAGAAAAAATAGAACAAAATCCCTCGCGCCCAGTCTCGTTGGTTACCGTCAAGGGATTAGGTTATAAGTTAATTGTAGAAGGGAAATAGCATGAAAAGTATTCCGAAACTAATACGCCGCTTTATGGGAATCATGACGTTAAGCATAATACTGCTTGTTATTTTGAATATTACTTTTTTTGCCATCCTATTTGTCAGAAATGCGTCAACATTTTCTCCCTGGGATATGGCGGATCATGCAGCAGCCGCATTGCAATTAACAGATGGCGGCTATTCCCTTTCTGATGATATTATGGCGAATCTAAAGGAAGAAAATGCCTGGGCTGTCCTCATTGACAATGATACGCGGCAGGTTGTATGGCACACAGACCATCTGCCTGACAATATTCCTCTGCAGTACACCTTGTGGGATATAGCGGAGCTAACCCGCGGCTATATAGACGGATACCCCACATTTACGGGAGCAGCCCAGAACGGATTGTTGGTATTGGGCTATCCCAAGGATAGATTTTGGAAGCATACAAGAGCAAGCTGGGACTATGGCTTTATTGCAGATTTACCCAGGAACACAATGCTTCTTTTGGCGGTCAATGTTGTGTTTATTTTCCTCATCTATGCTGCTGTTGATGCAAGGCTGCTGCGTTCCATCCGGCCAATAACCAATGGAATACAGGATTTGTCAAAGGGCAGCCCTGTCTGCCTGAAGGAACAAGGGATACTCTCTGAATTGGCCGAAAAAATCAACAAAACGTCTGCAATCCTGCAAAACCAGGCAGAACAGCTGCGAAAAAAAGAAACTGCAAGGGCAAACTGGATTGCGGGCGTTTCCCATGATGTCAGAACGCCTCTGTCCATGATTCTGGGGTATGCCGGACAGTTGGAAGCTTCAGAAACTCTGCCGGAAACCGAGCGGAAAAAGGCCGCTGTCATTGTAAGGCAAAGCAGCCGAATGAAAGACTTAATTAATGACCTCAATCTCGCTTCCAAACTTGAATATGATATGCAGCCGCTGACAAGGAAACAGGAAAATGCAGTCTCCATTGTCCGGCAGGTTGTTGTGGATTTTATGAACACGAATATTGAGGATACCTTTTCCTTTGAATGGAAAACTGCGGATACCCTGTCTGCCTGTTACATTAACGCGGACAAGGATTTGCTCAAGCGCGCAATAGCAAACCTGATTCAGAACAGCATCAACCACAATGAAAACGGCTGTGTGATTTATGCGTCGGTGGATGAGGACAACAAGGCCTGCAGAATCTGCATTGAAGATAACGGGACAGGAGCTTCCGACCAACAGATTGACCGATTAAACAAGACACCCCATTATATGATCTGCGACACCAATACAACCCAACAGCGGCATGGCCTGGGATTGCTTATTGTGAAACAGATTATAAAAGGCCATAATGGAACAATGTGTATTGACCACAGCGAATACGGCGGATTCAAAGTCGTACTGATCATACCAAAATCAATTTACCCCCCGCTCTGAAGACAGGCTCCGCTTTTCCTGTAATAGAAGAAAACGGAGATTGCCATGGCAATGGTCCACCCCACAGGCCAGGCACACCATATGCCCAAGGCCTGCCCTGTCCAGGCCGAAAGCACAAATGCCAGAAGAACACGCAGAACCAGATCCACCAATGTAGCTGTCATAAACTGTCCCATGGCGCTGAGTCCGCGGAGAATCCCGTCTGCAACCAGTTTGGCCGATACGATGAAGTAAAACGGCGACAGAATCCACAAAAACTGCCTGCCCGTCTCCAAAGCTGCTGCGGAGTCCCTCTCCAGAAACAGCAGCAGCAGGTGTCCGCCGAAAAACAGATATAGAATACAGAAGGGAACACACAGACACCAGACCATTTTCAGGCCCGCCCGAAAGCCCTCCCTGATCCGCCCGTATTTTCTGGCCCCCAGATTCTGAGCCGCAAAATTGGAGATTCCATTGCCAATGGTAGTAAAGGAGGTTATGACCATATTATTCAGCTTGACTGCAGCAGAATACCCTGCCATAACAGATGCGCCAAAACCGTTGATGACACTCTGAATCAGAATGTTTCCCACAGAAATAAAACTCTGCTGCAGGATACTGGGTACGGCCACCGCCAAAATCTTTTTTAGAAGTCCCCAGTCAAAAAATGCCGGTTTCTCCTGGCTTCTGATCTTTCCCAATCGTTTCCATACAACAGCCACAGCCAGAATGCAGCTGACTCCCTGACACAGAAAGGTTGCCCAGGCAACCCCGGAAACGCCCATTTCAAATGCCTCCACAAACAGGATATCCACCCCTATGTTGGATGTGGAAGAAATGGCCAGAAAGAGAAAAGGCGTTCTGGAATCTCCCAGAGCGGAAAAAATTCCGGTTGCAATATTATAAAAAAAGACAAAGGGCAGCCCCCAAACATAGATATCCAGATAAAGGGCCGAATCCGCAAACACTTCCTGGGGTGTCCGGATGAGCCGCAGCATGGAGGCACAGCCCGCTATCCCTGCCGCCATCAATATGCCGCAGAGCACTCCGCTGAAAACGCAGGCTGTGGTCACCGCTGTTTTCATCCTGCCATATTCCTTTGCGCCGAACAGCCGTGAAACAATAACGGAACAGCCTATATTGCAGCCGAAAGCAAACGCAAGGAAGATCAGGGTGATTTCATAGCTGTTCCCTACAGCAGCCAGAGCATTTTCGCCCACAAACTTCCCTGCCACCAGGCTGTCCGCAATGTTGTAGAGCTGCTGAAAAACAATGCTGCCAAACAGGGGCAGACAGAACTGGCGCAATACCTTTTCCGGTTTTCCTATCGTGAGATCTTTATTCATCGTATCATATCCTCTTTTGCTCTAAATAAAAGGTTGTATATACCTGATTGTGAAAAGTTGTTTTTCTTCCTGCACTGTATTATAATACAGGTGATACAATACGAAAAATACATACATTAAATTAGAGGTATATAAAAAATATATGGATATTAATTTTGAATATTATAAGATTTTCTATTATGTGGCCAAATACGGGAATCTGACCAAGGCCGCCATGGCCCTTGGCAGCAATCAGCCCAATGTGACAAGAATCATGAAGCTGTTGGAAGCACAGCTGAACTGCAGATTATTTATCCGGGAAGCACGGGGCATCAGCCTGACGGAAGAGGGTAAGCTGCTCTATTCCCATGTGGAAATTGCCTTCCGCCATCTGCTGAACGCCCAGGAAGAGCTGTGCCGGCAGGACACCTTGAGAAGCGGCACTGTGGAAATCGGCGCAACCGAGACGGCGCTTCACCTCTTCCTGCTTCATGTGCTCCAGGATTTCAAGCGGATGTATCCTGCCGTCAGGATGAAAATCCACAATCATACCACACCTGAAATAACAAAGCATCTGCTCAGCGGTAAACTGGATTTTTGCGTCATAACAACGCCTTATGAACTTCCGAAAACGTTTTCCAGTGCAAATGTACTTGATTTTCAGGAAATACTGACAGGCGGAAGCTATTTTCGGTATTTGGGCAAAGCGCCTGTGGCATTGCAGGATATCAAAAAATATCCCTGGATCAGTCTTGGCAGAGACAGCGCCACTTATCGTTTCTACAAGGACTTTTTTATCAGCCATCAGCTTGATATGGAACCCGATATGGAGGTTGCCACCTCGGATCTGATGCTGCCCCTGATCCAACTGAATCTGGGCATCGGCTTTGTCCCGGAAAAACTGGCGCTGCCTTCCCTGGAAAGCGGAAACCTGGTGCGGATAGAACTGGATTGCCCGCCTCCGAAACGGTCAATCCGGATTGTCTCCGACAAGACCCGGGGGAAAAGTCTTGCGGCGGATACCTTTTATAAGTATCTGAAAACTTATTGCTGCTGATTTTCCGCAGCGCCTGCTGCCGGTTTCCTTTTCCCCGATGCCGAAAGCGTTTCCTCTGATTTGCTTCTTCCATCTCAGAGAAGGATTCCCGCCGGTCTGTCTCCAGGCGCTCCGATTCTCCCCGCTTCCGGTACTGCACCTTGGTCATATCTGTCTTCCGCAGCAGAGTCCGGCGAACAGCTCCCTGATAATCTGCTCCGCGCATTCATGCGCACTGCAGGCACTTGTATCTACTCTGGCGCTGTATCGAATATCTTTGGCCATTATTTCGTACTGCTCCTGTGACTGATTTTCGTACCTGTCTCCACGGATAATGTTTCGCTGTCTGCACACCTCCAACGGACAATATACCTCTACAATATCCAGGGGATTGTCTTTCAGAATTTCCAGAAGCCGGAGATAATGGGGCTTCAGTTCTTCCCTCTCCACCAGAATTCCGTCAATAATAACATTCTTCCCCATATCGGAATACAGCTTTGCCGAATGGTACATCATGAGAATCACCTCGCTGAGATATTTCCAGTAATTATCACGCAAATACCGCTCCCCCACCATTTCCTGAAACAGGTCATTGGCCACCACATAAAAAAATACATCCTCCCGGTCCTGAAGCGCTTCCACAATAGACGTTTTTCCCGCACTGGTAACACCATTTAAAAAAATGATTCTTCCTTTTTCCATGTCTCTTATCCTCCTGTTTGATCCCAGTGTAACATGGAAACGCCTGTGTGTCATTCTTATCCTTCAGTCAAAAAGAACAGGAGAAACCATTTCGCGAAGGAACCTGTAAACAGTAACACCATTTCCTTCTTTCAGGCTTTCTGCTGTCCAGAATTCCCATTTCTCTCCCGCATCTCACCCAGAATCCGGTAGATGCTCTTCTCTGACAGATAATATTGCGCGGCCAGTTCCGGCACCTTTTTCCCCTGCAGAAACAGTCTGCAGATTTCCTGGTTTCTCCGGCACAGCTCCATCCTATAGCTGCAGACCCCTCTTTCCCGTGGCAGCTGCGGTATGTATAAACTAATGCCGTTTACGTATTTCTGTATCTCTTTTATCAGTTCTTCCGGCAATACGGCCTTCGCGTTGATATAATTCATTTTCGCTCCTTTCAATCGTAAACCCTGATCAAAAAGAGCACAATTATATCGCCGTCCCCGGTGCTTTACCGGTTCATGAAATCTGAAAACCGAAACCTCTCCTCCATATAAACATATCACTCTACTCCTTTCCTGAACCAATTTCAAATCCTCACAGCAAGCCCTTGCGCCTGCTTGCTGCAAATGTTTCTTTCAGTATAGACTCTTTTTCCTGTTTTTTCAAGAAAAGAAATGGCTTTTTATTAGGTTTGCATTATGAGGTTGGTTTTCACGTTTCTGTTGCACATCCCTGCCTTCCATGATATAATAAGCCACAAGAGGTTGTGACAGAGTATCATTCATATTCTGACATCCCTTTCAACAAGCAGGATATTCCATCCGCAGCCAAGAGCCTGCGAGACTGTATTTCTGACCTTCTATCATTTCAGAGTCCCCTGCTTACACCAAGTATCATTAGCATGAGACAGGGCGAACTCTCTACACGCCATAGAAGAGATTTTTGCATGCCGCCCTGAGGAAAGGAAAACATGGGAGCGCCAAACAATGCACTGAAAGCCTACATGAGCCGTCCTGACAGAATCCGGTCCGTACTGGAATACTATCTGGGTGAGAAACTGCCCGAAGACTGGGCCTGTGAAGAAACCGGGGGATTTGTTCCGGTAAGGGATGCCAGCGGAAAACTTTCCTTCCGGGAGAGGGATTTTCTGGGAAAAGCCCGCGCATGGGGATTCCAATTTCTGTTGGGACTGGAAAACCAGGAAACTGTCAATCTGACTTATCCCTGGCGTCTGATGGAAATGGACTGCCTTACCTATGGCAGGAACATTGACCGGATTCAGGAACGCAATACCACAGATAAAGTACATTACGGAAGCGGCGACGATTTCAAATACCTCTATAAGCGGGAAGACCGACTGGAACCTGTTTTCAATTTAATGCTCTACTGGGGCAGAAAACAGTGGACTGGTCCCCTGTGCCTGAAAGACATGTCTGCAGACATATCCGCACTGCCCGAAAAACTGCAGGATCTGGCCGGAGACTACAGAGTCCATCTGGTCTCCATGAGAAACATTCCGGAAAAGGATTTACAGAAAATGGACTCTGATCTGAAATACGTGTTGGGCATTCTGAACCGTACCGCTTCCGCAAAGCAATACAGAAAATACATACAGGATAACCGGGCCTATTTTTCCCGGATACCAAGGAGCGCTGTCGATGTAATAGACTCCTGCACCAATATCAAAAAATTCAAAGACTGCCTGCAGTACCAGTGGAATCAGGACAGCGGAGAGGAGGAAGCAGATATGTGTAAGGCTTTAGACGATATTGAAAAATATGCTATGAAAAAGGGGATAAAACAAGGGACGAAGCAGGGTAAAAAACAGGGTGAACGATCCGGCACCCTGAAAACACTCTTCTCCCTGGTCAATGACGGACTGGTCAAACCTGAGGAAGCCGCCCGGCGGGCAAAGCTTCCGGAAGCGGAATTTTGCAGGGAAATGAAAAAGGCAGGGTACTCTCTTTTTTGAGTCCCCCTGCCTTCCCCAACCTCTCCTATTCCTCCTGCTTCCGGTACTGCACCGGCGTCAGACCGTAATTCTTCTTGAAGAGGCGGTTGAAATGCTCCACATTCTCGTATCCCACCTCTGCGGCCACGCATTCCACCGTCATATCCGTCTCCCGCAGCAGAGTCCGGGCCTTCTTCATCCGCTCCTTGCGCACCGCCTCCTGAAAAGTCATCCCCGCCTTCTCCTTGATATACTTGGAGAGATAGGGTTTGGAAAGATGGAATTCTTCGGACAGGGTGTCAAGGGTTACATTCATGTAGTCGTTTTTGATAAAACTGATAATCTCCACAATCCGCTCTTCCCGCCCCTCGGTTATGTGCTGCTCCACCGCCAGTTTGTTGGTAGCGGAAGCCAGGGCCCCGATAGAAGCCTTGATAATGTCCTCGTCCACACCCACGCCCCAGTAGTGTTTTCCGCCGCAGACAATGGCCACATAGGCCGCAGCCCGGGAACTGGAGCCCTTGGAAATGGCATGCTCCTCGTACACCGACAGCTGATAGCTGACGCCGAAATACGTCTTGATGGCATTGCTCACCGCATCCAGGCGCCCGTTTCCTCCTGCTCTGATGATCCTGGTCTCCCCGTTCTGCTCTATGGTCACCTCAGCCTGGATGCCTTTCTCCTGCCGGAAATGGCATTCCGGAATATGGAACACGGTCTGAAGGTTGATGTAATTTTCCTCGAAAATCTGGTAAATCTCAGAAGGATGCAGCTCCTGATGCCTTCTGTCGGACACGCCCTTGATGAGATACCCCACTTCCTCCTTCATGGCCGCAGGCAGGGAGAAACCGAACTGCTGCTTCAGCACAAAGGCCACCCCGCCCTTGCCGGAAACGCTGTTGATGCGGATTACGTCGGATTCATACTCCCGTCCCACATCCTTCGGGTCAATGGGCAGGTAGGGCACATCCCAACGACTGCCGCTGTTTCCGTCCTTCAGCCAGTTCATCCCCTTGCTGATGGCGTCCTGATGGGAGCCGGAAAAGGCGGTAAACACCAGATCCCCCGCATAGGGAACCCGCTCGTGTACCTGCATGCCCGTAAAGCGCTCGTAGGCCTCCCGCACCTGCATAATATTGGAAAAGTCAAGTCCGCTGTCCACACCGTGGCACATCATATTGATGGCTACGGTCACCAGATCCACATTGCCCGTGCGCTCCCCGTTACCGAAAAGAGTCCCTTCCACACGGTCAGCTCCGGCCAGTATGCCAAACTCCGCATCGCTGACACCGCAGCCCCGGTCATTGTGGGGATGAACACTTAAGATCACATTTTCACGGTATTTCATATGCCTGTGCATGTATTCCACCTGACAGGCGAACACATGGGGCATGGCCACCTGCACCGTGGTGGGCAGATTGATGATGGCTTTGTGGTCACTGTCCGGCTGCCACACGTCAAGCACCGCATTGCAGACCTCCAGAGCGTATTCCGGCTCTGTCTGGGAAAAGCTCTCCGGACTGTATTCAAAGGTAAAGTTCCCCTCCGTCTCCTCCGCCATCTCCTTCAAAAGCTTTGCCCCATCCACGGCCAGCTGCTTGATGGCCTCCTTGTCCTTTTTAAAAACCTGCTCCCTCTGCTCCACGGAGGTGGAGTTATAGAGATGCACCACCGCATGGGGAGCGCCCTTCACCGCCTCAAAGGTCTTGCGGATAATGTGTTCACGAGCCTGAGTCAGCACCTGAATCGTGACATCTTCCGGAATCATATTCCGCTCAATGAGGGCCCGGATAAAATTGTATTCCGTATCGGAAGAGGCCGGAAAGCCCACCTCAATCTCCTTGAATCCGATTTTCACCAGTAATTCAAAAAACTCCAGTTTATCCTCAAGAGGCATGGGATCAATCAAAGCCTGGTTGCCGTCCCGCAGGTCCACGCTGCACCAGACAGGGGCCTTCTCTATGGTATCCTTCTTCACCCAGTCGTAAGTCACCTCCGGGGGCATATGGTAGGTTTTGCCGTATTTTCTGCTGATATCTGTTTCCTTCATTCTCTTCCATTCCTTTCCCTTCCCGCGGACATGGCCTTTGTCTCTCCTGCGTTCCCGGACGGCCTGGGACATGCTGTCAACCCATAAGCCTGTCTGCCGCCCCGGACACTGCCCGGCGGATATCTGCTATTCAGACAGCAAAAAATCTGTGCTGCCGATTTTAAAATCGTAACACAGATTTTAAGATTATGCAAGTGTTAATTTAAGTCTTTACATTGATATATTTTTAATTTCTTTTGCCTTTTTTGCTGATTTAATCGGTTTTTTCTTGATTTTTTCTTTTTTATAAATTGTCTTCTTTTCACTTTACAGCATGTCCAATTTTAACCAGTTTCAGCATTCTCCACGCGCCCTGTCTGTCAGCCGTCAAGGCTGCCGGATATACGGAATCAGAAAGGCAGACGGATTTCCTCCCCGCAGTGCACATACCTCAACTGCTCCCCCATCTCCTCCTTCATCACCTGAAAGGGTATCTCCCCTGTGCAGTGCCCTGTATAAAACCTGGTGTCCAGTGTTTTCAGCTCTCTGGCTGTCTCCCGAATCAGCGCCAGGTCCCGCTCCCCATAGCCGGACTTTCTGCTCATGTGGAAGCCGCTGACCACCGCCTCCGGCATATTCCCGAAGATCTCCCGGTATCTGTCCAGAATATTCAGAATCCCGTTGTGGGCGCAGCCGGAAACCAGAATCCTTTTCCCGTTCTCCTCCACCACCAGATATTGCTCATGGAGGAATTCGTCCTGCCGGAAGACGTCTCCTGCTTTCCGCATCAGCTCCCGGTTGCCTTCGGGCCACAGCCGCCTTCCGGATACCCGGCCGAACAGGAACAGCTCGTCATCAATGCGCCTGTCTCCCTCCACCCACTCTATCCCAGGAAGGCTTCCTGCCTCCGGGGAAATACCGATATATTTTTCCATCTGCTCGGTTTTATGGTAATAGGCCTCCCCTGCCCCACGGTGCATCCAAATCCCTGCCCTGGGATTCAGCACGGCGAAAGCCGCCAGACCGCCCCCGTGGTCATAATGTCCGTGGCTTAGAATCACCGTTTCCACCCGGCGCAGATCAATGCCCAAAACTACAGCATTTTTGAGAAAGGCCTCCGATGCCCCGGTATCTGCCAGAAGTTTATGCTTTTTCGTCTCAATATAGAAACTTAGTCCGTGTTCCCACACACATCCTTCCGCCCCTTTTGTATTCTCCATCAGGTTGATGATTCTCACGGCTGTCCTCCTGTTCCCGGCAATCCTCCCCGTTTTTCGTAAGTCCCGCAAAATTGCAATTATTGGCTTCGCGAGAGGGGCTGTCTGAACTGTTACCATTTTTCCCCAGGGATCAATGGATACGCAGATCCTGCCCCAAAGCAATATGCTCATATTTATCCCGGCCGATGATTTGGAATCCAAATCGTTCATACAATTTCAATGCCACTTCGTTCCCTTCCACCACAGAGACCACCACAGCGTCCGCATCCCCCAAGGGCTTCCTTTTCACATAATCCAGAAACAGCTGAATCGCCCCAGTGCCATATCCCTTTTTCTGATATTCTTTATCCACCAATATCCGGAACAGCTCATATACCATCTTCTCCTGGAAAACAGGAAAACCTTCCCCTTTTACATAGCGTATTTCCACCAGGCCAACCGGATTCGGGCCATGGCACAAAGCATAAGTCACCGTAATTTCTTCTTCAAATAAATCACTGTAAGATTGCGCCAGAGAATCCACAAAAGGCATCACATAACCCTCCTGTGTTTTCAGCAGCTCCATTGCGATGATCTTCCTGGCATGTTCCCCATGGATCTTCTCGAAATGAATCCCTTTTTCATCTCCAATGATACTTTCAGGATATTTTTTTGCTTCCCTTATCTTTGCGGTAAATTCACCAACGGCAGCATATGGTATCTTTTCAAATTCGCTGTCCGACAGCGCTGTCTCACAGCAGTGCAGTTTCCTGGACGCCGTCACTTCCCCATCAGTGACCTCCCTGTCAAAACCGGCATTTAAGAACAATTTATCCGCCGCCAGATTCGAAGCCTTATAGGTCCCGGTTACCGTTCCCCGGCCAAACCGGACAGAAATCCACTTCATCATCTCTGACAGAATTCTCGTTCCGTATCCCTTATTCTGCTCTGATTCATGCACAATCAACTTGCAGATCTCATAGCTTTCCCCATTGCAGTTTACCTGGACATATCCTGTCACTTTGCTGTCTTCATACACCAGGAACGGTATGGGAAGATAGGCTTCATTCACCACAGCCACATAATTATTCACCATATCAAAGATGTGATGCTTTACATATTCCCATTGCTCATATTTGGCGGAAACCTCAAATATATCCTCGAAATTCTTATCTGTTACATAGCAGAACTTCAACATGCCCTTCCTCCTTTGATTTTTCTATAGATACTCATTTTGTATTCTATATCTCCAGTAGTCTCTGTTCTACCGCATTCTTTTTTCGAAAAATAAATGCGCTCTGCAAAACCTTTTCCAATTCCGCCCAGTTTTCCACCGTAAGCACCCCTTCCAGAATCATCTTTGGTTTTCTCATTTCTCTGTACCTCCCAGACTGCCGCAGGCTTCCTTCGGCCGAAATCCCGAGGATATGGCCTGAACGGGACATACCTCCCTGCACTTTCCGCAGCGGATACATTCCGGATCATTGCAGTTCTTTGTCACCTCCACCGCCATGGGGCAGACCTTTTCACACTTTTTACAGCCCACGCATTTGGAGGCATCCAGATTCATCTGATAAAAGCTGAACCGGTTGAACACCGAATAAAACGCTCCCAGGGGGCAGAGATATCTGCAAAAGGGGCGGTGAACCACCATGCAGGCGCCGAGAATCACTGCCATCACCCCCAGTTTCCATTGAAAAAGCGCCCCTGCAATCTCCCGGAGCGTGGGGTCCGCAAGCAGCAGGGGAATGCCGCCCTCCAGGGTTCCCGCCGGGCAGAGATACTGGCAGAAATAAGGCGGCGTCACCCCTGTCTCCGTCACCGCAAAGGCCGGAAGCAGAATCACCAGGACTGCCAGAATCACATATTTCAGATATCTGGCGGGTTGATCGATCTTTTTGGGCACCTTCCACTTGGGAAGGGGAATTTTATGCAGCAAATCCTGCACCAGGCCGAAAGGGCACAGCAGGCCGCAGACCACCCGCCCAAGGACAATGCCGAACAGCATCAGCATGCCCAGTACATAAAAGGGAAAATGATGCTTCATGCCCCCCAGGGACGCCTGCAGCGCGCCGATGGGACAGGCCCCCAGTGCCCCGGGACAGGAATAACAGTTCAGCACGGGAACGCATATGGCCTTGCTCTTCCCCGTGAAAATACGCCCCTTCCCGAAACCGATAACATACCCGTTAAACAGCACCGCTGCCGCCAGTTGAATAACCCGCTGTCTGGAAATCCTGCCTTTCAGCCGATTCCGATGCATTCCAGGCATATCCGCACCGCCTTTCCCAACACTTCCGCCTGTTCCTGTCTGCCCAGTCCGATTCCCATCAAGACCAAAGCAGCCAGAAGTACGCAGAGCCGTATTATTTTAATCTGTCTGCCGTCATTCTTCCTCTGTTCCAATGCTGATTTCCGCCTTTCCCATACCCGTCAGGATATCGTTGATGCGCTGTGAATAAAATTCTGACAGGTTCTCCTTTCCGCCCACTACGATGTCTCCTGCCATATTCCCCTCTGCATCCACAAATACCGTGGTGGGCGTATAGCGGAGTTCACTGCTCAAGGTCACCAGATCTCCGTCTCCCCACACCAGGGTGATCCCCTCAAATCCGGATTCCTCCAACACATATTCCACCAGTTCCTCGCTGCCTCCGCCGTCCAGGCACACCGTAATCAGCTGCACATTGTCCGGCAGGGCCTTTTCCAGTTCCGCCAGATCCGGCATTTCCGCAATACAAGGCCTGCAGGACAAAGCCCAGAAATTGATCAATGTCAGGTCCTTATCCGCGAAATCCTCCTGGGTAAACGTGCTTCCGTCCAGGGCCGTGGCCTGGAATTCATTCAGATTCGTATAGGTGTTTTCCGGCTCCTGGCTTTCACTCTCCCCGTCAGCCCCCCCGTTTTGGGTCTCCTGCCCGTTTTCTCCGGCCTGCTCCTGGTTTTCCTGTTCCGAACCAACCGAGGCAGCCTCCCCTTCCTTTGTTTCCCCCGTCTTTCCGCTGCAGGCGGAAACGGAAGCCGCTACCGCCAACAATACCAATCCTTTCCAAAACTTTTTCATGCTTGCTCCTCCTTATGAACATCTCCTGATTTTGCCATGGCATCCGTGACAAATTTATCTACGGTTATTTTCCACTCCTCCACCATAACCAGACCCGTTTTCCGTGCCTGTTCCGCGAACTTTACAATTCTCCGTACTTTTTCTTCCCAATCGCCGTATTCCAGAACGATTCCCGCATAGTATACCGGCAGGGCGGCTGTTTTCACCCTGAACTGAACCTCCGGATTCCCTTCCGTGACGCGGACGGCCTCCTCAAACAAGGCCTCGTACTGCCGGAAAAGCTCCTCCCGCATCCAGGTATCCCGGGCATCCAGAGGCCCTCCAAAAATATTCAGCTCCCCGCCCGCTTTCTCCATCTCCTGGTGAATCAGGTCAATATACTGCCGGATCAGCGGACCCGCCTGTCTGTAATAGCCCTGGATGAAATCAGTCAGCAGCGCCTCCTCATCCGCCTGGGGATCCCACATAAGCTTTGCCAGCAGATACCCCCGCAGCTCGTGGAACTCTCCCCCGATCTCCCGGTTACACTGGCTGAACAGAGAACGGACATGATTTTCCGTGAAAAAGCGGATATTCGGCCCCAGTACCCGCAGATTGGGAAAGGGACTCACCAGGTTGCGGAACTGAATACAATAATCCCACAAAAACAAATTTTCACAGATTTCTTTCCAATCCAACAATTCCTGACGGGAACCTGCACTTTTTTCATCCCTCTCAATGGGAAGTCCCCTGTTCGCCTCTATATTGCAGAGCATGATGTGAACATTCCCGGCAGGGCGGATGGTTGCAGGCGCCTTTCTGGTATACCAGTAGGCCAGTGTGGAAATAACCTTATCCGGAAAATGGGCGGCAAGGCGGTTCACAAAATTCAGGACTGACCCCATGGGAGAGCCTTCCCTCTCGTCCATTTCCCGGCATTTTTCGCACCGGCAATACGCCCCGTTGTCATTTTGAGACACGGACCAATATCTGGCGCCGGGCTTCTGGGCCATATGTTTTTTCAGATTGCCCAATACAATCTCAAAAACCTCCGGGTTGGAGAGACACAGCTGCGCCTTCTCCCCCACCCGCCTGCCCTCATGGAGGGAAAAATATTCCGGATGCTCCTCAAAATATTCCTCCGGCGGGCAGAGGGTATAAAAGGAATGGCACCAGAATCCCCAGTTCTCATCCCGTCTGGAGCCGGGCGTGATCTTATGCTTTTCCGCAAATGCCGGATCCCCGTAATCCCGGTAAAGAATTTCCCGGTATTCCAGAACGGGCGAAAACCGGTATTCCTCAAAGCATACGGTCAAATTGGCATCAAAGGGGACAAATTCACAGGCCCGGGAATAATATCGGCACCCAACCACTCTCTCCAGCCAGTCATATACGGCATACACCATAGACTGTTCATTTTCTGCCTCTATTACGATATCTTTGTCGAAAATCCGATACGAAAAACCGTCTTTTCCATGCTCCCCGTATTTCAATACAATACTGGGATCTACAGTGGAGGTCTCCTGAATCCGGAACACTGCATCCGTGATTTTCCCCAGGTATTCCGCCAGAATTTCCGCCCCCCGCTGATACGCCCTGGCCACGATAACCACATTGGCCTTTTTGTTTTCCGCGATGCACACAGGCTTACATAAATTCATTTCAGCCATCTCCTTTTCCTGCTTCCGCTATTTTATACTCACGAGCGAAAACATTTGCCAGTTGAAATTGTATAACCAGTGAGCGCTTCCGGAATGTAGAACAGAAAATGGCAAATGAATGCGCTCACGAGTATAGAAACCGGGTCTGCTCTCACCCGCAAATCCATTCTAACATCAACAGGAAAACATGGCAAGTCATTTCCGCCCTCCCGCAGCTATCCAATGGGGTACAGGCCTTTTATCTTACCTGTTGGTTTCCAGTCTGTCTGCCCGCACTCCTCCAACCATTGTTTTCTGCTTACCCGGATTCTGTTCTTCTGGCGTAACAGTTCAGACAGGGCGCTGAACTGTTACCTTCTGGCACCATTTACAGATGGTTCCCCAGGCAATGGCTTCCTCTTCTCCCCATGCGGCAGGCAGCACGGTTGCATCCTTGCCAATTTGATTTGTATTCTTCGTCCAAAAGAAGTATAATATGTGGCAAAGGTATTATGGCGGACTACATTACGACTAAAGAAGCTGCTGCAAAGCAGGCTGTGTCTGACAGATGGGAGCAGCGCGTTAATGAAGGGAGGTTTGTTTTATGGCAAATATATTGATCGTTGAAGATGAAAAGAATATGCAGGATATCATCGCGGCATACTTTCATCGCGGCGGTCATATCTGTTTTACGGCAGATGACGGCGTAGACGCTCTGATGATATTGAAAAATAATCCTATGGATTTACTGATACTGGATATTATGATGCCGCATCTGGACGGTTTTTCGGTCTGTAAACTGGCAAGAGAAATGAGCAATCTCCCCATTATCATGCTGACCGCCAGGGGTGGTGAGGACGATAAACTAAAAGGCTATGACTATGGAGCCGATGACTACATGACAAAACCTTTCAGCCCCAAGGTGCTGCTTGCAAAGGCAAATGCCCTGCTCCGCCGTTCTTCCTCCGTTCCTTTGGAAGCATTGAGCTTCGGGAAAATAACAGTGGTCCCTTCCTCTCACAAAGTATTTATCGACGGGCAGGAAATCACGCTCACCCATAAGGAATACGAACTGCTGTATTTCTTCATGATAAATCCCGGGCAGATTTTCACCCGTGACCAACTGCTGAACCGGATTTGGGGCTATGACTTTGAGGGAACTACCCGGACCATAGACACGCATATCAAAACCCTGCGGCAGAAATTAGGCGGCGAGGGAAAACATATCGTTACGCTCATTCGTTCCGGCTATAAATTCGAGGCAGCGGTATGAAATTAAAGGATAATTTTACGTTTCGTACAGTCCGCAAAAAAATACTGATGGTTTCCAAACTGGCCGGTATTCTGCTCATCCTTTCATACATCCTTTCGACCAAGTTGGAAATTGAGCCTGATCTTTCACTTGCCCTTTGGTTTGCCTTTGTGATTGCCATTGTCCTTGTTGTGGATTTGTTAATGGGGCACTTTATTTCAAAGCCCGTTTCCAGACTCAGCCAAACGGCCCGGAAGATGGCAAAACTGGATTTTTCCGCCCCATGCACAATTACGACCAATGACGAATTTGGGGAATTAGCCCTAAGCCTCAATACAATGGCTGACAATCTGCAGCAGGCACTTGCAAAATTGGAAGCGGCAAATATACGGCTCGAAAAAGATGTTGAGCAGGAGCGACGCTTACTGGCCGAGCGCAAAGAGCTGACTGACCAGCTTTCCCATGAGATGAAAACTCCTCTGGGTGTTATCCGCGCCTATGCCGAGGGTCTGCAGGACGAGCCTGACCAGGCCAAAAAGCAGAAATATTCGGAGATCATCATAGCGGAAACAGAACGAATGAGCGGACTGATAACAACTCTTTTAGATTTATCCGCTCTGGAAACCGGAGCTTCCCGGCTTATCCCGGAACGGTTTGACTTTGTGGAATTTCTGGAAACCGTGGCCGGGCGGCTATTGATCGACGTGCCAAACGCAAATTTTGAACTGCGCTATGAACTCCCGGAACACAAGGCTTACGTCTATACGGATAAGACCCGTATGGAGCAGGTTTTAGACAATCTGATCGTCAACGCAAGGAAAAATGTCCGGCCGGGAGGGGCTTTGAAATTATCCCTGTTGGAACAGTCCGGAATATTGCACTTTTCCATCTACAATCAAGGCCCCGGAATTCCGCAGGAGAACCTGTCAAAAATCTGGAGGAAATTCTACCGGGACAGCAACTCCAAATACAGCGGTTCCGGACTGGGGCTTGCTATTGTTGCACAGATTCTGTCCATGCAGGAACTGGACTTCGGCGTAAAGAACTGTTCCGATGGCGTAGAGTTTTATTTCTCGATTCCAACCGTCAGTTAAACTGTGCTTTCTATAAACGGCTCTGCTTTTACGCAAAGGCAGGGCCGTTTCCTGTTGAAGATTTCACGCCAATTTCACACCGACTTCACGCCGGCTTCACCGCATTTTCCTACCT
The DNA here is from genome assembly GCA_947367855.1 of uncultured Lachnospiraceae bacterium. Lineage (GTDB taxonomy): Bacteria > Bacillota > Clostridia > Lachnospirales > Lachnospiraceae > Acetatifactor. The sequence continues at coordinate 52,443 of CANBFE010000004.1, read as the reverse complement.
TTATGTCAACAGGAGGGCAGTCAGCTCTCACAGACAAAGGAGGGAATTTTTATGATGTTTTTCGGTTTGGAATGGTACTGGTGGCTGTTGATTGCGGCGGTACTGGCAGTCTCTATCCCCTTCAAGATGAAGTTTGTGAAGTGGTGGAGCAGGCGGGAGCAGGAAAAGAAGCAGCATGGGAAATGGGGTGATGACGAATGATTGAAGTAAAAAATCTGACTTTCTCCTACAGCAAAGACAAACAGGCCCTGCACGGTCTGGACTTCACTGTGGAAGATGGGGAAATCTTTGGCTTTCTGGGGCCCAACGGTTCCGGGAAATCAACAACCCAGAAAATCCTGACCGGGATTTTGAAAGGACACGGCGGCAGGGTGTCCCTGTTCGGGCAGGACATTTCTGCGGCGCATACCCAGGCGTTTTTTCAGAAAATCGGCGTTTTGTTTGAGTTTCCCTATCTGTACGCCAATTTGAGTGCTGTAGATAATCTCAAATATTTCTCTTCGTTCTATCCCAGGGAGCAGCTGCGGCGTATTGAAGAAGTTTTGGAGGAATTGGAGTTTAAGCCTGACTTCTTCAAAAAGCCGGTCTCTTCCTACTCAAAGGGAATGCGGCAGCGGGCAAGCATGGCACGGGCGCTGATCAGCAATCCCAAACTGCTGTTTTTGGACGAACCCACCAGTGGGCTTGACCCGTCCGGCGCTGTCCTGTTTCGTAAAATTATTGAAAAAGAACGAAAAAAGGGCACAACGGTATTTTTAACTACCCACAATATGTTGGATGCCGATCTGCTGTGTGACCGGGTGGCCTTTATGGCGGATGGCGAAATCAAGGCACTGGACACGCCAGGAAACTTAAAAGAACGCAACCGCAATCACCGCGTCATAATTAACTATCTGTATCAGGGGCGACGGGAAGAAAAGACGATTGAGGCCCCGGAGCTTAAGACGGGCATTCCCTTTGCGCATGACGAGATTATCAGTATCCATTCCCAGGAGCCGACGTTGGAGGATATGTTTATCCAGTACACAGGAAGGGGGTTGTCTTGATGTGGAAAAGTCTTTGTGCTCTGTTAAAAAAAGATTGCCGGATGATGGTTTCCGGAAAATTCTTCCTTATGTCGCTGGGCTTTTTGGTTCTTTACACTCTGTATGTGAACTTTGGCTATATCAGGTTCATGGATGCCAGTCTGTACAATGTATACCTGTATGACCCGGCAGGAACACAGGCAACGGTTTCCCCGCTGATTCAGCGGGTTTCTTCAAAAGAAGCTCTTGACGCAGTTTTGCTTGATGATACCAATGGTGTCGGCATTGATGCAAGCGCCGGAAAGCCCCGGCTTGTATTCTATGAGGGAACAGAACAGGCTGACCGCCACCGGGCCGACTACGCGCTTTCTCTCCTGCAGCCGTCGGGGAATGGCAGGGCCCAGGTAGTTGGCTCCAATACGCCGGAGCAAAAGGCCAGGAAAGAGATCACCTGTGAACTCCTGTTTTTTGAAATTGCCGCTGTCGGATTTTTAGGGATTGCTGCTGTATTGTTCAAAGAAAAGAGTATGGGCGTTATCCGTGTTCATGCCATTCTGCCCTTACAAAAAAACCTGTTTCTCCTGTCCAAACTGGTAATCTTTCTGCTGTCCGATCTGGTCTTTGCAATACTGCTTACCGTGCTGAATGTAGGACTGCGGGATACCGGATCCATATTGCCCGGGGTGTTGCTTCAAACGGCTCTTCTGTCCCTGATTATGGCCCTGACCGGACTGATTTGCGCCCTGCTGCTAAAAGACTTCCGGCAGTTTACACTGGCCTATCTTCTGATTGCCATTTTTGTGGCAACGCCTGTATTTTTGTCTGCAAACACGGCGGTAAAACTGGATTGGATTTCCTTTCATCCATTTTATCATATTTATATGGGTCTGAAAAATGCTTACTTCGGAACTCCCTCAAAGAGCGTTGTCTATTATCCGGGATGTGTGGCCGCAATCGCGGTATTGCTTGCAGGCGTACAGCGCGTGTTCCGCAGAGAAATGAAAAAGGAGGGCTGAATATGAAAGGTTTACGTTACCAACTGAAAAGCGTATTGCATGACAGGTTTTGCCTGATGACTTTTCTTTTACCCATTGTCGCTGCGGCAGCTCTGCAGTTTGTGGGCGCAATCGACTTTTCTGCTCTGGGCGAACTGCATTTTGGAGTTCTGAAAGGCGATCTGCCGACACAAACCCTTACATGGCTGAATCGGTATGGCTCGGTGACAGCTTATCCGACGGCAGAAGAACTGACAGACGCAGTCAAAGAGCCGTCTACCAATCTAATCGGTGTGAAAGCTGACGGAAGCGGCATCAAAACAATTCTTTCCGGCGACGAACTGGATATCTTTCGCCAGACCGCCGACACGCTCCCTGACCTGTACAAACAGCGAAATACCACTGGCCAGACAGAGGTACACATTTTAGAGCGTCCCAATGTGATGGCCGGATTTCAGGATATGCTGATTGCTGTTACCTTGATTGTCGCCATGTTTATGGGATGCACCTTTAACGCAATGAACATGATTTCGGAAAAGGAGGACGGCGTTGCGTTGATCAACGAGATTCTGCCAATGACGCACAGCCAGTATATCATGCAAAAACTCTTTGTCGGATTTATCTGCGGGTGCCTGTCCTCCACGATTACGGTTTGTATCTGCTTCCGGCTCTCTCTGCAAAACGCAGCTCTCATGCTGATGCTGATTGTGCTTTCCGCATTTGTTGCAGCATTGACAGGCGTATTCATTGGCAGAGCTTCCGGCGGGCTGATGGTTGGCGTGGTTTATATCAAAATCGTTATGCTGCTGTTTATGGCTGTACCAATCCTGCGCTTTCTTGTGGGAACATGCCCGCCGCTTCTTTCCGCAGTCTGCTACCTTGTCCCCTCCCAGGCAACATTCGAGGGAATTATGGACTTGTCAGCCGGCAGCGGAACAGCGGCGGTAAAAGATATTCTTATTCTTGTCGTTCATTGTCTGCTTTGGTTTTTGCTCTATTTGCTCCTATCCAGGCGACAGAGAAAAAGCGCATAATCATTCATCCCTTATCCAGAAGACGATGAATCTTCTCATGGGGATCCAGAAGCTTGGAAATAGATTTTCCCGCATTCACGGAATTGATGTAGATGGCAATATATTTTGTGATATCCACTTCCCTGTACCAGGGGGCATTGCGGATTTCATCCCGCCTGTAAGACGCATTTGTAATAAACACGGCCTCCATCACATTCTTTTTGTAGGCCTCGTCAAACTTCTGAATGCCCTCTGTAAACAGAGCAAAGGTGGCTATGGCAAAAACCCGCTTCGCCCCCTGCTTCTTGCAGTATTTGGCCACATCCAACATGGTGGTGCCGGAACAGATCATGTCATCCACAATGAACACGTCCTTATTTTTCACACTGGGTCCGATATATTTATGCACATCTACCACATAATTGCCGCCCACCACCTTGGTTCTGGATCTGCGCTTATAGAAAATCCCCATATCCAGACCCAGTTCGTTGGTATATTTATAATTCCTGGTGGTTGCGCCCAGGTCCGGGGAGATGAAGATGGAATTCTCCTCGGTAAACGTAATATCCGGATAATTTTTCTTGATGGCCTTGATCACCTGATAAATGGGAAACAGATCATCAAACCCGTTATAGGGCACCGCGTTGGCCACCCTGTTATCATGAACATCAAAAGCAGTAATATTCTTCACGCCTACATTTTCAAGCTCCCGCAGCGCCATGGCACAGTCCAGAGACTCTCTGGAAATCCGCCTGTCCTGCCTGCTGGCGTATAAAAGGGGCGAAATGACATTGATCCGGTAAGCCTTGCCTCCGATGGCGGAAACCGTTCTTTTCAGGTTCTGAAAATGCTCGTCCGGAGACATGGGCACAGTCTGGCCATACATCTGGTAAGAACATGCGTAATTTCCCACGTCCATCAGGATATACACGTCCGCGCCCCGGACAGTGTCCTCCAGTACAGCCTTTCCGTCCCCTGTGGAAAAGCGGACAATCTGGGAATTCACCACATGGCATTCCTCCTTGTTGTAGGTCTCCCGGAGATAATACTCGATTTTACTGGAAAGCTCCTCCGTGCCGCACAGGGGAATTAATACGATGGGAATAGAGTGTTTTTCTGCTTTTGAACTCATGTTTTCCTCCTTATGTAATAACTTGAAGCCTTGTCTGCGAAACCACCCTGCCGCCGAACCCGGGCACTGACTGAAACCGAATCCAGGAAAGCAGGTGTTCTCATCGTTTTCATAATCAGTTTATAATATTTTTACAAATTTTACAAGATGGATTTTCACCCAAAAACGTTGCGGAGACCTTGCAATCTCTTTCAATCCTGTGTAAAATAAAAGGGATAATCTTCCTGCCCTTTCCGCAGGGACGTGTCTCTGTAACAAAGCCCTGGAAAACCGTCCCCCGGAACACAGCAGAAACCAGAAAAGGAGGCTGACGCTGCTGTAAAGCAGCCGTAAAGAACAATGAAAAAGATTCATACCAAAATCATGCTCCTGTTGATTCTCGCCGCACTTGGCGTATCTGCAGTCAACGTGGCCCTGAGCACGGCCATCTCCCGCAATTCCACCCTGACTGCCCTGGAAAAGACCCTCACCGAAACCACTGATCTGGCCGCCCTTGCCGCCCAGAACATGATTTCTACCTACACCCTGACCATCGCGGAAATTGCCGCTTCCCCCATTCTCACCTCCGCCGAGTATAGCGATGCCGAGAAGCAGGCCTTTCTGCAGACAAAGGTGGACGCATATTACATGCGGTTCGGAGGCATGGCGGATGCCCAGGGAAAAGATGCGGTTCATGGTACGGATATCTCCGGAGAACCGTTCTTCCAGGCGGCGCTTCAGGGAGAAAGTTACATGTCCTCCCCTTATGTGGAGGGAAACGACCGATACATGGTGGTATCCGCCCCGGTGACCGCAGACGGCACAGTCCGGGGTGTGGTATATTTTCAGTGTGATACTTACCTTCTGCAGTCCATCATCAGCGAGATACAGATCGGAGAAGAGGGAGACGCCTACATACTTGACCGGGAAGGCACTACCATCGCTGCCCTGGAGGAAGAGGAAGTCCTGAGTCAGGAAAACCTGGTGCGGGAAATGGCCTCCAATCCCAATGACAAATACATTCAGGAACTGGGGGCCATTGAGCAGAAAATGATTGCCGGTGAGCGGGGTGTGGGTACCTATACCTATCCTGAAGACAATTCGGAATACATTCAGGGCTACGCTCCCATCCCCGGCACAGACGGATGGAGTGTGGGCGTTACCATCAGCGAAGACGAATTTCTGCACTATGCCTATGTGGGCAACAATATCCAGTCGGCGGCGGGCCTGGTGCTCTGCCTTCTGGTGATCCTGATTTCCGCCCCTGTATGCCGTTCCTTCACCGGCCCCATTGTGAAATGCGCCAATCGCCTTCACGCCCTTTCCGAAGGTGATCTGAAAAGTCCCCTTCCCCAGGTGACCACAAAGGACGAAACCCGCATTCTGTCCGACTCCACCGCCCATCTGGTGGAAACCTTCCAGGGCATGCTTGCGGAAATGGGCGCCATACTCAGCGGCATTGCCAACGGCGACCTCACCGCGGACAGCCTTCAGGCCAGTTATCCCGGAGATTTCCAGACCCTTCGGGAAGATCTGGAAACCATCAACGAAAAATTGAACCAGACACTGGGAGGCATAGCCCAAGCAACCCGCCGGGTTTCCAACGGCTCCGCCCAGGTGGCTGCTTCCGGCACTGCTCTTTCCCAGGGTTCCACGGAGCAGGCCAGTGCGGTGGTTGAGCTCTCCGGCACCCTGGCGGATATGGATAAGGACGCCCAGAAAACGGCACATCTGTCCGAACAGACCAAAAACGCAGTGGACGGCGCCCAGGCTCAGCTGATGGAAAGCAACCGGAATATCCAGGAACTGAACCGGGCAATGGAACAGATCACCGCCACCTCCAATGAGATCAAGCATATCATTGACACCATTGAAGACATCGCCCTGCAGACCAATATCCTGGCCCTGAACGCCTCCGTGGAAGCTGCAAGAGCAGGCGAGGCAGGCAAAGGCTTTGCCGTGGTGGCAAATGAGGTCCGGGAACTGGCCTCCAAATCCAATGCGGCCACCAAGGCCACCATGGAACTGATCAACCGCTCCATCCAGGCAGTCAGCAGCGGCGGGGAAGCTGTTACAAGCGTCACCTCTTCCGTATCCCGGGTGGTGGAACTGGCGGGGCAGGCCGCTGAGCAGATGGACCTGATGGCCGAGGCGGTAGAGCGCCAGACCGGCTCCATCAATCAGGTGACCCTGGCTGTCAGCCAGATTTCCGAGGTAGTGCAGTCTAACTCCGCCACCGCAGAAGAAAGCGCCGCCACCAGTGAGGAACTCTCCAACCAGGCCGCCGTGCTGAAGCAGCTGGTGGGCGGCTTTACCCTGCGCAGACGCTGAGTTCCGCACCATTGCAGGTTCCTCCTTTACCCGCTCATCTATATACAGGACATGGCGTATTCCTGGGGACTGCTCCCGGGAATCTCCGCGTAATGTTTTTGGACCCATTTTGCATGAAAATTCTGCGTCCGCCCTGTCCTGTATGATTTTCCTGGGCCAGTGCGCTGCCCTTCACCCTCCCTTCCGGAATGCACTGGGCGTCATCTCAAACCGTTTCCGAAACAGCCGGTTAAAATTGGACAGATTCTCAAACCCAGTCTGCTCCGCAATCTCCAACACCGTATCGCCGCTGTTCCTCAGGGCATAAGCCGCCTTCTCCAGACGATATTCGATAAGATATCCCCCGAAGCTCCTCCCCGTGGCCTCCTTAAACCACCGCATAAAATGACTCTCACTGTATCCGCACACATCCGCCCCGTCTTTCACCGTCAATTGTTTACCATAATCCCGTTCGATTTTCGAGAGCACCAGTTTCAGCTTCTCCGCATTCTGCACCTCCCTGTCCCAATCCTCATAATCCGTGCCGTATCGGAACAGCATGGAAAATAGCAACAGCAGTCTGCCCTTCACCCCCAGTTCATAGCCCACAGGCCTGGCGGAACACAGTCCGTCCGCGGCATCCAGGCAGGCCGACATCTGCCCGTACATGGCGTCCCCCTTCCCCACCCGCACAGGCAGGCGGATCTTTCCGCTGACCATGGGCTGCAGATATTTCTGGCTGCAGATATCAATGCCGCCTCCCAGAAAGGAGAGATCAAAAATAATATTTTCATACACCATACTCTCCCTGGGCAGGCTCTGCATCCCATGAAGATGCCCCGGGGCAATCAGAAAAATATCCCCCTGCTCCGCCTGAAACATCTCCTGGTCCACCTGCACCATCCCCCTGCCCCGCTTCACATAGATAATCTCCATGCTGTCCTGCCAGTGCAGCGGCACAAAGGTAAAATCCCCGGGAATGGTGCAGGGATATACATTATATGCAAACATTGTATCAGAATGCTTTTTTGTCTCATAATAACCGCTTCCGAAATCCTGGGGTTTCCTGCCGTTTTCCTTCATTTCTTTCGTCCTTTTCCCTTTTATGATGATAGGATTATACAATAATTTGATGACATTATACAAGCATTCTTTTCAAAAATATGGTAAAAATAATAAAAGAGGTTCTCCCATATATTGATAGGGAACCTATCCCCGGCATAAAGCCCCTGACATCTTTCGGGCAGAAAACGGCCGAAACATCCTGAAAAAGCTATATTGGCTCAAAAACAACCACACATAAAAAGGAGAATAGAATCATGACAGAAATGGAAATCGCATTAAGCGGATACTGCAAAAAAGACATTGCCCACTGCACTTATGAGGAACTTTACACAGCTCTGCTCCACATCGTGGAATCCGAGAGCCAGAAACGCATTCTGCCTGTAAAAGGCCGGAAGCTCTACTACATCTCCGCCGAATTCCTCATCGGCAAACTTCTGAGCAACAACCTGATCAATCTGGGGCTCTATGAACAGGTAAAGGACTGCCTGGAAGCCCATGGAAAATCCATGGCAGAACTGGAAGAAACGGAGCCTGAACCCAGTCTGGGCAACGGCGGCCTGGGCCGTCTGGCCGCCTGCTTCCTGGATTCCGTAGCCACCCTGAATCTGCCCGGAGACGGCATTGGCTTACGGTATCACTGCGGCCTCTTCCATCAGAATTTCAAAAACGGCCTTCAGAGCGAAACGCCGGATTTCTGGCTTGGAGACCATGACTGGGCAGTAAAAACCGAGAAAACCTACCCTGTCTCCCTGGCCGGAACCGACTACACCGCAAGACTCTACCGGATCGCTGTCACCGGCTACGAAGGCCGCACCAACTTCCTGAACCTGTTTGACTTAGACACCGTGGACCAGTCCCTGATCGGAGAAGGCATCGCCTTTGACAAGACGGACATCGCCAAAAACCTGACGCTGTTCCTCTATCCAGACGACAGCGACGACAATGGACGCCTCCTGCGGATCTATCAACAGTACCTGATGGTCAGCGCCGGAGCACAGATGATTCTGGAAGAATGCATGGAACGGGGCAGCGACCTTCACGACCTGTATGACTATGCTGCCGTCCAGATCAACGACACCCACCCCTCCATGGTGATTCCGGAACTGATCCGCCTGCTGTGCGAAAAAGACATTGACTTCGACGAGGCCGTGGAAATTGTCACAAAGGTCTGCGCCTACACCAACCACACCATACTGGCGGAAGCCCTGGAAAAATGGCCCAGACGTTACCTGGAGACAGTGGTTCCCCAGTTGATGCTCATAATCGAAAAACTGGATATTCTTGTACGCGCAAAGGTGGACGATGTCTCCACCGCCATCATTGACGCCCACAATACCATCCACATGGCCCATATGGACATCCACTTTACCCACAGCACCAACGGAGTGGCCGCCCTCCACACGGAAATCCTTAAGAACAGCGAGCTGAACAATTTTTACCGGCTCTATCCGGAAAAATTCAACAACAAAACCAATGGCATCACCTTCCGCAGATGGCTTCTGAAATGCAACCCGGAGCTCACTGCCTTCCTTGAAAGCCTTATCGGCCCCGGCTTCAAAAAGGATGCCTCCCAACTGGAAAAACTGGCTGCTTTCGCCTCCGACGAAAAGGTACTCCACAGACTTGCCCAGATCAAGCAGGCCAACAAGGAAGCCCTGGCCCAGTGGCTGAAGCGCACCCAGAATATTACCCTGACCCCGGACAGCCTTTTCGCCATCCAGTCCAAGAGGCTCCATGAGTACAAACGGCAGCAGCTGAACCTCCTGTACCTGATCCACCAGTACTTCGAGATCAAGGCCGGACATCTGCCCCTGGTGCCCCTTACCGCCATCTTCGGCGCCAAGGCTGCCCCTGCCTACACCATTGCCAAGGATATCATCCACGGGCTGCTGACCCTGTCAAAGGTCATCGCCTCCGACCCGGCAGTATCCAAATGGCTGCAGATTGTGTTTATCGAGAACTACAATGTAACCGCCGCTGAGAAAATGATTCCCGCCTGCGATCTTTCGGAACAGATCAGCCTGGCCTCCAAGGAAGCCTCCGGCACGGGAAACATGAAATTCATGCTGAACGGCGCCCTGACCCTGGGCACCATGGACGGAGCCAATGTAGAGATTGCCGAAGCAGTGGGCAGTGAAAATATCTATATCTTCGGCCAGAGCAGCGCCCAGGTCATCCGCAGATACGAAAACGGCAGCTACTGCGCCCGGGAATGGTATGAGAGCGACCCCAATATCCGCCGGGCCGTGGACTTCCTCACCGGCAGGGAAATGCTCTCCCTGGGCAGCAGCGAGCATCTCGGCCGCCTGCGCCATGAGCTGATCAGCAAAGACTGGTTCCAGACACTGCCCGACTTCAATGCCTACGTGGTACGCAAGAACCAGGCCCTGAACGATTACGCCGTGAATCCCTCTGACTGGACCAGACGGGCTTTGGTCAATATCAGCAAGGCCGGTTTCTTCTCCTCCGACCGCACCATTGCGGAATACAACCAGGATATCTGGCATCTGGGCGAGTGAATATCCAAAAACCATATTAAAAACCGTTAAGTTATAATCAATAAACTATCCTTTCAAAAATTACAGGGCTGCCGCCTGCTTGTACTTTCCTGCGGCAGCTCTTTCTCTTTTGCAGCTATTCGCATGTACCTGTGAACGAAATCAACCGTAAGGGCTGTCTGCCGTTACAACAAAACGTTACTGTTCACTCCGTTCACAGTAACTGAGGCACCTGTGAACAGTAACGACAAAACAACACAAACAACAGTTCGAAAAGAAAATACACTTGACAGAACCTGAATTATCCATTATTCTAAAAACAGTGGAACCAGAGAGATCTGTATTCCGATCTGAAATTCGGTATTTCTAAAGTTGAATGGCGTTTCTGCTGTTTTCACCGAGAAGAGAACTTTATAGGAGATGGAAAAGGCAGGAACTTTATTATTTCGAGTGTTTCCTGCCTGAAGGATGCCTAAAGGAACAGGAGGGAACCTATGGGAAAGGAAAATGATGCGCTGCTGTCCTATCTGGAGGACAATATGCGCTTTGCGGATCTGTTTAACTGTTTTTATTTCGGGGGCAGGCAGATGGTGAAAGCCAAAGATCTGGAGCAGGCTTCCGAACTATATCCCCCTGACGAAAAGGCCGGACAAAAAGGTCCCCGTATCCGGGACATCAAGAAGCGCCTGCTCTCCGGAGGATGGCTGAAGCTTCTGGCCGTGGAGGCGCAAAGTGAAATCAGCTATGCCATGCCCTGGCGGGTCATGGACTACGACTGCCGGGAATACGGTCAGCAGATCCGCCAAATCCAAAGAAAGAACCGGGACGCGGATGCTGCCGGGCGGCTTCAGAACCGTACTGCAGATGCTGCTATCCAAAGGCCTTCTCCCGTCTATGGGGATGCCGGAGAACGCCTGGGACAATTCCGTAGAGAAGACCGCATTGCCCCCGTTTATACCCTGTGTCTGTACCATGGCACAGAAGAATGGAACGGACCCAGAAGCCTGATGGACATGATGGATTTCGGCCCGGAAGCTCCAGGCTCAGAAAGCCAGACATGGAAAAACTGGTTTGCGGATTATCCCATGCGTCTGATATGTGCCAACGAGCCTACAGAAAAGGGCATCTTTCGGACCTCACTGGGAATCCTGTTCGCCCTGCTGCCTTACAGAAAGGACAAATCAGGTCTGCGCAGGCTCCTGGAGCGGGAGACGGCTTACCGGAATATGGACGAGGAAACAGCCCGGACAGTCAGTGTCCTTATGGGCATAAAATCCTTTATGAAGAAAACGGAGAACTACAGGGAAGGAGATGGATACAATATGTGCAAAGCGATTCAGGATATGATGGAAGACAGCAGAATGGAAGGCTGGGAAGCCGGCGAAAAGGCCGGTTGGGAAAAAGGCGAAAAAGCCCGGGAAGATGCCAGAATAAAAGAAGAAGCGAAAGGAATCCGTATCTTCATACAGTCCAACCGAGACGACGGAGCTGCCGATGAGATCATCGCAGACAAGCTGCAGAAATATTATGCCATGTCAGCCCAGAACGCATGGGCCGCATTGAGCAGGGAATAGGGCGGTTTTTCAGAAATCCATCTTGACAACGCTGCTGTTTTTTACTATAGTAGAGTTGTGAATCGGGGAAGGCACCCATTACAAAAAACGACATTCACAGAATTTACAGCAATTTACAGCAAAGGGGATGATACCCATCGCAAAAAACATTCTTGTTGTAGATGAAGAGGGATACGAATATGAAGCGACCTGGCCGAAACGGGCCAGAGGTCTTGTAAAAAATGGCAGGGCACGCTTCCTTTCAAAAAACAAGATATGTCTTGCGTGTCCGCCATGGATAGATATGGAGGATAACGAGATGACAGATATTATAATGACAGATATTCAGATAGAAAAAGACGCTGTTGAAGCCTTCCGAACCGCAGTTGCAGCAGAAAACGAAGACAACAGAGCTTCGGAAGCCAGTATGGCAGAAGACCAACGCAGCAGCACAGAGGACACCGTCGGCGCAGAAAGCAATACCAGCTCCGAAAGCGGCCGAACCGCATTTCATACAGAAGCAGGCGGAATCGACATAGCCTATGTTTTCGACCAGATCAAAGCGATCCAGAATCAGACCGACTATCTGCTTGCGGCAATAGATGGCCTTGTGGGTATGTCCGACGGTGAAAGCGGCGATATGTATGCACCGGGGAATATCATGGGACAGGCAAAAGCCACGGCCTTCGGAGATGTGGTCCGATGCAGGGAAGCCACGAATCAGCAGCTGCTGAATTTCTATATGACCGTTTATAATGATTTGAAATCTCAAGCATAAGTGAATGTAGGATATCCGCTGAGGCAATACGCTTCCGCGGATATTCTTTCGTGTGTTTGGGTACATATCCATACTGCGGACCGCACTGTTTGAAGATGCACACAAAACGCAAATACACCGAACTGCGGCATATAATCAGAGAGAAAGAGGTTAACGCCTCTTGCTTATAAATTTTACAAGGGAGTGATTATTTTATTATGGAAGCTTACAGTATTTTTAAGGACCTGGCAATCATCATCGTGTTTGCAAAAGTTTTCGGCATTCTGGCCAGAAAATGCAAGGCGCCCATGGTGGTTGGTGAAATCGTGGCCGGGCTGCTCATCGGTCCCAGTCTTCTGGGGCTGGTGGAACAGACGGATTTCCTGGTGCAGATGGCGGAGGTAGGCGTGGTTCTGCTGATGTTCTCCGCCGGACTGGAGACAAATCTGAAAGATCTGCTGAAAACAGGGCCTGTGGCCTTTCTCATCGCCTGCGCCGGTGTGTTTATTCCCCTGGTGGGCGGCGCTCTGCTGTACATGGGCATGTACGGCGCTGCGCCCTGGGGTTCGGAGAAGTTCTACACCGCCGTCTTTATCGGCGTGATTATGACCGCCACCAGTGTGAGCATTACGGTGGAGGCCCTGAAGGAACTGGGCAAGCTGAAGGGAAAGGTGGGCACCACCATCTTAAGCGCCGCCATTATCGACGACGTACTGGGCATCATTGTGCTGACCTTTGTCATCGGCTTTAAGAGTCCGGACTCCAATCCCGGCAAAGTGGTTCTCTCCACAGTCCTCTTCTTTGCCATGGCTTTGGTGGTGGGCATTATCCTGTTCCAGATTTTCAAACGTCTGGATGATCGTTATCCCCATACCCGCAGGATTCCCATTCTGGGACTGGCGCTGTGCTTTTTCTTTTCCTATGCAGCAGAGCGGTATTTCGGGATAGCAGATATCACGGGCGCCTATGTGGCAGGCATTGTACTGTGCTCCATCCGGGATTCCACTTACATCGAACGGAAAATGGAGGTCAGCTCCTACATGCTCTTCGGCCCGGTGTTCTTTGCCAGTATCGGCCTGAAGACCAGTATCGACAATGTAAACGGCGATATCCTGCTGTTTTCCGTGGGCTTTGTACTGGTGGCGCTGCTCTGCAAGGTTGTGGGCTGCGGCCTGATGGCAAAACTTTGCCGCTTCCGCACCCCTGACTGCCTGAAAATCGGCGTGGGCATGATGACCCGGGGCGAGGTGGCTCTGATCGTGGCCCAGAAGGGATTGTCCGTGGGTCTGCTGACGCCTGTTTATTTTACGTCAGTGATTATACTGATTATCGTATCCAGTATTTCCACACCCATTATCTTAAAAATACTTTATGCCAAAGATCAGGAAGGGGCGGAGGCAACCGCCTGACCCTTTCCCTTATGAATTGAGCAGGGTCAGGCCTTCTCCACTGCGCGCTGTCGGCCTGACCCGGAAAGAAGAGGTACAGTGATGATCGTTCTGATTACAGGGGCATCCCACACCGGCAAGACTGCCCTGGCCCAGAAACTGCTTGAAACGTACAAATACCCCTACCTGTCCATCGATCACCTGAAAATGGGATTGATCCGCAGCGGCTATACTGCGCTGACGCCGGTAAGCGAAGACCGGGCGCTGACAGATTATTTATGGCCTGTGGTCCGGGAAATGATTAAAACTGCCATTGAGAACAACCAAAATTTGATTGTGGAAGGATGCTATATCCCCTTTGACTGGGCAAAAGATTTCGAGGCGGAATATCTGGCCCAAATCCGGTACTACTGCCTGGTAATGAGTGAACGTTATATCGAAAACCATTTTCAGGATATCAAAAAGTATGCATCTGTAGTGGAAGACCGGGGAGCGGACGAAGACTGCACACAGGAGGCCCTGCGCCGGGACAATGCCTGGTATTTAGAGCAGTGCCTCCTCCACGGCGCAGACTATCTTCTCATAGATGACGCATATGAGGCGAAGGTTGAGCTGTAAGCTCCTTCGCCTCTGTTTCTTTTCTTCTGCTATGCCTTTTTCTCAAAGTCTCCTGACCGGAAAGAACAGATACCACGTTCCCCTTCCGCAGGTCCCTTATCCCAGACGTTTCACCGGTATCCAGATGGCGCTTTCGTAATTCTCGCTGTCTGTATCGCTTCCGGAATACCACTCAATATTAACATGGAACGCCATCTCATACTCCCTGTTTCCGGGAAGCCACTCCCTGAATATCCGCGTATTAACCGTCTGCAGCGCGTTGGGCATGGCGCCGGTGCATCTGAATTTCGCCCACTCACTGGCAGGAATGTCGATAACCTTCATCCCCTCCGGCACTTCACCGCCCTGATAGGCTCCGGCGATATAATAACGGAAATGTTCCGCATCGCCTTCGTCCTCCAAGCAGACGCCGAATTCTCCCACTGCGCACTCCGCGATGACCTGCCGGATGCCTTCCTCTGCCGGCCCCCCGGCTACATCCTGTCCGCAGTATTTCCCGCAGAATTCCTGCCAGAATTTAGGAATCTCCTGGTAGGAGTTTTCATAGGAAAACACCCTTTCAAACCCGATCATCTTCATGGCTTCTCTTTTTTCAATCCTGTACTCCATCCTGCTGCCTCCTTTTACTGAAATCTCCACTGTCAACGGAAGAAATACCTTGATCTGATGCGGCTGTGTCCGAAGCTGCATGGGAGATACCCCATGGAAGCGGGTGAAAGCCCTGGTAAAACTCTCCGGTGTATCGTACCGGTACTTGTACGCCAGGTCTATGACCTTCCCTTTCCCGCCGCCCCGGGCTTCATTCCCGGAAGTATTGGACTTCAGCACCTCCAGGCCTGCCAGATACAGCCTGCGGTTCCTCAAATACTCTCCGATGGAATATCCCGTAATGATTTTAAAGCACTTCTGGAAATAAAAAGGGGAAAGATACACTGCATCCGCCACTTCCTGCGCGCCAATGTCTTCCAGCAGATGCTCCTCCATGTAGTCGATTGCCGTCTTTAATCCCGTCAGCCAGTCCATGCTTCCTCCCTGCCGCCCTCCGATTTCGGATGGCCTTCCGTCCGTTTCCCTTAGTGACAAATCCATAATACCCTTTCCGCCCGTAAAAATCCTGACTTTTTCTGCTCACTCTTGTTGGCTGTGCCTCACTTCCTGACCGCTCCCGCCCGGACATGATTTACTTTTCTCCGGAAAAATGCTATCCTGTAAGAAAGTTAAAAAACGTGATAAAATCAGAAAAACAGATAAGGAGGCATCCTGCCATGAAAGTACTGTTCATCGGAAACAGCCATACCTATTTTAACGACATGCCCCATCTCTTCGCGGAGATCTGCCGGGAAAACCATGCGGAGGTGGAAGTCACCATGCTGGCCCACGGCGGCAGAGGATGGGATTTCCACCTGGAAGAGCCGGAGGTACAGTTCAACATCCGCTATGGCGGCTATGACGCGGTAGTCCTTCAGCACACCGCCCATCCCATGGGAGATCCGGATGTGATGGCCAGGAGCGACAGGGAGCTGATCGCCTGGGTGCGGGAGGCGGGAGCCAGGCCCATTCTCTACATGACCTGGACCAGCAAGGAGGACGGAGAAGCCGCCCAGAACGCCATGAGCAATGCCTATCTGGCCCTTCAGCGGGAAACCGGCTGTGAAGTCGCCCCCGTAGGAGAAAACTGGTGGAAATACCACAGGGAGCACCCGGATACAGAATTGTATGCAGAAGACGGACAGCACGCCTCGGAGGCAGGCTCCCGGCTGGCAGCTGCCACCATTGCGGAAGTGTATCTGCAAAGGAAGCTGCATTAAGCTGCCCTTTCCCTTAGCCAACTGCCAGGCCCGCTCCATGCCCCAGGCCATAACATGCCGGTTCCGTTTTATCCGGGTCTGCGGGCCAAAAAACGCAGATCATACAGAATGCCCTCCTCCACCCCGGCCGGAAGTTCCCCACCACACTCCTCCAATGCGGAAAGAATGTCCCTGTGGAGGACTTCCGAAACCTGTACATACATAAAACGGATCCGGATGCCCGACAGAATCTGATCGCCCTCCAGTTCCGGCATATCCCGCCTGTACAGCCGAAGCAGAAAGGGCAGCCTTTCCCAGGAACTCTCTGCCAACAGCAGCTTCAGCAAATATCTCCTCTGATGGACATGTTCCGCTTTTCGATATGCCTCGTAAATCCGTTTCGCTCCGAAATGAAACCCCTTTTTCCGGATGGACAGGAACGCTGCCCTGGACAGTTCAATCCGTTCCTCCAGAAGATACCCCCAGAGAAGTTCCTCATCGGAAAAATCTTCCTGACTGCCCAATGCCAGAATCGCACATTTCAGAATACTGCGCTCCGGTCTCTGCAGACAGTTTACCAGTGAGAGGACATTTCCCCTCCTGCTGTACTCCGCCAGACCCAGAATCGCGTTTTCGGGCCTGGGATCCTCCAGATGTCCAAGATAATATTCCCGGATATCCGGTCCGCCATGCTTTTCCAGAATATAAACAGCATATTCCCTGACACCCCTGCTCTTGTCCAACAGCATCCTGTCCAGTCCCGGCCACCCCGATTTCAGCCGCTCATAACGATATTCCACCGCCATCCTCCGAACCTGCGCGGAGGTGTCCCAAAGGTACTGTTCCGCCCTCTCCGGCGTGCAGTCCGGATGGGAAAAGATTTTCCGGACCAGAAATCTTTTCAGGCAGGATTCTTTCTCCCTTTCCTGGCAGGCTTCCATTTCCTCAAGACTCCACAGCGCGCTGCCCACTGCCGTTCGGTACAGCGCCATGCGCACTGCAGGTTCCATGCAGAATATTTCCCCCGGTTCTATTTCCTGCAGCACACGGGAAAGCTTTTCCTCTATCTGTTCCTCCAATGCCTGCATCCGGTCCTCCGTCCTGCGCCGTCCTGCCCGAAGGCGCTCAAATGCCGGAATGCTTTCCATCAGCTCTTTTGCATCGCAGCCTGTTAAAAATTTGTCTAACACTACGTCTGCCACGTCCCGCACCTGCTCCACCCAGTCATTCATTCTGGGAAAAATCCAGAACAGCATCCCCGGATAACCTGCCATGGCAAGTACGCATTTTTCCCGGTAGTAGCCGTTGGGATGGAAAGAACCCAGAATCAGTACATACCTGCAGGCTTCCCTGGAAAGCACCTTTTGTATCCGGTCCGTGGACACCTCCTCCCAGTTGATTGACCATTCCAATGAAGTGTAAGACCCAAACCTCCGGCACAGACCCAACAGCTGCAGGTCTGTCATGGGTGACAGCTTCTGCCGCACCGCCTCCCCGGCACGCTTGATCAGTTGATCGTCCTGTGTGGCAAAAACACCGTAGACCGAGCGGAGCCGCCCCAGATCTCCCCTTTCCAGTTTCTCTATTTCCCCTTCCATGATTTCCAGATATTCTTGATACCTGCTTCCGCTGTAAAAAATCATTTCGTCCCTCCTGACCATACCGACTACTGACTTTCATTCCCGCAACCTGCCTCCGGTTATGGGCATCATAAGCCCCTGAACTCACTTTCCGCCCTGGGAAATCCTTTTTCCTATCCGGGAAATTCAGTCCGCTGCCGTAAGGGCGATACCCGCATCCCCCAGGTGCCGCGCCTTGCCTTTTCGCCCGTTTTCCTCTGCCCAATGCCCAAAAAGAACTCCCGCCCCGAAAACCAGACAGGTCAGTTGGCCGCCGGGTTTTCCGCAGGTTCAGGTCTCTTCCCAAAACACCACATCCTTATTA
Source organism: uncultured Lachnospiraceae bacterium (assembly GCA_947367855.1). Taxonomy (GTDB): domain Bacteria; phylum Bacillota; class Clostridia; order Lachnospirales; family Lachnospiraceae; genus Acetatifactor. The sequence continues at coordinate 34,379 of CANBFE010000004.1, read as the reverse complement.
TAAACCGTCAGAAATGTCCCCCTGCCTTTCCTGGCGGGCCTAAACAGCACCCATTGTTCAAGCGCTTCCTCATAATGGGGCCAGGCGTTTGCCACCAGGCATTCAATCATGACGCCGTTATCCAGTAGGATGCACAGATCATGCCAGGGACTCACCCTGACGGAAACCACACTGCCGCCCAGGATTTCGTCATGGAATCTTTTCAGGTTAAACCATTCGTCATTATGGGTACTTTCCAACTGATCCCAGGACTGATAATCCAATGTGGTCACAAGGATGTCGTTATTTTTGATTATCCTGGAACACCCCATGCCGTGCAGTACAAGCTCTCCAAAGCCGAAATCCAGAATTTCCGCCTCGCAGCAAAGATAAATCAGTTGTCTTCCCACAAGGGAGTTTACGAACTCCATGACCCGCTCATCCATACGAAAATTCCCCTCCTCTGTATTCCTTCTCATCCCGCCCAAGCTTCCATTCCCTTGTCAGTTATCAGAATTCTGCATCCGGACCCATATACCCCCTTCTGCTAAGTTCTCCTATGGAATCCGCATCCGCCAACTCAACTCCTGCCAGGCTCCGTCCGATAACTTGCCTTAAAGTATAGCACAAAATCCCCCAGTTGCCCACCCCGGACCCCTATGCCCTCCTATTCCTTTCCCATTCCATCCCCATCTCTCCCCTGTCCGCCAAGTCTGCAGATGGTAATTCAGGCAAATCGTTTGGAGCGGTAAAAACGTGTCCGTACATAATAATAATAATAACCGCTCCCCTGACCTGTGCCCTCCCGGCTACGAAATCCGGTACACGAATCCTCCCAGTGGCCCATTGTCTTCGGGAACCGCCAGGGCACCTGACCTGACTGCCAGACTTCCGATCAGGCCCACTGTGTGGAACAGCAGAACCTTCGACATCACCGGCTCCAGAATCTGCCCCACACTCTTCGGGGCATGTACCCCCATGACGGCAAGGCCGCAGTCGTACAGCGATTCATACAGACCGGCAAAGGAGGCAATCTCTTCCCGGAAAACGGCAGTCAGCCTCTCCTTCTGCCCTTGGGCCAACACCGGGACCATGGCTCCGGCTTTCCCCTCCAATACTGCCTCCAGGCTGCGGGCGATTTCGTCCCCATGGGATGCATAGCGGTTCTTTGCGGGCAAAATGCCGTAATCCGCATAGCAGGCGGCATAGCCGGAATGTAAGCCGCAGTAACCCGCAAAAGCCCTGCTCCAACAGGGATGATCCTCCTGAAAGGAAAATGTGCTTCCGTAACAGATATCACCGCACACATCCTCCCGGGCCGCCTTCTTCCGGCTGTCCCGAAAAAGCCTGCAGCCCTCGTTCATCATCCAGAACAGCAGATTCCACAGAAGCCTGCCGTCCTCCATGTCCGCGCCCGGAAACCCAAGCTTCCGCAGCTCCGGCAGCTTTTCCGCACCGCTGATCAGGATATCCCCTACCACCGGGCCACAGGATTTCTCCGCTGTCCGGAAGAACTCCTCCATATATTCTTCCGTGAAGATTACCAGGCGTGCCTGATACCTGCCCCCGGTCAGGGCAGTGAGCAGGCCGTAGCGCTCCAACAGGGCGATCTCGTCCTCCAGATATACACTGGCCACGCCCAGTTCGATGGCAAGCTGCCGGATGGTCATGGGCGTATGATAGGTGCTGACCAGAATATTGCCCGGGAGTTTTCTGTCGAACAGGCGCTGATACTCCATGTTGGCGGCGCCCTGAAAAATAACGGCAAAATCAAATTTTGCCGGCTGATAGCTCTTTGTTCCAAATTCTCTTTCCATGCCGATACCCTCCTTCAATAGCTTCCGTGTCTTGAACAGATAATATTTCACCATCTCCAGAGAAAGATGGAGCCTGGCGGCTGTCTCCCCACAGGAAAGCCCCTCAAAATAGTAGGCCACGGTACACTCCCGGTACTCCCTGGACAGCAGGGCCAGTTCCCGGCGGAGCGCAGAAAACTGTTCGGTCTGCAGAATATCCTGGACGAAATCCTTCTCGTCCGCAGCCCCCTCGTCAAGCTCCTCACATCGGATGCGGCCCTTTTTGTACAGATATTTTTTGTAGGTGTTGGCCGCAATGGCCCAGATATAGCCGAAGAAGGCGTTGTCATCCCGTATCCTGGGGGCGCTTTTCAGGATGGCCAGGATAATGTCCCCGGCCAGATCCTCCGCGTCCTCCCTGTGGGACACCCGCGAAAGCGCGTAAGCGAAGATGGTCTTCATGTTCTCTTCCACCAGTGCCGAAATCTTTTCCTGTTCCATAGTCCCCTCCGTAAATGGTAAAATTGGTAAAATGCTCTGTTTTGAAAGCTTTCATTTATATAGTACCGGATCCGGCGCAGCGGTTAATGGGAAAATGAAAAATCTCTGTCTGCACCTGCACACCCATGAAGACAAAGAACCAATCCCCCAACCGTGCTGCACCACTGTTGGGGGATTCCGTGCTTCGCCTTGTTTTCCATCTTTGTAACCATGCCCCGTCGGTATCGGACTGTTTCCCGGATAGACACCCGCAACCATCAGCCAGATTTGAAAAACAGCGCAACCAAAGGTTGATTTTTATCCAAATAAACACATATGGACTTTGAAAAATATGGTCATATAATAAGAATCAGAATCGATTCAATCATAACACACATCACTTACAAGGAGCGTACAAATTTATGAACAATTTTTCATCCGTTATGAAAAGCCTGCGGAAACAGCGGAATCTGACACAGGAACAGCTCGCGGAAGCACTGGGGATTTCCTGCCAGGCGGTCAGTAAATGGGAGACCGGACTTTCTTACCCCGACATTACCCTTCTTCCCATCATTGCCGATTATTTTGGGGTATCTATCGACTATCTGCTTGGCCACGATACCGGCCGTCAGAACGAAGAAATTGAACAAGCCTGCAGTGAGGCTGAAAAATTATTTGAAAGCGGCGGCTATGTCCAGGCCATACCGATTCTTCGGAAAGCGCTTGTAAGGCATCCGGGCAACGAAAAGCTGATGTACACCCTCGCATGGGCGCTGTCCGGAACCATACGCGAGTCTCCGGATAATTATGAAGAAGCCATCCTTCTGTATCTGAAAATCCTTGCAATCAGTACCGACGTGGAGATGAAAACCCGGGTAACAAGGGATCTTGTCTATCGATATTACACAAAACGGGAGTTGGACAAGGCGCTGATTTACGCCCAGTCTCTGCCCCCGTTTGAGGTTTGCCGGGAATACACCCTGGGAAGAAGCAATGTGCTTCAGGGAAGGGAATTGGCGGAATATCTCCGGTCCAATATCCGGCTGTTCGGAGACGCAATGCTTGAGTGTCTGGAGTATTTTTCCTGGGAAAAAATCTTGTCTCCTGAAGAAAAGCTGCCCTATACCACAGAGTCGGCAAGGGAAAAAACAGAGCTGCTGAAGCAGGTCTTGGCCTAACCCCTGGCCCCATAGAACTTAAAACGGCAAAGCCCCTTCCCTGTATGTCCTCACGAAACGGCAGGACAGTTCACAGGTCCCGGGGCTTTTCATAAGGCTCTGTCAGCCGGAATTACCGGATTCTATACCACGGGTTTCCCATCAACATGGATGGTTTCTCACTCCTGCATAACCATACACTCACCGGAACTGGTTTGCTTCTCCCACCGTGTATGTTCATCAAATTCCGCCTGACTATATTTTTCAATGCCTGTCAGCGTTCCCTTTCCGGAGGCATCCGGATGAGCATAGTCACGCACTGTATAAATGTCTATTGTGCCGTTTACGCTCCACGAATTACGAAGGGTGCCGCGGAAGTTTCCGCCGGTCAGGTTCTCGCCGTTGGATGTCAGCACATCCTGAAAGTACCGCACCTTTTCGCCGTTGAAATACCATTGGTCCTTTTTCACATCATAGGTAAGGCCAAACGCCTCGTATTCCTCTGCCATGTCTTCCAGTTCCTCTGCAGAGGGCGGAGCACCGGCCATGGAGACGGCGGGCGGCGGATTTTTGATTGCCTCAATGTCACGGGCGGCAAATTCTTCCTCCGAGAATGCCTTTACCCCAATCAGTTTTCCGCCTGGATCGTAGGAACCGTCCCCGGAGCGGTCAATGTGGGTGAAGTCACGGACCGCATACACATCAACCACACCCTTTTCGTTGAAATAGTCGTTTCCGGCCTGCGCCCCTTCCTCCACGGTATAGTAGTCCTCAAACCACCGTACAGCTTTGCCCTGATATTGCAATTCTTTTTTGCTGCTGTTGTAGGTCAGGCCGAACTGCTCATAGGGCTGAAACAGTTCTTCATCGGAAATTTCGTCGGAAGGTCCGTGATCTTCCGCAAATGCATCCGCAATCCGGACGGATGTGCTTTCCGACTGCCCGGATGCCGTTCCGCCCCCGAACGCCGCCGGGGTACTGCACCCGGCCAGGCATCCCACAAGCAGTACCCCTCCAAGGACCGACGCCAACAGCTTCTTTTTGTTCCTTTTATTCATTTTGTTCATTTTGTTTGTTTTGTTCTTTTTATTCATTTAGATAACACCATCCTTTCTTTGAGTGTATCTAAAGAATACCACCCCCGTTTGTGATACATGTGGGATTTGTTTGTGATTTCTGTGTTGTTTATGTTTCAGATCATAAAGGAAAACCTTACCCCGGCCTGTGTATTGCAGACCGTACATTGGCTTCCATGCTGATGCAGTATCTCCTGCACAATATACAATCCAAGCCCGCTTCCGCCTGTTTTCCGGCTTCTGGACTGTTCCACACGATAAAACGGGTCAAACAGTCTGGGCAGACTGTCCTCCGGAATATGCGCCCCTGTGTTTTCAACAGAAAATTCCATCTGTTCCCGCTCCATCTGTTCCTGTTGCATCCGGACGGAGATGCGAATGGAGGCTCCCTGGGGGGAATACTTGATTGCGTTTCCCATCAGATTCGAAAACACTTTCTCCATCAACAGCTTGTTTCCGCTTATAAGAGCGGAGGGCGGAGCATCCAGTTGTATTTGCAGGTCCTTCCCGGCAATCAAATCTTCGGTTTCGCTTAAATAGGATTTGATAACCTGAACGCAGTCCAGACGGTCTTTTTTGAAATCCGTGCCCGCAGATTCCAGTCGGGAGACGGTTAAGATCTCCTGCACCATTGTCTCCAGGGTGTTGGCAATTTCCAGGGATCTTGTCAAATATTTCTCACGGTCTTTGTATGCGCCAATCCCCAACAGCATCCCCTCTAACTGGCCTTTGATGATGGTGACCGGCGTTTTCAGCTCATGGGACACCGCCGAAAAGAAATTTGTGCGGGCCTGTTCCAGTTTCCTTTCCTGTTCAATATCGGCTTCCAGTTTCCTGTTGGCATTCTGCAAATCGAACAGGGCGGTTGAAAGACTGCGCGACAGCCTGTTCAGGCTTTTCCCCAGTGTTCCCAGTTCATCCGTCCGTTGTCCGTCAACCCTCCAATCCAACTGCAGGTCAGACATTTTCTCGGATATGCGGCTGATTTCCAATACGGGTTTTGTAATCATGCGGGAGTACAGCCAGGATACCGCAAGGGCACTGGCCGAAACCATGATCAGGATAACCGGAAAAACACGGGCAAAGGACTGCTGCAGTTCCAAAATCTGTTCTGCCTCACCGTAGACGACAAGCGTATAGCGGTCACTGCCATCGGAGAAAGAAAAATAGTACTGGTTTGACAGGACGGGAGAAGATTCACCAGAGTCATCCACTGCCATTGCCACGTTAGTCCCCTCCCATCCATTCTCAACTTCTTTTGTGGGCAGCGCAACCCAGTGGCCGCTGCTGTCGTATAACGCGGCCGAATGGATTGCCATATCCGCAAGAAACTGATCGAACAAACCGCCGCTGTCCGAAAAAGGCACCTGTTCCAGTTCGGAAATAAAGTTCTGCGCCCGTTGATCTAAAATGGTGTTCAGTTTGTTGGAATAAGTCCGGGGCATCAGCCATGCCAGGATTCCGAACACCAACAGCGATATACACAGCAGCATAACCACAGTAATGAGAAATACTTTTGCAAACAGACTGCCTTTAATGCTCTTTATCAATTTTATATCCCACCCCTCTGATTGTCTGAATAAAGTCAATGCCCAGTTTTTTCCGCAGGTTTTTAATATGCGTATCAACCACACGTTCCTCCCCGTAAAAATCATAGCGCCACAGCTTATCCAAAAGGTTCTGCCGGGTTAAAATGCGCCCCTGATTGGTGAGGAGTTCTTTCAGCACCTCAAATTCCCTGGGCGTCAATTCAAAAACGTTTTCCCCCACAGCAGCCGTATAATTGTCGCAGTCCAGAATCAGGTTCCGGTAAACAATCGTTTTGTGCCCATCCTCCTGCATCCTGCTGCTCCGCCGCAGCACAGCGGCAATCTTCCGAATTAAGATCGGTACGGAAAAGGGCTTCGTGATGTAGTCGTCCACCTGCAAATCCAACCCCCGGATTTGTTCTTCCTCGCCGTTTAATGCGGTAAGCATAATGACCGGAACCTGGGATTGCTTTCGAATCAGCTCACAGACAGCAAAGCCGTCAATTTTCGGCAGCATCACATCCAACAGAACCAGATCGAACTGCATGGCGGAAAACATGGACAGGGCCTCCACGCCGTCACCGGCCAACATGATCTCATAGCCAACCTCCTGCAGAAAGTTTTTCAAAAGCTCCTGAATGTCCAAATCATCCTCCACAACCAAAATTCTCTGCATAACAACACCTCCGGGAAACAGCATAACACAGTTTTTTGTGATTTGTGTGTAGTTTTTGCGTTGCTGACTAAGATTCCTGGATCACAGCCTTGATTCGCCGGACACCGGCAGAGGAGGCCTCTTCCTTTTTGATTTTAAAGGAGACAAGCTCTCCGGTATTTCTGGCATGAGGGCCGCCGCAGATTTCCTTGGAGTATCCGGGGATTGTATACACTTTTACAATCTCGCCGTACTTCTCGGAAAAAACACCCATGGCGCCCTCTTCATAGGCTTTCTCCGGCGTCATCTCTTCCAGAATCACATCAATGTTTTTCTGAATCGCTTCATTTACGATGGCTTCGACTTTTTCCAATTCCTCTTTCGTCACCTTCCGTCCAAAGGAAAAATCAAATCTTAGGCGTTCAGAGGTAATGTTGCTGCCTCTCTGGCTCACCTCTTCACCCAGAACCTTTCTCAATGCCCCGTTCAGCAAGTGGGTTGCCGTGTGAAGGCGGGCTGTATGCTCATTGTTGGTGGTCAAACCTCCCGCAAACTTGCCTGCCGCTCCCTGTCTGGATTTGTTCTGATGCTCATCAAACTTCTTCCGGAATCCATCCATATCCACCTGAATGCCCCTTTCCGAAGCCAGTTCCGAGGTGAATTCTATGGGAAAGCCGAACGTGTCATACAGCCTGAACGCCAGTTCCCCGCTTAGAATTCCTTTTTGTTCTATACGGTCAAGATAGCGGTTGGCCTTTTTTAACCCCTCGTCCAGGGTCTTGGAAAACAGATGATATTCCCTTTGCAGCTGCTCCAGAATGAACTCCCTGTTCTCTCCAAGTTCCGGATAAACCGGACCGTATTGTCCAATGACCACGCCGGACAGTTCACACAGGTAATTTGTATGAATGTCTGCTTTCCTGAACAGGCGGATCATTCTTCGAATCAGCCTTCTCAAAATATATCCCTGCTCTGTGTTGGACGGACTGATCTTCATGGGATCGCCCAACATAAACGTAACAGCTCTGGTATGTTCACAGATAATTCGTTTCTCGCGTTCAGGGACGATTTTTCCTTCCTTTTCCAGAGTGCCTTCAAGGGTCTGCATCATGGGCAGAAAAATTTCCGTATCGTACACATTGGTTTTCCCGTTTAAAATCGTCAGAACACGCTCCAGGCCCATTCCCGTATCCACATTTTTCTGCTTCAGCTCTGTAAAAGTACCGTCGGACTCCTGATTGAACTGCATGAAAACATTATTCCAGATCTCAACATATTTTCCGCAGTTACAGGCCGGTCCGCAATTGGGGCCGCATTCCGGTCTGTCCATAACATAGAAGATTTCCGTGTCCGGTCCGCAGGGTCCGGTCTGTCCGGCAGGTCCCCACCAGTTATTTTCTCTTCCGTATCGGAAAATCTGGTGATTTTTCAGCCCCAGGCCTTTCCAGATCTCTTCTGCCTCCACATCAGCGAGCATTGAATCATCGCCTGCAAATACCGTCACCGCCAGTCTCTCTAAGGGAATATGAAGATATTCGGTCAGGAATTCAAAACTCATGGAAATGGATTCCTGTTTAAAATAGTCCCCCAATGACCAATTCCCCAACATTTCAAAAAAGGTGCAGTGGGTATCGTCTCCTACTTCATCGATATCTTCTGTTCTGACACATTTCTGAACATCCGTGAGCCTTTTTCCGCCGGGATGGGGTTCCCCCAGTAAATAGGGCACCAAAGGATGCATTCCCGCAGTGGTAAACAAAACCGTGGGATCGTTCTCCGGAAGAAGTGACGCGGACGCGATTTCCTTATGCCCCCTTTCTTTAAAAAAGTTTACATACATGGTTCTTAATTCATTTGCTGTCATGTTTCATTCTCCTTTCTGAAATTTTCTAAATCGAGCAGGGGTGATTTTATCCCTGCTCGCCGCGGCCCGTGTGCCGCTTTAGCGGCAAACTTACAAGTGCGATAAGTCGCACTTTGTACACGGGCCTGCGCATAAAAAAAGCCCTAAGCTGACATAATATCAACTTAGGGCGAACTTTCTGTCCGTGTTACCACCTAATTTCAGATTTCTCTGCACTCTGTCAATACGGGATTGCTCCGATATTGCTTCCTGGGATAACGGGGGAACTCCGTTGAAGCCTACTAAGACAGGTCCGCCCGGTCCGTTCGGTTCACAGCTCGGAGGCTGCTTCCCTATCAGTTCATTGAAGATTCGCACCAACCATCTTCTCTCTGTGAACTCCCTGATACGTACTATTCCTCGTCAAAGCCTTTTTGTTTTGAATTAGTTGGAAGTATAACACGATGGAAAAGTTTTGTCAAGCAGCTTTTGCCTCGCTGCCCCGCAAACCGGGCCTCGCCGGAAACGGGACAGGCAGCATCCCGCAAGTCTCGCAAAATTACACAGAGCGCAAATTGCAAAGAACGCAATTTTGCAGAGAACGCAATTTGCAGAGAACGCAGTTTTGACTTCGCGAGAGGGGATGTCTGAACTGTTGCAGCATCCCTGCAGACTGACAGGATGCATCTGAATAGAATCCGCAGTCTGCCCCCTACTCCATGGGAGTGACAACGGGCTTTCCGTCCTGGTCCACCAAAACGCTCATCCCGCAGCCCACTGTCAGGGCAGAAGATGCCAGTATATAATTCACGCCGGTTTCCGTATCTACAATAATCTTTTCCACATTGGTAAGTCCCTGTGAATAAACTTCCACAAAACGCTCTTTTGCCATATGATCACGCTCCTTTCCCATCCTGCCGTCTGCCTGTCTGCCAACACAACCATACCACAGAGCCAGGACCCCGGGTCCGAAATTTCCTGAATGGGCGTCAGAATTTCCTGAACAGCATTCGTTCCGTCAAATGGCATCTCCATTTCGATTCACAGAGACATCTGAAAAATACTCCCCACATCTTATACTACGCACATCAGTCCATACATGATTACACAGATCGCCAAACCGATTATACATGCCTTGCTTGTTTTGTAGTCTGTATTTGCGGGATTCCATTTTTTTATTTTGCTGTTCTCAACTAAAAATCCTGTTGTTGCGCTTATTATGCCCGCAATCAGCAATCCGCCTATTTTGATTGCAGGCAGTGTATTATTTTCAATTCCTTTTACTTCAAATACGATACCCATTATTCCGATTCCCGCGCATAACAGCAAAACGTACACTGCAGTTACCGGAATACCGCGTCCGGCGCGTTTCCTGTCCTCTTCTCTGCAATAAATTTTGTCTATCATTTTGTAGTTGTGCATCTGTATGCCTGCAATAAAATTGAATACATACACAACAAGCAGAAGTCCATTGAACCAAGGTATTTTCGAATTTGCTCCGTTTATCACGCAAAACAGGAAAATAGCTACAACAGACAAAATTCCAACATGCAAGTCAATCTGTATCAGCAGTTTCTTCACTTCGCCCATATTGTACTCTATTTTGTCATCAAATCCTGCAATCCCATTGAAGGAATTGTTTTTGACTGCATTGGAAAGATACAGATGCAGGAATAACTGGATTGGGATACAGATCATAAACATACAGAGGAATGTCCCAATGCTGAAAGTATCCGTAAATGCAGCGTGGACGATATAGGCCAGAATACATAAGGTCGATATTCCTATCAGAACCCAGGGCATTTTTCCCATTGATACTTCTTCCTGAATTGGTGATTCTTCCCTGTCCCCATTGCCCAACAATGTGTCAACCTCAACTTCAAATAATTGCGCCAGCTTCATCAGATTGTCGGAATTTGGTCTGGAAGCATTCGCTTCCCATTTGGTTACAGCCTGGCGGCTGACCTCCAGGTATTCGGCAACTTTTTCCTGTGACAGTCCTTTCTTTTTTCGATAGTACATAAGATTTTCTGCAAATTGGTTTTCGTTCATATCAGGAACCTCCATTTGTTTTGATGGCAATAATATACCGCTTTATCCGGTTGCATGCTACCAACCATATGGAAATTCTGGGCAACTATACGGCAACTGTCGGTTGCAACTGCTGTTTTTCTGCTATTTTACCACAAATGCAAACAAACTTCCATTCCCTTTGCCGAAGCATAAAAAGACGATCCGGAAACAGGGGCGCGGGTCATGGGGATTGCGGATCAGATGGAAATCACACCCAGTATTTTCAAAATCTCTCCCGCCAAAATCACCACCAGGCACACAGGCGCAATCCAACGAATCATGACTTCAAACAGTTTTTTTCTCCGGAAAGAGCCGGAAGCCTCCACCTCATCGGAAACCACTTTGGTTCCCACCACATGTCCTACCAGGATACAGGTGAGGAACGCCACCACCGGCATGAGGATGGAATTGGAAATAAAATCAAAGAAATCCAGGAAAGCCATGCCCAATACCGTCACGGCCGAAAGCGGCCCGTACCCCAGGCAGGACAGCGTCCCCAATGCCAGGATTCCCACCGTCACCGCAAGCACGGAAACCTTCCGGTTCCAGTGAAGCCTGTCCATACACATGGATACCACGGTCTCCATCAGGGAAATGGAGGAAGTCAGCGCCGCAAACAGCACCAGAAGGAAAAATACCATACCGATCACATTTCCTCCGGTCATGGACCCAAAGACCCTGGGCAGCGTCACAAACATCAGCCCCGGGCCGGCATTGATATCCGCGCCGCCGGAGAAGGCAAACACCGCGGGAATAATCATCAGGCCCGCGATAAAGGCAATGGCCGTATCAAACACTTCAATCTGTCCCACGGATTTCTCCAGATGCTCCTCCTTCTTCATGTAAGAGCCATAAGTAATCATAATCCCCATGGCCAGGGACATGGAATAAAAGAGCTGTCCCATAGCCGCCAGAACCGTGGTGGTAGAGAAATCCTTAAAATCCGGAAGCAGATAGTATTTTAGGCCCTCAACCGCTCCGGGCAGAGTCAGGGAATAAACCGCCACCACCACGGACAGCACCACCAATAACGGCATCATAACCCGGCTTGCCTTCTCAATCCCCTTCTCCACGCCGAAGAGCACTACCGCTGCGGTAAGGAGTACAAAAACCGCAAACCAAAGGAGCGGGTTTCCCAAAATTCCGCCCTCTGCCACGCTGATAAACTGTGAAAAAAAGCTTTCCTGCGCTGTCAGGGCGGCATGTCCCCTTAAAAACTCAAAGAAATACTTGATAACCCATCCGCCGATGACACAGTAGTACGGCGCGATAATCACAGGCACCAAAGCGGCAAGCCATCCCAGAAAGCTGAAGTTCCTGCTCAATTTCTGATACGCGTCAATACAGCTTAAGCCTGTCTTTCTTCCTATGGCAATCTCTGTTATCATCAGCGAAAATCCAAACGTTACAGCCAAAATCAGATAAACCAACAGGAAGATACCCCCGCCGTATTTTGCCGCCAGATAGGGAAATCTCCAGATATTTCCCAGTCCCACAGCCGAGCCTGCAGCCGCCAGTACAAAACCGAGCCTGTTGGAAAAACTACTTCTCCCCTGTTTCATATTCTTTTCTCCTTCTTCTTTTCTCCCTCTACTTTTCTCTTTCCCGGGCATTGGAATGCCATTTTACCATGCATTTGTGCCCATCAGCGCCTTTCTGTTTCGACATTGTACCATGGTTCCCCTCCCGGCGCAACCAAAAAAACGCCTGTCTACTTCTCTTTTCCAAAATAGGTTTTCATATATGCAAGAAGAAGGATTCCCAAAGCCGGGAAAACCGCCGCCATCAGCATGCCTGCCTTAAATCCCACCTGTTCCGGGGTCAGCGACAGCTTGGTGCCCAAGTTCCCTGCCCACTCCGTAAGGGCAATCTTGTCCACAGCGATGCCAAGGGCCTGGGGCGCAACGGAGGCCCCAAGGTCTCCCCCTGCCGCCATCAGCGCATAGGCCGCAACACCGGCGGCAGGTATTTTTTCTTCCATGAAAATCAGGGTTCCCGGCCAGAGCATGGCGGTGCAGATTCCCACCGCGGCACAGGCGGCCAGGGACAATGCCCCATTGGAGGAAAGTCCCACCGTCAGATAGCAGACCACAGCCCCCCACATGCTGATTGTCAATATTTTAAAAATATTTTTACCATATTTCGCATATATCGTTCTGGTAAGCGCAAGCAGTCCCGCAAACAGGGACATGCCCAGAATATCCCCCCATACCTTGGGTATCCGCAATGCCTTTTCCGCATACACGGAAACCCAGTTGGACATGGTATTCTCCGCACAGGCACCCAAAAAGATGCAGGCCATGCAAAGCAGAAGCCCCTTTGTCCCGGACCCGGAACCCGCGGACTTTACCTTATTTTGCTCCATATTCATGTCCGGCAGGGGCGACATCCTTAGCCATACGGACGCGATCACCGGCAGCATGGCCCAGAAGAAGGTGAGATACATCCAATATTGATTTCCCGCAATTCGGAGAAACAGAGTGCTGATCAGGACCACCCCCACAAACCCGTAACCGTACAGGGCATGAAGCATACTCATGTCCTTATCCGGCGTATCCGAAGGCAGCGCCGCTATGGTAGGGCTTACCAACACCTCTCCCAGTCCCGCGGCCACGGAGAAAAGAAAGGTACCGGCCACAAGTCCCATGTAGGCATGCCCGGGAAACAGCATGGGAATCAACGCATATACGCACAGCCCTGCTGCCGTCACAAGGGGCATCAGGCGGATGGTTTTGTGAATGTTAAAATGCCTGCTGAAAAAACTGAAAATCAAGTCGATTCCAAGCTGTGTGCAGAAATTGACCAGAACAAGTGTTCCCAACAGTGTATAGGAGATTCCGTACTGTTCCCGAAATGTGGCAAACAGCAGGGGCGGCAGGCTGAACACGGAGGACATTGCCAGGTTTGCAAAATAGCAGGCGCGTTTTGTTCGTTTGTAATTTGGTTTTTCCATGCGTATGATTCCCTTTTCTTCATCACTCTCTGCCCACCGGTCTTCCCAGGGTAACAGGCAACCCCATTCTAACATCAATAGGAAGACATGGCAAGTCCCCACAGCAGAACTGTGGGGACTTTAATCAATCGGCAGATACGATTGACGGCCTATAAAATACATTCCTCGTAACAGTTCAGACAGGGCGCTGAACTGTTACGAGAATGCACACAAAACGCGAAAAAATGCGTTTTGGCGCCTGCAAGTCTCGCAAAATTGAACAGGACGCAAATTGCACAGAGAGCAATTTTGACTTCGCGAGAGGGGCTGTCTGAACTGTCAGCGCGCCTCCCAGGGTCCATCCAGAATTAACTGCGCCAGACGGCAGTTTTCCTCCTCCAGAAGCACCGCCTGTTGAAGCAGGGCTGCCTGCTCCCTGCGCACATCCTCCAACTTTGAAACCGCGATACGGAACTCCGAATCCGTGTTATAGGTCAGGGAACAGGCCTCCGCAGTCCCGCCGGTTTTGTCCCGGAAACCGGCAAACATCCCCGCAATATCCCGGCAATTTGCCCCGATCTTTTCCAGATGGCGGCGGCTGCATTCCGGCAGCAGGGCAGCCGTTTCCTCCAGATAACATGCCGCCGACTGTCTGGCGTCGATGAGGCTCACAAGCATACTGTCGTTGACGCACAGCCTCCGGAGCACATTCTCCCTGTCGGAATCCAAGCGGAAGTCTGCGTCTTTCGCAAGTCCTCTGATCCATGCCTCATAGGCTCCCTTTCCCTGCGCATATCCCCTGGACTCTTCTGCCCGGAAGGAGGAGATCAGCGTCCCAAGGGATGCTTTCAACGTCTCCATGGGCGAGGGCGCGTCCTCTTTCTGCCCGAAATGAAGCAGCAGGAAAGGCCAGAAATCATTAAACAGATACCCTTCATTTTCCTCAAATACGATTCTTCTGTCTTCTTTGTCCGCAGCGGAATCCGCCTGCTCCAGTTCCCGGAAAATCTCTCTGTCAAAATAGGTGCGGCACAGGAAGCGTCCACCCTCCTCCGTATACCCCGTTATGACACCCCACTCGGGGGCAACCCGCAGGTTGATGGCCAGAACCGGTTTTCCCTGCCGGATATCCTCCATCACGGCCAGACGTTCCGCCTTCCTCTCCTGCTTTTCCACCCTGTCCGCCATCCGGAAAGAATATCCCAGGCTTTGGAACAAAGGCGAAGCATAGTCAAAGGCCACCAGGGCGTCCGTACAGCTATAGTCCCAGACTTCCGTAAAGCAAAGCCTCCAACAGGCGCCGCTCATGCCCATGATCTGATGATAGGCATAGTTTTCTCCCATGTATTGCAGCGCCGCATACATGGACCCGGCCCAGGGGCAATCCATCCCCTCTCCCCAGGACAGCCTGGTAATTCCTTTCAGAATACATTTGGTGCGGTCTTCCAGAAAGAGACTGGTGCGGTGATTCCTGTAATAAATCGCCTCATTCTCCGGACAACTGATCACATGGATTCCTTCTTTGTTCAGATACACCAGTGTCAGATATTCCGTATCGTCGCTTGCCGTGTCACTGGGAAATGCTTCCTGGTTTACCGGAATCTTGTCCCAGTTGAAATACGCATAATGCGCCATCTTCTCCATGGCAGAGGAAAAGGCCTTCTCGTTTCCGTACCAGGCGCCCACAATCTGAAAGGACTGTCCGTCCTCATAGCAGGCGCTTTTCTGCTTCCTGTCCTTTCCCCTGTTCAGGGCAAGGCTGCTGTTCTGTAAGGCATAGGAATAAAAGATTCCTTCCGGCGTCTGATATTTTATGGTCAGTACCTTCAGCCGTTGGCCGGGAATGGACACACCCAGAAACGCCCCGTTGACAGGAATGTTGATATCCTGATTCCGCGCCAGTCCGTTTATAAATCCCGTTACCGGAACCGCCGTCTGCCCGTCCGTATAAACTGCTTCCAGAATCAGGATTTCTCCCGGGCACAGCAGGCTGTCAATGCTGCAGCCAAGCGCTTCCGCCAGGGCAGGCAGCACACTGGTCTCCGGCAGACATCTGGCATTTTCCCATTTGGATACGGCCTGGGGACTCACCTGCAGCCGCTCCGCCAGAGCTTCCCCCGTATATCCTCGCTCCTTACGCAGAAACGCAATTCTTTTGCCGGTTTTATATATATTTACTTGATTCATTTTCGATAAACCTCCTTGTTTTTCACTGCCTTCCGGATTTTTCAATCCCCATTTCACCAGGCGGCACAGGCTTCCGTTTTTATGGATTCGCCTGCATTTTAGCAAAATAAAAGTTGTCTGTCCGGAAATCTGTCCTCCACAATGCTGCGCAGCATGTGCCTTTTATGATAAGGGAAAAGCACCCCGCTGTCCATACTGACTGTGTTAATCCAGAAAACAAAAAATCAACCTGGGGTTTACTTATACTGCGCACCGGTTGAATTTGCAGTACAAAACCTGTTCTTTTCCGAAAACACAGGAAACAGGCAGGGCAGAAATCTTAAGCATTATTTAATGGAATTACAAAATGACCTGTGATAGAATAAATCAATTGAAAAGCAATAGGGAGGTCATGGGAATGATGAAAAAATTTGCCTGTTTATGTGTATTATTGATTTTGACGTTTTGTTCCGCCTGCGGAAATACAGAAGTGCCATTTACAACAGAGGATACGCAGGAAAGCAGCCGGGCGGGTGATGAAGTTCCAGGTAATGAAAAGATAGATGCGGTTCTCCAAAATCAATTGACCTATTCCAATTTGGACAGTGAATTATCTATGAATGAAGTCCGGGATATTTTGCTGAAATCCGGGATTCCGACAAATCACGTTGATACGGTATTGAACTGGGTGACAGACTATAATAACAGCATGAGGGAATGTCCGTCTTTTTCATTAGTCGGGGATTTTGTTACAATAGACGAAATGGCGGTTGACTATGGGGAATACTACGACATGTCTACGGAATGGTATAAGCGCAATCGTCGAAATTACCATGATGTTGTTTGCAGGATTGCGGCTTATGAGTTAAATCAGGATAATATTTCGGTAGGAAATGTGCTCAAAGAAGAAGATTTCGATTGTTGGGACGAGAATACGGCATGGCTTTATACAGACGGCGATATTCTGTTCGGACGGGAAGCCGTAGAGGGGGAACATAAGGCGTATGTTCCTTTTCCGCTGATTGACTGGAGTCAGGATGTGCAGGCAGCATATTTTACCCTGTTTAATCCGGTTCACATTACAGAGCAATGCAGCGAACAGGAAATGCTGCAGGCTATTCAGGAAAAATGGAATGAGCAGGAAATTTCCTTCAAAGACAGTGCGTTTTCTTTAATTACCTTCTGGACGCAAAGCGGTGACAGAATATGCGCTTCACATGCCGCCACTTTGATTGAAACAGAGAATGGATATTTGCTGTTTGAAAAAACCAATCCGGAATCCCCCTATTCGGCAGCAAAATTTTCTTCTACAGATGAAGTAAAGCAATATTTATATTACATGATGAATTTATACTGCACACCGGTTGAATTTGCAGTGCAACCAGACTGCAGACCGCCAGCCAGGTATTTTCCTGAAGGCATCACTGTAAATCCTGGCGGTCTGCAGTATAGATTATTCAAGATATAATGAACAAATGGGAACTTATCTTATTTTGCAAAACGATAAGCTACTTTAAAATGCAATTGACCATTGACAGCCCTTTGCTTTCCTGCAACCGAAAACCACTCCATGCAAATATCGCTTACCGGCTTTGCATGGAGCCAGGCTTCCTGCATTTCCTCTGGGAAAATCCCCCGGTCTTATACAGTCCTTTTTCCAAACTCCCTGAAATATCTCTGTGCCATCTCCGAAGAAATGTCCAGTTTTTTCTGCAGTCTCCCCAGAATATCATCATCGGACAGGCCAAACTCATAGCCGGTCTCGATAATCTCTTCCGCTCTGCCTTCTTCTCTGCCTTCTTCTCTGCCTTCTTCTCTGCCCTCTTCTCTGCCTTCTATCCTGGTCTCCTCAAATACAGTAAACATATTCACATCTCCTCTCTGTTCCAGTGCATTGTAGTCAATCTGATTGTTCAACGCCCCTGCTGCTGTCAGAATGACAGCTCTGTCCACCCGGCGTTCTTTGGTGTATCCGATTGCCCTGCTCCGAATCTCACCTGCGGAACGGCTGCTGTCCAACAGAATCTCCAGAAGATTAAAAAGGTCTACATTGTTCATATTGTGCAGCACAAGGTTATTCTTTCTCGCCTCCACCAACAGCATCCGATAATCGTTCACATACTTCCTTAACGCCTCCGGAATGTTCAGCATGCCGTGCAGACTCGCCGCCCCGTCCCAGGGCTTCTTTCCATAGTATACAGTCACTGTAATCACAGGCATAAATCTATCTGCGCGTTTCATTCTGGACAGGTATTCATCCTCTTCCATGCCTTCTGCTTTTTTATACTTTGCGGCATTGCTGTCATACTGCTTTTTGTAGGCACTGTAGTCATAGCCCATTACCCTCATTGGCATGGCATAGTCGATATACTCCTGTGACTCGTTCCCTAACATCACAAACTCTATCCCGTATGCGGTGGATTTCTTCCTTATTTTTATGTTGTCCCTGGATGCCGCGATTCCCTCTGCCTGCTTTTTATGCTCCAGTATGGTGGAACTTTCCGTATCCAGATCCTCCAACTCATGGGGCTGTATTACCTGCTCGCCCTGGAACAGAACTGCATTGAAGAGGTCAGCGAAGCGCGCATTGTCACGCCAGTAGTTCTTCAGTATGATATCCGGCTTTAGATTCCGTTGATTCCTTGCCATGTGGTATTATTTCCTTTCCTGCCTGTTTCTATTATACTATTACGACATGAGAATAGCAAGACCGTCTTCTCCTGTGCAGCTTTGGCCTTTTGTTCTCCCCCGAACCAAACGGTATTCCTTATTCGCAGCAGCCTGAATCAGTTCCAGAATCTTCTGCATTGCCCTGGCTTTCGCACTGATTGCTTTCAGGGCAGATCTTTCAATCATTTACGATTACAAAATACCTTGGATCTACTTTTTTTGTCAACCATACCCCGTTCTCGGAAAGATAAAACTTCTCTCCATCCCGATACATATCTCCGCTGCATACCTTCAGCAGCACGGCTTCTCCATGACGTTTTCCAACGGTTAAAGCTGTTCCAACATCATTTGACAAATGTACATATAAACGGCTCATTGGTTTCAGGCCCTCTGCCTCAATGCTTTTCAGAAATCTGGCAGCCGTTCCATGATACAGAAATTCCGGCGGTTCCTGTTCTTTTAATTCCACATCCACCAAAACACTGTGTCCCTGGTTTGCCCGAATCAACGTTTTATCCTGGTTAAAGCTGTATCTCTGCTTGCTGTCTGTTTTCACAATTTCCTCTAATATTTCCATATTGATTTTTCTGCCCGAATGGTTCACGCCAGCAAGCAATTCATCTACATTGGCCCAACCATGTTCATCTAAAGTAATCCCCGCAGCATCTGGTTTATGTCTTAATACCAGGCTGATAAACTTACTTAATTTGTCTAAGTTCTTCATAATATCCTCCCCATAAAATCATTTATATTCTGAATTGTAGTACTCTCTTATCATCTGACTCCTCTTTCGGAAACGGGTTCCTGCTGCACATAGTCTAAAGATAATCAGCTTCTCTTTTCACAATTGGGTTCCCGTCACATCTAAATTTTTTTCCATATATCCGCATGTAAACGGAAAGAAATCAAATTTCTTCGTCCCGGTATGGACAAAGCCAAACGACTCGTACCATTTTCGCAACACTTTGTTCTCTTCAACAATACCGATGTTTATCTGATTACAATTGAATGCCCCTGCAGTCTTGAAAGCATCCTTCAAAAGTTCCTCACCAATCCCATTATGCCTGTATGGAGGGATTACACACAAATTGTTCAATTCGCATGCTTTGTTTTCCTGTAACAGCAAGGAATAGTATCCAACAATGGTTCCATTTTCAAAATGTGCGTACATTGGTCTATGTTCTCCAGTCAAATGCCATTTCAATCGCTCCTCTGTGGTTGCAAATGCTGTAAATCTTGGGGCATTTTCCATAGTAAACCCAAATTCATCTGCAACTGTGGAAAAACTTTCCCTGATCACTTTTACGCATTCACCAATATCTGCCGCAGTTACTGCTCTTATCATCATGAATACCTCTTCAAATCCCATTTGATTGACTATAACTACTTGGCGTCCCGTCCTCTGCACATTCTGTATTGACAGGCTCATTTTTACTGACTGCACAATTCCTAAAAGGACTGCAACAAATTATAACATGAAATGAACAGGACGGGAAGAATTGATGAAAATTAATTTTCCCCTTGCAAATGAATTTCCAATGTGGTAGAATGTCTGGCAGACAGGCAAGCTGCCTGCATGGTAAGGCAAGACAAAATTGCATAAGACAGTTCGTGACCATCCTGTCTTTAAACAAAACTAGGGATTTAAAAACGGAAGGATTCTGCACATGCTCCCTGTGCCGGAAAAAACCGTTTTTCTGTATGGGCACGTTCTGCGTGCTTTTTTTAATGCGCAGAAATAAAATCATCCCTGCCCGATTTTCACAGGAAAACCGTATTACCTGGAAATGATGTGGGCTTGCCCGCTTTGTTCTTGCAGCCGGAACTGATAAACAATGAGATTCATTGTGCATATTTTTAACTGCACAGAAAGGAAGTGCCATGGAAGATTTTAACCCAAACCGCTATGCGGTCATCAATGAAAAAAATCCCCGTGAAATCGTAATGCTGCGGGGCCTTGGCTGTTCTTGGAGGCGGTGCCGCTTCTGCGACTACCATCTTGATTTTTCCCCGGACAGCAGCGCAAATTTTGCCCTGAACCGGGAACAGCTTGAAAAAGTCACCGGCATCCACCATAAGCTTGAGGTGATTAATTCCGGCAGCTTTGTGGACTTGGATGAGGAAACCCTTGCCCTGATTGAAACAGTCTGCAAAAACTGCCATATCAACCAGGTACATTTTGAGTGCCACTGGAGGCACAGGGATGCAATTCCCCCATTCCGCAAGCGTTTTGCGGCCCATGGGATTGAACTGAAGGTGAAAACCGGCGTGGAAACCTTTGATGCCCTATTCCGGGAAAGCTATCTGGATAAAGGCATTGACGCCCGTTCCCCGGAGGAACTGGCGGAATATTTTGACGAGGTCTGCCTGCTGCAGGGTATCCCCGGCCAGACTGCGGAAAGCATGGACAGGGACATTCAAACCGGTCTCGCCTATTTTGAGCGGGTCTGCATCAACATTATGCAGGAAAACAAAAAGCCCATCAAGCCAGACCCCCATGTCATTGCAAGTTTCACCAAGGAACTTTATCCAAAATACATAGAAAACAGCCGGGTAGATATTTTAATGGAAAATACTGCTTTCGGCGTAGGAGGCGTTGTAGAACATGCAGAATGAAATTCTTTTATTGGTATCCTTAGTCCTTACTTTTTCCACAGTCGTATTCCTATTCTGGCTGTTTCGGGAGCAGGGGCTGTATTTGTGGACTGTGCTGGCTACCATTGCGGCAAACATTGAAGTTTTGATTATGGTAACTGCTTTCGGCATGGAAATGACGCTGGGCAATATCCTGTTTGCCTCAACTTTTCTGGTAACGGACATTTTGAGCGAGCTTTATGGGAAAAAAGCCGCCCAGACTGCGGTTTACCTTGGGATTGCCACTTCAGTCATTTTCATTTTCTTAAGCCAGTCCTGGATGCTGTATGTGCCGAATGAAAGTGATTTTGCAACCCCGGCCATCCGCACAGTCTTCTCCAATACCCCCCGCTTAATGGCGGTAGGCATTATTGTATACGTCATTGTCCAGCTTTTCGATGTGTGGGCCTATCATAAATGGTGGGCGTTCACCAAAAGCAAATTCGGGGACTCCAAGAAATTCCTGTGGCTCCGGAACAATGGCTCCACTCTGGTATCCCAGCTTCTGAACACAGTCCTGTTCACATGGGGCGCATTTTTGGGCACCTATGACACAAAGACACTGGTTTCCATTGCTGTCGCCAGCTATATTATTTTTGTGGTCACAAGCATTGCGGACACACCCTTCGTGTATCTGGCACGGTACCTGCACCGGAAAAAACAGGCGGTTCCCACTTACACAGAAAGCCGCTGATCTTTAATTCAAAAAACTTTAACATTTTAAGGAAAAAAGTACCCCTCTTATTCAAAAGAGGGGTATTACAAAATCCTTATGAAAATAATCAAAATATGTTAAATCTGTACACCATAAAGATTTGTGCCGTCATGCTCTCCGCCCACGCACGCCTCTTCCAGAATTACCCGGTATATTCCGTCCTCAAAACGGAAACCTGTTGTCCTGTCCCCATACCAGATATTGTCGGGAGAGGACAAACAGTTCACTACGTCCTCCAGCTTATCAATGTTCTCCGCTGTATGTCCTCCATAATAGCTGTTGGGCAGCATAGCATAATCCGCATCGATAGCAGGATACAGGCGCGAAAGGCAGTTAAAGCAATGATGCGAGACCTGCACCACATCCGCCTTCCACAGCCTGGCCGGAACCGTCTCAAGTACCAGTTCCTCCGTCTCTGCATTCGTATCTCCAAGCCACATGACACTCCCATTTCCGGTCGTCATTTTCAAGATAACGGAAGTACAATTGAAATCACGAAACGGAAATACCTCCGGATTCTCCTGCGTCACTGCGTCTTCATGAGCATACAGTACATCAAAGCGAATATTTGCCAATGCGATGACCTGACCATTGTGAAGCTTCAGGCACTTAACACCCGGACAGAAATCCCGCAGTGTTTCCTTCAGCACAAGGACATCCGAATCATCAGGATGCACCGTAAAAGGCGGAAAATTGTACATCACCCGCTCCAGTACAAAACTTTCCGGATATGTCCGCAGCAGCCTTATGCACGCCGCCATATGATCATCGTGAGCATGTGTGAAAATCCATGCCGCAATATGGATCTTATCTCCTTCCGCAATACCGGTAATCCTGTGCAGAAAACGGTACATCCCCTCTACTGCTTCCGCAGAACATTGCAGGCAATGTCCCCCGTCAATTAAAACCAGCTTGTTATCAGCCAGCCGGATTATATAGAACATCCCGCAGTTGATCGTAGTTGGGCTATGGCCGTTTTGGGGGTCATAATAAAGCCCGTATTGATAGATCTCTGCCGAGTCCCTGATATCGCAGGTATAGGAAAAATCATCAAGCGCTATGGAAGCCCTATCCTCAATGACACGCACTTCTCCCGACGCGCGCGTATAATATGCATAAAGCAATACACCATCTTTTCTTAACTGGCAGCAGTCCACAGCAGCAGTATGATTCTCAAAGGACTTTACAAAACCCATTCTGCACAGCTTATCAAGGTATGCCCCATACTCCTTCTCGTCAGTGCCCGTCACCAACAACATGGGACTGTCATCTGCTGTGGCGCCACGGCTGTCATCCGCCACCATCGAACCTGTGTTGTACAGGCATACAGCCGGACAGCCACCCTCATATGTATATTCTTCTTTCCACTTCAGCATATTCTTCCTCCTCACAGCCTGTACTATGAAACACTATTAAAATCTGTTTACCGCTATCTTAATGTTTCTGCCGCCTGTCTTTTCGGCAAATCTGCCGCAGTCCACATACCACTGCATGGCATTGGTGAGGAACTCCCCTCTCTCCATTCTGTCCATCCCCCTGGCCCATATCAGCAGGGGCGCCTGGGGAAGATATACATTGTTCTGCAGGCCGCTGTTCTGCTCTGCGGGTTCATTTATGTACGGCGCATCCATGTCTGATTCATCCATGTCTGATTCATTCATATCTGGTTCATTCTCATGGGGTTCTTCTGATTCGTTCTTATACAGTTCATCCAACTCCGGTTCCTTCATGTCCTGTTCGTCTGACTTTGGTTCGTCCTCATCCACCCAGTCCTCATCATCCTCCCAATCCTCATCATCCTCCCAATCCTCAAAGTCCATGTCCGCTTTTTCCTGCAATTCCGCCCTATGGGCCTCTTTTTCCTCTTCATGGACACCGGTAAATGTCAGGGCACCGCCATTTTCCCAGTCAAAGCCTACCACAATCAGGTTCACCCAGGCGGGCAGCCCCGGATTCAGCAACTCATCCATCCACCGGACAAACACCTTCCACATGCCATATCCGCCAAACAGGGTGAATTTATCCGCGGCAGTGTCCGTCAGGCTGCTCATGGACCGATGCATATCCTCCTCTGTATAGCAGTATTCCAGTCTGTGGTCAAGCCGGGATACGGTAAGACAGCCTTCATAAGTCTCCACCTCCGTGACGCCCTCCCATTCCTGCCGGAAAAAGTCCTCCAACAACTGTTCCAGGCTGTCCGCCCGGTGCATGCGAATGGCGCCATAGGCATAAAATTTGCCGCTTTCCCCCTGGTAGACATACATGGGACCATAATCGGAACGGGGCGAATATTTGAAGCCCCATCCGAAACGCCCCACCAGAATCTTGGGTTCCTTTATCTTGGTATCAGAAGACGACATCAGGAAATCTCTGCTTCTCACATATACCGGAGAATGGGCCTTCAGCTCAAAACCAAAGGGGGCGCGCACACCATAGAATATCCTGTCGTGGCGCTTTTCCTTTTTCGCTCCGTACCGAAGCACGCAGTATCCCTCCATGTTTTCAATGCAGCCCATCGCTTCCAGAATTTTTGCCGCTTTCTGTGCTATATCCATACCCTCTAAGGAATATGAGGCGCGCGCCCGGGGCTTGGGCTGCCGCAGGTTTTGCAGGGCATTTATGGCGGCCGCCTTCCTTCCCTGGGGGCTATCTGTAGACAGCGCAGAACATGATATAGGAAGCGGCATGACGTCTCCACTGTCTGTGGGAATATCATTCTCCGGAACTTTGCTCTCTGATGCCTTCTCTGCCAGATTATCACGCTCCGGGACTTTGCTCTCTGATGCCTTCTCCCCTATCTGCTTCTGTGTTTCACAGTACAGCCTGTATTCCTCCCAGGTGTATTCTTCCCATTTCCGCCAGCCCAATTCCCCTCTGCGGAATATGATATCCTGCCACCCGTAATCCATCTGCCGCCAGATGCTGAATCCCTTTTTCGATACAACCGCCCGAAAACAAAACCGTTCCTGTTCGCTGTACAAGACAGCCTCCACCTTATCTTCTGCATTCTTGTCTTGTGCACTCTTGCCTTGTGTGCTCTTGTCTACTTTTCTCTCTTCTTCCGCCCCCCGGTCCTGTGTTCCGGTTTCCGGTGCGGTGTTTTCCGCGGGCATCTTTTCTCCTGTTTCCCCATCTGACAAGGCAGAAAACTCTGTGTTTTTTCCGATTCCATGCCCCTCCCCGCGGGACAGGTCCCAGGAATCCGTTACTGTGCCGGGGATGCGGTCATTGTCGGCGGCCAACAGTCGGGCCACGGTGGGAACGAGAAACGCATGCAGAGGAATCCGTTTCAGCCAGTCTTCAATCAGCTTTCGGGCGGCGCCTCTGTTGGAATCCTCAATGGCGGTGACTGCCAGAAGAAAGAAAAATTCCTGGGGCTTGTTCAGGTTTTCCGCATATTCCTGCAACTGGGAAAAGGTCAGAACGGGTCCATCTGTCTGTATTCCGTCCACAAAGTACAGGCAATAACGATAATGAAATTCCACCCTAAGGCTCCTGTTTCCGGGCATGGGACAGACCAGGCTCACCGGCTCCCCTGTCTCCTCCTTCTCCGGGTCAAAGCCTGTAAAACGCCTCTGCCATTCCCGGGACGGGGCATAAATATAATTGATGTAGGCGGGCAGATAGCACTGGCCGTCCATCACATAAACAAAGTCTTCTTCCCAGTTTCCCCGAACGTTTCCATGGCGGAAACCAAAGCCCCGCATGAGAAAATACTGCCAGAAATCCGGATTGTCCCCTATGTCCCCAAGGTCCCTGGAGCTTAAGGTTATTTCACAGCGATAATCCAGTTCCCGGCACATTCTTTCCGTGGAAAGGGAGCGCAGCAGGCTCTCAATCAACTCCGTCCGTTCCGGCTCCGGAAAGTCTCCTTCCGTCAGGTGCCTGACCAGGGTTTCCGCCGCAGTCCGGGGCATCACAATCCTTTTAGAGGTGCCGTAAATCCGCTCAAACAGCGCCTTCTCTCCCTTTAGCTGCTCCCAATCGGGCAGCGCAAAAAAGGCATTGACCCTATCCCTGATTTCCGGCGTCTCTTCATAGATGAATTTGTCGTAATTGTTCTGGTTGGCATTGATGATGGAAGCATAGGTTTTGTAGAGCTTTACAATGCGCTGCTCCTTGCCGTCCTCTCCGAACAAGGTCTCTTCCGCCTGGGGACACAGGCGCAGGACTTCTGCTTTCAGCGCGCTGTAAAGTCCCCTGGTACTGCTTCGCTCCAGGTCTTTCAAGTTTAGTTTTTTATAGAGAAACAACAGCACCTCCCTGGGGGGCTGCTCATCCTTCAGCCATTGCACATAAAGCTTAACTACGGATTCACTGCGGGACTCGTAGTCCGCGGTTCCCGGTTTCTTTCCATTGCGCTCATACAGATAATAAGGCTGACAAGCCCCCAAAACATGCTGCCAGGTTTCTTTCTCCCGGTCCGTAAGCCGTCCGTCCCTGTTCATCTCCTTCATTGTCAGATAATCGGAAAAAGCATTGTGGCGCACCTTGTTGCCGGGCTGCCGGAGAATGTGGTTTGTCATGGATTTCAGGTCACAGTCCCGCCCCTGTCTGTTAAAAATTTCGGCGGCAACTCTTCTGGCGGGAAAGGTATTTTCCACGGAAACCTTGTACCATTCCTTGGGATATTTCAGGCCGTCAAAGTATTCTTCGCCTGCAAAATGGGGAATAAAAGCATATGCCACCGCCAATTCCTGCAGAAGGTACCTGGGAAGATTATCCCCCGGGCAGAGGGTCTGTTCTGCTAAGTAGGCAAGCAGGCCTTTTGCAAATTCCTCTGAAAACTGCTCCTGCAGAAAAGCTTCTGACAGGAAAAAACGTTTCCAGGTATCCGCCTGTTTTGCCTGTTTTGGATTCTCAAAAAGGGCAATAAAATCCCGAAGGGCGCCTGTCTCCCTGCTTCTTTTTACAGCCTGTTCCGTTGCCTGGTCAAGGCGGTCCAGTAAAGAGAGGGTTCCCTCATCCTGTTTTTTGTCCTCATTTTCCTCCGGCGTATCATTCGTTTCTTCGTTGTTTTGTATTTGGTCTTCCGCTTTTTCTTGTGCCTTTTCCAGAAGAATTTCTTTCTTCTCTTTGCCTGTCTTTCCATTGAATCCCACAGGTACAAATGTGCTGTTTTTGTCCAAAGCAGACCTGCTGTCATCAGCGGAATTGTCTGTGGGAACAGCGGCATTTTCTCCTCCTGCAGCATAGTCAAGGGCCGCTTTGTAGGCCTGGTTCAGCGCCGCAAAATATTCCGGTTCTTCCTCCGGATGGTGAAGCCTGGACTGCGCCGCAAAGGCTTTTCGAATGGCTTTTTTATCGTCTGTGGCCTTTATTTCCAATATGCTCCATATATCGTTCATGTCTTCTGTCCCTTCCTTCATTCCCTGATCACAGGCAATTCAAAATCCAGTCTGCCGAACTTCCCCAGTATGTCCAAATCCCGTATGATAAAATGACTTCCCCAATAATAATTTCCAATGGTCTGTTCTGCCACACACCATCGGCCCCCGTCCGGATGGGGGTTGCTTTGCTCAAATGCCTCAAGTTCCTGGGCCGAAGGGAACGAAAACTCCTGTGTGCCAAGCAGCGTGTCAATGATTGTGTCCAGATTCCGCTCCACAGTGTCTCTGCACGCCGGATAGAAGCTGCTCTCCGGAGAATTCACAAAATACACCGGCAGGGGCAGCCAGGCCGGATAAACTGCAGGGTCATAGTTTTCGATGTTCAGCGCTATCGGATCGTAATCCGGGTAACCATGGAGAAGCACCTGCCCGCATTGCCCATACCGCTCCTTCAGCCCCTCTGCCTTTCGGTAGATGCGGCTGTCCCTGTCCCCGTATTGGAGGATAAAGTCCGCAAGCCGCTTGGTCACTCCGATATCGGCCCGGGCTGCCTTTTCGGAATCAAAATGAAACCACGGCATATGCGCGAAGTCATTGTTTCCGGGAATTCCCTGCATTCCCACCCATCCGTCTTCCAATAAATAAGCTTCGGAACTGACATATTTGAGGATACCCGCAATGATTTTGCTCTTTATGACGCTTTCCTGCTTACCTGCCGCGTCCAATTCATCCAATGCAATGCACACCGTATAGGGCGAGGAATTGGGATTCCAGTTGTTGCACTCCAGGTTATGCCCAAATCCTCCATCCTCATTTTGATAACTGGCCAGTACCTGCAGGAACCCGTCGCAGCTGCCGTTTTCAAAGAGGAAATTCCATTTCGTATAGTCAAGGGGCCTGGCATTGCGGTAAACCAGTTTTCTTAATCTCAAAAATTCTTCCAGGGGTATTTTCTTCAATCCATTTCACCTCGGCTCTCTTTTTCCCTGTGCTCCTGACAGGGCAGCCACCACCCTTTCGTTCAATATCCTTTCGGAAAAGTGTTCCTGCTGTCGTCAGCGCTTAACTCTTTATGTAAACGAATATTCACATACTGCCTGTCCTTTCTGATAGGTACACTCAATTATTTCAGCAGGATTCATTTTTTCAATATAGGTCAAACACCTGAAAACCATCCCATGTCCAACAAAAATAACCTTATCATAATCTGAATATTTATCGGCCACGCGTATCATTCTTTTTCGCATATGGCTAAGGGATTCCCATCTGCATTTTTTCCCTAGCGGATATTCACCCTTAAATTTCGTAAATTCTCTGGCAAATGCAAAGCTTTCTTCAGAAGTTTCATACTGATTGTACTCATCAGGTATCCATTCATGCAAATCGATATCAACTTCGACTCGTATCCCTGTTTCTCCTGAAATAATTTGAGCTGTCTGCAATGCTCTTGTGTAAGGAGAAGATACAATAAGTTCTGCCTTTTTAAGCCGGGCATCTTTGGCTGTTATTTCTGCCTGTTGTCTTCCTTTTTCGGATAAAGGAGCAAAATCCCTGCCAAATCCCCAAAATCCATTTTCAAGCATATCATCATAATTTGCTTCCCCATGCCTGACAAGATAGAATAATGCCATCTTATGAATCCTCCTGTTTAAAATTGCGGTTTTCTGATGTCCCTAATATATATTTTTCAGAAAAATATTCCCACCCTATTCTTCCCAGTGTTCCAGTTTGTCAGAGGGGTAGGCTTTGGTCCAATGATATGGCTGTAATTCCCTTAATTCTACAAATTTGATTTGATTCTCCTCCGTTGTGACAGCCACCTGTACCTCTTCCCCCCAATATCGCAGCCTCTCCTGACAAATGCCGCAGGGTGTTAATACCCTGTACGGGGAATTTTCATCATCCCTGACAAGGCACATGCAATGGGTTACTTTTTCATTGTATTTGTGGGCTTCAAGCATCGCTCCCAATTCAATACATACGACTGCAGATGCATTCGCGGTTTCAATGGAGACGCTTGTATAATCATTCCCCTGGGACGTGTGGACCACACCCGCGCCGCCCCAACCGGCAGGATACCTTTTTTCTATCAGTTCTACCGCTTTCCGATACATATTATCTTCGATTTCGTAATTCCGCATAAATACTCCTCCAAATTCCCATCATGAAAAATACGTGCCTGTTGCAGCAGTATACCGGTAAGCTCGTTTATCCCGGATACCCCTTCCAGTAGGGCCTTCAACTCTCCGAAAACTTTTTCCGGATTTCCGACTCGGTCTTAAAAAATCCGTAAAGCAGAACGCCGGCTCCCACACAGATTCCCACATTGACCGCAGCCTGGATGGAAGTATGAAGCAAAAACAAAATTCCGCTTAGAATCATCTCCATGACCCCCAGTTTTTTCCCCAGAGAGATGAAAATGTCCGGCGCAATGCTCTGTGCATAGTCCCAATGGGCCTGGGATTTCCGCGAAGTGGGTGTGTTATATCCATTCTGTGACTCCATATCCCATTCCGGATGTTTCTTAATGAGATATCCCACTAAAATCATGACAAATGGTACAATGAAGTTTAAAAGCAATAAACCCTGCATATCTTTTCTCCTTTACAACGCTCATTTTATTGATGCCATGGATTGCTCCGCATTTCGTGCCGCGCCAATCCCAAAAGACCTGAACTCCCCCGAATTCACATAAGATTTTCTGCCTGCAAAAGCGATTCAGATTGCCTGCAGAGGCGCTTCAGTTCCCGAGGAAATCCAACACAAATGCATCGATATCCGCATAATGGGTTACCTCAAGTCCTGCTTTCTGGTACTCCTTCCGGTATTCCTTTAATACCCTGTCATAGGCCATTGCCGTGGTGTGCAAATCCTGGGGATCATACCCGCCCAACACATCATATCGGTCAATCTTTACTTCGCTTTCCAGTTCCTCAAACATGGCGCCTGCGCTGATCAGGCTCATAAAGGCCAGATGCCTGTTTCCGGTTTCTGCCGCCGCATGCATCTTGTTCCGCCAGTTGGAATACATCTCTTCGTAGGTGCCAGTCAGCTCCTCTTTTCCTGGCGTTTTCTTCTGCATGGCAAGCGTTTCTTTCACCTGATAAAACACAGCCGTTGTCTCTCTCATCAGGGCAGACAGCCCTTCTTTTACAGCCGGAACAGAGTCCGCCGAAATCACATTTTCTATCAATTCGCACAGGTTTTCCGGTCTGTCCCGCATTGCCTGCAGCTCCTCATAGGTGCGCTTTACCCCATAGTGAAAGTATTGCTTATTTAACATTGCAATTGCATTTTCAATATAGTAAATGGCTCTGCCCGCCCCGTTGAGCACATCAGATCTGTTCTCCGAAATCATGGCCGCCGTGTAGCCGTGCTCTGCCTCTTTTAACTGATTTTCCGCTTTGGCATAATCCGGTTCCGAAAAGGGCGCATCCAAAATATCCCCTGCCGTTTTCCGCAGTTGTTCCAGTTTTTCTTTCTCTTTCTCCTCTGCGCAGTAAACGATTTCAGCGTCCATAAGCTTGGAAATATGGGGATGTTCATATCCGGCATCGCGCTGCAGTCTTTCCCATGTGGTGCAATAGATGTCATGGCCCACCTGCAAATCGTCCTGTATAAAGGTGCTTCCCAACTGCCATCCTCTGTCATCACGAATCACAATCAGCAGGTCCAAATCTGATTTTGCGTAACAATCTCCTGTCATAAAGGAACCGTTTATGCCGATCAATGCCAGGGAACCCGGACACACTCTGTCTGCCTTTGTGATAACCGCATCTATGATCTTTTGGTTCCTTTCTTTCAAATCCATCCTTCCTTGTCCTCCTCTTCCCATTCCTCACCGAACTTCAGTTCTCCGTCAAACAGCATTTCCTCCTGCATGTCCGTCTCCTGCTGCAGCCGGGTCAGCCATTGGTCTGCCAGTTCCCGGGCATTCCTGACCTCTTTCTTTCTGCCGCTGGCCAGTCCCGCCAGGATTCTGCCGGTGAGGGCGGCAATGGTCTCCCGGCGGCGCCCGGTGCTTTTTTCATAATATTCCAGAAGGCATGCCAGCATTTTCTGATTTTCAGGCTGCTGAAGGGGCGGCAGCATGATTTTCTCCATTTCCCGGGCATACCGCTCCAGTTCTTCCTCGCTTAAGGTCTGATTGGCCAGGAGAATCTGTCTGCGCTCCCCCATTTCGTTCTCCACTGCCACATGAAGGATTCCGTTGATATCGTAGGTAAACTGCACGT
Organism: uncultured Lachnospiraceae bacterium; assembly: GCA_947367855.1. Taxonomy (GTDB): domain Bacteria; phylum Bacillota; class Clostridia; order Lachnospirales; family Lachnospiraceae; genus Acetatifactor. Next base: position 3,109 of record CANBFE010000004.1, on the reverse strand, counting down.
CCACCCAGGCCTGCCCTGCAGGTCTCAAGGCCACTTCTATGGAAAGCTCTCCCAACAGCACGTCGTCGTCCACATAGTATTCTTCCCCCTGGTAAATCCGGATTTTGATTTCCTTCTGATAATCGTATACGGTGAAAAATCTGTCTTTGCGGGAAGCGGGCAAAGTGGAATTGCGCTCAATCATGGGGCTTAGGATGTTTTTGTCCCGGTTGGCCCTGTTGTTCACGCCGATGCCTAAGGTAAAGGGGCACACGTCCGTCAGCAGCAGGTCCCTGATTTCTTCTTTTCGCTGCCGGATGCCCGCATAGACGCCGGCGCCATAGGCAACCACCTTATCCGTCTCTCCCAGGACGATGGGTTCCTTGCCCAGAAGTTCCCGAAGAAAGCGCTTCACCACGCCCAGTTTTGAGGAACCGCCCACCATAATCAAGTCGTCTATCCCGGAAACCCTGGAATCGGCATCCTCCAGAATGCGGAGAAAGAGCTGTTTTATCTTTCCGAACAGGGGCATGCAGATTTCGAACAGACGTTCTTCATTGAGAACGGCCCTGCAAACCCTGCCGCCCACCGTAAGCTCCATTGCCGCCTCTTCCTGCTTCTCCAAGGCACATTTGGCCTCTTCCGAACGTTTCCTTAATCCGGCCTGCTCCTGCCTGGTCAATTCTTCCGGCTGAAGCCCGTTCTCCCGGCAGAAATATTCCGAAACTGCCTCGTCGATATCGTCCCCGCCTAAATGGTTGTCCCCCGCCACAGCGATAATCTCTATCACATTGTCAAAGCATTCCACATAGGACAGATCCAGGGTGCCCCCGCCGAAGTCAAAGACCAGAAGGGTCCTGTCCTCCTCTCCGTATTCCCGCCGGTAGGCCAGGGCCGCCGCCGAGGGTTCATTGATCAGGCGCTCCGCCTTCAGCCCCGCAATTTGAGCCGCCTTCCTGGTGTCGCTGCGCTGTTTATCATTGAAATAGGCGGGAACCGTTATAACGGCCTCCTCTATCTCTTCCTGGAGGTAAAATTCCGCGTTTCTTTTTATCCGCTCCAGTATCATGGCGGAAAGTTCCATGGGGGTGTAGGCCCTTCCGCCCAGATGGTACTCCTTTGCCGTGCCCATGAAGCGTTTGAAGGAGGCCACGGTATCCCCGGCATGGGGAATCAGCCGCTCCTTTGCCGCCGCCCCTGCCAGAAAGCCCTCTCCCTCCACATATCCCACCACACTGGGCAGCAGAAAGCTTTCCCCTTCCATGGGAATCAGCTGTACCCTTCCGTCCTTCCAGTATGCCCCCAGGCTGTTGGTGGTCCCCAGGTCAATTCCGATCACTGCCATAATGTTCCTCCGCTCGTCGGAAACCCTTAGCGCTTATACCCGCATCCGCCCCTGTCAGGCCTGTTGTCCGCTTTCACATACCCGGCCCTGAATTCCATATTAATCTGCCGCAGCTCCTTCCTGCCCTCAATGTAATCCTGATACATTTCCGCCAGTCCGGCCATGCAGCCATCACAATTTGCATCAATGTTGCCGAGAGATTCAGCAACAATCTTCTCCCGCTCTTCCCTTGTTGTCTCTGAAATCAAATATCCCATTTTTCAATCCGCCTCCTAAGTCTTATGAACAGGTGTTTACATTTATTATTCAGTGATGGTCAAATAATAAAATGTTTTTCCACCCTTTTTTCTGTGGTTATTCCAATCTTCTTCTATAGCATTCTTCACATTTTGGGCATCCAAAAAATTATTTCCTCGTTTTTTACAATGTTCAGCCAACAATTCATCGCTGATATCAAGATATATTACTACATCACAATCCACAATAATTGTAGTGAACAACGGATGCCCGACTTTTACCGATATTTTCTCATAGACCAACTTATCAATAAAGTCACCAATTTCTTTCGTCCATGGTTTTTGGCTGATAAATTCTGCTTCCTCCCTGGTTAATTGCGGCCATAATTCATCGTCCAAATCTACACAACCAGGAATTTGCTTCAGCAAGGTTGTTTTGCCACAGCACGTTGTTGCCAAAACACAGATACGCTCGTTTTTATGTTTATCGAAAATTGCATTTAGTGCATTTATCGTTTCCCGGGCAGACGTTTGTATTGACATGTCGAAATCCTCCTGCTATATCCATACTTTGATTAATGGGGACACATATCCATTGCTTCTTATCAGAGAAGCAGATACTTCTCAATGCGGTCTGGTACAGAATAACGCAAATCCATATCAGGATTTTCCAGTTTTCCAGGATTTAACAATACAATGATTGTCTGCATATTTTTATTCTCCCCCGCTTATTTTATCGTAAAACACTACAGCACCATCAATATCTTCTTCTGTCGGATGCCCTTTGGCAATCCCCCCCACAAGTTTGAACGGGCCATAGGTGTCATAACCTCTGCAGCCATAGCTTCCCATTACCTTTGCACCATTTGACTCAAGCGTCTTTGTAATGCTCTTTACATATCCACCGCTTGGATTCCCGCAAGTATAGAGAAGGAACACCTGTTTTCCTGACGGAATTTTTGCGGCAAACTCCTCCATACGTTTGTAGAACTTTCCAAAAGCAATCCCCGCAGCAAGACCTATTATATCATATTCTGACAGGTCTACGGACTCTGCGTTTTCAATGCTGACAGTTTTCATATTATGTTTTTTTGCAAGGGCATCCACAAGCTTTTTTGTATTCTCATGGTGGGTGGATTCATAAATAATAATCGATTTCATAAAAACATTCCTCCTGTCTTATAGGCTAAATATTTCTGATACTTTTGCGGATCAGCCAATTTTCACACAGGCAGTTGCCACAGGGACGGAACCGCCGAGATTTTTCAGCCGTTCATCGTCCATTGTGAAGCCCTTGATCATATATTCCTTTAATCGCTCTGTTTCCCAACGCCAAATGCCCACTGATCATGCCTTGCCTTCCGGTCCGGCATCCGTGCTGTTCGATACCTTACCTGCTTTTCATCTTATCATTCTTTTCAAATACTGACAAGGAAAAATGACCAAAAACGCCCTCACTGCCCCTAAAAATACGTAACAGTTCAGACAGGGCGCTGAACTGTTACGAGAATGCACACAAAACGCGAAAAGAATGCGTTTTGGCGCCCGC
>CANBFE010000003.1 GCA_947367855.1 uncultured Lachnospiraceae bacterium | reverse complement strand
TTTTTCTTTATTTTACCATGAAAAAGGGGTTATGAACAAACGTTTTGTATACTTTTTATTTTTCAAACACGCTCTAGTATATCGGAAATAATACCGTCAGGCAAGAGAGAATTTGCAGATGCAGAAGTAATACAGAAGATTTTACCGCGAGATTGTCTCAACCCAGGCCTCAATCACCTCTTCATAATCAACCGAAATCATCTGAAAAACCTTTTCTGCGGTGATTCCTGCCATTTCACTTCCATTCCTGTCCATAACGATTACTGCCGTTACCAGAAAAAGGGCGATCCACATGCGCAGCTTAAAAAAAGACAGGGGCTGCGCTTCTGCGGGGTCTGTGTCACCATATAAGCCATACTGTCCCCTGCAGGGATAAGCCTGATCCATGGTTTCCGGCCCCACACTTGTTCTCCCGTACAGAATTCGTTCCCGGTTGGACAGATCATACCGATTTTCCTGATATCTTGAGCGCACCTGCTGTACCAGCTGCAGTTTCTGTTCCACATTTTCCATTTGATTTACCTCGTCAGGGTTTTGTGCCCTGCCTGGGGAAGCTTATTTAAAAATATGGTATTTCCAACCATATTATGATATACTTGAACTATAAAATTTTTGAGGGGCGGCATTTTTTGACAACTCTGTCCCTTTCCGCTAAACATGAAATGCGGTAAAATGTTTTTTAATATAGCCTGCTCAATTGCAGTATGCGCTTAAAGCTGTATTAATAGAAGAGGGAAGAGAGACTTCGCATGTACACTATATTGAAAAAATGTAAAATAAGCACTGTTTTGTTTTATGCCCTGATCGTTCCGTTGGCAGCTAGTGCCTCCACTGCCTTTGCCATGTCTCTGCAGCCGGTAATTGATCAGGGTATGTCCGGTGATACTACAGCCTTTGCCAGAGCATCTGCATGGGCAATACTGTGTGTTATTTTGGATAACCTTGCCTCCTATCTGGAAAATGTCCAAAGGGTAAAATTGGTGAACAACGCTGCAAGGCAGCTGCGTTTCCGGTATTTTAATTATTTTTTCAAACAGCCTGTATGGAAGTTTGCCGGAAAGGACAGTTCCTATTATCTGACTAAGCTTACCACAGAGGCAGAGACAGTCGCCACAAAATACTGCGAAGGGCTATTGCGGATTTATAAGGCTGTCTGGAGTTTAATTATCTCCATTGCCGCAATCGCGCTTACACGTTGGGAATTGGCAGCGTATGTTTTTGTTTTTTCTTTCCTGTCTGTCAACCTTCCTAAACTTTTTCAAAGGGAAGCCACCTCCGCAGAACAGAATTATTTGGACAGCAGCAATGAACATATGGCCCGGGCCCAGGAGTCAATACGCAACTATCTGTTGATCCATCTGCATGGACTTTTTGCGGTTCAGTCTGGAAAATATGATACAGCAGCTGCTGACTTGGAGAAAAAGAATACAGTACGTCAGAAAAAATATTTTTCCATGGATATGGCTGCAGGAGGGATTAGCTCCTTAAGCTTTGTGTTGATTATTGTATTTGCCATGATTCTGGTGCTCCAGGGAAAACTCAGCGTAGGATATACCATGTCTGTCAGTCAGCTTCTTGGTGGAATCATGTTTCCTTTTGAAGTCCTGCCAGGTTATCTTTTGGCTTACCGTGCAGGCCGACAGCTTTACAGAGCTAATGAGACAGAGTTGAATGATGAAATAGCACAGAAAGAGCAGGGACAGGAACAGACAGAAACATATCCGGAACCTGAAAGCAGTGTGATCCGGATAGACCACCTGGACTTTGCATATCAGAATGCTCCGCTATTGTTGAAAGGAATCAATATTTCCCTCCATATGAACCGAAAATATGCCCTTGTAGGAGCCAGCGGTTCCGGTAAAAGCACACTGTCAAAGATTCTGATTGGATTTTTACCATATTCTGATGGAAATATTTTAATTAACGGAAAACCATTAAAAGAAATTGACCGCAAATCACTTTATCGAAGGATTTCCTATCAAAGCCAAACTGTAACTTTCTTTCATGACACTGTACGGAACAATATTTGTCTTGGTGAAGAACTTTTGGAAGAGGAGATGGCAAAAGTTATAAGAGCTGCCTGTCTGGAAAACTTTCTGGATACCCTGCCGAAGGGAACGGAGTCAGTTATTGAGGAAGATGGAAAAAATATCTCCGGAGGGGAAGCGCAACGGATTGGTCTGGCAAGAAGCCTGGTCAAACAACCGCAGTTCATGATATTTGATGAAGTAACAGCCTCCCTGGATAACCAGACTGCCCTTGAGATTGAGAAGACCATACTCAAACTGCCGGATGTTGGTATGCTGATGATTACTCATCGGATTTTTGAAGAAAACATGAGGCAGTATGACAGGATCTTTGTGCTGAAAGAGGGCAGAATTTCCGAGGAGGGCAATTGGGATGAATTAATGAAACGGAAAGGATATTTTTACAATTTAGCAGTTCCCAAATAAACAATAGGAGGAGTAAATGAATGAGCTGTTTTGAATACGTAGTAGTGTCCATTGACGGAGACTATGCCTATCTGAAACGAAGGGATATAGAATCTGATGAACTGAAGTTAGTAGCCAGGGCCCTTCTGCCGCCCGAAATTACCGAAGGAACAAATCTTCTCTATGAGTGGATGAGTTACTCTATAGTTGACTGATTCTTTACCTCTTGCCCAAAATCTGTTTACAGGATTTTTATATACAAAGGGCAAATTATTATTTCTGTTCGCGATGGTGACCGTGGATTCCGAATGGCGCTGAAAAAGCTGTAAAACAAAAGCAAATAAGGGATCGGCAGGAGGATAAAAAATAGCAAATGACAAAAAGACTCCAACAAAAAGAAACAAACTTCGGTTCATTCCTGAAGGAAAAACGGCTGAAACAGGAAATTACCCTGGAACAGCTGTCAGAAGGGCTGTGTTCTGTCAGTGAGTTGGTCCGAATTGAAGCAGGAATGAGGACTGCCGGAAGAGTGCTGAGAAACAGTCTCCTGTACCGTCTGGGCATATCGCCGGACGTCTATGAAAACTTTCTGTTTCAGGAGGATTACACGCACTGGCAAAAGAAACAGCAGCTGCTGTATGTATTGTCGCGGAACAATCTGGAGAAAGCAGCAGAACTTCTGCATAAATATCGGGAACAGTACGTATCGAAAGCGGAAAAAGAAATCATCCGAAGATTGGAGCAGCAGTTTTGCCTGAGTATGGAGGCACAGATTCTAAGAAACTCATCAGTCCCGGAAGAACCGAACGTGCAGGAAAAACTAAAAAATATATTCCGGGAGGCACTGGAACTGACTGTAATAATTCCTCTGTCGAACAGCACATGGGCCGGTTCGGAGATCGACTCCAACGGCTCGTCTGCAGCCCGTAATCTGCAGGGAAAGATATATTCTGTACAGGAACTGAACCTGTTGTTGGAAACAATCCGTTACGGACATCCTCAGGATTGGGAAACTTGCTTTCGGGAGATTCTGTGTTTGATCAGCGAATCCAGATTCGACACGGTCAGCCGGGCCAAGATCTATCCCAAGACAGTATACTATCTCTGTCGGGAAGCCCTTGCCCGGGAAATCTGGGGACTGACGGAAAAAATGGAAGCCATAGCTCTGTGCGAAAAGGCGGTATATTGTCTGCGGCAGGCCGGAAGAATGTATTATCTGTGGGAGATATTAGTGGTACTGAAGAGGCTGATAAAGGATGCCGCTGCCAGACAGTTGGCTAGAGGTGCGGAACAGAAGGCAGCGGAACTGGAAAAACGGATATCGGAATACAATGTGTGGATTGAAGTCCTGGAGGCCGTGTACGAAGACTTCGGAGTTCCAAAAGAGACAAAAGATTTCTGTTGGTTATATGTAGAAAAAGAAGTGTACTGCATCAATAAAGTCATCCGGATTCGCAGGGAGATGTTGGGGATCTCCAGACAGCAACTCTGCGGCAACGGTGTCCTCTGTTCAGAAAAAACACTGAAACGCCTGGAGAAAGAAGGAAAGAAAATTCAAAAGGGAATTGCGGAAGAGCTGATGAAGCGCCTGAATCTGTCGGCGGAATATTGTCAGACAGAATTGGTTACTGATGACCCTGAGGCGTTGGATTTGATGAGCACACTGCGGGACAAGCTCCGAAACTGGGAAAGCGAAGAGGCAGATCTGCTGTTGGAACAGCTTCAGAAACGGATCTCCCTGGAAATCCCCTTCAACAGACAGCTGTGGATGCGGTGCCATATCATAAACGAATCCCATTACCAAAGAACAATGCGTGGATAAGATCCGGGAAGTATTGGCCATCACCCTGCCTTATGAGACTGCCGTAAAACCGGGAGAAAAATATCTCACAAATCAGGAGATCAACTGTATCCAAAATATGGTCTGTTGGGAAAAGGGGATGGACGAGGAAAAGAAAAAGCAGCTGTCCCTGTTGGAATCCCAGTATGAGACATGTAAGAGGGAAAAGAACATCTTCTGTTTCATCAACATGTATGAGATTATTATGGGTGGAGTGGCAAGTGAACTGGGAAATATGGAGGAATATGATCGTTCAGATGAAATCAGCCGCACCATTATAACGGAATGCCTCTATCAGCGCCGTACAATGGGGATCCATGGAGGAATTTATTGCATGATGTGGAATAATGAGCAACGGCAGAAAAGAGGCCTTCCGGTTCAACGGCAGTGTAATCCTGAAGAAGAATTAAAGCGCTGTATTATATTCAGTGTACTTAGTATGGACGGGTACAACAAGGAATTTTACAGGAAAAAATTACAGATCTGCGAACAGGAACCGCATTAGGTAGAGGTAATTGCCATGTTTAGAATAAAAAATTCAATTCTTAATATTTTCAGATATAGATCAAAATATGTATCATACGGCATTCTATACCTGCTTCTGCTGTCAATTTCTTCCGTCTGCGTCAGCGTTTATATGCAAATGTCGGTGGCGACAAAGGCCATTACCCGGGAATATGCCGGTGTTTCCGCGTTGCGTGAATATACCATTGATATTGGAAATATTCCTGACAGAATGTCGGAAGTAGATTATGATGCTCTGAAAGAAATAAAACATATCGATGATATTAAGATGTTGGAATATCATTTTCGTACAGACTTTTTAAGGCAGGATGCTGCTCCCCTGGAGATATTAATCAACTCATCTGACCATATTGATGCGCCTGTATTCATTTTGGGTTACAATATGTCTCTGATGCATTTAGTTTCCGAAGAATTTCTACTGGCATCAGGCAGGCTGTTTGAAAATGAGAACGAATGTGTGATTTCAAAAAATCCGTATGCAGATGACGAAGCCTCTCGGGAATGGAACAGCCTGTCTTTAGGGGATCGAGTTCTGGTTTGTAACGATGATGGGATGAACAAGGAATATACCATAACAGGAATATTGGAAAATGCCGTTGACGATGATGCACATGTAAACAGACGGATTATTCATACATCACTGGAGGGAGCATCCTGTTTTGATGATATTGCGCTCGTAGAAGATGCGGGAATCATGGCTTACGGATTACGGGAAATATCGCCAGAAGATATTACATCTGAGAAAAAGGATGTAGATCCGGATAATCAGATTAGAATGGGATATGAGGTATTAGTGTATCTTGATGACCCGGAAGAATTTCTGAATGTGCAGGATGATTTTCAGAAAAATCAGTACAATGGTCATTGGATATCTTTGGAGCCGATGTTTGCTGATTTCCGACCTCTTTTGAATATGACCAGAGTAATGGCAACCAGTGCATCGGGTTTTATGTTGGTGGCAGCTGTGCTTTTGGTCTTTGTTACTGTGATTACCACTGTCATGCTCCTTGGTACACGAAAGTATGAAATAGCCGTATTGCGTTCTATGGGCATGAAGAAAAGCGAATTGATAATCAGTTATTTAATTGAAAACTTGGTATTCATCTGGGGAATTACAATTGTTTCTTTTATAGTGGCACAATTTATCACACCATTCTTTACAGCAAATATATTTAAGGGGATGCAGACAATGGTTTCACCTGATATATATGAACGAATCGCAGGCAATTTTGCCTGGGGTGATTACATAAAAAATTTCATGATTGTCTTTGGCGGTTCTACTGCGATTGTGTTGATATCATCCGTCATGTCTTGCATCAATATCCTGAGATTTGAGCCATTGAAGATATTCAATAAGCGTTTCTGAGAGGTGAATGTGATGATTCTTAAACTGGAAAATATTTTTTACCGATATAATAGAACGCTTCCCTATATTTTGAACGACATATCGTATGAATTTGGAAAAGGCAGATTATATGCAGTTATGGGCGGCTCAGGATCCGGAAAGACTACACTGATTTCAATCATTGCAGCGCTTGCCAGGCCTTCGTCCGGGAAGGTGATATATGACGGCACTGACACTGCAAAGATAAACGAAGATCAATACAGAGCAAAATACGTAAGTACCATATTTCAGAGCTATAATCTGCTCTATAACTACACTGCCATTGAGAATATCACAATGTCGCTTCACATCAGCGGTTATGTGGGTAATTTTGCGGCACGGGCAGATTCATTGCTGAATGAAGTAGGCATTCCTGAAGAGAAAAGGAAATATACCGTTCAGAATTTATCTGGAGGCGAGCAGCAGCGGATAGCAATCGCCCGAGCGTTGGCGGCTGACTCCGAAGTGATCCTTGCTGATGTAAAATGGAGTACCGTTTTAATTGTGTATTGTGTGTATAACGTCCAGAAAAAGAGTGAGAAAAGAACAGCATACACAAAAAGAGCTGAAAAATGTGTATAGCGTCATAAGCATATAAGAAAACAGAAGCAGGTGGAAGGGCATAGCCCTGAAGCCGTTTTTTATTGCCTAAATATAATAAGGTGAGACAGGATGTTTGTGGAATATTCCGGATAGCTTTTTCCAACAAAGATGGTATAGTGTTGTCCTGAAAAAGAGGAAAGGAGGCTTAAGCAGCATGCCACAGCAGGAGAAGATGCCCGGTACGGCGAGAGAGAAACGGAACTGCTGGAGACGGGGAAGAGGCTCCTACAGCTTCCGCGGCGAACTGCGGAGGGGGATTGCACTGAACAAGAAATATCTGTGCCGGAAGGTGCGCCGCAGTACAGACGTGGGGTTTGCGCCCAAGGGGAATGGCTACCGGAAGATATGCCGGACGGTGGATATGGTGGACTTTTCTTAAAGTCCAGCCATGCGCTTTGGTTTATGGAGTGCATGGCTTTTTTTATTGGAGCAGGCAGCGGAACAGGGTATGGCGGCTGGATGCTGTCGGGGATTGGAGGGATGGGGATGGACTTGGAAAGCATCCGTCAGGACAAGGAACTGGTAAGGGCAGAAATCAAAGGGCTGACTTCTTATGCAGAGCAGATTGCGCCCCAGGGAAAGGATGATGAAATACGACAGATAAGGAGCCTGGTTGAAGCGTTGGGCCTATACTGGGGAGCGGATGGGAAAAAAGACTGGACTGGGGAATTTGATGAAAAGGTACGGCAGGCCAGACAGGAAAGGGGCAGTCCGCGGCACTGCTCCTGCAGGCCCCGGATAAAGGCCGTAAGGTACATGCCGGTATGCGGAGGATATGGCTGCAGGCACGGAGGGGACAGAAAGGGACTTTGGACTGCCGGATGCCATCAGGCGCATGGGGAAAGCCCTGGAAATGCGCCTGAGCGATATTGGGAATGCCTGCCGCAAAATCGAGGATACCGTGGAACCGCTGCATACACGGAGAACAATGGGAATCCATACGCAGCAGATGGAAGGAGCAGGAATGGACATCAAACAGAGGATCGACAGATTCAACAGGGAAAACCGCCCTTTTTACATTGTGGACCATGACAGCGGTGAATACAGCCTTTGCCTTGCCCTGTCGTTCTTGGAGGGGGAATACGAAAATTTTGGGCAGGAGGCATTCAACCGCTATGCTGTGGAGATCGGCGATCCGGTCATGAAAAACGGGCGATGGTTTACGCATGGGAGCGGGCATGAATGGAAATGGATGTCTTTGAGAAAGCATTTGAGGACGATCCGAACAGCGGCAAGATAAAATACGACTGCGAGACTGCTATGCAGAAAGCCTGGCATTGATTGAAGAGTTCGGCTCACGTTTCAGGGCTGCCTGCATGGATGGAGAGAAGTTCACAGAACTCGTCAGCACGGCATTGAAAGAGGCCGCGGAAAAAGAAAGGCTGGCGGCGGAAATACGGGATACGCTAAGGGGGTTCCTGACAGAGAACCCCGAGGGAATAGCTGACATCATGACACCGTATGGTTTCCTGCAGCTGACTGCCGAACAGGGGAGGCAGCTGCTGAATGGCGACCGGAAATCTGTAAGGGCCGGGGATTCAGAAGTAGAGGCGGAGGAACTGCTCCGCCAGAAAATCACACACATACAGCAGGACCTGTTCCAGGACGGACACTTCCAGATAAGGACCGAAGCGCCTGGACAGGCGGCGGGGCAGTCACTGTCAATGTAAGGACAGCGCATGTGCGTGATGTCTGACGAAAAATATGCAGCAGGACAGGAGGGCGGACAGTGAGGATTTATGTCAAGAGGGAAAACTGGGACGGCGGGCTCTGGATGGCGCTGCCGGCCACAGCTGCCGATGCACAGAAACTGTGGCGGGAGCTGGAGAAAATCCATCCGTCAGTAATGCTCCCTTTTATTGGCGGAGTGGACTCCAGAACCGGTGGCATGGGGGAAAGCCTGGCCGGTGAGCTGGTCTTTGGGAAAGGGCATCTGGTGATGCTCAACCGCCTGGCAAGGCGCATGGACGAAATGGGGGAGGAAGAGCTCCTGCTGTTTACGGCCGCTTTGGAGATGGAAAGGCCAGGGTCCATAGAACAGGTCCTGGAGACCATGGAGCATTTGGGATCCTATGAGCTAAAGCCGGATATCCGCGACATGGAAGGGCTGGGGCGGTACGCGGCAGAAAAGGAAGGGGAAGAAATCCCCGAAGCAATTGAAGGAATCTTTGACTATCGGCTGTATGGCTCCAACCGCCAGCACAGGTATGGATGCTTTACGGAAGGCGGGTTCGTGGAAAGGAGGCAGCCGGAGGAGGGACAGCAGCCAGGATCCGGCGGGCCCATCCATAGGGACGGGGGATCGGGGCCTGTGTTCAATGTGGAGGTGAAGAGACATCCATACGGATATGAGAGCTTCTCACTGCCTATGACGGAGCAGGAACTGGCAGAGGCGGAGGCCGGGGCCGGCATGGCAGGGGGCGGCACGGAAATGAGGGTGCTGGCGGTACATGACGGACTGTTTGAAAGCCTGCCCCCTGGGAGCACCATGGGGGAGCTGAACCAGGCAGCTGTGGAAATCAGGGCGCTCATGGACAAGGGGGGACCGGACTGGGAACTGCTTCTGGCAGCCTTGGAGGCGGAGCTTCCGGAAACCATGGAGGATGCCTGCCGGATCATGCGGAACTGTGCGGATTACGAGTTCCTGCCCCTGGAATCGGCAGAACCAGAGGATTTTGCCCGGTACATCCTGGAAAGGGACGGGATCAGGATACCTGCAGCCCTGCAGCCCTACATCAGGTACCGTCAATTGGGGCAGAGGGATATGGAAGAGGTGCGCCCGGTCAAAACATCTTACCACACTGATTATTCCAGCAGGAGAAAAGTTGTTTTATATTACAAGGAAGTCCCGTTGTTTTCCAGTGTTATCGAAAGTGTGGACGAGGGAAGAACCAGTGTGGTACCGCCAGAGTTTAGTGTGGTAGATCCGCATTATACAGAGGACAGCTTTCAGTATTTGATGTTTGAATTTGTCTTTAAGCATTGGTGTTTCAACAATTCGCCAGAAGCAAGGGAAATGTTCCTGCGGGTGATACCAGTATATAAAAATGATGAAGAACATGCGGAATTCAGGGAATACGTCGAAAACAATGGGATACCTCCTTACATGCCGGGAAGGAAAAAAGAAAAGATGCAGGGAAAAGCGTTAGAACGCATTCAGCAAACTGAAATCGGTCTCTATAAAAGATATGGTGATCCCTCCACAACGGAAGCGGTTGCACAATTATTGAAAGACACCCCGGAATTGGTAATTAACTTTGCAGATCCACAAAGTAAGTGTTTCCAACTGATAACAGAGGATCTCAGAAAGGGGAAAATGATGGTTGACTGGCTGGAGGACTGGAGGAACAACAGGGACTAAATCTGCATGAGAACAGAAAGTAAATAGAGCGATAAGATATGCGGAGAGCGAAATGCTTTCCGTTTTTCTTTTTGGAGGATTACCATGCCCAAAATCATTCTCACCTCCCGCTACCTGCGGGATGCGCCTCCGGAACAGGTGGAGAATTACGTCCGTTACGTCAGCACCCGGGAGGGCGTGGAGAAAGTGGGGGGAAGCAGCCGGAACCTCCCGGCCACGGCACAGCAGAAAGACCTGATCCACCGGATAGTCCATGACATCCCATCCGCAAAGGAGATGTTGGAATACGCGGACTTCTTGCTGCGCCCAACCATGGGGAACGCATCGGAATTTATCTCTTGTACCGTAGAGCAGAACATGGACCTCATCGGCAGCCGGGAGAACTATGTGGACTACATCGCAAACCGTCCCAGGGTGGAGCGCCTGGGGGAACATGGGCTGTTTACGGACGCAGGAAAAGCAGTGGTGCTGAAACAGGTGCAGGAAGAAGCGGCCAGACATAAAGGCCCGGTGTGGACCCACGTCATCTCCCTGCGGCGGGAGGATGCAGCAAGGCTGGGCTATGACAGCGCCGCACAGTGGATGGCGCTGCTGCGTTCCAAGAGGGCAATGCTCTGTAAGCACATGAAGATTGACAGCACAAACCTGCGTTGGTATGCCGCATTCCATAATGAGGGGCACCATCCCCATGTACACCTGATGGTCTATTCCGCAAAGGATAATGACGGATACCTGACAAAAGAATCTATCGAGTCCATGCGATCGGAGCTGGCCCACGATATCTTCCGGCAGGATTTCGCACATATCTATGAAAAGCAGAACCAATCCCGCGCGGATCTGAAAAAAGGGGCTGCCGATGCAGTACAGGAGATGATGGATGCGCTGCGCCGCAGTACGGTGGCGAATTCAGAGATGGAAAAGATGATGGCCCGTCTGGCGGAGCGCCTGCAGAATACGGCCGGGAAAAAAGTATACGGGTATCTTAAGCGGGATGTGAAGAACCTGGTAGACCGGATTGTGGATGAGCTGGCCAAGGAGGAAAAGGTGGACGCGCTGTACCGGGCATGGGGGAAATGGCAGGATGAGATTCTGCTGACCTACCGGAACAACACGCCGCCCCTGCCGCCGCTTTCCTGCCAGCCGCAGTTTAAGAGCCTGAAGAACATGGTGATCGCGGAGGCGGTCAGGCTTGGCAGCGGCAGGTTCCTTTTCGAGGATGAGACACTGCAGGAGGAAAAGAGGGAATGCCCATTTCTGGATGGAGCAGACCAGCCGGATGGGGAAGGCACCGACCAGTTTCCGGAGGACGCTCCTGACTGGGCTCCGGAAGATGTCCCTGGCTGGCCATTGGAGGGTGCAGACGGAGTGGAGGCGCATGACGGCGGGGCAGTGGAAAGGGAATCACCGGATGATGGCGGCAGTCCGGTCCTCCATGCAGAATGGAACAGGGATTATAAGCTGGCGCGATAGTATCTCTATGGAACAGGGGATGTCCTGCAGGACTTTGCACAGGCACGCTCCCTGTTGCGGCGGGAGGCGGAGGCAGGGAACGCCCTGGCGATGCATGACCTGGGAAGGATGTGTGCAGACGGCCTTGGGCAGGACGCGGACCAGGATGCGGCGCAGGGATGGTATGCAAGGGCGCTGCAGGCTTTCCGGGAAGCCGAGGGAAGGGCAAAGGAACGGAAGCGCCCCTACCTGCAGTACCGCATCGGGAAAATGTATGCCGCCGGCCTTGGCACCGGGCAGGACTACGGAACGGCGGCAGGGTGGCTGGCCCAGGCGGCAGCCGCAGGGCATAAGTTCGCGCAGTATTCCCTTGGGGGACTTTACCTAAGGGGGCAGGGCGTGGTGCAGGATGATGCAGAGGCTTTCCGGCTTTATGGCTGCTCTGCAGAGCAGGGCAACCCCTATGCGGATTATGAACTGGCGAAGATGTACCGTGACGGGACCGGCACACAGAAGGACAGCGGCCAGGCAGGGGCCTATTTTCAGAATGCGTTTTCTGGCTTCCTGCATCTGGAGGAAAAAAGCGGGGAAGACAGGCTGCAGTACCGCCTGGGACAGATGCTGCACACCGGGACTGGAACCCAAAAGGATGACGGGGCAGCCGCAGCTTATTGGGAGCGGGCGGCGGAACTGGGGAACATCCATGCACAGTATGCCCTTGGGAAGCTGTGGCTGGAAAATGGGAACGGCAATACGGTGCAGGCCGTCCGTTGGATCACAAAGGCGGCGGAGGCAGGAAACGCCGCCGCCCAGTATACCCTCGGAAAGCTCTGCCTCTCTGGGGAGGTGGTGGAGAAGGACGCTGCAAGGGCGGTGGAGCTGTTCATCTCATCGGCAGGACAGGGAAATGGGTATGCGGCATACCGCCTGGGGCGGCTGTACCTTTCCGGGGAGGATATCCCCAAGGATGAGAAAGAGGCTGTCCGCTGGCTGGCTTTTTCTGCAGGAAAAGGGAACCAATATGCCCAGTATGCCCTTGGAAAGCTGTACCTTTCCGGGGAGGACATCTCAAAGAATGTGGAAAAAGCCGTCTGCTGGCTGGAACAGTCCGCAGGGCAGGGAAACCAATACGCCCAATATGCCCTTGGAAAACTGTACCTCTGCGGGAAGGACATTCCCCGTGACAAGGAGAAAGCCGTTGCGTATCTGCAGGCCGCCGCAGAGCAGGGAAACATATATGCGGCATTCCTGCTGGAGCACATGGATGCATTCCAGAATCCCGACCTGTTCCTTGCAGCAACCCGCCTGATGCATCGCCTGGAAAAGCTGTTCCGGGAGGATGTGCAGAGGGCTGCAGGAGGCAGCCCGTTCCATATCGACCGGAAACGCCGCCGCAGGCTGTCTGAAAAGAAACAGGCGCAGGGACACAAGCGGGATGACAGGGAACCGGTACAGCAGATATGGCCTTAACCCAGAGGGCGGAATTGCCGTATGCATAAGGCTGCTAAAGACCCAGGTGGCCTGCCGCTGGGTGGATATCCGGAGGAATGAAATTCTGCACAGCCGACTTTTACAAGCGGCAGAACGCAGGAGGGGTATTTTATGCTTGAATGGACGCCTGCAAAAGCAGGCAGGAGGTGTAGGGATGGCAGGATTTGTTTATTTTACGGACGAGCAGAAACAGCGTGCAAACGAGGTGGACTTAGAGGACTTCCTTTCCCGGCGCGGGGAGAAGCTGCTGCGCTCCGGCAGGGAGAAAAGGCTTGCAAGCGACCACAGCATCACGGTGCGGGGCAACCGCTGGTACGACCATGCGGCAGGGACCGGGGGCTGCGCCATCGACTTTGTTCAGATGCATTACAACAGCACGTTCCCGGAGGCGGTCACCCTGCTCCTTGGCGGGGAGCAGGGTCAGGCATACCGCGCCAGTGAGCCGGAGAGGGAAAAAGAGCAAAGGCCCTTTGCGCTGCCGGAGGCGAACCAGGACATGCGGCGGGCATATGCCTACCTGACAAAGAGCCGCTGCCTGGACCGGGAGGTGGTCTCCGCTTTCGCCGGAAAAAAGATGGTCTATGAGGACGCAAAGTACCACAACGTGGTGTTTGTGGGGTATGACGTGGACGGGACAGCCCGCCATGCCCATAAGAGGGGGAGCCATACAAAAGGGGACGCGTTCAAGGGCAACGTGGACGGCAGCGATCCCAGATACAGTTTCCGGTATCTTGGGAAAGGGAACACCGTCTATGTGTTTGAGGCTCCCATCGACATGCTGTCCTTTATCACACTGCACAAAAAAGGCTGGCAGGAGAACAGCTATGTGGCACTGAGCGGCATATCGGCACACGCCATGCTGCAGGTGCTGGAGGACAGCCCCCAGGCCGACACAGTCGTCCTCTGCCTGGACCATGACCCCGCAGGCATAGAGAACAGCTACCGGCTGGCGGATGCTGTAAAGGAGCGGCGGCGGGATATCCGTGTGAGGATGCTGCAGCCGGTTAACAAGGACTGGAACGAGGATCTGAAAGCGCAGAACGGGATGGAGCCGATCCCGGCAAAGGAGCATCCGGGGATAATGGAGTGCAGGGCATGGTGCAGGACGCTCAAGGAAGTGGCGGAGGGCATGGACATCCGGCATGCCACTGCGGAATCCCTGAAACGGTACCACTACGGGATCTACCAGACGCTGCAGAAAGGGACCGGCCTGGAACAGCTGGAGGATGCCTTTGACGGGGACGGCCTGATCCTGGCGGGGATTGCGGTCAGGATCATGGAGAAGTACGGAAAGGAGCTGGGGCGGGACGCAGCGCCCGGGCAGATCATCGACAACCTGTGCGCCAGGTACAGGCCCCACAGGGATAAAGGCAACCTGAAATCCCGGCTTGTGGATATGCAGGCCGCCTTTGAAAACGTGATGGCCTGCTTTTCGGGAACAGGACCGGGGACGGATGAGGAAAAAGAAATGCTGGTCAAAAAATGTGTGGGCCTTGTGATGGAGTGCATCAAGGCCCATATTTTTGTGGCCGGGAAACAGCAGGCACAGAAACAGGAGGGAGGGATGGCACAGATATGCAGCCAGTCGTAATGCTGATACTGATGGGTGCAGGAATGTTCGCCGTCATCGGCGGCATCTCCCTGCTGTCGCATTATTACACCTTAAACGGGATCAAGTCACGGACCGTTGGGGACGGCCAGCACGGCACGGCGCGGTTTGCCACGGGGAAGGAGATCCGGGAGGCCTATGCCCATGTCCCCTACGAGCCGGAGAAATGGCGCAGGGGCGAGAACCTGCCTACAGCACAGGGGCTGGTGGTGGGGTATAAAAAACATGGGGCAGGCATCACCGCGCTGGTGGACGAGGGGGACATCCACTGCCTGATGATCGGCGCCGCAGGCGTTGGCAAGACAGCCAACTTCCTGTACCCCAACATCGAATACGCCTGTGCGTCCGGGATGAGCTTCGTGACCACGGACACCAAGGGCGACCTGTTCCGCAACTACGCGGGGATCGCAAAGGAACACTACGGCTACCGGGTATCCATCCTTGACCTGCGCAACCCCACCCGCTCGGACGGCGGCAACATCCTGACCATGGTGAACAAATACATGGATGAATACCTTGCAGACTCAGGGAACCTGGCAGCCAAAGCCAGGGCGGAGAAGTATGCCAAGATCACGGCAAAGACCATCATCTGCTCGGACGGCGCACAGGCCAGCAGCTATGGGCAGAACGCATTCTTTTATGATGCGGCGGAGGGGCTTTTGGCATCGGTGATCCTGTTGATCGCGGAATACTGTCCGCCACAGAAGCGCCACATCGTCTCCGTGTTCAAGCTGCTCCAGGACCTGATGGCACCGTCTCCGGTAAAGAACCGGAACCTGTTCCAGCTATTGATGGATAAGCTGCCCGCCGAACACAAGGCAAGGTGGTTTGCGGGGGCGGCGCTGAACAGCGCGGAACAGGCCATGGCCTCGGTGCTCTCCACCGCCATGAGTCGCCTGAACGCATTCCTGGACAGCGAGATGGAGCAGATCCTGTGCTTTGACAGCACCCTGGATACGGAAACTTTCTGTACCAGCAGGGCGGCCATCTTCATCGTGCTGCCGGAGGAAGATAACACAAAATACTTCATGGTGTCCTTATTTCTCCAGCAGCTCTACCGGGAAATGCTCTCCATTGCGGACGAGCACGGAGGGAAGCTGCCCAACCGGGTCATGGTGTTTGCGGATGAGATCGGAACGATACCGAAGATCGAGTCCATGGAGATGATGTTCTCCGCAGGCCGTTCCAGGCGCATCAGCATGGTGCCCATCATCCAGAGCTTTGCACAGCTGCAGAAGAACTACGGGAAAGAAGGCTCCAGCATCATCATCGACAACTGCCAGGACATCCTGTTCGGCGGCTTTGCGCCCAACTCGGAGAGCGCGGACATCCTCTCCAAAGCCCTGGGGAACAGGACAGTGCTGTCCGGCTCCATCTCCAGGGGGAAGAACGACCCCAGCCAGAGCCTGCAGATGATGGGCCGGCCGTTGATGTCGCCGGACGAACTAAAGACGCTCCCCAAGGGGCACTTCATCCTTGCAAAGACCGGGTGCTGCCCCATGCAGACAAGGCTCCCGCTGTTCTTAAGATGGGGGATTGTATTCGGGGAGGCTTATGAAGTGCCGGAGAGGGCGGCAAGGGAGGTGTCCTATGCGGACCGCTTTGAACTGGAGCAGGAGATCCTGCGCCGGCGGGAGGATGACATGGACGATGGCGGTGATGGGGATTTCCCGCCGCTTCCTGCTGCAAGGGCAGGAGGGCAGTCCCATGCCCCGATGCCCCAGCCATCAGGTGCAGCCCATCCGGGCGGCCAGGGCCATACGCCAGTATTCCCGGAGAAAGAGCAATCACGCCTGCCCCGGCGCCTGCCCCTGCGGACAGATTAGGGGGCGTCTATGGGGTATTTTACGGAGATCTATGCCCAGGAACTGCCACACCGCGCCAAGGCCGTGTATATGTACCTGAAGGATCGCAGCAATCAGGAGGGTCAGTGCTACCCGGCCATTGGGACCATAGCCAGGGAGCTGCAGCTTTCGCGCAGGACGGTGGAGAGGGCCATTGACGACCTGGTGCGGGCAGGGCTTGTCACAAAAGAACAGCGCTGGCGGGAGAACGGCGGGCGGAGCAGCCTGCTCTTTACGCTGAAAGGCAGAACCTGAAAAGCATCCTGGTGATATTCTGAGAACTTTTCGAAAAAGAAACGCCGCCAAGGGGGGAGTGCGCCCTCCTGGCGGCGTAAGGGATATGACATAGTGACGTAAGCAGCGAAGGTATCACTCTAAGAAATATTTACCGGCAGAGAAAGAAATATGCTGTTACCGGACAGACGGCCTCATCAAAGGCTGATTCCGGCCAGGCCAGGGAAATACTCCCGTTTACCAAGGATCTCTTTCTGCTGTTCTTCCGGCAGGCATCGGAACATATCCTGATAGTCCAGTTCGGCCAGAGGGGTGTCTTTTGTAAGCGCAAGGAGCTGAAAGGAGTACCATTCACTCCAGAGGTCGTCAAATTGGTTCTTGCCGGAAGTAAAGATACAGCTATAGTCAAAGCGGAAAGGGTGTTTATAATATTGCAGATCGGCTGCACTGAGTGATGCCTGATAGTCCTCGTCCTGTTCAGCGACACCGTTCATGATGCCATTCATCCGCATTGCCATCAGCTGGTACAACAAAGAATTTTTGTCCATAAAGAACGCCTCCTAGTCCCGTAGTTGGTGTATGTTAACTCTGAGTTAGGAAAAAACAAGTAGTATAGGCACAATATAAGTAAAAAGGATTCGGTTCTGCATTGTTGCTTGTATGTCGTTTTTTTGCACACTATTTTCTAGTAATAATAGAGAACAAGCCCTTTTTTGCCGATATATCATAGTGTAACATGGACGTTATTAAAAATAGCGTTGGATGAGCAGCCGCATGGGTGGAAGAATAATCTTGTGCGGTAAATAAAGAGAGCGGATGGATTAGGTAAACAGTGTAAGGAGATGGGAATGAGAATTTTGATTATTGAGGATGACAAGGAGCTTTCATATGAAATTAAAGAGGGGTTGGAGAAGAAAGGGTTTGTCGTGGATGTGGCAAATCTGGGGATGGACGGGGAAGAGAAAGCGTTTGTGACAGATTATGAGGCCGTTTTGCTGGATTTGAATCTTCCTGATAAAGACGGACTGGAGATTCTCCGTTGCTTCCGGGCAGAGGACAGAAATGTTCCGGTCCTTATCATATCTGCAAGGGATGCTCTCCAGGACATAACTTGTGGACTGGACAGCGGGGCAGACGATTATATCGTCAAACCTTTTGATTTTGAAGAGCTTGCATCGAGGATTCATGCTGTAGTGCGGAGGTTATATGGCCGCACAAGTGCACTTATTCGTATCGGAGAACTGGAAGTGAATCCGCTGCAAAGACTGGTTTTATATGGCGGAAAACCAATCCCGTTATCTGCGAAGGAATTTGATATTTTATGTTATATGGTGCAGCGTGGTACCGGTATTATCTCCAGTGAAGAGATAGCAGAACATATTTATGATGAATTTTATAATCCCTTTTCCTCGGTACTCCGGGTTCACATTGCAAATCTGCGGAGAAAACTGAAAGAAGCATCCGGACGGGATCTGCTGGTGACGTGGAAAGGGAAAGGATATCAATTATGCGTATTATAAAAAATAAGCCGTTTGAAAAGGTATTGCTTTTTTATGTAAGCCTATTGACCCTGTTGATGATTTTTGTTTCAGTGATTTTCCTTTTTTATCTGGGGCATTCTGTTTCAAAGAATTTTGGGGATTGCTATATTGACGTACAGATGCTTTCAATCCAGAAAAGGGCAATTATAATCCCGACTGATGATTTTCAGAGGTATCTGGTATCCGGAACTAAAATCGAAAGAATATTTTTGATGAGCATACGGGATGCATTTGTTTTTTTTGTTGTGTTTCAAGTTACCATGATGGCTTTGTTATGCCTCGGGGTATATAACACTTATAAAAAAATAGTAAAAAAGCCGTTGGATGAACTGGCTCATTATTTTGAAAAATGGGAGCAGTCAGAGGAAAGCAATTTTCAAGTGCCCGGAAACTTTCAAAGGCTAAAGGCTGCTTTTGCAGATTTTCAGAAAAGGGTCAATCAGGTTTATGCAGATTTCCGGCATCTTGGCGCATATGTTTCTCATGAATATAAAAATGCAATGGCTCTTCTGCGGGCAAAGATTCAGAACGGAAATACGGAAAGTCTTTTACCTGCGATTGACTCTTTGGTGAAAGATATGGACGATATCCTGACATTATGTACTCATAAAAACGAATGCAGTCCACAGAAACTGGACCTTGCGTTAGTCTGCGGGAAGGCGGCAGATGAATTCAGCAAAGTGCATAACAGAATTGTTTTTACATTTGAGGAAGAGAAAGAAGTCAGTGTGTGGGGAAATGAACTATGGATTTACAGGGCGGTGTGCAATCTGCTGGACAACGCCATCAAGTACGGAGGTGGAAAAGCGATTGACGTGGTAGTTGGAGTCTGCCATGAATGCCCGTTTTTGGAAGTATGGGATCATGGAGAAGGGATTGAGCCGGATGAAAGGGAAAAAATATTTGGGGACGGTTATCGCATTGCGACCGTGAAGAAGGATGGATATGGCATAGGGCTCAGCCTGGTAAAGCATGTTGCATGGCTGAGCGATGCGTATCTCTGGGTAAAAAGTGAACGGGGAAAAGGGACATGTTTTAAAATGGTTTTCCCTCCGGGGGTTAAGGAAGTGCCTGCAAATAACTGATACGAGTTTATCGCGAATTTCCTTGTATTTCCGGGCTTTTGCCTGAACAAGTTGTATCAGATATTTTTCCACAATTCCTAATGAAAAGACTGTCGCGCCTTAATGCGGCAGTCTTTTCATTAACAGAAAATTAACATTGAGTATGCTATTATAGAAAAAAGGAGTTGAAGATGCAGCATGAATCATATGGAAAGAGTTTTAAGTGGAATCGTTAGAAATTGGAAGAGGTATCTTATTATCACAATGGTGACGATGGTAATTGCAGCAAGTATTACAGTAACAACTATGGTGCGTACTACAGCTCAGAAGACGTTGGAAAATTATGCCGACCGTATCGGAATAAGCGCCGGCTTTACGCCTGACTTAAGGAAGTCCCTGGCTCTGGGGACGGACGAAAACGGCTATCTTCAGATACCGGAAATCACATCAGGTAAATTGGAGGAATTTTCAGAATCTAAATATATAAAAGACACCTTGTTTACCATAACTCTGCGGGTATACGGAGAAGAAATCCGGGCAGTAGGACAGGAAAGTCAGGATAATGACCCCTATGGCCTGTCTTTTGTTCCAAATAAAGAGGGGGAAATTGAGAATGGTTTAGGGCAGGGGAACTGTGTGCTGGTTGCATACTCGGATTTTACCCTGGCGGAGGAATTTGTTCTGGGCGCAAGGGGAATAGTTCAGGGAGACTGTAAGGAGGATGAGGACACCTGCATTATCAGCAAGGATTTTGCAGAAAAAAATTATTTACAGATTGGAGATCGTTTGCAGGTATTTAATGTTCAGGAAGAGACGGAAACGTTTTCCCTGCTTGTCACAGGCATTTATTCCGATGAAACAGTTTTGCGTTCAGGAGGAAATGGTGCCGGAGCGAACAACAGGAGAAATGAGATTCTGGTAAGCTATGGGACATTGACAGGGAAAGAAATAACGGCAGCAAATGTAGAAGCAGTGTACTATTTGAAAAGCGCGGAGGCTGCGGATTCGTTTGAGAGGGAAGTCAGGGAGAAGGGGCTGCCGGACATCTATAATGTGAATGTTGACGCAGACAATTATTATATGGCCATGGAGCCGGTGAAAGGGCTGCAGAAGATAATGAAAATCATGTTTTTTGTGGTTACGGTAACGGGGCTGGCGGTTTTGTCATTGCTTTCCGTATTACAAGTGCAGGACAGAAAATATGAATTGGGTATCCTCCGAGCAATGGGGATGAGGAAAAAAAGTATAATGCTTATGATGTTGACGGAATCTGTTATTATCTGTATGACAGGGATGATTCTGGGGATGGGACTGGGCAGTTGGATTTCGCAGCCCATATTTGACAGGGTATTGGAACAGCAGATTCAGGAGGCCGGGGACAGCAGACAGGACTCTTCTCAGGATTTTGGGAATGGGGTGATTAAGCTGAACAATGAATCCGAGGACAGTATTCCAATGGAAATTTACGAAACGCATGTTCGTTTTACTGTCAGAACTCTGGGGGTAATTATTGTCTATGTATTGTCAATAGGGGTGCTGGTGAGCAGCATGTATCTATGCCTTTTGCTGCGGCGGGAACCTATGAAATTGTTGATAGAGAGGTGAAAGTCTGATGTGCATTTTGAAAATGGAAAATGTCTGTTACCGTTATCCCAGGGCGGACAGATACATCTTGAAGGGAATTAATGTTGAGTTTGAAAAAGGGAAAGTATACGGGATTATCGGAAAATCTGGATCCGGTAAAACAACTATATTGTCGCTTTTATCCAGAATGGATACATGCACGGAAGGCAGAATTTTGTATCAGGGGAATAATCTGGATAATCTGAATGAAAATGAATACCGCACAAAACATATAGGGGTAGTTTTTCAGGGATATAATCTGATTCCCGGTGCGTCCAGTCTGGAGAATCTACTGATTGCACAAAGCATAGCCGGCAAAAAGGGAAAAACATCCTGCGAAATGGCACGCAGGATGTTGGAAGAGGTGGGGATTGATGAAAAGCTGATGCACAAAAAAGTGAAATATTTATCCGGAGGGGAACAGCAGCGAGTGGCAATCGCCAGAGCAGTCTGCAACAGCCCGGATATATTAATCGCAGACGAACCTACAAGTAATCTGGATTCAGACACGGCGGAGGCGGTGATGGAACTATTGTGCGGTTTGAGCAGAAGACAGGATACATGTGTGATTATTGTAAGCCATTCCCAGAGCATCGTGGAAAAAACAGATGAGGTGTGGGGGTTGGAAAAAGGAAAATTACTTTTTGTTGAGTGATGGCAAAACGCCGAATTTTGATGTTTGGCGATTTGACATAAATAATCTGTTTCTTTATAGGGAAGTGTTTGGTTATCATAGTAAGCATGCTAAAGTATGCGGAAAGGAAGGAAAATGAAAAAGAAGTTATTTGTGTGTTTTGCATTGGCTGCGGGGCTGATGATGGGGGCGATTCCTGGCATGCAGGTGTCTGCAAGTGGGGAAAATGTGATTGCGGCGGAGAAGGTTACTGATTTGGATGAGTACACTTTCGTTGCAGATCGCTCTGTTGAGGTTTTTTCCATACACGGAGAGGCGAGACTTGCTTTGGAACAGCATAGTTTTGATTATGAAGCCGCTATAGAAATGGTGGAAAATGGGATAATCGCCCCCCTGTCATTGTATAATCTGCCGGCAGAGGCAGGTGAGGAATCGACGTTCAGGTTCGTCGATATGGAAGGCGCAGAAGAGGATGTGGAGGTAAGCGAGGCATCCTTATATGCTAACTGTGCGCATAAGTATCAGGCAGGTGTGCTCACCGGTCATGCAAAGAATAATGACGGGAGTTGTAATGTTGTTTCCTGGGATGCCATAAGATGTACTTCATGTGGTACGATATGGACACTGGATGTAATCGAAAGCAGCTATTACCGTGTATGTCCTCATTAAAAGATTATGCAGCGGCGTAATGATTTATGTAGAAGAAACAGATTATAAACAAATTTGAAAAAATCAATACCAAACAATCCAATACAGGAAAAGCCGCTGTTTGATTGAAATATTTATTGCTGCCCAAAATGTTTCAGGCAAATAGGTTGATGTGGAATCCTGGGAAACTTCCAGTGATACACGAAGCGCATCTGTTGCTGAAACATACCAGGTTTCCAGAGGCACATACCGGGTTACTATGATTTGTAGTGCAGATGGGGAAACTAAGGCTGCAACATCGGCAGAAAGGACGTATTGATTTTAAATTAGTATGTCAAAAAATTTAAAAGGAGACAAAGACAATGAAAATGAAACGTATGTTTGGACTTTTGGTAGCATGTAGCATGTTGTTTTCTATGCCGGTCATGGCAGAAGAAACAGAAACTGTTGTTTCAGATGTATCTACTGACTATTTTGAGTCGGTAGAGTTTGATACAATGGAGCCGATTCGGTTAAGCAGTGCTCAGGTAGATGAGGTGTTTGCGGATAACAATGGGATACAGCCGTTGATAACAACACCTGATGAGTATGAACCCAATGATACATGGCTGACCGCAAAGCCTTATGACAGCGTAGAAGTTATTACACCGCAGTTGACCTCAAGGCATGAACTGTATACATTGGGCATGAGGACTGCGGGCCTGCATTCCGATACAGATGTTGACTGGTATACTACTCGTATGGAAGCTGGAGAAACATACTTTGTTGACATAAGAAATGTTGGAAGCAGAAATGTGTTTATTGAAGTATATTATGTATATCCGGATAATACTGCAACCGTATGGAGTACTGATCCCAGTATACATAATGTGTACGCAAAACAGCCAGAGAAATATTTTTATTTTCAGCCGGAAATATCAGGCACTTATTATATAAGAGTGGCAAGCGGCGGAGACTGGTCTGCTGATATGATGAATTACTTTTTCTATGTTGGTCCCGCTATTCAGACTTTTAGGATTGTAAACATGCCTACATACGGTTCTGTCCAAATTTGGGGTGATGACTATAGAACATATACCTGCAATTTGACAGGAACAGCAGTGCCGGCTCAGACTGCTATTATAAATTTGTCTATTTCCAATAAATTTCCTCAGGGCAAAGAGTGCTCTGAAGTGATGAGCTATATGCGGGCTGGAGGAAAAACATATTACACTTCAAGTTCCGGTGCGGTTAGCGGCATTACACAAGCACCATTAGGGCAGTCATGGACCATTGGAGGCAAATGCAAAAACGGCAGTCATTTTACTTATTGGACTGCTGTGATGAATGGCAGTTTTGCCTGCATTATGGAGCCATATCCCGGAAATGAAATAGATTTTTAAGATGGCATTATAAAAGTTTAGGTAACAAGGCGGATTAATACCAGGTAAGTGGTATTAGTTCGCCTTGCAAGGAGGAAAAAATGAGCATTAGTGGAGTTGGAAGCGTTAATTCGTATATTTACAACATAAAAACAGGGAAACTGTCTACAAAAGACGGTTCTCACGATGAATTTGTAGAGTATTTTAATGATAACTTGAAGGGC
The DNA here is from genome assembly GCA_947367855.1 of uncultured Lachnospiraceae bacterium. Taxonomy (GTDB): domain Bacteria; phylum Bacillota; class Clostridia; order Lachnospirales; family Lachnospiraceae; genus Acetatifactor. Next base: position 256,248 of record CANBFE010000003.1, on the reverse strand, counting down.
GAAGATTCCGATGCGCTGAATGGTTTTGACCAACAGCGTAAAGGTTGCGTTAAACAGATGCTCAGACTGATGAAGGAGATGGGGCTGGGAAAAAATATACTGGATACATTGCAGGGTGATGAAATTGAAATCACTTCGGAGATAGTTGATGCCACTACGAGTACCTATTGTATCAATGGAGAAAAGGTGTTTACCGCCAATGCAGCAGTAAGATATACGCCGGAGGAAATCAGTGTTTTTGGTAAGATAACTCAGCCATATAAAACCACACATCCTACAGGCTATGACCCTTTGAGGAACCGCCTTAGCATAGGCGTGGGAAATGTCTTTGAATTTGGTAATGGTTATAAGTTCACGGTGGAGAGGGACAGAGTAAGAATTGACAGTTATGGAAAGGGAACAGCGGAGGATTACCAAAATGCAGGTTCATTTGCATTTGGTTTGAGCGCATTGATTCATTTCGGCGACCAACAGGCGTTTTCGGCTCTGCATCGTGCAGCGGTCAGCACACCGATGATGTTGGAATTTCTGAAGGAATTAGGAGTAGATACCAGCAGGGAATTCATAATTAATGAAACCAGATGTGAGGTGAGGAATGGGCGGATAGAAGAAGTAGGAAATAAGGTAGGCGTTCCCAGTTCTATTCACCAGAAAGCAGTGGAACGCTATGAAAAATCGATGTATATACCTCTTTCAAAGAGGTAATGCTTGGACCTTTTGGGGAGCAGCTGGAGGTTCTGACTGACAGAGGAATCTCTAAAGTATTACTGCCGTTATGACTGGATTATTTTCAGTCAAACAGCACAGATAAAAAACTCCTGCGCATTCAAAATGGAGGTTAATAAGATGAAAAGGATTAAGTATTTTGTGTTTGCAATGGCTGCCCTGTTTTTATTCAGCAGTATGGACTATGTATATGCAAGTGAAGTTGAGTCGTTGAAAGCTGTGCAGGCTGTCACTGAAGTTGGAGCCAGAACTGTAAAGACTTTTAGGTTCGGAACATCAAAAACTACATATACAGTTGGTATGCAGGCAGTGTATGATGATTCGACATTGACATTGACCATGCCTAGAAATAACGGCCGCAGTTTAGTTCAAGGGACTATATATTTTATTCCGGACTCGGGATCGCAGATTAATATTAATTTTGCGAATTATGCCACTGAAGTACTGGAAATTGATATGTCCAGAATACCTTCTGGTGTTTATTATGTGAAAATAGGAGGCGTAGCTGTAGGAAGTGCCTCCACAGTAGACGTGACATATAATTTCAATTGATCGAGGGAGCGCAGGAGTTTTTTGTATATGACTCTTTATGGACTGGCATTTTAAGTCTGTAAAGAGTCAAAAAAATAATTAAAAAAATGGAGACCATATAATGAGTGTTGGAATTAACAGTGTTTTGATGAGGGGAAGGCAATATGAGTACAGGAATACGAATACGCCTGACCGGGGGAAATCCCTGTTTGAACGGGTGGGCAGGGCGGATTCCTGTCAGACGGAGAAGCGGGTTGAAAATGGCCGGTTAAGCGCATATGATGCATATAGTTGCATGAAGGCAAGCATTAGGGGCGGAGCCGTATCTGAAAGCCTGGGCGCACAGGCATGCACCGAACTTGAAAAGGTTGAAAATGAGAAATACGCAGTTTCTGTTTATAATAAAGACGGAATAAAAAATCATTGGAGCATATATGACAAAACGTCAGATAAATATTACAGATTCGATCCCCAAAATACAACTGTCCAGATTGATTCTGAAACCGGAAAACGTTACCTGGTTCAGGAAGACAGACTGGGAGGGCTTATGAACGCCTGCGGAATGGATGCTTTCCTGGAAAATACCCTGAAAGAGTTTATGGGGGTTGATGAGATAAAGGGTTCCTGTATAAATGAGCGGTTTGATATTACAATAAACCAATACACGGGAATCGCTTCAATCAGAAAGAAAGGCGCGGAAGGAAATGGCGCGTGCATGCTAGTTGACGGTGAGGAGCAAACCCGGAAATTAGAGGAGCTTGCAAATATATATATGGAAAAATACCCATCACTTGTGACAAGCAGGGAAATGGCGATGACCTATGCGGAATTGGAGATTGCCGGATATGCGTTCAGGGATGAAAATGGAATATTGACAATTGGCATTGGCGGAATGGGATATATGAACGAAAAAGAACCGGATAAGGGATGGGGGATACTGTACTCAGGATTTGATTCTTCTATATATTCCAAAATAGTGGGAGCTTTTTCGGAAGGCGCCATAACCCAAGGGCAGGTTGGGATAATCGAAAAATGGGAAGAGTGGTTAGAGAAGAAGGGAGTGGAATTTAAGGCCAGTACAATTAAATGGGATATGGAGAAAGCGTTAGAGAAAAAAGCTGATATGTATCATACGTCAGTAAGGCCAGGTGATTTTATGTGTTTTAAAGAAAATTAATAACAGAAATCCATTATGTGGTAGTTTATATTTAGAATGTTAGTGTTCCCTGGAAAGGGATAACGCAGATTTGCTGTAGGAAAGGGAAGAGTTGGCTCCCCAAATACCAATATGGAAATATTAAAAAAACTGCACTCCTATTGTGGATTGCGGTTTTTTTGTTCGGCAATAATTTATATTATTGTTTCTTGTGTTGCAATAAATGACATTATATTACAAAAGGGCGCATTTCCTAAAATGGAACTGCGCTCTTTTGCTGTCCGGGAGAAATGCCGCGGCCCGCCGCCTGTCCTTCGTTTTTTGAAATTCAAAAAAAGGAGGACAAGCCTATGGCAAAGGCATACAGAATCCCGGATTACAGGAAGATGTATCCGGAGGCCGGCGAGGATGTGATTGCTGTGCTGAAAACCACAGAAAGAAAAATGCAATACCAAGAATACGATCTTAAGACGGAGCAGATTATCATAAGCCAGAAGGACAAGAGCATAACGACTATACCCAGCAGGGAGGATTCCCTGGAACGGTTGGCAGAACAGGAGGTGCAGTTTGCCGGGGAGGCCGAGAGTGTGGAGGAAACCGTGCTGCGCAGGATTCAGTATGTGCAGCTACATAAGGCGCTCTCCCTGCTGTCTGGTGATGAGCGGGAGCTGATTGAACGCCTGTTTTTCCAGAACCAGACTGTAAGGGAAGTGGCGGTGGACATGGGGATATACCCCAATGCGGTTCACAAGAGGAAAAAACGCATCCTGAAGAAGCTGAAAAACTTTTTTGAAAAAAACTAAATATCAGGGTGTACAAAATGTTCTGCCAACGTGGAAGTAAGTAGAGGGAGATTCTTTCCCTCTCTGCCCATTGAAAAATACCGCCGTCAGGCGGTCATATCCAGCAGCATAGATACGTTAGCTGTCCAGCTTGAAAGAGCGAAGCGGTGCGGAGGGCACGCCAAGACCACCTGCAGGTAAACCTGTCAAAAAGATCACATCAAAGGTGCAGAGCGGCAAATGTCCGTCCCAAGGCGGCCTGTGGTGGGCCGTTTGCTATGACATGGACAGCCTATAATGATACTTCCGTCCAGTCACAGCCCCGCAGGAGCGGGACCACGCAATGAGGGCGGCCCGGAGAGATCCTCGGAGGGGTGAGAAACCCATGACGGCCTGCAGCCACGGTCGGTCTTTGCCTGCTGCCTATGGGCGCATGCTGCGCCCGCCCCGGGAAGTAGTGTCGAACAGGGGCAGATATTGAAATGATAAAACGAGGGACAAGCATTTCCGGGCAGTGGAATTTTCCCAAAAGGAAATGCTTTCATGATAGAAACTACGGCGGCAGACTGCCAGGGAGCCGGGGGATATCCCAAAAGGCAACACCGGGAGCCGCCGCCGTCCTTGTGTCATGAAAAAAACATGCATCAAAGCATGTACTTTAAATTAGGAGGGAATGCATGGATCAGAAAACCATAGACATGATGGAAAGGATTATGGATACGGAGCGGATGGGCTATGCCTATGTGTATCCGTCAGCCGGAGACGCAATGGGAAAAGAGAATCCTATGGAAGAATACCTGATCGCCACAACACCGGAAAATATGGCAAACTTTGTGGGCAGCCGTTTCATGGGTGTACAGAAGATGATTATTACAGATCTTTGGGACAGGCTCATCCTGGATACCTGCGGGGGATTTATTGATACCTGTCCGGACCAGAAACTGTGTATGGAAATCAACTCCCATCTGGCTCCGATTCAAATGGGGGAGAAGGAGGCTGGGGAAATTCTTCAGCTTGACAGACAGCAGGCAGATGTGTATTTTGCAGCGGAGGACAGAGCGGCAGCCATGGCGGAATACGGCATGGGATAGGAAGAGGATGCCGGGAACTGCCTGGAGGAAAGGAGGAAACAGAGTTGAACATCAAACGGGGCGATATCTATTATGCCGACCTGATGCCTGTGGTGGGGAGCGAGCAGGGCGGTACACGACCTGTGCTGATCATACAGAACGACATAGGGAACCGGCACAGCCCAACGGTGATTGCAGCAGCCATTACCAGCAGGTGTGGGAAGAAATCGCTCCCCACCCATATCAGACTGGAGGACAGCCACTGCGGGTTGGAACAGGAGTCCACCGTCCTGTTGGAACAGGTGAGGACTATCGACCGTGCCAGGTTGAAGGAATACATAGGCCGGGCAGGCAGGGCCACCATGCAGGATGTGGACCATGCCATAGCGGTCAGCTTCGGTCTGGACGGGATATTTTTCTCTCAGGTGGCCCAGGATTGACAGATAGAAACAGATATGGAATACGCTGGCAGATATCAGGCTGAAACGGGGGAAAGAAAGGGGGCAGCTTATGGAGAGCGTAAGACGGGCATGGGCATACTGCTCAATCGATGCGCCGGAGGATGAAGATGATATGTTAAAGAAACAGCGGGAGCAGCTTTGGGAATATGCGGGGCAGATAGGGGTTGAAGTGGCAGGCGGTTCCAGCGACATAGGGAGGAGGCCGCTTTGGGAGCGCAGCGGTTTCCGGCGTTTTGTGGATGCAGCCACCAGAGGAGAGGTGGATATCCTGCTTGTGACAAACCGCCGTTGCCTGACGCATTCGTCCATGCAGATGGTGAGGCTCAAGGTACTGGCAGAAAGCTGCGGCCTGCAGATGTATTCCCCACTGACCGGGCCAATGGAACTGGTATAGGCATGGTGTATCCGAGACCATGAAATGCAGGACGATACTATGGCGGCAGTTTATGGGACGGACGACGTAGCGGTTAGTGTGGCAGGAAGCTGCCAGACCGGCGGAACCCCTTTGTCAGTCCTGCTTTATTTTGGACGGACATGTTTGTTGGGTATGGATATGGATAACATCACGCCTGCACGGTATACTGTGTATGGCGTCAGGGAAGGAGGCGGAAGCGGATGAAACGGTATACGGTGGAGACAGCAGCCGAAGGAACAACAAGATATTTCTACATCATGGACGGCGAGACGCTGGACATTGTCCTGCTTCCCAGCAGGTATCTGAAACATAAGATAAAGACGAACCTTTCCCCGAACACGGTAAAAAGGTATGCCTTTTCCCTCTGCTGCTACATGGAATACCTGGCAGAAAAATGCCTGGATTTCCAGACGGTCTGCGGTATGGGATATGAGGAACAGAGCAGCCATTTCACACAGTTCCTGTATTGGCTGAAAGAAGGCTGCCACACGGGAAAGAAGAAGGCGGGAGACGCTGACAATGGAACCTGTAACGCATACTTAAAGGATGTGTTCGGGTTCTATCTTTTTATGGCGGAATGCGGCTATGCGCCGAGCCTCCGGGTACTCTCCTACAGCCAGATTACTGTGCCGAATGCGGCAGGAGTCAAGCGGACGCTGCGCTGCAGGGCATTCGGCGGCTATATGAAAGCGGAGGAACGGGACGTGCGTGCGGCAAAGGAGGATGAGATCATCGCCACCCTGCAGGCATGCACCAACAGCAGGGACCAGCTGCTCCTCCTGCTGATCGCGGAGACCGGGTTCCGCATCGGGGAGATCCTGGGCGTGTATTATGCCAGGGACATCGACTATGAGAAGCACACCATCGGCGTGTACTTCCGTGACGACAATGAGAACAATGCCCGTGCAAAGAACGCAGAGTACCGCAAAGCCAAGATCAGCAATGATGCCTTTGATTTCCTGATGGGATACATTGCCGAGTACCGGGAACTCCTCCAGCACCAGAATTACCTGTTCATCAACATCTCCGGCGATACGGCGGGGCAGCCCCTGAAAGTGGACAGCGTCTACGCCATGCTGGAGCGGGCAGCGGAAAAGACAGGGACGGAACTGACGCCGCACATGCTGCGGAGGTATTTCGCAGTCACGAGATGGAATGCGGGTTGGCCGCTGGAGCTGATCAGCCAGGCTCTGGGGCATAAGCATCTGGATACCACGATTAAATATCTGGGCATTCTGGATGACAAGCTGCTGGAGGCGAGCCGGGAGTTCTACGAGAAGCATTCCGTAAATTACGGCATCGGGAAGATGCCATAGGAAAGGGTGGTGGGCATGCCGGCATACCAATACCTGCAGGCGGTGCCGCAGGAGGACACAGGACAATTACAGGAACAGCTGGAGAGGGAGCTTGCGGAATGTACAGAGATATCCTCCGTGCACAGAAATAAACTCAGGGCATTCATGGAGGCACAGGGGATATGGCATATCTGTGACTTGGACTATCCGGCGAGGACTGCCTATGAAAGCTGTCTCAGAGGGCAATTCCGCTCTACCGCCTATCTGGCTTACTTGAAAGCCATGGACCTGGTCAAGCTCCAATCCATAAAAGGGCAGGTGCGGGCAGTACGGGGGAAGGGGAAACCAGCGGCAGAATACAGGAACGGCATCCTGTTCCTGCCGTACCATCCGGACCCGGAGATAGCAGAGCGGTTCATCCGTGCCAATCATAAGAACGGGCTGGCATGGGACTTCGGACGCGCGGCTCCTGAAAAAATGAAACGGCAGGTCTTTGACAGCCTGCACTACATCATAGGGAACTACAAGGGGGACCAGATGTTGGCTCATCTGCACAGGCTGAAAGGGCTGTATGGCTTCTGCGTGGACAGGGGCATCTGCGACATTGACGGCATCGAGCCTATGCAGGCGGACGAATTAGAGGGTGTGATGCGGGCATCCGGGGCGAAAAGAGCAGCGGCCGGAATCATCGACCTATGCAGGAAGGCTCTTTTTATGCAGGCCACTGAGATACGGTGGGACGCAAACGTATGGTACATGGAGCGCCTTCACTTACAGCCGGAACGCATAAATCCAGCGCAGCCGGTGAAACGCCTTTCTTTTCTGGAGGTAGCAAATAAAGGTAACCGGGAACTGTTGAAAAAATATATGCGATATGGGATTGGCGTGACCAACCTGTCGATCAGCAAGCTGCAGACGGAACAGCTATGGGTGAGGGACTTTCTGGCGGGGCTGGAGCAGCAGGACGTCCTCACTGCCACAGAGGGGCAGATGGAAGCCTATTTCCAAAAGCTGATGGAGAAAAAGCTCCGGCCGAAATCCTATAACGCACAGGCATTGGCGGTCCAGCACTTCTTTAACTTCCTGACCGCAAGGGGGTACATTGAGCGGGCACCGTTCCGTGTGGACTATTACCTGAAAAAAGTGGTGCCGGAACATAACGACAGAAGTGTGGGATCGGAAGTATGGGCGGAGATACTGCGGAAACTCCCTGGCTTCCCGGAGGATATCCGGCTGATGTATCTCCACCTATGGGGGATTGGGCTGCGCATCAGCGAGGTCTGCACGCTGAAGGGGGATGCCTATTACATACAGGGAAAGGACGCATGGGTGCAGGTCTACCAGACCAAGATGCGGAGCTATAAGCGGATACCCATACCATACGCCCTGTACAAGCTGATGAAGGTATACCTGACAAAACACAGGATAACGCCTGATGAATATGTGTTCCAGGGCAGTCAGGGAGGGGCATACAAAAGCGCTACGTACCGGGTCAGGATGCAGGAATACTGTGAAAAGAACGGCATAGAGGGTGGGGAATACATCTTCAGGCCACACGACTACCGCCACGGCATAGCCACTCTGTTCTATGACAGTGGGGTGTCCCTGCAGGGAGTGAGGGATTATCTGGGGCATGTCTACGAGGAAATGACCCGGCAGTATGTGGACTACATGCCAAGGAAGATAGAAAAAGCAAGCGAAAAATATTTTAAGGAGTACGGCAGCCTTGCGGCCGGCTTAAAAATAAAGGGAGAAAGGGGCGGTGCGGATGGAGGACAAGATATTCCTGAAAGAACTGGATGGCTACAGGACGGCAACGGACATCCAACAGAAACGGATGGGGAAAAACCCATACTATGACCTGAGCGCAGTGCCAGCGGGGAAGATACGGGAAGAACTTGCCGCATTCATCCTGCATAGGGCAGGCAGCGTGTCGATGATGACGGTCTATGGGGAAATGCAGCATTACAAAAAAATATGCTGTTTCCTGCAAAAGAGGGCAAAACGGGTGGAAAGCCTCAAAAACCGTGACACGCAGACGTGGCTGCGCCAGCTCAAGGGCTGGATGATGTCGGAGGGAATCCCGCTGACCATCGAGAAACATGGTGTATACGGGAACACGGGGGTGGGCAGGAGCGGGCTCATCAATTACTTTGTCGGGATACTGGAATTTGTCGGACAGGGGGAGGCAGAGGAAAAGAAGACCGACAGGGACATATGGGAACTGGACCGGCTAGACATCCAGTTCAAGGCAAACCCTATAAAGAATTATAGGACGGTCAATTTCACAAGGATACCACAACCTGCAGTACGGGAAGAACTCAAAAGGGGGATATATTTGAACCTCCAGAAAGAAGCGATTGCCTGCGTACAGAAGGAGATGACGGCAATGCGCCGCCTGACCGGATATCTGGCAGACAGGCAGAAAGGGGTGCAGTCCTGCCGGGACATCAGCAGGGAAGTCCTGGAGGAATACCTGACCTACCTGAAAACGGAGGATACGGAGCCCAAGAGCTTCCATGCAGACCTGAACAGGCTCCGCTCCATCCTGGAGAGCATCGGCAAGGCATGCGACTACGCGAACCTGGAAATGCTCTTTCTGAACCGGGACATCCCTCCTGCCCGGCAGCCGGAATTCAAGGTATACTCCGATGAGGAACTGAAAAGGCTGAATGCGGGGATCGTAAAGTTGGACGAGCAGATTGCCAGGGCGATGGTCATACACCAGATGCTTGGCACCCGGATTTCCGACACACTGACACTCCAGACGGACTGCCTGTACGAATACGGTGGGGAGACGATTATACGGATACGGCAGATGAAGACCAAGACTTTCGAGAAACCAGTGAGCCGCGATTTGGCGGATCTGATTCGCAGGGCGATAGCCTATACGGAGGAACGGCACGGTCCGACAAGATTCATCTTTGTGGATGATAAGAACCCGGAGAACCCCCTGCCATACAATAGGCTGCAGAACAAAGTGGTGGAGATGATCCACAAGGAAGACCTACGGGATGACAATGGCAGGCTGTTCGGTTTTGGGAGCCATATGTTCCGGCACTACTATGGCGCAAAGCTGACAGAGATGCATCTGGACGATTTCACCATCGCCAAACTGCTGGGGCACAGCAGTGTCCAGAATGTGAAATATTACAGAAAGATGAGCAACCAGACGCTGGCCGATGAGACACGGGAGGTCAGGAACATGCTGTCGGAGATAATCCTACAGAATCTGGACGGATGGGAGGAAGAATATGAACAAATACGAGAAGATGCTGAAATGTAACCGGAAGTCCAGCGATGAGAAGGTAGATAGGGCGAGGAAAGCTATCTTTGAAATGATGGATGAGGGGGAAAAGGTCACAGTCCCAAAGCTGATGGAAAAAACAGGGCTTTCGAGAGGCTTTTTTTACAAGAACCCATTGGTGCGTCAGACACTCGATAAGGTGCAGGAGCAGCAGGGCGGCATGAGCCATCCGAGGAAGAACATACTCGACATGGCGATGAACAACGAGATACTGTCCCTGCAGAAACAGGCCAGAGCGATGCAGCAGGAAATGGATGCCCTGCGGCAGGAGAATGAAAAGCTGAAAAAGGCGTTGGACCGGAAGAACAGGGAACTGCTCCGGAAACTGTAATATAGCCCTTAAGGGTAAAGAACCGACAGCTAGCATACAAAAAAGTATGCCTGTTGGTCGTTGGCAAAGAAATTTTGAGTACATATCCTGCATGAAAGCATGTGCCGGATGACCGGCTCACCGGTGCGGGATAGGAACACACATATATAATGAAGATACAGGAAAATGTCGAAGTATGGCTGCGGTCATGCTTTTTTTACGGCAAACGACAGGAAAAACAGAACACTATACACACTTTTGTATGCCGTTAAAGCCAGTGTTTACAAGGGATTGCGGGGACGGGGTACATTTTACTGATGAGCCTACGGGCAATCTGGACGATGAGAATAAAAAGAATATCATGAATATTTTCCGGCATCTGGCGAATGAATATCAAAAATGTGTGATTATAGTAACGCATTCCAAAGATATTAAGAATATGGCAAATCAAGTACTTATTATAGATGGTGGAAAATTGTTGTAAACGGACCTGTTGTAACCTCTGTTTTGTAAAACTTATATCAGACCGGAAGAATCCGAGAATCAGCCAAGCCCTTTGCCGTGAGTAAAGCAACTCATGTCAAAGGGCTTTTTTGACAGAATATACGTTCGACACTTTCTCACATTTTCGTGAGATTATCTTGACATATTATCAAATGTGCGGTATACTGCTGTCAGACTACAATAAATAGAGAGCTGTTGGGAGAATCGAAATGTCTGTATGTTATGATAGATTATGGAAGCTTTTGATAGACAAAAAAATGAATCGGACAGAATTGAAAGATATGGCGGGAATCAGCTTTAATGTTTTGGCAAAAATGGGAAAGGGCGAAACCGTTTCGTTGGAAAGCCTGCAGAAGATCTGCAGAACATTGGAGTGCAACATAGGAGATATCATGGAATTTACAGATGAGGAAGCCGATGCGCAGTGACGTAATCTGAAAATAATAGAAAGGAACACACAGAAAATGGAAAACAACGGAAAAGCGTTTGGAGACAGACTCTCCTCCAACATCGCAAAAGTAATCGTAGGAAAGGAACAGACCATCCGGCTCCTTGTGACGGCTCTGCTTGCGGACGGACATGTCTTACTGGAGGACGTGCCGGGCACAGGCAAAACCAAGTTGGCGAAGACACTGGCCAAAAGCGTCAGCGCTGAATTTGCCAGGATTCAGTTTACCCCGGATCTGCTGCCCAGCGACATCACGGGACTGAATATATATGACAGGCAGAAAAATGAATTTGTGCTGCGCAAAGGCCCGGTTTTTACCAATATTCTTCTGGCGGACGAGATCAACCGCGCCACTCCCAGGACCCAGGCAGGACTTCTGGAATGTATGGAGGAGCGGCAGGTTACCATAGACGGCGAAAGCTATGTGCCCGGAAAGCCCTTTTTCGTCATTGCCACCCAGAATCCGGTGGAGACTACCGGTACCTTTCCCCTGCCGGAAGCCCAGATGGACCGCTTTATGATGCGGCTTTCCATGGGACTGCCTGACAGGGCAGAGGAGCTTGCCATTCTGGACAAATATATGGACCGAGAACCCCTGGCGGAACTGGAAAGCGTCCTGACCCTTGCGGATCTGGAAAAGGCCAGAACGGAAGCGGCTGGGGTTTTTGTCCATCCCTGCGTACGGGAATATATGGTGGACATTGTGGAAGCCACCAGAAAGGGAGAGGAGATCATCCTGGGCGTCAGTCCCAGAGGAAACCTGGCCCTGCTTCGCTGCGCCAAAGCATACGCTTATCTGGAGGGAAGGGATTATGTGACGCCGGACGACATCAGGTCCCTGGCCATACCTGTACTGGCCCACCGGATCGTGCTGGGCTATGGCTGCGGGGGCACTGAGGGCACGGTGAAGCGTATGGAAAATATTCTGGCATCGATCCCGGTGCCCACAGAGGAGTTTGGCAGATGATCCGGTTATTAGGCATCGGTCTCATCGGTTTTCTTCTTCTCTGGTTACAGAAGCTCCTGTACGAGAAGCTCTGGGAAAAGTCTCTGTATGTCTCTGTGAGTTTCGGAAAGGAGCCTGTCTTTGAGGGGGAACAGGGTGAGCTGAAGGAAATCATTGAAAACAGGAAGAGGCTGCCCCTGTCCATGCTGAAGGTAAAGTTCAAGACAGACAGGCATCTGATCTTCGGAAACGAGAAGGGCTCCCGCACCACGGACCAGTACTACCGCAACGATGTATTCCGCATCGGCGGAGGAGAGCGGGTAACCCGTACTTTGAAATTTCAGGGCGGACGACGGGGATATTATACCATTGACGAGATCAGCCTGGTGGCTTCGGATCTGTTTTTTCTGGGCCAGCTTGTGACGGACAGGCCGGTAAAAACGGAAGTGTATGTGTATCCCAGGCCCTATGACGCGGCGAGACTGCGGCAGTCCCTGGTAAGGATGAACGGAGAAATGCTGTCCAGACGCCACCTCCTGGAAGACCCTTTTGAATACCGGGGTATCCGGGAATACCAGCCCTATGACGATATGCGCAGCATCAACTGGAAAGCCACAGCCAAAACAGGAGATCTGAAGGTAAATCAGAGGAATTATACCTCCCTGAAAAGCGTGCGGATCTTCTTCAACATACAGGACGACAATATCCTGAAAAAGGATGCTGCCGTAGAGATGACCCTGCGGATCGTAGCTTCCCTGTGTCAGATTTTTCTGCAGCAGGGCATTCAGGTGTCCTGTTACGGCAATGGGGTGGACATCGTCACCCACAGCCCTCTGAACATTCCGCCCAAGGCAGGGCAGGGACAGATGGATGCCGTATACAGGGGGCTTGCCAGAATTGATGTGGAGCAGCCCGCGGCAAATTTCCCGGAGATCTTTGAGGAAATGCTGTTTCAGAAGGCCCAGGGATCCTTTACCTATTTTGTGGCGCCCAATCGATATGACGACTTTGTGGAACTGCTGACCCGGTATCGGGATGCGGGAAATCCCTTTTTGTGGTTTTATCCTTCCTCTTCCGGCAGAGACCCGGAGCTTCCGCCGGCCCTGGAGCAGTATATCGACGTAGTCCGTTTTGAAGAATAAAGGGACAAAAGTGACCGGTTCCGGGGCAGAAGAGAGAACCGGACAGTAAAGATAGAGGAGTCGAAATGAACATAGGTAAAATCCGATTTGTAAATGAAATCCTGACTCAGCAGATGAACCACTGGCTGCTGTATCCGCTGGCCCTGCTTGTGGCAGGCGCTTCTCAGAATCTGACGGGAGAGGGGAATTCCATGCTCCTGGCATGGGCATTGTGCAGCCTGTTTCCCTTCTGCTTTTTTCTCATTCGGATTCGAGTGACGCGTCTCTTTCCCTTTGTACTGCTGCATTTAGGGACAGTATCTCTTTCCCTGTTGATTCCGGCAGGCTTTCCCGTGGGAAAGGTGGTCTGCATCTTCTGCGCACTGGGCTATCTGTTGTATTCCCATGTGCTTCGGCTGAAGCATGACACAGTGTTTTCGAACAGGATACATCTGGCGGCAGGCGTGGGCATGGGAGCGTTTTCCGTGTTTCTCGTCCATTACCTGGAGATCAGGAACTGGGATAACTGCTATATTCTTTCCCTGATTGCAGGCATCGCCCTGTATTTTATCGTATATTACATAGAGCATTATCTTCACTTCCTTTCCGTAAACGAAAGCAGCGCAGGTTATCTGCCTGCTGCGGAAATGTTTCACTCCGGCATGGGACTGGTACTGGCTTATACGATTCTGGGCGCGGGAATTCTCTTTTTCAGCGCGCAGTTTGCCTGGCTGTCAGGGCTTCTGCAGCCCCTGAAGAATCTGCTGCTTCGTTTTCTGCGCTTTCTGTTTTCCGGGCATTCCGTCACGGAAGAGGAGGCGGAGATTCCCATGGTGAAAGAGCAGCCCCAGTCCAATATGGGAGACATGGCTCTGCCTGAGCCTGGAGAACCATTCTGGCTCTGGAAGGTTTTGGAGGCAGTGGCCATAGTGGCTCTGGTAGCCGTTATCTGCATAGGCGCGCTGATTTTACTGGTAAAGCTGTTTAAGTTGATTCAGCAGTACAGAAATCTCCGCCTCCATAAGACCCGGAATGTAGAGTCTGCAGATGCGGTAGACTTGCGGGAAAAATGTGAACTGGAGCGGATTACCCAGAAGAAAAGGACGAATTTCCTGGCGGCGCTTTCCCCCCAGGAACGGATACGCAGGCTATATAAAAAGAAGCTTCTGTCCTCCGCGCCCCGGATGGCCGAAGAGGACAGGAACCGTCTGGGTCTTTATACCGCGGCAGAGTGGGAGAGGAAACTGGAAACCCGGGGAATGGCCCAGGTCTATGAACAGGCCCGCTATTCCGCCCGGGAGATGACCGGGGCGGATGTGAGACGGATGAAGGAATCCTGTAAGTAAATGTGCAGCCGGATTTTTCTTTTCGGATGGTTTCATGAGAATAAATCCCCGCCTTTGCTATTGGCGGGGATTGGTTTTAGATCATTCATCTCCCGGCTTTCAACTCCTGGACGGATTTTTTCACATAGGCCATGTTAGCAGGCGAGCGGAAAGGGCAGCTTGCGAAAACCGCATCCCAATATATGGGGCTGTCTTATAAGAGAAAAAGTCTGGTCTGTCAGGCCCGGTCCAGGACGCTCTGCGCCGCAGACCTCATCGAAAGACTGGACCCCGGGGGAAAAATCCTGATTTTCGGGGAACGCATTGCCCAGTCGGAGGAGCTGTATCGGCTTCTTCAGGAACGATATCCGGGAAAAACCGGGCGGTATCATTCCCAAATGGGACAGCAGGCCAACCGGAATGTTCTGGAACGTTTCCGCCACGGAGAACTGCGGATTTTGATTGCATGCAAGGCGGTAGATGAGGGCCTGGATGTGCCAGATGCCTCTGTGGGCATTATTCTGTCCGGAACTTCCACACAGCGGCAGCGGATTCAGCGTTTGGGCCGGATTCTGCGAAAAAAGGAGAACGGCAGAGGAGCCTCGCTGTATTATCTGCATGTAACGGAATCTTCCGAAGATACCTGTTTTCTGCCGAATGGCGGAGAAAAACACATTTTCGAACTGGAATATGATCCGGACACAGGGACATTTCATCATCAGGACTACGACAGCCTGACAGAAAAAACTTTAGACAGACTCTGCAAAGAAGGCGCCTCCCCGGAAACGGTCAGGGAGGCGGAGCGCTGCCTGCGCCTTGGATGTGTCCGGTCGGACTGGACATTGGCATCCGGCGATATCGCCCGGCGAATCGAAACGGCAAAGCATGTGGCGGAGAGGAATTACTGGATCTGCATGAAACGTCTGCAGGCTCAGGCAAAACCTGGGTCATGCCGATGATCCGGGCAGGATTCCTGTCTGCGTCAGAATAAATCCTGAAATATTTCTTCCAGAGGGATACTAAAATCACCATAGAGCGAGATCGGTATCTCTTTTTTGCTTTCAGCCTTTTCCTTTTCTGTCAGTCCCAGATTATCCGGAAATAAGCCGTAAAAGTCTTTCAGGATGTATCTGCCGTTTTCTAAAAGATAGGCTTCGATGGAACGCATGGCCGGATCAACAATCCAGTATTCTTTTACTCCTGATTGTTCATACAGATCCTTTTTGTACCCCTTATCATTCTTTGCGGTACTGGGCGACAGAACTTCTACAATCAGATCTGGCGCGCCGTGTATGCCATCCGCTTTGACTATATTTTTATTGCAGATAATCATTGCGTCCGGAATGACGCGGTCAGCATCCGTGAGATAGACATCTACTCCGTCGCTGAAGGCTTCGCACTTTTTTCCTTTCAGATAGCTGCGGAAACTGTAATAAATATTTCCTACCACTCTGTTGTGATTCACCGATGCGCCGGCCATCATGACAATTTTCCCGTTCAGCAGTTCCTTTTTGGGTTCTTCCTGGTACGCCAAGTTTCCATTCATATTTTTCGCCTTTCCATTCATTTTAAATTGCTTTATTAGATTATTTGGTCAGATACATGAGAGCGGCTCGTCCCCTGGCAGCAGGTTGAGGTGACTGCGGCCGGACTACAGCTTCAGTTTTCGGAAATTTGTAAATATCGTCGATGGTATGGAATCTTTCTTGTGCCAATGTTGGTTTCATCGCAGCACTTCCCTTCCCGGTCCTTGTATGTGGTTTGGAGTTTAGTTCTGATATTAATATACCATGCCTGCCGCCGCCTGTCAAAGACGAGACATGGGGATTTTCACTGTTATGCTTACGCTTACGATTTAATTCAGCTTTGGCGTTGCTTTTGAGGTGCGCAGATGTTATACTTGATGTAGTTATGTCCTGAAAACAGAAATAAAACAGACGCCCGAGAGGAGTTCTACCATGATATCAACAGACAGAAACAGCGCGGAGCATTCCTGCGGCTGCGAAAGAAAATTGGCATTAAACGACGACATTCTGATGCGTATCGAAAAGCCGGAACGCTATATCGGCGGGGAGTACAATTCGGTGATGAAGGATCCTGCCGGGGTAGCGGTCCGTTTTGCCTTCTGCTTTCCCGATGTGTATGAGATCGGCATGTCCCATCTGGGGCTGCAGATCCTGTATGATATGTTCAATTCCATGGAAGATGTGTGGTGCGAACGTGTGTTTTCTCCCTGGGTGGATCTGGACGCCCTGATGAGGAAGGAGCACATCCCCCTGTTTGCCCTGGAGTCCCAGGATCCGGTGAGTGATTTTGATTTTCTGGGAATCACCATACAGTACGAAATGTGCTATACCAATATCCTGCAGATACTGGATCTGGCCCGGATTCCCCTGCTTGCGGCGGAAAGAGGAGAGGACTGTCCCATTGTCATCGGCGGAGGCCCCTGTACCTACAATCCGGAGCCTCTGGCGGATTTCTTTGATATTTTCTATCTGGGAGAGGGGGAGACCAGGTATCGGGAGCTGATTTCGCTCTATGAGGAATGTAAGGGGCAGAACCTTGGACGGGTGGAATTCCTGCGCAGGGCCGCAAAGCTGCCGGGATTGTATGTGCCCCGTTTTTATGATGTGACCTACAAAAAGGACGGTACCATTGAGCGGTTTTTCCCTCTGGAAGAAGGAATCCCCGCCGTGGTCCGGAAGGAGCTTGTCACGGACATGGACAGGATTTCCTATCCTACAAGGCCCATTGTCCCCTTTATGAAAGTCACGCAGGACAGGGCGGTACTGGAGATTCAGAGAGGCTGCATCCGGGGATGCCGTTTCTGTCAGGCAGGCCAGATATACCGCCCGGTTCGGGAGAGGGATCCGGAAACCCTGAAGGCCTACGCCATGGAGCTGCTGAAAAATACCGGTCACGAAGAACTTTCCCTCAGTTCCCTGAGTTCCAGTGACTATTCCGGACTGCCGGAACTGGTGGATTTTCTTATCCGGGAGTGCGGAAAACAGCATGTGAACATTTCCCTGCCTTCCCTGCGTATTGATGCCTTTTCTTTGGATGTAATGAGCAAGGTCCAGGATGTCAAGAAATCCAGTCTGACTTTTGCGCCGGAGGCGGGAAGCCAGAGACTGCGGAATGTGATCAACAAAGGCCTCACGGAGGAAGCAATTCTCAAAGGGGCGGCCCTGGCCTTTGAAGGGGGATGGACCAGGGTGAAGCTGTATTTCATGTTGGGGCTTCCCACGGAGACAGAGGAAGATATCCGGGGCATTGCAGAGCTTTCCAACAAAATTGCCGCAGCCTATTTCGACACGGTGCCCAAGGAGAAGCGCGGCGGCAACCGTGTGCAGATTGTGGCCAGTACCTCCTTTTTTGTGCCCAAGCCCTTTACGCCCTTTCAATGGGCCCCCCAGTGTACCAAAGAGGATTTCCTGGACAAGGCCTATCAGACCAGGAAGGCCATCTCGGAACAGCTGAATCAGAAGAGTATCAA
This sequence comes from uncultured Lachnospiraceae bacterium, assembly GCA_947367855.1. Lineage (GTDB taxonomy): Bacteria > Bacillota > Clostridia > Lachnospirales > Lachnospiraceae > Acetatifactor. Next base: position 238,355 of record CANBFE010000003.1, on the reverse strand, counting down.
GTACAATTGGCATGAGGCGGACGCCAGTGTAATGGAAGGTGTACTGGCCAGAGGGGACAGGAGACTGGGCCGGGTAATCCGCCTGGTATACGAAAAAGGCAGCTTCTATGACGCCTGGGGCGAGTATTATGACAATGAAAGATGGCTCGAAACTCTGGCGGAATGCGGTCTGTCCCCGGACTTCTATACCCACAGGCAAAGGCCTCTGGACGAAATCCTGCCCTGGGACTTTATTGACTGTGGCGTCACGAAGGAATACCTGAAGCGGGAGTGGGAGCGTGCCCTGCGGGAGGAAGTATCGGAGAACTGTAAGGAAAAATGCCAGGGCTGCGGCGCGGCAGGCTTTGGCTGCGGAATATGCCTTACAGAGCGTTAAATCTGGAAAAAGTCTGCTTTACCTGCATATTTTTGAAAATGATTGATATACTTTTATTATAAAAAGAAAAAGTTAATATTTTCGAAAGTTTTTATAGTGTAAAATGAAAACTTATTGTTTTTAGAGGGTTTTCATGTTACAATATATGCGGGGTGAAAAGTATGGTAAGCCGTTATGAATATCTGGAAAAACTGAAAAAATTAAAAGGCATGCAGGTAATCAAGGTAGTGTCCGGCGTTCGGCGGTGCGGCAAATCCACGCTTCTCATGCAGTTTCGGGAGCATCTGCGGGAATCCGGCATGGAAGAAGAGCGGATCATTGCCCTCAACTTCGAGGATGTGGCTAACGAAGCGCTTCTGGATTACAGGGCCCTGTACAAATATGTCACGGACCGGTTGGTTCCGGGAAAGATGACCTATGTGTTTCTGGACGAGATCCAGGCAGTGCCAGAGTTCCAGAAAGCTGTAGACTCCCTTTTTATCAAAGAAAACGTGGATGTCTATATCACCGGTTCCAATGCCTGCATGCTTTCGGGGGAACTGGCAACTTTGCTTTCCGGAAGATATATGGAGATCCGGATGCTGCCCCTTTCCTTCGCGGAATACTGCGAACTGGTGGGCGGGAGCAGGAAAGAGGCCTGGAATGCCTATTTCCGCAATGGCGGCTTTCCCTATGCGGCCCGGATTTCGGACAGCGACATCAGAAACGACTACCTGTCCGGCATCTTCAACACCGTACTGCTGAAAGACATTGTATCCCGGAAACGGATTCAGGATGTGCAGCTTCTGGAAAGTATGGTGAGATTTCTATTTGACAACCTGGGCAGCATGGTATCCTCCAAGAAGATTTCAGACAGCCTCACCTCCTATGGCAGACGGACCACTTCCATAACCGTGGAAAACTACATCCAGGCCCTGATGGAATCCTTCATCTTATATAAGGCAGGAAGATACGACATCAGGGGCAAGCAGCATTTGAAATCCCTGGAAAAGTATTACCTGGTGGACGTGGGGCTGCGCAGGCTCATTTTGGGAGACAAAAATGCGGATATCGGCCACATCCTGGAAAATATTGTATATCTGGAGCTGCTCCGCAGAGGATACCGGGTCAGCATCGGCAAAATAGGGGAACTGGAGATTGATTTTGTGGCGGACCGGGGAGAAAACCGCGTCTATTACCAGGTGGCGGCAAGCGTTCTGGATCCGGCAACTTTTGCCAGGGAGATCGCTCCGCTGCAGAAAGTCAATGATCATTACCCCAAATTTATCATTTCCATGGATGAGATCTCCGTCAATGAGGACGGTATACGGCAGATCAATATTATGGATTTTCTCCTGGAATCAGAAAGGAAAAGCATATATTTTTATGAATAAAAACAAAAAAGCCTTTATTAACTGCAATCTCCTGGACGGAAGTGAAAATATGACTCCCCTGCCGGGATACACGGTATTGACGGAAGAGGACAGGATAACCGCTGTAGCTCCTGACGGGCAGGCGGATACAGAGGGATGCCAGGTTTTTGACTTAAATGGTCAATATTTAATGCCCGGACTGGTCAATCTCCACGTCCATATCCCTGCCTCGGGAAAACCCCAGAAAAAGCCTGTGGATGCCAAAAAGTCCGTTAAATTTGCCACATCCAACGCATTAACCCGGAAATATCTGGAGCATCTGTATAAATCTTATGTGCATACGGAACTCCTCAGCGGCGTTACCACCATGCGCTGTGTTGGCGGCGTTGAGAATTATGATACCTGGATACGGGATATGATCCTCCGCGGAAAGGCTGTGGGCCCCCGCATCCTGGCCGCAAATATGGCGATTTCCGTTCCCGGCGGACATATGGCCGGGTCCCTTGCCTATGAGGCCATGTCCGCAGAGGAAGCCGTCCAGTATGTCCGTGAGATTGCCAGGGATAAGCCGGATCTGATCAAACTGATGATCACAGGAGGTGTGTTGGATGCCGCCGTCAAAGGGGAGCCAGGTGTGCTGAAAATGAAACCGGCTCTGGTAAAGGCTGCCTGTGAGGAAGCCCATAAGCTGGGCTATCCAGTGGCGGCTCATGTGGAAAGCACGGAAGGGGTCCGGATAGCTTTGGAAAACGGAGTAGATACCATTGAACACGGCGCAAAGCCTACGGAGGAGATTATCCGCCTGTTCAAAGAGACCGGAGCCGTCCATGTGGCCACCCTTTCCCCGGCATTGCCCTACGCCCTGTTTGACCCTGCCGTAAGCCATGCGGATGAGATGAGCCGGTTCAACGGGGAAATCGTTTTCGACGGCATTATTGAATGCGCGAAACAATGTCTTGCCAATGATATTCCTGTGGGTCTGGGCACAGATACGGGATGTCCCTTTGTCACCCATTACGATATGTGGCGGGAAGTGCAGTATTTCCACAAGTGCTGCGGCGTATCCAAGACCTTTGCCCTGCATACCGCTACCAGGCGCAATGCGGAGATTCTGGGACTGGGTGACGTTACAGGCAGCATAGAAGTCGGAAAATCCGCAGACTTTATCGTGACGGAGAAAAATCCCCTGGTAGACCTGACCGTACTGCGCAGTCTCAGCATGGTAGTAGCCAGAGGAGAGGTAATCTCCAATCCCAAACTCAAAAAGATGCCGGAGACAGAGAGGGAACTGGACAAATTTATCCAGATCTCCCCCAGAACCAGAGCGGAAATAACGGACAGCGGGCAGGCTGCGGGATCGTACAATCGGGAAATCTGAAACGGAGAACAGGAAAGGATACACAGTCATGAAGCTTCGGATTAAATTCAAAAAATACGGCGCCGTCCGTTATATCGGCCATCTGGATGTGATGCGTTTCTTCCAGAAGGCCATTCGCCGGGCGGGAATCGATGTAAAATACAGCAGTGGGTTCAGTCCCCATCAGATCATGACTTTTGCCGCGCCTCTGGGGGTGGGAATTGTCAGCAACGGCGAATATATGGACATTGAGGTGCATTCCCTGACCTGTTTTCCCGCAGGAGATGATCTTTCCAACGGGGAGGGGGAGGCTTTGGAATCCTGTGTAAGCACGGAGACCCGCTGTCTGGAAATCCGGAAACGGTTAAATGAGGCAAGCGTTCCGGGCATAGAGATCGTATCCGTGAAAATCCTGCCTGATACGGCGGGCAATGCCATGGCCAGTGTGGCGGCGGCAGCCTATACAGTGGGGTTCCGGGAAGGGAAGGAGCCTAGGACGGACATCCGGGCCATATTGCCCGGTTTCCTGGCCAGGGACAGAATCCCGGTTACCAAGAAGACGAAAAAGGGAGTCCGGGAAATGGACCTGAAAGAGGGCATTTTCCGGCTTTCGTGCACGGAAGCTCCGCTCTGCGGGGGCGCTTCTGCCGATATATCCGGGCATTTCTCCGGGAGCCAGGATTCTTCGGGTGTAATCGGCGGTCTCTTGGCCGGAAATGAGCCGGTTGTATTATCCATGCTGCTGGATGCTTCCAGCAGCGGCAATATCAAGCCGGTTCAGGTGGTGGAAGCCCTTCTTGCGGAGCAGGGAGAACAGCTGCAGGAAAATGCTCTCTGGGTGGTCAGGGAGGATGTCTATACCCGCGACAGCTCCGGCCTGGTCTCCCTTAACTGTATTATTTAGAAGGGATCAAAAACATGAGCAGAAACATTGAAGCAAAAGCTTCTGTGACAATTTCAGAGGAAGAGAGACATTTCCGGAATACAACGGCAGGCAAACTTCTGTTTACTGTCTGCAGGAGCAGGCAGTGCGCTCTGGTGATAGAAGAGGAGCGGCTTGTAGACGTCACTGTACTGAATCCAGGTAAAGTAGGGGGCATCTATATTGGTAAAGTAAAAAACATGGCCAGAAATATTGATGCCTGTTTTGTGGAAATCGCAAAGGGAGAGATCTGCTTCCTTCCATTGAAAAACGCCACTTCGCCTTTTCTGGTAAACCGTGTTTATGACGGACGGATTCTGGAGGGGGATGAACTTCTGGTTCAGGTGGTACGGGATGCCCAGAAATCCAAACGCGCTTCCGTAACGGCCCATATTTCTCTGGCAAATGAATATTTTGTCCTGAGTTTTGGCTCTGCAAAAGTGGGCTATTCCACAAAATTAAGCCCAAAGGCCAAAGAGGTCTTCCGCAGAAAATTTACGGAAATGTCTATTATTCAAAACGGTTCTCTGGTACAGGATGTCAACGTCCTGTTGCCAGTTGCAGAAACCGAAAGCATTCCCCTTCCTTCTGTTGGCCTTGTAATCAGGACCAGGGCGGAAGAACTGACGGCAGAAGAAGAGCTCTGGAACAATTTTTTCACCGTTTCCTCCCAGTTTATCCGGCTTTTGCGCACTGCCATGCACAGAAGCTGTTTTTCCTGTCTCAGGAAAGCGCCTGCAGAGTTTGAAACTGTCCTGGAGCAGTTTGTAAAGGACACTCCCGAAGAAGATTCCTCATCAGACATATCGTGCAGCCGTGAAATTGTTACCGACCAGGAGAATCTGTATGAACAGCTTCTGGAATACTGCGCTTTGCACAAGTACAGGCTTCCGGTCCGGTTTTACCGTGACAGCATGCTTTCGCTCTCCACATTATATTCCCTGGAAAGCAAACTGGAATCTGCCCTGGCGCGCCGTGTATGGCTGAAATCCGGCGGGTCCCTTATTATTGAATCCACAGAAGCCCTGACGGCAATTGATGTGAATTCCGGAAAATATGAAGCAGGCACCAATGCCGCAAATGCTTATCAGAAAATCAACCTGGAGGCTGCGGAAGAGGTAGCCAGGCAGCTGCGTCTGAGAAATCTGTCTGGCATTATCATTGTGGATTTTATCAATATGCAGTCTGCAAAAGATAACCGGGAACTTCTGCATTATATGAGAGAACTGGTGTCGAGAGACAAAATTCCTACAAAAGTAGTAGACATTACCGCTCTGGGACTGGTGGAGATCACCCGGCAAAAAATAAACAGACCGCTGAAAGAACAGTTTTTGGAACAGGCAGTGGAATAAAGCAGTGAAGTATAAGAAATAAAAAGGATGGGAAATATCATGGAATTTATTAAGTTTGCAAAAGTAAAAGACGGTAAATATTTAAAAAATTATGAAATTACCTATCGGAATAAAGCCGGACATGAGAAGACATATGAAATTGTCAGCCGCAGAGAATTACTGGGAATTGATGATGTGGGCGGGAAGCCAAGCGGCGTATCCATTGTGGCAACCCATGATGACAAGCTTCTTTTACTTCATGAATTTCGTATGGGTGTTAACCGCTATGTCTATAATCTGTGCGCGGGAATGATCGAGCCAGATGAATCCATTGAGGAATGTATTGCCAGGGAACTTTTCGAGGAAACGGGACTTCATGTGAAGAAAATCAAAAAAATTCTTCCGCCTTCTTTTGCTGCAGTTGCAATTTCCGATACAACCACATATATTGCCTTTGTGGAAGCTGAAGGAAATTTTGAAGATCATACTTCGGAAAATGAACAGATTGAAGCCGGCTTTTACAGCCGTGAGGAAGTCAGGGCCTTGCTGGAAACTGAAGCTTTTAGTTCCAGGGCTCAGGTGGCGGCTTATTTCTTCTCGGAATATCAGGAACGGTAGGAGGATGGTGGCGCCTCCGGCTATCTAACTATTCGCAAAAGACAAGTTTAACGAATAGTTGACTCTTTCATAAATGAACCTGGTAGCCGCCACTTGTCGTCAACTAATTCGTTAAACTTGAATCTGCCTTTTGTTGAATCTGCTTTTTGTATTTTTGTCCACATTGGCAGGCAGCTGTCCCGGGCGCCCGACTCGGAGGATATTCTGTCCACAGCCCATATCATGGAATAAATTTATATAGGGAACGGTTTGCCACAACGGCAAATCTTTGCAGGGTGTATTCTGCAATTTCAAAGGTATCTCCGAAATCATAGGCAGAATTGTTAACTGCAACGATGGCATTTTCGATTTGCATTGGCGCATTTATAAAATAATTATAGTAGTCAAAGGCCCAGGTGACGCCACTTTCCAACAGATATACATATTCAGTATTTTCGTCAAGTACCTTACAGATTTCTGCATCGTTTGACGCATTGTACATATAAACATAGTCCACGGCAAGTTCCTCTGTATAGGAACATAATTCCTTCAGCTCCGGGTTTAGTTCCCCTCTAGAATACAGGTCTTTATACGATGTTGCGCATACAAAGGAAATGGCCAGAAGGCCAACAGCATAGAGGCAGTTCTGTTGTTTTTTCGAGAATGCCTTCAGGCTGTCTATCAACAGAATTCCTGTCACACACATCAGCGGAAGCATCCCGATTAAATGGTAACGGTATTCATAAGTTGCAGACCCGGCTTTGGTGTTAGTCGGAATCAGGATAAACATATTCCACAGAAAAATCGAAATCAATAAAAAAATTCGCAGGTCACAGTTTCCTTTTCCAAGTTTCCTGACAGAGCCCAGAAATGCAGCTACGGCACAAATAAGCATTACCAGTACCAGACAATACCGTGACAGCATCTGGATGCCTGCCAGGGATAAAACAGATATCTCTGCGTTTGCAGTCATACCTCCATACAACTCAAACATTCCAAAAAAACAGGAGGATATATTCTCCCACAGCTGATATACACTGCAGAACAGCATACCGTTTCCTCTGGCGCCTCCCATAAGTCTCTGGTTTACAATTCCTCCTGCCAGGGTCAGAATGCAGGAAAGAGCTCCCATGCAGAGAATCTGCCAGGATACTCTCTCCCACCTGAGAAACTTATATATTCCATAGGCCGCAAAAACCGGAAATACACCGCATAAAAATACATAAAACCCGCTGGACGCTGCTGTCAGAAGCAAAAGCCCCAGATATATGACTACAGGAACCCATACAGAGAGTTTTTTCCAACATAAGTCTTTTCCTTCCCTTAACAGAATTCCCACCAACAGGAGAGGAAGCAGAGACTTTATAATGTACTGGGATCCTCCAAAAAAGAGCATGTTGTAATAGTCCAACATTCCCAGACGGTAGGGAATGATCAGAAGGTTGACACAAAGCAGGGGATACAGGGAGTCTTTTCCCCTGAACAGGAAAAAAATTACAGCGGTAAAGATCCCCAGGAATGCAATATTGGCCAGTGCAAAGGAAAGAAAGATGTCACCGGTGACGGCATAAAAAGGCACGGCCAATATACTGCTGCAGTCCCATTCCAAAGTGGTCAGATATTCCCAGTCCGGCAGGAAAAATGTCTTCTGTCTCCAGATTTCTTCCGTATGAGTGAACAGTTTCGCGCTGTCACAGTCAATATTTTTATCGATCAGGGTAATATTGCTATGTGCGATAAGCAGAAACTGCACCGCAAGCAAAAGGACCAGTAATGCCTTTACCGGTTCAGCTTTTAGTTTTTTCAGACTCATACACGCACGCTTCTCTCCCATCTTGCCTCCCATATTTTCCTGCCGGACATTAACTGCTGTACAGAAAGGTTTACTTCTCTTCTGAAGAGCCAGGAGCCACTGCAGCTTTTCCGGCAAGGAATCCGGACAAAACTGCCTGCAGGTCAACGCCTGTGGACTCTTTTAATCCATCCGTGATCTGAACTACGGTTCCCATGACATCCTTCATGAGCTTTGCGGAGTTTCCGTCTCCGTACATTGTGATTCTATCCACATTGGAAAGCGGTTCCGCCGCATTCTTCACCACCTCAGGCAAAGCCTTGAAATACATTTCCAGTACGGCAGCCTCACCCATTTTTGCCATGGCTTCCGCTTTTTTCTCTATACCTTCTGCTTCTGCCAGGGCTTTGGCACGGATGGCTTCCGCTTCCGCAAGACCCCTGGTGCGAATACCGTCCGCCTCCTGTTCCATGGTATAGCGTTTTGCCTCGGCCTGGGCTTTCATTGCCTGGGCTTCCTTTTCCGTTTCAAACTGCTTTGCCTCCGCTACTCTCTGGCGTTCGTAAAGATCTGCATCCGCCTGCTGCTGTTTTGCAAACCTGTCGGCCTCCGCTGTCTTTTTAACCTTGGCATCCAAAGCCTGCTCCATTACCTCTGCCTCCCGCTGTTTCAGAAGAATCTCCTTCTCCTGCTTTGCGATATTGGCATTGGCGGTGGTTATTTCCACGGTTTTCCGCTGTTCTTCCTGCTGAATCGTGTATGCTGCGTCTGCCTCGGCCTGCTTGATATCTGCTTCGCGCTTCAGTTCTGCCTTTCTGATAGCCAGTTCATTCTGCTTCTTGGCAATCTCGGACGCTGCGTTTACTTCCGCTTCATTTGCTTCCCGCTTGGCGCTTGCCTGAGCCTTGGCAATCTCCTTCTCGCTTTCCGCACGGGAGATTGCTGCATTTTTCTGAATCTTTACGATATTGTCCACACCCAGATTCTCAATTACGCCGTTTCCGTCCACAAAATTCTGGACATTAAAGCTGATGATGTCAAGTCCCATGGCCGCCAGATCCGGCTCCGCATTTTCCTTTACTAGCATGGCAAACTTCTGACGGTCGGAAACCATCTCTTCCAGGGCCATTTTTCCTACGATCTCACGTACATTGCCTTCCAGCACTTCCCTTGCCACCCGGCCGATATACTCTGCGTTTTTATTCAGGAAGTTCTGGGCCGCCAGCTTCAGCCTCTCCTCATTGTCACTGATTTTTACATTTACGGTGGCATCCACATTGATATTTATGTAATCTGCTGTTGGTACGGCATTGGATGTCTTCACATCAATGGGTATCAGCTGCAGGTTCAGTTCGTCCTTCCTCTCCAGAAAAGGGATCTTGATTCCTGCCTTTCCGATAAGTACTTTTGGATTTCTGCGCAGTCCAGAAATGATCACAGCAGTGTCCGGTGATGCCTTCACATATCCTGTTATAAGAATAAGAACCAACAACAGCAAAACCGCAACCGAAATAACCATGACTATGGGAATTTCGCCATTTTTTCCTGTAGCCGCTGCCAAGACCGATAGTTTCATCATGTTTTCCAACATAGTTTTCCCTCCTCTACCCTGTTAATTTCTGCGAATACACTTCTGCTACAAGTTCTTTTCTCCGGATTACAGTCATTGTATCATGGTATCTGAAATAAGGCAATGATCCTGTCGGTATAATAGAATCCCCTAACATGTAAGATAACGCACGATTGCCTGTGACTTTCAGCATTCCTTATATTCCGGGAAATAGTTCTGCGGAGTCCAGAATAACCGTAAAGGGACCCTGGTTTACAAGGGATACCTGCATCTCTGCTCCAAAGACCCCCTCTTCCACCCTGGAGATTTCCCTACGGCACCATTCTATCAGAAAACGGTACAGGGCATTTGCCTTTTCCGGATCACCGGCCTTTGTGAAGGATGGCCTGTTCCCCTTTCTGCAGTCCGCATAGAGGGTAAACTGTGATACAAGGAGCAGTGTTCCTCCCACGGATTTCAGATCAAGATTGGTTTTCCCATTTTCGTCCTCAAAGATCCGCAGTCCCAACAGTTTTCTTGCCATTTTATCAGCAGTCTCTTCCGTGTCGGAGTTTTCGATGCCTATGAACACCAACAGTCCTCTGCCTATCTCTCCCGTGGTCTTTCCGTCCACATTCACTTCCGCCTTACTTACTCTCTGTATCAAAAACCTCATCGCTCTTCTCCTCCTGGTCCTCTCTGCTTTTTCTGCGGTTCTTTTGGGGTTTGAGGGGCATCTCATGAATCCCTTCTTTGTCTATGTAGTCCACATTGACATACTCCTTTGTAGAACTTGGCATATTCTTCTTTTCCAGCCTGGTATTGACTACAGCTTTTACCGCAGTATAGAAAACCGCAAAAATGGGAACTCCCACAATCATTCCCACCACGCCGAACAGTCCCCCAAAAAATGTGATGGAAAAAATAACCCAGAAGCCTGTCAGTCCTGTGGAGCTGCCAAGTATCTTCGGCCCCAGAATGTTGCCGTCAAACTGCTGCAGGGCCAGGGCAAAAATGGCAAAATAAAGGCAGTTCAGCGGATGCATGGGATCCACCACAAAAATCAGGACAATACTGGGAATGGCTCCCAGAAAAGGACCGAAAAAAGGAATAATATTGGTCACCCCGATAATCAGGCTGATCAGTATGGCATAGGGTGTTTTCATAAGTGTGGTGCCGATAAAGCACAGGATGCCAATGATGATGGAATCCACGATTTTCCCGCCCAGAAACCCGATAAAAGTTTTGTGCGTAAATCTGAAGTTGCGGATTACTGCATTTGCCGTATCTTTTTCAAAGGCCGCATAGACCATTTTTTTGGCCTGGGCGGCAAAATTCTCCTTACTTGCCAGCACATAGATGGAAATGATGAATCCGATCACAAAATCCCACAGAACATCCAATACACTGATAAAGCTCAGGGATACAGTCTTGATCAGGGTGGCAGTGCCGGGAATAATATGATTCAGCCAGTCTTCCAGCTGTGTGGAGAATTTTTCCAGTGTTCTGGATACATAAGCTCCAAATTCCGGATTGTCCTCCAGCATCTGGTTAATCCAGTTGCTCACATTTCCTGCGTATGAGTCAAAATTGACGATTATGCCCTCAATGCTTGGTACGATCTGGGATACCAGCATAAATATCAGGCCGTAGATCAGAGCCACGAACAAAAAGGCCGTGACGATGATTCCCAGGGCTCGAACAGCTTTTCTGCGCCTTTTTGTGTCCCTTATCCCACACTTGTCGAAAACGGGAATCAATATCCTGCCCTCCATAAAATTCAGGATCGGGGTCAGCAGGTATGCGGTGACCAGGCCGAATACCACCGGCATCAGGATGCCGATGACAACGCTGATGCCCTCCGTGATATTAGAGTTATTGAATATAAGATTATAAAAAGTAATGGAAGCAGCTACAACCAGAAATAATGTCAATCCCCAACGGACATATTTATTATTGATTTTGAATTTCATGAAAAAAGCCCTTTCCCTGATGTGCATTCGCATTCAAAACTTCTTATATCCATAATACTCTTAAAACGTCCACTTAACAAGTATACTTTTGAAATTTATAAAAATTTGTAAAAAAATGGCGCCAGACACGGGACTGCCAGTATTTTACTTTATGCGGCCGCTCTCATAGGGTGCCAGTTCAAAACGGATAAAATACCCTCTGTCATGCCTGCACACCGGACAGACCGCAGGGGCTGCCTTTCCCTTAAATACAAACCCGCAGTTCAGGCACATCCACTCCTCTTCCACCTCCGAGACAAAAAGCTTCCCTTCCCGGATCAGCTGCGCATATCTTCCGAAACGGTCGCCGTGTATCTTCTCAACGGATGCAATCTGCAGAAAGGCAGATGCAATCTGGTCAAATCCCTCCTGCTTTGCGGTCTCTCCAAATGCCTTGTACACGGAATCGTGCTCTTCGTACTCATTATGCTGTGCAGAAGACAGAAGATCCGCCACATTGTCCGAAATATCCACCGGATATCCTCCGTCTATAAAAATATTGCTACCTGCCATTTCCTTCAGATGGTTATAAAAGATTTCCGCGTGTTCCTTCTCCTGGGAGGCCGTAAATGCAAAGATGGCGCTGATAACCTGCAGTCCGCTCTTTTTTGCCTGCGCCGCTGCAAATGTATATCGGTTCCTGGCCTGGCTCTCCCCTGCAAATGCCCTCATGAGATTGTCCTTTGTCACACTTTTTGCAAAATCCATTTTTTATGCTCCTTCTTCCATATTCTGCCGGGAGCAGGCCGCAGACCGGCCTGTATCATCCAACAGTCATTACCAGTATGTCCATCCGGAAAGAAAATATAATTGGCTCTTGTCTTTATTCTTCAAAGAGACTAAAATAATAGGAAAAGAGAAAGGCGCAAAAGGGAGGCAGAGCATGAAACTCCAACAGGTACTCAGCTATGTACGCAGGGCAGTTGACGACTATGACATGATAGAAAGCGGGGATAAAATCGCCGTCGGCATTTCAGGAGGAAAGGACAGTCTCACTCTGCTCCATGCACTTCACGGCCTGAAGCGTTTTTATCCGAAGAAATTTGAGCTCCATGCCGTTACCGTTGATCTGGGATTCCAAAATCTACAGCTTGACAAAATCAGGGAACTGTGCAGAACCCTTGAAGTGGAATACACTGTGGTGGAGACAGATATTGCCCATATTATTTTTGAGGAACGCAGGGAGGAAAATCCCTGTTCCCTCTGCGCCAAAATGAGAAAGGGCGCCCTGAACCAGAGCATTAAGGAAAACGGCTGCAATAAAGTGGCTTATGCCCATCACCAGGATGATGTTGTGGAAACCATGCTGATGTCCCTGATCTATGAGGGGCGGTTTCATACCTTTGCGCCGGTTACCTATCTTGACAGAATGGATCTCACGGTAATCAGACCCCTTATGTATATGAAAGAGGCTGATGTGATTGGATTTGTCAACAAATACCAGGTTCCCGTGGTTAAAAGTCCCTGCCCTGCAGACGGACATACGAAACGGGAGTACGTAAAAAATCTGCTCCGTCAGCTGAACCTGGAAAATCCGGGTGTGAAAGAAAGAATGTTTACCGCAATCAGGGATGGCAATATGAAAGGTTGGACAATATAGATGGCAGCTGTAAAACAGGGGAATTACCATGACGAACAGAATATCCGGAATATTCTGAAAATGAGGGCGGTTTTGGAGACACTGCCCCCTTTCTGCAAAACTTTTTTCCGGGGCATAGAGGAATACACCTCACCCAGGACCAGACTGGCCTATGCCTATGACATCAGGTTGTTTTTTGAATATATTCATGACCAGAATGCCATATATGCCAAACTGGATATCAGGGATTTCCCGCTTTCCATACTGGACCAGCTGACACGGTTGGACATAGAGGATTACCTGGCCTACATGTCCCTTTACCAGAAGGACGGCCGGGACATTACCAATGAAGAGCGGGGAAAATCCAGAAAACTGGCTGCGCTCAGGAGCTTTTACAATTATTTTTACCGCTCGGAAATGATTCAGACCAATCCGGCTTCCCTGGTTGCCATGCCCAAACTCCACGAAAAGGAGATTATCCGCCTGGAGCCAAACGAGGTGGCCATTCTTCTGAACCAGGTGGAAGACGGAACCAAACTGACAAAAAAAGAACTGGAATACCACAAAAAAACCAGAATCCGTGATGTCGCTCTGCTGACGCTGCTTCTGGGCACAGGCATACGTGTATCGGAATGTGTGGGGCTTGACCTGAAGGATGTCAACTTTGACGTGGGCGGGATCAAAATACGCCGCAAGGGCGGTTATGAGGCAGTTGTCTACTTTGGCGACGAGGTGGAAACCGCCCTGTTGGACTATCTGGAGGAAAGGGAAGGCATCATTCCCGTGGAAGGACATGAAAACGCCATGTTCCTTTCCCTGCAGAAACGCAGGATAACCGTTCGAGCCGTGGAAAACCTGGTTAAAAAATATGCTTCCAGGGTGACTACCTTAAAAAAGATCACTCCGCACAAACTCAGAAGCACTTACGGAACCTCCCTGTACCAGGAAACCGGGGACATCTACCTGGTGGCTGATGTCCTGGGGCATAAGGATGTAAATACCACAAGGGCCCATTATGCCGCGCAGGCGGACGAGAGAAGACGCCGCGCAGCGCAGTATGTCCGGCTGCGGGAACAGATGCCGGAGGATTCGGATTAGCCGCGGGACTATCGAACATATTTTTGGAATATATGTTTGCTTTTTCCTTTCTTTTGTGTTAAACTGAAATTACATATTACAAAAACATATTCTTATGGGGAATTCTGTTTACCGAAATTCAAATTCAGGAGGAAATTTATGGCATTTGGAAAAATAACACCAAAACAGCAGGAAATATTGGATTATATCAAGGAAGAAATTCTTGGAAAGGGATATCCTCCCACTGTAAGGGAGATCTGTGAGACTGTAGGGTTAAAGTCCACCTCTTCCGTCCATTCCCATCTTGAAACCCTGGAAAAAAACGGCTATATCCGCAGGGATCCCACAAAACCCCGTGCCATAGAGGTATGTGATGAGAGCTTTCAGCTTGTCCGCAAGGAGATGGTGAGCCTTCCCATCGTTGGAAATGTGGCTGCAGGCCAGCCTATTCTGGCCGAGGAAAATATTGTGGACTATTTTGCCGTACCGGCAGACGTGGTTCCCAAAGGAGAATCCTTTATTCTGAACGTGCGGGGGGATTCCATGGTCAACGCAGGCATTCTCAATGGCGACAAGGTTTTTGTCAATTCCTGCAATACTGCAAAAAACGGTGAAATCATTGTGGCCCTTATCGATGATTCCGCCACGGTGAAGACTTTCTACCGTGAAGACGGCCACATCCGCCTGCAGCCTGAAAATGACACCATGGATCCCATCATTGTTGAAGACTGTCAGATTCTGGGAAGGGTATTCGGCATCCTCCGTATTTACCGCTGACCGGACATAAATTTTCTACATAAAAAACGTATAAATTCCCGGATTCCGCAGATATTAATATGGCCGGAAAGTTAAATTGCCGTGCAGAAGAAATGGTAAATTTACAAGGATTTCAATGTCCGCCGACGCCGTCTGGCCGGGCGGACAGGAGGGTATGAACATGGGAAATAAATTTTTAGACGGAACTGCCCTTACCATTGCCATTATCGGTGCAATTAACTGGGCCCTGATCGGGATCTTCCGCTTTGACCTGGTAGCCTTTATTTTTGGTGATATGTCCTGGCTTTCCAGAATCGTCTATGCTCTTGTAGGCGTATGCGGACTTTACCTGGTCAGCTTCTATATGCACCTTGGCAACAGAAGCGATGCGTAGGCAGCTCTGAAAATGAAAAAGGAAGCCTGTGGCTTCCTTTTTTGTCACTCTTCTTCAAATTCGACCAGATCCACCTGCCTGCCGTCTCTCCAGATACGCTCCAGGTCATAGAGCAGCCTGTTTTCCCGGTCAAAAATATGGATGATCACATCGCCGAAATCCATCAGAATCCAGTTGGCTGTATTATATCCCTCCGTCTGTTTCTCCGGATAGCCCGCCCGTCCCAGGGTCTCCTGCACATTGTCACAAAGGGCCTGTATCTGGTTCTTATTACTGCCGCCTGCTATAATAAAATAATCGGCAATGACAGACACTTCGCTGATGTCAATAATGCGGATATCCTGCGCTTTCTTATCCTGCAGGGCCTGGATTGCAAGTTTTGTCATTTCCTTTGCATTTTTCTGTTCCATAAATTCTCCTTACTTCTATTTCAATGTTGTGAATAATAACGCCAGGTTTCCTCTGTCATGGGATCAATGTCGCCGTCAGATGATTCCAGATAACGCAGGGTATCCCGTAAAATCTCCACCAATACCTGGTCAAGATCCGTAAATGCCAGTCTCCTGATCTCAGCCAGACGGGGCGCATGCTTCCTCCCCGGTTCTATATAATCGGCCACAAAGATAATCTTCTCCAGAAGACTCATGCCCTTCCTGCCTGTGGTATGATTGCGTATGGCATTCAGAATATCCGGATTTTCCACACCGTATTTTTTCCTGGCCAGACAGGCCCCCACCTTTGCGTGCAGCAGAAAGGGATTCTTTTTCTCCACCTCCGTCACAGAAAGATGATTTTTTCTGCAGATGGAAAGTTTTTTCTCATCTGAGAGACATTTGGCGCAGTCATGGAGCAGTCCGGCAACCCTGGCTGCTTCGATATCGCCTCCAAACCGCATGGCAAGCGCCGCCGCCGTGTACTCCACGCCAAGCGTGTGCTCAAAGCGTCTGGCATCCTGCACTTTCTCAACTGATTTTCTAAGCTTTCTCAAATGACTCGTCTTTTTCACGGTAAAAGCCCTTTTCCTCAATATAACTTAATACCTGATCCGGCACCAGATACCTGACGCTCTGGCCCCGGCTGACCCGCTGACGGATCAAAGTGGAGGAAACCGGAATATTTGGAAAGGGAATCAGCTGTATTCTCTCCCCCTGGCTACAGAATTTTTCCTCCAGTTCCCGCTTCCTGTCTTCCATTTCCGCCATGGATACCTCACCCCTTACGGCGGCAGCCAGAGTGCAGCTGTCAAAAATTCTTTCCGGGTATTTCCAGTTTCCGATGGTAAACAGACAGTCCGCACCCACGATAAAATAAAAGGAATCCTCCGGACAGGTCTGTTTCAACGCCTCAAGGGTCTCATAACTGTAGGAGGCTCCCTCCCGCATAACCTCGATATCCAGACATCTGAATAAGGGATTGTCCTTCACCGCAAGCTCTGTCATGATAAGCCGTTCCCGGCCTGGAAGAATCTCCCTGGAATCCTTCATATAGGAGGACCCTGTGGGAACAAACCATACTTCGTTCAGTTTCAGGGCATCTCTTACCCATTCCGCCAGCATTAAATGTCCCACATGGACAGGGTTAAAGGTACCGCCCATTATACCGATTTTTCTCATTTAGCCACCCTTTCCGCACAGGGGTTACTGCGGAAGAATAATCCTTGGATTGTCCCGGTTTGGTTTATACAGGACTATCTTCTTTCCAATCACCTGCACTACCTGGGAATGTGTTCTTCCGGATACCATATCCGCAATCAGTTTAGGATCATCGTCACAGTTTTTCAGCACTGCCACTTTAATCAGCTCGTTTTTGTGAAAGGCTTCGCCTATGGCATCCGTCAGTTCCGGTGTAAGACTGCTTTTTCCCACCTGAAAAATAGGATCCAGGCCATTGGCAAGCCCCTTCAAATAAGCCCTCTGTTTACTTGTCATAAATTTTTCCTTCTCAATATGAATCTCTTTTACTATTTATAGTAGTCAAAGGAGTGCCCGTACATTCTGACCGTGTCGCCATCCTCAATTCCAAGTTTTTCCAACTGCTGCAGAATGCCGGTGGATTTCAGGAATCCCTGGAAGAAAGTAAAACCTTTTTCGCTGTCCAGATTTGTATAGCCAAGCATTTTCTCCACTTTCGGCCCTTCCACCACATACTCGTCATTCGCCTCGTCATATTGTACCGTGAAGGCTTCCTGTTCCTGGGTAAAGGCTGTTTCCGCATTGTATTCCGGCTCAAATACGGTGATTTCCTCTCCCACTTCTTCCAGCATCCTGCTGACCTGGTAGAGCAGTTCCCTTACTCCCTCGCCGCTGACTGCAGAAATAGGATATACCGGAATTCCCCTGGTTTCAAATTCTTCCCTGATGGCGCTGATGGCGCTCTCCTCCCTGTCATAGATCACGTCAATCTTATTGGCGGCAATCACCTGGGGACGCCAGGCAATTTCCGGATTGTATGCCTCCAGTTCCCTGTTTATGGCACGGATATCCTCTACGGGATCCCTGCCCTCGGTTCCGGCTGCATCCACTATATGGATGATGACCTTGGTGCGTTCAATATGACGCAGAAATTCGTATCCCAATCCCACTCCCTGGGAAGCCCCTTCAATGAGACCAGGAATATCTGCTATGACAAATCCCTTTGTATCGTCCAAGTCCACCACACCCAGATTGGGATTCAGGGTGGTGAAATGATAATTTGCTATCTTTGGCTTCGCATTTGTGACACGGGCCAGAAACGTGGATTTCCCTACATTCGGCAGACCTACCAGGCCCACGTCTGCAATCACTTTCAACTCCAACAGCAGGCTCAGCTCTTTGGCCGGACGGCCGGGCTGCGCATACATGGGGGCCTGCATGGTGCTGGTGGCATAATGCTGGTTTCCGCTTCCGCCCCGGCCTCCCTTCAGCAAAACCACCTGTCTGTTATCACCGGACATATCCACAATGACCTGTCCGGTCTCGGCTTCTTTTATTACGGTTCCGGGGGGAACTTTCAGAATAATATCCTTTCCGTCTTTGCCGCGGCAGTTTTTCTTGCCGCCGGGTTCTCCGTCCCCTGCCTTGTATTTCCGGGAATTGCGAAAATCGATAAGGGTATTCAATCCTTCGTCCACAGTAAAAATAACGTCTCCGCCTCTGCCGCCGTCCCCGCCGTCCGGTCCGCCTGCGGGCACAAATTTTTCATGCCGGAAAGAGACATGCCCGTCTCCTCCCTTGCCGCTCCTCACATATATTTTTGCTCTGTCCGCAAACATAATGCCGCCTTTCTGCCTGCCTTCTCTCTGTTCCCTGCGCATAAAACGAGGACTCCAAACAAACAAGTTTGGAGTCCGGAAAGATTCGAACTATTTCTCTACAGGATAGACAGAAGCTTTCTTCTTGTCTCTTCCCATTCTTTCAAAACGAAGAACACCGTCAACCAAAGCGAACAGAGTATCGTCTCCGCCTCTTCCCACATTAACGCCAGGATGAATCTTGGTTCCGCGCTGTCTGTAAAGAATATTTCCTGCCTTTACGAACTGTCCGTCAGCTCTCTTCGCACCTAACCTCTTGGATTCGGAATCTCTGCCGTTCTTTGTGGAACCGACTCCCTTTTTATGTGCAAAAAATTGAAGGTTCATATGAAACATGGTCTACACCTCCTCGAATTTAACCTGCAAATACTTCCTGCCGTACTCCCTGCTGATATTTTCCAGTGAAAATACCATGGAGTCCATCAGGAAACCTGACTTTTCCTGCAGAATACTTTCAAAATCACATCTGAGAAAACCTGTCTCCGCATTTTCCGCAATCTTCAGCTTCTCTCCGGCCAGTTCCTCAAGGGAACGGATGGTCCCGATAGTCAAAGCCGATATGGCGGCACAGATAATATCCGGTTTTCCACGTTTTGCATACTCTGCATGTCCCATACAGTAGAAACCTCTGTAGGAACCGTTTTTGTCCTTACGGACGGTAACTGTGGTCATGATGATCAGGCATTGATCTTATCGATCTTTACCTTTGTGTAAGCCTGCCTGTGTCCGTTTTTCTTGTGGTATCCGGTTTTTCTCTTGTACTTGTATACAATGACCTTCTTACCCTTGGTCTGCTCCACAACACTGGCGGATACGGTTGCATTGGCAACATCTTCGCCAACCTTCAGGCTCTCATCGCTTACGGCGATAACACGGTCAAAAGTAACAACGCTGCCAGCCTCTGCATCCAGTTTCTCAACATAGATGACATCACCTTCAGATACTTTGTACTGCTTTCCGCCTGTTGCAATAATTGCGTACATAATAAGGCACCTCCTTCATGAACTTGCCGTTCACATTACTCGCTGACCTTGGTGGTATCCTGGGATACGCTTATACCGGGTCATGCGGCATACAAATGTATTAACATGCATGCAGATGGCTGAATTGATACACATCTCATTCCTGTCTAATACACACTGGTATATATTAGCACGGGATGACGTAAACTGTCAATAGTTTTCAGTCATTTCTTTTCTCAAAATCTTCTATATACTGAGTGATCAGTTTTACCGTGCCTTCCACCCCCAGCACACTGCTGTTGATACACAGATCATAGCTGTCCGCCCGTCCCCACTTCTTGGAGGAATAATAATTGTAATAGCTCTGGCGCTGCTTATCCTTCTTTATGATCATGTCGCGGGCCTTGTTCTCCGTAAGATCATACTTTTCCATGATACGCCTGATCTTACATTCTTCATTTCCATAGATAAAAATGTCCACCACATTATTCCTGTCTGCCAGAGCATAGTCTGCGCAGCGTCCCACAATAACACAGGGACCCTCATCCGCAATCTTCTTGATGGTGTCAAACTGCGCCAGAAAAACCTTGTGGCTGATTGGCATATCCACAAAGGAGGAATTGTTATAGCCGAAGGAATAAGTATCCATCACCAGATTGTACAAAAAGGAATTGGTAGGCCGCTCATCGTGATTCTGGATCATTTCCTCGCAGAATCCGCTTTCCTTTGCCGCCCTTGTCAGAAGTTCCTTGTCATAATATTGAATATCAAAATATTCAGCTACCTTTTTGCCGATTTCACGGCCTGCCGAGCCATATTGTCTTCCTATTGTAACCACCGTATTCATACTGATACCTCTCTTCTATGCAGAGTATAAAAGCTTTTCCATTTAAAACTTTTACCTGCTTCCATTATACATCAAAGGAGGGATTTAGACAACAGAAAATCAATTTTGACTGCGTGCATCCATTATTTCCAACAGATGGGCAAAATACTCCGGCAGCGGGGCATCCACCTCCACATATTCACCGGAGGACGGATGACGAAAACCAAGGATTTTTGCATGAAGGCTCTGCCCCTGCAGGCGGAAGGGGAAATTACGGCTGCCATATACTTCATCTCCCAGAAGTGGATGTCCCATGGCAGACATATGCACCCGGATCTGGTGGGTCCGCCCGGTCTCCAGTTCACATTCAATATAAGTATATTTTTCAAACCGCTTCAGAACACGGTAATGGGTGACAGCAGACTTTCCGTTCCTCTCATTGACAGCCATTTTTTTCCTGTCTGCAGGATGTCTTCCCACGGGTCTGTCAATTGTGCCATTCTCCTCTTTCAGTACGCCGTGGCAGATGGCATGATACCTCCTTACAATGGAATGCTCCTTCAGCTGCCCTGCAATACAGTTATGCGCCATGTCATTTTTACAGGCAATAACGGAACCTGTGGTATCCATGTCGATACGGTGGACGATACCCGGGCGCAGAATCCCATTGATTCCGGAAAGACTCTGCCCGCAGTGGTACATCAGGGCATTGACAAGAGTACCGCTGTAATGCCCGGCGGCAGGATGCACCACCATGCCCTTGGGTTTGTTAATGACAATGACGTCTCCATCCTCATACAAAATATCCAAAGGAATATCTTCCGGCTCGATATCAGGTTCCACTGCCTTGGGAAGGCAGAAAACCACACAGTCCTCCACCTTAACCCGGTAACTTCCTTTTACAGGATTTCCGTTTACCCTGACTGCATTATCCCTGATCATCTTCTGGATAAAAGAACGCGACAAAGAATCGATAAGCGTGGACAGACACTTATCGATCCTCTCATCTTCCAGTTCTTCTGTTATTTCAAAACGGAATTCATCCACTTTCCGACTCCCCTGTATCCTGCCTGCCTTTCCGGAAGCTTAAAAACTCCAGATCCTCTTCCTTATATATAAACATAAACAGGAAAAACAAAAGTACTGCGGATACCACTATATAACAGTCAGCCACATTAAAGACAGGGTAATGAATCAGAACAAAGGAAATGAAATCCACTACAAAATCAAAACGAATCCTGTCTATTATATTTCCAAGCGCCCCTGCAATCAGGGCAGACAAAAGTATGTGAATAATGCGGAATTTCTTTTCCTGGGGTATCCTGAACAGAAAAAACAGAATAACGGCCAGGACCCCAAATCCCATAATCAGAATGAAGATCTTCTGATTTTGAAAAAGGCTGAATGCAATTCCTGTATTCTCCACATACTGCAGCTCCAACACTCCCTCCAACAATACCACGGAAGGGCTGCCTTTCAGTCTGGAAATGGCAAGGTATTTTGTAAACTGGTCCAGAAACAGCAGAAACAGAGCCGTCAGTCCGTCTATAATCAATAGTCTGCGTGATCTCTTCTCACCCATGGGCATCCTCTTCGCTGAAATAAATCTCATTGACAGCTGCCAGAATCTCCTCATCCGTGACGGAATTGTCAATAACAGCTTTTCCGATTTTTTTCAGCAGCACAAATTTAATCTTTCCTGCCTCCATTTTCTTATCGGCTTTTGTCAGACGCAAAATCTCCTGTGGATCAATGTCCTCCACCGATATGGGCAGATAAAACGGGACAAACATGTCACGGACTTCATAGTACTCCTCCATGGACAGCAGCTCCCTCTTCCAGGATATATATGCGGCGGCAACTGCCCCGAGAGCTACACATTCCCCATGGTACAGTTCAAAGTTCTTCGCCTTCTCGATGGCATGTCCAATGGTATGGCCAAAATTCAGCAGAGCCCTTTCGCCCTGTTCCTCAGGGTCCTTTTCCACCACCAGTTTCTTAATACTGCAGCTGCGAAACAACATTTCCTGAAGCGTCTTCAGGTCACGCTCGCATATTTCGTACATATTTTCAATAAGCCATTCGTAAAAAGAGGCGTCCCTGATGAGGCCGTGTTTCATGACTTCTGCAAAACCGGAAAAATACTGTCTCTCGTCCAATGTCTGAAGCAGCGCAGGATTCAGATACACCAGTCTGGGCATCTTAAAGGCGCCCACCATGTTTTTGTATCCGTCAAAGTCAACGCCCGTCTTTCCGCCGATGCTGCTGTCCGCCTGCGCCAACAGGGTGGAGGGAATCTGTACAAAATCAATTCCCCTGAGATAGGTGGCAGCGGCATACCCGGTGATATCGCCAACAACGCCTCCTCCAAGTGCCAGAAGCATATCCCTGCGCTCAAAGCCTTCCTGTATCAGAAAGCTGTATATTTCCTTTACCGTATCAAGGTTTTTGTGCGCTTCTCCTTCCGGAAAAACATATTTCACGGCCTTCCGGCATCTCCCTTCCAGGCATTGCAGCACTTCCGCCCCATATAGCTGATCCACTTTGGAATCCGTCACCACACAAAGCCGCCTGTCCCCGCATCCCAGGGCAGACAGTTCCGTCCACAGTTCATCAAATGACCCGGCAAACACAATATCATAGCAGGGTTTTCTACTATATAATACAGTTAATCTCTCCGACATATCACTTGTACCCTTCTAAAAGTCTCTTTCCGTTCTGTCATTCTCCGTCATAGAACAGATCCTGATAATCCCCGGATATCTCCACAGAGGAAGGAGTAATAATGAGGATGTAATTGGATATCTTCTGAAGCCTTCCGGATATGGCACAGCAGGAACCGCACACAAAATCCGTGATCCTCTGGGCCAGATCCATATCAAGACCTTCCAGATTCAGCACCACAGTACGGTTTGACAAAAGCATCTGGGTAATGTCCCGCCCGTCATCCACGGAAGTGGGCTTTACCACACATACTTCCATATTGCTGCCATTATTGGTAACCCGTCTGGTCACCGGCTGCCGGATGGAAGTAATATTACTGGCAGCTGCCTGTTTCCTGGAAGAGGCTTCCGCATGTTCCTCCGCGTAATCCTCCATGTGCCTTACTTTCGAGGAAGTCCGCCTTGGCGCAGGTTCCGGCTCCATTTCATCGTCATCGTAATACTCATCGTCATAGTATTCGTCCTCTTCCTCGCCGTTCAGCTTCATATAGTTCAGAAATTTATCCAATGCTCCCATTCTCAATACCACACCTTTCATTTAACTGCATCCATGCAGCTGTCTTTCACCGAAAATTCCCGTGCCTACCCTTACACAGGTAGCCCCCTCTTCTATTGCCACACTGTAATCTCCTGTCATTCCCATGGACAAAACAGACATATTAACATTATCAATGTTTTTCCTCTCTATGTCAACACACAATTGCTTTAATTTTCGAAAAAACGGACGATTCTCCTCCGGATTCTCTGTGAAAGGGGCAATTGTCATAAGTCCCTGTATCTTTATGGCAGGGAGGGATGCTATTTTCTCCACCAGTTCAGGGGCATCTTCCGGCGACACTCCGTATTTGCTTTCCTCCCCGGCCACATTCACTTCTATGAGAATTTCCACCGTGGTGTCTTTCCTGACAGCTTCCCTGCTGATTTCCTCCGCAAGCCGAAAGGAATCCACGCTATGTATCATGGAGACCTTTCCCACTATATATTTTACCTTATTCCGCTGCAGATGACCGATCATATGCCATCGTATGTCTGAGGGAAGCTCCGGAATCTTATCCGTCAGCTCCTGCACCTTGTTTTCCCCGAAATCTTTTGCCCCAGCCTCATAGGCCTCCCTGAGATCCGAAAGCGGTTTGGTCTTGCTGACCGCCACCAAAGTAACCTCGCCGCGGTTTCTTCCGGCCTTCCTACAGGCGTTTGCAATTTTCTCTTCAACAGCACTCAGATTTTCCCGTATCATATTCCCGTTCCTTTCCCTCCGTTATTTCTGGTTGATGAACTGGTCATCCCTTACCGATTCCGCATCCAGCGCAATATAATCATATACGCTCAACCCGTATCTTGTATTCGGTTTTACGATTGCATACTCATCGTTTTCATATAACACGGTAATCTGCTTAAAGTCGGCATATCCTTTGTTCATATTGTAAACGCCGGTCAGCGTGGCCCGTTTGCTTACCGTGCAGGTCTCCTCTCCCCCGGAATCATACAGATTATCCCCCAACCCCAGTATGGAGCTGTCCAGATAATATTCCTTGGTTTCCGAGTTGTAATAATACACCTCCACTTCCATTGTCTCAATGGAAATCGTGCCGTCTTCCTGAAAGCTCTGCTTCCTGATACTGTCTCCCCCATTATTGCCCCCCGGAATGACAAACTGTTCTGGTATCAGAAAAAACTCCTTCTGGACAATAGCTGAAACAGGAATCTTCAGCCCAACCTCGTCCTCCACAATCAGCTCCACATCCAAAAACCTGTCCGTCATAAAAGTGAGCATGGAATTGGTAAAAGAAAGCTGCAGATAGGTATTTCCGTCTCCATTGGTAAGCAGCTGTGTAGCTGCCCAGGATTCGTACTGGTTTTTGAGAAAGCGCACCTTCACATAGCCCTCCTTCTCAAGCTCAGCTCCCCTGACCGGCTCCACCGGAACCACCAGGGACCAGTTTTCATTTGTGGATAGCTTGTATACGGCGTCTCCGGATGCTATGAGGGTATTGTCCGAAAGCCATTTTTTTTCATATTCCTCATTAAAGACATCTTCCGTCACATTAACGGCAGTCATATCCTCATAGCCGTCAAGCCAGTATGCCACTATTCCTGTAGCAGGCGCATTAAACCGGTTGATCACACTGGCTCCGGACGTGGCGTTAAGATCTTCGATATTTTTCAGTATATTGACATTGGCAAGCTTGGATACCGTATTTTTCAATGTATATTTAAAGTCATAGGTGCCGCTGTAATGTCCGGCTTCAAAACCATGGACAAAATTAACAATTTCATTTTTAAATTCCGCAAGTTCCTGGTCAGAAAGGGAATTTTCCCCCAGGTACATGCTTTCCAGTTCCTCGTTAAGGCGCCCTGTCTCATCCACTATGTAAACAAGGTCATTCTGCGCAACACGCGCTCCCTCCCATGCATAATAACTTACATAACCGGCTGTGTCCGCATACACCACTGTCTCATCCCGCAGGACAATACCACGGTATATGGTGTCTGCGGCAAGGGAACCTTCCTTTACCTCATACCTGACAATGTGGCTTGTCTGAAAATACATAACAACACAGACAACAACATAGATAAAAATGCCAACAAAGATCATCATTCCGATATTCAAATTCAAGGGTTTTCGATATCTTCTTATCTTTCTGACTTTTCCCTTTTTCTTTGTCAATATTCTGCCTCCATACAAAAGCCCCGGTCAATTGTTCCGAGGCTTTCATGTGTTGTAATCCTTTTCTATGTTTTATCGCTGTACGCTTTACACTTTCTCTTACATACCGGTAATATTACAGAGCTACAAGTACTTTATCCTTTAAGCCCTCAGGAAGCTCCGAGATGTCCATGGAAACGCTTAAAATAAAATCTACGTCAGAAATTTTGCTGAGTTTTTCCAATTTTTCCACAGTGGGCGTGATATCCTGCCCTTCCAGGCATGAGATTTTCAGAAAGTTGTCAAAGTACATCTGCTGCAGATCATGATCCTGTGAGATGATACCGCTTACAAATCCCATAAACTCGCTGCCGTTCTCAATCATGTACTGGGATACGTCGATCAGACGCACCTTGTTATTCAGTTCGTACATGTGCTTCGTGTTCTTGTCGAGATATACGATATTGCCGGGAATCTTCTTAATCTCGCCATTTACCTTCTCCAATAGCTGTGTTGTCTTACCTTTACCTTTATTGCCTACGATTAACTGGACCATTGGAAACCCTCCTATAGTATTAATATTGTATTCCCTGGAATACTTTTCTTCCATACATTCATTATAAGGGAAATGAATGTAAAAAACAACCTCTATTTATGAATCTCATCAAGTAAATCTATCATCCGTCCATAGACCACATCCGGTCCCTCCGCACGGAGAATCACGGAAATATACGGAGAACCGTTTTCATCCCTTGACAAAAGCATCAGACAGTTGCCGGCTGCACTGGTGGTTCCCGTCTTGCCCCCGATCACCGTCACATTTGCCGGAGCCTGGTAGTCTCCTTTCAGGAACAGGTTTGTGGTAGGCTTGTCGAAAGCCTTTTCCCTGCCGTCCTTATCATAAAACACAGTCTGGTAACCGGACATGTGTATGATTTCGTTAAAAGTTTCATACTTGACAGCCTCATTAAAAATCAGGTACAGATCATAGGCTGTGGTATAGTGGTCGGAATCCGTCAATCCGTGTGGATTCTGAAAATTTGTGTTCGTTGCGCCCAGGGCATGGGCTTTTTCATTCATCATTTCCACGAAATGTTCCACGCTGCCGCCGATGTTTTCCGCAATCAGCGCTGCGGCATCATTGGCAGAATAGACCAACAGAATACGAAGCGCCTGATCCAGGGTCATGGTATCCCCGCTCTTTAATCCGCACAAAACAGCACCTGATTCCGTTATATTTACAGCGTTTGTAGCCGTTAAAGTCTGATTCAGCTGACCGTTTTCCAATGCCACCAACGCAGTCATCACCTTGGTCAGACTGGCCGGATGCAGCCGCTCATGAATGTTTTTCGCATATAGAACTTCTTTTCCATCCAATCCAAACAGCCCGGCCGCCTCCACCTGGGACATGTCCGGACCGTCCTCGCGGATTATGTTTCCAGCCGCCACGCACAGATCTGCGGCAAAGGGGGATGCTGTCCGGATATCCTGTCTGGATACCACATTAAAACTGCTTACATCATAAGATACATGATATGGCATGTCATAAGACGGGCCGCCGCATCCCGAAAGCACACAGACCAGAAAAACTGTGCACAACAACAGGGTTTTCTTTTTTCTACTTGTACATTTCACGCCACTCCAGATCCCCTCTGTCCAATGCCTTAATCAACAGTTCCGCGCTTGCAAGGTTTGTTGCCAGCGGTATGTTATGGGTATCGCAGAGACGGATCACATTATTCACATCCGGCTCATGCTTCTGCGGATTCAGCGGATCACGGAGAAATATCACAAGATCAATCTCATTGTTCTCGATCTGTGCGCCGATCTGCTGTTCTCCCCCCAGATGTCCCGCAAGACATTTCCGGATATTCAGATTGGTGACCTCTTCGATCAGACGCCCTGTGGTCCCTGTGGCGTACAAATCGTTTTTGCTCAGGATACCCCTGTAGGCGATGCAGAAATTCTGCATCAGCTTCTTCTTTGCATCATGTGCAATCAACGCAATGTTCATAAAAATACCTCCTCATTTTTCTGCTGCTTTGCTCTTTTTGCCTGAAGTCTTACATTCAGCACAAACCCCATTCCCATGTACAAACTGATTAACGACGTCAGCCCATAGCTGACAAAAGGAAGCGTAAGTCCTGTGGTCGGCAAGATAAAAGTTGCAACGCCGATATTAAAAAATCCTTGGATTGCTACCAGTCCCCCCATACTGGCACCTATAATCGTACCGGCCACATCCTTGGCTTTCCTTGCCACGGAAATGCATTCAAGCGAAATGGCGAACAACAGTACGATTACCGTCACGCTTCCCTTAAATCCAAATTCCTCACCGATTACGGAAAATATAAAATCCGTCTCTGCCTCCGAAAGAAAATTACCGTTTTTTACCGAAGTAATCTTATTATTTTTGTATCCTTTTCCATCCAACTGCCCAGAAGCGATGGCAGTCACGGAATTCAACTGCTGGTAAGCAAAGGTGGTGGAATACTCCTCAGGATTGACAAAGGCCAGGATACGGTTCCTCTGGTTGTCGGTGATAAAATCATTGTCAGGCTGCAGCGCCAGTGAAATCACCACCGCCACTGCAGGTATGGCCACCGCCAGTACGGCAAAAACCAGTTTCAGGCTGATTCCTCCTGCAAACATAATAATGCAGAACATAATCAGCAGCACCATACTGGTGGACAGATCCGGCTGCTTCCAGACCAACAGCCAGGGAACTGCATACATGACCACACAGCTGGCAATGATTCCCACGGTATTTAATTTCTTCCTATGTTTCATAATAAACTGTGCAAAGAATAAAATCAATAAGATTTTTGCAGTTTCTGAAGGTTGGAACTGCAGTCCCCCTATTACAAGCCATCTGGTTGCCCCTTTTTTCTCTTCCCCAAACAGCATAACCGCAGCAAGAAGCGCCAGATTTGCCCCATACATGAGCCAGTTCAGCTTTAACAGCATCGTGTAATCAAAGAAAGAGATCACAATCATCAGAACCGCGCCTGCAGCCACTCCGGCCATCTGTCTGGTAATAAGGGATTCCTCTGCGCTTCCAATGGCTATGACACCCACAACAGAAAGGGCAATTACCATCAGCACAAGTTTAAAGTCATAATCACGCACTCTGTATTTCTTAAACATATTTTCCGATCCTATTCCGGTTTCCTCTTTTTCACCTTCGTATTCTTTTCATTCCGCAGATCTATTTTGCAACATCCTGGGCGGATACATCCACAATGGGAATATTCGCATACAGCGACGGCATTTTGCCTCCGCGTCCGGATTTGATCCCCTTTGTATTTATCTGAATTTCCATATTTTCGGAATCTATCTTCATGTATTTGGACAGCACTTTCGCGATATCCGTCTTAATCAGCTCCATTATCTCCGGTGAGCAGTTCACCCTGTCGGAAATCAACAGGATTTTCAATCTGTCCTTTGCTATCTGGCAGGAGCTTTTTCTGCGAAAAAAATGTCTCATTTTCACTCCTCCTATGCCTTATGAAAAATTCCCGTTACCCTGGTCCAGAAGGAAATCCCCTTGTCAAAATTCAAATAAGGTACCTCTTTTCCCTCCACTCTCTGTACTACATTGGCATAAGCCTGTCCTGCCGGAGAGGAACTTCCCACAAGCGGCTCACCCTGGTTGGTGGCAACCACCACACTCTCATCATCCGGAATAACCCCGATCAGGGGAATTGCCAGAATATCCACCACATCGCCCGAAGACATCATATCCCCCCGCCGTACCATATCCATTCTCAGCCGGTTGATGATCAGATCCATCTGCTTAAATCCATTGGCCTCCAACAGACCGATAATCCGGTCCGCATCACGGATGGCCGACACCTCAGGGGTGGTTACCACCAGAGCCCTGTCAGCCCCTGCAATGGCATTCTGGAATCCCTGTTCAATCCCTGCCGGACAGTCCAGTATAATGTAGTCAAACTGTTCCTTCAGATGATCAATGACTTTCACCATCTGTCCCGGGGATACCGCCGTCTTGTCCCTTGTCTGGGCAGAAGGCATCAGATAGAGTCCCGGATGCCTTTTATCCCGTATCAGTGCCTGTTTAATCCTGCAGTTTCCCTCCACCACATCCACCAGATTGTAAACGATACGGTTTTCCAGTCCCATGACCACGTCCAGATTACGCAGTCCGATATCCGTATCAATAAGGCAGACCTTTTTCCCGAGTTTTGCCAGACCTGTTCCCACGTTTGCGGTTGTGGTGGTCTTGCCCACACCGCCCTTACCTGAAGTGACGACAATGACTTCGGAGCCTTTCTTCTCCGTGGAAAATTGTTTTTCCATTTCCTTTCCTCCAATCATATACGATGTCGTCCTCCGGGCACCTCTGTGCCATTCGGCAGTTTCAGAAAGTGCTCAGCAAATCTTTGGTAAGCGTTTCAAAAATGATTCTGTCGTTTTTCACATATGCAATTTTCGGGCGTACCTTCGGGCGTATTCCCCATTTTGACTGTTTTGTGTCAGATATGTATTTGAAATCGCCGATTCTGATTCTCTCCGGCTCCATTTCAAACGCTGCAACAAAGGCATCCTCGCTGCCGTTCCCGCCGGCATAGGCCTTTCCCCGGAGCGCACCCAGTATAATGATATTTTTTGAACTGATCACTGTGCTTCCGGGGTAAACATCCCCCAGGATGATGATACTGGTCTCCGTCTCCAGAATCTCCCTGTTCTTCAGGTCGCCCTTGAAAAACTGGCCTCCGGCTTCCTCCGGAGGCTGTTCCTCCTCCCCGGCCAGGGCTTTCAGATAATTTTTATTAATATTCTCGTCCCGCCCCACAATACAGACAATATTCAGGTCACTGTTCTCCCGTATGGAATCCAGGATCTGCACTTCCTCCAGATCCGATACCTGACGTCCCTCGATGGAGAGAGCCATTGTGGCCGAACCGAAAAAATTCCTGGCATTTGAAAATTTATATCCAATCTCCTCCAAAACTTTCTCAAAAGGAAGCTCTGCGTTCAAATACAGCGCAATTCCGTTGGGAAAACTTTTGATTTTTACTGCATTTTTCATGGGAACCTCCTTCCCTGCGCCAAGGGCCTCGCTTTTTCCTATATCTCATCGGATATTCCGCCGTCCGGTGTATCTGCCGTACCGGTTATCAGCTCATCCTCATCCGCCAGACCGTAATAATATTTGATGATATCCCTTGTGGCCTCCGCCGCGTAATCGGAAGAATACCCGAAAGGGATTCTGGTGGCAATGGCAATCTCCGGCTGTTCGTAAGGAGCATAACAGATAAACAGGGCATGACTGGGCCTGGATTTCCGCTCCTCCGCGGTACCTGTCTTACCTGCGGCATGCACTGCAAGATCATTGAAGGAACTTTTCTTTTCAACCACCTGCCGCATACCAAGCTGAAAAGCCTTCCAATACTCATCCGGCAGTTCAATGACATTTCGCACACTGGGTTCAAAATCCTGGATTACTTCCCCTTCCGAATTGGTAATTTTGTCCACAAGGGTCAGATTGTAACAGGTTCCGCTGTTTGCAATGGTTGCCGTGTATCTGGCCAGCGCAACCGTGGTATAGCTGTTGCTTCCCTGTCCGATGGCGGAACGGAGCGGATCTTCGGTGGAAACATTGGGAGCCGCCTCCGCAATCTCGATACCGGATTTGTCCGTAAGGCCGAACAGGTCGGCGTATTTATACAGCATATCCAGGCCTTCCGTCTCAACATAAGAGCCGGATCTCATGGACAGCTGGTAGCCCACATCATAAAAATAATAGTTACAGGAATCCCTTATG
Source organism: uncultured Lachnospiraceae bacterium (assembly GCA_947367855.1). Classification (GTDB taxonomy): domain Bacteria; phylum Bacillota; class Clostridia; order Lachnospirales; family Lachnospiraceae; genus Acetatifactor. The sequence continues at coordinate 207,026 of CANBFE010000003.1, read as the reverse complement.
GCCGTGGTCAGCGTCTCGGCCCCGTGTCCGTATCTCTTCCAACATCTGGGGGCAAGCGGTCCCTCTCCATAGGTTCCTGTACACACTGTCTGTGCGCCCAGGCTGATAACCCCTTCCATCAGTCCTGCGGTGGCGGAAACAATCTTAAAGGTGGATCCCGGCGCCGCAGTATACTGTGTGGCATAATTATACTGGGGATTGGATTTGTCCGAATTCAGCTTTGCAAAATATTCCGCATCCACGGAATTGGCCATCTTATTATTGTCATAGCCCGGGTAGGACACGATGGCCAGCACTTCTCCCGTATGCACATCGGTAATAACCGTGGATGCATTACAGGGATCCAGGGCAAGCTGGGCAGGGGTGATTTCCAGATTGTCAATCCGGTTTTTCATAAAACGGAAGGCGGAAAGGCTTCCGTCCGCAATGCCAGCCCTGTCCTCCTCCGGAATCTCTATCAGATTCTGTTCACAGAGAATCTGGCATACCTGGCTGCCGCTGATAACATCGTTTAACAGCATGTATTTGAAAAAACGTTTTTGAAATTCCGTATTTTTATCTACCATGGAGATGATATACTCCCGAATCCTGCTGTAGATCTCTTCCGAATCCGAGTATTTGTCACCGGGTTCCAACCTGCTTACATCAATCCAGTTCTGTGCGATGCAATGCTTCAGGTACTCGCCCAGACTGATCACCTCATCCGTTGCCCAGGCGATCTGGGTACTGTCCTCAGGGTCAACGGCATCTGCCATGATAATGCCGTTTTTCTTCAGAAGAGTAACAATATTGCTCTGGTAAACCTGGTACTCTTCCGGAAGCTGATTATAAGGAGTCAGCCCCTGGGTAAGTTCATATTCTAGTCTCTCATAAATTCCCTGCTTATAGTCCAGATAGGCCTGGAAGACCTGGGCCTCCGTTTCTCCGGCGTCGCTTCCGGACATGTGTTTCAGGTCAATGACAGAATTGTCGAACACGGCAAAATAGACATCATAGATGGGGATTTTGATATCTGCGCTGTCAGAACCTTCCGACGCCCTGTATTCTTTGGCATTAATGATCTGCTTGGACACAAGGCCCGCCACTTTCTGTTCCAGAATATTATACACAGCCTTGGTCAGATCCATATCAATGGTGAGCTGTACATTCTGGCCTGCCTTTGCCTCCCTGCGCTCCTCAATGGAGATGACCTTTCCCATCACGTCCACGATCACTTTCTCGTATCCCTTCTGACCCTGAAGCGTTGTCTCAAAGTAGGATTCTATGCCGCCCTTGCCCACCACATCATTCAGATTATAGACATCGCTGCCCGCTCCGCTTTCCTCCATGGAAGCATTCAGCTCTGTCAGTTCCTCTGGCGATATCTTTCCGGTATATCCCAGTATATGGGCAAAATATTCACTGTCCACGTATCTGCGGACAGTATCCTCTACAATGGAGACACCGGGCAGTACATCCGAATTTTCCATGATCACTGCCACTGTCTTCTCACTTACATTCGTGGCCACCGTGGTTCCGATATATTTCTGGAAAGACGTCATGTTCATGGCATACCGTATGGTGACCATTTTCAGCCAGTCTTCCCTGGAATACCCCTCTCCCGGCAGAAAATCGCTCTTGCTGTTTCCGGGTTCCTCATATTCGCCAATGGCAAATCTGGATGTACCGCTTAAATATTCCATCACCTCCATGGCTGTGGCAGTACGCTGTTCGTCCTTCAGGTCACCCACCAGCTTATGGCCGTATACATCCGCAAGAAAGCGGAGCAGCGCGGTATCCTCCACGGAAAAGGCGAATTCCCCGTCCTCATTCAGATAGATTCGGAAATCCGTTATACATTTATCGCCGTTCTTCTCTATCATCTGTATCAGACTGTAAAGGGTCTCGTTCATCTTACGGTTTTTCAGTCTGCCGGACTCAAACACATCCTCTATCTTCACGGAATAGGCCAGTTCATTATAGGCCAGTACATTTCCGTTTCTGTCATAGATATTACCTCTGGTGCTTGTAATGTCCCGTGTCTTCTCAATCTCAAGCACGAATTCTTCCAGATACTTCTCTCCCTGCACAATCTGCAGATCAAAACACCTGTAAATCAGAATACCTCCCAAAAGGCAGAAAACTACTGTAAAAACCGTCAGCCTGCTGGTTATGATACCGATTATCTTATCTTTAAATTCGTCAAACAAATTTCTGAGCTCTCCTTTTTTCCCGGGCTTCCAGTTTCTTGTTTACCCTGAGAACCGCCGGATATAAAAACAGGGTCACCACAATGGTATACAAAGCTTCCGGCAGAATAATATGCGTAAAATAATAAGTAAACTGAAACTTTCCGCGAAGCATAAATGTCAGGATATAGCATATAATGCCATAGGACAGATCGCTGAGAACAATCAGCCCAAGGGGCAGCCGGATATCCTCAGGATAGAAAATTCTGCTGAATTTTCCGTTTAAATAGCCTATGTACATCAGCAGCAAAGCATAAAATCCAAGAAAAGTACCAAAAAAAACATCATTTAACAAACCGCAGAAGAAGCCGATGAGAAGTCCCTCCTTCTCTCCCCGCATAAAGCCGAAGGATGCGGTCAGTATAATCATCAGATTCGGGATGATCCCCGCAAAAGCCAGACTGTCAAAAACACTGCACTGCAGGATAAAGCACAGGATGATCAATATGGCCGTCATTATTTTTCTGAGCATCTCTTTCCCTATTCCAGTTCCGCATCTGTCTCCGGATCCCGGCAGGACTGCACTGTCACATTTTCGCGCCGTTCCGGGCAGACGCCGTTTTATTCAGACGACTCCGATTCCTCGTAGGCCGTCTGCTTCCTGTCCGTAATGACCAGGACTTCACCCAGATGCTCAAAATCCACCGCCGGAACGATCTGTCCCGATTTTGTAAGATTGTTGGCATCCTTATCTATGGAGCTGATGTATCCGATGAGAATATTGGGAAGATATTTGTCGCTGATATCGGAGGTGACCACTTTGTCACCCTCCCGAACCAGATCCTGTCCGTCCATCAGCTGTTTGAAGGAAATACATCCGTTGGCCATCAGTTTCAGGTCACCGGACACTGTCATATTGTCTTCCGTGGAAAGCGTCATGGCGCTCACATTGCTGTTGTCCGATATAATGGAAGTCACCTTGGCCCAGTTAGGTCCCACAGCGGTAATGCGCCCCACAAGCCCGCCCCCGGCGATAACGTTCATATCCGTGTCCAGGCCTTCCTCTTCCCCCTTGTCTATGATAAATGCCGAATACCAGTTTCCGGGATCCCTGCCGATAATACGGGCTCCAACCTTATGATAGGAGGCGTACTGCTCGTCCAGTTCCACCAAGTCCCTGAGCCTGTTCAGTTCATACTTATCCTGCTGCAGCAGGGTATTTTCCTCTGTCAGCGCAGCTATCTCTTCTTTCAGCCTGGCGTTTTCATCCAACAGCGCCCGGATCTGGACTAGCTCCTCCGAACGGTTCGACAGCCATTCCCCAATTTTTCCGATTCCCTGCTGAAAGGGAACCACCACATATCCCACCGCCGTATTCAACGGTTTATTGAATACATCTGTTCCGAATGTAACTAGCATCATTACCGAACAGAGAATTGTTAAAATAAAAAGGAGGTATTTACCTGGCAGAGTAAACTTCTCTCCTTTTCTTTTTATGACCGGACTCATCTGCTCATCCCTTCGATTGCATAAGCTACGGATTTATAATTGTCATCCTTTATGATCTTGGCAAGTCCCATCACAACGCTTGTAACCGGATTGTCGGCAATATTCACCCGGAGCCCCGTTCCCGCTGCAATGCGGTCCGCCAGATGACTGATCTGGGAGGCACCCCCGGTAAGATAGATTCCGTGACGGTAGATATCCGCTGCAAGCTCCGGCGGAGTCCTCTCCAAAATTACCTTTACATTGTCAACGATTGTATTAAAGTGCTCCTCCAGACATTCCACCACAAGTTTGGTGGGAATCTCCCTCTCTATGGGAAGACCTGTGACAATATCCCGCCCGTAGACGATGGCTCCCTTGCCTTCCTCCTCCAGCTGTCTCAGACTCGTCTTGATCATTTCCGAAGTCTTCCCGCCGATGATCAGGCTGAATTCTTTTCGTACCGCTGCCCGGATGGCCTCGTCAAATTTCAGGCCGCCTGTCTTAATCAGTCTGCTCAGCACAATGCCTCCGAGGGACAGAATAGAGATCTCCGTGGTGTCAAATCCCACATTGACTACCAACACTCCCTGGGAGTTCTTCACATCAATGTCAAGTCCCAGGCCGTCGGCTACTGCCTTCTCCACCACCATGATCTTCTTTGCCTTCACATTTGCATCCTTGATCAGATCATAGAAGGCCCTTTTCTCCACTTCCGTGACATCTGTGGGAACTGCGATATAGAATTCGGCCGGCTTGGTGATTCCCTTCTGAAGACCGGAAATAAAATACCTCACAAGAGTCTCCATATTCTTGATATCCGCAATCACGCCATTGGACAGAGGGTAGGAAATGTGAATATTTCCCGGCGCCTTCTCATACATTTCAAATGCGGAATTCCCATAAGCAAACAGAACTTTTTTGTTCTCGATGGCAATCATGTTTTTTTCCACCAGAACATTGTCGTCGCTTCTGCTGTAGATTTTAATATTGTTGGTACCCAGGTCGATACCGAATGCATTGTTTGCCAAAATGACAGCCCCTTTCTAAAGTAAATTCATGAAATTCTTTTCGTTATTTGAAAAACCATGCCGCTTCCCTGAAGCTGACATATCTGTTATCACCGATGACAATATGATCAAGCAGCGGTATCCCCATCTGTTCTCCGGCATCTTTCAGATTATAGGTAAGTTCCTTATCTGCCTGGCTTGGACTGGGATCTCCGCTGGGGTGATTGTGTACCAGAAGGATGTTCACAGCCCGGCTTTCCAATGCGGCCAGAAAAATTTCCCTGGGAGATATAAGCGACATGTTGACACTGCCCTCAGACACCTTTTTCTCGCCTATCAGCTGTCCCTTTGCATCCAGACAGGCCAGCATCACGCATTCCGTCTCCCGGTGCCGGAGCTTTTCCATAAAATAAGCCGCCACCTGTCCGGAACTGGTAAAATTCAGCCCAACCTCCGCTTTTGCCGTACTCATTCTCATGGAGAGCTCTGCCAGACATTTCAGCTTTACCGCCTTTACCTCTCCGATTCCGCTGATTTCCTGGAGCTCGTCCAGGGTTACATCATAAAGACCCAGAAGTCCTTTCTTTGGATATCGGGTCAGTCCCAACACCTCTTCTGCCAACTGCAGGGCGTCTTTATCCCTGGTTCCCGTGCGGATGATAATTGCCAACAGCTCCGTCTCCGTGAGACTCTCCGCCCCGAACCGCAGAAATCTCTCATAGGGCTGCCCCTGTCTTTTTTCCTTCTGTGACTTTCCTGTTTCCTTCTTTTCCATGCGTCTCCTTTTGCCTTCTCCGACGCATTTGCCCGCCGGAAACCGCAGGGCGGTTCCCGCATTCAGACTATCTGATAAACCGGTATACCACTAACGCAATCACGACTCCAATCACACTGGCTATGGTGATCTGAATCGTCAGGCCAAAGGTAAGTATGATGAAGCCCAGATTCAGCACCACAGGTTCGTTCATTCCAAAGGACTGCCCGTAATTCAGAAAAGTTCCTTCAAAATAAGTACCGATAAACCTGCCTATCACAAACCCCACCAAAACCAGTATCAGCAGTACCCAGTTTACTTTCTTCAAGTTGATTCCTCTTCCCTCTTTCGTTCCAGAGCCGCGTTCTGCCGCCGCCCTGTCTGCGCTTTCCCTTATAAACAATGGCCCGGTTTATAAAGTCTGTATACACTCGCGTTTCTATAGTACCACAAAATTCCATCCCTGTACACACAAATCATAGATTTTATTTTTAGTTTTTTCTACAGGATCTTACAATCCAAGTCTGTTTTTCTCCACCAATCCCCTGTTTACCAGGGCCTGCAGGGATTTTAAAATGCCGAATTTCGCGTGCTGCCAGGTGAGTCCTCCCTGAAAATACACCGCGTAGGGAGGCTTGATGGGACCGTCTGCCGACAATTCGATGGAGGAGCCTGCCACAAAGGCCCCGGCTGCCATAATCACCCTGGAATCGTAACCGGGCATATCCCAGGGTTCCGGGGTCACATGGCTGTCCACAGGCGCAGCGGCCTGAATTCCCTGGCAGAAAGCGATCACACTCTCAGGATTCCCAAAGGTCACTGCCTGGATGATGTCATGACGGCTCTCCCTGCTGTCCGGCACCACCCCAAAGCCCAGGGGTTCATAGAGATTCGCTGCAAAAACCGCTCCCTTCAGGGCAGAAGCCGTCACTGTTGGCGCCAGAAACAGCCCCTGGTAGAAATCCTTCAGTGCTCCCAGGGATGCGCCCACCTCCTTGCCAAGTCCGGGGGAGGTGAGGCGGAATGCCGCGTTTTCCACGCATTCCCGCGTACCTGCAATATAACCGCCGATGGGTGCAAGGCCGCCTCCCGGATTCTTGATCAGGGAACCCACCACCATGTCCGCCCCTGCTTCCGCGGGTTCCATGGTCTCCACAAATTCCCCGTAGCAGTTATCCACCATGCAGATTACATCAGGCTTTATCCCTTTCACAAAAGAGACCAGCTCTCCGATGCGCGCCACCGAAAGAGTCGGCCTGGTCTGATATCCCTTGGACCGCTGAATGGTTACCAGACGGGTGCGTCCGTTTAAAGCCCGGCGGATGCCTTCATAATCAAAGCTGCCGTCCGGAAGCAGATCCACCTGGGAATAGGTAACGCCGTATTCCGCCAGGGAACCCCTGGAGGGTCTGATGCCTATAACCTCCTCAAGCGTATCATAGGGCTTTCCCACAGGGGACAGAAGTTCATCCCCCGGCCGCAGATTACTCATCAGGGCCAGGGCCAGGGCATGGGTGCCGCAGGTGATCTGGGGACGTACCAGGGCATCCTCCGTATGAAACACCCTGGCATACACCTCCTCCAGCCTGTCCCTGCCCAGGTCATTGTATCCATATCCGGTGGTGCCCAAAAGACAGGCTTCACTGACCTGGCTCTCCTGCATGGCCTTTATCACTTTCAGCTGGTTTATCTCCGCTGTTTCGTCTATCTCCTGAAAACGCGGCTGCAGCTTTGCCAAAATCTCATTTCCATATGCATATACTGCTTCTTCGATGCCCATACATGCATACATTTCCCTTATAATCTTTTCCTTCATTGTTCTTCCGGGCTTCTGCGCCCGCCTCCTGTCATTCACTTTCCTTCCGGAATCTGTCCCCGGGAAAATCGGCCGAAATTCCCCTTTCGCCCAGCCTGGCAAGCATAAATTCCAGTATCCGCTCTTCCCTGTAATCAAATTCGTTTTTATTCACCCAGACAACTTCCTGTTCCCGTCTGAACCAGGTCAGCTGCCGCTTCGCAAAATGCCTGGTATCCCGCTTGATCCGCTCCACAGCCTCCTCCAGGGTCATCTCCCCTTCCAGGTATGCCAGGATTTCCTTATATCCAAGCCCCTGCATGGAGACCATCCCCCTGTGACAGCCCATGGCGCGGAGCGCTTCCACCTCAGCCACGAGCCCCTGTTCCAGCATCTGGTCCACCCGCAGTTCAATCCTTTTATAGAGCCTTTCCCTGATATCATTCAGGACAAAATAGCAGGAAAGGTAGGCTGACGGCTTTTCCCTTTCTCTCTTATTATGGCTGGAAATGGGCTCCCCCGTCAAATAAAAATATTCTAAAGCCCTGACAGTTCGTTTCAGGTTGTTGGCATGGATCATTTCCGCCGAAAGCGGGTCCACCTGCTCCAGCTGCCTGTGGAGAAAGGCGGCGCCCTTCTCCAGGGCAGCCTGTTCCAGGGCGCTGCGGATATCCCGTCCTTTTTCATCCGCTGTCCTGTCCCCCGCACTGCCGGAAAAACCCATGGTCTGCGCAGAAAGCCCTGTTTCCTCCCTGCTGCCTGAGAAATCAATGTCACGCAGTAGGGCCTGCACATAGAATCCGGTACCTCCTGTAAGGATGGGAATATGCCCCCGCTCATATATGCCCTGGAGACAGATCTCGCACATCTCCTTAAATACAGCCACGCTGAAGTCTTCCCAGGGGTCCAGGACACTGATCATGTGATGGGGGACCCCCTGCATTTCCTCCTCTGTGATTTTGGCGGAACCGATATCCATGTGCCGATAGACCTGCATGGAATCTGCAGACACAATCTCGCCGTCCACGGCTTTTGCCAGTGCAATGGACAGCCTGGTCTTTCCCACCGCTGTGGGACCGGAGAGGACGATCAGGGGGGCTGTACCGTCTTTTTTTCGGTTTTGAATGATTTTATCCGGAAACACGTCTTATAAAACCTCTTTCTATTCTTGTATGCGAATATGATGCCTGTCTCCTGTCAGCTGACGATCCGCTTGAATTTCCGCTCCATTTCCGTTTTCGTCATGGTGATAATGGTGGGCCTTCCATGGGGACAGTTGTACGGATTCTCCAAAGTCAGCAGCTCATCGATCAGGGCCTCCGCTTCGGCAACACTCATTTTATTATTTCCCTTCACTGCGGCTTTGCAGGCCATGGAGGCAATCTTCTCCTCAATTACCCTGAGATTTCCAAAACCGACACCGCCCGACAGGCTGTCCAGCACTTCCAGAAACATCTCCCTTTCCCCGCAGCCGTACAGGTCCACAGGCACACTCCGCAGAGCATATTCGCTGCCCCCGAAGGCTTCCACTTCGAAGCCCAGCCCTGCGAAAGTATCCAGATGCTCCTTCAGCACACTCTCCTCCTGACCTGACAGACTTACGATGACAGGCGGGAGCAGTCCCTGGGAAAGCACATTTTTTTCACGGCAGCGCTTCATGAGCCTTTCGTAATTGACTTTTTCGTGGGCGGCATGCTGGTCAATCATGAGCAGACTGTCTTCAAACTCAATGAGCCAGTAGGTTTCAAAGACCTGGCCGATAATGCGGAAACGGCTGCGGTTATCCACGGTGAGAATCTTTTCCTCAAAAAGGTTCAGCTGGACGCCGTCAGCTGCGTCCTCTTCGGCAGGCAGATTTTCTTCTTTCAATGAAATGTCAGGAGCCACCTGCTCCCCGGGCGCATCTTCCTCAATTTCCGAAGTTTCTACAAAGAAAGTTTCTTCCTCCTCCGGAAGCTTTGCAGTGTTTTCCGGCTGCGCAGGGAAGCTTTCTTTTTCCCCGGAGATATCTTCGGCAGTGTCCCCGGAGCTTTCCTTTACCCGGTTCCATACGGGATTCCGGGCAAAATCCAGGGAGCGTTCAGGAGCATATTTCGCCTCTTCCATCACCCTGTAAGCGGTTCCGCGGTTTTTCTCAAAAGGCTCCGGAGGCAGCTGAGTCTCCCGCTCCTTTTTTTCATTCATACGCTCTCTGCGGATTTCCTTTTCCGTGGAAAGAGAGGCCTGTGGAATCATCTCCCTGCTCTGAAGGGACTGCCGCACGGTTTCAGTGAGAAAACCGCAGAAGGCAATGGCGTCGCTGAATCTTACATCCATTTTGGTGGGATGCACATTCACATCCACACAGCCGGGCTCCATGGTGATATGGAGTACGCACAGGGGAAATTTGTGCTGCATCAGATATTCCCTGTAGCCCTCTTCCACGGCTCTGGATACCACGCTGCTGCGGATAAACCTTCCATTAATAAAGGAAATCTCAAAGTTCCGGTTGGAGCGCACCAGCACCGGTTTGCCCAGATACCCTTCCACCCGGATGCCGTCTTTTTCCGCACAGACGGGCACAAGGGCCCCTGCCACGTCCCGTCCGTATACACGGTATATGACCTCCCTCAGGTCACCGCTTCCGGAGGTATGAAACTTCATCTGCCCTCCCAGAGTCAGCTTAAAGGAAATGTCCGGTCTGGACAGGGCCAGATGCTCCATCAGATCGGCAATATACCCTCCCTCCGTGGCAGGCTGCTTTAGAAATTTCCGCCTTACAGGGGTATTGAAAAAAAGATTCCGCATCAGAAATGTGGTTCCGTCAGGCGCTCCCACCTGATCAAACCCCACTTCCCTTCCTCCTTCCAGAAGAATGCGGGTGCCCGTGATGCTGTCTGACGTCTTGGTGATGACTTCCACTTTTGCCACAGCCGAAATGCTAGAAAGGGCTTCCCCCCGGAATCCCAGGCTGGAAACCCTTGCCAGATCTTCTGCAGTTTCTATCTTGCTGGTGGCATGCCTGAGAAAAGCCCTCCGCAGCTGGCTTTCCTCCATTCCGCAGCCATTGTCTGTAACCCGGATCAGTTCAATGCCCCCGTTCCTGGCTTCCACCGTAACGGCAGTGGCGCCCGCATCAATGGCATTTTCCACCAGTTCCTTTACCACGCTGCTGGGGCGCTCCACCACCTCACCTGCAGCAATTTTATCGATTGTCTCAGAATTTAAAACATGTATTGAGGCCATTTTTCTCCCTCTATGTATCTCTGTGTTGTATTGACGCAGTATGATTTTACCATAGAAAGAGTTTCTTGTAAAACCCTAATTCGGGCAGTTTAGAACCTTCCGGCACAAGTACAGCTAACATGGAAAAAAGCGGACAGCCTGAGCCATCCGCCTGATACCTGGTCAATCTATCTGTTTTCGGCCGGTCTGCCGCAGCGACGCAGACCGTCAGATACCGTACATCTCCTTACTGTTGTAAAGCGCAAGTCCTTCCTCCGCAACCGCGCCGGCAGCGGCTGCCCCGTCTGAGGCCTTTACAATCATGGCCCTGCAGTCTCCGGAAGCCAGGGCGTACATATATTCGATATTCAGGCCCCTGCTGCACAGAACATGGGTCAGTTTGTGCAGTTCCCCCACCCGGTCTTCCAGGCGGACAGCCAAAACATCAGTCAGCATGGCGGAAAAGCCTCTTTCCCTGAGGGCCGTTTTTGCTTTCTCCGGATCTGACACCACCATGCGCAGCATGCCGTATTCCGTGGTATCTGCCATGCTCAGGGACATAATGTTGATTCCCTCTTTTTTCAGCACCTCCGTTGCCTGTTCCAGCCGTCCCTCGCGATTTTCCATAAATACCGATAACTGTTTAACAAACATAACCATCCCTCTCTTTCTGTGTGTCCGGCTTCCTCAGTCCATTTTCCGCCTGTCGATCACATGAACGGACTTGCCCATGCTTCGCTCCAGAGCCTTCGGCTCCACCAGTTTTACCTTTACTGCCAGTCCTATGGCCTGCTGAATCACATGCTCGATCTTTCTGGTAAGATTTTCCAGCTCCCTGATCTCGTCGGAGAAGAATCGCTCCTCCACTTCCACCTGTACCTCCAGGGTATCCAGATTGTTCACTCTGTCCACAATCATCAGGTAATGGGGAGTGGTTCCGCCCATTTCCAGAAGAGCCGCTTCGATCTGTGAGGGGAATACGTTGACGCCGCGGATTATCAGCATGTCATCACTCCTGCCTGTAAATCTGGCGATGCGCGCAGTAGTCCGGCCACACTCACAGGGGGTGTGATCCATACTGGTCAGATCCTTGGTACGGTAACGTATCAGCGGAATTCCTTCCTTCATCAGGGTAGAAATCACAAGCTCCCCCGTCACCCCGTCCGGTACCTGGGCAAAGGTCTCCCTGTCCACAATCTCAGGCAGGAAATAGTCCTCATGTACATGAAGGCCTTTATGAAACCTGCAGTCCGTGGCAACTCCCGGCCCCATAATCTCGCTGAGTCCGTAGATATCATGGGCATGAATTCCAAGCTTTTCCTCAATTTTATCCCGCATTTTTTCCGTCCAGGGCTCGGCTCCGTTCAGGGATGCCTTCAGCCTGATCCTGTCACGCACTCCCATCTCCTCAATGGTTTCCGCAATATGCATCAGGTAGGAGGGAGTGCACAGAATTCCTGTCACCCCGAAGTCTATCATCATATTGATGAGTTTTTTGGTGTTTCCGGTAGACATGGGAACCACGGTCGCTCCCATTTTCTCCGCACCGTAATGGCCTCCGAGCCCCCCGGTAAACAATCCGTATCCGTAAGCAACCTGGATGATATCCTCCCGGCCCAGATTCGTCATGGCGATACACCTTGCCACACACTCGCTCCACATGTCGATATCCCTTCTGGTATATCCCACCACGGTGGCTTTTCCCGTGGTGCCGCTGGAGGCATGAATCCGCACGATCTGGGAGTTGGGAACGGCAAACATGCCGAAAGGATAGGTATCCCGCAGATCATCCTTGGTGGTAAAGGGCAGTTTGGGCAGATCCTCCAGACCACGGATATCACCGGGTTCCAGTCCTACAGCCTGCATTTTCTTCCGGTAATATTCCACATTGTGATACACCCGGTCTACCAGTTTCACCAACCGCGTTCCCTGCAGATTATTCATCTCGTCTCTGCTCATGCATTCTTTTGTCTCATTCCAAATCATTCTGTCTCCCATCTGCCCGCCTTTGACGCGCCTTATCATAAACTTTCTTTCCAAATCCGGTCCGGAAATCCGTCTCGGGAACCCGTTTCCTATGCCTCCTCCATGGAATATCCTGTCTCAAATGCCCTGAGATTTATCTCCACGGTTTTAGGCGGAACAGTCTCCCTGATCACCTGGGTCCAGTCTTCCCTGTCAAATCCCATATACCGTGCTGCCGCGCCAAGCACAATCACGTTAAAGGCCTTTGGCACCCCCATCTTTTTGGCTGTTTCCGTGGCTTCCACCACAACGGTTCTCCCCGCCCCCTTAAGGGTCTCCAGAATTCCCTCCGGATACACGGCTGCCCCCGTAACCACGGTAATGGGGTCTATTCTCCAATCATTTACAATGACAACACCGTCCTCTTTAAGAAAATGAAGATACCGCAGAGCTTCCAGCCTTTCAAAAGCGATCAGCACATCAGCCTGTCCCTGTTCCACTATGGGTTCCGCAACCTGCTCCCCATAGCGCACAAAGGTTACCACGCTTCCGCCTCTCTGGGCCATTCCGTGAACCTCCGACAGTTTTACGTCATATCCTCCCCGGATGGCCAGATTCCCCAGAATCCTGCTGGTAAGAAGCGTTCCCTGTCCTCCCACGCCCACGATCATTATATTTTTCACACACATGTCCATCACCCTTCCGCCTGTTTCCGCCATACGCCCGTATAACAGGCCCTTTCAATCATACTGCCGCGCCATACATGACGACAGCCGCGCCGATTTTACCAACAGCCATCCCCTGACAGCCGGAAGATTTACCCCACTGCTATCGCATCAAATCTGCACAGCTTTGCGCACAGGCCGCAGCCATTGCACATGGTCTCGTCAATACTTATCGTCCCGTCTGCGTTCTTCGTCAGGGCAGGGCATCCCGGACGCAGACAGGCCCCGCACTTCCTGCATTTCTCCGGAACTGCCACGCATTTCTCCGGAAAGCTGACTCCCTTCAGCAGCACGCAGGGAGCCTTTGTAATGATAACGGACACAGCATCCCTCCGGGTCTCGCGCCGGAAGGCCTCTTCCAGTCCCTCCAGATCAAAAGCGCTGATTTCATACACATGTTCGATTCCCAGGGAACGGCACAGCCGGGTGATACTGATGGCAGGAACCGTTTCACCCTTCAGGGTCTTTCCCGTGGCCGCATGGTCCTGGTGTCCGGTCATTCCTGTGGTGGAATTATCCAGAATCACCACCGTACCGGCAGACTGGTTGTAGACCATGTTCATTAAAGAGTTGATTCCTGTATGCATAAACGTAGAATCCCCGATTACCGCCACCCAGTCACGGATATATTCCCTTCCCCTGGCCTTTTCCATACCATGAAGGGTGCTGATACTGGAACCCATGCAGATGGTGCTGTCCACTACATTCAGCGGTGCCAGGGCTCCCAGTGTATAGCAGCCGATATCTCCTGCCGCATGGATTTTCAGGCGGTTCAGCACGGAGTAAACGCTTCTGTGGGGACAGCCCGGACAGAGTATGGGAGGCCTGGCCGGAACCTGTGCAGATTCCTTTGTGTGACATTTCTGCCCAAGCACCCGCTCCCGCAGCAAATTGGCACTGTATTCCCCCTGAAGCGTGAAAAGCTCCTTGCCCACAGCCCCGGAAATTCCCCAGGATTTAACCTGCTCTTCGATAACCGGCTCCAGTTCCTCAAATATGTATAAACGGTCCACTTTTTCCGCAAACTCTTCAATCAGCTTACGCGGAAGCGGATGCACCAGGCCCAGTTTCAGCACACTGGCCTCAGGCACTGCCTCCCTGACATACTGATAGGGGATTCCGCTGGTGATGAAACCTATGGAAAGATCCCTGTATTCCGCCCGGTTCACCCACATTCCGCAGGCGTCCTCCGCCAGACGCTTCATGCGGTCTTCCACCACCACATGTCTTTTGATGGCATTCACAGGCATCATGACATATTTGGCTGTATTCCTTTCATAAGGAAGAGGTTCCTTTTCCGTCCTGTCCCTCAGTTCAACGATTCCCTGGGAATGGGAAAGTCTCGTGGTAGACCGCACCATCACAGGTGTGTCATATTCTTCACTGAGTTCAAAAGCATATCTGGTAAATTCCTTTGCCTCTGCACTGTCCGAAGGCTCCAGTACAGGAATCATGGCCGCCCTGGCCACCATGCGGCTGTCCTGCTCGTTCTGGGAACTGTACATACCCGGGTCATCTGCCGCCACTATCACCATGCCGCCCCCGACTCCCGTATACGCAGCTGTAAAGAGCGGGTCTGCAGCCACATTCACCCCCACATGTTTCATGCTGCACATGGAACGGACTCCTGCGATGGATGCGCCTACGGCCACTTCCGCTGCCACCTTCTCATTGGGAGACCATTCCGCATATACTTCATCGTATTTCGCAATGGCTTCACTGATTTCCGTACTGGGCGTGCCCGGGTATGCCGCGGATACCTTCACGCCTGCCTCATAAGCTCCTCTCGCTATGGCTTCGTTGCCAAGCAGTATTTTTTTCTCTGACACGTTCTTCCTCCTGTTCCGGTTTTGTCCAATCTATGGTATTTCCGTATCTCTATCAATAACAATTCCATGGGCAAAAGCCCCTTGATCAGGTTCTATTATAACAAGGAAAGCGAATGTCTGTCAATCTGTCAGCTCTTTCAAGTTGTCTCAGTTTTATTTCCCTGAAAACTGCAGTAACCTGAAGCGGGCTTTTCGTGTCTGAAATATATAATTTCCGCATTCTCCAAGGGTTGACAAACGCAAGTACACACTCGTATAATAACAATATATGGTTTATTCTAGAACAAAAAACAACTGATACAAGCGAGGGTAAGACAACATGAAAAGCATTCGCACCAAAATCACCTTATGCCTCATTGTAACCGTGGTGACAGCCCTGGTTGCAGCAGGCATTTCCGGCATTATTCCCAACTACCGCAGCACCATCACCACCGTGGATCACATGATGAGTGAAACCGCAGTTCTGGCTGCGGAACGCGTGGAGCAGGAACTCACCGCTTACCGCAATGTGGCCATGGATACAGGCTGCATCCCCCAGTTATCCGATCCGGAAATCTCACCGGAAGAGAAAAAATCCATCATCGATGAACGCTGCTCCATGCACAACTTCCAGAGAGGAAATATCATCGGCACGGACGGCATCAGCATATTCGACGGCAAGGACTATTCCGACCGGGAATATGTACAGCAGGCCATGCAGGGGAATATCTATGTATCCGAGCCCCTGATCAGCAAGATCACCGGGGAACTGTCCATCATGGTAGCAGCCCCTCTCTACAGCGACGGAGTCCATGGTTCCGCCATTGCAGGCGTGGTGTATTTCGTTCCTCCCGAGACCTTTCTGAATGACATTGTATCCTCCATCCAGATCGGAGACAACAGCAGGGCCTACATGATCAACAAATCAGGGGATACCATTGCAGACATCACCCTGGATACCATTACCGTACAGAATATCGAAGCCGAAGCAGGAAGCGATTCCTCCCTGAAGGATCTGGCGGAGCTTCACAGCGCCATGCGCCGCGGGGAAAACGGTTTCGGAAGCTATGACAGCCAGTCCGGCAAGATGTTTATGGCCTATGCGCCGGTAAACGGCACGGACGGATGGAGCATCGCCGTCACCGCCCCTCAGTTAAATTATCTGTCCACTACATACAAGGGCATGGCCATTAACATTGTGGTAATGATCGGCAGCATCCTGATCTCCATTGTGGTTGCCCTGCTGTTGGCAGGCAGTATCAGCAAACCCATGAAGGCATGCGCCAAACGCATGCAGCTGTTGGTGGAAGGCGATTTGGATACTCCCATGCCGCAAATCACAAGCAGGGACGAAACCGGCATGCTAGCCCGCTCCACCGCATCTTTGGTAGAGGGTCTGGGCACAGTCATCAATGATATCAGTTATCTGCTGACCCAGCTAGCAGGCCAGAACCTGGATGTCCACACCAGCCGGGAAGACGTATATGTGGGCAGTTTCCGGAATATTCTGCTCTCCATGCGCCATATGAAGATAGAGCTGAGCCATATCATACGTCAGGTAAACGCTTCCTCAAATCAGGTGGCTTCGGCCAGCAGCCAGCTCTCCTCAAGCGCCCAGGCCCTGAGCCAGGGAACGGTAGAGCAGGCCAGCGCAGTGGAGGAACTTGCTTCACAGGTTACCGAGATTTCCTCCCAGGCAAAAAATACCGCCGAAGGCGCTGTGGAAGTCCGCTCCCAGACCCACCGGGCAGGCGAGGAAGTCTCTCAGTGCAATCAGCAGATGCAGAAGCTGATGGATGCCATGGATAAGATCCAGGTCTGCTCCAACGAAATCGAAAAGATTCTGAAGACCATAGAAGACATTGCCTTCCAGACCAACATTCTGGCCCTGAATGCGGCGGTGGAAGCTGCCAGGGCAGGCGAGGCCGGCAAGGGCTTTGCCGTAGTGGCAGAAGAGGTCCGCACCCTGGCCGGAAAATCTGCCAAGGCCGCCAAGAATACCTCCGCCCTCATTGAACGTTCCTCCGTGGCAGTACATGAAGGTTCCGGCATTGCGAAGGAAACCGCCGCCATCCTTCTGGAAGTGGTGGACAGCATACAGTCCGTTGTGAATTCCATTGACAATATCGCAACGGTATCCAACGAACAGGCCGATGCGGTCTGGCAGGTGTCCGAGGGGATCAATCAGATATCCGTGGTGGTTCAAAACAACAGCTCCACAGCCCAGGAAGGCGCATCCGCCAGTGAACAGCTTTCCGCAGAGGCGGCAGGGCTGAAACAGTTGGTAGAGCAGTTTACGCTGTCAACGGAATAAGAATTCTCCCGAAACCTTCCGAAATTACTCGGTATATCGGTTCGGCGCTGCGAAGCATGATCCTGCCCGCAGCGCCGAATTTTTGCGCATTTTCCGATAATATATTTTCTTATGCTGTCTTTACACGGCCTCAGCAGTCGATCAGTTCATATTCCCGGCTGCCCACACCGATTTTTGCTGCTGCTTCCACAGTGTGAACGCCGTTTCTGGACTCGATTCTCTCCAACAGATGATCTCTGCCGGGGTCTTTGGAGGCATATACCAGATCAAGACAGGCCTGATCCAGGGCCACAGGATCCAGGGATGCCAGAATGCCGATATCTCCCATGGCCGGATCCTCCGCCACCGCGCAGCAGTCACAGTCCACGGACATATTTTTCATCACGTTGATATACACAATCCTGTCCCCGAACATCTCCGTTATGGACTTGCTGGCATCGGCCATGGCCTCCAGGAAGGAATCATGATCGGAATCCCAGAATTTATCCACATCGCCTACGCCGTGAATGTACGCCTTTCCATGGGAAGAGGCCAGTCCGATGGAAATATTTTTCAGCGCTCCGCCGAAGCCGCCCATGGGATGTCCCTTGAAATGAGACAGCACCAGCATGGATTCATATTGTGTTATATTCCTGCCCACGTAATTCTTCTGTATCTTCTGTCCTTCCGGAATGGAAAGCTCGATCTCCCCATCCGCATCCAGAATGTCCACTTCCGCAATATCCGCCCAACCGTGGAGCTTCATGGTTTCCCTGTGGGCCTGCGTGGTATTTCGTTTGCCTTCATACGCAGTATTGCACTCCACAATGGTACCCCTGACCCTGTCGATCACCGGCTTCATGAGATCCGGACGCAGGAAATTCTGATTTCCCACTTCGCCGGAGTGAACTTTTACAGCCACCTTTCCCGGCAGTTCCACCCCCATGGCCTCATACATTCTGACCATGGCCTGTGGGGTAATTTCTTTCGTAAAATAAACCTTTGCTTTTCCCATATAACCCACCTTTCCTTTCTCCGGCAGTCCCGCCGGGAACAAGGTCATTCTAACACATTCCCTTCCCGTAAACAAGTCCTGTGGTATTTTTCCCCCACATACATGATGCGGGAAGACATGGCACTCTTCCACTCCGCCTCCGGCGCCTGGTCATAATTCTTTTGAATTACTTCTGTATTCTCCTTCTCCTGCATTTTGTTCCTCTCCTTTTCGATTTCCCTTACCTCGTTCCCGCAGGCTTATGTCTCATAATCCCTGCGCAGGATTCCATAAACGCTCATATCGCAGATGCCCTGATTATTCCTGTCCGCCTGACGCAGAATTCCCTCATGCCGCAGGCCGCACTTCTCCATTACCATTCCGCTGTGGGGATTATTCACGTCGTGCCGGGCCTGGATTCTGTTCACCCCAACCTCCAGGAACAGGAAGCGGATAACCGCGGAAAAACATTCCGTCGTTATCCCCCGCCTCCACCAGGGCCTTCCGATACAATATCCTACCTCCGCCTGACAGATCTCTTCGTTCCAGTGCACAACGGAAATGCTTCCGATGGGCTCCATGGTTTCCTTCCACACGATTGTCCATTGATAATTAGACGGCTCATCATTTTTCTCTATCCAGGAAGAAATGATCTGTGCCGACACCTTCTCCGACGAATGGGTGGGCCAGGTCAAATACTTTGTCACTTCCGGATCACCTGCCCAGTTCCTGAACATGGGACCCGCATCCTCCGGCCCAAAGACCCGGAGCAGCAATCTGTCCGTTTCCAATGTCCTGCTTCCTAAATGTTTCATCTCTTCTCCTCTCTGCCTGTCTTTCCCGCATTCTTTTTACCGATTTTTCATGCCACGTACTTAGTTCCCGCACAATACCATAAAAACAGGCCGGCTCCGGAAGCAATCTGCCCCCGGACACCGGCCTGTTATGAAAAATCCTGCTGAAACTATTTGTCAGATTTTCCTGATTTCAGGGGAACCTTCGGTTAGGCGGCTCTTTTCCACCGTCTTATCCCCGATGTTCCCTGCCTATTAACCTGTGGAAAGTGTTAGACTTCATTCTACTCTTTTTTCCAGAAATGTCAACATAAATTTGAGTTGGGCGCACTGGTTGCACTGGCAGAACCGCTACTTTATATGGCCAGCAGCTGCCGCCCTGTCTCTCTCCATTCCTCCAGTACGGACTGGTCATGTGTGATCACGATGACCAACGCCCGCTGCGCCACTCTGTCCAGTTCCTCCCAGATCAGGCTGCAGTGTCTGGCGTCTACCCCTGCAAAAGCCTCGTCCAAGAGGTAGACAGGCGACTCCTCCAACAGGGCTCTGGCCAGAAGCAGGCTCTTGCGCTGACCGCCTGAAAATCCGGTTCCTCCGTTGTCAAGCAGGGTATCCAGCCCTTCTTCCAGGCCAAGAATCCACTGTTCCAGGCCAAGCCGCCCAAGCAGCGCAAGAATTTCGGAATCAGAAGCACTGCTCCTCCATAAGATATTGTCCCTGACGGTTCCCTGAAACAACGCGTTTTCCTGGGTCATGTAGGTAATCTGGCGGCGGATACTTTTCAGCGTATATTCCTTCCCGTTATGTCCGAACAGGCTGATTTTTCCTGACTCATAAGGGTAGATGCCTGTCAGCATACGGAAAAAGGTGGTTTTTCCTTTCCCGCTTTCTCCTGCCATGACATAGAGTCCCTTTTTCCCGATTTTCAGATTCAGATTCTCATACACCGTGAACTCTCCCAACCGGCATTTAACCTGCTCAGCCTCAATTCCGCAATCTGCCTGGGCAGAAAAGTCCATATCCCTGGCTTCCGGCGCGTCCCGCTCCTCCTCCAGATCCAGGATATCGTGCAGTCTGTGAAAGCTCACCATCCAGCTCTGCAGACTGGCATAAATGGAGGAAACCATGGTAATCATGGTGGTGATCAATGCCGCCATCTGGTACAGGATAACCACATCCCCCAACTGTATCTCTCCGTTTTGATACAGGTAAAAGCCTGCGAAAAGCATGCCTACACTCTGCATATACTGAATCAGCGTCCCGCCAATCCCCTCCTCCGCTTTCTGTATGGCAAATTTACGGGAAATCTTCTCAAAACCGTCCAGGCTGCCAAGCACCTTCTCCTGAAAGGCATCCACAAGCCCGCACAGCCTCACGGTCAGCGCATTGGCTAAATTTTCATTACAGAGTCCCAGAGCCGCCGCCCTGTTTTCCTGAAGTGCCTGAATGGTAGGACGCTCCTTCCGGATGACCAGAATCTGAGCCCCCCAGCACAGCAGCCCCACCGCATAAATGAGGATGCACAGCTTCCAGTTGATGGAAGCAATCGTAACCGTAGCGCCGACTCCGGAAATCAGAAACATCAGCGGCGCCACGTTCAATGCGGAAACCACTCCCTCCACATCCGAATTCATCCTGGAAAGCAGCTCCCCTTTTTGTCCCATGGCATATACTTTGTCATACCTGGCTTTCAAAATGCTGTTGTAAAGAATGCTGCGCAGGTCATTCCTGATTCCGTGCATGGTCATTGCCTGCCAGAAGATTCCTGCGGTATCAATGGCCAGAAACCCAGTGGTAAACAGCGCAATAAAACACAGCTGCCGCGTGAATTCCTCCGCGCTTCCCCCGTTTGCCATATTCAGCACGGTACTGCCGATAAACGCGGTCAGCCAGGTAATCAGAAAATTGCGGCAGGCTACGATGAGCGTGCTTAGGGTATAGGGCGCTGCCCATTTACGTACCTTTCTCAATAAAAGTCGATTGCTCATACTTTTCCTTTCTATTTATAGTTCCGCAGCAGCCTTCTCCGCACCCTGGTCTTTTCATAGAATTTCCGGGCGCTAAATTCATCCGCCCGTTAATCCTATGGGGTGCGGTTTCGGCTTCTGCTGTTTTTCAGTTCCGCAGCAGCCTTCTCCGCACCCTGGTCTTTTCATAGAATTTCCGGGCGCGGAAAGGGCTTCTGCTCAGGTTGTCCCCAGTTCCATCACCCACTGCGCTTGGTCCAGTAGCTCCTTTTCATGGGTAATAACCACTACAATTCTGCCCTCGGACAACTCCTGCAAAAGCGCTGCAAAACGTTCTCTGTTTCCCTTGTCCAGAGCGGTGGTAGGCTCATCAAAAATGTAGACGTCCCCCTTTCGGAGCAGCGCTCTCGCCAGGCAGAGTCTCTGCTTCTGTCCGCCTGAAAGAACACCTCCGTTCTCTGTCAGCACTGTATCATATCCCTCCGGCATCCGCAAAATTTCTTCATGGATGCCGGTCTTTCTGCAAGTCTGCTCAATCTGTTCCTGACTCATATCCTTTCCGCAGGCCAGATTGTCCCGAATACTTCCCTGAAACAGGATATTTTCCTGGGGAACCACCACAATTCTTTCCCGCAGGCTTCTGAGGCTGTATTCCCGTGTCGGTACTCCGTTTATACATATCCGTCCTGACGATACTTCATAGATTCCCAGAAGCAGCTTTATCAGGGTACTTTTGCCTTCCCCGTTGCCGCCCTTTACAAAAATAAGCTTTCCCTGATGCCACACTTCGGAAAAACCATGGTAAATTTCCCTGGAAGAAGTTTTCACGCTGCTGTCCGGATAGACAAAGCGGATATCCTGAAAAGCGATCTCTCTGATCTGCTGCGCCTCATTTCCCCCTTCCCGTTCTTCCTCCTGTCCAAGAAAAGCATTCAGCCTCTGCAGACTGACGGAAGCTCTCCGGAACACAGAAATGGTCCCGTCCAGCCTCATCACGAAGGAAACGATATTGTCCGTCAGCGTCACCA
Organism: uncultured Lachnospiraceae bacterium; assembly: GCA_947367855.1. Taxonomy (GTDB): domain Bacteria; phylum Bacillota; class Clostridia; order Lachnospirales; family Lachnospiraceae; genus Acetatifactor. The sequence goes on along the minus strand of CANBFE010000003.1, from coordinate 185,036 downwards.
CAGTCAGCAGCTGCCCTGCAGTAATACGTCCCTTCAGCACAAACCAGCCGCTTAAGGAGGTCAGCAGAATGATGGTTCCAAAAGCACTGACCAGCATGGGCGCGCCAAGCAAAGCCTCCCATATGGCAACCCTTCGTTTCTTTTTCTGCAAAATCGATAGTTTTTCATCATTTTCCTGTATAAATACCTCTTCCCGGCCAGAAGCTTTGATGGTTTCCGGGTTATACAGCCCCTTCACCACGCTCTGATTGGCCTCTTCCAGAGCTTCCTGATATTCTGTGGTTCCTTTCGCGATAGGCCTGCTCATCCTATGCAGGAACAGGACAGGAACTATCGTTACAAGAATGGAGGCAATCCCCAGATACACATCAAACCAGAATATCATCCCAATCGTAATCAGCCATCCCACCAGATCCGGAAAAGCATTTCCCAGAATCCGGTTCGCAAAACTGTCAATCTGTCCTACATCCGATGTGTAATAAGCTGTCACCGCTCCAGGACCGCTTTGCCTCAGACTTTCCATGGAGCTGTCCAGCACTTTTGCCTGGATTTTACCGTATAAATTTTTCTGGACTTTCACAAACAAAATCTGCCGGATATAAGAAATCAGCTGTGACAAAACCAGAAGGAATCCTGCAAGCATCAGCAATGACATCTGCAGATTCCCGGTGTCCAGGGCTTCTCCGATGCTCCAACGCAAATATACATTTCCCGCAGTAAGGATGACAGAGCCTATCAGAACCAGTCCCAACCGCCAATAGGATGCGCTGTATATCGTCCGGTAGTTGAAGCATGGTTTACTTTTTCCCCTCAGATCTTTCTCCCGGCTTTCTTCTTTTCCTCGGATCATTCCCGGGCTTTTCCTCCTTCCTTCAGGGCTTTCCGAATCGGCTCGACTGTATCATCTTCCTCTCCTTCAAACAGAAGATCCAGTATCCTTTCCGCCTTCTCATAATATGCCGGATTCTCTTCCATCTGCGCAAGAACCGACAGATGCTGCGTTATAGACAGCGCAAGCGGAACCAGGGCCTCTTTAGCCACATTATGTTTTTCCTCTCCCTCCAGGAAATGTACCAGGGCGTTTTCCCGGGCTTTGTAGAGATTCGGAAGTTTCTTCGCATATTCCAGTGCCTTATCGCGCTCTCCGTTTTTCCAATAGGCAAAACAAATGTTATAAAGTGTAGAACCCCGTACCTCAGAGTCTTCCCCGTAACGGAGAATCTGTTCCTGCAGGGCAATGGATTCCCTCAGATTACGCGCCCTTTCTTCCTCTGTCCCGTCAAGCTTCTCAAGAGATGTGGAAAGCTGAACAAGAAGAAGCGCATTGTTCGGGAAAAGCTTCAGGGCTTTTCTCATCAGCAGCACATTGTGATGATGCAGTTTTTTTTCGTTATTCTCTCCCCATAAACGATTGAATTCGGTATATTTTTGCTTTTTTGCCAGTTCATCCATACCCATCAGTTCGTCCACGCTGACGCCGAAATAGTTCGCCAGAGAGGGAAGCATTGTGATATCCGGATATCCGTCCGCCCGTTCCCATTTGCTGATGGATTGGGGCGAAATTCCAAGATGTGCCGCAACCTCTTCCTGGGTTAAATCCAACTGGCGCCGCAGCCGTCTGATCTTTTCTCCGATTAATAAGTTCATGTTTAACTCCCTTTCCTGCCTGACAAACATATTATACAAAACCGGCTCGCTCTATGCAATGACTGCAATGGCGAACCGATTCCATGATCCGTAGAATGCTTCTAACATAGTTTTATCTACCCCCCGCATGCCTCAGATAAAGCTCACACAGCTTCGAATTAAGACCTATTCCATTCCCCCTCCCCTAAAATTTCTTCCCTCAACGCTTTTCAATTTTCTTCTTATCCCTTCAGATACCGCCCAATGACCTCATCGCTCCACACATGAACCTCAATATAGCGCTCCGGACCCTGGTGTCCGTCATCGTTCCAGTCCTGGGGAAGGCCGTACCTGGCGATGATATCCTGGATTTCTTCATAGTTGTACAGCTTTTTCCTGTACTCCTTTCCGTCGTTTATAAAAGGACTGAAGGCAGGCATGGAATCTTCAGCCGTTCCATCCTTCCTCCCTTTTTGGCAAATTCCTTCCGCAATATCTCCTCGCAGACCCGGCGATGCTCCACATACAACGCATCTCTCCCGGCACTCTGGGATCCGGGTTTTTCCTTCCTGATGCGATTCAGAACCGCCTTTGCTTCCTCCAGAGGCAAATCGGACAGATTCCGGAATGGCCCTATTGTCCTGTCATAATAATGGTACAGCTCCATTCCTTCTCCTTCCCTGTTCCACATTTCCGCAAAAAATGCGGAAAAAGGGACCCGGCAGCCCGCCGAATCCCTTTACCGTGATTCCATTATACTAAAACATACAGTTTTTAACAAGCTCCGTCAGCTTTCTTTTTTGTTCTTTTTCTTTACAGCCACAATGCCGCCTACAACAGCCCCAAGGGCCACCACCACAACAACGGCAATTATGGGCGCATTGTTCTTTCCGGAAGCTTCCTTTTCTGTATCCGCAGCTTCCTGGCCTGCGCCGGACTCTGTGCTTTCATCCGAAGCCGTGTCTGTATCCGAACTTTCGTTCTGTTCGTCCCGGCTTACCGCCTCCCCGGTACCTTTTACCAGTACCAGTGCCGAGATGGGTTCTACGCTTGCCTTACCGTCTGCGATGGTGGCAAGAACCTCTGTTCCCGCTTTCTCATGGTTCACATATACATCCCAGACACCCTCCGGCAGTTCCACCTCTTCCACTTGTTCGTTGGGATTAAAGATGACGAAAAGCCCGTCGGAAGTCTCTCCGTTCACACCCCCGTTGATCTCGAATGCCGTCACGTTGGCAGGCAGTCCCTCCACCGCTTTGACGTTCTGCTCCACATCCTGGGCATTGGTGAGCCGCAGGGCAGCATGTTCCTTGCGGAAGGCAATCAGCCCTTTATAGTACGCATAGACATTCTGATATTCCTCTTCCTCCAATGTAGACCATTTCAGGCTGTTGACGGAGTCGGGGGATTTATAGCTGTTCTCGTCAAAGGTACCGCCGCTGATCTTGGTCCGCAGCATCTCCTCTCCTGCCTGCAGGAAGGGAATCCCCTGGGAGGTAAAATAAATGGCCGCGGAAAGGTTATTCATCCGTACCTTCTCTGCCCTGGACGAATTCATGGCCGCCCTGCTGATGCGGTCTATCAGGGTCAGATTGTCATGGCAGGATGCATAGTTGATGGACTGCGCAGGCGTGGTACACCAGTCTGTCAGCCCCATAAAGCACTGGCGTATGGTATCCTCCAGTCCCTCCGCCCCTGATACATATCCGGGGGAGCTGTCAAATACGCTTCCCTTGATGGCGTCCCGGATGGTGTCGCTGAAGTAGGCAAAGCCGGGGGTCTGGGTGGAATTTACCTGTGTGGCCATGGTATAGCCTTCCTTGGTTACCGCAGTATCCATGGTCCAGCCTTCCCCGTAAAAGATGACATCCGGGTGATCTTTATGAACCTCCGCCACCAGTTCGTTGATGGTTTCCGTGTCAAGAAGTCCCACCAGGTCAAAGCGGAAACCGTCAATGTGGTACTCTTCCGTCCAGTATTTCACGGAATCCACAATATACTTCCGCACCATGGCCCGCTCTGAAGCCGTATCGTTTCCGCAGCCGGAACCGTTGGAATAAGCCCCTGATTCGTCAATACGGGAAAAATATCCGGGCACAATCACATTAAAGCAGAAATCCCCTGCGCTCTGTACATGGTTATACACCACATCCATAACCACGCTGATGCCGTTGTCATGAAGGGATTTTACCATCTGCTTCATTTCCTTTACCCTGACTTCCCCATTGTAGGGATCGGTGGAGTAGGAACCTTCCGGCACATTATAGTTCACCGGGTCATAACCCCAGTTAAACTGCGCTTTGTCAAGCATGGTCTCATCTACCGAGCCATAGTCGTAAGAAGGCAGCAGATGCAGATGGGTAATCCCCAAATCCTTCATATGGTCAAGCCCCGTAGGCACGCCCCCCGGGGTTTTGGTTCCCGTCTCTGTCAGTCCAAGGAATTTCCCCACGTTCTGAATCCCCGAGCTGTCATCGGAGGACAGATCCCTCACATGCAGCTCATAGATCACGGCATCATTATAGGTCAGTTCCTCATTGGGATTTTTATCCGCATCCCATCCCTCCGGATTGGTGGACGCCAGGTCGATGACCATGGCCCGTTTGCCGTTTACGCCCGTGGTTCTGGCATAGGGATCACATGCCTCCTTCTTCTCGCCGTTGATTTCCACTGTATAGGTATAATATACGCCGTTCAGATCCCCTTCTTTTTCCGCAATCCAGGTTCCGTTTGCGTCAGGCGTCATCTCCAGCTGCTCCTGCAGATCCTCCGTATCCGGCGTTCCCCCGGCATACAGATTGACCCATACGGCATCCGCGGTAGGCGCCCATACCCGGAACGCTGTCTTCTCACTGCTCCAGGAGGCTCCCAGATCCGCGCCAGTATAAGTATACTCCGCCTCGAAATTCTCCGTGGAATAAATATTGGGCATAACCAACTTATATTCGGTTCCGTCAAAGGTTATGGTGTATTCCCGAGTCAGCTCCAGGGCGTCCTGCAGAGTCAGAACATACATTCTCTCCTCCGTCTCCTCCGCGCCTGTGATCACTGCTTCGCCGGAAGCTCCCTGTATGCGGAACGCGCTGTCCAGCCCCTCCTCAATGCTGCCTGTCATGCTGACAATTACAGTATTGTCTTCCTCATTGTACTCTGCCCGGGAAACCTTGACCCCGGTTACGGCGTCTTCGCCGTACTCCTTGGTATATCCCTCCACGCCGGATTCCACATAAATATGTACCGTGCCGGAGACCATCTCGGAGATGTCTATAAACTGGTCCTTGTCAATATCCTTTTCCCAATCCGGGGTGCGGATGATAAATCCAACGGAAGTTATGCCCGGCGTGACCACCTTGGTAGCCACCATCTCTCCGTCTTCATCGGTAAATACGATGTCGTCCGCGTCGCCTCCTCCGATCTCCCAGAGCCAGGCGGACCAATTGTCATAATTTCCGTCCTCCCTGTGGTAATGCACCTTCATTACCAATTCCTCTGCCGCCTTCACCGTCATGGCCTCCGGCAGCAGCGTTGCCAGGAACAGCGCCAGAGCCGTCATAAAAGCCGTTACGGAACGCCTGAACTTCTGTTCTTTTGTCATACTGCGTGATGTCATAAAACTGCTTCTCCTCTCTTTTTTCATTTTTGTACCTGTGGTGCTGCATAAACGCAGCGAAGTGTATTTATGTTACCATATTCTGTTAATTTCGTCAATCTCTTCTGCGAAATTTTACGAAATTATTTCTCGGAAAGTAACATCATTTTTGTAACCCTACAACATGATCAAAAATTTTCTTTTCTGTATCCTAGAGCATTTTCATTTGGAATTTATTCTAAAACATTATATCTTGTATTAATTAATTTTATATTCCAATAATTGTCTGTTATTTTTTGATATATTCAAAAAACGAGAAATAAACAGAAAAACAGATTTTTTGTCCCGGAAAATGTTTCGACTTTTTTCGCATCAGATACAATGAGTGAATTATAGGCTTTGATCCTTATCGTAAACAGAAGCAAGATTCATCCTCTGTGAATATACATTCTTGACAGATCAGGCTCGCCGTCTCCCTGTACCATACAGAGATATTCCCACCCGTACCGCTCATAGAAGGAAGTTCATTCTCAATCACGCCTAAACCGCCGATTATTTTACCATTCTCCATCGCCGCATACCACTGCGGAACCGGGTTTTTCCCCTCAAGGCACTCTTCCACGCTTTCCTGATACGCCGCCAGCGGAATGCCCCATTTTTCATGAAACCATTCCGCAGCTTCCTCCTTTAGTTCCGGTCTGTCCGTCAATCGGATAATTTCGTAATTCATCTAAAAATGCTCCTCCTTCTCCCATTCTTCCCGGAACTCTCTGACAGACTGCTGCCGCTGACTCCTCTCCCGGGACACAGCCCTGACCGCTGTTCCATAAAGCCCTTCGTTCAGCTGCCAGCTGTCACGGGAGCGCTCATATCCGCCGAACAGCGCAAAGGCAAACGCTCCTGCGGTATAAACATTGGTCACTTCGTCCAGAACCGCCCCGAGCCGGTATTCCTCCGGCGCCTGAAACAGAGAACTGCCCCACATCCGCCCCATGTCATTGACGCAGGGCATTCTGCGGAAAAAGTCAATGTCACAGATGGAAGTCCTGCCGGATTCAAAGTCATACAGAATGCTTCCGTCATAGAAATCCACGGCCAGATACTGCCTGGAAGCCGTATACTCCAGAAAGCGAAGTATATCCCGGAATACCGCCATCCTCCGCTCAATGGGAAGGGCCATGAATTTCCGGTGGGCCTCCGGGTACATCCTGCCCATACAGTCACCCTCCGCCCATTGAAACACAAGGGCGAAACCTCCCTCCGTTTCTACAGCCTCCTCCAACCGGATAAGTGATTCCTGCTGCAGATCCTGGTATAAAGGCAGAGCCGCCTTCAGCCTTTCCACGGCCTCCTTGGGCGTACCCGTGCCGCGCAGCGTGGGCGCGCCCGCAAACTTGACGAAATAGCGTTTTCCTCCACTCTCTACACCGAAACAGATATTGCCCGAGTCCTGATCGTCAAACACCTGAAACACTCTGCCGTATCTCTCCAGAAAGGAAAAATCGAAAGGTTCTTTCATCCTGTACGGAATACCGTTAATATATTGCAGGCAAACCGGGCCGCTGTACCAGGAGGGAACAAACCGGCGCATATCCTCATACCAGGCAAGCACCTCCGCCGCCTGGTTCCGCATGACCTGGATTTCCCCCTCTCCAAAGGGAATGGCCCAGTACAGGGAGGATAAGGTATTACACGCAATGTAAAGGGCAAGCAGCCTCCAGAATGCTTCCGGAACCGCATCGCCGAAATACCCGTTTACCATCCCGGAGGCAAACAGCGGGGAGGCCTGGGCGCACCATACAATGCGGTTGAATTCCTCCCAGGGGTCTCCCCAGTCAAAGCGGTTGAAATCAATTATATGGAGCTGCCCGTTTTTGTCCAGCATCATATTGCCGATATGATAGTCCCCGTGCTGATATACCTGGGGCCTGTCTTTCAGCAGATGACGGTTCTCTTCTATAAACCGGAGAAAATGCTCTCCGCCCTCGTACTGCAGGGGACATTCCCGGTATTTTTTTACTTTCCTGTCTATTTTCCGGCCAAACCTGGTCTCCCAGTCCTCCCATTCTATCCTGCTGCAGCCGTTCCGATTTCCCTCCGCGCTTTCCTGCGCTGTGGATTCTGCCTCTTCCAAAGTCCCTTCGCCGCCCAAATCCCTCCCCGGCAGCGGAATGGAATGCAGCTTCCGGAGGATGCGCCCTGCCTCCAGGCCATAGACATACTGCCTGGTATCCGACATCGCGGGAATGGCTTTCTCCGCGCCCACGCCGTCTATCCAGCTCTGAACGGAATACACCTCTCCCTCCCGGACCCCCAGTTCCAGGGGCAGGCACATGGGAATCCCCAGAGCCGCCGCCTGCTCCATCATCCGGAACTCGGCCTGCTTTTCCTCATACTGTTCTATGGGGGAGACACGCAGCAGATACCTGGTTCCGTCTTCCTCCAGGGCGCAGTATTTCCGGTCTTCAGACCAGCCCTCATGAATCTGTTCTTTTTTTACGAAATGATATTTTGACATCTCTGCCGTCTCCTCTCCTGCCCTGTCCCTGATACAGCGCATCTGTCTGTACCTGCCTGCGGCATACAGGCCGTTTCGTCCTGCCGACTTCAGCACAATTATACCATCTTCACGGCAGTTTTGAAAGACTTCGGAAAAAGTTGACATGCATGCGGTTTGCAAGTTACAATGATACTACTATACATACAGGGAGCAGAGCGCCATGAAATTTAAAGACTATTATAATGAAGACTACATTTTGACCCTTTCCCAAAAGATCTATACGGTGATGCCGGATTTTGACCGGGAAAAATTCCGGCAGTCTCTTGTCGGCAGACTGGAAGATAAGGAACTGTTTGCAAGGCTTGACTGCATTGTGGACGCCCTGGAGGACAGCATGCCGGAAGATTACGCCGAAAATATTCAGGCATTTTTCAATATACTGGGGCCGGAACTAGCACAGCCGGAAGGAATGTTCAATATTGGATGGTGGCTATGGCCTGTGGGCAGATATGCGGAACGTCATGGAAATGAGGATTGGCGTCTGTCCCTTTCCTTCCTGAAGGAATTGACCAAAAGGTTCACCGGAGAGTATGCCATCCGCCCTTTACTCCAGGAACATCCCGGGGAAGTAATGGATGAGTTAATTCTGTGGACACTTGATGAAAATGTCCATGTCAGGCGCCTTGCAAGCGAAGGCGTCAGAACACGGCTGCCCTGGTCCCGTAAATTATACGCGGCGTTGGATGAATTTGACCGTTACGTTAAGATTTTAACAAATTTAAAAGATGATCCGGAAAAATTCGTACAGAAAAGTGTGGGAAATAACCTCAATGACCTGTATAAGGATGATCCGGAGAAGGCGGATTTTATCATTTCCCAGTGGAGAAAATCCGGCCAGAGCAAGGCACAGGACTGGATCATAAAACACGGAAGGCGGAATCAGCGATAACAGTGGGCAGGTAAATATTCTTAAAAACAGGAGAACTCCGTTTATGAAACATATTCTGATTGTAGAGGATGACGCGGACAACAATGCCATGCTGCGGGAGTATCTGGAAGGACAGGGCTACGCCTGCACCCAGGCCTTCTCCGGCAGCGAGGCAAAGCTGCTCTTTTCCATGGAAGAATTTGACCTGGTCCTGATGGATCTGATGCTTCCGGGAATCAGCGGTGAGGAACTGGTCCCCCTTTTTTCCGGGAAGACGCCTGTGATCGTTCTTTCCGCAAAAAGCGCTCTGGACAGCAAGGTAAACCTGCTCTCCGCCGGAGCGGAGGATTATATCTGCAAGCCCTTTGACCTGCCGGAGCTGCTGGTGCGCATTCAGGTGCAGCTGCGCCGGAAGGAAAAAAAGGAGGAATCCGCCAGAACCGCATCGGGCGCGGTTTACCGTTACCGTGACTGGACCCTGAATCCGGACACACTGGAAATGAAGGCCTGCGGAAAGGAAATCAGCCTCACCAGGCATGAATTCCTGATCCTGGAACTTCTCATCCGGAATCCGAAGCTGGTATTTTCAAAACAGAAAATCTATGAGTATGTATGGGGCGAAGAATATCTGGCAGAGGACAAAACCATCAATGTGCATATCAGCAACATCCGCTCAAAGCTGAGGGAAAGCGGAACGGATGACTATATCCAGACTGTCTGGGGTATGGGATTTAAACTCAGATGAACTAAGAAAGGAACGGCCACAATGGTTATTTTACTCCTTCTGTCAGCGGCTGTGTGCGGCCTGCTTATTTTCCTGTACATCAGAATACGCCTGGAAATCCGCTCCCTCTGCCTGCAGCTGGAGGAAATCCGCCAGGGCAGCCACCTGGAACTGACAGTCTCCTCAAGGCAGCAGCCTCTGCTTGCGCTGTGCCGGGAGCTGAACCGGCTCCTTTCTGCCAGGGACGAAAAACATATCCGGCATGAAAGGGCGGAAAAACAGCTGAAACAGAATATCACCGACCTGGCCCATGATATCAGGACACCCCTCACCGGAGCCTCCGGGTATCTGCAGCTTGCCCTGGAATGTGAAGAACCCGGGAAAAAGGGGGAATATCTGCGCTCTGTCCGGCGCCGCCTTATAGAGCTGGAAGACATGTTGGAAAAACTTTTCCTCTATACCAAGCTTACCAATGAAGCTTTCCTGTTTTCCCCGGAAAACCTGAAAAATATACAGGTCCTGCCTCTTCTGGGGGACTGCCTTCTCAGTCTGTACGCCGAATTTGAGAAAAAGGGAATGACTCCAAAAATCAGTTTTGCGTCGGAAGGCTTTCAGGTCCGGGGGGACGAGGACGCCCTGCGGCGCATATTCCTGAATCTGCTGCAGAACGCGCTGCTCCACGGGACAGGGGACCTTTCCGTCATCCAGGAACCGGAAAACTGCCTGGCATTTGAAAATGCCGTGCCGGAAACAGCAGCCCTGAACCCCGGACAGATTTTTGACCGTTTTTACAAGGCAGACCAGGCCCGGAGGAAAGGCTCCTCAGGGCTCGGCCTGTTTATTGTAAAAGAACTGATGAAACGGATGGGCGGGGATGCGCAGGCAGAATTCGAAGAAGGAAAACTGCGGATCCTTCTCTCCTTTCCGCCCCTGCTTCCTCCCCCCGGCGCTGACCACACCCCTTAAATAATCCGGAATACCATCCTATTTTTTCAGCCTTACCACATTCCAGCTGTGCCTGCCGAACACAGCGGTAAAATGTCCCTGTTCCATGCCGGAAACGCCGCCTGTCACCGGTTTTACGCAGTCCGGATTGCTCTCCGTGTTCACTGCCTTCAGATCCTCATGGGTCAGGACAATATGCTCAGCCACCCTGTAATCCGCAAACTGCCTCAAATCACAGCTTACCTCCAGATCCTCCTCCAGATTCTTATTCACTGCAAAGATGGTCAGCTCCTCTTCTTCCTCGTTCCAGACGCAGACGCTGTCAAGGAAGGAAACCTCCCCGTAGTTCCTGCTCTCATAAAAGGGAGCTTTCACCAGAGTGTTCAACACTGTGCCTCTGCCGTACATGCTGGCATGCATGTACGGATAGAAAATCGTCTGCCTCCAGGCTCCGGTGTCTGAGGTCATAATGGGAGCGATTACATTTACCAGCTGCGCCAGACAGGCAATCTTCACCCTGTCCGCATGGCGCAGCAGGGTAATCAGCATACTGCCCACTAACAGCGCATCCTCAAAATTGTACACATCCTCCAGCTGGTGAGGGGCCTGCACCCATTTCTCCAGTTCGGCATCCGCCTCATTGCTGTGATACCAGACATTCCACTCGTCAAAGGAAAGGTTGATCTGCTTCCTGCTGCGCTTCTTCGCCTTCACGCAGTCCGCAATGGACACAACCTGGCTGATAAACTGGTCCATGCCCTTGGAATTTGCCAGAAATTCCGGTGTGTTGTTGTCCCTGTTTCCGTAATACTGGTGGAGGGAAAGATAATCCACCTCTTCATAGCATTGGCTTAATACCTCGTCTTCCCAGTACCCAAAGGTATCCATGCCAAGGGAAGAACTGCCGCATGCCACAGTCTCAATGTCCGGATCCATAAACTTCATCAGTCTGCTGGTCTCCGCAGCCGTCCTTCCGTATTCCTTCGCCGTCTTATGCCCCATCTGCCAGGGTCCGTCCATCTCATTTCCCATGCACCAGAGCCTGATATTGTGGGGGGCCTCACAGCCGTGCTTTCTTCTTAAGTCGCTGTAGTAGCTGCCCTTCTCAAAATTGCAGTATTCCAACAGATTCCTGGCCTCCTCCGGCCCTCTGGTTCCCAGGTTTACTGCCATCATCACCTCCGCACCCGCCTTCTTCGCCCAGTCCGCGAACTCGTTCAGGCCGAACTGGTTGGATTCGATCACCTGCCAGGCCAGGTCCACTTTTGCCGGACGTTCCGATTTAGGCCCTACGCCGTCCTCCCAGTGGTAGCCGGACACAAAATTTCCTCCGGGATAACGCACAATGGGAACCCTGAGTTCCTTCACCAGAGCCAGTACATCCCTGCGCATTCCCTGTCCGTCCGCAAAGGGACTTCCCTCCTGGTAAATCCCCTCATACACAGCCCGCCCCAGATGCTCGATAAAGGAACCGAAAATCCTTTTGTCCACTGCTCCTGTGAGATAATACCTGTCTACGATAATTTCTGCTTTTTTCATCTCTGCCTCGTTTCCGCGCCGCCATTCACAGCTTCGGCGCTGTCCTGTCTGATGTATTTATCATAAACCGGTTTCTGCGGATATTCCATCTCCTTTTTTCCGTTTTGTTTGACTTTTCTTCCGGTAATGTGATAAACTTTTCCGGTGATGACCAATCCTCTTTCCATATACGATAAGGAGTATCCATGTACACACTGAATTTCTGCGAATACAATCGTTCCAACCACGACTTTGATACCATTTTTCGCCCGTCAGGAAGCGGGGATTATCTCTTTCTCCAGTTTAAGTCCCCCATGAAAGTCTATCATGACGACAAAATTACAATCACAAAGGAGAATGCCTGCATCCTCTATACTCCCGGCATGCCCCAGCATTATCAGGCTGTCCATAGATTCCGGAACAACTATCTTCACTTTTCTTCCGATGAAAATCCCGCCAGGTTCTTTCCCCTGCCGGAAAATACCGTTTTTTATCCGGAAAATGCCATGCAGATCGACGACCTTATCTCCCGTCTGCAGCAGGAGTATTTCTCCGGCCTGCCCTACAGGGAGGAAGCCATCCATGCCCTGATCACCCTGCTGTTCCTCTCCATTGGACGCAGCATGACCCAGGAGACTGCGCAAAAGGAAGAGGCCGGGCATCTCTATCCCCTGTTTCAGAGCCTGCGCCTTCAGATGCTCACCCAATGCGAAAAAGACTGGGATATCCAACGGCTCTGCCGACAGGCCAACCTGGAAAAAAGCCAGTTTTATGTCTATTACCGCAGCTTCTTTTCCTCCACGCCAAAAAATGACCTTCTCCGCGCGAGACTGGAGAAGGCCAAAAATCTGCTGAGCAATGAAGCCCTGCAGGTCAAGGAGGTTGCACAGCTCTGCGGATTTGGAAACCAGGCTCATTTTACCCGGTATTTCAAGGCCTGCTGTGGCTGCGCCCCGGGAGTGTACGCGCGGCGCCCCCAATAACCATACCGGACTGCCCAGATTCTATCCCTTCCACACGCCGAAACCGATTCCCACTTTTCCGCCTTCCAGCAGATGTCTCTTCATCCGCCTCTGCAGAAGGGTATCTTCCGGGAACTCCGAAACCTTGTCCTCTGTTCTCTTAAACACCCATTCCACATATCCCTGGTCCAGATAATCCACCTCCTGAATCCGAAACCTGCTCTGAAAGTCCAGAATCCGGGAATCCGGAGGCAGCAGGTCTTTCAGCTCCGGCGCCAGCAGCCAGGAATGGCATACATATTCGCTGTCCTGATGCTCTGGAAAATACTTACAGAAAAAGGCTTTTGCCTTTTCCATGGAAACATCGCAGTTTTCCCTGGTTAAAACAGCGTCCGAGGGAATATGCATGCTGATTTCCTTTCTGCCGTCCCTTTCCTTCCGCTCGTATTCCAATGCCCCGATCCGAAACAGTTTCCCGCTGGTCTGCCGCGCCGTCCACCATTCCCGGTCAAAGGCATACATTCCTGTTTTCTCCCTGCATTCCTTTATAAATCTGGTAAAACAGCCCATGGTATCCCAAAATACAGTCTCCGGTATGCCCTTTTCCTCATACCAGGAATACTGCTCCGCACCGCACAGCAGCATACAGGTAAGCATTTTGATTTTCCCGGGATCCGGTTCCAGAATGCCTTCCAGTTCCGCCCTGGCCTGCTCTTCCGTCTCCATCCTTTTCAGCCCTTCCCTGGCGGAAGTCCTTCTGCGGAAATCCGCACTGTTTCCATATTCCATAACCTGTTCCCGTATTTCTGCCTGCAGTTGAATTCCGTCGCATAAGGTGATCAACTCCATATCCCGCTCCTCCTTTTTCTTTCCCAAACGCAAATGGTTAGCCTTACGGCCATTATACCTTTTCATAGGGAAAATGTCACCTTGATATTTCCCGTAATACAACCTATACACTGATCAAACGTTGTATCAAGAAAGGCGCTGTCCGGCGTTCCGAACCAAATTTCATGTGCCATGCACTGATTCCCAAAGAGGAAGTGCAGGAAGCCGAAACAAATGAACTGATTCACAAAATCTATGACGGCTCTGCCGACAAGCTGTTTGCCGCTCTGCTGAACAGGAAAAAACTTTCTGCTGAAGAGATTGAACGGCTAAAGCAGCTTGTGGCAGATTTAGAATGAGGTGATACATATGGGTTTATTGGAAATGAGCTTCTCCGGAGCTGTCTTTATTGTTGCGGTGGTGATCATCCGGGCCATGGCAATAAACACTCTGCCCAAGAGAACTTTTCTTGTTTTATGGGACATAGTGCTTTTCCGGCTGATTTTTCCCTTTTCTGTGCCCTCCGGATTTAGTATATATACCCTGATGCACCGCAGTATATCCACTCCTGTGTTTTTTGAAACAGACAATTTAACCTCTGCCGCCTCACGGGAATCCGTTGTCCTGGTACAGAGCAGGGAGCTGCCCACATCAGCTATTCCCTCCGTTTCGGCCTGGTTTATTGTCTGGTGTGCCGGAATGATACTTTTTTCCGTATTTTTCGCAGTATCTTATCTGCGGTGCCGGATTGAATTTCAGACTGCTTTACCTGTCTGCAATCCCTCTGTGGAACAATGGTTAAAAGACCATTCCCTGAAACACCAAATTTCCATCAGGCAGTCGGACAGGATATCTGCGCCTTTGACATATGGTATTTTCCATCCCGTTATTCTCATGCCCAAACATACGGACTGGAAAAACGAAAATCAGTTACAATATATTTTCTCACATGAATATGTGCATATTCGACATTTTGATGCCATTACAAAGCTGATCGCTGCATATGCCCTCTGTATTCATTGGTTTAACCCTTTTGTCTGGGCAATGTACATCCTGTTCAACCGGGATACGGAACTGGCCTGTGACGAATGCGTTGTCAGACAATTCGGCGAAAAGTCGAAATCCGACTATTCGTTCATGCTGATCAGTATGGAGGCAAAGAAAAGCGGTCTGTACAGTTTGTTCGCTACCTCTGCAATGACTTCCGCTGACCTGAAAAAGAATCCTGCCACTGCTTCCAATGACCCGAAAACAGGCGCAGATAATCTTGCTGCAAAAGGCTCTATGACGGTCATCCACGAAAGCGCAGATATTCTCCGGTACGAAGACGGCGCGCCTTATATTCACGATATACTGACAAACAATACAGACAAAACCATCATAGAAACCCAGTACTGCATGTTGGCTTTTGACGAAAACGGTTTCCCCTTAAAGCTGCAGTGGAATTTCCTTGACAGCAGTGCAGAAAGCAGCTTTGAAAATATTGTCCGGACAGAGACAAGTATTCTGTCTGCCTAAACCGAAGACTATCGCGGCGGATGGTCCCTTTATGATGGTAAAGGAATGGCGTACTTTCCCAACGCAGGAAACGGCCGGGCCAATCAGGTTGTATACTCGCTGCTCTGCCTAAAACAGATTGTCTTTGAAGACGGCACCGTCTGGAATAACCCGGACTATGAAAACTGGTTTCAGACGTATGCGGGGAAAGAAACCGATATAGACGAATTGCAGCATTATTATCCCCATGAATACCGGATTGCATTGGAGTGAAAGCTGCTTTTCCACAGTTTATCTGCCTACGAAATCCTGATCATCTGCTCATAAATCAGTATCTCCCGGGCATTCACATTCCGGTTGCCATGGTAATGGCCGAAAAACCACTTCCTGAACCTGGTATTCCGGAGAATCTCTTCCAGGTAAGCAGTCTCAATATCAGGCCTGTACCCTGCACCGCCCAACAGAATCTGCGTACTGGACGCGCAGCAGTGAGTCACGATGAAATCCACGGTATTGCCATATGCCGCCAGATTCCTGCGCCCCTCCTCCATCTCCTCCTGCGAGGGAAGCTCCTGCTGCCACCAGCTCACATGATTGATGCGGTAGGGAAGCTCTCCCTGATCCAGTTTTTTCTTCTTGATCTGAAAGTAAGGATCCTCCGGCTCCAGAATGCCCCCGTCAATGTCATGGCTCCTGGCTCCGCCGAATGTAAAGATACGCCTGCCATCGATTTCAAACACCTGGCCGCGCATCATGTGAATGACAGAGGGCCTGATCTTATGAACCCTTCCGCCATGCCATTCCTCCACCGGATAACCATAGAGCCTGTCAAAATTCTCATGATTGCCGTCCACAAACAATGTGGTAAAGGACTTGCCCTCTAGCCAGTCCATCAGATGCTTCTCTTCCCTGCTTTCTTCCCCTTTGTTCCAGACTCCGCCAAAATCGCCGCAGATAATGACATAATCCTCCTTTGTCATCTCTTTCTGCTCCGGAAATATCCTGGTGCTGAATCTCCGGAAATCCTGGTGGCAGTCTCCGGTAATGTAAATCATGTTTTATCACTTCCTTTCGGACCCCGTTTTGCTGCAGTCATATGGCACCTGCTCCACAGTTCGCCTTTGAACGAAAATACGTTTCTATCGATACTGTCCTCCCTAAAACCGACTTTTTCATAAACATGCTTTGCCGCAGCATTTTCATCAAATACATTTAGCCGGACGGTTTTCACTCCCGTTATTTCAAAGGCATACTGCAATGCCAATTTTAACATTTCTTTTCCGTATCCGCTTCCCCTTTTATTGCGGTCAACGATAACCAATTTGAGAAATCCCGCATCCTCACCCGCGTTGACAGAGTAGCAGAAAAAGCCGATCAGTTCTCCGCTTTTTTCTGTTGCCACATATGCGCTGTCTGTCCATTCCAGGGCATTTTTCTCTAAAAAAGCATGAAAATTTTCTTTTGTAACAGGATAGGGAATCAGATCGGCACACCATAGGGCATGAATTTTCTCATCCTCAATCCATGTTTCTACAGAAGCAAAATCCCGGCTCTCTATGTACGGCCTTATCCTCATATGACACTCCCTCTCACTCATAAAGCTGCTGTACATTGCAGTTCCGCTAATCTCCTCACCACATCCAATGACAGCTCTGTATCTTCCGCTATTTCCTCTTTCGTCATTTTTCCTCTTGCAAGCAGCCGGAGGGCCAATTCCTTTGCTGCTTCCCTGGCTTTTTCCTCTGCCAACTCCCTGGCTTTTTCCTCTGCTAATTCCCTGGCTTTTTCCTCTGCTAATTCCTCCGCCATTTCTACCGCTAATTCTTTTGCCAATTCCTCTGCCAATTCTCTAAAGCCTTTACACATAATCTCCTGACCTCCTTCCGTCTCCTTGAAATACGCAACCTGCCTTGCAAGCTCCCTGTAATACATATCATCCGAACTTGTGCACCTGAAATCGTGCATCAGTTTACCTACAGGGTCATCTTCATTTTTATAGTTTCCATTCACATATATGATATGCGAACCATCCTTAAAAGCCCTGCCTGTTTCCTGAAACATTCTCTCCACATGATACATGGGCAGCCCATCACCCACCACATCAGTCTTCGTAATAAATATCACATAGGAATCATGGAGTTCTTTAAATTTCTGGTTTTCCCGCAGCATTTTACTGTCTATCATGCTGCTGTGGAACCTTGCCCTATGTACATCTGCACCGGACGGACGGCATTGGACCTCCACATCGTAAACTTTACCATCTCCGTCCTCTGCATAGATATCTATCGTAATAGAACGTCCTCCTGCCATGGGGTTTTTATACTCACGCTGTGCCGTCGCCTCAATTACCCTTAAGTCATCCTATTATAACCTCTTTTTTCGGCTTTCACAACAACTACTTTCCCCCTCGGATCCTGTCACCTTTTACATTCCTTTATTTATCAATTACAGCGATGTCCCCGGTAATAGCAGAAGCGGAAGCCCCCTTCTAAAAAAAGCCCTGATTTGTGTAGTATTTCCCATAAAAATGGTAGTATATAGATGAACAGGTTCTCATGCTGATTCCCAAAAAGAAAGGAGGCGCCCCCTTGACGGAAGACAATAAAATCATCCAACTGCTTTTCGCCCGTTCGGAAGACGCCATGCGGGAACTGGATTTAAAATACGGCAAAATCTGTCGTAAAATCTCCTACAACATCCTTAATGACAGTCAGGATGCGGAGGAATGTGTCAATGATGCCTATCTGGGCGCATGGAACGCAATTCCCCCTGCAAACCCTGACCCGCTTCTGCCGTTTATTTGTAAAATCGTCAGAAATCTATCACTCAAACGGTATTATCATAAAACGGCGGCCCGGAGAAACAGCGCCTGCAATGTTCCTCTGGAAGAAATCGAAGCCTGCCTGGCACACCCGGATACACCGGAGAGCCAGTTGGAAGCCAGGGAACTGACCCGCGCCATTGAAGATTTTCTGGACACTCTCACCAGGGAAAACCGTGTGATTTTCATGCGCCGCTATTGGTTTTGCGACAGCTGCAGGGATATTGCCGGGCAGGTGGGACTCACCGAAAAAAACGTCACCGTCCGCCTCACCCGCATCCGCCGGAAACTGAAGGAATATTTAACGGAAAGAGAGGTATTTCTATGAAGGCAGAAAGATTTTCCCAGGCCCTGGGAGCGGTCAGGGACAGCTATATTGAAGAAGCATTAAAATACAAAAAAAATTCCGGAAAACGCCTCCTGGCAAAAGGAATTGCCCTGGCAGCCTGTCTGGTCCTTCTGCTGGCCATCTGCAGGCTGCTGACGCCCTTCCGGCTTGACAGGACCATAACCGTCTACGCCCACGGCACCCGGGAAGAAATCACTGCCGCAGGCGCGGTGGTCAGTACGGGGACCATCAGCGACAACGGGGAGATGAAGGGAAAACCGCTGATGTTCTATCTCTCCGGAGAAGACATTGCCACCGTCCGCTTCTCCTGCAAAAATCAGCAGATCTGTTTCATGGACTGGACGGAAAAGCGGGAGGAATACGGAAATGCCTCAAACTTTACCGTTGTCTATGGGGAGGACGAGGACGAATACGACTATCTCACCATTGACTGGACACCGGAAGCCACGATCCGGGAGCTTACCGACAATCCCTCCAGTACCATTGCCGGGCTGCCGGAAGACATGCGCAGAGATATCATTGTCCTGGAAATCACTTTTGCAGACGGGAGAACCGCCGCCAAGGCAATCCGGATTTCCCTTCTGGAGGACGGAACCTTCTTTGCCTCCTTTGACGATTATCAGATCAGTGCGGCTGACGCCTTCGTAAAACGGCCTGACGCACTGCCCATTCCCCGCGACATTCTTTACGCCCAGGACAGTGAAACCGTTGCGGGAACCGCCGACGCAGCCCCCATGGTTTATGTGAACGGCATTCTGTACAGGCAGTCCCCGAAGCAGACCTGTTATGAGGAAAAAAAGGAGTCATTTCTATATCTGGGAAAGGTTCTAAGCGATGTCACCAATGTGCAGCACACCACAAACGGCGTACCGGAAGAGAATTTTCAGGCAAATCATCCCATTGTGGGTGCAGAGATCTACCAATATGAAAACTGCATTGCCGTGCTGATAAACGGTAAATACTGGCTTTACGAACCGCTTGAAACAGAAGGCGCTGCCGTTTTGGACCAGGAGGGCCAAACGGAGCTTTCCCCAGAGGAAAAAATGCTGCTCAATCCCGAAGAAGGCGTTCCCGCAGCAGAAAACGGCTCCTCCTGGGAGGCTGACCTGAATGCGGCGGAAGAAGCAGCCAGAACCTACTACGCCAACACGGTTTTTGAAATCGTTTCCCTGAAGCCGGAAAGTCAGGAGGAGCACACCATATCCTTCTCCGTCATTGTAAAAAAGGGCGGCGTTGTCCAGGAACCGGAACGCAGAATCACTCTGCAGCGAAATCAGGACACCTGGGAGGTGACAAATGAGGGTTACTGATCTCCGCTCCTGGCCTGTCCTGCGGGGCTGCAGCCTGTTGCCAGGGCCTGGAGTCTGTCTATGAGAATCTGAAACGGCTTTGTAATATATCTATCCTTATGGAACAATGCAAGCATTTGATTTTCCATGTTGATTTTGTCCAGATGAATGATGCGCAGCTTCTTCAGGAGCAGGGAATCTGCCAGTAATCTTTCCGGCAGTATGGTAATGCCCAATCCGGCTTCCGCGGCTTTGACCAGGGCCAGGGAATTCACACTCTCCCATACAGGTTCTGCTTTCAGTCCCAAAAGCGCAAGCGTATTGTCCAAGGTATCACGGATAGCGCTTCCCTGTTCCCGAAGCAATAAGGGGCAGCGGCATAGCAGTTCCGGCGATAGGGTATCCACGGGGAGCACAAGACCTGGCGACAGGGAATCCCCGGACAGCGTACTCTCCGACAACAGAGACTTCTCCAACAGCGTACCCCCAGACAACAGAGAATTCCCGGACAGAGTACTCTCCGACAACAGGGACTTCTCCGACAGCGTACCCCCAGACAACAGAGAATCCCCGGACAGCGTACTCTCCGACAACAGGGAATTCTCCGACAGCGTACCCCCAGGCAACAGAGGATCTCTGGACAGGGAATCCACGGGCAGCGCAAACTCCGGCGCACAGGCAGCGCATAGCGAATAGGCGCCCAGGGGAATGGCGTGAAAATGCCCCTTTGGCGCCGTCCCTTCCCAAAATGCCATGTCTGCATCTCCCCTTTTTAAAATTCCAAGAGCAGCATTTGCGCTTGCAACCCCGACGGAAAACCGGATTTGTGGATGAGACCTTTTCAGTTCCCGAAGGATTTCCGGGAGCAGAAAGGAGGCAATCGTAATACTTGACACGATTTTAACGGGAGCATTTTCCTCCAGACAATTCATTCTTCGGTCTAAATTCCTGCAGGCGGTCAAAATGCTCCTGGCCTCCTCCAGGAGAGACACACCGCATTGCGTCAGGACAGCCCCTTTGGGCAGACGTTCAAAAAGGACGGTTCCTGCCTGTTTTTCAAGTTCCGCAACCGCATGGGAAACCGCGGATTGTGTAATATACAGTTTTTTGGCAGCGCCTGTAAATGTTCCGCATTCTGCGACTGCCTCTAAAATCTCCAAATACCGTAAAACCATTTTTCCCCCTTCCATATGAATAAAATAGATGGATTCTATCAAATTATAGCATTTTACAGATTGCCCGGCAAGGGATATAATAAGCGAAAATGCAGATGCCAACGAAGGAGGGAATCCCCTTGACCGCAATAAAACAACGAATCAACATATATATCTGGCTCCTGGCGGCCAATCTGTTTATCAGCGCTTTCACCTTTGGCGGCGGCTATGTAGTCGTTCCCATGGTCCGCCGCTTTTTTGTTGTAAAAAAGCAGTATTTTACGGAGGAAGAATTAATCAACATGGCCGCTGTGGCACAGTCAACCCCCGGCGCAATTGCCGTGAACCTGTCCGCCCTGGCCGGATACAAAGTTGCCGGTATGGCAGGAGCCGTCATCAGCTGCTGCGCTGCCGTGATTCCGCCCCTGGTTATCCTTACCTTTATCTCGGCATTTTACAGACTCTTTGTCTCCAATGCGATGATTGCGGCAGTTTTAAAGGGAATGGAAGCAGGTGTGGCGGCGCTGATGGTTGATTTGATTACAGACATGTGCTCTTTTGTCCTAAAGAAAAAATCCCTGTTTTTATCTGCCCTGATCCCCCTGTCGTTTATCGCAAATTTCGTCCTGGGCATCAATGTGGCACTGATTCTGCTTTTCTGCTGTTTTTTATGTATTCTAAAGGTGTTTTGTAAAGGAAGGGAACACAGATGAACATTGTATGGAAATTATTTGGCGTATTTCTGAAAATCGGCTTATTGAGTATCGGCGGCGGGTATGCAATTATTCCCCTCATCCAGGAACAGGTGGTAGATCAAAACAACTGGATCAGCGGAAAGATGTTTACGGACATTATCACCATTTCCCAGATGACACCAGGGCCTCTGGCCGTTAATACCTCCACCTTTGTGGGCCTTCAGGTGGGCGGGATTCCAGGCGCCCTGGCCGCAACCCTGGGCTGCATATTGTGCGGGGTAATTCTTTCTTTGGCCCTGTACCGCTTTTTTCAAACCCACCAAAGCTCCGCCTATGTGTCGGAAGTGCTGAACGGGCTGAAATCCGCTTCCCTGGGTCTGATTATTTCAGCCGCGGTTACGATTCTCCTATTGGCGCTGTATGGCAGCAGTGGGCCGGAAGGAAATATTTTCTCCCTGAACCGGACTGCACTGCTTCTGTTTCTCGCCATGCTGCTTCTGCTGCGGAAGCGGAAACTGAACCCTGTGATACTCATGCTGATAAGCGGAACTGCCGGACTTTTGCTTTACCGGTAAAGATCAGAATTCTGTTTTATCCGTAAAAACGAAACCCATATTACTCATGGGCATTCTGTTTTATCCGTAAAAGCATAGTTCCGCTTTCTCAATAAAGACCGAAATTATGCTTTATGAAGAGGAGCGAAATTCAAGTTTACCCCCATGGGGAAGCCCTCTCCCTTCTGTAAAAGCCAGGCAGGCGGCTTCCCCCCGGATTAATCGTATTTTCCCGCGGCAAAATAGCATGCCAGACCTGCCGCCGCCAGTAAAATCCCCGAAGCCATAAACCAGAGCGGCACCCCCACTGCCTGGCTGACCGGCCCTGCCAACAGCAGGCCAACAGGGGTGGCTAATGTCATGGCTGTGGAAAGCAGGGAAAAAACCTTTCCCATCATCTGCGGAGCCACGGTTTCCTGAATATGGGCCATCAGCGGCACATTAAAAAAGGTTCCCGAGGATCCCATCACCAGGCAGCAGACCGCAAACCCGGCAAATCCCCCCGCAGGGAGCGCACCGCCGCAGAAAGCAGCCAGTCCCAGTACGCCTACGGCCATTGAAATCATTGTAAATCTCTTCTTCATGCCTCCCCATATCCCCATGCTCAAAGAGGAAACCAACAGCCCTGCGGAGAAGACAAACTCCACAAAAGCATTGTGCCCCGGCCCTCCCCCGTAATGCAGGCGCACCAACAGGGGAAACAAAGACCCCAGGGGCATGTACAGCATACTGGCGAAAAGCACCGGAAAGAATACCGCCATCAGGGGCTTATTCTCCTTCATGGCGAGAAATCCCTGTTTTGCATCCGCAAACACACGCACTCTCTGCCCGCTTCCCGGTACATCGGGCAGGGAAATTCTCATCAGGCACAGAATCGCCAATGCCGCTCCCGCAATGTCCAGGAGCATCATGGGAGCAATGGGAAAGACTGCCATCATGCCCGCTCCCAGGGCCGGTCCCAGCATGGTTGAAACCGAAGTGACCAGATTCCCCCATCCTCCTGCCTTTGTCAGCATCTCTGCCGGGACAAACATCGGTATGGCTGCCTGCATGGCAGGGGCATGAAAGGTATTTCCCACCCCCCGAAGAAACAAAACTGCATAGATAAAGCCTGTGGGCGGCGCTCCCCATGCCTGGAAAGCAATTCCCAATACGGCACTGGAGACCGCCACAAGCCCGTCGGCTGCAATCATGATTGTCCTGCGGTTATATCTGTCAATCCACACCCCGGCAAAGGGACCAAGCAGCATATTGGGCAGCATGGCTGCGATGGTTGCCAGGGTTAAAGTAACTGCCGATTCTGTCTGCGCCGTAAGCCACCAGATAATGGCAAACTGCACGGCGGAGGAACCCAGAAGCGAAAAGGCCTGCCCCGAGTAGATAACGGCAAAGGTTTTCTTCCAATTATGATTCAATGTTCTACCTCCTGAAACCAATGAAACCTCTATTTCCGCGCCCTGCGCTGTTTCCAGATACCTGCCAGAATATCTTTTAAGACAAGAAAGGCGTCCAGTTCGCTGTAACCGTATTTCTTCTCCAGATCTGCCAGAAGACGGTTCAGCTCCGCCCCATAGGGCTGTACATCCACTTCCTTCTGATAGACGGCAAGAAGCGGATACTTTTTGCTCCAGGCTTTCGTCCAGTCGATTTTGTCAGTGACCGCGTCGTTTGTCCTGTCAATGATTTCCTGAATCTCCTTCACATCCATGTCGAATTCAATCAGTTCGTCCAGGGTCATTCCGTACAGGTTCGCAAGCTTTTTAGACTGGCGGATATCGGGCAGGGTCTCGTCAAGCTCCCACTTTGAGATGGTCTGCCTGCTTACCCCCAGTTTCCCAGCCACCTCCTCCTGGGACAGTCCCCGCTTTTTCCGGGCATTGAAAAGGCTGTTTCCTAAGCTCATGGCATGTTCCTCCTTTGCTTTGATAAGGAGATTATAAAGGAAATGCCCGGAGAAATCTACCAATAAAAGCTTCCCTTTCCGCCCGTTTTCCTTCCATATGACTGTTCCCTCCGCAGCAGCAAAAACGGAATCCTGCGTAAGGGTACAGACAAAACTAATTACGGTATGCATTCGCCTGGATCAAAAACATTTCACAGTATCGCCCTTTTTGTTTCATTAATTCATCATGTGTACCATGTTCCGTAATTCGTCCATTTTCTAAAAAGTAAATACAATCTGCATCCCGCACGGAAGACAATCGATGGGAAATCAGCACGACAGTCCTGTCTTTTGCTGCCTGCTTCAGACTTTTTGAAAATTTATGTTCTGTTATTGCGTCAAATGCACTGGTAGGTTCGTCTAAAATAAGAATGGGGGCATTTCGATACAGTGCACGGGCCAATGCCATTTTCTGCGTCTGTCCGCCTGATAACACCAAACCATCCTCCGAAAATTCTTTTGTGAGAATCGTTTTTTTATTGATGTATGGCAGAAACTCATCAAAGCCCAGAGAAAGAAAAATCTCTTTTATCTTATTTATCTTGCAATCAGGCAAATCAGAATCAAAAGCAATGTTATCTGCAAAGGAAAAGGAATAACTGTTGTGGTCCTGAAATACCGTATCAAATTGAGATAAATAATCCTGCTTCGAAAACATTTTAATATTTCTGCCTCTAAATTCCACAGAACCACTGGTGGCATCATACAGGTGCAGCAACAATTTGACCAACGTACTTTTTCCTGCACCATTTGATCCCACGACTGCAATCAGCTGCCCTTTCTTAATCGAAAGATTCATTTGTTGCAGTATTTCTTTTTCCTGATGATAAGCGAAAGATACATTCTCTATTTTCAACTCAAAGGGAGAAAATCCCTGATCCGGCAAATCTGAAATTCCGAAAATCACTTTATTCTCATATTCGCAAAAAGTCCGAAACCGGCCTATGTATATGCTGTGTTCCTGAAAAACCTGCACCCTCTCCATGATCTTTCCCAGATTACTGCTCACAAGGGAAACAGCTTCCTTAAATGCGATAAAATCTCCGACTACAAGTGTTTTTTGAACCACAATTCTATATATAAGATATAAAATAACGAAAGTATTGTTCAGGTGTGTGAGAAAATCACTCAAAAAATACATACCGATAAACTTTTTACTGCATTTCCTGTAGATACAGATCATATTTTCCACGCCATTGTGGAACAATTCCATCAAGACCACACGTATTCCTGTTATTCGAATATCAATGGCATTTTCCTTCAGATAACTTGTCTGTTTTACATAATCAATTTTTCTGTTTTCCGGAATCAGGAGGGAAGTCCTTTCGGCACTTTCCCTGTTCATTTTTGTTCTTAAAAAGGAATCTCCCAAAATTGGAATCACTGCAAATATCAGCAAAAAAGGGGCATTGCCTATGAGATATAAACCCGAGAAACTAACTGTAAAAATGGTTTGCAGCAGCTGTGCAATGCTGTTGATAAACAGAAGCGGACGCGAGGAAGAATCCCGCACCGAATAAACATAGTCATTGTAAAAATCCGAATTATCATAGCAGTGTAAATCAACATCAGCCGCCTTTGAAAAGGCCATGTGCTGAAATCCTGCTATGATTCTTTGATCAGAGCGCTTTGTATAATAGGACCAACAGGAATCACAGATTAGTTTTAAGGAATGGAGAACTATTGCCATAGCCATCACCAATAAAATGTTACGATAGTCATGTGAATTCAGCAGTTCATCCACAATCACTTTTATAACAACAACTTTTAAAAACCAGACATGAAAAGAGTTCAGCAAAGTGGTCAGCACAACGCCGGGAATTCTAATACCATCAAACTTACTGATATATTTCAAATAGTATATACTGTTTTCAAATGAATGATTTTTATTCACATGCCTACCTCCTCGCTAATATAGTCGCTACGCCACGGCACGAAAGGATAAAGCCGCAAAGGCGCACTTGTCATTTACAGATATTTTTCAGCTTGCAGCGAATACATCTCCGCATATTTACCACCTGACTCCATAAGCTGCTGATGGTTCCCGCTCTCAACAATTTCACCGTTTTCAATAAAATAAATCATATCCGCGTTTTTTGTTGCCGTCAAACGATGAGAAATGATGACAACCGTTTTTTGATGAAAATGTTCAAGAAGGCGGTTGAACACTTTATACTCGGCGATTGGATCCAGTGCACTGGTTGGCTCATCCAGAATAATAAAATTTTTATCACTTGCAAATATACGTGCCAACGCCAACTTTTGATACTGGCCTTTTGAAAGCGTTAAGCCATTTGAACAAAACTCGGAAGTTACCGGTTTCGTCAGCAAATCATCATCTGATACATTTAAATTCAGTTCAACAAGTTCCAGGGAAGTCTTTATTTTCTCTACATCCGTTTGTACGGCGCTTTCCATGAGAACATTCTCGGCAATGGTGCATGGATAATGCTGAAAATCCTGCTGCACCACAGAAAACAGATTACGGAAACTCTGCATGTCAAAATTTGAAATGGATTCATTATCAATGGTTATTTCCCCTGAATAGTCAGTGTATAGCCCCAAAAGTAATTTTATGATCGTACTTTTTCCCGATCCATTAAAACCCACAAGGGCAACCTTTGCGCCGGTGGGAAACTGTAAATTCACATTTTTTAAGGAAAACTTCTCATTCTTATGATATTGAAAAGACACATTGTGAAAGCAAATATCGTGCATCCTTGTGCAATCTACTGCTTTCTTTTCCTGATGGTTGTCTGTCATATGTAAGAACGCAAGCAGCTTTTCTGAATACAGCTCATATTCTTTTAATGTGCTGAAAACGTCTGTCAGAGCAAGTATGTAATTTGACAGACGATAGATTGCAATGGTTACAGGGACAACACTCACTGATGCAATGGACATACTCCCACTGAAAAGCTTGAAGAGAATAATAGACATGGAACCCCAATACAAAATGATTTCTTTATTATAGGCTCTGATAAATGCAAGCACACCAATTTTGAAACCATATTTGTGTATAATATCCATCAAATCTTTGACTGCAGCATCATACATATTTTGCAGCATTTGGCCCACTGGGTACAGCCTTATTTCCAAGGCAAACTTTTTCATGTGATACGTACGCTCGACATAACTCTTTTTTCTGGTTGGCAATACCATTTCATGATCTGCTTTGAACTGAATTCTGGTCAGTGCATGGCTAAGTGTCAGTGAAACCATAACAACAAAAAGCACCAGTATAATCACTTCCAAATGAATAAAACCCACAATCGCCATGGAAGTGATCAGTCCAACAGCATTGGATATGAGGTTTGAAACCAAAACTATACTACCGGTTGTCCTTTGTTCAATCTGGTCAACCGAAAAAGTGAATTCATCTAAGAAATCGGGATTATCCAGATTTTTCATTTCAGTCGTCATCATATTGTTGACCAGTCTTGAAGTGATTCTTTGCTTTAACTTCTGACGGGCAACCGGATCAATTCTCCCATAATAAACTGATGTGCAGATTCCTCCAGACAGTATGATCAACTGAATCATCAGGACGGGGAGGATAATAGCGGCAAAGCTTTTATTTAAGCTTATCCTTGTCAAAACAATATTTACGATGATAACAGAACCCAATATATCGCATATTACTCCCAAAACACTGTTTAAAATCGTATATACAGACCAAAAAGGAATCGTTTTTATCGTTATTTTCAATATAGCAAAGTATCTCGAAAACTGCTTCACGCTGTTACCCCCTAATCATAATCATGGATTTATGAACTCAAACAAAAACGCAATCATAACAAATAGAGTTCTTCTATAAAAGCAATACTTCAATTTCATGTTCACTGAATACACCTGATGTACTAATGGCTGTCTCTGATACAATATCATCATATGGTTTTAGAAAAAGTAATACCTTATTTTTAATCATTATATCAAATTTAGATATAATATCTCTTTTTATTATATATAAAAGTATTATTGTAATCAATAAAAAAATAGAGTATAAAGTATAGCAGGCTTTTAAGGGAATTCCCAAAAGCCTAATTGAAGTAGTATTTATACGGATTTGACAGGAATTTAACAATAAACTATAATAGGTAATGTAGCCCTTGAATTATGTGCTTGTACAATCAGAATTTTCGGAATGGAAGAAATTTGAAAGGAGAATAAACATGCCCTATATTACAATTGAAAGCGGCGCATTATCAGATGAACAAAAAGAGGAATTGATAAAACGGTTGACAGAAGTATCCTCTGAAATCATGAGAGTGCCACAGGAATTTTTTGTAACCACAATTAAAGAAGTTTCAGACAAAAATTTTGGTATTGGTGGAAAAACGATTGATAAAGTAAAAGAAGAATATATAAAGAATCATCAATAAATTCTTCATTGCCGTGTTTGATTGGATATGACAGGGCGCTGAAAAATTTGAGTTGCTTTTTCCGTTTCGGGTGGTATACTACATAAAATTGCTTAATTATACACTGGAATTTGTGGAGGTGGGATATGTTTTTAGACACTGGGTTTTTAAAGAGTAATGAAATACAATTGGTTTTGGAGAAAACAGCAGACGGGGATGAAATAAAAAAATGGGTTCCTGCTTATCATTTTTTCATCTGCGACAGCAATGGCAATAAGATGGGTAAGTGCGACTTAAGAATTGGATATAATGACAACCTTTATTATGGCGGACATATCGGATACACGATTTTTCCCGAATATAGAGGAAAGCATTATGCAGGAAAGGCCTGCCTGTTATTATTTCAGCTTGCAAAAAAACATGATATGAAATATCTGTATATAACCTGCAATCCAGACAATTATGGGTCAAGAAAAACATGTGAATATGCCGGGGGAAAGTTGTTGGAAATAGCAGCGCTGCCGGAAGGAAACGAAATGCGTGATAAAGGCGAGTGTGAAAAATGTATCTATAAATTTATTTTAAGCGATGAATGAATTTCAGTTTGCTGAATTGTTAAGCGGGCTGCGGAAAGAGGGATATTGCGATTTTGCGGCAATCGGAGGCATACTGCCCACGGAAAAAGGCAGCCCCATGGGCCGCTTTTGCGGCAAACTTCCAAGTGCGGGAAGCCGCATTTTGTGCAGGGGTGTGCGCATAAAGAAGGACGTCTGTGCCGACAGGTGCCCTTCTTTTTATTTCATTATTTATACTGCGCACCGGTTGAATTTGCAGTACAAGATACCAAAAAGGCGTTACATGGGTTTCAGGTTCTGATTGAGCCTGTCCACCATCCAGGCAAGCCGCTTCTCCCGCCCGGCATCCGTCTTTGCGTCAAGGTATGCCCTGGTGTAGGTTTTCTGGACGGAGGGCGGCATGGCCTGAAAGTTTCCGTGGGCCGGCTCATAGGACTCTAACAGAGCGGAAAGGGCCTGAATCTGCTCCTGGGTCACCACCATGGGGTTTGGCGCGTACCATTGTCCGTTCTCTTTGGCCTCCTCTATCTTCTTCCTGCCGTAATCGGTCATAAGCCCCCGTTCTTCCAAAGATGCCGCCAGAGTCTTATTTTTCTCTGACCATTTGCTCTTCTCCCTGCGCATGGAAAAGTATTTTCTGTACGTTTTATCGTCGATGCTCTGCATCTGTCCGTCAATCCATCCAAAGCAGAGCGCTTCTTCCAGTGCTTCTCCCGCTTTTATGGTTTTGGGTCCGCCGGTTTTTCCGAATAAAAGCCAGACGCCGGACGCGGACAGGCAATTCCCGGAAAGCCATTTCCGGAACTCTTCCCTATTGCCAAACAGCAGGGGCTGTGTTTCTTCCATAACCTGTTTTTCCTCCCTGTTTTTTCCCATAAGATATCCCTCCTGATCATTTTCCCTACAGTTCCTGGCATCCGGGGCAGAAATACACCGTTCCCCCCAGGTAGCTCGCCTTCTGGATTATGGTTCCGCAGAAGGGACAGCCCTTGCCTACCGTGTGGCGGCTAAGCAGGACAGGATAGCCGCCCGGTTTGCCGAACAGGTCCTTCTCCGTGTTCCGTCCACCGGAAACGGTCATTTTCTGCAGCGTATCGGTGAGAACCTCATAGACCTGTTTCCATCGACTCTCTGGAACAGTGCCTGCCTTTTTCTTGGGATGAAGCCCCGCCCGCAGCAGGATATCCTGAAGCACGCCGTTTCCCAGTCCGGGAATCCGCTGTTCCGTGGCCAGAAAGGCTTTCATGGACAGGGTGCCCGATGCCTGCGCCTTCAGCTCCCGGAAGTAGGCGTAATCAAACTCCCCGCTCCCGGGCATGGGCTTCTCTTTTGCCACTTTGTAATAAAAATTGTCATACTTCTCCGGATCGATCAGGAACAGGGAGCCGTACATCTGCACGGTACACACCAGGCTGCTGCCGTCCTCCAGTTCGATTCTTGTCTGATAGCGCGGGGGAAGCTTCTCGCCGGGGGCATAGTACCTTACATTGGTCCCGTCTCCAACGGCAAAGCGATAATCTCCCACCGCAATTTCCATATAACTGCCCCATCCTGCCGCCTCCCCCAGGCGCTTTCCCTCCATATTTTCCGCATAAAAGTCTGGCTCCCCAGAATACCAGGCAAAGGAATGTTTGGTGTGGGCTGCCTCCACCCTGCGGATTTCCAGTCCCTTTACGGTTTCATTCAGCTGTGCAGCCAGGGTAAGGCTTTCCGGTATTTCCAACATGGCATTTTCTCCTTTACAAAAGACAGATTGTGAATTCCTCGCCGGCTTCAGACAATGACGGAAATTCCATAGTCCAGAATCACGTTTCCTTCTCCGTCCGGCGTGGTATATCTGGGACAGTTATAACGCTCAAAGCACCAGTCGTCCTCTTTTCTGGTAAACCCGCCTGCCTGCAGCGCTTCCAGGCACATGTTGTGGGTTTCCATGGTAAAAAAGTCACCGCTGCCCTCTTTGTCAGAGAGATAACATACCGCATAATCCAGGGCTTCTATGTCAATGAATTCAAACCCTTCCGGTACCTGCGTATCCACCGGAAAAAACATGCCGATCCACCGTTCGGGCATGCCGTTTACAATATGCACGGCGCCGATATAGGCATCTCCGTTCAAAGGAATGCGCGGGTTCACCTCCAATGCGGAGAACCAGTCATTCTGAAACCATTCTCCCCAGTTGGGAGCACCGGTATATTTCCTGCCGATGAGCCTGATGGCCGGACAACTCTCTTTCTTAATCTCCAGTAATTTGACTGCCATAGTCTGCCTCCTCTTTTTCCACTGTACCATTGCTCTTGAGCCGCGGCTGCCATACGATTGCACTTTGACCTCGGCTGCTTTACGATTTCTCTTCCGCCGCAACTGCTTTACCATCCCTCTTTGACCACGGCTGCTTTACCGTTCCTCTTCAGCCGCGGCGGCTTTACGCCCTCCAACGCTCCAGGGTAGGAAAATACTCCCCAAGCATGCCCTTTGCTTCCTCCAGGGTCTTAGCACGGCCGCCCTCCACCTCGAAAGGTGCGCAGAATTCGATCATCTCCTCCAGGCTGCAGTCCTGGGCAAAGGCTCCGTCCTTGAAGCAGTAGCAGCAATAGGTTTCGTTTTTGCTGCCGTCCTGATTGGTTCCGTACTGCTCCTCCTGCATGGGCATCCCGCAGCTCTGGCAGATCTTCAGTTCCTGTTTCATTGTGTTTTCCATGGTGTTATTCTCCTTTCATTTTGCCTGTCCCCGCTGCCTGCACAGTCAGGGGGACCTTCCCCTGCATCCCGGAAATGCTTCCTTCCTCCTTTCCCTGCGGGAGAAGGAACCCGGGTCTGCAGGTCCGTGACATGCCTCTATCATACCCCTGATAATATGACATCAGAATGTCATATTCTGAAAGTTCCTGAAAATTTTCAGTTCTTAATGAACACCTGCTTCCCACAAAAGGCAAAACCGTAGCAGCGAATGTTTCCCTCCGCAATTCCCTTTTCCGTCAACGCGGTTTTATATTTCTTTTCTTTGATCTGTTTCAATGCCGCATCCGCCGTATCGGAAAGATTTTTTTCCTCTGTTCTGTCCTGTACCTTAAACTCCAGAATGATCCCATCGTCCTCCGGCCTTCTGGGTTCCAGCATCACATCATACCGTCCGAACCCGCTTTCCCACCATTCCCGGATAAACTTTGTTTTATCTACATAGAAAACACCCTCTTTGCGTACCTTTTCAAAATCCTGTTTCCCTATCCCCACTGTCCTTGCCATATTCCCGCATCCCTTCTGCCATATCCGCGCGCTTCACCAATCGAGCAGGGGCGATTTTACCCCTACTCGCCGCGCGGCCCGTGCGCCGCTTTAGCGGCAAATTTACAAGTGCGATAAGTCGCACTTTGTACACGGGCCTGCGCATAAAAGGAAAACCCCATTTCCCAACCTCCAGGGTATCTGCCCTCATCCGCCATAGAGTTCCGCCATCTGCCGGACTCTTGCCGCCAGTTCCTCCCGCACCCAGTCCGGCTCCAAAATTACGGCAGCAGGCCCAAAGGACAGGATCAGCCCGTAAACCCAGTCGTCCACGGGGCACTGCATCCGAATCTCAAAGTCCCCCTGGGGCAGCACCGTGATTTCCTCTTCCTCAAATCTGTCATAAACCCGGTATGCCTCCCTGCGGTCTATGCGGAAAACAATTTCTGCCGAAAATTCCCCCTGGTCTGCGGACGCCGCCTGGTTCTCCTCCACCGGCCTGTCCTCCCTGTGCTGTGGTCCCGGTTCAAAAGTTTCCTCCCGTACCTCCACCCGCTTCATCCGGAGTACCTTAAAGAGCCGCATTGCTCCCCTGCCCCGGCAGAAAGCCCTTACATACCATGTGTATTCCTTGAAAAGCAGCTGAACCGGCTCCACCTCCCGGTGCGTCATCTGCCCCCGCTGCCCGTAATAATCAAATGCCATCACATGCCTGCCCAGAATGGCCTCCTTAATCCGGCTGAACAGTTCCCCATGCCTTCCGCTCCAGTCGGAGAAGTCAATGGACACCCACTCCATGGACTCTTCCTTGAAAAAAGTCTGCAGTTTTTCCAGAATCTTTTCGTCCTGGAATGCCCCTGTCTCCCGCAGACTGGCCATGGCTGCCAGAATCCTTTGCTGCTCCTCACCGGTCAGCAGCCGCCTGTCCAGAATAAAACGCTCCATGAGACGGATGCCTCCGCCCTTGCCCCTGCTGGCATACACCGGGAATCCTGCCATGGACAGGCTGTCAATGTCCCGGTAGACGGTGCGGGTGGACACCTCGAAATGCGCCGCCAGTTCTTCCGCTGTTACCGAACTCTTGTTCATTAAGATGTAAATGATTTCCAACTGCCGGTTTACCATCCCGCTCCTGTCCCTTCCTGCCCCCGGGCATATTGTTGTTTCCTATCCAAAATGATACCAGAATTATACCAGAAGCACTTGCTTCCTGCAACAGAGGATTTCCGCTTACCGGATAAACCACCAGGATAAGTCGAACCCAAAAATTAATGTTTATCGTTAATAAATAGTTGACAATCATATATTTTTCCTTTATAATCTCCTACATGGAAAAACAAATCACAAACTACGGAGGTATTTACATGACCGGTACACAGCTGAAAATCAAAACCACAGGAAAAAGAGCCGCCGCCGTCCTGAAGGCGGGAAGCTTTCTGGCAGGCCTTACGGCAGCACTGGCTCTCACCGCAATCTGCATCATCCTGTTCTCCGGCGGCAGAACCCGCTCTTCCTTCCTCTCCGCCTTTGACGTCACGGCCAACAACGGCACCGTAATCAGCATCGCGCCCCAGTCCCTGCTGCTTCTGTTCGTGTTTATGCTTGCAGATTCTGTCTTGATCACCATGATATTGTTTTTCGCATATTCTTTTTTCCGCAACATCGCCGTGGACGGACTGCCCTTCACCAGGCCAAATGCAGTCCTGCTGAAGAAAACCGCCGTGGCTTCCCTTCTGTTGGGCGTTCTGGGAACCTGTTCCGATTCCCTGGTGGACTACTACACCATCGGCGCAATACCCTGGAATATCAATCCGACGGGCTTTA
This sequence comes from uncultured Lachnospiraceae bacterium, assembly GCA_947367855.1. GTDB lineage: Bacteria > Bacillota > Clostridia > Lachnospirales > Lachnospiraceae > Acetatifactor. Next base: position 151,133 of record CANBFE010000003.1, on the reverse strand, counting down.
TTACAGGAATGGTTCTCTACTGCCTTGCCCTGATATTTGAATACGGCTGTGACCTGCAGCAGCAATCCGACGAGACTTTGTGAGGTGAGAAAATGCCGATTATCATGAGACTTGACCGTGTCATGGCGGACAGGAAGATGTCGCTGAAGGAATTATCGGAAAGGGTGGGCGTAGCCAATGTAAACCTGTCAAAAATGAAAACAGGAAAAATCAGCGCAATCCGTTTTTCCACCCTGGAAGCCATCTGCGACGTACTGGACTGTCAGCCCGGAGACATTCTGGAATACAGACGGGAACCGGAGGAATAAGTCCGGGGACATTCCGGAATACAGACGGGAGCCGGAGGAATAAGCCCGGGGACATTCCGGAATACAGACGGGAGCCGGAGGAATAAGTCCGGGGACCGGATTTCACAGCATATTAAGAGAAATGCCCTGCACCCAGGGCATGGAGGAGAAAATCATGAAAACCGCAGCACTGCTCTTGGTCATATCTTATGCCGTACTCATGTTATACGCCCTATGGAAACAGAAAAACCGAAATATCTGCATGGGCGCCGGATGTCTGCTGCTTCTGGCCTACGCGCTGCTTTTCATCCTTAAAAACAGCAGCCCCATGCCGCTTCTGCTCCTGGGAATGTTCTGTATTTCCGCAGGCGCCCTGTTAAACGGCATCCGGCAGAAAAAAGTGCATCTGTTCCACCACCTGATCCGGCTGCTTCTGGAAGCCACCATCGCTGCCCTCTGTTGGATAAGCCTGGGCGGCATTTGAGGGAAAATACCCCTGCCCCGGGAAAAAGCGGGGGCAAACAGTGAAAATCCCAAAAAGGACTTGACAATATCTTTGCTGCCCGCTATACTGAACATAGTTCATATTGAGGTGGCTGCATGAATACAGTTGTGACATCAAAAGAAGACATTTTAAAAATGAGCAGGCAGCTGATTCGCCTGGAGGGATGGTCCGCGCTGAATATCCGCCGTGTTGCGGGGGCCTGCGGGGTATCTGTGGGATCCATTTACAACTATTTTGATTCCAAGTCCGCTCTGGTGAGCGCCGCGGTGGAAAGCATCTGGCGCGAGATTTTCCGTCGCCCGGAGGACAGGACCGTGTTTCAGGACACCCAGGCCTGCATTGCCTGGATCTATGAGCGGATAGAATACGGCAGCGGGAAATATCCCGGTTTTTTTACCCTGCACGCTCTGGGCTTTATGCAGGAGGACAAATCCCGGGAAAAACAGAAAATGCAGCAGACCTGGCAGCACATCCTGGAGGAGCTGTGTTCCGTCTTAAAGCAGGACTCCCGCATCAGGGCCGATGCATTTACGGAGCAGTTTACGGCGGAGAGATTTGCGGACATCCTGTTTTCTCTCATGCTGTCCGCCCTGCTGCGTCAGGACTATGACCCTGCTGCCGTAATGGAGCTTGTCCGCAGAACTCTCTATTAAAATTCCACAGGATTGTGGCATTTTTTATCCCTCAAAATGAACATTGTTCATGTAAAAAATTAAAACATAAAGGAGAATGAATTATGCAGGCAATTGTAGAAACCCTTTTTGACGCCGTCTATCTCATCACCGTCATCACCCTGGGAATCCTGATGATCCGGGGAAGCAAAGGAGAACCCCAGTTCCGTCTGTTCGGGTGGATGGCCGTGGTCCTGGGGGCGGGAGACTCCTTCCATCTGGTTCCCCGGGCCTTTGCCCTGTGTACCACCGGCCTGGAAAATTACACCGTTCCCCTGGGCATCGGAAAGTGGATCACCTCTGTCACAATGACGATTTTCTATGTGCTGCTCTATTATGTCTGGCGGCAGCGATATGAAATGAAAGGGCAAAACGGCCTTACCGCTGCCGTGTACATTCTGGCCGCTGTGCGGATAGGGCTGTGCATGATGCCCCAGAACCAGTGGCTCACCGCCGAGACGCCTCTCTCCTGGGGCATCTACCGCAACATTCCCTTCGCCCTTCTGGGTCTTCTGGTCATTGTGCTGTTCTATAACAGCGCAAAAAAGCACGGGGACAAGGCGTTTGGTTGGATGTGGCTGACCATCGTGCTAAGCTTCGGCTTCTATATCCCGGTTGTGTTGTGGGCGGACGCCGTCCCCCTCATCGGAATGCTGATGATTCCCAAGACCTGCGCCTACGTGTGGACTGTGCTCATCGGATATTCCGCCATGAAACAGCCCCGCCTCCGCCAGGGAAACCATTGAGCGGCCCCCTGAAAACCCATGGGAAACTTTTAAAATATTTTTAAAATATTTTCCAAAGTAGGATTGACAAATACCTTATCCCGTCCTATACTACGATATAGTAAGATATATCAAAAAACTTTGATGTGAGGAAACGGCATGGGTACTTACCAGGAAAACGCCAAAGTCTTCAAGGCCCTATGTGACCCAAAACGCCTTGCCATTCTGGAGCAGCTGCGGAGTGGTGAGAAATGCGCCTGTGTTCTGCAGGAACCAATGGACCTGACCCAATCCGGCCTGTCGTATCACATGAAAATCTTATGTGATTCCGGACTTGTCGTGAGCCGCCAGGAGGGCAAATGGACGCATTACCATTTAAGTGAGACCGGCAGAACAGAAGCCGTGAAGCTGCTTCTGGCCATTACCACACCGGACACAGACCAGAAGGGCGGATGCCTTTCATGTGACAGCGAAACGCCATTACAATAAGATGGCGTTTCTTTTAGACATAAACATCAAAAATTTTTGATATATTATCCAATCATATTGTTCAATCATAATGGAAAGCGAGGTTTTTCTATGGGCGTTTGGCAGTTTATCCAGGACCAGGTTTTAGGCATGAAATGGCTGAATGAACTGATGGGAAAAGGCCTTTCCCTGTTGGGACTGGATGTGGGAGGGCGTATAGGAGGGAGTGTTCAGTTTTTCCTCTATGACGTATTGAAAATCACGGTGCTGCTCTGCTTCCTGATTTTCGTCATTTCCTACATTCAGAGCTACTTCCCGCCGGAACGGAGCAGGCGGATATTGGGCCGTTTTCACGGTGTGGGCGCAAATATCATCTCCGCCCTGTTGGGCACAGTGACACCGTTCTGCTCCTGCTCTTCCATCCCGCTGTTTATCGGCTTTACCAGTGCAGGCCTGCCTCTGGGGGTAACCTTCTCTTTCCTGATTTCCTCCCCCATGGTAGACCTGGGCAGCCTTATCCTCTTAATGAGCATTTTCGGCGCAAAGGTAGCCCTTGTCTATGTGGCGGTGGGACTGGTAATCGCCGTAGCAGGCGGTACGCTGATTGAGAAGCTGCACATGGAGCCATATGTGGAGGAGTTCATCCGCAGCGCCTCCATTGTGGATATTGAGTCCCCCGGGCTGACAAAACGGGAACGGCTTCAGTTTGCCCGGGAACAGGTGGTTTCCACATTCCGGAAAGTATTCCCGTATATTCTGGCAGGCGTCGGCATTGGCGCAGTCATTCACAACTGGATTCCGGAAAACATCATTGCAGCTGTACTGGGCGGCAGCAATCCATTCGGCGTTATCCTTGCCGCACTGGTGGGCGTGCCCATGTATGCCGACATTTTCGGCACCATCCCTGTGGCGGAGGCCCTGCTGTACAAGGGGGCGCAGCTTGGCACAATCCTCTCCTTTATGATGGCCGTCACCACCTTAAGCCTGCCCTCCATGATTATGCTCCGCAAGGCAGTCAGGCCGAAACTGCTTGCCCTGTTCACCGGCATTTGTACCACAGGCATTATTATAGTCGGCTACCTGTTTAATGTGTTCCAGTTTTTACTGATATAATTATAGCCGGCTTTACCCTTTAGCGCTATCACGAAACAATCTAAACCAGGAGGAATATTTTATGGGACTGTTCAACAAGAAAAAAGAAGAAACAAAATCCTGCTGCTGTGGCGGCAGCTGCACCCCGGAAACCATGAAGCAGGCTGAAGCCGCGAAGGCAGCCCCGGGCGTCAGGGTGCTTGGTTCCGGATGCGCCAAATGCAACGCTTTGGAGGCGGCCGTCCGTGAGGCACTGGCAGAACTGGGGATGGACACCGCCATTGACCACGTAACGGACTTCGCACAGATCGCCGCCTACGGTGTTATGACCACCCCGGCCCTGGTTGTGGACGGAAAAGTGGTATCCTATGGCAGGGTACTCGGAAAAGACGAGGCAAAGTCCGTCATTCAAAAAGCGAGAGCCGGCGCTGCCCCATCCTCATAATTCATCTGCACCTCTTCAAATTCTTTTCTTCTAATTTAATTCAGTGCTTGCTAATTTAATTTCATCTGGTATAATATTCTGGTGTAATAGAACCGTACCCCGGGCACTGCCCGGCGGTATCCGGTTTCTTACTTTTCTACAGAATGGAGGAAACGAAATGTGGATGAAAAAATCCTGAAGGCCCTGGGAGAACCCAGAAGATATCAGCTGCTGCAGCTGATGTCCTGCCGGAGCTACTGCGTCCGCGCACTGGCGGTAAAAAGCGGCCTGTCCGAATCCGCGGTGTCCCAACACCTGAAAATCCTGCGGGAGGCAGGTCTGGTGCACGGCATCAAAAAAGGCTATTACACCCATTACCGTCTGGACAAGGAAGCACTGGGCCAGGTTATCGCCGAACTGGAACAGCTCCGGACCATACAGCGCAGGCCCTGTGACGGCCCGTTCTACGGCTGCCCGGAGTCGGAATCTCTGCGCTGCAAATCCTATGTACCGCCGGAAAAAAGAGGAAAGGAAGACTGAATTCATGTTAAAACGCTTTATTTACTACTACAAACCGCATAAAAAGATGCTTGCCCTGGACATGCTGGCATCCCTGCTCATCTCCGTCATCGGCATGGTATACCCCATCGTGACCAACAAAATGCTCAATATCTATATCCCGGAAAAAATGTACTCCACCATTGTCATTGCGGGCCTGGTGGTGCTGACCCTGTACATAGTCCGCATGCTGCTGCGCTTTTTCGTGCAGTACTACGGCCATATCATCGGCGTGCAGATGCAGTCCCAGATGCGCCAGGATCTGTTCGCCCATCTGGAGAAACAGCCCTTTACCTTTTACGACAACCACGAAACCGGCCGCATCATGACCCGCATCACCAGTGATCTCTTCGAGGTCTGCGAACTGGCCCACCACGGCCCGGAAAACCTGCTCATCAGCTCGGTGATGATCCTGCTGTCCTTTGCCTACCTGTTTTTGATCGATCCCATCCTGACCCTGATTATCTTTGCCTGTGTTCCGGTTCTGGTGGTGGTCACCCTGCACTTCCGCCGGGCCATGAGCCGTGCCTTTGACGATCGCCGCAAAAGCAACGCCACCATCAATGCTGCTGTGGAAAGCAGCGTCACCGGCATCCGCGTCACCAAGGCCTATACCAACAGCGCCCGGGAGGTGGAGAAATTCCGGGAGGGCGACAGGCAGTTTGTGGATGCCTCCCGCCGGGCTTACCGGGCCATGGCACAGTTCCACTCTTCCACTGCCTTTGTGACGGATATCTTCAATGTGTTCATCCTCATTGCAGGAGGCCTGTTCCTGTATGACGGCAGGATATCCTTCGGGGATTATTCCACCTTTATCGTCTCCGTGAACCTGTTCATCAATCCGGTGAACACCCTCATCGGCTTTATGGAACAGTTCCAGAACGGCGTCAGCGGCTTCAAGCGGTTTGTGGAAATCATGGATGAGGCGCCGGAAACAGACGCTCCTGACGCAAAAGAACTCACCAATGTCCAGGGCGTCATTGAATTTCAGAACGTCACCTATGCCTATGATCCCTCCAAGGAGGTGCTCCACAACATCAACCTGCGCCTGGAAAAAGGCCGCAAACTGGCACTGGTTGGCCCTTCCGGCGGCGGAAAAACCACCCTTTGCCATCTGCTGCCCAATTTCTACAAAATCCAGGAAGGCGACGGCTCCATCCTTATCGACGGCCAGGACATCCGCAGCCTGACCATGGAATCCGTCCGCCGCAATATCGGCATCGTACAGCAGGACGTGTTCCTCTTCGTGGGCACCATCCGGGAAAACATCCTCTACGGACGCCCTGACGCCACCCAGGAGGAAGTCTATGAGGCAGCCCGCCGGGCCAATATCCACGATTACATCATGACCCTGGAAAAGGGCTATGACACGGAAATCGGCGAAAGGGGCGTCAAGCTCTCCGGCGGCCAGAAGCAGCGCCTTAGCATCGCCCGGGTATTCCTGAAAAATCCCGCCATTCTGATTCTGGACGAGGCCACCAGTGCCCTGGACAATACCACCGAAGTACTGATTCAGCAGGCCCTGGACGAACTGTGCAGGGGCCGCACCACCCTGGTGGTAGCCCATCGTCTCTCCACCATCCGTAACGCGGACGAGATTGCCGTAGTCATAAACGGGCGTATTATGGAACGGGGAACCCACCAGGAACTGATGGACGCCGACGGCACCTACAAACAACTGTACTCCCTGCAGTTCCGGGAGAATGATTTTTTTGAGCAGTAAAAAACTCCGGAGGGAAGCGGGCAGCCGTTTCCCTCCGCTGTGCAGTTTCATAATGCAGCTCTTACTTTAGGCTTTTTTCTTACGGTTTCGTTGTACAACTGCACTCTTAAATGCTTTCATCATGGCTGGTGACAGTTCTTCACAATCCTCATCAAAATAAATCGGATTTCTTTTCGCCTCTTCAACTTCTTTCAGCTGCTCTTCCGTGGGTTTTTGTCCACTCTCAATAATGAATGTTTTGGTCATAATAAAGCTCCCTTTCTACATTTGTTGCAAGTCTGGCTGAAATGAGCCGAATCGTTTCTCTCCGTTCTGTAAATACTACAAACAAAACTTCTCCGACTTTTCCTATCGCAATATATCTATCCTCGTCAAAACTATGCTCAAAATCAAACATTTCAATATAATATGGGTCATCAAACACATATGCTGCTGTTTCAAAAGAAATTTTATGTTTTTCTTTATTAAGGATATTCTTATCTTCATCCCACTCAAATTTCATTTTTGACCATTCCCTCTTCGCGTATTCTATATTACAGTATATCATTAAATATGAAGTCCATCAAATACATTTTCGGAATATACAATCCCCTTCTGTGGAAAAATGGTACTGTTTACAGTAACAGAAAAAGATCCAAAATAAATTCAAAAACAATACTGCAATCGAACAAACATTCTGTTATAATAAAATAATGAACCCTATCGGAAGAATGCCCTTCACTTCCGATAAAAGGCACCTGCGCCGCAAATCATGACCGGAAATATACACTCCAACCAAGAAATGTCAAGTATTAATAAGTAATACTCTTGGTTGGACGGTAAAGTCGCGCAGCGACTATATTAGGAGGAACACCCATGGGCAGCCCTACTTATATTGCAATTGACCTGAAATCCTTTTATGCTTCCGTGGAATGCACGGAACGGCAGTTAAACCCTCTCACCACAAACCTTGTGGTTGCAGACAGCCAAAGGACGGAGAAAACCATCTGTCTGGCGGTGTCGCCCTCCCTGAAAAGCTACGGCATCCACGGGCGGGCCAGGCTGTTTGAAGTGGTGCAGCGGGTAAGGGAAGTGAATCTTGAACGGAAAAGCAAAGCGCCCGGCAGGCAGTTTACGGGTTCTTCCTACTCCGCCACAGAGCTTGCAGCCCATCCGGAACTGGAGCTTTCCTATATTATAGCGCCTCCCAGAATGGCCTTTTATCTGGAATACAGCACCATCGTTTACAATATTTATCTAAAATACATTGCCCCTGAAGACATCCATGTATACTCCATTGACGAAGTGTTCATGGATGTGACCCATTATCTGAAAACCTATGCCATGACGCCCAGGGAACTGGCCTCCAGGATTATCCGGGATGTTCTTGACAGCACGGGAATCACAGCCACCGCCGGCATCGGCACCAATCTGTATCTGTGCAAGGTTGCAATGGATATTGTGGCAAAGCATGTAAATCCCGACAGCCATGGGGTCCGCATCGCCCAGCTGGACGAAATGAGTTACCGGAAGCTGCTGTGGGACCACCGTCCTCTCACCGATTTTTGGAGAGTAGGCCACGGATACCGGAAAAAACTGGAGTCCGCCGGGCTTTTCACCATGGGGGATATTGCGCGCTGCTCTCTGGGTTCGGACAGGGATTACCACAATGAGGAGCTTCTGTATCAGATGTTCGGCGTCAACGCGGAGCTTCTGATTGACCACGCCTGGGGATGGGAGCCAGCTACCATTGCCCAGATCAAGGCCTATAAGCCGGAGACCAACAGCATCAGCTCCGGCCAGGTCCTGCATTGTCCCTACGATGCCGAGAAGGGAAAGCTGATTGTACGGGAAATGACAGACCTCCTTGTCCTTGATCTGGTGGAAAAGAAACTGGTAACGGACCAGATGGTTCTCACCATTGGCTATGACATTGACAACCTCACCAATCCGGAAATCCGAAAAAACTACAAAGGACAGATTGTTACCGACCACTATGGGAGAAAAGTCCCGAAACACGCCAACGGAAGCGCCAATCTGAAGCGGCAGACTTCCTCCACCCGGATTATAACGGATGCCGTCATGGAGCTGTATGACCGGATCGTTGACCCGGGGCTGCTGATCCGCCGTGTGACGATTGCTGCAAACCATCTGGTGGACGAGACCCAGGCGGCAGCCAAAGAACAATTCGAGCAATTGGACCTGTTTACGGACTATGCCGCTTTGGAAAGGGAACGAAAGGAAGAAGAGGAAAGACTTTCCAGAGAAAGAAAGCTCCAGGAAGCCATGCTGTCCATCAAAAAGAAATTCGGGAAAAACGCCATTCTCAAAGGCATGAACCTGCAGGAAGGAGCCACGGCCATAGAGCGCAATCATCAGATTGGAGGACATAAGGCATGAACACACAAAACAGTCACAAATATGACGATATCATCCATCTGCCTCACCATGTATCCAAAAACCATCCCCGGATGCCGCCAATGAACCGGGCAGCGCAGTTTATGCCCTTTGCCGCCCTTACCGGACATGAAGCGGCCATACAGGAAACCGCCCGGCTGACAGACAGCTTTGCGGAACTGGACGAGGACAGGAAGGCGCAGCTGAACCAACAGCTTCTCATGATTCGGGAACATCTGGCCCTGCGGCCGGAATGCGAGATTTCCTATTTTCAACCGGATGAGAAAAAGACAGGCGGAACCTATGTCTCTCTCCGGGGCAGGATCAAAAACATAGACGAATCCACTGGGCAGATTGTTTTTACGGACGGAACAGCCCTCCCCATGGAATATCTGTTTTCCATCAAGGGAGAGCTGTTCGGGGATACGGAAGTCAGACATGAAGACGGGACAGATGCCATTCGTGGGCAAAGTAATTATACCAGAGAGTGAATGTTCTCCTGGCGCCGGAAACCACGGCTGCACAGGAAAAATTCACTCCCACCCGATTCCTGTCCTGGTCTTCGGACAGTACTTTCTCTACGGTAACGGTAACCAGTTCCCCTGTTTTATCACGGAACCGGAATCTCATGGGCGTGATTTTTCCGTCGGTATCGGTACAGGAAATCATCTGCACCGGAATATTGACACACAGTATGCTTTCCAAGATCAACACCTCCTCTGTCATGGATGTTGCCTCTATCATAGCATACAGAACATATGTTTTGAAATAGGAGATCTCTGGAAAATACACGATACTATGGGCATCACACGCCTGCCTCCGCTGTCTGCAGACAGGAGCAGCAGCCCTGGGCCTGAACACTCAATGTCCGGTGTCCACAAACACGATACTGGAATCTCCTTTTTCGGCCTGGTCCATCACCGCAGCCATCAGCTTCTGAAACGAGCCGTAGGAAGAAGTGGCCCCGGTAAGAGCATCGATCTCCCCCTCCCCCTGTTTTTCCAGAAGCTGTCCCGCGTAAAAGCGGGTGTACTGGTTGGGGTAGGTGCCCGTCACCTCCAACATGGACTGCATGTAGGCGGTATCCCAGCTCTTAATAAATCCGCTGGCATTCTCCGCATTGTACTCCACGGAGACAATGCTTCCGTCCTTCACCATAATGGTGATATATTCTCTCCATCCATGGCTGTACTCGGCAGCCTGGGCAGTGTAGTAGCCGTCCTGAAGCCCTGCCTGGCCGCTGCCGCAGGCCGTCAGAAATCCCATGACAACCAGGGCCAGTACAATACCTGCTATCCTTTTCATCTGCGCCTTCCCTCCTTTACCACAAATCGCTTCACCTGGTCCTGAAGGGCCTCCGCCTCTCTGGCCAGAACCGAACTGGACTGCTCCGTACCCACGGCATTCTGCAGATTTTTCTCCGCAATGCCCGAAATCGTTCCGATCCGCTCCTCCATGATTACCAAAGCGCTCTCCTGTCCCTGAACCGCCGTCACCAATTGATCTGTAATATCACTGATCTGGGCGGAGACGGCAGATATCTCCCGAAAAGAACTGGCTGCCGCTCCGGTGAGTTCCACGCCGTTCTCAATGATGGTTTTGGTACTGCCCACCATCTGCGCCGCGCTTTGGGCAGACTCGCTGCTCCTGGATGCCAGCTGCCGGACTTCCTCCGCCACCACGGCAAAGCCCTTCCCCGCGCTTCCGGCCCGGGCTGCCTCCACGGATGCATTGAGCGCCAGAATGCCTGTCTGGAACGCAATATCTTCAATATCCTTCGCAATCTTGGTAATCTTCTGGGCGTTGCCGCTGATATCGTCCATGGCCTGGGAGAGCGCGTCCATACGTGCGTTCGCCTCCTGGATGCACTGGGAGATTTCCTCCGTTTTCCTCCGGGTCTGACTGCTGCTCTCCGTCACACTTGCCAGACTCTCCTTCACATGGGACACCTCACCCACCAGTTCCTCCGTGGACCGGGTCTGTTCCATGGATGCCTGATGCAGCTGCCCGGACTGGCCGTTCAGCTCCTCTGCCATTTCCGCCAGATGGTCAGCGGCAGAACGGAAGCCAAGAATGGTGTCGTTCAGGGAGCGGAGAATGGTGCCGAGGCTTCCCTGAATCTGCATAAAGTCTCCCTTGTACTCCACCTGGGGCGCCACCTGCAGATTTCCCTCCGCTACCTGGGTCAATACCTGCTGAATATCCGATATGTAACGGTTGACACTCTCCACGGTATCCCCCAATGTGCGGGTAAGCACTTCCAGTTCGTCCCCGGACCGAATCCGGACCACCTCTGTATGGAGATCCCCGTCGGACAAAGCCACCATCCGGTCCGTCATCTTCTTCACCGGACGGGAGATGGACCTGGCCAGGCGCAGCACCAACAGCATGGAAACCACCAATACCACAAAGGTTGCAGACACCGCCACCAGAATGGCGCCGTTGATATAGGAGCCGTAATCCGCCTTGGGCACCTGAATCACCAGGGACCACTGGGTTCCCCGAACGGGGGAAAAGGCTGCAAGCATGGTCTCCCCTTCCGCGGAGAACTCTGCCGCGCCGGTCTCGTCGCTGACCACCCGGACGGCAACCTCCTGATCTCCCTCGCACAGCTCTTCCATGGTCTTTCCCTCCAAAACCAGGTTCTGGTCCGGATGCCCCACCACATCGCCTCCGTGATTCGCCATGTAGGCAATACCGTGTCTGCCCAGATTAATGCTGCTGATGACATCATTCAGGGTATCGTATTTATAGACGCCTACCACATACAGAACAGTCTCCCCGCCTGCCTTCACCGGCACGCCCATGGTGATGCCCAGGCTGTCCTGAAATCTGGTTGACGCATCCGTAGTCACATTGTCGGTCTCCTGAAGCAGGGCGAAAAACGCATTGTCAAGCGTCTCCGGCGCAGTGTTGATTCCCTGTACCAGATGTCCCTCCGGGTCATATAGCCCGATGGTGTACAGTTCATAAATCTTGGCTGCTTCCGTCAGCACCTGGTCCCGGCTGGCCCGGAGAACCTCTTCCGCCTCTGCTCCTGTGCCGCCGTCAGCTTCCCCCACCATCCGGGGGTCTGCCGCCAGGTTCATCATCCGGTCCGCCAGCATATGGATATTGGCCTCCACGGTCTTGGCCGACTGACGGGCCATGGGCTGTAAACTGTCCAACAGAATGTTATTGGCCAATGACTGCATGGCCGCCCACATAATTCCGCAGCATACAAGCACCAGTACAAAAATGTTCAGCAGGGTATTCCTCAATATCCTGCCGTTTAAGCTCCTTTTCATCTCCCTGCCCCGGGAGTCCCCATTGTTCCCGCTCACGTTACGCTCACTCCTTTTGATTTTGCTCTGAAAACACAGGAAAAGCCCTCCAATCTGCCCCCGGAAGGCCTGCTTCCTTCCGGGAAAAATTGGGAGACTTCGTTTTTCAGTATACCACAGCCAAAACAAAAAAGGAAGCCTTTTTTCGGTTCGTTCTTCCTAAAGCGGTGCAACAGTTCAGACAGGCATTTGAAATCCGGCAAGCGCTCTGTTCAGATAGTCATTGAATGGTTTCATGATTCGGAAAATCTCTGCCGCCTTTGCGAGAAATGCCTCCCCATCCCCCAGTTCTTCATCTTTCACCGGATATTCCAGATACCAGCTCTTATATTTCAGGTACTGTGCCTGGGGATGCTCTTTCTCATATCCCGCAGGGACATTCTTCAGCGCCGTTCCCTGTACAGTGAAATATTGTTCAAACTCCGTCGCATGGATTATCCTCTCCCATTCCTCTCCGTTTCCGGCAAGGTAATCTCTTACCCGCTTCGTTGCGTCCTTAAACATATCCGCAAACAGACCTCCGCCCAAAAAAGACTGGCCTCCGGGCTTTATCATCAGATAATATCCCACCGGAACAGGCAACTTTCCCTCCGGGGAAATATGGGCGCGGAAGGCGGCATTATAGGGCGATTTATCATGACTGAAGCGGGTGTCCCTCACCAGTTTAAACGTAAGGTCTTTGGGACGATTATGCAGAATACTGCTGTCAAACTTTCCGATTTCCCATATCAGGGCCTGCAGCAGCCCCTCAAATTCAGCGTTGGCCTTTTTGTAATCCTCCTTGTTTACATGATACCATTCCCGGTTATTGTTTGCACTTAATTCCGATAAGTATTCGATTATGATCTGTGTATTCATCTTCCGGCGCCTCCTTTACGAATTTCGGATTAGGGAAAACTGCGGGGAATTCAGCAGTTCCTGTATGAGCTGTTTGGTGCGTCCTGTGGACCGATAGGCCTTACAGAACGAGAATTCTATGGATAAATCATCAAGCTGCTCCATGGCATTTTTCACGGCAAGCATGGTCTCCAAAGGTGCTTCCTCTGCCGTGGTATAACACAGCTGCAGCGGGTTTATTCTGTGATTTTGTATTGCATAGTTTACCCTGTCCTTACACCGGCATCTGCCGCTGCCGTATTCTCCGCAATACTGTCCCAGAAAATCAGCCATTTTTCTGCGCACCCGGGAAAGGCGCTGCCGATAGGCTTCCGGGGTTATTTCCAGAATTTCCCCTGCAATACGGCTGTCAACCTGAAACATGGTACCCAATATAAAGATGCATCTGCTTTCCGTGTCAAGACACTGCAGCATCACATTGGTACAGGACATTTTCAATTCCTCAGCCAGAATATCCTTTTCCACATTCTGGGTTACATCCGGCACATCCTGTATTTTTCCGTTTTCGATGTCCTCTCCATAGCAGGCAAAGCTGAGCCCGGCATGGGCAAACATATGTTTTTTATAGTTTTTGAGATGATTCACCGCAATGCGGAACACCCATGTGGTAAATGCGCTTTCCCCTCTAAAAGTGGACAAATGGGTAATCATTTTCAGCAGTATGTCCTGGGTGGCATCCTCCGCGTCCGCAAAAGTGCCCAGCATCCGCAGGGATAAATTGAACACCATGTCCTGCACGCCGGCCACAAGCACTTCAAGGGCTTCTCTATCCCCTGCCGTGGCTTTTTTCGCCATTGTCTGTAATTCTTCATTGGTTTTCTGATTCATCGATTTTTACCTCCTGCTTTATTAGACAACCCTTCTGCGTCTGTGTGACATACTTTTTTATCCGTTCTGCTTTTTCATCTCTATTGACAGCGTACCGGGCATAACATGGACACCGTTCCACATACTGCTCATTCCGATACTCTCAGGACTCACAGTAAGGTAATCCCCCTCAACACCTTCAATCACTGCATTTCCCGTATTATCAATGGTAATCACACAATGAAGAGCCTGTTTATATAAAATCATATTCTTTAAATATGGATAAACTGCGTGAATATCCTCTCCATAAGGGAATGTCTCCTTCACGTTCTGCCAGAGATATGATGCGGAATTTAATGTGTAATAATATATCCCATTTATTTGTTTCACATCACAACCATGGTCATGACCATTTATGCATAGGAGCACTCGCTTTTCTCCGGAAGTCCTTTCAAGATTTTCCAGAATATCCCGGATTTCTTTTCTGTTTCGGATGCCTCTTGATTTACCATTTGACGTCACAAAATCATTGCTGAGACTCTGATGGGTAAGAATCACAAAGTAATGGTTGGACATCAGTTCTTCCTTCAGCCATGCAATCTGCTCCTCAGGAACAATAGCCCCATCCTGTAACTCTACAGTATTCAGAAAAATAAACTTCACATTCCCATATACAATCGAATAATATGCTTTTTGAAGTCCCCAGAAGCTTAATACTTCCGATTCCGGCCAAATATCGGTATCATGATTTCCGGGAATCATATAGCAGGAAATCCCACAATTTCGAATTGTTTCCACAATTTTTCGATTCTCAGCCTTGGGATGACAAGTATCGCCGAGATTCAGAATGAAATCCACCCCTTTTTCTTTGGCTGCTTTCATTAACTCCTCAAGTCTTCTGTCTCCATCCGGCACTGCATCATAATGCAAATCAGTAAAAACGAAAAAACGCATATCTTACTCCTTTCTCCATTTCAGCAATCCGTGATTTCTGAAGCCTGTTTTCGTGGGTACATAATTCCCAAAAGGGAGTTTGACATACCTGATCGAAAATACTATAATCATTTCAAACCCGACTCCCTTAATCATTATAAACCAAAAGATTCTGTCTGTGGGAATTTTTCAAAATTTTCAAAAATAACAAGGATACAGAATACAGATGAAAATATATCGTTTAATCGGCATCATTACAACTCTGCAGCAGCAGAAAACCGTCACCGCCCCCTATCTCGCAGAGAAGTTCGAGGTGTCCCGCAGAACCATCAACCGGGACATTGAGGATATCTGCAAAGCCGGTATTCCCCTGGTCACCACCCAGGGGGCAGGGGGCGGCATCTCCATCATGGAAGGATTTTCCCTGGATACCACGGTATTCACAGAGCAGGAACTGGCCGCTGTCTTCACGGGCTTAAAATCTCTGGACAGCGTCTCCCGCTCCGCTTCCGGGGAAAATCTGGCCCGGAAAATCGGCGGCAAACAGGCCGTCAGCGCCGCAGGCCATATGACCATTGATCTGGCCTCCCATTATAAAGATGACCTGACATCCAAACTGGAACAGATCAAATCTGCCATTGAGACCTCCAGATGCATTGCCTTCCGGTACTATTATGAAAAAGGGGAGGCGGACAAGCTGATAGAACCATGCCAAATCGTCTTTAAATGGTCTGACTGGTATGTCTTCGGCTTCTGCAGGCAGCGCCGGGATTTCCGCCTGTATAAGCTGCGCCGCCTGTGGGACCTGCAGATTACCCGGGAACTGTTCTCCCCCAGGGAGATTCCGGAGGAAAAGACCCGCTTCGGCTCCCACATGACAGATGACTACATGGTTTCTGCTCTCTATGATTCCTCCCTGAAATACCGCCTGGTGGAAGAATACGGCCCCCGCTGCTTTACCCCCCGGGAGGACGGCAGATTATATGCAAAGTGGGGCTTCACCACAAAAGAACGCGCCCTGGAATGGTTTCTGGGCTTCGGCGATAAGGTGAAGGTCCTGGAACCGCCGGAGATGGTGGAACGGATAAAGGCTGCCCTGGACGCAGCCCGGAATTTGTATGAAAAATAATAAGCCCCTTGATTTTTCGAGCATATACTGTCATTTGCATGAAATATTACATCATTGCAATACCATATGCATGAAACATGACATACTGTTGGCATGTTCGGTGTGCTATCATAAAATGGCGGAAATCCCCAGGCACACTGCCCTCCGGGGAAACACCTGCACCCCTTCCATAATTCATGCGCAATTGTTCAGACAGGTCATTGAATCGTTGCAAAATCCCCCTATGAGAAGGGCTCACAATAAGAAAACGGAGGTACAAGAGATGGTTGATTCAAGATGCGGACTGCACTGCACCGGATGTACATACAAGGAAACCTGCGGCTGCGGCGGCTGTATTGAGACGGAAGGACATCCCTTCCACGGCGAATGTCCCGTGGCCGCCTGCTGCCAGGAAAAAGGCTTCCTTCACTGCGGTCAATGCCCCCAAATCCCCTGCGACATGCTGACAAAGTATTCCTGTGACCCGGAGCATGGCGATACGCCCCACGGTGCCCGAATCGAACAATGTAGAATCTGGCAGAGAGATCAGGAAACCTGAATCCGGACAGGGCATAACACTGTTTGAAACGGACAATGCATTTTCAAACATACTCCAGAACATGGAAACCAAAATAGAAAGAATGAACACAATATGGACAAAAAAATTCTCTCCCTGCGCATGGAGCGGCAGTGCCTGCTCAAAAAGGCAGACGAAACCGAATACACAGCCCTTTACCGGGACACCCAGCCCGGCCAGAACGTCTACTGGCACGGCTTTGGGGAGCCTCCTGTCCTCTCCTTCCGCGCCGCCTTTGACGATATGGAATTCAACCAGCGCCGACAACTGGAGCGGAAACTGGTAAAGGGACGCTTCGCCGGGGGCAATCTTGGGTGGATTATGTGCGAAGACATGGAACTCTTCGCCTCCCTTTACCGCAAGCCCCTGACCGCTCCCACCCCGGAGCAGACGGAGATCCTTACCCTCATTGAAAAGGCCGGACCCTTCAACATTCAGCAGCTCAAGGAAGAGACCGGGCTGCTGGTGAAACAAATCACCCCCATCCTCCACAGGCTTCAGGAGGCATTTCTGCTCTATGAGGACCAGTACGACGGGGAATGGGACCGGGGATGGTATCGCTTTGAGAAAATGTTTCCCGAGGTAAATCCACAGCGATACACCAGGACTGAAGCCCTGAAAATCCTGCTGCAGCGGTTCGCCTATCGGATGGTGTGGTTTGATGCCGCCATGGCAAAAGCCTTTTACCGCGTGCCCGAAAAAGAAATCCAAAAAGCCACGGCGGAACTGGCTGCAGAAGGGATGTTGGTTTCATGGGAATCAGGCTATCTGCTGAAAAGTGATGCAGCGCTTCTGGAGGATTATGAGGCGAAAGACATAAGCTCCGTCTATGCCCTCCACCGAAACGACATCCTTTTCAAGTCCCGGGAGCCCCTGCTGAAACAGATGGTCAAAGACCTGACGGAAGGACTTCCCTACGACTGCGAGCCTCTCCAGTATCTGCTCATCGACGGCAGGTTCTGCGGCGCATCGGTGGGCCACTTCCGGTACGGCCCTTATGATCTGAACGATATTGTCTGCAGCCTGCCTGACCCGGAAAGCCGCAGGGAAGAAATCCTGGCAGCCGTTCTTGCCGTCAATCCGGGCGGGAATCCCCTGCGCTTTATGGGCAGGGAAATATAGGCACGCAAGGGTAAATCAGCCCCGGTATGGATATGCGTTGCAAACAGGAACGGAAAAATAAACGGAAAACAAATCAGGAGAAGGAAACACCATGAAAAATCTTTCGGAATGCGAATTGCTGAAACTGCATATGGACTGTATGTTCACCTATGAAGAAGGACGAATGGTTTATGTGAATGAACCCTGGGGCGCCAGTACCCCCGCGCCGCTTCTGTTTGCCGGCCGCACGGTTGGGGGCGAGATTTCCTGGCGGTTTGGCCGGGAGGCCGATGATGCATTTATGGAAAAAGCACAGGCTCTCCTGGCTGAAGGCGTTTGGGATTTATCGGTATACCGAACGAAACTGCAGGCGGACGGGTTTTCGGAAGAAGCCTGCTTTTTCTTCCCCCACTCCGTCTCCTCTTTTCCCGGAAGCCGTCTGCTGAACTCCCCAGACCTGGAACTTCTGGCTCGGTCCTTTCCGGAATGCGCGGAGGAACTTGGCACAGCCCTGCCTTATGCCGCCTGTTTTTTGGAAGGGAAAATCGTTTCCATATGCCGCAGCGTGCGCAGAGGCCTGGGGCAGGAATCCGGAATTGAGACACTGCCCGCTTACCGGAGAAACGGCTATGCCCTGTCCGCACTGCACTGTTGGACCCATGCCCTCCAGGAGGAAGGCCTGGTCCCCCTCTACAGCGCGGAGCTATCCAATCAGGCCTCCCTTCAGCTTGCCGGAAAAGCCGGCTTTGTTCCCTATGCACAGGGATTCCAGCTATGGAGGGCATAGCCCATTGCATTCATCCTTTCACAATCAACACTGGCTGATTACTTGGGAATGAATACAACGGGGTACTAAGTGTGCGTCTCCGGGCCGGCTTCCCCTATCCCCTCCTTCTGCAGGCCCATGCGGTAGAGTTCTGCAGCGGATAATGGACGCTCCCGCTCACATTGTTCGTAGAATTCCACATATTTCCGCTGTGCGTCAAAAAATCTCACATCGCCTGTGATTTTTTTCAGGTAATACTCCGCCAGGCCCTCGGTCAGGCCCCAGGTATTCATACTCCGGAAGGCATTTTCCTCCTTCAGCGCATGGAACAGCAGATAGATGATAAATTCATGCCCGATGAAATAAAACGAGTCAAGAGGCGCCCTGACAATGCCGAACACATCCTTCTCCCTGGAAATATCGATTGCCTCCGCCCCGTTCTCCACGGAAGTAACCATGGTTGCCGTAAAATATTCACTCATCAGCTTACAGCCCACCAGTTCTTCCGCCTGTTCCGTAAAATTTGTCTCCTCAAACAGGGCAGAAACGGCGGGAATATAGGCTGTGATTTTACGCTGCTCCTCCGGCCAGATTTTTTCCACATAATAATCGTAATGTCGAATCATAACATCCGAAATCCTGCGTATATTTTCCGCATATCCCTGAATATCCGGAGGCAGATCTCCCTGCATCGCCCTCTTCCCCAGTGCCGCATAATATTCTTTTGCAGGCACTTTTCCGCATGCCGGTTCCGACACCATATACCAGTAAAGCGCACCGCAGTGTTCACCGCCGCACACTGTCAGCAGCTCCCCGTTTTCCCTGATGACCGCCAAATCTTCCTCCGGATAATGACTCCGATGGCTTTCCCCGTAAG
This sequence comes from uncultured Lachnospiraceae bacterium, assembly GCA_947367855.1. GTDB lineage: Bacteria > Bacillota > Clostridia > Lachnospirales > Lachnospiraceae > Acetatifactor. Next base: position 131,915 of record CANBFE010000003.1, on the reverse strand, counting down.
CGTTGTCATAGCCGCACCCGGCCACGGAAAGCATGTGAAAAACAAAATTGGTCTCCCTGTCTGCTGTCATCCTGATTTTGTTCAATGAATCTTCCTCCTCTGTCCCCTTACGCCCTGCCTGCCGTTTTCACAACCTCGTCTCTCTCCACCCTGCGGATACGAGTTTTCACCAGACAGCTGCGCTCCTTCCTGCCTCCTGCACAGTAGGCCAGGAGCAGCGCTTCCCGGGTAAAGCAGATGGCACAGTAACAGTAGCCGCTCTCCCCGTCCCACTCAAAAGCCACAGGATCGGTAAATGTTTTGCCCTCATCCCCACTGGATGCAATGACAAGGGGCGTTCTGCCTCCGGTAAAATAATCCGGCTTCTCCCTGCCATTATACTCCGGGATGGGATTCCAGATGGCATAAAGCCTTCCGTCATATCCCCGCTTCATGCACAGGGGACTGTTGGGGGAAGTAAACCTGGATGGCTGACAGACAGTCCATGTGTCCCCTCCGTCCATGGAAAATGTCTCATACTGTCTTCCCAGTTCCGTTCTGGCCCATCCCCAGAGCACCCCGTTTGACAGCTCCACCACTCCCGGCTCCTGCAGCCCTGAAATACAGTGGGAAGACTGGGGCAGGCTGCACTTGCCCGACGCCACCCTCCATGTCTTTCCGTCGTCATCGGAGAGAAAGCACTGAATGTCCGAGCGGCTGTCCAGAATTCCGCCCCTTGCCCTGTGGCTTGCCACCGGAACTACAATGCGTCCGCTGTTCAGGCGCAGAACCCTGTCATTATTTATCACAAAGAAATCATCCTGGGGTGTACAGCAGACCCTTTCCCCCCAGGTTCTGCCCCCGTCCGCAGACTTCCGCAGAAAAATCTTTGTTATATCGTATGTTATCCTGACCAGGTAAAAGAGTCCCACCTCTCCGTCCTGCATCTCCATCAGGGACGGGGACATCATGTTTACCCCTTCCTCCCCCTCGCAGGTCAGGATCACCGTACCCTGGTCAAAAGTTCTGCCCCCGTCCATGGAGCGCATCAGGCACAGATCCGCATAAGCATGATCCGCCGGATCCTGGCCGCGAAAACGGCTGTAAACAAACAGAATTCCGTCCTTTTCCGTCTCCAGAAATGTCCCCTCGCTGTTCCTGGGGTTTCCTGCCTGCATATCCGGGTCTATATCCCTGACCAAATTTCCCAATTCCAAATATTCCATATTCACACCTTTCCGCCCGCTGCCGAAAACCATTTCCGCACGGGCTATTCCTTACGCACATTGTCCTTCATAAACACCTTACCATAATAATCCATGCCTGACAAGACACTATCCCCCGGAATGTATAGATTGCCGTCCTTGACTGCATTTCACGGATTGGGATTGCGTTGACAGATGGACGTTGTTCCTGGGGTTTCCCATTCTTCAACAAAGAGAATCCATTCTCCAAATCACTGAAAGACATGTATCATCCTCTCATGGTATAATGATTCTGCTGGCGCAGAATTCATGCCGGCTAATGCCGTCTTGACATCGCTTCGCGATGCATTATACCGGTACCCATGGCTTGCCCATCAAATGTCTCCTTCGGAGCCGCTTGATGAGCTGCGCTCATGGTATAATCATTCTGCTAACGCAGAATGCAAGACAGCTGGCGCTGTATTACCGCGTCCCATGGCTTGCACATCAAATGTCTCCTTCAGAGACGCTTGATGTTCTGCGCTCATGGTATCATGTTATGGGAAACATCAAACAAAATAAGGAGAGTCCATATGATTGAATTCAAACTTGCAGAACTTAGAAAAAAACATAATCTCACCCAACAGGAACTAGGTGAAGTCCTCAATGTATCCTACCAGACCATCAGCAAATGGGAGAACGGCGCCACCTCCCCTGATCTGTCCATGCTGCCCCACATCAGTGCCTTTTTTGGCGTAACCGTGGATGCCCTGTTGGGACTGGCCCCTCTGGAGGAAACATACAAACCCTCCAATTCCGGAACGGCAGAATACTGGGAACACAGACTGGAATATCTGCTCCATACCCGGAAAACCATGTGGAATCGGGATTATATGCAGTTTCTGATCCGGGATGTGTGGAACATTCATGAACCGATCACTGTCCTGGACTGCGGATGCGGTTATGGAGCACTGGGCCTTTTGATGATGCCCCTGCTCCCCAAAGGCAGTAAATATGTTGGCATCGACTTTTCCCGAAATATGATTGAGGCGGCAAAAAAATATTACCGGTATTCGGATATTACCGCCGAATTCATTTTTTCGGATATCCAGAGCTACAGGCCGAAGGAAACCTATCCCCTGGTCATCTGCCAGGCAGTTCTGCGGCATGTCAATAACGGTGAAAACCTTCTGCGCAAAATGGCAGGTTTCGTAAAAGAAGGGGGGCTTCTGGTAAGCCTGGAGTGCAACCGTGAGTTCGAAGCGGACGGTCTGTACATCAGCGGCATGAATTACTTGGATCTGTGCCGGCACCAGGGGCTGAAGAAGCTATGGCAGAAGGAACTGGAGCAGCAGAACCGGGATTATTCCATTGCCATGAAAATCCCGCATTACATGAAAGCCGCCGGACTGAAAAATATATCCTGCCGGATGAACGACAGGGTTACCGTCCTTGAACCGGAGGCTTCTGACTATGGAGATCTTTTGGAAAGCATCATAAAAGCGGACCACTGGAACGACGAAAAAACGGATCAAGAGATCGAGACCGCCATCTCCTATTTTATGAACCACGGCATGGACCGGAAAGAAGCGGAAGACTATTGCCGCCAGATGAACGGCATTGTGAAATATCTGAAAAACAACAGGGAAACCATATCCCTGACCCATACATACGGCATCATGATCTCTTATGGGTGGAAGTAAACTTTTGAACATAATTCCGAAAACAAATCCAAAGACAGCGGCAGCACCTCCGCCGGACATCAGCCGGGAAACACCTGCTTCCAGGCTGATTCCGGAGGCGCTGCTTTGCAATTTTGCTTATCCAATCCTTCCAGTCCGCCCCTACGCATAATACTGCGCCTGGGCGTCCCACAGCCTCCGGTAAAGCCCCTTTGCCGCCAGAAGCTCCTCATGGCTGCCCTGTTCCGCAATCCTTCCCTCCTCGAAAACCAGTATCCTGTGACAGAAATGACAGCTGGAAAGCCTGTGGGAAATATATATTGCGCCTTTGTCCCTGGTAAAGCGGTTCATCCTCTGGTAGATATCCGCCTCCGCCACCGGGTCCAGAGCCGCAGTGGGTTCATCCAATACCACATAGGGCGCATCCTTGTACAGGCACCGGGCAATGGCCACCTTCTGGGACTCCCCGCCGGACAGCTCCACCCCATCCTCGGAAAACCGCTTGAACAGCTGCGTGTCCAGTCCGTCCGCCAAAGTGCGCAGCCGCTCTCCAAAGCCTGCGTTTTCCAGGGCTTCCTTTACCCGCTCTCCGTCATATTCGCTCTCCGCCGCCACATTTTCTCCCAGTTTAAAGTCAAAGATCTGGTAATCCTGGAATACCGTGGAAAAGAAAGACAGATATTCCTGGTACTGGTATTTCCGAATATCCACGCCGTTGAGCAGAATCTCTCCTTCCTGGGGGTCACAGAGCCTGCACAGAAGCTTGATAAAAGTGGTCTTGCCGGAGCCGTTGCGGCCCACGATGGCAATCTTCTCTCCCTTGCGGAAACGGCAGCTGATGCCGGAGAGACTGGGACCCGGAGCTCCCGGATAGGCAAAGGTCACGTTCCGGAACTCGAATTCGTAGTTTTCCCGGATTTCCTGTGTTACCGGCAGGGTTCCCTCCGCCGTGGCATTGGGCATATCCAGATACCGGAAATACACCTCCACATACTCCAGGTTCTGCAGAAAATCCCTGACAGTATCGCAGAGTCTGGTGACGCCGTCTCCCAATTGAGTCACCATCCCTGTATATTTCAGAATGCTGCCCACACCGAAGGCTCCGAATATGGCCTTTGCCCCCACAAACAGATACACAAGCAGGTCAAAGCATCTGGAAATCAGGATGGAGTAAAAAGTTTTCCTTCTTTCATAGCGAAAAGCAGGCTCAATCTCCCGGAGATATTCCCCACCCAGTGCCCGAAGCTTCCCGGAAATCTGTTCCTTTGCATGAAACATGCGGATATCTTTCCCGTTCCGATACTTGCTAAAACAGCTGTCCATCAGGTACATCATCCGGTTTATGGGTTTTTCCGATGTTTCGTTTGTTTTAAAATAGTATTTTTGTATACGGAAAGACGTGTAAATGCTGTAAATAATGGAAAAAGACAGCAATACGAGAAACAGCACAGACACTGCCCAGTGATTCAGAAGAGCAGCTGTCCGGTCCTCCCCCACTGCCTTTGCCCGGAAAAATTCCGCCACCAGGGCAATGGAAATGCCGATGGTCACCAGGGCCTGGAACACCCCTCTCACCTGTCCCACCAAAGCCAGAACACCCCTGCTGTAATGCCATCTGGTAATCCTCTGCTTTGTCTCGTTAATCTTGGGGTCCGCGCTCATGGCGTAGTCCATCTTCCAGGCTTTCTCCGCCACCGCCCTCTCAATGTGTTTCAGCACTGTATACTGCAGCACATCCAGAAGCTGTCCCCCGAAATCCATCATTCTTCTGCCCAGGAAGTTCAGTCCCACCAACAGCAGCGCCATCCGGAACAAATGGGACATGCTTCTGCCCGGGTCCGCCAGTTCCGTGAGAATCCCGGCGGAAAGCAGGATGCCGATGTAGGGATAGGCAGCCTCCATCACTGCCTGCAGCAATGCCAGCGGGAAGATGCCCGGAGATTCTTTTGCCAAGTAGACAATGGCCCGTTTCATCTGCTTTGACGCTGCCCCTGCTTTGGCTGCCGCAGATGCTTCCTGGGCCTGCCGTTTTGCCGCCTTTTTATCTGCCTTACTCATATTTCCTTCTCCACCTCCTCGCCTTCCAGTCCTGCTTCCTTCTGGGCTTCCTTTTTCTGATAGTATTTACTCTGCAGCCGGAACATCCAGGCATATTTCCCATCTCTCTCCAAAAGCTCTTCATGGGTTCCGCTCTCTGCCACCCCTCCGTCCTCCATCAGCAGAATCCTGTCGCAGAAACGGGTGCTTGCCAGACGGTGGGAAATAAAAACCGTGGTCCTGTGCTCCGAAAACCGACGGTATTTCTGGTATAGTTCACTCTCCATCAGAGGGTCCAGTGCCGCAGTAGGCTCATCCAGTACCAGTAAGGGCGCCTCCTTGTACAGGGCCCTGGCCAGCATCAGCTTCTGCATCTCTCCGCCGGAAAAGTCCGCCGCATCCTCATAGCTCTCCTTGCCGAACATGGTTTTCAGGCCCTGGGGCAGCTTTTTGATCTTATCCTCCAGGTCCGCCATTTTCAGACATGCATCCATGTGCGTGCCGTGGTTCTCCTGGTCATTGTGCTGTTCCTGCCGTCGGCTCTGCGCATTATGCTGTTCCAGGCTATGCTGCCTGCTCTCTCCAGTCTGCTGTCCCTGTCTGTCCTGCTGTTCCGGACTGTGCTGTTGGCCTTCTCCATTGTACTGCTTCTGCCCATCTGACAGGTTTCCCCTGTAGGATTCCTCCGGACGGCGGACCTGCTCTGCCCCTGCTTCCCTTCCGGCGGCTTTCTCTTCCCCTGAACTTTCCTCCACCAAATCAGGAGTCGCTCCCAGGGCCAGATTTTCCTCCAGAGACAGGGGAAAAAGCTCCGCGTCCTGAAATACTCCCGAAAAATACTTTAGCCAACTGTCCTTGCTGTACCTGGAACGGTCTACGCCGTCTATGAGGATTTTTCCCTCCGTAGGGTCATAAAAGCCGCAGAGCAGCTTGATAAAGGTTGTCTTTCCCGCGCCGTTCAGCCCTACCAGAGCCAGGTTTTCCCCCGGCTTCAGCGTCAGGTTCAGGTCTTTGAGAACAGGTGTTTGGGAGCCGTCATACCGAAAGGTTACATGTTCAAAGGAAATCTCCGGAACATGCCCTGCCGCCAACACAAGCCCTTCCTTCTCCTTCTCTCTGCCCCGCTGCAGTTTATCAAAAAAATGCCTCTGCTCTTCCACATAGGAAGCTTTCTCATGAAGCAGCCGTATCGCCTGGACAATGGAGCCGCACCAACCTGCAAAACCTCTCACCACCCCAATATAAAGCACGAATCCCGCCGCATCCAGACGGCCCTCACAGACCAGGTAAATCAGGTACAGATAGGCCGCGCCCTCCCAGACCATCTGGCTGAAACCGTTGACCGCGCTCACCAGAAAATAATTTCCCTGCTGCCGCACGGTATAATGAAGCCGCTGCTTCAGCTCCCGGTTGAACAGCTTCCGAAGCCAGGGAGGCATCCAATACAGGTGGACATCCTTGGAAGCCTCATAGGTACTGGTACTCCTGGACAGATAGACCATTTTGTAATCCAAAGTGATCCACTTATGGCGGTTCCTGGCATCCCACTTATTGCACCGTATTCCCACCACATAATTCAGCGCCGTCCCTGCAATGACCAACAGCAGAATCCAGAGAGACAGCCCGGAAAGCATTCCCGTATAAAGGATCATCCCCACCACTGCCGTCAGCACGGCGGCAAATGCTTCCAGAAATCCGGTGTTATAGTCCCTGCTCCACATATGACGGTCCACCAACTGCCAGATTTCCTCCGGAAAATCCGCCCGCTCAATATTATCGTAATTCGTCTCCAGGGCCAGATCCGCAGCCTGCAGGGCCTGCCTCTGTCCTATCCGGCTGCCAAGAATCCCCTTTGTCCGCTCCAGCCAGTTGCTCAAAAGGTACAGGCATACCAGTCCCCCTCCCAGTACGGCAAGGTCTCCCAGTATGCTTCTCACGCTCCCGCCCTCCGTGATATCCGCCACCAGTACCGAAGGCATGTATACGCCAAGCAGGGAGATTCCTACGGCCACCCCGCACCCCGCCAGATACAGCCAGACAAATCCGGGGGATTCCCGGTAGAGCGTCCGCATCCAGTACAACAGGTTTTCCGGGACAGTGCGCTTCTTTTCCTCCGGCTGCTGCCCCTGCCCACCGGACTGATCTGCCTGACTGGCTTCCTCCGTTTCTTGCTTCTTTTTCATTATCCTTTACCTCTCTGATGATTCTTTTGTTACGTTATTTTACCAAGTGTTCCTATTCCGGTCAAGGCACCCTGCCCCAAAAGGCAGGCTTTACGGCCTGAAAGGCAGGATATACAGCCTGAAAGGTGTTACCACAGGGCGCCAGATTTGCTTTTTTGCAGGCATTTTTCATACACACCGCAGCGCCTGGCTTAAACCGACGGGAACTCCCCTGGGTCCTCTCACTGCAAAAATCCCGTATTCGCTTTTCAGAAGCCCGAAGGGAAACTGTTCCGGCAGATACCTTTTCAGGAGCCGTATCTTCATCATGGAAGTAATCGTCAGATTTTCATCCTGATAGCGGCAGGGAATATCGGTTTCCGTAACCTTACATTGATACAGGATTGCGGACACCGGCGCCGCCATATAGAGATACACCGTGTCTCCCGTCCGGATACCGGCGCCCTGTTTCCAGTCAATCACTTCCGCCTGCTGAAAGGCAGCTTCCACATCGTAAAACTTTGGGTTGGCGGGGACAAGCCATTCCTTGGGCGGCCGGATTTTCTGCTTCTTTTTCCCGGACGCGGTTGTCTCGTAGCTTGCGTCAAGCATCCCGCAGATCTCCCCAAAGGGAACCGTGCCGTCCAGGAGGATTGTAATCCACTTCTCCTTATTCATATGATATCCCGGAAAGTAACCCGCCTGTGTAATCAGCATGTCGTGAAACATCTGGTCCCTGGTCTTCACATTGAGGGCGCAGACTTTTCCCTTCCCGGAAAGTCCCAGTTTCGCCCTGTCCACCTCCATCACAAGACCATACCACTTCTGATTGTCCTCATGGCGGAGTACCGCGCTTTCCTGGTCCCCCTTCCAGGGGTAATCCGGTTTGGTTTTATAGGCTTTTTGCACATACTGAAGCAGCGCGGTTCTGTAAGAGCCGTCCTTTAATGCGTCTTTACCGCCCTCTTCCGAATTTTCGCTGTTTTCCAAGTTTTCGTCATTGTCTGAATTATTGTCATTGTCTAAATTGTTGTTATTATCCGAAATTTTGCTGCTTTTCTGTTCCGACATTTTCCCACATCTCCCCTGTTCTCCCTGTGTACCGAAATTCCTTTCAGCAGACTGTTTCATCCTTCCAACCTGGGGCGTGTTTGAAAATTGCTTTCTGGCAGATAGCAGGTATGAATTTTCAAACACGCTCTGAATCCTTAAATCTCAAACTCCCGGAATTCATCCGCCACTTCCTCTCCGGCAATCCCGCCTTTGGCCATCTCGAAGCTGTTATCCCCCAAGATTTCCGCCACACTCTTTTCCGGGTTCTGATGGAGAATGTTCACCAACTCAATAAAATCCCGGATAATCTCCCTGGGAGTAATATGGCTTTCCGCCCCTACCCGGTTGTATTCCACAGTGAGGAAATACACAAGATCCTCATGGGTCAGAACCGGTTCATATTTATAGAGTCCCCCATGGATGTCCCGCAGCTTTTCCACCAGGACATACATCTCCTCCTGGTTCAGCATCTGCAGCCGGATAATGGGCGCGGAAAAGTCCCGCACCTCCCCGGCGGCAAAATGCCCCTCCGCCAGACGGGAGCGCAGGGCTTCGTAGCTGAATACCCCCTTATACTTGTCCTCAATGCACTGGGGCGTTCCTCCCATAAGAAAACCGATGTGCCTGGCCTTGCCCTGGAGAACATCATTATACATGGTAAGAATTTTTTCATAATTGTTTGCCCGCGTAATTGAGTTCGGTATCTTGAATATATTCACCAGTTCGTCGATAATCACAAGCAGCCCCTTATAGCCTGCCCCCGCCAGAAACGCGGCGAAAAGCTTCAGAAAATCATACCAGGTCTCATCGTTTACAATGAAGTTAATCCCCAGGTCTTCCCTGGCTTCTTTCCGGGAAGGATATTCTCCCCGAAACCACCGCAGCACATTGGATTTCAAGGCAGCGTCGTCCTCCTTGTAGGCCTTCCAGTAAAGTGCCACCGCCCTGGCAAACTCGAAACCGTTCACCATACCTTCCAGGGAACCGGCCACCTCATAAATCTGCCTTTCCACCTCTGCCTCGAATTCCGCCCCTTCCAGAGCCGTAGTGGTCTTCACCGTCATCTGGATTCCGGATATCCATTTTTCCAAGATCAACGGCAGCGCGCCGCCGTCGGGCTTTGCCTTGGTGGAAAGGTTCTGAATCAGTTCCTTATAGGTGGCAAGCCCCTGGCCCCTGGTCCCTGCAAAACGCCGCTCCGGTGAAAGATCCGCATCCACCACCGCAAAGCCCCTGGCGGCGGCATGGTTCCGGATGGTCTGCAGCAGGAAGCTTTTGCCGCTGCCGTATTTACCCACAATAAAGCGAAAGGACGCGCCGCCCTCCTCAATCATATCGATATCATGCAGTATGGCCGAAATTTCCCGGGCGCGGCCCACCGTGATGTATTCCAGTCCCGCCCTGGGCACCACACCGCCTTTCAGGGCATTGATTAAAATATTTGCAATTCTCGCAGGTACCTGTCTGTCCATATGGCCTTCCTCACTTCTTAGAACCGAATTCTGCCAAAAAGCTGTCCTGCATGTCAGCAGCCTTTGTCACATCAGTCGCTGCTTCTATTATACAGTCAGACAGAGTCACAATCAATACCTGAGTACATGATAAATTACATAAATCCACCCCAATATCCCATGCACTATGGCAAGTGCGATGGAGGAGTATGTCTGGTAGGAAACTACCATGGCCAACGCTGCGCCAAATCCGATTCCTTTTTTCATTGAATCCATTTTCCAGTTCACTTTTTTGATATCCTCCTTCATTTCGGCCAGTTTCACCATTGTTTCTTCCGCCTTCTCCTGGTATTCCTCACCCGGAATCCGTTCACCCCTGAGCAGTTCATTGACATTGATTCCAAGTGCCTCACAAAGCGGCGCCATGGAGGACGCTTCCGGCAATCCCCTGCCGGTTTCCCATTTTGACACTGCTTTGTCGCTGACACCAACCAAATCCGCCAGCTGCCGCTGTGTGAGATTCTTTTCCCTGCGGCATATGCCAATAAATTGTCCGATTTTTACCTGATCCATCTCTTTTCCTCCTAAATATAGTCGCTGCGCGACGGCACTAAAGGGTAATGTCGCCAGTATACGGAATCTCCCTCCGAAATGCAACCCACGCTCCGTAGATTTTGCGTAGAATCCCCCAAAAAAGCAGGCTTCATCCTTTGAAAAACGGTTCTGGAGCGAATTGAGAAATATCAGGAGAATACTTTCAGATGGGCAGAAGACAACTGGGAAGACTTATACTGGTTGTGAACCGTATTAAAATGTCCCTTAACAGGCCGTTTCCGGAGCCGATAGCTTAAGAACTGCAATAACTTCTTCGCAATCCATAGCCCCGGTTTCCGCAAAGCCAAAAGAATGATAAAGCTTCTTCGCAATTTCGTTATCCGGTTCATAAGACAGCCAACAGTACTCCGCATCTCCGCAGGGCTTTGTCCGGATGAAATCCAATGCAAGCTTTACCGCCTCTCTCCCATACCCATGATGCTGACAGCGTTTATCAATCATCAGTCGCCAAAGATTGTAATTCCTGTAGGCAATCTCCGGCGCATCCTCCCAATAGTCATCCACATCATAGCCAATCATGCAAAAGCCTACCGGCACGCTGCCATCGTAAATTCCGAACGGAAAAGCCTGGCCGCCTCCCGTGATGGTGGTGTATGCTTCAATTATGCTGACTTTATTCTCCGCCACAAAATGCCTCTGCTCCTCTTTGACACTTAATCCTACAACATCCCATACATTTTTTCCATTGATTTTTTCAAGTCTTAACATTTTGTTTCCTGTCCTCCCCTTGAAGATCTATATTCTTCTGCACCATCTTTAAGACAGCCTGTCTTCAGGTCACATCCAACATTTTCCTTACCTCTTCCAGGTAATCCTCATAGAACGCAAATTCATTATCCAGAATTCCATCTCCCACCGCGTCTGCCGCCTTCTCATTGATCCCCTCCGCAAGAACCTCCAGCATAATGCCCTGTTGGCAGGCAAACTCCTTTAGATTCGCTTTTTCGTATAAAATAATACGCAGAGCCTGTCGTTCCGTGTCCGTCAGACGCTCCCGCAAAACGTCCCATTCTCCCCCGCTTTCCGGTAATGTTCCGTTCCCCTCATTGCCCTCCATGTTTGCAGTTCCGGATTGTTCTGTGATTTCCGGCTGCGCCATAAACTGGAATACCCTGTCATTCCGGGCACCCTGCAGGTTCCGGTCCGTTTCCGGTTCTTTTTCCCGGCCGTCCTGTTTCCGGATACCATCCTCGCGCTGATTACACGCCAAACCCTGAACGCTTTCCTGGTTCTTTTCGGCTTCCCGGATTCTCTCCTGCCCCTCCGCCGGATTTGTCTTATCAGCAGTCCCATCCCCTGCGGATATTCCCTCATGTGCGGCATGAACGGTCTCTGTCCCTGTCCTCATCTGCCCCGGAACCATACCCCCGTCCTCCGGTACCGTGAGTTTTTCCTGAATCACATACGCTTCCTTCCGGATCTTTTCCAGTGCCCCTCTGTTTACCCGGACCACCGTTTTGGTCTCTTCTCTGTAAAATGCCGTCACCGCCTCCGTAATTACGGTTTCCAGACAGATCCCCGCCTTCTTCAGCTCTTCCTCTGTCACAGAGCTGACCATATCCGGATTTGCGGTAAGTTTATGCTTGTACTTCGTCAACTTCCGCAGCAGGGACTCCATCTGCTTCAAACAGTAGCCCATCAGCCGCTTTCCGCTGTCCGTGGTCACCACCGCGCTGAAGGTCCACTGATTCCTACTGCACACATAGATTTCCTTCCGGGAAAGCATCACCTGCCTGTCCGCCTGTTTTCCTGCCGGACAGAACAGCGCCCCCAGGAAGGGAACCCATGGCGCCATCTTCCTGGTGGGCTGAAACAGGAACCGGTCCAGTTCAAATCCGGCTGCCGCCAATGCCTCCTGCAGCCGCTCAAGGGTAAATAGAAAGCATCTCCTGACCTGTTCCTCCCTCCCTGTATAAAAGGCGGATTTTCGGATGTCATATTTGGACCGGCCACAGAACAGCTCAAAGGCATTCTCCTCCTCTGAAAGCTCCGGATAGTAACCGCCCAGGCTATTTTCCTCCACAAAATCCCGGAAACTTCCGGGCAGTCCGTAATAAATGTAGTAATCCTTCAGCCATCTCACAACATATTTGTCCACGGACCTGTCATATACCCGGAAAGCATCCCAGAAAAACAGCAACCTTTCCAGGCCTTCCCCCGGGCTCTCCACGCCGATATTGTTCAGCAATTCATAAATATACAAAAAAGCGTACGACAGGGATACATGCTCCACCCTTCCCTCCCGCACCTGTGTCCGCCAGGTAAAAAAAGTCCGCAGCTGCTCATATCCCATCATCTGGTAACTGGGATAATAGGAAGCATAGGGAACCGTCACTGCATACGCATCCCGGAAATCCTTCATCAACATGCCCTGGCGGTAAAATAATTTTGCGTTTTCCTGCTGCATCTTCTGATTGTAAAAATGGGAACTGCGGAAATTCAGGTACCTGTCCTCCCTGGCAATATCCCGCATTCGATTGAACAGCTCCCGCACCGGGTCCTCTTCCCGAATCCCGATTTTTTCCGGGCCTGCCTGCTGCCAGCCTGACGGACTCCGGGTCTGTGTCACCGCTGTCTGATACTGTTCTCTTGCTGCCTCCCCCTGATTCCAGGCTCCTGCTTCTGCCTCCTCCGGCTCCCAGGCTCCCGCTGCTGTCCGATTCTGCACTTCCGATTCTGTCCCCCCTTGGTTCCAGACCGTTACTTCTGCCTCCTCCAGCTCCCAGGCTCCCGCTGCTGTCCGATTCTGTACTTCCGCTTCTGTCTCCCCTTGGCTCCAGACCGTTACTTCTGCCCTCTTCCCTTCCTTCACCCCGGTCCGTCTCTCCTCCGCTCCTGCCCGGTCACCGGACAGGGAAAACGCTTCCGGAGCTGATATTGTCACGCCACCCCGCACCGGCTCTGCATCATACGCAATCTCATAGTAGGGAGCTTCTTCAAAAGAAAGAGGCATTGGCCGCGGAACAGTCTCTTCCCGACTCTTCTCATTCTGTATCTGCTCAAAAATCTCGAATGCCTCATACTCTTTGTCGTATTTCCCCATAGCGCCCCATCATCTCCCGCTGCCCGCCTGCTCTTTTAGGCCGAAACAACCCTTTTTGCTTCAGCCTCCGTTACAAACATCCGTTCTATTATAGCAAATATCCGTGAATCATACAACACCCAAATGTAATATTTCCGGATTTTCCGCCTATCCGCCGCCCGGGGCGCACGTTGCGTAAGCAACAATTTCATCTTTGCGCCCCTGCGCATAAAAACAAGGCCGGGATATGCTCCCAGCCCTGTCTCTTCATCAGAGAATATAATCCGTAATGCAATCATACCAGTGCACGTAAGTCCTGCCATTTACGGTAAGTCTGTCAGTTTCCGGCACATAGTCCCCAAATCCATCTTCCCGGCCAGTAGTCCATGGACTCATATCAATTTTTGCATATTTTTTCTGCTTATCATAGATTCTCATCTCTTAAAAACATTAATACAGCTGGCAAATCTATTTCCGAAAATCTATGTTCACCAATCATTTTATGAATTTCCTCCATGTTGGCCCAATGAATATCTTCTGTAGCATCCCCTTCATCTAACAATGTACCTTCAACTTCACATATGAAATAAATGCCAAATGAATCTATAGGGCCTTTTATTGTCTGATACGCCGCAAAAGGTTTCATACATTCAACAGAAAATTCAAATTTTGATTCATTATCAGTTACAATGATATAATCTTCTTCATTCTGAATTGCTACCACTTTCAGTCCAGTTTCTTCCATAACTTCCCTTTTAAGACTGTCTATGATTTTCTCATATTCATTAATTCTTCCACCAGGAAGCTCATATACTTCCGGTTCCCCCGCACGTTTGCGCAGTTGTACAATTAACTGAATTTCTCCTTCAAATCTTCTAACAAGCAGTCCTCTTACATTTACATGAATCATAAAACAGCATTCCTTCTTATAAAATCAAAACACCAACTATTATGTTCACAAAATATGCAATAAAGTATAACAACTCAATTCAGAAAACCGTCACAGCCCCTCCATCCACTCCGCTATCCCATTGTCCCGAAAAAAGGTTACCTGCACCTCCTTCCACAGATATCCCCTCCACAGATAAATGTATCCGTCCTTTATCCGCAGGTTCAGGACATAATGATGTCCGTACCTTTCCGGAAAATCCAACCTCACACTATCCGCTCCCACGAAATCCCCCTCCGCCTTATACCAGGCCATGCAGGCCTCCGCTTCCGCCGGATCCGTTATCTGCTCCAGACTCCTGCACAATTCCAGAAGCGTCCGGTATTCTTCCTCCCGCAAAACCCCTGACTCCTGGTTTTTCAGTCCCAACGCCTCTCCGTCCTGCCAGACCGCCGCGCTTTCCGGCTCAGCCTTCCACAACGAGGACACAATGAGGCTGCTGTGGAAACGGTAGAGCGCCGGAGCCCCCAGGACAACCGCCAGACCTGCCGCCAGGAGCCACAGCCTATACTTCATTGGTTTCTTTTTGAAAAACAGCACCGCTTCCCCCAACACAACCAGTAAACCCGCCGCAATCATGGTCCGCCCATACCCCAAAGGCACATTGAGATTGGTCATCCATGGGTCTGCCATCCCCCAAAGCCATTCATCGAGCCGGTAATCCATCATTCCCCCTGCCACATAGGCTATCATCCCCGCAAAGAGCCAGAAAATAACCCAGTCCTTCCTGCCGCTGATCCGCAGCCTTTCCAACCGGAAACCTCTTTTTATCATGCCTTTCATTCCCTCACCTCCCCTATCTGTTCCTGGAATTACTCTCTATTTCATCTTTTACATACCGAACAAATTCTTCCGAAATATGATACACTTTTCCCTGCTCCGTTACCACATACTGCATCTCGTAATGAATCCGGTACAAACCATATCGCATTCCGCCGTCAAAATAGATGCCCAGGGGCAATTCCCCGTTTCTGTCCCGAACCACATCCCCGGGGGAAAACCCCTGGTAAAAATCCTCCGTAAGTTCCGGAATCCTGTATTTTCCGCTGAACCCGGAGCCATCCTCTCTGTAAAAGAAGAAATCCTCAATCTTGCCGAACTTCTCATTTGCCGCTTCCGCCCCGGCATTGAACCCGAATGCCGCCCCGATCACCAGTAAAATCACCACGCACCAGCACCCGGCAAACTTCAGAAAACGCTGCAGGGTAAACACCCGCTTGTCTCCTGTAAAGTAGCCCAGAGAACCATACAGGGCCCCGCCGATGAGCACGGTTGTCAGCGGTTCCGCCAGCAGGTTCGCCCCATAGCTGTAGGGAAAAATCATATTCCAGGCCCATCCTCTCATGTCCGGAGGAATCGGATTCTGTACAGGAAGCACCGACTGATAGATGGCCTCCATTATTTTATAGGGCACCGCAGTAATCAGTTTTGTGGGAAAAAAAGTGTCTCTCACATAAGTGTCACTGTAAAATCCCATGAACAATCCCACCAGGGTAAACACTGCGATCCGAAAACTCCCTGCCTTAAATTTAAAAATACGCTCTTTTAATTTCCGGTCATCTCCCTGGTAAGTCACTCTGGGAATCCGGATCCTGTCTTTCATCTCCTCCATTCCGCCTTGTCTCCTTTCCCGCTGTCCTCATAGATTTTCCGGAATTTCTGCCTGGCCCGGTAGATGCGGCTCTTCACCACCTCCGGTGTCAGTTTCATGATCCTGGCCGCCTCCTCGTAGGAAAGTTCCTGGAAATCCCGCAGCAGAAGCACTGTCCTCTCCTGCTCTCCCAGGCACATGAGACAGTCCCTCACCCGGCGGGCCTCCTCCTTGCGCAGGAACTCTTCCTCCGGCAGGTTGCGGTTCACGTCCGGTTCAGGCTCCCATTCCTGCTCCTCCAAAAGCTGCGGCTGCTTCTTTCTGGCATAGCTTAAGAACACGTTCCGTGCAATGCGGAGAGCCCAGGTGCGCACACTGGCCTCTCCCCTGAATTTATCCAGATGCAGGAACATCCGCAGGAAAACCTCCTGACTTAAATCCTCCGCCAGGGAGACATCCCTTGTCATGTAAACCAGATAACCGTACACAGCATCCCTGCTCTGCTCATATGCAGCCGTAAACTTCATCCCCAAACGTATCCTTTCCGCAGTTTCCGGAAACGGCGGATTTCCGCCGCGGGCCCGCTCCCAAACCTTCCGTTCACCATTATAGACTCCTTTTCTCCGAAAAAGTGACGGAATAATTCGATTTTTCCAAAATCAGGATCCGCAGGACTTGTAATTCTTCAGCCCGAACCGGTAAAACCAATAGGAGGGCACCACAAAGAGCAGGGAAACCAAAGGGGAAATCATATACCAGATCCCGCTCTCCCGGTCCAGCAGATACAACAGGGGATAATACTGGACCAGAGCCAGGGGAATGCCAAAGGTCAGCACCTTCAGCGCCGCATCCCCGTAGACGGAAAAGGGATATTTCCCGAAATCCCGCATACCGTAGGTAAAAATATCCAGAAAATTCAGATTCTGTATGGTAAAAAAGGACACTGCCGCCACCAACAGAAACAGGCAGAAAAAGAGCACGCTGCCGCAGACCACCATCATGGCGAATACAAAGACCTTTTTCCCCGTCCACACCACACCGCTGACCGGAACGGCAATGCACAGCACAATCACCGCCTGCACCAGAAGCCCCATGCGGGAGAAATCCATGTTGGGCATAATGATCTGCAGGATAACGCTCCTTGGCCGCACCAGAATCCGGTCCAGACTCCCCTCCCGCATCAGCTCCGGGAACACCGCCAGGCCGCCCCCAAACATCTCTCCGATGGCAAAGCTCATCATAATCACGGAAAAGCACAGCAGCACCTGTCCGTACGTAAAATCATCCACTCCGCTTACCCGCTGAAAGATAAACTGTATCCCAAAAAACGTGGTGAATGCCGTCACAAACTGCCCCACCATGGTAAGCAAAAACGAAGCCTTGTACTGCATCTGGCTCTTCAGCTCCATCAAAAAATAATTCCAGTATAATCTCATTTGTTTTGATCCCTTCCTTTCCGCCTTCGCTCCGGCACATCCTCTGCTGCTCACCCGCCGAAGGAAACCACCTTCCCCGTGGCCCTCCTCATGGCAAGCCATCCCAGGAAAACCATGGCCCACAGCCAGAAGATCTGCAGCCCGATTCCCCGAAGGGCCTGGCTCCCGTTTATATTTCCGCAGAATATCTGCAGGGGCATATTCCGCATGGAGCCAAAGGGCAGCAGCTCCGCTACCCTGCGGATTGGCTCCGGAAAAAAGGGCAGCGGCACCACGCCTCCGGAGAAAAAGGAAGTCACCACCCTGACCATAATCCGGATTCCCCTCTGGGAAATAAAATAAAACAAAGACACATACATCAGCATGGCCATAGCCACCGTCACCCCGAAGGCCAGCAGGGCAGACACCAGGAACAGGAACACCTGTGCCGCCGAACCGGGCAGGGTCAGACCGTAGGGCTTCGGCATCAGCGCCCCCAGAATCAATACCGGAAGACAGTTCACCAAAGCAAAAGAGAGACGGTTTGAGGCCGACTGGCAATACCATCTTCCGTACAGCCCCACCGGCCTGGCCAGGTCATACACCACCTCACCGGAGCGGATGGCGGAGAAAATCTCTCCGTCCCCGAAAACCACCGAAAAAAGAACAATAAAGGACTCATGGGCCCACACATAGCTCACCGTCCGGGAAAGCTCCATGGGCAGTCCGTCCCCGCCCATCCGGTAAATGGCCAGATAACCCAGAACTTCCATCATGGCCCACAGAAATCCTTTTAAAACAGCCCCCAGAACAACCGCCCTGTACTGCAGGTTGTAGTTGAACCGAATTCGGAACATGGAAAAATACACCTTCAATTCTTTTGTCATAGATTGTACTCCTTATACATCTGCGCCACCATCTCCTCCGTGGTAATGTCCGACACCGACACGTCCAGAAGGCCTGTATTTGCGGCAAAATAGGCAATCACACCGGGCACCGGGTTCTCCGACGGCTCAAAGCTCACCGTCATCCGTCCCTTCCCGGCCTCCACCAGTTTCATTCCCTCTCTCAGGACAGGAGCCTCCCCCTGATAGGTAATCACCATGGTCTTGCGCTCGGATATCTGCTTTTTCACATCGGAGAGCTTTCCGTCCAGCAGAATCCGCCCTCTGCCGATCAGCAGAATCCGCTCCGTCAGGGCCTCGATATCCTGCATGTCATGGGTGGTCAGGACAATCGTTGTCCCCTTTCTGGCATTCAGCTCCCGGATGAATTTCCGCACCGCCAGTTTGGACACCGCATCCAGTCCGATAGTGGGCTCGTCCAGAAAGAGCACCCTGGGATCATGGAGCAGGGAGGCCGCTATCTCGCACCGCATCCTCTGCCCCAGGCTTAAAGTCCTCACAGGCGTCTGCAGGATTTCTCCCAGATCCAGAAGTTCCGTCAGCTCCTTCACATTCCTCCGGTAGGTATTTCCGTCCACCCGGTAAATGTCCCTGATCAGATCAAAGCTGTCCATCACGGGCACATCCCACCACAGCTGGCTTCGCTGACCGAACACCACGCCGATGTTCCGCACATGGGCCACACGTTCCCTGTAAGGCACTCTTCCGTCCACCACACACTCGCCGCTTTCCGGTGTCAGCACCCCGCACATGATTTTGATGGTAGTGCTCTTACCCGCCCCGTTGGGACCAATGTATCCGACCATCTCCCCGTCCCGGACCGTAAAGCTCACCTCCTGCAGAGCGCGGATGATTTTATACTCTCTGGAGAAAAAAGATTTCACCGCATTTCCCATTCCCGACTGCCGCTTTGCCACCCGGTAAGTTTTGCTTACCTCCTTAAATTCGATCATTTCTCTGGTCTCCCTTCCTCTTTGAAAGTCCTTTCCGTATAATATCTGCCCAAAATCTCCGGCGCCGGAGTCTGCCTGCTCCTTCGGATGGCCTGTCCAAAGGATTATGGGTACAAGAAATATTTTAACAGTTTATGAAAAAAAGAGTAGACTTTTCTTTCATTTTGTGTTAAGGTATATAATTAATACGGCCCAAAAATATTTTCTATTATTTCATCCTGTATTCTGCGTCTTACCATAAAAATATTTGCTCTCCAGTGATTCACTTCCATCCCTTTAGAATAACAGACAGCTACATCCATGCAAGGAACACTGATTCGCATAGAAGCCCCTTCCCGGACTCTTGACTTCACTGGCGGCTTCCCTTATAATGTCCCTCATAATCATGATTCCATGCCGTCGCTGACGGATGGTTTTGTTGGTATTCACAAGCGGGAGGAAATTATCCTTGAAAAAGATCTTGATCGTAGACGATGATGTGCATATCGGAAATGTACTGGAAGAAACCCTCTCCCTGGAGGGGTATGGCGTTTCGCGGGCTTATTCCGGAACGGAAGCCCTTCTGTATCTGTCCGGTCCCGCCCGGCCCGACCTTATCCTTCTGGATTTAATGCTGCCGGGCTTAAGCGGTGAGGAGGTATTGGCGCAGCTTTCGGAGACACAGCGCTGCGGCGGCATCCCCGTCATTGTACTCAGTGCCAAAACCGATGTGCCCGGCAAGGTGAAGCTGCTCCTGGACGGCGCCGTTGACTACATCACCAAGCCCTTCGACACAAGGGAACTTCTTGCACGGATCGCCGTACAGCTGCGCCTCCGTCCCGCTTCCGCCGCTTCCCCTGTCCTGACCTTCGGCGGCCTGTCCCTGGATTCGGATACCCGCACGGTAACTGCATCCGGCAGTGAAGTCCATCTGACCCGGACCGAGTATGCTATCTTAAAGATCCTCCTTCGGAATCCCTCCCAGGTCATCACCAAATCTCTGCTGTTGGACCGCATCAGCGAGGATACCCCGGACTGCACGGACAGTTCCCTGAAAATGCATGTCAGCAATCTCCGCCGGAAGCTCCGGGAAGCTGACGGAAAGGACTATATCGAGGCTGTCTGGGGCATCGGCTTTAAAATGCGGGAAGAGACAAAAAATGCTGAGCTGCGTTAGCCTATCTCCGGCGACGTCCCCTTCCTGTCATGAAAAAGATTCCCAGGCCTGCCAGAATCGCCGCGAAACTGTAGACTGCCAGCCATATAAACTGTGTATCTCCGGTAGCCGGACTGGCCAGCGCCGTTCCCCTATCGGTATCCGGCCTCTTATTTTCCTGGCCACTTTCAGCCTGGGAATTGTCATCCTGGCCCCTTTCGATTACAACCATATAATCAGAGGCATGGGTAAACATAAATCCTGCGGTTCCGGTGTCCGATATCAGACTCCTCCCCACAGTTTCCGGTCTTCCCGTCTCTCTGTTGTAATAGTACAGCACTGCCTGGCATCCCTGGTTCTCCTTCCCCAGGCTGAGAAGGAGTGTTGCTGTAAATCCAAAATCTCCGTTGTGGAACAAAGTGAACTGCCGATAGGAATTCCCTGCCGCCACATTCCGCGCCATATCCTCAGGGATCCCCCCCAAATCCTTGTTGACAGAAAAATTGATGTTTCCTGCTTTATCCGCAGTAACCTGCTTCCCGTTCACAATCCACACAACGCCGTCTCCCATGTCGAAGACAAGTGTAATATCCCTGCCTTTGACAATATCCAGTATCTCCCCTGGAACAAGAACAGCCCCGTTCATAACAATCTCCACAGTGCTGCTCTCCGCTGCATTCTGCACTGCTGCTTTTACCGCATCCCATCCCTTTTCCCCTGCATCGTTCCGGATAAAAGGATCCCCGCTGCCTTCCTGGCTGCCTGAAGCAGGAATTTCATCGGTTTCCGTAACATATCCGCAGACAACACACTGCCTGTGTCTGCTTCCGGCCTTCTCCACGTCAGGCTGTCTGTCTATTATCCAGTCTCCCGGAATATGTTCCCCATAACCGGCCTTTCTGCTGTTTTCAGTAATATCGCAGCCTTCCGCAATACAGTCATGCCAATGGCAGACAGCGTCGCTCTTCCATGCTCCGGACCAGTTATGATTATGGGTGGGGCCTGGCGTAGGATCAGGTTCTGCTGTAGGCTCCGCCGTAGGACTACTCGTGGGTTCTGCTGTGGGCTCCGCTGTGGGTTCCGGTGTCGGGCTGCCTGTGGGCTCCGCTGTAGGTTCCGGTGTCGGTTCGCTTGTGGGTTCCGGTGTCGGTCTGCCTGTGGGCTCCGCTGTAGGTTCCGGTGTCGGGCTGCCTGTGGGCTCCGCTGTAGGTTCCGGTGTCGGACTGTCTGTGGGCTCCGCCGTCGGTTCCGGTGTCGGACTGCCTGTGGGCTCCGCCGTCGGTTCCGGTGTCGGGCTGCCTGTGGGCTCCGCCGTCGGTTCGCTTGTCGGTTCCGGTGTCGGACCTACATTCACATCACCACCCAAATTCACCGAACCTCCCTCCGCCGGAACCGTAATCTGATTTCCGTCCACCGTCAAAACGGCGCCGCCGGGCAGTTCAATATTTCCGTTTTCATCAACCACTGTATCTTCCCCGGAAGGCAGAGAGGTAATGATCACATTATCCTTTATTTTCAGACTGCCGCCCTCCGGAATAATGATCTGCGTTCCCTGAGGCAGCGTAACATCCTGGGGAACCGCTGCCGCTCCGGTCACCGCAGCAATACCGTTCCCAACAGACATGGTATTCTCCACCGAAGCAAAACTGTCGCCGTAGGTTCCGTCCACCCAGGAACCGGAAACCGCAGATCCGTCTTTTGTCCTGACCAGAATGTCCTTGCCTGAATTACCGCCCCTTGCCGTAACCACACTGTCTGTAATCACCGCGCTTCCGGGGGAATAGATTCCCACATCATCCCCGGACTCAGCCTGTACCCTGCTGCCGCTGACGGTAATGCCCGAATCCGCAAAAAGAGCCGGGTTTTTTCCGGATGCCGTAACGTTGGAGCCATCAGTGATCTCTATCGCCCCTGCCCCTGCATACATCCCGTTGCCATTCTCCGAAGACAGACTGGCCTGGCTGCCGCTGACCGTAATATTTCCTCCCCCCGCAGCCAGTGCTCCCCCGGTTACATTTGCCGTCACTTCTGAGCCGTTACAAATGCTGATACCGCCGCCCGGTGTCCAGATCCCGTCGCTTTGTCCGGAAAGGTTTACCGTACTTCCGTCAATCTCCACTCCGGCTCTCGTCCATATGGAGGGATATGCCCCGGATGCAGACACATTTGCTCCGTCAGTGATTCTGATGACGCCTTGTGTCAGGATTCCGTTGCTTATATCGGATGTGCTCGTTACCTCACTGGCGCTGACGGTAATGCCCGCCGCCCCTTCCATTGCCGCTGCCGTACCTTTATTTTCCACCTCTACCTTTGCCTGATTCTCAATTATAAGATTTCCTCCAGCAAGTATACCGCAGGTATTTTCCATTCCGTCTCCGGCAGTTACATTCACCGTGCTGCCGCTTATCGAGACATCTCCAGGAGAATAGATCCCGTTAGAAGTATCTGACAGTATTGTCGCTTCTCCGCCTGTCAGTGTTATGCTGTTTTTTCCGTAAATTCCGTTGTGCTGTGTAGAATGAACATTTACCCTGCATCCCTGAAGAATGACATCATCCGCAGAAATGCCGGGGCCGCCCCTCTCGTTCAGCAATGTTAGCACGCTGTCATAAGCAGTAACGGTATACCCCCCCTGATAGCCCCCTATAACCGGAACGGCTCCGGCTCCGCCTTCTATACTGCCGCCGTATATGACAATATTTACATTGACATCCTCACTGGCATCTTCGCCTATACCTCCTCCTGCCTTCAGTTTACCCATGGATTCACCGTCAGACTGGGCATGGATATACAGGCTGCTGTTGGCTCTGGTAACAATGCGCCCACAGTTCAATATGGAGCCGTCCATTAAGACCAGATGAACCGTCCCCCTGACAAAAAGCGTATCCGTAAGCCCGCTGCCCTCTACATAATTATTTATAGAAACTTCTCCGCTGACAACATACCAGGTTTCCTTCCCGTCTTCGCCCAAGTTCACATCGCTGCTCTGAACGGTTGTGTATGTACCGGAAGGCAGTGTCCCGGTCTGCCAGGCGCCTCCATCCCAGTACCGATAGGCCACATCCCCCTCAGCTGCCAGGGCCGCTGCAGGCAGCATAGCCAGAAACAAACAAATACTCAGCAAAACTGACACTACCTGCTTTTTTCTTTTCTTCATTCAATTTTTCTCCTTTTCCTGATGCAAAACCACTTGAAACAACTGCCCCGACATTCAGGGACAAGTATTATCATGCTACTATACCCGGACGGTTTTGGCAAGTTAAATTTCCTTCTTTTCGCAAAAATCTTTACCATTTCCATACTGTTTTCTTTATGGTATTCTTTACTATATGCGGGTAAAATTCTTTCAGCAGCATGAAAGGAGAAAAATATTATGGACTATGTATTAGAGACAAATGCCCTGGGCAAGAGCTACGGACATTTCAAGGCATTAAACGGCCTGTCCATGCGGGTCCCCAAAGGGGCAATCTACGGATTCGTAGGCAAAAACGGCGCAGGCAAGACCACCCTGATCCGGCTGATCTGCGGGCTTCAGAACCCGTCCTCCGGAAGCTACAATCTGTACGGCATCCAAAACACCCAAAAACAGATCTCCAAAGCCCGCAGGCGAATCGGCGCCATTGTAGAAACGCCCTCCATTTTTCTGAACATGACCGCCGAGGAAAACATGAAGCATCAATACCGCATTCTGGGTCTTCCGTCCTTTGAGGGCATCCAGGATACCCTGCATCTGGTGGGCCTGGCGGACACGGGAAAGAAAAAGGCCGGAAACTTCTCCCTGGGCATGCGGCAGCGTCTGGGCATTGCCGTGGCGTTAGCCGGAGATCCCGATTTCCTGGTCCTGGACGAACCCGTAAACGGCCTGGATCCCCAGGGCATTATCGAAATGCGGGAACTGATCCTGAAGCTGAACCAGGAGCGGCAGATCACCGTCCTGATTTCAAGTCATATCCTGGATGAGCTTTCCAGACTGGCCACCCACTACGGCTTTATCGACGGCGGGCGAATCCTGAAGGAAATGAGCGCTGAGGAACTGGAAAACGCCTGCCGGAAATGCGTCCATGTGACGGTAAGCGATACCGCGGCTCTGGTCCGGGTTCTGGAAAGTAAAAATATGGACTATGAAATCCACTCAGCCACAGAGGCCGATGTGTTTGCAAAGTTCAATGTATCCCAGCTGGCCTCCGCCCTGGAAAAGGAACACTGCGAAATCATTTCCATGCAGGAGCGGGATGAAAGTCTGGAAAGCTATTACATGAGCCTGGTGAGCAGCAAAGCCCACTCCGACAGCGGTTCCGGCAGATAATATCCGTTCCTCCGGAATCCATTCCCGGTATATTTCAGAAAAAAGGAGAAAACGATATGCGAAAATTATTATCCGCCGATTTAAACCGGCTGAAAAAAGACAAAATATTGTGGGGGGCCATGGTTGTCCTGTTGGTCTACTCTATTTTTTATATCCTGAACGGCTGCCGACAGGCAACCTCTTCCGCCATGGCAGAGTACAATTATTCTTTAGACCGTTATTATTTTCAGTATGCCCTGTTGATCGGCATGTTCTGCTCCCTGGTCACGGGCATGTTTCTGGGCCCGGAATACAGCGAAGGCACCCTGCGGAATAAACTCATTGTGGGCCATACCCGTCCCGCCATCTATTTGTCCAATCTGATCGTCAGCTTCTTATCCTCTGTGCTGCTGCTGTCCGTATGGCTGATCGGCGGGCTGGTGGGCGTTCCCACACTGGGTTTCCTGAAAATGGGCACTGGCGTTTTGCTGTATTTAGTAGTGAGTATCTGCTACCTGGCCGCCTTTTCCGCCGTCTACACCTTTATCGGCATGCTGGTCTCCCATAAGGCCCTTGCGGAAGTCGGATCCCTGCTGTTCTTTTTCGTTCTTCTGTTCCTGGGCTCCTTCCTTTATCAGTGCCTGCAGCAGCCGGAATTCGTCAACAATATCATTATTACTGCGGAAGAGGGCATGAAAACCACCCCTCCTACGCCAAATCCGGACTATCTCACCGGAATGAAACGGGAAATCTACCAGTTTCTGGCGGATTTTCTTCCCACAGGACAGTGCATACAGATGTCGGAACTGAATCTGCTGCATCCCCTGCGGATGATTCTGTCTTCCCTGTCCATCACAATGATCACCACAACCGCAGGAATCTTCCTTTTCCGGAAGAAAAACCTGAACTGAATTTTCCGGCGGCCCGTTGTACAAAACAGAAAATCAAACTGCGGCCTGTCCCTGTATGAATCCCTGAAAAGGCCACAGCAGAAAACAGATGGGAGGCACGGCATGAATACTATCCTGCTCTGGACCGTCATCGGCGCCCTGGCCGTTATCCTGGTTATCTTGATAATCAAAATAATACTCCTGCAAAAAGCCGCGGAAGAAATCCGGCGCGGCTTTGAGGAAAAACTCATGGGGGATACCAACACTCTCATTGACATTTCCTGCCGGGACAGACATATGCGGAGCCTGGCTGCATCCGTCAATACGCAGCTGCGCAGGCTCCGCTCCCAGCGCCTCCGGTTTCAGCAGGGAGACCTGGAGCTTAAAAATGCCGTCACCAATATCTCCCATGACCTGCGCACGCCTCTCACCGCCATCTTCGGCTACCTGGATCTTCTGGAGAAAGAGGAAAAATCCGATACGGTCAGACGCTATACCCATATCATCAGAAACAGGGCCCAGATGATGACCCAGCTCACAGAGGAACTGTTCCGCTATTCCGTCATCCTGTCCGGGGAAAAGGTACTCTCTCCGGAACGCGTGATTCTGGGGGAGGTTCTGGAGGAAAGCATTGCCGCCTTCTATTCCGTCCTGCATCAGAGAGGTATCGAACCCAGGATCCTGATCCCGGAAGCAAAAATCTGCAGAAGACTGGACCGCTCCGCCCTGTGCCGGGTGTTTTCCAATCTTCTGCAGAATGCGGTAAAATACAGCGACGGTGATCTGGAGATCCGGCTGTCCGAAACAGGTGAAATTGTTTTCTCCAACAGCGCCCAGGCCCTCAACGCCGTTCAGGCCGGCAGGCTTTTCGATCGCTTTTATACCGTGGAATCAGGCAGAAAGTCCACCGGTCTGGGGCTGTCTATCGCCAGGACTTTAGTTGAACGGATGGGAGGAAGCATCCGCGCCGAGTACAGGGACGGCAGACTCTGTCTCTACCTTCTCTTTCCGGAATCATAACCCTACAGACAAAACACGGGACGGTTCCCCGGCGCCTTCCCGAAATCGGCTTGCTGCCCCCAATCCCAAAGCTTTTCAGGCAGGATTTACCTTTCTGTCTCAGGTTTTCGGGCAAAATGCGCGGAAACACACCTCCCGGCCACACTGTGGGCAGTAACTTTACCGCTTCTTCCGGTATTGCAGGGGGGTACAGCAATAAGCCTCCCTAAAATGTCTTCCGAACAGGGAAACATCCGGAAATCCGCAGGACAGGGCGATTTCCGTCACCGGCAGTTCCGTCTCCGTCAGCATCTCTGCAGCCATTCCCAGGCGAACCTGCGTCAGATAGGCCTTGGGAGACTGCCCCAGATGCCGCTGAAAAAGCCGGTAGAGGTATGTTCTGTCAATTCCCACATGGCGGGCGATCTCTCCCACGCCGATGTCATAACTGAAATTATTGCGGATAAATTCCACCGCGCCGTTCACATAACCGCTTCCAGCCCTTCCTTCCGGAGAAATCTTCTGTACCATATAGGACAGGCTTAGATACAATCTCCCCAGAAGCATGTAACTGTTCACCTCCGACAAGCCAAAGGAATCCACCAGACCCATCATCTCCCGCTGCAGCATTCCTCCGCTTTGGTCCTGGTAAATCAGGTTTTCCTCTCCCAGACTGCATTCTCTCAGGATTCCCTCCGCTTCCGTTCCTCCAAAACCGATCCAACAGTACTCCCAGGGTTCCTCTCTGTCAGCCTCATAGCAGGTAGACTCTCCCGGAAGAATCAGAAACCCCTGGCCTGCCCGAACTTCATATCGCTCTCCCCCGCGCTCATAAACTCCCCGTCCGGACAATACCAGATGAAACAGATAATGCGGCCTTACCGCCGGACCAAAGGCATGTCCCGGCGCACATTTCTCCCAACCGCAGAAATAAAAGGCCAGCGCCTCCCCTGACCTGGTCTCCTGAAAATACTCTCTGGAATCAGCCATTTGTTCCTCCTGTCTCTCCCGGACTTTCTGACAACATCTTTCCTAAAATACTCTGGCCCCATTATACCATGCGCGCAGAACATCAAGCGGCTCCGAAGGAGACATTTGATGGGCAAGCCATGGGTACCGGTATAATGCATCGCGAAGCGATGGCAAGACGGCGTCAGCCGGATTGAATTCTGCGTCAGCAGAATCATTATACCATGCGCGCAGCTGATTGCAATCCATTATCCAGGCACAATGCCAGCTTATGGTGCTTTGGCATGGCTCGGCCGTTAGGACTGTCTCATCTGTTACACTTATGCAACAATTATCCGATTTCGGGAAACAAAACACCTATCAATTTGCTGCCGGAAGATTTATAATGAAGAAACCAAATCTTTCCTCCCAACCGTCCCTTACACAAAGCGGACAAACAGAGGAAGACACCAGAAAGAAACCGCCCGGAGCGGTGAAAGGAGCTAAAATGCCGAAAATTACATTCATGGGTGCCGGAAGCACCGTATTTGCCAGAAATGTGTTGGGAGACTGCATGTGCACCCCCGCCCTGTGCCGCAGTGAGATCGCCCTTTATGACATCAATCCCAAGCGCCTGGAAGAGTCGGAGATCATCTTAAGCGCCATCAACAAAAATACCAACCAGAACCGTGCCGTGATCAAAACCTACCTGGGCGTGGAAAACCGCAGAGAAGCCCTCAGGGGAGCGGATTTCGTGGTCAACGCCATCCAGGTGGGCCTGTATGACCCCTGCACCATCACCGACTTTGAGATCCCGAAGAAATACGGCCTGCGCCAGACCATCGGAGACACTCTGGGAATCGGCGGCATCATGCGCGCTCTGCGGACCATCCCCGTGCTGCGTGATTTCGCAGAAGACATGGAGGCAGTATGCCCTGACGCCCTGTTTCTCAACTATACAAATCCCATGGCCATGCTTACAGGCTATATGCAGCGCTACACCAATGTCAAAACCGTGGGACTCTGCCACAGCGTCCAGGTCTGCTCCGAGTATTTATTAAAAAATCTGGGCATGGAAGACCGCCTGGAAGGCCGCAGGGAAACCATTGCAGGCATCAACCATATGGCCTGGCTTCTGGAGCTGTACGACAGGGACGGCAATGACCTCTATCCCGAGATCAAAAAACGTGCTGACGAGAAAAACCGTACGGAAAAACATACCGACATGGTCCGTTATGAATACATACGCCGTCTGGGGTATTACTGCACGGAATCCAGTGAACACAATGCAGAGTACAATCCCTGGTTCATCAAGGCAGACCGGCCGGAACTGATCGAACAGTACAATATTCCCCTGGATGAATACCCCCGCCGCTGTATCAACCAGATTGAAGGCTGGGAAAAGGAAAAGAACGATATCTTAAACGACGGCAAGGTCACCCACACCCGCACCAGGGAGTACGCTTCCTATATTATGGAGGCCGTAGTCACCGACGTTCCCTATAAGATCGGCGGAAATGTGCTGAACCGGGGACTGATCTCCAACCTGCCGGATGACGCCTGCGTGGAAGTGCCCTGCCTTATTGACAATATGGGCGTGCACCCCTGCAGAATCGGCCGCCTCCCTGTACAGCTGGCCGCCATGAACATGACCAATATCAATCCCCAGCTGATGACCATAGAGGCCGCTGTCACCAAAAAGCGGGAAGCCATCTACCAGGCAGCCCTGCTGGATCCCCATACCGCGGCACAGCTGTCTGTTGATGAGATCGTGAGCCTGTGTGACGAACTCATTGACGCCCATGGGGATTATATGAAGGATTACCGTTAATATATCTTCAATTTTCTAAAAAGCAGTTCGGGCTTCCTCCGAACTGCTTTTACCATTCCATTTATTATCCTCTTTTCTGTTTTCAGGCACTCACCACAGTCTTGAAAAATGAAAAATGTCGTGGTAAAATAAGAAATGCGAAAAATTTTTACCAGGGGGCAATATCATGAAATTCATAGTCAACCGTAAACTTGCCACACGCATAGGCATTATCACCACTGTAATCATCACTGCCGGAATGCTGCTTCTATGGCTCATCGTATCCGGCCGGGTCTCCTCCATGGTGGAGAGCAACATCACCAACCAGATGATTGATGTTGTGGAGTCCAGAGCGTCCATCATAAACGACTATGTGGCTTCCGCAGAAGAATATATGATGGCATTCGCCTTAGGCAGTGAAGTCCGGGATCTTCTGTTATCGCCGGAAGATCCTGCTCTTTTGGAAAAGAGTCAAAAATACACGGAAGATTTTGCCGCCGTTAAGGGCATCTTTGAGGGCCTCTACATAGGTACCCCTGACACCTATATTCTGACCCACACTTCTCCCACCGCCATTGGAATCACCACCAGAAGCGGCGAATCCCTGGAAGAATTCCACAATACCATACTGGCCGAACCGCAGCTGACCAATCTGGGCATTATGAAATCCCCCGGAACCGGCAGCATGATTCTTTCCATGTATTACCCTCTCTTTGACAATCAGAAATGCATCGGCTACGTAGGAGCCGGCGTTTATGCCAGCCGGCTTATGGATGTATTGCTTGATCTGAATATTGAAGGTCTGCCCAACAGCCAATACGTATTCCTGAACGTGGACACGGGCACCTACCTCTACCATGAGGACGAATCCCTGCTGAACACCGAGACCACGGACCGGGGATACCTGGAAATCCTGAACCGGATCCGGACCGACGGCAACACACAGGCCGGCATTTATTCCTATCAGGACGAAACAGGCGTAGACCAGCTTGTGGTCTATAAATACCTCAAAGACCGCAACTGGGTCTTCATGGTCCGGGATCATGAGGCGGAGGTATACGGAGAAGTGGCTACAGTGCGGATGACCGTGGGACTCCTTTGCGCCCTGGTGGCAGCTGTCATCATCCTGGTCACCCTGCTGATCCTGTACCGGGAAGGCCGGGAGCTTATGGTAATGGAACACGCCATCGGACGGCTGGGCAAGCTGGAGCTTTCCGCAGACCGGGATCTGGAACCCTTCTATGGCAGAAAGGACGAAGTGGGCATGATCGCCCAGACCATCCACCATGTCTGCGGCTGTCTGCGGAAAACCATTGACGATATCGGACGCATTCTGGGGGAAATGGCCCAGGGCAATATCTCCGTGGATGTGGCGAAAAACGAATCCTATTATATCGGTGATTTCCGGGTATTATCCGAAAGCCTCACAAGCATAAGGGATCACCTCACGGAAGTCATGCGCAACATTGCCCAGATCGCCAGACAGGTGGACAGCGGCGCAAACCAGGTATCCGCAGGCGCCCAGGCCCTGTCCCAGGGAACCATGCAGCAGAAAGACTCCATCGACGGCCTGGTATCCAATATCACAGACATCACCGAGCATCTTCAAAACAGCACCGTCCGCTGCAGCAACGCCAGTGATCTGGTAGCCAGAGCCACAGGCTATGCCGCCGAGGCGGATACGAAGATGGAACAGCTCAATGCTTCCACCAAAAGCCTGGATCACTCCTCGGCCCAGATTGTCAGCATTATCAAGACCATAGAGGATATTGCCTTCCAGACCAATATCCTGGCCCTGAACGCTGCCGTGGAAGCCGCCCGGGCAGGCGAAGCGGGGAAGGGCTTTTCCGTGGTTGCGGAGGAAGTGCGGGTTCTGGCCTCCAAATCCGCGGAGGCCGCAGGAAACACCAGTACCCTGATCGGCCGTTCCATTGAGGATGTCAAAACAGGAACGGAATCCACGGATCATGCCATCGCAGCCATGAAGGTCATCAGCGAGTGTATCCAGTCTATCCGCACACTGACAGATGAAATTGCCTCAGCCAGTGTACAGCAGGCAGATATGATCGTCTCCGTGGAAAACCGAATCAAGGAAGTATCCAGGGTCATCCAGGACAACTCCGCCGCTGCCCAGGAAAGCGCGGCCATTTCCGGCGAATTATCCCATCAGGCCAGAACCCTGAACCAGCTGATGGGCCAGTTCCACATCGGATGAATTCAAAAAATTCAAAAATTTCAGCGGGCAGTATCCTCTCTCACAGAGGACTGCCCGCTGTTTTTTCTGTCTTCCGACTGCCATGCATCTCCGCTTTACAGATTACAGCGCTTTCGCCAGGTTCCCCGGAAATACCTTCCGACAAAGCAGCACACCCGGAAAATCCAGTCCGCCACCATTGCAGCCCATACGCCCACTGCCCCCATTCCCATGTAAACGCCTAACACAAGACTTAAACCGATGCGGAAAGTTACCATGGAAAAGATCGCCGTCACCATGGTATACTTTACGTCATTGCAGGCCCGAAGCATATTGGGCAGGACGAAGGATGCCGGCCAGAGCAGCATGGCCAGACCGTCATGAATCATCACCAGGATATAGGCCAGTTCCGTAGCCTCCTTCCCCAGACCGTAAAGCCCCAGAATAGGCTGCAGAAACAGCAGAATCAGGCTGTTGGTCACCGCTGTGGCCCCATAGGTGATCAGGAGGAGCTTTTTCGTATAATACCGCACCTGGTTTATATCCCCTGCCCCCACGCACTGCCCGATCACCGTAATCATGGCCAGATTCATTCCCTGCCCCACAATGCAGCCCATGCTGTCCAGGCTGTTGGCCACACCGTTTGCCGCGATCTGCGCAGTGCCGAAGCCTGCGATAATACTCACCACAATCACCCGCCCCAGCTGAAAGATGCCGTTCTCAATGCCGCTGGGAATCCCGATATAGAGAATCCGCTTAATCACATCCCATTCAAACCGGAAACGCTCCCTGTTCAGATGAATTACATTGTCCGGATTCCGCAGCAGAACATACAGGCAAAGTCCCGCTATCGCCCGGGAAACCAGAGAGGGAATCGCCACTCCCGCCACCCCCATCTTCAGGCCGAAGACGCAGAGGGCATTGCCGCCCACATTGATCAGGTTCATGAGCACTGACACCTTCAGCGTGACCCGGGAATTCCCCATGGACCGAAACAGCGCGGCACAGGCATTGTAAACTGCCAGAAAAGGAAAGGACAATGCGGAAATAATGAGATAGAGAACGGCATTGCGCATAACGTCCTCCTCTATTCTTCCGAAAAAGAGATTCAGAATCAGCCTGTGGCCCAAAATCACCAGAAAGGAAATCACTGCCGTAATCAGAGCATTCACCCAGAGAAGCTGCTTTGCGGAGCGGCAGGCCTCCTCCTTCCGGGACGCCCCGATAAACTGGCTGGTCACCACCGCCCCTCCGGTAGCCAGGGCCGCCAGTATGCTGATTATAAGATTATTGAACATATCCACCAGAGATACTCCGGATACAGCGGCCTCGCCCACGGAAGAGATCATCATGGTATCTGCCATGCCCACCGTGATCGCCAGAGCCTGTTCCAGAATCAGCGGAATAATCAGCTTCTTTAAATCCTTGTTGGAAAAAATCCTTTCCATCATTCGTCTCCCTTGAAAGCAGGAACTCTGCTCTGCTTTTCTCCTCCGTTTGAGCCTGTCTGCCGAAACGGATGCCCGCTGCTATATATGCAGGTCTTTTCTGTGAAAAATCATGATTCCCAGGGCATAAAACCCGGCGGCGCATGCCAACAGGATTAGAATGCCCGCAGTCCCGCTGCCCTCGCCTGCCAGGATACTGTCCGGATGAAACAGCGTGAAAAAAGTAAAATACTTTGCCTTTTCCGCACTTCCGCCCACATTGGCAAGCATCTGCAGGACATACATGAAGATCGGAATCCCCGCCCCAAAAGCAATGCTGTATTTTGTGTCCGAAAACAGGCAGGAGGCCAGGAAACAGATGCTGCCGATAAACAGATGCAGGCACAGCAGCCCAACGTTCAGCCATAAAAGGCCCTTTACATCAAGCTCCCCGGGAAAGCCGCTGCCTGCGCAGACCAGCTCCAAAACCGTACTGTAGAGAACAAGAATCAAAATTCCGCTCATCAATACGCTCATCTGCGTAAATGCAATGGTCAGCCGCTTTACCGGAGCTGCGGTCAGCAGGGCCATGGAGCCTTTGTCCACATATCTGGCGATCAGCGCGTTTCCCCGCAGTATGCAGAACAGCATGGGAAACATCAGCAGGATAAATCCATAGAGATAAGATACCATAAAGCCCAGGAGCGTCCCTGCGCCGGCCTTCATGCCCACAGCCGACATCAATTCCGGCATGGCCTCCGCAAAGCTGTCCAAAGTTTTCATCAGTTCAGGATCGTACATACTGATAATAACGGAGACATACAAAGTAATAATTGCTCCGAAAATCAGCAGCAGCTTAATGCTTCCCTTCATTTCTCTTTTATACAGCGCCCTGTTCAGCATGCTCCTCACCTCCGTAATAATTCATAAAGATCTGTTCCAGACTTTGCCTTGCCGTGACAGTGACCTGCAGTCCGCTGAGCCTGCCGCCAAAATCCAGGGCAAATGCTTCCGCCGACGCCTGGTCCGCCAGGGTCACCGTGTAGCTGCGGGTATGACGTTCCCGGAGAGCGTCTGCCGCATCCACAGCCACCATCCTGCCCTTCCGGATAATACCGATTCGGTCACAGGTCCTCTCCACTTCCTCAAACATGTGGCTTGACATAAGTATGGTCTTGCCCTTCTTTTTTTCTTCCCCCACCAAATCAATAAACCTGCTCTGCATCAGGGGGTCCAGTCCGCTGGTTGGCTCGTCCAGAATAAGGATATCCGGGTCATGCATAAAAGCCGCCACGATTCCCAGTTTTTGTTTCATGCCCTTACTCATCTTCTTTATCCTGTTTCCCGGGTCCAGTTCAAAACGCTCCAACAGTTCCTCCTGACGGCTCCTGTCGCCGATTCCGCGGTACCGGGTGATGAATTTCAGAAACTCCCTGCCCGACATGTCTTCAAAGAAGCTGATTTCACCGGGAATATAGCCCAGTCTCGCCTGCACTTTGTCCCTTTCCTTCCAGCAATCCATCCCCTCTATGACACAGCTTCCGGACCTGGGCCTCAGAAATCCCATCAAATGACGTATGGTAGTGGTCTTCCCTGCGCCGTTCGGTCCCAGGAATCCAAAGGCCTCCCCGCGCTTTACCTGAAAGGATATGTCGAACACGCCCTTTCCTCCTCCGTAATCACGGACCAGGTTCTCGATTTGAATGGCACTCATAAATACTCCTCCGTTTCATTCCGCATCTGCCTCGCCCTGCACCCAGACGCTGTTTTTATTAGCTGCCGACATGTCTCAGCCGGACTTATACGCAATCTGTTTAAACATCTCCGTCCAATTTGCAAAGACCCTGCTGATTTCTTCCAAACACAGGGGTTCATTGCCCATCTGTCTCTCATGAACATAGCCGTCAACTATCCAGACCATCATTTTAAAGATTTCAAACGGATTTACATCTTCCTTAAATTTGCTGAAATCTATTTTACTAAAATACTGTCTGTAATTTTCGTCTATGCCCTCCCTGGTTTTCAGCTTCAGCTCACCGGAGATCTCCTCCTTCTCGGAATAAAAGGAGCGGAGCGAAAACTCTACAATATATGGATTTTCTGCCAATATCCTGATCTTTTTCATGGTGGCATATGTAATCAGCTCAAAAAAATCCGTCATCTCCAGAAGCCTGGTATCCGCCACTCCCTCAGTGATAATCTGCTTTACATACTCATATACCGTCAGATATAAATCTTTTTTGTTATGAAAATAGTAAAAAAGCAATCCCTTGGACACCCCCGCCCTGGATGCAATCAAATCCGTGGATGCCTTTTTATAATCATACTTTGCAAAAACCTCCATGGCAGCCCTTAAAATACATATCTGTCTTTCCTCCGGAAGCTCTCTGAATCTTTCGCTCATGCCCTCACCTCCGACTATTTTGGTTTGACCGAATCGATTAATTAAAGTATAATCGTTTGACTCAAATTTTCAAGCCCCTGTATTCATATTTCTTTCCGTCTCAGGCGCTTTCGGGTAACAGTTCAGACAGCCTCTCTCGCGAAGTCAAAATTGCGTTCTATGCAATTTTGCGAGACTTGCAGGCGCCAAAACGCATTCTTTTCGCGTTTTGTGTGCATTCTCGTAACAGTTCAGCGCCCTGTCTGAACTGTTACGCTTTCGGTTTTCCGCACACCAAAAAGACGGCTCTCCTCCAAGAAAAGAGCCGCCTCAGTGATGGAATTTATTTTCCGTAATCAGCTATTTAAGTAACTGCGAAAACCACTCCTTCATCACCCCAAGAACCTGTACCAGTTCCGCCTCCGTGATCACATAGGGCACCATGGCATACAGATAGTTCAGGAAAGGCCTGCTGAACACGCCCCTGTCATAGGCGAACTGCTGATAGCCTTCAAGAACCGCCCCATCCTTTACTTCCACGCAGACGCACCCGCCCAGAATACGCACCTCCCGAATCTGCTCATGGACAAGTCCGTCCAGCTCCCGCCTTGTAATCTCCTCGATGCGGCGGATTCTGGAGAGGTAATCCCCCTCTTCGAACAGCTCTATGGATTTCAGCGCCACACTGCAGGCCAGGGCATTGCCCATAAAAGTTGGCCCATGCATCAGAGCCTTCTCTGGAGCATCCCCATAGAAACCCTCATGTACCCTGTGGTTGGCCACGGTCACTGCATGGCCTATGTAGCCGCCGGTGAGGGCTTTTCCCAACACCAGGATGTCCGGCAGCACAAGATCTGCCACAAACCGATTCCCCGTCCGCCCAAAGCCAGTGGCCACCTCGTCAAAGACCAACAGGACCCCATATTTGTCACACAGCTCCCTGGCCCGCCGGAGGAATGAGACATCGTACATCCGCATTCCTCCAGCTCCCTGAAGCAGAGGTTCCACTATAAAACAGTTCAGCTCCTCATGCAGGCTCTCAAAAGCGGCCTCCAGGGCCCCGATTTCCGTTGGGATATGAATCACATCCTTCTTCTCCCCATACGCCTGCAGAATGAAATGATAGTCCTCGTCATCCCCCACTTCCATAGCCTTGAAAGTGTCCCCGTGATAGGCATGGGTCAGGGCCAGAACCTTTGTCCGCTTCAGATCCCCCTGGTTCACATAATACTGCAGCGCCATCTTCAATGCCACTTCCACAGCCACACTGCCGGAATCCGAAAAAAAGCAGTAGTCCAGGTCCCCGGGCAGCCATTCCCTCAGCTTCTCCGACAGCCGCTGTACAGGCTCATGGGTCAGCCCGCCCAACATCACATGAGAGAACCTGTCGGCCTGGGATTTTATCGCCTCCGTCAGAACCGGATGTTTATAGCCGTGAATCACGCTCCACCAGGAGGAGACCGAGTCAATTAGCTTTTGGTTTTTCGTATATAAATATACGCCATTGGCATCGATGATTTCATATGGCGCTTTCATGGATTTCATCTGCTGATAGGGATACCAGATCATATGCGTCACCTTCCTTTTTTCTCTTCTTCCAGGAGTCATACGCTTCCCAAAAGTATTATCCCTTGCGGGATTCATACTCATTCCTCATACAGGCCTGCCAGTGTCTCACTGTCCAGGGCCAGCTCCTCCGCCCCTTCCTCCACGCAGGCCAGAACCTTCAGCCCCGTTCTGTGCTCGCACATCCGCAGATTGTCCTCCTCCATGACATTTCCGGCATGGAAGCGGTTGAAGAGAATGCCCTTCACGGGAATTCTCCGGGAGCGCATGTATTCCGCGGTCAGCCCCACGCTGTTGATGGTGCCCAGTCCGGCGTCAGCCACCAACAGACAGGACAGCTCCAGTCTGGCAATTACATCCTCCAGCCAGATTTCCTCCTCGTCAAAGCAGACAGGGCACAAAATCCCGCCGCTGCCCTCCACAGTCACAAAGTCGTACTCCCCGCACACTTCCCGGAAGCCCTTTTCCACCACATCCAACCGCACCGGATTTCCTTCTAGCCGGGACGCCAGATGGGGCGACACTCCATGCTCGTAAACATAAGGGCACATCTGCTCCAGGGGCTGCCGGATTCCCGAGATGTCCCTGACACAGGCTGCATCCCCGGGAATAAGCCTGCCGTCCTCCCCCCTTGCATTGCCGCTCATGGCCGCCTTGTAATAACCCGCTTTTCTGCCGCTTTCCTGCAGCTTCTTCACCATAAGGCCCGCCACATAGGTCTTCCCCACATCCGTTCCTGTTCCAACGATAAAAATCTTCTTACTCATTGCAAAGCCTTACCTCGAATCCCAGATTTTTTAACAGATTCCTGTCCGTCTCCACGGTAATCCCCGCCGTGGTCAGCATGTCCCCGGAAATGGCTGCATTGGCGCCGCTTCGGAAGCACATCTCCCCCTTGTCTCCCAGAAGCCCTCTTCCCCCTGCCAGACGGATGGACGCATCCGGTATCAGGAAACGAAAGACAGCCACGCAGCACCTGGCCTCCTCATTGGTCAGGGGCCTGCGGTTCTCCAGAGGCGTCCCGGGAATCGGGTTTAAGAGATTCACGGGAATGGATTTCACACCCAGCTCCCTTGCGGTAAGCACCATGTCAATGCGGTCTTCCATGGTCTCCCCCAATCCCAGGATTCCGCCGGAACAGACGGACAGCCCTGCCCTTTTGGCCGCTTTCAGGGTATCGATTTTATCCTGATAAGTATGGGTGGTGCAGATTTCTGGGAAAAACCTGGCGGAAGATTCCAGGTTGCAGTGCACCCGGGAGGCCCCGGCCTCTTTGATTTTCCGAAACTGTCCCTCATCCAGTAGACCGAAGGACACACAGACCTGGATGCCGACTTCCGCCCGAATGGCCTGAATGCTCTCGCAGGCCTGCTCCACTTCCTGCGCCGACAGCTTCCTGCCGGATGTGACGATGGAATAGCGCAGCACCCCTCTCGCCGCATTCTGCCTGGCCCCTTTCAGCAGCTCTTCCGTGGACAGCAGCCCATGGGCCTCCGTACATTTCGCCTGATAATGGGCGCTCTGGGCGCAGTATTTGCAGTCCTCTGAACAGCGGCCGCACTTCCCGTTGACAATGGTACACAGGTCAAAGCCCTGCCCGCACTTGTTCCTGCGGATTTCCTCCGCTGCTTCCGCCAGCTCCTCTAAGGGCGCCTTGGCCAGCAGCAGCGCCTCTTCCCGGGAGATGTCCCCGGCAGCCAATGCCTTTTCCTTCATTTCCTGTATCATGCTCATGTAATCTGCTCCTTTCGCGGTCCGTTTGTTCCAAAAGTCCGGCCTTGGCAGGCAATCGCCGCCGCTATGGCTGCCGCAGCCTCTGCCAGCTCCTCCTTCGTGTGAGTGGCCATCAGGGCAGCCCGCAGCATGGCATGGCCTTTTTTCACTGTGGGATAACGGATAGCCGGGATAAAGAATCCCTGCTCCATCAGCATCTCGGAGACCTTTACAGCCTTTTCCTCCGCTCCGATCCGAATGGGTATGATGGCAGTCCCGGAATCTGCCTCTATACCATGCTCCCGGAGCTGCCCGCAGAACCACCGAATGTTCTCCTGAAGCCTGCCCACCCGCCAGGGCTCTTCTTCCATGAGCTCCAGAGCCCGTTTCGCCGCCGCCATGGTCACAGGGGAAAGGGAAGTGGAGAAGATATAGCTCCTGGCCCTGTTCTTCAGGTATTCCGCCAAAATGCGGGAACCGCAGACATAGCCGCCCTCCGCTCCGATGGCCTTGCTCAAAGTACCCATGAGAATGTCCGTCCGCCCTTCCATATGGAAATACTCCTCGCAGCCCCGGCCGGCAGCCCCAACCACCCCGGTGGCATGAGCCTCGTCTATCATGGACAGCAGGCCATAGGTATCTGCCAGCTCCACCAGCCCGGGCAGATTTACAATATCCCCGTCCATGCTGAACACCCCGTCGCTGACGATCAGACCCTGCTGTCCGGGATGTTCCCTGATCTTCCGCTCCAGATCTGCCATGTCATTGTGCCGATACACCACTGTCTCCGCTCTGGACTGCCTGCATCCGTCAATGATACTGGCATGGTTCAGCTCGTCGCTGTAAATCACGTCCCCTGCCCTGCACAGGGCCGGAAGAATGCCTCCATTTGCCGCAAATCCTGTGTTGAACACCACAGCCGCCTCTCTGCCCTTAAACCTGGCCAGAGCCTCTTCCAGCTGCGTATGCAGAATCGTGGTCCCAGTGGTAAGCCTGGAGCCGCCGGAACCCGTTCCGTATTCCGCCAACGCCTGTGCAGCGGCTTCTTTGATCCTCTCTTCATCGCAGAAATCCAGATAGGAATTGGATGCCAGCATCAGCATGTCCCGCCCCCGGTACCGCACATGGGACCGTTGGGAACTCTCTATGACCTTGATTTCACGGTATAAATGCTGTTGGCGGAGGGCTCCCAGTTCATCTTCTATCCGTTTCCATTTATCCACTGCTTTCTGTTTCCTTTCTGACCCCCGCAATCCATCAATCATTCCACATGGACCAACACTTTCTGTTGCTGTAGGTAGCGGATGCAGTCCTCCCTCTCCTTTTCATTCCCCCGGAACAGGAAGATCCGTCCGCCCTTTGGACTGCCCATTTCCTTCAGCCTGGTGATCCTCACATAGCCGAACTCCCTGGAGGCGATATAGCCGGTGACATAATCGGGATCGTCTGAAATGCACAGCTCTGCCAGGATGTTGGGATGACTGACCACCTTTGTGGCCAGAACCAGTGCCTCATTGAAATGGTTCTTGCCCTCACAGGCGGACTGCCTTGCTCCGTCTGCGGTCTCCATGTCCATGTAAGTGGCCCGAATCCCCCGCTCCCTGTCCGGCTCCAACCGTTCAAAACTGTCTGCGTCCAGGAGCATGGCTCCCCGCATGGAAAAACTCTGCCTCCACAGGGCCACAATCTCTTCTCCGCCGCTGATCCCCAACCTGCCAAGATAATCGAGCACCACGGCAGTCCCTTCTTCGGCATTCAAAGTCTCCACTGTAGTCACATTCAGGGCGGGAAGATGAAGAATCTCCTTTTCTGCCACGGCCTCAATCTTCAAGTTGATGAAATCCGGTTTTCCTTTGCTGTGCCGCAGAGCCCGGGCAAGGAGCCTGGCGCAGTACAGCTCCAGTTCTTCCTCCGGAACAATCTTTTCCGCTCCGGAAATGTGCCCCTCTTCTTTGTTAGATGCTCTCATTTTGATGCTGTATCTTTCCATTTTCCCCCCTGTGCTCCCTGGATTCCTGTTTTCCTGCAGGGCAAATGCAGGAACAATGCGCCCTGCCCGCCAACCGCTTCATCACCGGGTACATCACACAGGCGCCCACCGCCGTGAACACCATTCCCGGCACTGCCATTGTTATCAGAATCAGCGGGTCTGTACCCGATATGCCTCCCAGCACCAGCCTTCCTGCCATGGTGCCCAGGGGACCGCTGACAGCAATGGTAACGGGATTCACGCCGAACAATGCCAGAATCCCTCCGGCAACCAGGCGGAATATCATGGCTATGGTGACATTTACTATGGTATGGGTGCCCAGAATCAGATTAATCGCACTGGCCAGAATACCGATCCGGATATACTTTCGAAAGCCGAAACAGGCTGCGATGCACACGGCAAAGGGCGCGGAAAGCTGGAACTCACATCCAGGAACAATGCTGGGAAGCTTCAGCATTCCCAGAACCGCCAATATCACTGCTAAAAGTGCGGTTGTGGTCATCTCTAATGTCTTTTCTCTGTTCTTCATGGATATACCTCCCTGCGCTCCAGCACGCACAGCAATCACGTATGTTTTTTGATTATATCCAATCAGCATCAGATTGTCAACCAGTTTTAAAACAGATTAACAATTCAGCAGGAGCTTTCAAACATATGATTGTAACAGACGGGATTGAAATCCATTGACTCTCTACAAGGTCTCTGCACATGTCCCATGTTTTCAGTTTTTCTCCCCCAGATACAGCCCAACCCGGTTCTCCAGGTGGTCAATCAGCATATCCTTCGTAATGTCACCTGCCAAATACAGATCCAGTTCTCCGAATATGATTTCCCTCAGTTCCTTTTGAAAATATTTGATGGGCTTTGCCCCTTCAATCAGATCAAGCAGCGTCATTCTGTCCAGTTCTATATTCATATTGCCCCCCATGTTGACCTCACCGAAGTCAGGCATGTTTGTTCTTGACTTCATGGAAGCAATCTGCTCCTCCAACACATCCCTGCGCACGCTTAAGTTAAAATCGATGGACTTTGCAGCCTGAACCTGCCCCTCATAGGATAAGCACAGGGCAAGAAAGGCAGCGGCAGCCTCCTTTTCCTCCTTTGTAGCCGATCTGCGGATCGACAGCATACCGGAAGGGCCCATAAAGTACGTTCTCCCATCCTTTGTGGGATATCCTATATAATTCACGTTCTCGCCGTAAATGGTGCGGTATGCTGCGACATCTTCCGGTGACCGGACATTCAATGTATTACACAGCGCCTTCCCCTCCAACAGGGAATTACCGGGCTGTACCCCCTCCTTACGGACACAGTATTTCTCCGCCAGCTCCAGAATCTGGAGAAATCTGCCGCTGTCAAAATACAGCTTCCCCGTTTCCTCATCCGGCACAATAAAACAGCTATCCTCCACTCCATGATTCAGCAGATTTATAAGATAATAAAGTCCGCTTTCCCCGTCATAATAGTTGCAGATTGCCTCAATCTCCGGCCTGTCCTGAACACACTGAAAAAATGTGTCATAATCCCAGTCCTTAAGATCCGGATTTGCAACCACTGTACTCAGGTTAAAGTCCCTTACTACTCCATACAGGGTTCCGTTGATCTTTCCTATTTCCAGGGCAGTGGGCTGCAGCTCTTCCGTGACACCCAGCTGCTCCATAACGCTGTCCAGAGGCTCCCACAGTTTTTCCAGTTCCTCAAAGTTCAGCCCGGGCAAAGTCGGATCAAGCAGTACCGGCCCCTTTCCCGCCGTCAGCTGCGTCAGCAGAGCGGTGTTGTCTTCGTAATTGTGCTCGATGAGTTCAATATGACAGCTGGGATACCGCTTGTTAAACTCCGCAACCATCCACTTGTAGGAATCCATATCCGAACTTCTTACTTCCATGGTGATTTCACAGAGATCCACCTCTTCCTCAGCAGGTTCCAGACAGAGGTAGTTATCATTCTGGGAGTCACTGTAAATAAGCGCAATCCGCCCTTCCTCATCCGCCTGCAGGTCAGATACCCCATGGGCTATGATACCATGGTTGCTCCAACAGTAAAGAAGTTCCGGATTCTCCCCGGACAGCCCGCTGCGGTACACGCCTTCCCCATCCGCATACAGCAAAGTATCTTCATCAAAGAGCGCAAGGCAAAAGGCATCCTTTTCCAGAACAGCCAGCGTCACCGGCCTGTCGGCCTGCCCATCCATATACTGCAGGGTCATTTCCCCGTTGTCCCCTTTCTCCGTAACCCCAATACGGCCGTCATACAGCGGTACCAGTCTGCTGTT
This sequence comes from uncultured Lachnospiraceae bacterium, assembly GCA_947367855.1. Classification (GTDB taxonomy): domain Bacteria; phylum Bacillota; class Clostridia; order Lachnospirales; family Lachnospiraceae; genus Acetatifactor. The sequence continues at coordinate 89,305 of CANBFE010000003.1, read as the reverse complement.
ATAACTGCCTTCGAGAATGTATTCCGCCAGAATCTCCCCTTCCTGCGACACAAGCAGATACTGCTGTCCCTCCTCCGTGCTCCGCAGCAGGTTGACTGTCCCTGACTGATCCACAGCAAATCCTGAAAGGCTCATAATTACTTCATTTTCACTTCCGGTCAGAAAATCCAGAGGAAACTCCCTCAGGTTCTCGTGGTTTTCATCTCTCTCCGTAAGGAAATACCGATAATCCTCCCCACCCTCCTGCTCTTCCAAACTGAAGGCTGCATAATGGTCTGTTCCGGCTACCGGCCCTATGTCCCAGAGCTGGCTCTCCCACTCAAAACGTTCCGAATCTGCTTTCCCCTCTGCAGTTACAAATAAAAGCTCATCCCAGGATTCATCTGCAGTGCTGAAGAGATGTTTTTCGAAATGATACGCTCCCGTGGCTCCCAGAAAAGATCTTGCCCCGCCACCTCCCAGGGCATTCTCCGGTTTTTCCACCTGCAGCGACACCCTCGCCGTCGCAGAATAGGCATCCAGGGAATTGTCTTTCCCGGCAAGACCAAGAACTGCCGAAGGATCCAGTATGCCTCCTTCGCCCACAGATATTTCCTGGCTGTCCGCCCCGGAAGCATCCTGAACCATGTCTGAGGCACCTGAGACTTTCTGTTCCTCTTCCCCGCACCCGCTTAACTGCACTGCAAGCATCGCCGTTAAAAGAATACTGCTGATTGTCCTTTTCATCAAAACTTCTCCTTCCTGTATACATCATCTGTTCCATTCGTATTTTTGAATCCGGAAGCCGCCTGGGATCACAGGCCAACGATATGATCTACATAATAATTAAACACATCCCCTTTTATATCCGAAATGCTTAATCCCTGTCATAACAAAACCGCACATATCCTGCCGCGCTGCTCACTGCAATCACAAGAATCGCCGAAAGTCCATATCTGAAGAATTCACCTGTAAAAACCCTGTCATACACCGCATAGGCAAAAATATTCCTGAGGACATTTGTGGGAAAGAAATCAGCCAACGCCTGAACAGCTCCCATTCCGTTTATCTCCGCAGCCTGGTAAATAATCAGTTCCAAATACACCAGCCCTATTCCGAATCCAATGGCAACCAGCTGATTTTTTACAAAATAGCACACTGCGTTGATGACAGATACAGATGCTAGCAGCTGAAGCAATGCCACCGTCATATAGACAAGCAGCTTCTGCCACAGGAACTCTATCCGGATATCCGAATTTCCCTGAGGCCAGAACCAATGGCATATCACATGAATCAGCCCTGTCACGGTAAACAGCGCCCCTGTCACCACCCCCTGTACCAACAGCCTGGAATAAAAATAGTGCTTCTTATCGGTTCCCACGGACAGCACATTCTGGATGGTACGCCTGCTGAAATCGCCTCCAATCACATAACCTGTCACCGCAGCCGCAGAAAAGGGAAAAAATATATTCATAATTTCGGGCAGACTAAACAGTTCCAACCCTTCGTAAATATCCATGACTGCATGGTCATAAAATCCTGCATAAACCCCGACTGCGCAATACAATACCGGTACAAGCCACAGCAGCCGGTCATGCCTTAATATGTAACTCTCTGCACGGAATACTCTGTTCACTGTAACCTCCTGTTCCATCCTGCCGCATACCGTATTCTCCCGCTTCACATTCTCTATGGGAAAAAGCCTGCATCCATTCAGTCCACATCCTGTACTAAAAAGAGTATATATGCCGCCGCCAACGCAATAACCAAAATAAAAATACAGGGAGTAAATAATCTGCCGAAATCAGAAGATAAAATTCTATCGCTTTCTATAAAACCGATCGCATCCGTTGTAATTCTGACAGGCCCTCTGAACAGATTAAAAAGCTCACACAGCGTGATTACAAGGGATGCAATGAAGGTAGGAACGGCTTCTCTGAACAGGCAGGCAATCAAAATATAGACAGCCACATAGGACAACAGGGAACAGACTGCCCATCCGTTAAAGACCAGAACCTTGTAACCATAATCGGCAAAAATCAGGGCTGAAGGTCCAAAACCTACAAGCAGACATTTAAACAAAAGCAGGGCGCAGATACCACCCAGATAAAGCAAAACGGTGACGCTGAACACAGCCATTACCTTTGCAATAAAATAACTGCTTCTCTTCACACCGCATCCCAATATATTATGGATAACGCCCAATTCAAATTCCCTGGCAAACAGGCTGGCCACTATCAAGGCATACAGAAAAAAGCCGGAGGCGCCATTGGCGACAATCCACATAAACGGTGCGCCAAAACCATATAATGCAGCGGGCATGTCCGACTTTCCCCATACGGTTCCTGCCAGTATGGCAAAGAAGATAAAGATAACAGCAACTCCCTTTACGGATTTCGAAGCTTTGATTTTACACAGTTCATTGACAAAAAGTCTCATTTTTTCCCACACCTCCTGCTTTCAAAATAAGGTTCAGGAAATATTGCTCTACATCAATCCCCTGGACACTGCATTCCTGTTCCAGTTCCTGTGCCGAAAGCTCTTTTACCAGTCTTCCCCTATGCAGAAAGCCATACCTGGTAGCCAGCCGCTGCATCTCGGACAGGTCATGGCTGCTGAAGAAAATCGTCAGCCCCTTTTCCTGGTTCAGCTTTAACAGAAGATTTCTAAGCTCCGCCTTGCCCACCGGGTCAAGGCCTATGGTTGGTTCGTCCAAAATAAGAAATCCGGGGGTCCCTGTCAGGGCAATGGCAAGTCCCAGACGCTGTTTCATCCCCAGAGAAAAATCCCGGGCCTTCTTCTTACCGGCATCCGCCAACCCCACCAGTTCCAACAGCTCCCACAGCATCTTTTCGGAATCTCTTCTTCCGATTCCCAGATACCGCCTCTGCACCTCCAGATTTTCCATAGCTGTCATATTGGGATAAACTGCCGGATTTTCGATGAGTGCGCCCAGATTCTTCCTGGCTTTCTGCAGTTCTTTTTTCCCTGAAACGCCATAAAGCTCCAGTTCTCCCTCCGACGGCCTGGCCAGTCCGCATATCATCCGCATAAATGTGGTCTTGCCCGCCCCGTTCTCCCCGATAAAACCGTAGATATCTCCACGTTTAATCGACAGGGAAACCCGGTCCACTGCCAGATCTTTATGATACTTTTTTGTCAGATTTTCCGTCGTTAAAATATCCTCGCTTCTCATGACAACCATTCCTCTCTGTTAAGCCGGGCCTCCTGCCTTTATTCTATGGAGTACTGCCGCCTTTCATCGTTCAGCCTTTCTCTCATTATAATATGCATCTGCCCAAAATACAATCTCCCTTTGGGCATCCGGTTCCAAAAAACAAAACCAGCTGCTTCTACTTCCGAGCCTCTATCTGTATATCATGCAAAACTCAAGATAATAAACATCTCTTGGAACGACGGCCTTCCCAAAGAACAGATATAGAAAACAGGCAGTCCCCCTCTCTAAAACAGGGAACTGCCTGCCGGTATACTCTTATCTGCATCTACAACAGCAATTTTTCTTCTGCCTCCGCTGCGCATCAGTCGCAGCCGCAGTCCTCGCATTTGTCAAAAGCCGGATTGAAGGCATAGAAATTCCTGCTGTCCAGTCGATCCTGAACAATGCGCAGGGCCTCACCGAACCTCTGGAAATGCACAATCTCACGCATGCGCAGGAACTTGATGGGTTCGCACACATCCGGGTCCTTCACCAGGCGCAGAATATTGTCGTAGGTGATGCGGGCCTTCTGCTCTGCCGCCATGTCCTCCATCAGATCCGCAATGGGGTCCCCTGTCACCTGAAACTGCGCAGCAGTGAAAGGGAATCCGGAAGCCGCCTGGGGCCACACGCCAACGGTATGATCTACATAATAATTCGCAAAGCCGCACTTTTCAATCTCTTCCATGGACAGGTTCCTGGTCAGCTGATGCACGATGGCCGCCACGATTTCCAGGTGGGCCAGCTCTTCCGTACCGATATCCGTCAAAAGTCCCGCCACCTCCCGGTAGGGCATGGAATATCTCTGGGACAGGTAGCGCATACTGGCCCCCATCTCGCCGTCCGGTCCTCCGTACTGGGAGATGACAGCCTGGGCCAACATGGCGTTTGGCTCCTTGATGTTCACGGGGAATTCCAGTCTTTTCTCATAACTCCACATTTACGCGCACTCTCCTTCCCAGGGCAGAGGAGCCTCTCCCCATCTCCATTCCTTACTGCAGTCGGTGAGCCTCAAATTCAGAGGGAAATATTTCTGGGAAAACTCCTTTTCCATCTGATTTTTTATCCGATTGTAATGGTTGAAATATTCCATTGCCCTGTGGTCATGGGGATGGGTATCCAGAAAAAGCGCCAGCTCTGTCAGCACAAAATCCGCCATCCCGATATCTCTCAACAGCTGTTCCCTCTCTCTCATGATACACATCTCCTTCCCGTGAAAGGCTTATCCAGTTCGGGGAATATGGTTCCCGCACAGTACGCCTTTTCCAGATCGTCATACATCCCGTTAAATTCCTGCCAGGGTACATAAGCCATGGCTACGGGAAATTTATCGCAGTCGTTATCCTTAAAATGCTCGTGCATATCGATCCCTTTCCGCAATATACTTTCATTTGGTTTATAATATGAGAAAGCAGAAAATATGTGAAAAAATAAAGGAGCTGTCACATTAAGAAATCCTGCACAAGATACAGGATGTCTGGTAATCAGGCATATCTATATCTGGTGGCCCTTAATGCGGCAGCTCCTTGGTTCATTTAAGTCCTTCAGAGGGCTTTTTTTCTGATTTGCAGCAGCAGAAGAACGAGACCGGTTCCCAACAAAATATGGCCGATTCCTGAAATTCCGGAAATCGATGCGTCCGCTGCCGTGCTCAACTCTGTCCCCCATACCTGCGTTAATCCTCTGATGAGAAACCCAATACCGGTAATATTTAAGCCCAATTGATAAACAATTAAGACTTTTCCCGTATTCTTCCCTGAAAAAGAAAAGGATTTTTCAGCAAGCATAAGTACAAGAAAGAAGAACATGCCCAATAAAAAATAATGTGTATGTATCACAGACAGGTTGGTCACACCTGTAAAATGGCTGAATTTCGTAAACTCTCTGTAAAATACGCCAAAAATGATGGCGATCACAGCATAGATTAACGCCATATTTGCATATCGTTTTGTCATTGTATTTTTCTCCTTTTATGGGATTTTCACTTATTTTAGGGATACTTTGTATCACTGTGGGCACAGCGAAACAGCCCGGACTACTGGGGCAGCAGAATTTCCGTCGTAAATGCCCCTTCTTCGCTGTTTCGATTGAGATAGCCCTGGTTCCGCTCCACGATGGTATCCACCCGTACCAGACCATAGCCGTGTTCCCGGCCTTTGGTAGTGCGGAATTTCCCGTCTACCTTCTTCTGCTTTCCCTGCGCCGTGGAATTGGTAAAGGACATGTATAACTGGGTATTCTTCATGTCCATATAGATGCGGATCAGCCTTTTCTCCTCCGGCAGCTGCATACAGGCCTCTATGGCATTGTCCAGCAGATTGCCCAGGATAATGCACAGGTCAATCTCCGAGGTGGTCAGCGATACCGGCACATGGGCGTCCGCCATGACGGTGATGTTCCTTGATTTTGCCAGGGAAATTTTGCTGTTCAAAATAATGTCCGTCATTTTATTTCCTGTCCGCAGAGCAACGTCCACGGTATTCAGGTCTATGCTTAACTCCTTCAGATAGGAGCGCAGGGCATTCAGATCCCCCATCTCCGCATAGCTGTCCAATACCTGGATGTGATTGCGGTAATCATGCCGCCATCCCCGGATCTGGCGGTACATATTTTCCACTTCCGCGTAATGGGTGGCCAGAAGATCGCTCTGGTATGCGGCAATTCTTTTATCGATGATTTTTTCGAAAAAGCGCATCTTTCCTCCCTCCGGCCCTGCCAACGGTGCGCCACAACAGATCAGCCCCCGGTCTTTTTTGCCCATTCTGGGACTGTCCGACACCGGACTTTTTCTTCGCTCAACTCAAAAGTAATGGATCAAAGCCTGGTTCAGTCCCTCGTACATTTTTCTGGAAAGAGGCAGCGCCGTGCCGTCCTTTAACGTTACTTCCGTTTTGGATATTTTTCTGATAAACCTTAAATTGACAATATAGGAACGGTGGATCCGATAAAAACTGTCGTCCAGTTCCCCGGCCAGGTCATTCAGGGTCCTTTTTACGCTGTAATCTTCCTCCCCGTGGATTGTGACATAATTTTTCAGCACATCCAGATACCTGATCTCATACAGAGGAAGCCTTACCGCGCCGTCCGGAAGGGTCAGAAGCAGAATATGTTCCCGGGTTTTCAGCCGCTCTGCCGCCCGGTTCAGCACGGCTCTCATTTTCTCTTCCGTCACGGGCTTCACCAGGTAGTGGAGCGCTTCCACATCATACCCTTCCGCTATATACTCCATATATCCCGTGACAAACACAATCTGCAGCCCTGCCCCAAGCCGGCGCAGCTTCTTCGCCAGTTCCACCCCGCTGATTTCCCCCATCTCAATATCCAGACACAATACGTCGAAGGAAGGGTCCTCCTCATAGGCAAAGAGAAAGGACTCCGCTGAAGGATATCTCTCTACTGTCACGCCCAGTCCTGCGGCCCTGCCCCATCTCTCAATCAGGGCAGCCACATAGGCTCTGTCCGCCGGATTGTCATCACATACGGCAATTCGATACATCATTATCACCTAAACATTTCCCTATTTTGTGCTGCCGCCGATTCCACAGCTATGTTCTCCTATAGAATATAGAAACTGTCCGTCTTATCTGCTCTCTAACGGGACTCCCCCATAAAGAACAGGGCTATGGTGCCCGGCCCGGAATGGGCGCCGATGGTAGGGCCGATATGGCTGATAAGGAAATTCTGAAAACCGAATCTCTCTTTGATCAGATCCCGCACATACGCCGCGTCCTCCAAAGCGTCCCCATGGCTGATAAACACACAGTCTTCCTTATTTTCATCCGCCCAGGAACCCATCTTCTCTTCCATATAGTCCACCAAAGCGCTTAAGGATTTCTTCCTGCCCCGCACCTTGCCGATGAGAATCAGATGCCCTTCATCGTCTACGTGGAGCTTTGGTTTGATGGAGGCAAGCGTGCCCAGAACCGCAGCCGTCCTGCTGACCCGTCCGCCCCTGTACAGATGAAACAAATCATCTACCGTAAATACATGAACCACATTCCGCGCATGTTCTTCCAGCCACTCCGCAGTCTCTTCCATGGATTTTCCCTGATCACGCATCCTCACGGCCTTATGGACAAAGAGTCCCTCCCCCATGGAGGCGGCCAGGCTGTCCACCACCCGAATCTTTACCTCCGGATGTTCCTCCATGATCTCCTCTGCGGCCATGCGGAGATTGCCGCAGGTGCCGCTTAAACCGGAAGAAAAGGCAAGATACAAAATTTCCCTGTTGGAACCTATGTATTGTTCAAAATATGCCTTGGCTTCTTCCGGGTTGATCTGGGAAGTGGTGGGCATCTTGCCCTCATTGCGCATCATGGCGTAAAATTCCTTCCAGTCCAACTCCCTGTCCCCTCCGTAGGTGACATCGTCCAGAATATAACTGATGGGAATGCATCCTATATCGTGTTCCTTCAAATATTCTATCGGTAAATCCGCAGTGCTGTCCGTTAAAATCTGATACACCTGTGATCCCTCCCTTAATGTTCTTTTCTTTTTCTTTCTGATGACAGGACTCTGCTTCCTGCCGGCGCGCTTCATTCATGTCGGTTCCATAAACAAACAGGTAACCGACGCACCGGCACCGGTTACCTTTTCATTCTATTATAAAATACTGCAAAAAGCAAACAAATTTATTTTGCCCCGGGAAGCCTGGTGCGGATAAGCCTGCTCTTGAGTTTCTTCCAGTCAAAGGGAATCAGGGGATAGATAAAGCTGCGGTGGGATACCGTCCGGTTACAGCACACCGCCAGTACAGAAAGCAGAATTCCTCCCACATAGCCCCAAACCCGGAACCACTGGGTCAGCAGCAGCGTAATCATCCGCAGGAATTTCAGCGCATAGCCCAGTTCGTAATTGGACTGGGTATAGTTGGCAATGGCTACAAACGCCATATACAGCATAACCTCACTGGAGAACCAGCCGCTGTTCACCGAAAATTCCCCCAGTACCAGAGCCGCCATAACACTCAAAGGGGTGCTCAACATATTCGGCGTATTGATGGCCGCCAGTTTCAGCCCGTCTATGGCCAGTTCCAATACCAGGAACTGCCAGATCAGGGGAAGATTCGGCTCCTCCTGCAGCATAATAAAAGAAAACTGCTCCGGAATCCACTGGGGATTGTTCATCAGCAGCAGAAATGTAGGCGTCACCAGATACGTCAGCAGGGAAATGAGAAAACGGGTAATCCGCAGATAGGTCCCCGTGATGGGCGGAAAATAGTAATCGTCCGCCTCCTCCAGTACATCGAAAATCGTGGTTGGCAGAATCATGGCAGAGGGAGAATTGTCCACCAGTATCACGATATTTCCTTCCAGTACCTGGGCGGCCGCCGCGTCCGGGCGCTCCGTGTATTTGAATTTCGGGAAAAAATTGTACCACTTCCTGTGGTACAGACATTCCGCCAGGGATTCCTGGTTCATGGTCAGGGAGTCCGCCCTGATATTTTTGATTTTCCCACGGATTTCCTCCAGAAAGGCTTCATCCGCGCGGCCTTTCATATAGCAGAGGGCAATGTCCGTATGAGAACTCTCCCCTGCGGTAAGCATCTCCATATGCAGGTCTGCGCTGCGGATTCTACGGCGGATCAAAGCCGTGTTGGACACCAGAGTCTCCACAAATCCATCCTTGGAACCCCGCAGGGTCTTGTCCTTCTCCGGTTCCTCCACTCCCCTGGAGGGATAGGTTCTGGCGTCGATTACCAAAGCCTTCTCATAACCGTCAATGAGCAGCACAAACATCCCTGAAAGCAGAGACTGAATTAATGTATTACAACTGTCATCTATGCTCACTTCCACATAGGGGGTGCACTGCTTTGACAGCTCGTGCATATCCTTTGGCAGCTTCTCCGGAGTCAAATCCATGAAATACTGCAGCAGCTTCTGCACCAGATCATCCTTGCAGAAACCGTCAACAAGGTACATGCAGGCTTCCTTCCCGCCGATCCGGATGACCCGGTAGATAATATCGAAGTTTTTCTCCACATCCAATATCCGGTTCAGATGGGTCATATCCGTCTCCAGAGTGCCGGTGATCCGATCCCCGGACTGCTTCTCCTCCTTCGGCGCCCTCTCCCCATCCCGGATTGCCTTGTTTTCTTCCCAAATCCAGTCCTTCTCTTTTTCCATTGTCCGATATACTCCTTTTCAGCCATGCCAGGCAGCGTCTCCTGTTTATCATGGCCAAAAGCGGCATTTTTATGCCGGTAGAATATATCTTTTTGCAGTCAGTTCCCGCCGGAAATGACTTTTCTTTTAAAGCGGTGTTTTTTCAAGGCATCTAAATCAGTTAATTCATTTTCTGCCAGCTTCAACTGCCCTGCCCTGTGAACTTCCATTTTTTTGCAGACATCGGGGAAAAATATTGTTATATGCCGGAAACGACTTTTCCATCTGCTTTGCGAACTTTCGGCAGAAACTCTGGATTTAGGCTGGTTTGAGGAATGTTCACATTTGGGTTTACCAGACTTTTGGTTGGTAAATGGTTTTTGCCTCTGATTTTTTGCAGAAAAATTGAGGGATTTCAAAAGTTGGTAAAATGGTTTTGGAAGTTGGTAAAACTGCTTTTCTGCTATATACAGAAGAAACAAGCGAAGTTTTCTCCTTTTACTTCCCCTTACTATCCAACATCATTCCTCAAGAACTTTAAACTGCTTCATGCAGTATGTTTCAGCCAATTTTATAAATTCATCTGCTACGGCAACCTGCCTTTCAGATTCTTCCCCACTGGCAATATAGAAATCATCATAGTCACCCGCATGACGAATTTCTTCAGTCTCACCGATTTTTCTCCCAATCTCTCTGGGAAAAATCTCATTTTTAACATAGTCCTTATTAAAATTTGCGATAGCATCTTTATGGCGTTTATAAGATTTTCCGCTCAACGCATGAACCGCATTGATTGCATGAAAAATAGCATAGTAAGCTCGATTATTTGCTCCCTTATATTCCTCTGCCGCCAATAGTATTCTTGCTGATTTCAAATCAGCTTTAGCGGTCTGGAGCCGATAGAGCACAAGGTCTTTTCTTGTACCAATATCTTCTTTAGGCCGCTCCATATAAAACCACTCCTTCTTTGTTAATATTTGCATAAAACGGATAATTAACTATCCATTTTCTAAAATGATCCTCACTCTTGGCAATAGGCTTTATATCCAAGTCATTATCCAGATTAAAATCAAAGGTCATATAAGAAAGCTGCTGGCTATACACCTTTAAGTCCATATCAGACATATCAAGCAATATCATAATATCTATGTCTGAGTCTGCTTTGAAATCGCCTCTGGCATAAGAGCCATACAAAATTATCTTGCGTAAATGCGTACCATATATCTTTTTGATTTCTACAATATACTGTTCTATCACGCTTTTGATTGACTGTGGCATAGCCATACCTCCTACCGATTGCAATCACTTGCTTTAATCATATACTCTATCAGTATGTCTTGTAATCTAATTTATTGCTTCTCTGTGTCAATATATTTCCACTCTGTTTTACAAACTAATTAATGGCATTTATTCCAAATACATCCTTTCAGATAAATACTCTTCAAATTTCAAAATCATAAGGTCAAAAATTTCTTGTAACATGCTAATCTTATCCGAAATATTCGCATACTCCACAGTTATCCCATTTTCGCCATGTGCTATTCTATTTCTTTGATTAACTAATTGATTGATTTCTCCTTGATACTTTGTCAAACAATTCTCCATTCCAAATTTCCCCAAAATTACAACCAACTGTTTATAATTCAAATTAGATTTAGCAGTAAGCAATGCTGGATCTATATATAATGCTCTATCATAGTTTTCTATAAACTTTTGAGCGAACTGGCAGGTTTGCTCAAAACTTTGTTTACCTGCAAGGGGCTTTAATATGCCTTGTAAAGAAAATGCATACAGTTCATTACGAACTAATTTTTTATCCAAATGCAAATCATTTAAAAACGAGATAAGTTGCTTAAAACTTTCAACAATAAAACCTTCCCAATGAGCATATATGTATGGAATACACATTCTATAATATTGATCTTTAACTTTTTGTGGATAAGTATTCAACGCTAAAATTCCAACTTTTTTCAAATCTTCCAGTTCTCTTATACGCCATTCTCTACTAGCTATTATTTCATTAGTAAGTGGATGCATTTTTATGCCTCCGATATTCCTAATAAAATTTGTTTTGCAATTTTAACTTTGTTTGTTATGCTCGTAGGATTACTGCTAGCTGAACCAACATATCTTGTAAATTCTTTTCTTTCCTTTAACTCCGCAATTCTTTTTCCTAATTCATCGATATTTATTTGTGATAGATTTTTGCTTTCTTCTGATAAGCTTAACATTATTGCATCATACATACTTGTCGTAAAATATCTTCTTCCAAGCTTAAAAATATATTTCTCTTTTAACCCTTTAAGAATATTCATAATATTTTCAAACAGTTGTCTATCACTATTAACTATACTTTCATTAAACTCCCTACACTGGCTTTCTAAATAATCGTCCATATAATCCTGTATATTAGCTTGAGCATATCTAGTTCCTTGGTTCTTCAAAGTCAAGTATCTCAACACTAATTCTTCATAATACATCATCTCCTCATTTAATGTGCTAATATTTACTATTTCCCTAAAAATCTCATTATTAGATAACTCTGCCACAAAATTACTATATCTACTATCCAAACCTCTAAAAATACAATTTCGTATTTCTTGTCTTGACAAACCTTCTCCACCTGTATTCAATCTCTTAAAAAGTTCATACCGCATTTTGAATTCACTTTCTTTAAGGATTATTTCCACTCTACATGGTGTACGTTTTATTTGAAGTTTATACTCTAATGGCAGAGTATCTATAGTAATGCCTTTTAGCCCCTTTATTAAACTCCCCTCAACTAATTCTAGCCCATTTTTAGAATATGGATCTCCATTTTCATCTTAAGTTCATTAAAAAATGCCAAAACCGTGGAAACCCTTTGAAGACCGTCAATTAATTCCCATTTACCATCTGGATTAGTTGCCACAAATATTGAGGGAAAAGGAATTCCCAATAGTATTGATTCAATAAAATCAGACTGCCTCTGCTCGTCCCACCTGAATGCCCTTTGATATTCTGGAGATATTATTATTTCCCTATCTTTATACATATTGATTATTTCTCCAAAAGACATATCCATTCTTTCAGATTTTATCTCTTGACGATACTTTTGAATTTCATCACTAATATCCATATAAACTTTCCTCCTTTTACCACTTATATTTCCCTATATAAAAATATCTTTTATTGCTATAATATATTAGCAGTAGTACCTTCTTATATTCCAATTAAATGAGTATTTATATTATACCCTCTAATCATTTTTTTCACAACCGAATTTTTCGGCTTCCAATTTTAGCACATGATGGTGTTCTTCCAACTTTAATTTTTCTTGTCAGTGTCAGTTATCCAAATCCGTTTTCTTATTAAAAAGATATGCCGTACCATCCAACATACCCATCATTATAATAGCAAGCGTGTTATTCTGCGTTATATATAGTTCCAAGCATCTTCTCACACAGTAAAAAGTCATGAACCACCAACCCTGCTGGTGCTTTGATGTTGGCCCTACGGGACCAATATTACTTTTCCGCCTAAAAACGGTCCGGCAAACCATTATCTCATTACTGGTAGCCGCTTAAAAGCAGCTCTTTGTTACTTTACTGATTCGCCATCCATACGATCACGCTCATACTTCGCTGATGTATTTTTTGATCGTTTCTTCATTTACGTTACCTACCGTTTCGCAGTAATACCCTCTTGCCCAAAAATGTCGGTTGTTCCTCTCACGATATTCCGGATGCCTGATCATCAGCGCACTTTTTCCTTTGATTCTCCCCATTGTCTTTGATACGCTTACTTTGGGCGGAATCGAAACATACATGTACACATGATCAGGCAATGTCGCTGCTTTTATAATCATGACTTTTCCCGCAAAGCGGTAGCTTTTATAAAGCCATTGCAGAATGTCAGCCTCTGTATCACGGGCGGCCTTCCATCTGCCTTGTGGTACTGCCCAGTCCGCCGTTGCGCACGCCTTCCGCCTCATCGTCCGCCGTGATTCCGTACTCGATAAAAATTCCCTGGGCAAAGCCTGTGCCCCGGGCGATTTCCACGGTCCTTCCCTCATTGGTGTCATTGGTCATTTTGATGAAAATATGCCCTTCATTGTCGGAATTGAAATAATCGCTGTCAATGATTCCCACCGTATTGTTCATCTGCAGACGGTATTTGAAGCCCAGACCACTTCTGGGGTAAATCTTCAATACCCATTCTTCGTCTATCTTAACACGGATTCCCGTTGGGATCTTGATGGTTTCCCCCGGTTTCAGGGTAAAAGAAAAAGGCGCAAGGAAATCATACCCGGCGCTGCCCCTGGTAGCCCGCCTGGGAAGCCTGATTTCTTCATACATTTCCTCTATGTCTGCATCCGAAAACCCGGGGAAATCCCCTTTTACCGCCTCCGCAAAATTCGCAAAGCCCACCTTAAAAAACTGCGCCACTCTCTTCATGTATGCCCCCGCGTCCTTTCTCTTCTCCCGCCTGCCTCTGCAGCAGCTCCGTGTTCTCTTTCTCCCTTTTCGGAAAAATGGGGTTACGGAAACCAGAGGTTACAGCGCAGATATTTTTTTGTCTACAAAGCCAAACAACAGCTTCCATATATCAAAATTTGTATTCAGATATAAGCTTCTTTCCAGCTCCTCAATCCTCTCAATTATTTCCTCTTTTAATTCATGGTCATCGTCGAAACAGTTGATCTCGTATTCCTGGTGACCATTCTCCAGAAATTCACCCCTCATGATATCCGGCGGGCACAATGCACAGATTTCTTCCAGAATATCTGCATCATTATCATCGGAGATCGCCCGAAACGCCTGAATAATTTGGGGTGCATAATGTCCGATAGAATTTTCCAAAAATGTAAAAATTCCTTCCATATTCAACTCTGTATCAAAGGCGATTATAAAATAAGCAACCTGAATAAAATCTGCCCAACTGGACCACTGTTCCATTTTGCAGCAGCCCCACATCTCCAGGGAAAGCTTTTCACAAATTGTTTCGCCGGTGTACTGATGAATATCTATATCACTGCCGTCTATCCACTGCATCAATCTGTCCTCCACGGCTTCCAATTTCTGATTTTGAGCGTACTAATACACCAATACATTATTTAGCAATCAGCACTCGCTGCATACTCGGGAATTAATGCATTGGTGTACTGGTGCCCACCCTCCCACACATACCTGATTCAGTCACAGCACCCGCAGATATTGCCCGGTTTCTCTGTCACCGTATATTCCTGTGCGTAATTTCCGCAATGCAGCACCGGTACGGAAGGGTCCTCCTGTCCCAGTGATTTCTGCACGTCAATGACCCGCTGATTGGCGCTGCCCTTCCACTGAAGCTTTATCTCCTTCTCTTCCTCATGAAATTCTCCGTCCACCAATACATCGATATACTGCATAACCGGATAATGATAGATATCCTCCCAGCTGTCTCCCGTATAACACCAGATGGTCTTCTCGGGATACTTTTTCCGGATCTCCGCCATCAGCTCCCTTACATCCATTCTGTTGGCGGGATGCAGGGGATCTCCCCCGGAAAAAGTAATGCCGGAGATGTAATCTTTCTCCAGTTCCGCAAACAGCTCCGCCTTCGCCCTGCCGTCAAAAAGCAGCCCTCCGTCCGGGTCCCAGGTGACGGGATTGTGACAGCCCCTGCAGCAATGGCTGCAACCTGCCACCCAGAGCACCACCCGGAGTCCGTCTCCGTTGAGCATATCGTCAGAGGTTATATTGTGATATCGCATGGCATCCGCCTCCTGCCTGTTTTCATTCTGCCGTCTCTCCCCGGTCCGTTTTTTCGCCTCACATACTCTTCCGTTCTGCAATCTCCGCCATCTTTGCGTCATTGAGCCTGGTATCCCCGTGAACCCGGGAATAGGACAGGTATCCGTTCATCCTGTCGATCTTGGTCAGATTCCGGCTCCCGCACTTGGGGCATACGTCCATCTCCAGTTCCTGGTGTCCGCAGTCGTCGCAGTAAGCCAGGGACAGATTCACCCCTTCATAGAACCCCAGGTCCATGGCCCGCCGGATCAGCGTCCGGATGGCGGTGATATTGTAGTCAATAGGATACTTCACATACTGAATCTTTCCGCCGTTGCTCAAATCCCAGAAACGGTCTTCCAGATCCTGCTTCCGGATGGGCGTAATATCCTCCGTCACATGACAGTGAAAGCTGTTGCTCACATATTCCCTGTCGGAAACGCCCTCAATAATGCCGTACTTCTCCCGGAACTGCTTCACCTGCAGGCCGCAGAGATTCTCCGCAGGCGTGCCGTAGATGGCGTAGAGATTGCCGTCCGCCTCCTTGAACTCGCTGATGCGCTTATTGATGAACTCCATCACTTCCAGGGCAAACTGACCGTCCTCCACCAAAGATTTCCCGTTGTACAGCTCCTGAAGCTCATTCAGGGCCGTGATGCCGAAACTGGCGGTAGCAGACTTCAGCAGAGGCTTGATCTTGTCCGTCAGCTTCAGATGCCCGCCCAGGAAACCGCCCTCACAGTAGGCCAGGGGATTGGTGGACGCCCGCATCTCCCCCAGATAGGCATAGGTGCGGATATGGAGCTGGCGGATCAGATTCAGGTAATAATCCAGTACCTCATAAAAATCCCGGCTCTCCTTCCTGGCCTTTGCCAGAATCATGGGAAGATGCAGGGATACGGCGCCGATATTGAACCGCCCCACAAACACAGGCTTGTCCTGTTCATCCGCAGGATGCATGCCGCCCTGCTCATACCAGGGAGACAGAAAGGCCCTGCAGCCCATAGGGGACACAATGCGCCCGTACTGCCTGTACATACTTGCCACATAGCCCTTGCCGGTAAGACTCAACCAGTCCGGATACATGGTCTTGGCAGAGCAGCGCACCCCTTCCTCAAACACATCCTCCAGGGGCTTTCCCGGGCCGTGAAGATTCTCGTCATACAAAAAGACAATCTTGGGAAACAGCACAGGCTTCTTATGCTCCTTCTTGCCCTGGCCTCCCCTGCGGACCTGCAGCATGGTAATGGTGGCCAGTCTTGCAAACCGCCCCGTTCCGGTGCCTGCCGTCACGGTGATAAAGGGATAGTCCCCCCGGCTGCTTCCCACGGTATTGAATTTATACTCCCATCCCTGAAAGCCCTGCCTGTACTCCCTTACCACATCGCTGTAAGCTTCTTCCTCCGCCCTTTCCGGCGCGATGCCAAGCTTTTTGTATTTTTCAATATAATACCGGTAGGATTTCTCCGCGTAAGGCTCCAGAATCAAGTCCACACTGGGCACCGTAAAGCCGCCGTACTGCTGACTGGCCGCGCTAAGCACAATATCCCCGATAACGTCAAAGGCCACGTCCAGGGACTTTGGCTCGTTATACCACACATTCCCCATCTCAAAGCCGCCGCTCAACACATTCTGCACGTCAAAAAGACAGCAGTTCATGGTATCCCTTCTGGCGGACATATCGTGGACATAGATATACCCGTCCCGGCAGGCCTGAATCTCCTCCGTGGTCATGAAAAATTTCTGATACAGTTCCTTGTTCAGCTGATTGAACACCAGGCTCCTCTTGGTGGCCACAAGCGCAGAGTCCGTATTGGCGTTCTCCTTGTCCCCGATATACATGATGGACTGGCTCTTCTTGTACACATCGTCCAGCATCCGCACAAAGTCCTGCTTGTAATTGCGGTAGTCCCGATAACTCTTTGCCACCACGGGCTTTACCTGCTCCAGAGCGCTCTCCACGATATTATGCATCACGGGAATGGGAATCTCGTCCTGCTCCATCTCATTGACCTTATCAATGACATCCTGGCAGATACGGCGCTCGTCCTCCGCAGTAAACTTTGTCAAAGCCCTGTAGGCGCTCTTGGCCACCGCATTGATCACCTTCTGTACATTGAAGTTCTCCCTGCTTCCGTCCTTCTTTATCACCCGTACTTCTCTTACAGGTCTGAAATACTCCCCGTAATCCACTTCTTCCCTGGCTGCCTGATCAAAATTACTGCTCATATATCTCATTCCCTTCCGAAACAGAATCACTGTCCAGACAGCCTTCCGGCAGCCTGGAACGAAACTTGTGTTTTTCTCCGCCTATATCAGGGAAAGCATACTAAATATAGTGTACTTCTCCCTTGTAGTTCCATATATTGTGGAGGGTACTTACCAGTATAAAAAAGAAACGCCTGTTTGTCAATGCAGTCTTTTGAAAAATATACACAAAAAAGATACCCGAAATTTAGGATATCTTTCTATTGACATGATAAAATGCAGCAGCTCATAGAGGACCCGGAACTGTTACGGGAATACACCCAAAACCGCTGTTATAAAAAAACTCTGGAAAATTGTTTTTGGGAATCCGCTTCCCTGCCGTCACCCCGAAAAATCCGGACTGTTCGATTCCGCCTTTTCCGCTTTCGGCTCCTGCTTTCCGGTTTCCTGCGGTTCCTGGGAAGCCAGGATTTCCGACAGCCACTGCCGGTACTGTTCCCGGACGGAGGCAGGGCTGATAATAACGGCATCCCGTCCGATTCCTGTCAGCCAACCGTAAAACTGCCCGCTGACCATGACCTTGGCCCGGATTCGGAACAGCCCTTCCCCCATCTGCCGGATATCCGCGTCCCTTCCGAAGCGGTCCAGTACAACCCCAATAAGCCGGTCCGGAAACTGTATGGTTACAATCTCCTCCCGGCCTCCGTACATTCCGAAGATCTGATTGGTATATGCAGCCAGATCCACCTTCTGAAACTGCTCCATGCCTGTCCTGGCTTCCCTGCGCACCTCAACGCCGCCCATTTTGTCCACACGGTAATGCTTCATGACCCCGTCCACATCATCATAGGCGGCAAGATAATAATTCTCGTCCTGCCAGATCATGGCCCAGGGGCTGACCCGCTTTTCGCTGTTCACCCTGGGCACAAGCTCTTTCTTCAGATTCCAGTCCAGATACTGAAAGGTAATCTGCCGATTCTCCTGTATGGCCCGGTGAATGGTATCGATGCTGTAATAGATGCTCTCGTTTTCCGTTTTGATCCGCCCCGCCACATACACCTGACGCTGCAGCTTTCCGGCGTCATGCTTTCCCGCCATCTGCTCCAGTTTCCGGATCAGGCTCCTGGATTTCTTCATGGTCAGGAAGCGGGATGACTGCACCGCGTCCACCAGAAGCTTCAGCTCCGCCAGTTCGAATTCCCTGCCTGCCATATAGTAGCCGCCGCCCTGCCTGCTGTGAACCTGAATGATATCATAGCCGAAATCACACAGCTTTTCCACATCATCATAAACGCTTTTCCGTTGAGAATGAATGTCGTTGGCCTCCAGATAGGCAATAATGTCAGCCGTACTGGCCGGATGGTGTTCGTCCGTATTTTCCGACAGGAATTTTATAATATACAGCAGCTTCAGCTTCTGTCCAGATGATTTTGCCATTCCCAGAAAACCTCCAGTGCGCTTGTTTACAGGGAAGGAAAATCCATCCCCACAAGATCATATATCTGATGCAGATCGTCAATGACGAAATCCGCCTGATTTTCCGCCCCGCTCTTCTCCCCTGTCCGGTACCAACAGGTGGCAATCCCCGCCTCCATGCCGCCTTTTATGTCGCTGCTCATGGAGTCGCCCACAATCAGAATCCTGGCTTTGTCCTTTTCCCCGATCTGCGCCAGACAGTGATCAAAAAAACTGCGGTGGGGTTTCGGGCTGCCCACTTCCTCGGAAATGAAAACACCGTCCAACACCTCCGCCAGTCCGGACAGCTCCAGTTTTCTTCTCTGGGTATAAGTAATGCCGTTGGTGACCGCATACTGCTTTACCGCCTTTTGCAGAGTCCGGCAAATCGTCAGCGCATCATCGTTAAACCGAAAAGTATGGGCGAGTCCGTCCTGATACTCCCGGCAGAATGCCTCCACGTCTATCCCGGTCAGCCCCAGCTGCCGGAAAAATACCGTAAAACGGCCGGTGCGCAGCTGCTCCCTGGTCACCAGGCCCAGTTCCAGTCGCCTCCAGTAGTCATTGTTAATCTGCCCGTAAAGACAAAGCTCCTCCTCCCTGATCTCTCTTCCCAGAGAGCGGAAACATGCGGTAAGCGCCTGCCTCTGGGAATAAGAGAAATCCAGGAGTGTATCGTCCACATCCCACAGAATCGTGGTAAATCTGCTCATTTGGACTCGCTGCCCGCAGCTTCAGCCCCTTTTTTCTTCGCCATGGTAATCCCGATTGTGGTGGCTACCCCTGCTACTACGGCAATGACGATCAGCACCATCAGGTAGGACATAAATGAATTCAGAAAACTTACTAACATATTCTTTCCCTTCTTCCGTCAGAATCTTTTTGGATTGATATGGCTTTTCTCCGCCTTTAGTATACCAGATACGGCAGGGCTGCGTCAAGTCAGGTTTTCAACCTCGTAATCCCCTAGCGCAGGCGGAATGTTTTCACCAGCTGCCTGAGCAGACCGGCCTGGCCGCTGAGTTCTTCACTGGTAGCCGAGCTTTCCTGGGCCGTGGCGGAATTCGTCTGGGCAACGCTTGCGATCTGGCTGATCTGGCTCTGGACCTGTTCCATGGCCTCCGCCTGGGTCCTGGCATCCACGGCGATATCGTTGATGGTTCCCACGATTCCCTGGGCCTGGGTAACCGCGCCCTCCAACTGCCTGGCCGTTGCGTCCGCAATCAGCGCTCCCTCTCCCACAGCGGCGATGGAACGCTCGATAAGAACCGCCGTAGAGCGGGAAGCTTCCGCCGTCTTGCCCGCCAGGTTTCTGACCTCCCCGGACACCACCGCAAAGCCCTTGCCTGCCTCTCCTGCCCGGGCAGCCTCCACGGAAGCATTCAGCGCCAGAATATTGGTCTGGAATGCGATATCCTCTATGGCCTTAATGATTTTCCCGATTTCGCTTGAACTGTTGTTTATCTTCTCCATGGCAGCCATCATTTCCTGCATTTTCTGATTGCTCTCCGTCAGCTGCCTGCCCATTTCCCCGGCCTGCTGCTGCGCCTGGCCCGCATTGTCCGCCGTCTGCCTGATCCGGCCCGCGACTTCCTCCATGGCGCTCTCCAGTCCTTCCACCGCGCCTGTCTGGGCCACGGACCCCTGGCTCAATCCCTGGGCCGCAGCGGACATCTGGGCCGCCCCGCCGGAAACGCACTCGGAGCTGACCACAATCTGGCTTATGGTTTTGTCAAGCTTCCCGAGAATGTCGTTCAGGGAAGTACGGATGGCAGCAAAATCCCCCACATATTCCTGATTGCTCTGAACCGTCAGATCTCCCTCCGCTATGGCCTCCAACATTTGGGAAATCTCTCCTATGTAGCTGCGCAGACGGCTGATGGTCTGGTCAAAGCTCTTCGCCAGAACGCCGATCTCATCATTGGAATAAACGCCTGCCTGCATATCCCGGTTCATCTCAAGCCCCAGATTCCCCTGCTCCAATGATTCCGCCAATACGGTCAGGCGGTAAAGCGGCCTGGAAACCGTCTTCTTCAGGTAAGCGCCTACCACAAGAATTCCCGCAATAATCAGCGCCATGCCCACGAGGAAGGACAAAAATATCGTGAGATTGATCTGCCTGGCCACATCCGCCATGGAAATCCCGGCGAAGATCAGCCCGTTTATCCTGCCTTCCCCGTCCCTTGTGGGCACATAGGAACATAAATGATTTTCACCCAGAATAGACGCCTGGCCCACATATGCCTGCCCCTGCTCCAATACCACCCTGGACAGCTCATCGGAAAGCCTGGTGCCCACGGCCCGCTGTCCGTCCTGTTGGATTGTGGTATAGGCCCTCTCGTCTCCGTGGAATATGGTAAATTCACATCCCATCTGGCTGCTGAGGGCATCCAGAAGCTCCGTCTTGTCCTCCGGCCCTGTATAATTCTCCAGTTCATAGGCCAGTACATTGGTTCCGCTTACACATACATCCTGCATCATGGACATGGTAAGCCGGTAAAACATCAATACACAGAGCATCACCACTACGATTATGCTCACTCCAAGCATCAGCGCCACCAGGTTCCCCACCTTACGGCCGATTCGTTTGCCTTTCCGTACCGATTTAGAATGATTCTCGTCCATCTCTACACTCTCCGTCTAATTATAATTGAATCCCCGGAACCCGCTGCCTTTCTCCGCCCAAGGTTCCGAAAGGTTTTCCGCGCTTCCGCACGGATATCCCCGGGTTTTTGCCGTTCATGACTCTAAAACACTTTGCCGGAAACTCCCTCTCCGGCCCGGCTCCTGTCCGCACTATCCGTTTTTCATCTTTTTATTTCTCCTTTCCCGTTTATTCTTCATAGATATCCCCCCAATAAAACACCACAAAAAACAAGGCTTCCGCCCTGTTTTCCAGATGTGGCATTTTTATGATGTTGAGGTCAAAGTCTGTATGCCACATAGGAACCTACAATCTGTCCGTCCTCCATTTTTACAGGTGATATGGTAAATCCGTTTTTCACCCAGAGCATGTGGGACGGCAGATTGTTCATATCACAATACGCCCTGACCTGATAGCTACCCTGTTCCCTTGCAGTCTCCATGCACTTTTTAATCATCAGACTGCCTATCCCTCTGCGCCTGTTCTCCTCCCGAAAGACTTCCACTACGTTGACAAACTCCTCTGTCTTACCCACAGGAACCGGGATTTCTCTTCTGAAGGACCAGCAAAAACCCTCTATTTCACTGTTTTCAAGGGCAATGACCAAACTGCCTCCGGAGCGCATTACCTGGGAAGTATAGGGATATTTTGTTAAAATCAGTTCTTTTTCTTCATCCGTTCCCATTCTGACATCCATTTGACTTACCTCCATACGTATTTTCTTTTCTTTTACAATGTTGGGGGCAAAAAGTGTTTTGCAGGGCCTTTTGACCCTGATATCTTTTTATCAGTATATCACAAATGCCTGTTCTGTTGCAATATTTTGCTGCAAAATACCTCCTCCAATACCTCATCTCAAAAAGACAAAAGGCAACAGTTCAGGCCGCCTCTGCTTGCTGCTTTTTATTGACGTGCAGAATTTCCCGTGGTATCCTTGATGGTGGAAGGATAGTAAAATACACAATGACGCAAGGCGATCGGGTAACCAGGCCTGGATGAAGCATGAATCTTGTTCGTTGTGGTTAAACTTAGAGCGTTTAAATCTTTGAAGGAGGTATTTACTATGGAATATGTTATCAATTTCACATGGGACAATGAATCTGGTGTATGGATTGCCACCAGCAACGATATCCCTGGCCTTGTCCTGGAATCAGGATCATTTGATGCACTTCTGGAACGTACAAGGTTTGCAGTACCTGAACTTCTGGAGCTGAATGCAGTTTCCGCCCAACCCCTTTCCCTGACTTTCAGGTCAGAGCGTCACGAAAGGATGGTAGGAAATGGCTGAATATGAAAAACAGGTACGCAATATCCTCTCACAGAATGGATGTACCTTCGTCAGACATGGGAAAGGTGACCATGATATCTGGTACAGTCCGCTGTCAGGGCGGCATGTCACTGTTGATACAAAAATCAAGTCACGGCATACTGCGAATGCTGTCTTGAAGCAAAGCGGAATAAATTTCAAGTTTTGAAATTTCAAGTTTTGAACCAAACAAAAGGCAGCTGCCCTGCAAGACAGCCGCCTCTGCTGCATCCTAACGCAACGCATGCCTTTTCTTTTCAATCATTCTCTCCACACCCCGGAAGCCACAAAATGCTCCGCCTGGGCCGAAGCCCTCTGAATCACCGCCTGGTCATACCCCATCAGCTCCAACAGTCTGATGGCGTTCCTGGTGGTGGCCTTCCCCTCCTTCAGCCTGTAATTGAAGAAAATATCTCCTTCCCGCACCTCTTCCTCGAAGTGATAATTGTCAAAATCCTTCTGCAGCAGTTCCGTCAGCTCAATGTCATGGGTGGCCGCAAAGCAGAGAATTCCGGAACTGCCCAGGGACTTCAGAATCTGCGTGGAAGCCGCGATGCGTTCCACCGTATTGGTTCCCCGGAGCACTTCGTCCACAAAGCAGAGAATCCGGCCCTTCCTCTGGGCCGCCGCATCCAGTATACGTTTCAGCGCTTTTATCTCTACGATATAATAGCTCTCCCCGGAACCCATGTCATCCCGCAGAGCCATGGAGGAATACACCTGGAAAAAAGGCGCCCTGTAGCGCGCCGCAGCGCAGGTGTGAACAGTCTGGGCCAGAATGGCATTCAGGGCAACCATTTTCAGGAAAGTCGACTTGCCGGAAGCGTTGGAGCCGGTGAGCAGCACGCCCCTCCCTGCCGCAATCCCGTTCTTCACCGGGTTGTTCAGCAGGGGATGATATCCCGCTTTCAACCCAATCCCTTCCTCCCCGGTAAATTCCGGCACGCACCATTCTCTACCGGCTTCCCTTAACTCCCCATTCCTCTCTCCGTCCTCCGCCCCGGATGCCTCCAGGGAGATCCGGAAAATACCTACGGCAATGGCTGTCTCCACATATCCCATCACCTGAATCAGCGTATCCACATCCTCCTGATGCCCTCGCAGCACCTTCAGCATACCGTTAAACTTGATCAGATCCACATGGAAAACCATACGGACATAGTCCATGAAAATAGCCAGAATATCCCCGGAGGCATTTCCACGGTAGGGCGACATAACCCAGCCGGAATTGCGTTTCATCCCCTGAAGTCCCGCCCTGGCCTTCCGGATCCGCTCCCACTCCCGACTGCACACAGGCGCATGAATTTTTTCCAGGTCCCCGCAGCTTTGCATCAGGCGCATAATATAGGAAAAACTGGTGATATAGGGATCGATCTCCCCTTTTTCCTTAAAATACGACACGATATTGTAAATAACCAAAACCGCTATTCCCAGGATTGCAGTGGAAAAATTCACCCACAGCAAACCGATCAGGGGCAAAAACAAAACATCGCAGAGAATATGCTTTCTGCTTGACCGCTCTCCCAGAAGGTCCAGATTGTCAAGGTAATCATAGAGGGAATACTTTCCCGTGTAACCCAGTTTCCTGGCTGCAAGCTGCACCTTCACCCGCTGATCCGGATGCTCCATGAAGAAACATATGGTCTCCTCCAGATGCGCCAGTTCCTCCCCGCTCTGCCGCAGCGTCCGCAGTGTATAATATAAATACTCCTCCCCGGAAGCGGAAAGGGTATAATTCATTCGTTTGAAAATTTCATCCATCCCCAGGTCATTCCAGGTGATATCGTCCAGCTGTCCTCCCGTCTCATGTCTGCGGAAATAGCTGTCCATCCTGGCAAACCGTTCCAGGGCATACTCTTTTTCGTTTAAACTGCAGAAATCTTCCCGCAGCCTGGCGATAAACCTCTGCTCTTCCTTCCGGGACCTTACGGCCTCCATCCCAAAAATCACCGCCACAAAAACCAACATGGCAGCCATGAAAACCAGGTATTCCATATACCCCTATCCTCCCGTTTCTTCCATTTCTTCCATATAAAATATACTATAAAATATATCGAACTAAAGATACCGTTCAGACCGTACGCTGAACCATTCCCATCCCCGCTGCTGCCCCGTCACGCCAATGCGACGGCGGCCCGTGGTCTGCCTTTGTTCTCTTAAAAGTAAATTTTCTCCTTATTTTTCTCCTTATTTCACCATACAGCTGAATTCACTTGATATTACGGCCTGCATAGTGTTACAGTCTGCATGACTGCCTGCTCCACTGATCAAGATTACTTACTTTATCCACCGGCAGGCGGTGTCCGGCTTTTCCGGGCACCCCGTCAAAAGAGAAGGACCGGCAAAAGCGCGCCGGCCCTTTTCCCGCCTACAGGAAAATATACTTGAGAATAAACAGCACCGTCAGAACATACATCAGGATGCTCACTTTGCCCTTGGCCTTTCCCGTGCACAGATGCAGAATCGTCCAGGAAATCACGCCCATGGCGATACCCTCGGAAATGCTGTACATCAGCGGCATGGAAAGAATGCACAGAAATGCGGGAATGGCTTCCACCATGTTCTCCCAGTTAATCTTGGCAACGGAGGCGATCATATAAAATCCCACAATGATCAGGGCCGGAGCCGTTGCAAAGGAAGGAATGGTGAGAAACAGGGGAGAGAAAATCACGGACAGCAGGAACAGCAGTCCCGTAGTCACCGCGGTCAGTCCGGTTCTTCCGCCTTCCGTAACGCCGGACGCGCTCTCCACAAAAGTGGTGGTGGTAGAAGTACCCAATACCGCTCCGGCACTGGTGGCAATGGCATCCGCCAGAAGTGCGCCCTTGATCCTGGGCAGTTTGCCGTCCTTATCCAACATATTGGCCTTGGAGGACACACCGATCAGCGTGCCAAGGGTATCGAAAATATCTACAAATAAAAACGCAAAAATGACCACGATGAATTCCGTCACATTTTTCAGCGCCCCGAAATCCGCCTTGAATACCTGCCCGAAGGTTTTTCCCAGAGAAGAAAAATCAAAGGAGACAAATGCCGTGGGGATTACGGAATACATGCCCAGTTCCGGATTGGGCTGATACAGCCCCGCAAGTTCGCAGACAATGCCCAGAACCCAGGTCAGCAGGATACCGAAGAGAATGCCTCCCTTCACCTTCTTCACCAAAAGGAATCCGGTGATCAGCACGCCCACAAGCGCCAGAAGCGCACCCATGCCCACGGAACTGAAATCCGCCTTGAAGTTCTGGTAGCTCACCAGTGTGGAATCATTGTTTACCACAATCTTTGCATTCTGCAGGCCGATAAAGGCAATGAACAGACCGATGCCTGCGCTCACCGCGGATTTCAGCGTCATGGGGATGGCATTAAAGATGGCCTCCCTGACATTGGTCACCGACAGCACAATGAAGATCAGGCCTTCCGCAAACACGGCCAACAGGGCAATCTGCCAGGAATACCCGTAAGTGATGACCACCGTATAGGCGAAATAGGCGTTGAGGCCCATTCCGGGAGCCAGTGCAAAGGGGTAATTGGCAAGCAGCGCCATCAATACGGTGCCCAAAAAAGATGCCAGTGCCGTTGCCAGCAGCACTGCATTCGCATCCATTCCCGAAGCGGAAAGGATACTGGGATTCACGGCAAGAATATACGCCATGGTCATAAAGGTAGTGATACCCGCCATAACCTCTGTCTTCACATTCGTGCCGTTTTCCTTCAGTTTGAAAAACTTCTCCAACATGTTTTTCCCTCCTGTGTAGTTTGATATAACAATCAGCAACATATCATAAAACGCATATCCCACACCCGGACCCTGCCGGAAAAGCCTGCTACGTGTGTAATATACGGTTTACAATCCTCTCACACCTGGCATAAATATCCTCCCGGCTTTCCCCTACGTGAAATTCACCGTCAAGGTACAGAATCCTGCCGTTTACCATGGTCATGCGGATATTGGACTTGCTCCCGCTGTACACCAGATTCTTGGGTATATTGTGAATGGGCTGCATATTGGGCTGATGCAGGTCAACCAGAATCAGATCCGCCAGTTTTCCCGCTGCCAGTCGGTCCGCCTCCTCAAGCCCCATGGCGCCTGCGCCTCCCGCCGTGGCCATGCGCAGCACCTCCGCCGCATCCAGACTGGCCGCATCGCCCTCCCTGATCTTGCTCAAGCCAGATACCAGGAACATTTCCCGGAACATATCCAGACAGTTATTACTGGCAGGCCCGTCCGTGCCCACAGCCACGGGAATACCCCTGTCCACATACGCCGCAATGGGCGCGATTCCACTGGCCAGTTTTACATTGGAGGCCGGATTTGTCACCACATACAATCCGCGCCGTTCGAAGACATCCATGTCTTCTTCCGTCATGTGGACACAATGGTAACCGCCCCCGCCGTATTCGAACATCCCAAGGCTGTCCAGAAACACCGCAGGCGTCGTCCCGTAACGCTGCCTGCATCCCTCCACCTCCGCCTTTGTCTCCGCCAGATGGGTGAATACAGGCTGCCTGTATTTACTGGCAAGGCCCGCCACCCCCTTCAGCAGCTGGGCAGAACAGGTGTATTCCGAGTGAAAACCAAACCTGTAGCTGATCAGCGGATTCCCGTCATTCCATTTCAGATATTCCTGCTCCTGCTGCTCCAGGGAGGAGGTAAAATCGTTCAGGCCGCTTGTGAGCACACACCGCATCCCCATATCCACACAGGCCCTGGCCGTGGCCTCCGGCTGCAGGTACATGTCAAATATGGCGGTAATCCCTGATGTGAGATACTCCAGAACCGCCAGTCTCACCAGATGATACATATCCTCCCCGGACAGCCTGGCTTCCATGGGAAACACCTTCTCCTGAAGCCACTGCTGAAGCGGTACATCGTCCGCATAGGAACGCAGAAACGTCATTGCCGAATGGGTGTGGGCATTTTTAAAACCGGGCATCAGCAGATCGCCCCTGCAGTCCAGTTCCTGATCCCAGGGTATCTCCGATACCCAGGGAATCTCCGATATCCCGGGAATCTCCGATGCCCTTTCCCCCACATCCGGCCTGTCCTCCGTCACATAGACAATCCTCTCGTCCCTTACCCACACTTCTCCCCAAAACACGCCCTCTTCCCCTGTCAGAATACGGGCATTGTACAGTCTGGTCCTCACCTGATAGACTCACCTCCAAATCCGAAAGGAAGCAGCTCCTGAAATTCATATGCCTTATAATCGGAAACGCTTCTCGCCACCAATACCCGGAATCCCTTCCCGGCAAATTCCTGCATCACCTGCCTGCAGATACCGCAGGGATAAGCGTACTCCTCCGGCGCGCAGCCCTCCATGCCCCCTGCGACGGCAATGGCGCTGAATTTACGCCTGCCCTGGCTCACCGCCCTGAAGATGGCAGTCCGCTCCGCGCAGTTGGTGGCGCCGTAGGAGGCATTCTCGATATTGCCCCCCTGGAAAATCTCCCCCTCTTCCGTCAGCAGCGCAGCACCCACCGCATAATGGGAATAAGGGACATACGCCATGGCCCTTGCCTCCAACGCAGCCTTCACCAGTTCCTCATCCCGGGGATGCCCGGCCCTTTTCTTCTCTTCTCCGCCCATATTTTCACCTCTCTCCGGACTCACCCGGCTTCCTTCCCGTATGATTCCCAAAAACGCTGTCCCTTCCTGATTCCGAAGGAAACGGTTCCGCCCTGTCCGGCCTGCTATGCCAGTTCCTTCACCACTTCCGTCACCAGTTTTTTGAACTGGGGCGCCGCCAGGTCAGCCGCCTCCTGAACTTCCTTATGGCTTAGGGGATTTGCCGTCATTCCGGCCGCCAGATTGCTGATGCACGAAATACCGCATATCTTCATGCCCATGTGATTGGCCGCAATAGCCTCCGCCACCGTGCTCATTCCCACCGCGTCACAGCCCAGCATCCGGAGCATGCGGATATCCGCCGGGGATTCATAGGAAGGCCCGGTCAGCTGCACATAGACCCCTTCCTGAAGGAAAATCCGGTTTTCCCTGGCCTTTCTCCGAATCAGCTTCTGCAGATCCCTGTCATAGACCTGGCTCATATCCGGAAACCGGGTTCCCAGTTGGTCTATATTGGGTCCGATAAGCGGATTGGGGGCAAATGCCGCGATATGATCCTTGATCATCATCAGATCCCCTGCCTGGAAAGAGGTATTCACGCCTCCCGCCGCATTGGTGAGAAACAGTGTCTCCGCCCCCATAAGCTTCAGCAGCCGGATGGGAAGCACCACATCGCTGATGGGATATCCCTCATAATAATGCACCCTGCCCTTCATACAGGCCACGGGCACGTCTCCCACATAGCCGAAAATAAACTTTCCCGCATGTCCCGGCACAGTGGAAACGGGAAACTGCTCTATGTCCCCATAGGGCAGCTCATACTCCACCCCAACCGTCTCCGCGAAATCCCCCAGGCCGGACCCCAGTACCAACGCCACCCTGGGCACAAACTCCGTCTTCCGTCTGACATTTTCATAACACCTTAACAGTTTTTCGTACACCTCGCCCATCTCTCCGTCCTTTCCCCGAGTCAGACCCTACTCGGCACTCAACTTTACAATAACCATGCCGTCCACTGCCCGGACACTGCCCTCCGCCGGCCAGGACGGCATCTCCGCGCTGCGCGCCAGGGCGTCTCCCATCCATTCCTCCGGGATCTGGATATAATCCGCGCCCAGTGTGTGCAGAAACCCCAGAATCCGCCTGGTACTCCAGTAAAATTCCGGCTCCACCCTTCTGTCATGCTCAAAAAACGAAATTCCGATAATTTCTCCCTTGACACAAGCATGGTTTCCCGTAAATTCCCGGCTGCCCACAAAGAACACCGGCAGCTCCGCCTCTTCCCCTGCGGTCTCCGCCTCGATTTGTGAGATCACCGCCCTGCCCAAAGCGGCATCCTGCTCATAACGGCATCTGTCCGTATAATACAGCTTCCATGTCACCTTCGCCTGCTCCGCACCGCATACCAGGGAAACCGCCCCAATACAGAGCAATGCCGCCCGGAATATGCCTTCCCTCCGGACACGGCCCTTCTGCAAAAGGACAAGCTTTATCCCAAGCCACCCCAGGAAGCCTGTCAGCGCCGGAAGCGCCAGTTGGGAACGCATGGCCGGCGTCCCCCCCAGAAGCACGGACATGAGAAAAGGCGTGGTCAGCAGCGCCCCGTAAAAAAACAGGACCACACCCCCGTTTTTTCTCCCTTTCCTTCCGGACCCCTTCAGGAACCACAGCAGCAGCCCCAAATCCGCCGCAGCCAACAGCCCAAGCCCCCAATGATAAAAAACGGAATCATACCCGGTAAAAGCCTTCACCACATGGCCTGCAATACCGTGCAGACAGTCTTTCACCGAAGCATGCCCCCAGAAGATCTGATTCTCCAGATAGCTTGAGGAACCGAAAAAAAGCCTGGTAATCAAAGTATTCAGCAGAAATGCCGCCAGAAAAAGACCGCAGTGAAGAGCCACCCGCCTGACATAGGCGCCTGTTCTCACCTCCGCCCCCTCCGAAGCCTCCCGCAGCGCCTGCAGCAGCAGCATTGCAACGATTCCGAAAATATACATGACTACAAACGATTGATAAACAGAAAAGACCAGCAGTAAGATACACACACTTCCCAGGGCATACCTCCATGCATGCCTGTCCACCCATTGGAAGGACAGATACAGGGCTGCCGCTGTGAGAACCATGGCAAGACAGATTTCCATGCTCTGCAGGGAAAAATAAAACTGCTCTGCCATGGCCGGATGGGAGATCCAGAGCAGGCTGCAGCAGCCCCATGCCAGTCCCTCCTCCGTCTTCCCGCCTGTCCGGTCCCACAGCCACAGAAATGCCGCCACCGCAGCCCCGAACAGAAGCAGCGTCATACTCCCGGCAAAATAAGGATTAAAATGAGCGTTGCCCAACACATATTTTAAAAACACAAGCCCCTGCCGCCCCGTATGCAGCCATCCGCCGTAAAAATCGTCCTGCAGATGCAGCAGGTCCTCCGTGTCAATACCGATTATACCTGCATTCAGCTTCGCTCCGTGTACCAAAAAGGCAAGCAGGCCGGTGACAAAAAGACAGCTGCGGTATTTTTTCAGATTTTCTTTCACACTTGCCTTCCCTTCTTACCCTTCCTTCTATCAAAGATAAAAAACTATCAAAGATAAAACTATCAAAGATAAAACAATCAAAGATAAAACAATCAAAGATAAAAAAACAATAAATATAAAAAAAGAATAAACACATTATACAAAAATATAACGGAAAAAGCAATTCAATTATAATATTTTTCCAATATTGTCTTTTCTTCCAACACGGAATATGATACTATGGACTGGTTCTAACGAAGCCGAAGACTACAATGGTTAATAAATCAGAAAATCAGAAATATGCAGGTAAAGGAAATGAAACAGAAAAACAGAATCAACACCGCCATTACAATATGTTACTTTGCCCTGTACCTTGTCCTGGGGCTTTCCCTTCTCATCAGACAGCCCTTCGGCAATCCCCCGGATGAATACAACCGCTATCTCATCCCCCGGTACATTGCGGAACACGGAACCCTCCCCAACGGTTACGAGGAGAGTATCCGCATCCCCGGATACGGCTTTTCCTACGCCTTTCAGCCCATCCTCCCCTACATGTTCCAGGGCTATGCCATGAGGTTTGTGAATCTGTTCACGGATTCACAAACGGCCCTGCTTTACACGGCCCGGGGCGTTGACCTGCTGCTGGGACTTCTGATGGCCCGGGTGGTTCTCCTTCTGGCCGGACAATGGTTTCAGGATGCGCGTTTCCGTTGGATTTTCGCTTTTCTTGCCACCTTCCTGCCCCAGGGCATCTTTGTACACACTTATGTCAACACGGATTCCTGCTGCATGCTGTCCATTGCCCTGATGCTGTACGGGCTGACCCTGGGCCTGAAGGATGCTTTCACGGCCCGTTCCTCCCTGATCATGGCTCTGGGCATTATCCTCTGCGCCCTGTCCTATTACAATGCCTACGGGTATATTCTAAGCTGTATTTTACTGTTTGCCGTATTTTTTTTATCTGTATATAGAAATAAGCTCTGTTTTGATTATAAAAATTTTCTGAAAAAAGGCGTCTTTATCTCCGCTGTCGTCCTCTGCGGAATCGCCTGGTGGTTTATCCGCAGCGCCATCCTCTATGAAGGGGATTTCCTGGCGCTCCGCACCCGGAATGCATGCGCCTCCCTCTATGCGCAGCCCCAGTTTCACCCGGATACCCGGGCAACCTGGATGAACCAGGGGTTCTCCCTGTTTGATATGGTACGGGATTCGGACTTTATCTCCCTCTCCATGCTTAGCTTTATCGGTATGTACGGTCCCATGACAATGGTTACCTCCATCTGGGTTTACCGTTTTTATAAAGCCCTGTTTGGCCTGGGGGTGCTGTTCTGCGCCCTCCTCCAGGGTCCTGCCGCCCGGAGCAGGGACAGGATGGAACCGGGCCGCAGATGGTTTCGGATTTTTTTTCATGTGAACATGGTATTCTGCATCCTGATGCCCCTGTTTTTAAGCCTGTATTATTCCTATTCCACAGACTATCAGCCCCAGGGACGCTACCTGCTGCCTGCGCTGCTCCCCCTGTGCCTCTATACGGTCCGGGGCATGGAAAAAATGTGCCGCCTGATCCTGTCGTCCTTCCTTCCCGGGAAGAAACGGCAGGAAATCCTTCTCACGGCCTTTTCCCTTGTACTCTGCACAGTCATTGCAGGAATGCTGATCCTGACTGTATATGGCTATGCCTTTCCCTTCTATGACGCGCTTCCGGCGTCCTCCTGATCTTCTGTCTCCGGAGCAGGCATGCCCGCCCTGGCGCATGCTGCAGCAAGGGAACGCCATTCTTGCACATGGTAAGGCATGCCGACACAGCCCTGAAGAACGCTGCTGCAAAGGAACACCATTCAAGCTCTTGGCAAGGCATGCCGACGCAGCCCTGGCAAATGCCGCAGCAAAGAAACACCATTCATGCTCATGTCAAGACATGCCCGACACAGCCCTGAAGAATGCTGCAGCAAGGGAACGCCATTCATGCTCATGGCAAGCAGCCTTGGCAGATGCCGTCAGTTCTGCCGGTTGGGAATCAAATGATGATACACACCATGCCCCCGTTGCTGTCGTTTACAATCTTCTGCATGGTATCCTGGAGCTTTAACTGGCTCTCCTCCCCGATTACCGCCACTTTGGCCGTAATTCCGTCATTCACCAGTTGCTCTACCGTCTTTCCGAAAATATTCGTCTCCCAGATGCCCTTCTCCATATCCGCCTGATTGATGAAATGAATCAGGTCATTGGCCTGTTCCTGGGTTCCCACAATGGGAGCGATCTCCGTCTCGATATTGGCCCGGATCATATGGATGGAAGGACTGGAAGCCTTGATCTTTACCCCGAACTTGTTGCCGTGCTTGATCAGCTCCGGCTTCTCCAGGCCGATCTCATCCCTGTCCGGCGTCACCACCCCATATCCCTTGATACGCACCATGTTCACCGCATCCAGTACCTTGGCATATTCGTGCTTCATGGCCGCAAAGCTCTTCAGCTTACTGATGAGCTGATATTCATCGGTGATGGTCTCCCCCACCATGTCCGTAAGCATTTCATAATAATAGGATTCCTCCACATCCAGGGTGATGCGGATCACACCGTCCGAAAGGCTCACCGTGTCTGTCTTGCAGCGTTTTATGTACTCTCCGTCCATCTCCACCGGCTTCTTCAGCACATCCCGGATGGTGCCGTAGTCCTGCATCAGCCCCTTCACCCTTGTGATAATATCCTGCTTCATCCGGTTCTCCCAGGGCAGCATTTCCACCCACTTGGGCATATAAAATTCCATAGAGGAGATGGGGAATTCATACAGCACATTTTCCAGAAGCATATGGATGTCTTCCTTTTTCAGCTGCTCGCAGTTCACGGTTACCGCGGAAACGCCGTATTTCTCGGTGATCTCCCCTGCCACCCGCTTTGCGTCCTCGGAGTAGGGCTTCTGGCTGTTCACCAGGACCAGAAAGGGTTTGCGGAGTTTCTTCAGCGCCTGAATGGTCTTCTCCTCCGCCTCCAGATAATTCCCCCTGGGAATCTCCCCGAAGCTGCCGTCCGTGGTAATCACCAGACCGATGGTGGAGTGATCGTTCATCACCTTATCCGTGCCGATTTCGGCGGCCTGGGTAAAGGGAATCTCATAGTCAAACCAGGGCGTCTTTACCATCCGCTCCACGTCCTCCTCCATATGCCCTGCCGCCCCCTCCACCATGTACCCCACACAGTCAATGAGGCGCACGGACACGGGAATCTCCCCGCTTAAGACCACACTTGCAGCTTCATTTGGAATAAACTTCGGCTCCGTGGTGGTGATGGTCTTGCCCCCGGCGCTCTGGGGCAGTTCGTCCTGTGCCCTGTTTCTGGCATGCTCATCCTCCATATAAGGCAGAACCATCTCCTCCATGAAACGCTTGATAAAAGTGGACTTACCGGTGCGCACAGGCCCCAGTACCCCTATGTAGATCTCTCCCCCTGTACGGTTCTTGATATCACTGTACAGATCATAGGTATTTATTGTATCATTCTGCATAGAAAAACCTCCTACATATACTGCTACATGTATATGTAGGAGGCCCTGTAATTATGAAAGGGCGGCAGAATTTCCTGTTCTGTCCGCCCCTGCCCTCCGGGGCATCCGTTCTTTCCTGAATCCCCAACCGGCAGAAATCCTTTTGTTACTCTTCCTTATCCGAATTCTTATCCAGATTGTCTTCCAGTTTTTTCAAAGTATGGGAAGCGAAATCTCTTCCGCCCATGCCGAAGGCAATGGCAAAAGCAACAGCAACAGCAGCCAGAACCAGTTTAAACGCAGCATTTACGATCTCTGCAGCAATGCCCAGCTGACTCAACACCATGAACACGCCCACTGTCAGCACCGCGCATTTTGCAATGGTTCCATAGAGGGCAAAACCGTTTTTCCGCAGGCCCTTCTCCGCTGCGGAACCGGCCACAAAGCAGATGGCCAGAATCAGAACAGCGCTAAGCACTGCAGGCATGTAGCCGATCACTGCCGTACCGATCTCGGTCAGCACATCCAGTTTCAGGACATTGATTCCCTCCACCGCAAAGAAGATGACCACTACCGCATACACCACATTTCCAACCAGTTTGGAAAGGCTGAACTGATACTTGTCATTGTCGATCAGCGCAGTAAGCTTCGCATCCAGTCCGGCAGAAGCAATGAGCCGGGTCACGATCTGGCCCACAAATTTGCCGATCATGCAGCCTATAATGATAATCACAAGGCCCACAAAAATATTGGGGATAAATCCGAAAATCTGGTTCAGCATATAGACTGCAGGCTGTGAGATCACATCAATGTTCAGCACGTCCAATGCCATTACAATCATGGGAATCAGGATCAGCACATAGACTATGTACGCCAGGGTTGAAGAGAGCTTTGCCGTACTGGTCACTTCAATACCTGCCTTTTCCTGCAGCTTATTCACGTTCAGCCTGTCAAACAGGGGTACCAGAAGCTGACGCACCATCTTTGCAATAAAGAATCCGATTATCAGCACAATCACTGCCGCCACAATATTGGGCACATAGCCCCACACCGTATTCAGCAGGTTCGTAATCGGCGCAGACACATCCCGCATCCCCAGTGCGCTGAAGATCCCCGGCACAAAGAGCAGGAACACCAGTAAATGAACCAGTTTGCCGATGAAATCCCTGGTGCTGCCGCCTCCCGGCGAGTCCATCTTATCCAGAATCTGCCCTATCTTGCCCTTCCCCAACAGCTTCACCACTGCGGACTTTACCACAGCCGCCACCACAAAGGCAATCACCAGAATCAGCAGGGCGCTGACCACTGACCACACCCCTGACGCGATCGTCGCGGCAATCGTAGAAAGAAATTCCATATTTTTTCCTCCGTAACTGATTTGTATTTCATAGATAAACTATGATGGTTTATTCTAGCACATTTTGGGCATTATCACAATAGCATAAATAAATTATCTGACAGGATATCTTTTTTCGGCAGGAATCAGATCTTTCTCCAGAATATTTTAGTTGAATCTTCTATCCTGTTCCGATATCATAAATCTGTACTGAAAGATAATTGTGCAAAATATACAGCAACAAATATCCTACTCTCCGGCTTCCCGGATAAACGCGAAAGGATCCAGGGCACAGCCCAGAGCTATCAACTCATTTCATTTCGGGAACGATCACGCTTCGCTGCCAGAGCGTCAAATTCCTCCTGCAATTCCCGGTCTATCCGGCTTGCAGCTGAAAGATACGCTTTACTTTTGATACAAAAAGATCTATAATGAATCCCATTGTAACAGAATACATTTTGAAAAGGAGAGTATTTAAAATGAAAAAAATATGTTTACTCATATTTATGACCACGGTATTGTGCCTAACCGCCTGCGGAACAGATAAAAAGGATGAGGCATTGGAAAACAGCAGTTCTATTCTTGAAGCTGAAACACCAACAGACACGAAAAAGGATCCGGAAGAAACGTCAAGCGAAATGGAAACAACCGGTTCGGCGGAGAATGAGCAGGAATCCCTTCCCAAAACAGAAACAACCTTTGAACTTACAGAACAGGGAAAAAATTTTCTCACACAAATGTGTATAAAATTGAATGACTTCAATTCCCAAACAACAATGGATGACACATTTTGGCGGGATTTCTTATTTTATTCTTACACCGGCGCATATGAAGGTGTAGAAACAGAAACCGTACCTCGTGATGGTTTTGATGAAACAGTTGTTAAAATTAGTCTGCAAGAAGCAGAATCCTATGCGAAACTGGTGTTTGGCGTTGACCTGCCAGATGTACAGCCTTCTTTTGAAGATATGGAACAGGGACAAACCTCTTTCTATTATCAGAATGGTTACTATTACATTGGTGTTTCTGATTATCCGGATTACCATTATACATTTGCCGATTATGAAGAATCCGGTGATTCTATTACTGTAAGATATACCATTGATTTTGAGGATGAAAGCAATGTTGGTACAGTAACTTTTGACATCGTGCCGGAAGACAATGAAAACGGTTTTATCATTACTTCTAAAAGCACTGAACTTTAATGGGCATGGCTTACCAGAAACTTCTTCTGGTTCTGTATGCGGTTGCTCTCGCCGCCGTCCCTGTCCTCATCGCCTGCTGCCGGATCTAATTCCGTTTGAGTTCCCGGAAATGTTTGAAAAATAAATCGTCATCCAAGAATAATCAAGTGGTTTTGTAATCGGCTGCTGCATTTAGGACAGGGAATGTCGGTAAACCTGTCTTTTGTCCCATAATAGAAACCCGGATCAGCTTCGCACATCGTCATATTAATCGGAGCGCGAAAGCCGCTCCCCTCATTCCTCCCGGCCTGCCTGATTCAGTATCCCCATAAATACCGGAACGCCGGATTCACAGTCTATGATCATATAGACAAAGGGTCTGTCCAGATACACAGAGCGGATTTCATCTTCCACCATCGCTCCGCTCCCTTCCATCACCACTGCCGTAGCGGCACCTGCCTTCGTCCCCTTCTCATCCACAGCGATATAAGATTTGTGCAGCACGCGGCTGATAAAGATATTGCCGTTTGCGGAATGGCCTATCCCGGAAAAATCGGCCCTGGAAGAATCAAACCCATCCCTGATTCCCATGTTCTGCAGTATATCCCCAAGTTCTGCGCTGTAGCTGCTCTCATACCTGGGAATCCAGGCCTGCACATGGGCCTCCACCGGATTTGCCAATATCCGGCAGAGCCTTTCCCCGTCCAGGGAGAGCAGGTATTCTGACGCATCCATTCCCTCCTCGGGCAGAAGCGCCGCATAGGCATATTTCCTTCCTGCATAATATTTCAGGAATCCGGAGGCATGTTCGTCCTGCAGATATTGATTTTCCTGGGAATACATCATTTCCACCTGCTGAACAGTGCCGTCAGCCCGGGTAAATTCCCCTTCCCGCACCTGGTCTTCCCGGTAAATTTCCTCCCACTCCCCTTCAAAGGCCAGGGCGTTCACCAGGTACATGACTGCCTCCGGCCAGATCCTGTCCAGAATCTCCGGAATCATTCCCTGTGTCTTTTCCTTCACCCAATCGTTGATCTCCTGTAAAGTCTTATCCTGAAAAGGAACCCTCCGCACCTCCGCGTCGAATAAAGAGGCACATGCCTTCAGGAAATCTTCCTCCACGGTAAAGCTTTCATCCTCTGTAAACCAGATACCGTTGGCCATGTTCAACCGGCATTTTCCATCCCCCCATGCGCCGCCCCGGGCAGACAGGTATGCGGACAGCTCCGGCACCGTTATCCCAAAAGCCTCTTCCATCTGTTTCAGGGTCTCCCCTTCCGCGCCGTACGCCGCCATATTCAGCGCGGAAAGTACCGAAAGCGGCGAGACCACCGGATTCTCCGTTTCCTGCTGTCCTTCCCGGTCTGCGGCCTCCTGTTCCGCCGCCGAAACGGTCCCCGTATCGCCCACGCATTGCTGCAGAAGCCGCAGGCCGAAATCCGTGACGGCTGCTGCCCCCTGCTTTTCCGCATCTGTCATCGCTGCGCCGGGGCCGTCCTGGGCTTCTCCGTTCGGGGTCCGCCCGTTTACCTCCATATCCGCCTGATCTTCCCCATGGTTATCCACTGCTGACTCATCTGCAGACCGGTCTGCCGACGGGTCTGATTTCCCGCAGCCGGAAACAGCCGCCAGTAGTCCTGCCAACAGAAGCACCCTCAAAAACCCTGCAAATCGTTCCTTCCCTTTTCTCCTTTTCCCTGTCATAAAGATTCCTCCCTTCTCCAGTACACCGATGCCTTCATTCCCGAGCAAGCAGTGCATGATGTCCGCACCAGGACAAGTAATATGCCTCTATGTCAATAGAAACGAGAAAAAGGGAAAAAAGTTCTGCAAAAGATCAAAACATTCCAAAACAGTAAAATTGTTGCTGCCTCTTATATAGGGACTTCTAAAACAGAACAGAAATGCAATGCGGTTCCGGAAGTTTCCTATACACTTCCGGACATACCTCATGCTATGTCAGTGTCGTGGGAGACGGCGCGAATAATCAGGATGAAACAAGCAGCGCATTGGCAAACCATTCCCCGGCGCAGGGAATCAAATCGCATTCCACCCCTTCCGCAATTCCTTCATAGATAATCTCTTCCCGGACAGAACTGAAATACTTTTGATGGACTGTCAGCAGTTCCTCGCGAAGAAAGATTTTCTCTGCGCCTTCCATTTGATTTTCCGCAAAGTATCTTGCAGCCTTTCTTGCGCCTTCCGCATTTTTCTCCATGTATACAGGGGAATTGATCAGCGGCGCACCGTCCTTCAACACCCGGGCTGCCTCCCCAATGCCCTTCTCCATCAGGTCCATCATATTGGTAAAACCGGCATAGGTGCAGACCATGTCAACACTGCCATCCCGGACGGGAAGGTTCGTGGCGTCACAGGCAATATAATTCACTTTCACCTGCGGAGCAGTCCGTTTCAATGCTGCCCGGTCAAAGGTCAGTACACGAAAACTCAAATCAGTGGAAATCAGATTGACATCCGCAGAGACTGTCTTTACCAATTCCCCCAGGAGTATCCCTCTGCCGGAGGCCACATCCAGAAGAAAGCCGGATTTCAGTTTTGCGGCCTCCCCCACAATTGCGTCCAGAAAGTCTCTGTCAATTTTCTTCTGCTTCTCCGTTTTCCGGGCCTCAATCTTCTGCCCGAGATCATCGTAGCCCTCTTCGCCAATATACTCGCTCCAGGAATTGAGTTTTTCCTGTTCCTGGGACTGAAAATCAAGAATTCCCTGCCGGATATAAAAAACATGTCCTTTCCCGCAGGCGATTTTGCCCTCCAGAATCTCTTCGCCCTCTTTCCCGGCTGCAGTCAGCTCAAATTCTCCTCCGCAATGAGGGCATCGCAAGACAGACAGAATATTTGTATACATTTTCATTCTCCTTTCAATGAATTGGCGCAACACTGTTTTCATATTATATCAAAATGCCCAGGGGGATACAAGTACGATTGACACTGCCAATCCCTGTCTGTATAATAACGTTATAAAAAACTAGAGGAGTCTTTTCCAATGAAGAAAACATATTTTATAAAACTGTCCCTTATCCTGTGCCTCCTTCTGCTGCAGGGCATGCCGGTCCAGGCAGAGCCGCTGTCGTCAGATTCTCCGGATTTTTACAGTGACAAAGATGTCGTTGGATTTATTGGGGACAGCATCACCTATGCTTCCTACACGCCCCTGTCCTACATGGACATTCTCAATCTGTTTTACTTAAGTCTTTTCCCTGACCGACAGATAGAATTCCGGAATATCAGCGCAGGGGGTTATAAAATCAGCGATGTACTGAATATTTATAATCAGGATCCCGCCTTTGACGGGCTTGACAAAGCGGTGATCATGTTGGGCACCAATGAAGCCATTCTGGGAATATCCACAGAAGACTACATAACAAATATGGATGCTTTGATCGGAAGGCTGAAGGAAGACGGCCTGGAGGGCAGTGATATCCTGCTGCTCTCCCCGCCTGTTTGCGACGAGAACTGCTCCCTGAACTTCACCAAAAACGGCAGCAGAAAATGGGCCTTTGAAAGCAGGGTTCTGGAATACATGGATCAACTGGAAACAAAATCCGCCCAATGGGGAGTCCGTTATCTGGATCTGCATACTCCTATGGCCGCCCTGACGGAAACCATGCAGCAGGAAGACCCGGGAAACACCCTGACTACAGACTGTATCCATCCCAATGCCGCAGGACAGGTCCTGATTGCCTGTTCCATACTCCAGGCCCAGGGCGCAGACCCGGAAGTCCTGTCCCAACTTCATGTACCGGAAGACGGGGAACCTCAGACCCAGGGAAACACCATTTCGGATTTTTACCGCGGAGAAAAAGGCCTCTGTCTGACTCTGGCTCCGGAGGTACTGCCTCTGGCCAACCGCAGCGAATTTACGGCATTCCGTGAATTGATGAACCGTTACACATCCTCCGGTGCCCTTTTCCAACAGCGGTTTTCCATCCAGGGACTTTCGGAAGAAGATTCCTACTGTCTGCGGGCAGGAGACGAAGAACTGGGCAATTTTACCGGAAAAGAACTGGCAGAGGGAATTGACATGGGCGCACTGGAGACCAATCCCCGTCAGCAGGCCATGCAGCAGGCGGCTTCTCTGTGCAGGCAGCGGCATCGGGAAGTGGTGGAGGCTCGTGATATGTGGATTGAAGTGATGATGCAGCGGGCTTCCTTTACGCCGGAACAGATTCAGGCTGCCTATGAAACCTGGCGGGTCAAAGACGACGCCCTGAACAGTGAAATTTATGCGATAACCGGAAAACTGGCTGACGATGTGCTCCGCATCACCGTCACCGCCCAGGGATATCTTCCGGAAGAACTGGAACAGGATGCACAGGAAGCAAAAGAAGCCGCAAGGAAGGCTCAGGAGGAACAGGCTGCAAGGGAGGCCCAGGAAGCCGCCAGAAAGGCCGCGGAAGCCCAGGCCGCAAAGGAGGCGGAGGAAGCTGCAAGAAAGGCCGCCCAGGAACAGGCCGCAAAAGAAGCGGAAGAAGCCGCAAGAAAGGCCGCAGAAGCTGCCGCCCGGGAACAGGCTGCCATGGAATCCCGCAGAAAGCTTTTGCTGTGGGGAAGCCTGGCAGGCGGCGCCTTGCTGCTGTGTCTCGGAATCCTGGGAATTTTCCTCCGAAAGAAAAAGCGCCGATGAAGCGTCAGAATTCTCCCACAGCGTCAACGGCTCCTGTTCTTAATCCAGTCCCTCAAAGATTTCGCCCAGGGTCATCTTAATATGCGGAAATGCCCTTAATGAGATAACCGAAAACTCGGAGACGGGGACATATCATAAATTACACCGTCTATTTTTTCGTCTCTCCAGTGCTCGCCTGCTGCCAATACTTTTCTGCCGCACCCTTTCCTCTTAAAGAAGCCTTTACACCTTGTTCCCTGTTCAGGGTTTTGCTTTTCTGTGCACAGCGCACAAAACAGCTCCCTGCCTTAGTTCATTATGATTCTCTTGTAATTCTTCTTGCCGCGTCTGACTACAATTCCGTCTCCCGCAAACTGTTCCGGCCGGTATGCAGTCTTGATATCGGCAACCTTCTCTCCGTCTACCGTGACTCCGCCCTGCTCCACTGCGCGCCTGGCCTCGGAGCGGGACGCGGTAAGCCCGGATGCCGTCAGTACCCCCAGGATATCAATAACGCCATCCCTGAAGTCCTCTTCCTTCAGCTGGCTTGTGGGCATATCGGCCCCTTCCGCAGCGCCGGAAAACAGCGCTCTGGCGCTCTCCTGGGCTTTCCCGGCTTCTTCCTCGCCGTGAACCAGTTTGGTCAGTTCGAACGCCAGAATCTCCTTGGCCTGGTTCAGCTGACTGCCTTCCCACTTGTCCATCTCGTCAATCTGCTCTATAGGCAGGAAAGTCAGCATCCGCAGACATTTCAGTACATCCGCGTCCGCCACGTTTCTCCAGTACTGGTAGAACTCAAAGGGTGAGGTCTTTTCCGGATCAAGCCATACCGCCCCCTTCTGGGTCTTGCCCATCTTCTTTCCTTCGGAATTCAGAAGAAGCGTAATCGTCATAGCGTAGGCATCCTTGCCCAGTTTCCTGCGGATCAGCTCCGTACCGCCCAACATATTGCTCCACTGGTCATCGCCGCCGAACTGCATATTGCAGCCGTAATTTTCATACAGCTTCAGGAAGTCATAGCTCTGCATAATCATGTAATTGAACTCCAGGAAGCTTAAGCCCTTCTCCATGCGCTGCTTGTAGCACTCTGCCGTCAGCATCCTGTTTACGGAAAAATGCACCCCGATATCCCGGATAAATTCTATATAGTTCAGATCCATCAGCCAGTCCGCGTTGTTCACCATCAGGGCTTTGGAGCTGCCCTCCTCCAGGCGATCGCCGAATTCAATAAAGCGGCTCATCTGCTTCTTAAAGCACTCGCAGTTGTGGGCAATTGTCTCTTTGGTCATCATGGTCCTCAGATCGCTTCTTCCGGAGGGATCTCCGATCATGCCCGTGCCGCCGCCGATGAGGGCAATGGGCCTGTTTCCTGCCATCTGCAGCCTCTTCATCAGGCACAGCGCCATAAAATGCCCTACATGCAGGCTGTCCGCCGTGGGGTCAAATCCGATGTAGAAGGTGGCCTTACCATTGTTGATCAATTCCTTAATCTCTTCCTCGTCTGTCAATTGCGCCAGAAGGCCTCTGGCTTTCAGTTCCTCAAATACTGTCATTTTTCTTTTCCGTTCCTTTCCTGATGTCTATGCGATCTATCTTAATTCTATACTGCACACCAATTGAATTTGCAGTGCAACCCGACTGCGTATAACTAAATGCTGTCATTTTTTATATGGCCCTGCTGCTCTTCCGGCGGGGATTGCGGCAACACTGGTTTACCCTGCAGCATCACCCGGCACTGCTTCCGGAAAAAGGCTATGCCATAGCATAACACGTCGTCGTAATCCTCCAGAAACGACTCTTCATAGCCCCGCTCCTCCATCTGCCTTAACGCTTCCCCGCACTTCTTCGGCAGATCCTCCTTTTTCCCGGCACACTTTGCTTCAAACAGAGCAACCCGGCCGGCTGTGTAATCCTTCACCACAACATCACTCCGGCCTTCCCCATGCTCACGGTTGGATTCTACCTGAAAACCGCCCCCTGCAAAAATACCTGCCAGAAAAGCATGGTAGAACTCTTCCTTATAATCATAATAGCTGATGGATTTTCGAAGCAGCGCCGTTATCTCGGAAGATATTTTTTCCGCATCTCCGTTCCACACCGCCGAAAACAGCTCCCTGCGGTCCAATCCCTCCACCGTTGCCTTAAACCAGTCCGCTATGGTGTCTCTGAAAATGGTCCTGATTTCCTTATTCGGTATTTGCAGGCTCACTTCCGAATCCTCTGTCCCCATCTTCCGCCCTGCCTCTCTCACCGGCGTCAGATATCCCGTCAGATACAAAATCCCCCAGAAATCGTTTTCCGCGGCTTTGTCAAAATCATAAGTAGATTCCTCCGTGATCCTGACTTTCACATGGCCTCCGGACAGCAGCGTTTCAAATTTATCATTGACCTCCATTCCCTTTTTTCCAATAAAACGTTTGATAATATCATTGTGACTGGTATCCTTCCAATAGCTCCCGGGCATCATTTCCGGGTCTGATCCCAAGTCATTCAGATAATTTACCACATCCCACGGACAATAAATATCATATGCCCCGAAATGATAGCCGTCATACCATTCTTTCACCAAAGCGCTTCTGGAAGAAAAGCCTGCCCTGTCCAAAAGCCCTTCCACCTCTTCCCCGGTAAAGCCAAAGCAGTCCAGATAATTTTTCCCTGCAACAGAATTGGACTTAAAATGATTGGTCCCGGTAAATATGCTCTCTCTCGCAATCCGCAGGCACCCTGTCACAACTGCAAACTTCAGAAAGTCATTGGTCTTAAAGGCAGTACTCATCACACTGCGGATCATGTCCAGCATCTCCTGATAATATCCGTATTCATTTGCTTTCGCCAGAGGAACATCATATTCGTCAATCAGCAGTATCACCGATCTGCCATAATGCATATACAGCATCCTCGTAAGCATGAACAGGCTGTTCTCCACCTCTGCCCTGGCAGCTTCGCCGTCCCGCAGCCGTCGAAAACGCTTTCTGTCTCCCTCATCCACTTTGCCGCTTTCCAACAACCCGGCATATTCCACGCACAGGCTTGAAATGTTATAGGCAAACTGATTATAGGAATCCAGAAAACTGCATTTTGCCATATCCTTGAAGCTGACAGACAGTACAGGCCACTGATTCATCCATTCCCTGCACAGCGCTTTATGATTTGTGACTTCCAGTCCTTCGAAAATCTCTCTGCTGTCCCTGCGGATATCAAAATAGTACTTCAGCATACTCATGGCCAGTGTCTTGCCAAACCTCCTGGGACGCGTAATCAGGTTC
This sequence comes from uncultured Lachnospiraceae bacterium, assembly GCA_947367855.1. Classification (GTDB taxonomy): domain Bacteria; phylum Bacillota; class Clostridia; order Lachnospirales; family Lachnospiraceae; genus Acetatifactor. The sequence continues at coordinate 44,669 of CANBFE010000003.1, read as the reverse complement.
ACTTTGCAGCTATCCTGCAGCAGTTCCACAATCAGCTTTGTCTTGTCCACATAATATCCCCCGCTCAGACGGAACTGCTCAAAATTCTCCTCGCCAACCGGTATTGCAAATTTCCCCATATACTCCCCGCTTCCTGCTCTGTTTCACCCTGCACATTTCTGCCGTTGCTGTGTGACATCCCACTGATGGTGATCTGCCCAGAATTCCCCAACCCCACATCCAGTGCCTTCCGTCACCTGTTCGCCATCAGCTTCACCATTGCCTGGTTTAACCCGTCTACCGTCAATTTATACATGGGAAACAGTTCCTTCACCGCAGTCTCCGCTTCCCGCCAGGGTGCCCGGCCGGGAGCCATCTTGGGATTCAGCCACACGACTTTCTTATATTTCTTCTTCATCAGCTGCAGCCATTCATAACCGGACAGGCCGCCGTTGGGGCCTCTGTAGTTCCCGGTATCGGAATAAAGCTCCTCCGGCGCCATGGCCGCGTCCCCCACGATGATCACCTTGTAGTCGCTTCCCACATTGCGGAACATCCACTCCGTATCCACCCAGTCTCCGTTCTCACACTCCGGGGTCTTGTAGAGCTTGCTGTAGATACAGTTGTGGAAATAATAGGTCTTTACATCCTTGTAATGATTGGACTTATGAATGGCCTGAAATAAATCGTTCAGCAGGCTGCTGAAGGGAATCATGGTGCCGCCGGAGTCCATTAAAAGCAGCAGCTTCACTGCATTTTTCCGGGGCTTCTGCATAACAATCTGCAGACAGCCGCCGTTGTTGCAGGTCTTGTCCACGGTGCCGTTAATGTCCAGTTCCGTCTCCGGAATGTCCAGTCTGCTGGAAAACTGCCTTAATTTGCGGAACGCCATCTGGAACTGCCTGTTGTCCAGGACTCTGTCGTCCCGAAAATCCCGGTACTTCCTGGCCCCAACCACCGCAAAGGCGGACTGGTAGCCTGTTTTGCCGCCCACCCGGACGCCGCCCACATTTCCGCCGGTATTGCCGAAAGAGGTCTTGCCCATGGTACCGATCCAGAAGCTTCCGCCGTTGTGCTCGCTGTCCTGGTCTTTCAGACGCTGCCTGAATTTCTCCTCCACATCCTCCTTGTCGATCTGGAGATCCTCCATTTTATTCATATGATCCCTGGCCTCCTCGTGAGCCAGTTCCATCATGTCAGACTTATCCAGCCAACGGAGCATCTCCTTGCCCACTTCCGTCTCCCTCTGGGCCGCCTTGAAGCACTCTTCAAAAGCCATGTCAAATTTATCAAAATCCGTCTCGCTCTTCACCAGTATCATCCGGGCCGTGTAATAGAACTGGGTCAGGGAGCTGCCGCAAAGCCCCTTGTCCAGAGCCTCCTGGAAGGTAAGCCACTCTCCCAAAGTAACCCGAAGCCCTTTTTCCCTCAAGACCTCAAAAAATTTTATAAACATATCCTATCCCTTCTCCTGCTCCTCTCGGCTTTCCTCTGTTTCACCGCTTTCTTATCTGTTTCATTGCTTTTTATTCGCTTCACTGCTTCTTATCTGTTTCACTGCTTCTTATCTGTTTCACTTTTTTCTATCCGCTTCACTGCTTCTTATCTGTTTCATTGCTTTTTATTCGCTCTTTTCTTTCCCGGAAATTCTTTCTCTATGTAACAATGTTCCTGTTCTGCCCACAGCTTATTCCCCTGAAAGTCAAGTTCCATAATATACGGCATCCAGTCTATAATCCGCAGAAAATCCTTACACCCAAACTCCGGATGGTAAAAATGCAGAATGGTGCTAAGGGCCGTCCCATGGGTTGCAATCACAATCCGCTTCCCCTTATTTTCCTCCAGTATTTCCGTTAGGGCCTCTATATTCCTCCTCTGCACCATGTTGAGTGACTCGCCCTTTTCCTCACAATAATCATGATCTGCCCAACGTTTTTCAAACATGCCATGTTCATTGCCGTTGATTCCCTTTTCTCTCTCCCGCAGTCTCTCGTCCGTAACAATATCCTTTCCATAACAGGCCGCAGCTGCCGCAATTGTATCAAAACTTCTTCGATAGGGACTGCTGTAAAATACATCTATCCCCTTATCTGCCAAAAAGTCCGTTACCATCCTGGCATCCTGCCTGCCTTCCGCAGTTAAGGGCCTTGTTCTGTCATCCTCCCACATATGTTCCGGCTGTGCATGACGCACAAAATATACTTTTGTTAAAACACATTTTTTGATATAATTTTCAATTGCGAAGCAGGACGTTACGAGGCTCATACCCCTCCGTATTTTTCCATTATTATTTTTCCTATTAATTCAGTTTCCTTCATTGTTCTTCCTGTAGTTTGCACTACCACACCATACCCTTTGTCTGTCCAGGGCAAAACAATTTCGATCAATCCCTCTCCGCGTATCTTTTTGATAAACCTTCGTTCATGAGAATTAAAAGGTAAAGAATTAATCACACTTACAACATAGGGACATCTTATCAAACGTTTTGAGAACTCCATCAATATATCTGCCCCATGGTCATCCCTCAAGGAAATCTTTTTATCTTTTATTTGCAGACCACTTTCCACCAGTTCCGTTTCCTGGCCTGCCTGTATCTGTGGAATATGTATATCAACATGCTGTTCCGTACTAATATTTCTAACAGTCTCTGCGTTACCATCTTTTGTAACATCAACAAATGCGTCACACCAGCCGTCTTCACAGATACTTAAAGCCGCTGATTTCAATATAACGGCTAATGGTAAGCCAATGCACGGTTTTCCATTATGAAGCCACTCATGTTCAAAATATTCATTTTGTTCCTTTTCTACATTATCAGACTCATATGGAGCGCGAAAAAAGGCGAAATAAAAATTTCTTATGTTTAGAAAATCGGGTTCCGCCATCCTAAATTAACTCTGTCATAAGAATGCCCCATTCATCCAACAATCCAGATGGATAATCACTCAAATTTCCTTTTTCGTCCACATAAATATTGTCCACTTTTGTTTCCTGGTCTCTGTTTTTTGAAAAGAAAGAAATTCCTACCTTTTTATTGTTTATACACCTGTTCTTTACAGCAACTCTTACTCCATTAATCACATGGTCACTATGAGATTCACAAATAATCTGGCACCCATGATCAGCAGCTAATGATATCAGTTTTGCCATCATAGTCTGCCCTTTGGGATGAAGATGCGATTCCGGATTCTCAATCAGTAAAAGGCTTTCTTCACCTGAAATAAGTAATTCCACAACAAGAGGCAAAACATACGGAATTCCAAATCCAACATTGACTGGCAGAAATGCATCAGAAACCAATCTGTCTCCACTATAACGAATTGCCAGTTTTGCCTTCTCAATTGTTGGAAGCAATTCTGCAGATATCCGGATCCCCGGAGATATTTCAGCCATCCACGCAGATACTTGATCAATTAAACGGTTTGTTTTTCCGGTTTCCAGACACATCTCATCAGGAACCCGCATTTTTTCTCCTTCAAGCGCTAAAAATGGAACTACATATTCCCCCATTGTTCCCAATCGCGCAACACCGTTTTTTTTCCAGTTTTCAGTGCTGTACTGTTTTCTCGGGCCAATATGTTCGGCACCTAAATATGAAAATTGATCCGAAAATAAGGATACTGCATAACTTTCATTTTTTTCTGCTCCAATCCTCATCAGCTGATCACTGTCCATCTCATCAGCTTCATATTTATAGCAGCAATCATAGGTTAATTGCGCACCGAATTGCAGAAAGAATCTTATCATGTCAGAATCTGCACTCTGGCAAAAAATATCTTTGCTTGTTCCCAATTGTATCATCTCACCATTCGTGTACAAGCAATCCAAACTTGATTTATAATTTTCCCAAAAACTTTGTCTTAAAAGTAATAGCGCCTGTATCACAGAAGATTTTCCCATACCATTCATTCCGAAAAACAGATTCAGATTCTCTAATGGCAATGCCAATTTCTTTATTGACTTAAAATTTTCTATCTGCATATAACTAATCATCTTCTAATACCTCTTGAAATAATTTACAGATTACACTATGTCTATTCCTGACATTATCTACAGCAGCCGTTCCGCTTGTAATCATACCTGTAAATTTTTTATCCATTAACAGCGCAATATATTTTTTCAACACTTCCTCTTTCTTTTTCAATAAATTTTTACAATCCTGCACACTCAATTTTGCCAGGTTGACTGTTACTGCATCATAAAGCGGCTTATTTATCATTCCGTACCTTTCATTTGCAGTAATTTTTCGAAAAGCGATTTCACCAAAAATGCAGGCAGCATATTTCATCGCCTTTAAAAAATCGACACGGCATTTCTTAATTGTCGCTTTTGACTCCTTCTGCAATCGAATCATTACATCATTCAAATAATCTTCTAAATTACCCGAATAGTTTTCTGTTCCCAACAAATAAAAAGCCAAAAAGCGATTCACAAATTCACAATCCAACATTCTCCTGGAATCTATTTTATGCCTTGTTGCCGTTTTAAATTCTTCGGAATATGCCAGTTCCTTTAACAGATTAGCAGCTTGTCCTCTGTAAACAGAATTTTTAATTTCTGCCGGTTCCAGAGTCAGACCTCCCGTATTAATTCTCGTAAAAATACTTGTCCGCACTTTATCCGGAGTTCCTGGCCTGATCACATAGGTATTTAATGCCTGTGTTTTTATTCTTCTCTGCATATTGGGTGGAAGTTCCTCGAATTTTTTCCCTTCATACTCCTTTAAATACTCTAAATCAGTGAGCTTCAGGCGCTTCTCATCCTCTTCACCAAGTACCATAAATCTTTTAATAGCATATAATCTTTGCAGTCCGTCTACCACGATTAATTTATCATCTTTTGTACTATCAAAATAAAATGTTGGCAGTGGAATACGAATCATCAACGATTCAATCAACCTACTCTGTTTCTTATCATTCCATAAATCAGGATGTCGCTGAAAATCCGGTTCCAACAGAATATCTCCACATTTCAGCTGCTCAATGATGTTGGAGATTACCATTGTTTGAGAAATAATATCCACATCCTTAGGGTTAAATGGTTCTGTGATTTCTCTCTCATAAGTTCCGGAATATAATTGTTCCTCTTCTATGTCATTGTTTTCATTTTTCATATACTCAGTTCCCCATGGACATTCACCCTGTTTCGTCTTGTCAAATCAGACATCCACCCTCCGGATACCCCCGGCCTCCCGAAGCCCCCCATTTGCATTGGCAGTAAAGATACACATAACCGGCTATTTTCCCCCGGATTCGTCTTTTTGGGCCCGGCAGACTGACAGGATGTCCGCCTTTTCCATATCCCGTATCAAGACTTCATCCTTCTGCAGATAGATCATTCCAATCTCCCTTTTGTGCTGTTTTGACCTGTTTTTGCAGATTCCGGTCCTTTATTCTGCCCTTTACTTTTCCTGGAATTCCTTTTTTCCTTAAGCTTCTCCGCCATTCTGCAGCACCACTCTGCAAGCATCTGGTTGGCAATCTGTCCCATCTCTCCACCTTTCCTGTCAGCATCTGTCCCCATCCTTTTCCTTCCCGAACTGCCCAGGAGAATCCGAACTTCTCACAAAAGGCTTTCTGTCCGAAGGATGGCTGATTCCGATAAAGCCCTGAAGATTATTGCGATCCGAAAAAAAACATAATCCGGCTGTCTACAGATTCGGCTCCTGCCGCACCAGCTGCAGATCCTCGTCTTTTTTCACCACTACCCCCACAAAGGGCAGGGCCTTTCGTATGGTATCCGCGGGAATTCCCCCGATCTGCAGGGCATTCACCCAGTCGATCAGCTCGGAAGTACTGGGCTTCTTGCGGATGTCCCGGATCGCCCGGATATTGTAGAACACCTCCATGGCATTCTTCAGCAGATTCTCCTCCACGTCGGGATAATGCACCCGCACGATCTCCTCCATCAGCTCCCTGTCCGGGAAATCGATATAATGGAAAATGCAGCGCCGCAGAAACGCATCCGGCAGCTCCTTCTCCGCGTTGGAGGTAATGATCACAATGGGGCGCTGCTTTGCCTTCACGGTGCGCTTTGTCTCATTGATATAGAACTCCATCTGGTCCAGTTCCCACAGCAAATCGTTGGGGAACTCCAGATCCGCCTTGTCGATCTCGTCAATGAGAAGCACTACCTGCTCTTCGCTGTCAAAGGCCTCTCCCAGTTTGCCCAGTTTGATGTAATGGGCAATGTCGTCCACACCTTCCTCGCCGAACTGCCCGTCATAGAGACGCTGAATGGTGTCATACACATACAGCCCCTCCTGGGCTTTGGTGGTGGACTTGATATTCCAAATGATCAGCCGCTTACCCAGGGCTTTGGCCACGGCCTCCGCCAGCATGGTCTTGCCCGTGCCTGGCTCTCCCTTGATCAAAAGCGGCTTTTTCAGCGCGATTGCAATATTCACACTGGCCATCAGCTCCTCACTGGCCACGTATTCTCCGGTTCCCTGAAATCCCTGTTTTTCCATGCTGTACCATGCACCCTTGGCCATTCTTCACAGTTTTGGTTCCTCCGGACTATCTCCCGCCGGAGTTTTGTTGTCTTTCAAGACATTTTCTCTCTGTGAATCAAGGCCACCTTTCCCTTGAAATGAATTCCTTTTTATGTTACGATATTTATGTCCTAAAATCAAGCAAAAATAAGGAAATCAGGTGATTTTGTCATGTTGCAGAATATAAATGAACAAAAGAATACGCTCTCATTTGAAGTGTTCCCGCCCAAAAAGGACGGAGAATTTGAATCTGCCTTCCAGATTCTGGATTCCCTGGGACTGCTGAAGCCGGATTTTATCAGTGTCACCTACGGCGCAGGAGGCAGCCGCTCCGGCAGGACCGTGGAAATCGCCTCCTATATCCGCAATCATCTGGGCATTGATGCGGTAGCCCATATGACCTGTGTGGGCAGCAGGAAAGAAGACCTTCTCCGGGTTGCAGAATCTCTGGGAGAGCATCATGTGGAATATGTACTGGCGCTGCGGGGAGACCGCCCCAGAGACATGAGCGATGAGCAGTATGCCTCCCGGGACTTTGCCCACGCCAGTGATATGATGGAATTTTTAAAGAAAAATACACGGCTGCGGATGGCCGGAGCCTGTTATCCGGAAAAGCATTACGAATGCTTCAGCATGGAATCCGATCTGAACAATCTGCTGAAAAAACAGCAGGCCGGAGCCGAATTCCTCATCAGCCAGCTTTTCTTTGACAACGACTACTACTATGCCTTCCTGGAAAAGGCCTGTCGGAAAGGGATTACCATCCCCATCTGCGCGGGAATCATGCCCATCACAAGCGCCAAACAGATCGGCACCACAGTCAGCCTCTCCGGCTCCAGTGTGCCCAAAGCCTTGGCGGATCTGATCGCCAACTATGGTGACAATAAGGAAGACATGCGAAAGGCCGGCATTGATTATGCCATCCGCCAGATCCGTGACCTCCAGGAAAACGGCGTAAGGCATATTCACCTCTATACCATGAACAAGCCGAAGATGGCCGGGGAAATCGCAAAGGCCATTTACCGATAATCTGCAGTTCCGCTCAGCTTATCAGGTCCTGCACTACCTCCCCTGCCAGGATCAGTCCCGCTACGGAAGGCACAAAGGCCACGCTTCCGGGAATCCGCCTGGAAGACGCGCCGACTTCTTCGCTTCCTGTCTCCTGACTGTCTGCGGGACACAGGGGCGTTTCCTCCGAATACACCACCTTCAGATGATCTACGCCCCGCTTTTTCAGCTCCCGCCGCATAACCTTGGCAAGGGGACAGACTTTTGTTTCGTAAATGTCTGCCGCCTGAAAGGCGCCGGCGTCCAGTTTGTTCCCTGCGCCCATGCTGCTGATCACGGGAACCCCATACTCCCGGGCTCTCATGATCAGCTCCAGTTTCGCAGTCACCGTATCCACTGCATCCACCACATAATCATATTCCCCAAAGGGAAAGGAATCCGCATTCTCCGGCAGGAAAAAAGACCTGTATACCCATATCTGAGCCTCCGGATTGATATCCAGAATACGCTCCCGCATCACATCCACCTTGTACTGCCCGATGGTCTTCCTGGTTGCGATAATCTGACGGTTCATATTTGTCAGGCTTACCCTGTCGCTGTCAACCAGGTCAAAAGCCCCCACACCGCTCCTGGACAGAGCTTCACAGACATAGCCGCCTACACCGCCGATCCCGAATACGGCCACCCGGGAACGGCTCAATTTATCCATTGCTTCTCTTCCGAGAAGCATCTGTGTTCTTGAAAATGCTTCCTGCATATCCGCTCTTCCCTCCTAATTTAAATCGCTGCGCGATACACAAAAGGGGAAAGTCGCTTCGTAAATGCCCGCATTCCCCTATCCTTTTACGATTCTCACCCGGAATACCCCTGGAATCTGCTCCAGGGCCTGAACCATTTCCGCCGTAGGTGGCTCCTCCACATCAAGCATGGTATATGCCACTTCCCCCCTGGATTTATTGGTCATATTGCTGATGTTGATGCCCTTCTCACCGAACTCCGCGGTAAATTTGGTAATCATATTGGCAATGTTTTTATGGAAGATCGCCACACGTCCTATGGTGGTGCATATCCCCATGTCGCAGGCGGGATAGTTCACGCTGTTTCGTATATTTCCATTCTCAAGGTAGTCCATCAGCTCCTGCACTGCCATCACGGCGCAGTTGTCCTCCGACTCCTCCGTGCTTGCACCCAGATGGGGAATCACAATGCAGCCCTTTTGTCCCGCAGTGGTGGGATTTGGAAAATCAGAGACATAACGGGCAATTCTCCCGCTCTCCAGACCTGCCAGTACATCCTTCTCATTGGCAAGCAGATCCCTTGCAAAATTCAGCAGAATCACCCCATCCTTCATCTTCTCAATGGCTGCCCCGTTGATCATTCCCTTTGTGGCATCCATCAGAGGGACATGGATGGTAATATAGTCACACTGTTCGTAGATATCGTCTACATTGGTCACATGGTGCACGGCACGGCTCAGACTCCAGGCCGCATTTACAGACAGATACGGATCATAGCCATACACTTCCATATCCAGTGCCACTGCGGCATTGGCCACCTTCACACCGATGGCTCCCAGTCCGATGACACCCAGTTTCTTCCCCATGATCTCCCTGCCGGCGAAATTCTTCTTCTCTTTCTCCGCAGCCTTGGCAATGTCCTCATTCTCACGGGATGCCTTTACCCATTCGATACCGCCTACCACATCCCGGGCAGCCAGAAGCATGCCTGCAATCACAAGTTCCTTTACACCGTTTGCATTTGCGCCGGGAGTATTGAACACCACCACCCCCTGCTCCGCGCATTTGTCCAGGGGAATATTGTTCACCCCGGCCCCGGCTCTGGCCACTGCCAGAAGCTTCTCCGGAAGCTCCATTTCGTGCATGGAGGCACTTCTGACCAAAACCCCTTCGGCCGCCTTTACATCCGGCGTTATTTCATATTGACTGCTGAAATTTTTCAGTCCTACCTGTGCGATAGGATTGAGACAATTGATTTTATACATCGCATCTCCTATTCTTGACCCGAATCTTTCCCCTGAAAGAGAATTCATTCCCGCCGCGGCAGGCTGCATCCTATTCCCTGCACTCCGCTGTGGGAAAACTGATCACACAACCCCATTTTCCTCTTCAAATTTCCGCATAAATTCCACCAGCTTTTCCACACCTTCCATGGGCATGGCATTGTAAATGCTGGCGCGCATGCCTCCTACGCTCCTATGCCCCTTGAGATTTTCAAAACCCGCAGCCTTTGCCTCTTTCACGAATTTTGCATCCAGCTCCTCATTGCCGGTCACAAAAGGCACATTCATCAGGGAACGGTCTTCCCTGCGGACAGTTCCCCGAAACAACCTGCTCTGATCCAGAAACTCATATAAAACCGCGGCTTTCTTCTCGTTATATTCCTTCATTGCCTCCAGACCGCCCCGCTTCTTCAGCCACTGAAATACCTTGCCGCAGATATAGATCCCGTAAGCAGGCGGTGTATTGTAAAGGGAAGCATTGTCCGCATGAATCTTGTAGCGCAGCATGGTAGGGGTACCGGGCAGCACATCCTCGGTAATCAGGTCTTCCCGGATGATCACAATCACCACACCCGCAGGCCCGATGTTTTTCTGAACACCGCCATAGATCACGCCGTATTTGCTCACATCCACCGGTTCGGACAGAAAACAGCTGGACACGTCCGCCACCAGGGTCTTTCCCTTGGTATTGGGCAGGGTCTTGAATTTGGTGCCGTAAATCGTATTGTTTTCACAGATATATACATAATCCGCATCCTCGCTGATGGGAAGATCCGAACAGTCCGGAATGTAGGAAAAGGTCTCGTCCTCGGAAGACGCAATCTTGCGGGCTTCTCCGTAAAGCTGCGCCTCCTGGAAAGCCTTCTTCGCCCACTGTCCCGTAACGATATAGTCCGCTTTCCTGTTTTTCATCAGGTTCATGGGAATCATGGCAAATTGCTGGCTTGCCCCTCCCTGCAGAAACAGTACTTTGTAGTTGTCGGGAATCTTCATCAGGTCACGCAGGTCAGCCTCCGCTTCTTTGATAATGGTATCATATGCCTTGGAGCGGTGGCTCATCTCCATGACCGACATGCCTGTGCCTTTGTAGTCAAGCATCTCTTCTGCCGCTTCCCGCAGTACCTCCTCCGGCAGAACCGCCGGTCCCGCGGAAAAATTATACACTCTGGACATGTTATCTTCCTCCTTTCACAATGCCACATATACGCTCCGCTTCCCGGCACAGCGCATCTGCGGTTCTATCCTATATCCTATGATATTACGGATTGCTCCGCACTATGTGCTCCCACAATCCTAAAACATAAGTACAGCATACCCACTTTTGGCACTTTAGTCAAGTACATCGTTAAAATCTTTGGTTCCTTTTCACCCCGCAGCAATTTATGCACTCACGGACCGGGTAAATGAAGCTCAATAAAACATAATCACCGGAGTCCCCACCTCAGCCAGCTCATAAAGCTCGGCCATGATGTCGGAGGGAGTATTGATACAGCCGTGAGAGCCGTTTGTCTTGTAGATCTGTCCCCCGAACCTGGACCGCCAGCTGGCATCATGGATTCCTACATTTCCCTTTACAGGCATCCAGTATTTTACGAAAGACGCATAATCTGCTCCCCGCAGCGTCCGGTTGCGCTCCTTGGCATAGACGAAATTGATCCCCTGAGGCGTTCCCATCCGCCTGCCGGTATTACCGGTAACCACATCCGTCTCCAATGTGAGCTCGCCCTCCGCATAGTAATACATTTTCTGCTCCGTCATATCGATTTCGATATAAGTACCACCAATGTCATCCAGACCCCTGGCATATCCCTGATGCGTGTAAGCCGGAACATGGGGCATAGCTCCCGCTGCATCCGGCGTTCCCCGCAGCGCTTCCAACAGATAGCTGTATTCTGCCTCCGTATCCAGCTGGGTTCCATAGGTGACATACTTCACGGTAACCGTGTCTCCTCTTGTAGCCGCAAATTCCCGCTCTGTCCCCCAGGTGTCATACTGCAGAGCCAATGCCTCCACCCATTCCCGAACCGCCGACTCCCTGACTGAAATCAATCCGCGCTCATCCAGGGCAGGACAGCTGCCGTCCGGTTCCGCCTCCAGAAAGTCTGCCGCTGTGTCTGCAGAAATCTCCACGGTCTCCGTTCCCATATCATAACTGATCCTGCCGCATTTTTCCGTAAATTCACAGATCTGTTTCCAAATTTCCCGCTGTTTCCTGTCCTCGGCGCTGTCCGGCAGATCTTCGTAACAACCACCCTCTTCCATCTTTATCACAGATCTGCCTTCGGAGATGCAGTCTTTCAAATAAGCAAAAGCCTTTTCCCTGTTCAGATGTCCCGAATTATCATCCTGCAGGTAGTATCCTTCCCGGGAACGGCGGATATGTACCCCCTCTCCTCTCTCCTGTTCTGCCGCAACAAAGGGAAGCGCCTCGAAATATTCCCGAAGCCTCCCTTCATCCACAATGTATTTTTCCGGCGCAATCTCGCTGGAAACGGGCTCCTGCAGATTTTTAAGCCAGTAAAAAGAAGCATTCTGCTTTAAATAGCTTTTCAGGCCCGCTGTGTAATCAGGCCTGATATCCACATCAGAAACAGGAATGTCCCAGGTTCCGCCCTCCGGATCCACCAGACTGAACGAGGTCCCCGGCTGTGTCCTTACCAGTTCCTCATTTACCTCCTCCACAGTCCTGCCTGTGCAGTATACCCCGTTGATCCATGTGTTTACCGGAAAGGAATTCTGGTAATATAAAGCCAGCGCCAGAAAAAGTCCCACCCCCAGCACCAGTCCTCCGAACAGAAAAAACATAAGAAAACGAACTATTTTTTTCATGAGTATTACAAATTCCTATCATTCCGATTTTTTGGCCAGATCATCCCCGTCAAAGACGTCCGCAATGGGCGCTCCCGCCGGAACCATGGGAAATACCTTATCGTCTTCCGGAATTACGCACTCTATCAGTACAGGACGCTTCATGGCAACAGCCTCCCTTATGGCAGGCTCAACCTCTTCCTTTTTGGTCACCCTTATGGCGCCGCAGCCCAGTCCTTCTGCCACCTTACAGAAGTCCACACTGTCGTTCAGCACAGTCTGGGAATACCTTTTTCCATAAAAGAGTGTCTGCCACTGCCGCACCATGCCAAGCACATGATTGTTGATCACAACCTGTATGATGGGAATATTGTAACGGCTTGCCGTAGCCAGTTCATTCATATTCATGCGGAAACAACCGTCTCCGGCAATGTTGATGCACAGCTTATCCGGCTGTCCAAGCTGAGCCCCGATACAGGCCCCCAGACCATACCCCATGGTTCCCAGTCCTCCTGAGGACAGGAAGGTGCGAGGCTGTGTGTAGCAGTAATACTGCGCCGCCCACATCTGATGTTGTCCCACATCTGTGGTAATCAGCGCCTCTCCGCCGGTAACCCTGTCAATGGTCTCTATCACATAGGGACAGGACAGACGGGAATCGTCATATTTCAGGGGATATGCAGCCTTTAGGTCCGCAATCTCCTGCATCCACTCCTTATGTTCCTGTCTCGTCAGCCGTTTGTTCAGATTCTGCAGCACCAGTTTCAGATCTCCCACAAGACTGACATCCGCCCGTATATTCTTATTGATTTCCGCCGGATCCACATCCATATGGATGATCCTTGCATTTTCCGCGAATTTTTCCGGATTGCCGATAACCCTGTCCGAAAATCTGGCTCCCAGTGCAATCAACAGGTCACAGCGGCTCACGCCCAGATTGGAGGTCTTGGTTCCATGCATACCAATCATGCCGGTATAGCGCTCGCTTCTGCCGTTGAAAGCGCCTTTTCCCATCAGGGTATCACATACCGGCGCATCGATAAGCTCAGCAAATTCCGCCACTTCCTCACAGGCGCCCGACGCAACTGCGCCGCCTCCAAGATAAATATAGGGTCTCTTTGCTTCCATGATATGCTTCGCTGTTGCATCTAGTTCCTCTTCCGTACAGAGATATCTGCGCCTGGGCGCTTCTGACTGCACAGGCGTAAATTCACACACAGCAGCAGTCACATCCTTGGTGATATCCACCAGGACAGGACCAGGCCTGCCGCTTTTGGCAATGGTAAAAGCGTGCCGCAGAGTGTCTGCAAGTTCCTCCACGTTTTTGACAATATAGCCGTGCTTGGTAATGGGCATGGTCACTCCGGCGATATCCACCTCCTGGAAGCTGTCTTTGCCCAGCATGGGAAGCGTCACGTTGGCAGTGATTGCCACCACGGGAATGGAATCCATAAAGGCCGTGGCAATACCCGTTACCAGGTTGGTAGCGCCCGGGCCGCTGGTGGCCATGCACACGCCAACCCTGCCGGTGGCCCTGGCATAACCGTCCGCCGCATGGGCTGCGCCCTGCTCATGGGATGTCAGAATGTGCCTGATCTCGTCACTGTGGTCATATAATGCATCATAGATATTCAGAATTGTGCCGCCGGGATAACCGAATACGGTGTCCACTTTCTGCTCCAGAAGGCACTGTATTACAATTTCTGCTCCAGTTAACTGCATATTTTATTCTCCTATTCTAGTTCCGCAACTGCCCGGCCCTGCGTCCGGAAGTCCTATGGGCCGTATTATCTTGTTACTTCCGGATCTCCAGGACAGCGCCCCGGTTGCCGCTGGTAACCATCTCCCGGTATCTGGTGAGGTAGCCTGTGGTCACTTTCGGTTCCCTGGGCTGCCACTTTTCGCGTCTTTCCGCCAGTATTTCATCGGAAACCAGGATATCCAGTTTATTCTCCGGAATGTTGATGCTGATGATGTCTCCCTCTTCCACCAGTGCGATGGGACCGCCTACCGCAGCCTCCGGGGATACATGGCCGATGGAAGCGCCTCTGGAAGCGCCGGAGAACCGTCCGTCGGTAATCAGGGCTACGGAAGAACCCAGGCCCATACCTGCAATGGCAGATGTTGGATTCAGCATCTCCCGCATGCCCGGGCCGCCCTTAGGGCCTTCGTAACGGATTACCACCACGTCTCCCGCCACAATTCTGCCGCCCTTGATGGCGTCAATGGCATCTTCCTCGCAGTCAAACACTCTGGCAGGTCCCTGATGCACCAGCATCTCGGGCACCACAGCCGAACGCTTCACCACCCCGCTGTCCGGAGCCAGATTTCCTTTCAGAATGGCGATGCCACCGGTCTCGGAATAGGGATTTTCCACCGGACGAATCACCTCCGGATTCAGATTCCGGCAGTTTTTAATATTTTCGCCGATAGGCGTACCGTTCACGGTCATGCAGTCCAGGTTCAGCAGATTTTTCTTTGTCAGTTCGTTCATCACTGCATAGACACCGCCTGCCTCATTGAGATCTTCCATATAAGTAGGACCTGCGGGCGCCAGATGGCACAGGTTGGGAGTCTTTGCGGACAATTCATTGGCAATGTCCAAATTCAGGTCCACCCCTGCCTCATTGGCAATGGCAGGCAGATGGAGCATGGAATTGGTGGAACAGCCCAGAGCCATGTCCACTGTCAACGCATTCATAAACGCTTTTTCGGTCATAATATCACGGGGCTTGATATCCTTCTCCACCAGCTCCATAATCTTCATGCCCGCATGCTTGGCCAGGCGGATACGCTCGGAATACACTGCCGGAACGGTGCCGTTGCCCCCAAGTCCCATGCCGATGGCCTCTGTGAGGCAGTTCATGGAATTGGCGGTATACATGCCGGAACAGGAACCGCAGGTAGGACATACCTTCTCCTCATACTCACACAGTTCTTCCATAGTCATGGTTCCCGCAGCCACGCTGCCCACAGCCTCAAACATGGAAGACAGGCTCTTCTTCTGTCCATGGATGCGCCCCGCCATCATGGGACCGCCGGACACGAAAATCGTAGGAATATTCACCCGGGCCGCCGCCATCAACAGTCCCGGCACATTTTTATCGCAGTTGGGAATGCACACCAGACCGTCAAAGCCATGTGCCAATGCCATGCATTCCGTGCTGTCCGCAATTAAGTCCCTGGTCACCAGGGAGTATTTCATTCCGATATGTCCCATGGCAATGCCGTCGCACACAGCGATTGCAGGGAACATGATGGGAGTACCTCCTGCCATTGCCACGCCCATCTTTACTGCCTCCGCAATCTTGTCAAGGTTCATATGCCCGGGCACAATCTCATTATAGGAACATACAATGCCGATCAGAGGACGCCGACGCTCCTCCTCCGTGTAACCAAGGGCATTGAACAGGCTTCTGTGAGGGGCCTGGGCTGTGCCCGTCTTTACCGAATCACTTCTCATCTTTACTCACCTTTCTGAAATATAATCACTTTACAAACGTAATTCTATACTAAATATCATTCTTCAGCTCCCTTACTTACCGGATCCGCTCCGCAAGCAGATCTCCCATTCTGCTGCATCCAACCTTCTCACAGCCCTGGGAATAAATGTCCCCGGTGCGGTAGCCGTCCTTCAGCACCTGCTTTACCGCCGCCTCTATGGCGTCGGCCTCTTTATCCAGGTCAAAGCTGTACCGCAGCATCATGGCAGCGCTCAAAACCGTAGCGATGGGATTGGCGATGTCCTTTCCCGCGATGTCCGGGGCGGAACCGTGGCTTGGTTCATAGAGACCGAATTTGCTGTCGTTCAGACTGGCGCTGGCAAGCATGCCGATGGAGCCGGTAACCATACTGGCCTCATCGGAGAGAATATCACCGAACATATTTTCCGTCAAAATCACATCAAACTGGGCCGGGTCCTTCACCAGCTGCATGGCGCAGTTGTCCACCAACATATGCTCCAAAGCCACATCCGGATAGTCCGCCGCAACCTCTTCCACCACCTTCCTCCAAAGCCTGGAGGAGTCAAGCACATTGGCCTTGTCCACACTGGTGACTTTCTTCCTGCGCTTCCTGGCAATGTCAAAGCCCTTTACGGCTATGCGGCGGATTTCGTTCTCGTCATAGGTCAGCGTATCAATGGCCTTCCTGATCCCGTTTTCCTCAACGGTTTTCCGCTCCCCAAAGTACAGTCCTCCGGTGAGTTCCCGCATAATCAGCATATCGAAACCAGCCTTGCTGATCTCCTCCTTCAGAGGACATGCGGCCGCCAGTTCGTCATAAAGAACCGCAGGACGCAAATTCGCAAACAGATTCAATGCCTTGCGAATGGCCAAAAGCCCGGCCTCCGGGCGCAGATTGGGCGGCAGCTTGTACCAGGGGGATGTAGTCGTATCCCCGCCAATGGAGCCCATCAGCACTGCATCCGCTGCTTTCGCCCTGGCCACGGCCTCCTCCGTCAGGGGAACGCCGTGAACGTCAATGGAAGCTCCGCCCATGAGAATATCTTCAAAAATCATTTTGTGCCCGTAGACTTCCGCAGTCTTTTCCAGAACTTTTTTCGCCTCCGCGATGATTTCCGGTCCGATTCCGTCTCCGGGAATGCATGTAATATGTAATTCCATATGCCTCAATTCCTTTCTCCTGCCTGCGGCAGCGTCTCAGTCAATCCATCTGTTTCCTGCACAGCTTTGTTTTGATACGTCAGTGTGCAAAAGTATTTCTTATTATCATAACTGATATGAGGGCAAATAGCAATAAAAATAATTTATAAATCCAAATTCCAATCCAAATCTGCCCTATTTTTCATTAATACTGACCAAAATTTTCTCATTTTCCTCTGCAGCATCACGCAGCATCCTCAGCAGATTTTCAGCGTATCCTCCCAGATTTTGCTTTAAAGCCGCTGTCTGCCGAAGCCTTATTTCGACATTTTCCCCCATACCCGTCAGGCAGTCATACAGGGCGTCCAGGTTTCTGCCGTACCAGTCCGGAAATCCCAGACACTCCGCCAGCGTACTATGAAGCGCCTCTTTATCCGTAATTTTTTCTCCGTCCAGAACGCATATTTTCATGTTGAACTCCTTCCTGCTATTCCTCCCCATACAGCAATTCAAAGGACTCATAATGATCTTCCGTGTAATAAATCAGACCATCATTGGAAAATACGATACGCCTGGCTCCACGGCTGTCCGCCCCCAGGGTATCAATATCGCATTCCGTATAGGTACGCCCCTCCTTCTCCGGAAGAAGTCCTTCATAATTTCCGAACCGGTTTCCCCCGATGCACTTGCCCGGCGCATAGGGCTCCAGGGAACCCCCTTCCCATCCAAGATTCCCTGCTTCCTTCTTTGTAATAAAATTTGACGGCAAATGACCGTAGAGATGAATGTATAGTGCCACCTCGTCCCTGGATGTATATATGCCGTCCTCCGGTAGTGTTTCCTCCATGCCCTGCTTTCCATCGTCTCCGGCCTCTTCGGAACTTCCAACTGAATCACTCCCACCCTCCGGGCCCAGGTCTTCGGAACTTCCCTCCGGAGCTTCTGCGGATACTTCCTCACTCGTGCCGTAAGAATCCGGAATTACCGGACCACAGCCTGCCAACAGCAGTGTCAGCAGGCACACCATCAATAAATGCAGCCTCTTTTTCATTTTCATACTTCTTCCTCTCTTTCTGTCCTGTACGCCGGTCTGCAGGTTTCAGTCTGCCCTGCCCCGATTTTCAGGAGCAAAATTACAGAAAAAGCGTATCATGGAGTAGAGGAAATGGCAAGCGCATTCCGTTGAAGAGTTCTACATTTCTTTGACTTTATAACAAAAAAATGTTATGATGTTGTTCGTAAGTATTGTAATGTTTTATTGTAATGTTTTAAAGGAAAAATGTATTATGTCAGAAAAACAGTCCAAAAATAAATCAGGCCATGGATACAGCCTCATCCTTTCCATAGTGTTGACATTTATTCTGCTGGGAGGCGTTGTATATTCCGTTGCAGGACAAATCTCGTCCCAGATGTCCCAATCCGCAATTGACAATCTAAGCGAAAGTCTTGGGCTGCTCCGGGGAACCATGCAGGCCATCCTGCAGAAAGAGGCAGAATTCCAGAAACTGCTCTCACAGGAACTGGCTCTTCTGGAGGACCCCCAACGCTTCCTTCTCTCCTATACCACCAATAAGAGTATGATCAGGATTTCCCTCATCAATTCCGGGGAAAGCACGGGCATTTCAAACAATGGAGAAGAATTTACCGCGGACACGCTGGACTTTTCTTCCGGAAAGGAAGTTGACGGCCTGCCCCTGTCCGGTTCCTATCTGAACGACATGGGAACCTGGGCCTATACTCTGTCCTGTCCGGTGGTAAAAGACGGGCAGACTGCAGCCACGCTTTACATAGAATATATCTATGACTCCTTTGAAGACGTGCTGCCTCAAAAATTTTACAACAATAATGCCACACTTTATGTAATGGATGCCAAAAGCGAGCGTTTTGTGCTGAAGCCAAAAGGAATCGGCGAACGTTCCGCAGGCCATATCAATCTGCAGGATTTTTACAATGCCAACAGAATACTGGAACCCAGGCTTCAGGAAGATGTTTCCGAAAGCATCCGCAGAGGCGAACATGTCATGTTCTACCACGATGTCCGGGACCGGGAATCCCTGATCTACATGTGGGCGGTTAATGACGGTGCGCTCTATCTGATCGGATATGTACCCATAGAATCCATTCAGCAGGAAGGAAAAGCCGTAAACCAGAATATTATTGTCGTGGTCATAGTTATGCTTGCTGCCTTCCTGATCTGCTGCACCCTGTATTTCCTGAATGAAAGGCAAAACCGCCGTATCCGCATGGAACAGGAGTCCGAACGGGAAATACACAACCAACAGCTCACAGAAGCGCTCCAGGCCGCACAGGTTGCCAGCGCCTCCAAGACGATGTTCCTTTCCAATATGTCCCATGATATCCGCACTCCGATGAATGCGATTCTGGGATTTACCACATTATTGAACAAGGAGGCGGACAATCCGGCAAAAGTCAGAGAATATACCCGGAAGATCACTGCCTCCGGCCAGCATCTTCTGGGACTGATCAACGATGTGCTGGATGTATCCAAAATAGAAAGCGGAAAAGCCGTACTCACTCTTGGCGAGTTTACACTGGACAGCATGATATCTTCCATAGACGCCATTATCCGCCCCATGGCAAAGGGCAAAAAACAGCAGTTTGAGATTACGGTAAGCGGCATCCGGCATGAACGTCTGATCGGTGACGAGACCCGGATGAACCAGATCCTGATCAACCTCCTGTCCAACTCCGTCAAATATACACCGGAAGGCGGACATATATGGCTTCGCATCATCGGCCTGGAACAGCACTCCAGTCAGTTTGAGCATATCAGGATAGAAGTGGCTGACGATGGCTACGGCATGACTCCCGAGTATCTCAAAGTCATTTTTGACGCCTTCACCAGAGCGGAAAA
This sequence comes from uncultured Lachnospiraceae bacterium, assembly GCA_947367855.1. GTDB lineage: Bacteria > Bacillota > Clostridia > Lachnospirales > Lachnospiraceae > Acetatifactor. Next base: position 24,882 of record CANBFE010000003.1, on the reverse strand, counting down.
CAGCACCACAAACAAAGTGCAGGGAACCGGCCTGGGCATGGCAATAACCAAAAATATTGTGGAGCTCATGGGCGGTACCATCAATGTTGCCAGCGAAGTGGATAAGGGCAGCCTTTTCACCGTAGAACTGAACCTTCGGATTCCGGACCAGTCCTCAGACGGACACTTCTGGCAGGAAAACGGCATTGTACGACTTCTGGCCGTGGATGATGAAGATTACATCCTGGAAAATATCCGAATTCTGATGAAAGATACAGGCGTTATTGTGGACACGGCGAAAAACGGAGAAGACGCCCTGCTGAAAATCCATACCGCCAGGGAAAATGGATACACATACAATATAATTCTGATGGACTGGAATATGCCTGGAATGGACGGACTGGAAACGACAAAGCAGATTCAGGCTGAAGTCAGGGGCGACATTTCCATCCTTTTCCTGACAGCCTGTGACTGGGAAGAGATACAGCACAAGGCGGAGGGCATCGGCGTGGACGGCTTTCTTGCCAAGCCCTTCTTTGTATCTGCCCTGAAGGAAAAAATCCTTGAGCTGCATTCCGGCCGGGAAGCAGCAGCCGAGCCCGCCAGGCTGGAAGACAGCAGGATACTGAAAAACCGGCATTTTCTTGTGGCAGAGGATAATGAGATTAATTCCGAGATTCTGCTGGCATTGCTGGAGGGAGAGGGAGCCTCCTGTATTGTAACTGAAAACGGCCGTCTGGCAGTTGACTGTTTCCTTGCCTCTCCTCCGGATACTTTTGATGCCATTCTGATGGATGTGCAGATGCCGGTAATGAACGGCTACGATGCCACAAGGGAAATAAGATCCTCCCAACGTCAGGATGCCTCTTCCATACCAATCATCGCAATGACGGCCAATGCCTTTGCCGAGGATGTCCGGGAAGCTGCCGAAGCCGGAATGAATGATCATATTGCCAAGCCTATCGATATAGAAATAATAAAGAAAATTCTTCAAAAACATTTAAAAGAGAGGATTTAGGATATCTGTATGAATAAGTTAACCAGACAGGCTGCCGGATTATTTCTCACAGGAGCACTTGCAGTAACCATGACTGCCTGCAGCCAGAAGCCCGGATTTCCTCAAAATCTTGTGGATAATTCCCCTGAGAGCTACAAAAGGGTGAACCTGTTCTCTCCCATGGAAAAGTCCAACCCAAATGCCGAAAATGTGGCAAGAACTGCCCATGAACTGACGGTATCTGCAGCCGAGGAGGCTCTGGGGCTGCGCATGGAGTACAGAACCTACACGGCAGAGAACCATCAGGACAAAACCTATGACGATGTGCTGTTGGACCGTGCGCGCAGCAATATGGACGATCTTTATCTCCTCAACCCTGACACCATCCAGATTCTGGGATCCGAAGGCCTGCTGGCAGACCTCTCCTCCCTGGAATGCGCAAAAAACCTCCGGGAAGTGGTTAAGACAGCCAACACGGTAAACGGCAGACTGGTGGCAATTCCCCAGGAAGTAGTGGTTCATGGACTGTTCGTAAACAAAGACCTGTTTGAAAAATATGATCTGGAACTGCCCAATACACCGGATGAATTTCTGGAATGCTGCAGAATATTTCAGGAAAACGGCATTGAAACCCCGGTGGGCACCAACCGCTGGTGGCTTGAATCCTTTGTCTTTGCACAGGGCTATGCAGAGCTTTATAACGGCGACAATACACAGGCCCAAATCGACTCCCTTAACAGCGGAGAAACCAGACTCAGCGATTATATGCGCCCCGGATTCGAATTTCTGCAGGAAATGATTGACAAGGGCTATATTGATGCCCAAAAAGCCTATGTATCCGAAGCCATTGAGGGAGAGGGACCTGACTTTCTGGCAGGAAAAACCCCCATTGTCATGGCTTACTGGGGCGCAGCGAATTCTGAGACAGCATACGGAAAACCGAATTTTCATATGCAGGTAATCGGATTTCCCAGCAGCCTCGGTCAGATGCCCGTGGTATCCAATACAGGATATGGCATCGGTACAAATGCGGAACATCTGGAGGATGCAAAAGCCATGCTGGATTTTATGCTGTCCGACGAAATGCTGCTGCTGTATTCCCAGACAAACCAGGTCATCTCCCCTTCCAAAAATGTGGAGGTTGACTGTATTGACGCCCTGAAGCCGTTAAACGACCGGATCAATGAAGGCATCTATGTACTGGGTTCCAATGCGGGCATGAATGTGGAGCAATGGGGCAACACCTGCCTGATCGTGCGAATGTTACTAAACGGGGCCTCCGTAGACGAATGCATGGCCGAATTTGACAGGCTGCAGACAGAATCCCTTAACCGCTGAACATGACACCGGGCAAGCCCGGAACCTGCAGCCCCAGGTTCCGGGCTTTTTAAACAGGAATAAAATCTCCCCTGTCTTTTTCTCTTATAATGCTGCCTCTCCTATATCTGCGGGTCTCCCTGTATAATATCCCATGAAACATATATATTCTATCAGGAGGATTTATACAAAAGATGAAAGAAACTAAAATGCTTCAGGAACCATCCGTCCCCGGAAAAAACATACTGGAGGAAATGTCCGCCCAGTCTGCCCGGAGATATCAGTATGACAGCTGCTGCCATGTATCCTGCCATACCATGGGGGATCTCTGCAGCTGCTGGCTGCAGAACCGGAAAAAGAGCATAAAGAGAAGTACCTATTCCGGATATTCCTATTGTGTGAAAACACATATTCTGCCCTATTTTGCCGACATCGAGCTGGAAAACCTTGAGAAAAGCAGCGTGGTGGCCTTTATAGGAAATATACGGCAAAAGGAACTGGCCGACACCACTGTGCACTCTGTACTGGGGGTCTTTAGGGCAGTCATCAAATTTGGCGTGCATTCAAATCTTATCTGCCCGGAAATCCTTGCATACTGCACGGTAAACTGCCGCAGAACAGAATCCAGGGTGCTGAGGGTACAGGACAGCATGGAAATGAAGGAATACCTTCTGGAACAGAATACGATTTTTTCCATAGGGATTCTGCTCTGCCGGGGAACAGGAATCCGCATAGGCGAATTATGCGGTCTGAAGTGGGAGGATGTGAATTTTTCCACAAAGACCATCTGCATCAAGAGAACAATTTCCCGTATTCCGAATCCGGACCGGACCCTGGGACAGCCCAGAACCATTCTATACATACGCACCCCAAAATCACACACATCCCTGCGGGAAATTCCCATCCCCCAGTATTTGCTGAGTCACCTGGAAAACATGCGGGAAGAACCCCACAAATACCTTCTGACCGGAACGGAAATCTGTACGGAGCCCCGGAATATACAAAAGAAATTTAAAACAGTCCTGAAACACTGCAGAATGCAGGACTGCAATTTCCACGCAATGCGGCACGGCTTTGCCACAGCCTGCCTGGAAAAAGGCATAGACTGTAAAACAGTATCCTCCATTTTAGGACATGCCTCCATACGCACCACCATGGACTTTTACCTCCATACATCCATGCGGCAGAAGCAGAACTGCATTGATGCGGTTGAATGAGAAAAACGCAGTAAAAAAAGACTAAATCGCTTTTCCGGCGGTTTAGTCTTTCTGTTATCAGTTCTCTCCGGCCTTCTCCACACGGCTGATGGCTGATTTTTCCATGGGAATACGACAGTTTTTGTTGCTGCCAAACTCAACGATAACCATATCGTCCTTAATGTCGATGACGATTCCGTAAAAACCAGACGTGGTCAGGACGCAGTCTCCCACTGCCAACGCCGACAGCATTGCAGCCACCCTTTTCTTTTCCTTACTCTGGGGACGCATCAGGAAAAACCACATTGCCCCGATTACCACTGCATACATGAGAAGCATGCTGAGAAGACTGATTCCTCCGCCTGCTGCTGCCGCCGCATCTGCCCCTTCTGTCAATAAAATACCCATCTTTCCTCCATTCCGACGTCAGACGTCTGTAATCTACCTAATTTCATCTAAATAAACATAATACACAAAAAAACGCTGTTGGTCAAGGCATAAAATGCGCTTTTTACCCGTTATTGCCGCTTTGCATACCCTCCAGCTTCCGCTTCTTATATTCCGCAAATCTCCCTTCGTCCAGGGCATCCCTTATCTCCGCCATCATGGTATTGTAGAAATATAGATTATGAAGGACACAGAGACGCATGCCCAGCATTTCTTTGGCCTTCAGCAGGTGCCGCACATAAGCCCGGGAATAGCGCCTGCATGCAGGACAGCCGCAGCCCTCCTCTATGGGGCTGTCGTCCAGTTCATACCGGGCATTAAACAGATTGATCTTTCCCTGGTTGGTATACAGATGCCCGTGCCTGCCGTTTCTGGTGGGATACACACAGTCAAAGAAGTCTATCCCCCGTTCCACCCCTTCCAGAATATTGGCCGGGGTCCCCACCCCCATCAGATAGGTGGGTTTGTCCTTGGGAAGAAAAGGAACCACTTCTTCCAGGATATGGTACATCTCCTCGTGGGTCTCGCCCACCGCCAGACCGCCCACAGCATAACCGTCCAGTTCCATCTCGGAGATTCTCCTGGCATGATCAATGCGAATGTCCGGATACACGGCTCCCTGGTTGATTCCGAAGAGCATCTGCCGGGGATTAATGGTGTCCTCCAGGGCATTGAGCCTTGCCATCTCCCGCTTACACCGCTCCAGCCACCGGGCAGTCCGCTCCACGGATGCCTGCACATACCCCCGGTCCGCCTTGCTGGGCGCGCATTCGTCAAATGCCATTGCAATGGTGGATGCCAGGTTTGACTGAATCTGCATGCTTTCCTCAGGCCCCATAAAGATATGCCGCCCGTCAATGTGGGAGTTGAAATAAACCCCCTCCTCTTTTATTTTCCGCAGTCCCGCAAGGGAAAATACCTGAAAACCGCCTGAATCCGTCAGAATAGGCTTGTCCCAGGACATAAATTTGTGGAGTCCGCCCAACTGTCTGATAATCCTGTCCCCCGGACGTACATGGAGATGGTAGGTATTGGAAAGCTCCACCTGTGTGCCAATCTGCTCCAGGTCCGCTGTGGCTACAGCCCCCTTGATTGCGCCCACGGTTCCCACGTTCATAAACACAGGTGTCTGCACCGTGCCGTGAACCGTCTCCAGCTCTGCCCTCTTTGCCCGTCCTTCCTGTTTTAAAATCCGATACATTTCTCTGTTCTCCTCCCCGGCTTTCCGTCATGCCGAAATTACCTGGAACGGTAAAAATCCACTATGGAATCCATTCTGGCCGACATGTTCAGCAGCATGGCATCCAACACGGTAATGGCAGTCATGCATTCCAAAACAACCACGGCTCTTGGCACGATAACGGGATCATGCCGTCCCCTGATCGTAACCTCCATCTCCTCACCGGACCTGTTCACTGTCCTCTGTCTGCGGAAGACAGAAGGTGTCGGCTTCACATGCGCTCTCACTACAATTGTGCCGCCATCGCTGATCCCACCCAGAATACCGCCTGCATGATTGGTCTCCTTGACCACACTGCCCTCTTTCATGCGGAAGGCATCATTGTTCTCGCTGCCCCGGCGCGCAGACACCAGACAGCCGTCACCGATCTCCACTGCCTTTACAGCGCCGATGGACATAACAGCCCTGGCCAGATTCGCATCCAGTTTATCAAAAACCGGATCTCCGATGCCTGCAGGCAGTCCTTCCACCAGACATTCCATGCAGCCCCCGGAGGAATCCGTCTCATGCCTTATCTCTTCCAGGTATTTGACCGCAAGGGCATCCGCCTCCTCATCCGGCATGGCAGTAAGGGTCCTTCCTATGGCATCCCGGTTAAACCTTCCCGGATCTGCCTCCACAGGGCCTATGGAACGGGTATAGGCGCATACCGATACCCCAAGCCTCTCCAGAATCCTGCAGGCAACCGCTCCTGCCGCCACACGGCCCACGGTCTCCCTTCCCGAGGAGCGTCCTCCCCCGCGGTAGTCCCGAAAACCATATTTTGCATCAAATGTATAATCTGCGTGGCCCGGACGGTAAAAAGACGCAATCTCGCTGTAATCCTCAGACCGCTGTGAAGTATTGCGCACCATAAGGGATATGGGGGTACCCGTGGTCCTGCCCTCAAATACTCCGGACAGGATTTCCACCGCATCCTCTTCCTTCCGGGATGTGGTAACCATGCTTGTCCCCGGCTTACGCCTGTCCAGATACCGCTGGATATCCGCCTCCTCCAGTTCCAGGCCTGCAGGACAGCCATCGATAACCACCCCCAGCGCCTTTCCGTGGGACTCCCCCCAGGTTGTAATCTTAAAAACAGTGCCTAATGTGGAACCTGCCATTTTTCTCTCCTCTTCTTTCCAATCGGCTGCCTCTCCCTCCGGATATCCCTCCCCATGGAAAAAACTCCGGTCCCTTCGGAGTTTCTCTCAATATCCCGCAAAAAAGCTGCCTTTCGCATTCTGTTAACCGGCAGTCTCCCTGCCCGGCAGCAGATAACCGGAAAGACAGCTGAAAAATCCCTTTTCCCGCGTCTGGAACTAACGCAGATTACAGCTTGTGGAAGGTAATACAGTTGGGCACGTCCACCTTAATGGGCGGTCCGTTCATAATCATGGTGCCGTCCTCCACATTTACATGAAAGAAAGTCATATCATTCGTCTCATGATTCAGGGATACCAGAAACTTATTGTTGGGGAACAGACTGGCATCCTTGGGATACTCTCCTCCCACAGGCAGGCAGAATATCTGGGAAAGCTTTCCCGTTTTCTCATCCACATTATACAGTACCACTGAATTGTCCCCGGCATTGGAGCTGAGCAGATACTTATGGTCATCCGAAAACTCCAGCGCGCTGGCTGCATTGTAACTGCCGATCTCTCCCTCACAGGTATTCACAGACTGAATTTTCTCAAAAACAGGCTGCCCTTTCTTCTCCTCATAAGAATATACATCGATAAAACATTTCATTTCGTGCACAATATAGATAAATCTGCCGTCCCTGGAAATCTTCACATGTCTGGGGGCAGACTCCAGTTCGCTCCTGATCACATCCGCCAGCATCACCTTTCCCAACAGCAGGTCAAAACGGTATACATTCACATGGTCCATTCCCTGGTCTGCCACCAGCAGGTACTTATTGTCATGGGTCATTCTGGCACAGTTGATATGCGGCCTGAAATTACGTTCCGCCACGCTTCCCAGGCCCTTATGGTAGATTTCATCCGTGATCTCACCAATGGCGCCGTTCTCCTCTAGCTTCAGTACTGTCAGTTTGCCGTCATGGTAGCCTGCAACAAACAGATAGCTGTCCGTATAATCCGTGGAAACATAGCAGCCTCTCATGCCATTGATGGCTCCGAAATTTAAAAATTCCAGGCTGCCGTCCTTCAGGATCACATAGGACTCCACCCCGAAATCGGTAATGGAATACAGAATCCTGCCATTGTGGGAAATCGTCACATAAGAGGAATTGGTAATTTCCACCTTATCCTTCTCAGTGAAACGTCCTCTTTCCATATCCACATCATATATTTTTATTCCATTTTTGTCTCCCCGCGTATAAGTGGAGACATACGCAACGTACTTTTCCATGAAAAACCGCCTTTCCATTCCGGATGAAAATATGCTTCCTGTCCAGAATAAGGCCATTATACCATAAAAACACCCGGTTTGAAATAGTTTTTCGTAAAATGCACAAAAATGCGTGAAAAAGGACGGCCTCCCGGGACCGTCCTTCTTTTTCCTGCCGGTTACGGATTATGACTCGCAATCCCCTCCGCCATCCCTGCGGGGAAATCTGGGATACTCCTGCCATGGAGGCGGAATCATCCCCTGCATCTCGCGACCGTCATTTTCCCTGCAGTCGCAGCCGTCATGGTCACGCCTCTCCTCGCGGCAGCCACAGCCGTCGTGGTCACGCCTCTCCTCGCGGCAGCCGCAGCCGTCATGATCATGTCTCTCCTCACGGCAGCCACAGCCGTCGTGGTCATGTCTCTCCTCGCGGCAGCCGGGCTTTCTGCCCATCTCCTGTCTGCAGGAACCGCAGCCTCTGTCGGAATTCCGCCTTCCTTCCCTGCAGCAGCAGGAATCCCCGGACATGCAGCCGCATCCGCCGCCAGAACATCCGTTTCCGCACCTGCAGCAGCTCAGCAGCAGCAACAAAATAAAGCAATTCATAGAAATCTCCATATGATATGTTTATAGTATCATATGCAGACTCCCGGGGAATGTGCAGGACCTTACCCCAAAACCTTACTTCGCCGAACTGACATACACAGTCACGCTCCTGGGAGCGGCAAATCTCAACAGCTCGTCCTCCTTTTCCGATACGCGCCTTCCGCTTTTTTCTTCCTTCTCCGTTGTAAACGCACTCTCCCATCTCATCCCCTTCGGCAGTCTGGGCAGTGCTATTCCACGGCCCTCCCAGTGCATATTCACGGCAATATACAGGAAGGTCTCATCCTGGACTTCTCCGTCCCTGGCATACTTTCCGCACAGCATGATTCCCACATACCGGAAAGGATCCTCCGTCCGGGGACACCATGCATTCTGTCCGTGGTAAGACAGATCAGGATACCCACAGGCTATATAATCCGTCAGGCGCAGCTCCCTGGAAGGTCTCAGAATGGGATGAGACTTTCTGAATGCCACCAACAGCTTCCAGAAATCCAGAATCTGGCTGTTCTTTTTCATGTCTCCCCAGTTCAGCCATGTAACCACATTATCCTGGCAATAGGGATTGTTATTTCCCTTCTGGGAATTGCCGAACTCGTCCCCCATAAAAATCAGGGGAGTTGACTGTGACAGCAGAAGCAGGCACAATGCGTTTTTTATCTGCTTCAGCCTGAGCTGCCTGACTCCCTGCCTGCGTGTCTGTCCTTCTTCCCCGCAGTTCCAGCTGCAGTTGTAATCGCTTCCGTCCCGGTTGTCCTCCCCGTTTGGCTCATTGTGTTTATGGTCATAGGACACCAGGTCCGCCAGGGTAAATCCATAGTAATTTGTAATATAGTGAATACAGCCTGCCTTCTCCGGAATATGGCGCATATGATACAGCACACTGCCCAGCATCCCGCTGTCCCCTTTTAAAAACTTCCTCATGTCATAATACCAGGCATCATTATATTCCGCCACATGGGGATACCGGGGCTGCTCGTCCTTCCTGTAGATTTCCTCCATCCGAAAACGGTAATACCAGATCTTGGTATCTGCCAGGACCTCATCCGCTGCCAGTATATCAGCAGGAAGCTCTCCTCCCATCAGATGGAACCCGTCCACACGATATTCCAGAACCCAGAAGCGGAGAATTTCCGCCATCTCATTCCACTTTATCTCCTCCGGAAAATAGAACTGCATGACCAGCTCCATTCCGTTTTTGTGAAGCTCCCTGACCAGTTCCTTAAATTCTGCCACCGGGTCTGCCGACGCCGCATAGGCGGCTTTTGGAGCATAGTAATATCCTTTTTTATATCCCCAGTAATTCAGCATCTGCCGTGCGGAATGCTCCGGTACTCCCGGTTCCGCCATATAGGGAAGCTTTTCCTCCTCTCCCGTCAGAGGAAGCTCCGCAAATTCATAGGCCGGCTGAAGCTCAATGGTAGTAATGCCGATTTCCTTCAAATAGGGAATCTTCTCCCTGATACCGTCAAAGGTTCCCCTGTGCTTCACATTGGAGGATACATGCTTTGTAAACCCCCTGACATGCATACAATAGACAAGTACCTTATTGTAGGGAAGTCTGGGAAAGCGGTCTTCTCCCCACTCAAACTCTCCGGTGACAAACCCGGCCTTCATGTCTTCTGCTCCGCGCGCCTTTCCATAGGGCATCCTGCCGTGAAACACTCTCGCCCTCTCATCGGGAATAAGCCTGTCCTGCTCAAAAAACAGGTAGGAGGCCGCATCCGGCTCTATATCCGTCACCCTTTTGCAATAGACATGCCCCGTCCTCTCCTCTTCGGTAAACGGAATCTTCTTCTGTAGCCTGCCTGTTTTTCTGTCATAGAGCAGAATTCCGCAGGAAGCAGTTCTGGACACAAAGGAAAAACGAACTCCGCCGCCCTCAATATGGGCGCCCAGCGGATAGGGATCATTCTGTAAAATTTTTTCTGTCATCGCTTTCCCTCCATATTTTGCGAAGTACCTCGCATGTATAGTCTGATATTAACCTGTAGGATTACTGTGTTTTGCTGTGGAGATGCCTGAAAAATGCCGCAGAAAATAAAATCAAATATATTTTACCACAAAATTCTGACAATAAAAAGTCCCTAATGATAAGAAATCCACTTTTCTTTTCCTTGCACAATGGCATGAAAGCAAGTATAATAGGCATATTCAAACAAAGAGGAGGTTTTTCCCATGGGAAAGAAAAATGATTATGAAGACGAAGAAATGACTGTTGAACTGGAACTTGACGACGGAAGTATAGTAAATTGCGCGGTTATCACCATCCTTACTGTTGACTCCAGGGATTATATTGTACTGCTGCCCCTGGATGAAAAAGGAGAAAATGAAGACGGAGAGGTATGGTTCTACCGTTACAGCGAAAATCCGGATGATCCCAATGAGGAGCCTGTACTGGATTACATTGAGGACGACGATGAATACGAAAATGTGACGGATGCCTTTGATGAATATCTTGACAACTGCGAATTCGATGAGATCACGGAAGAATAGTTCCACCCTGGAAAAGGGGATTTAGAAATCTGGAGGACTGTCTGGGGCGTTCCTTTGTGCCTGTGAGGTAGAGGAGCTCCAGACTTTTCTTTGCCCTGGTCATTGCCACATAAAAGATCCTGCGCTCTTCCTCCACAGCGCTTTCATCCGGCATTGTTCCATGGGGGAAAATTTTTTCATTGCAGTCTGGAATCCACACATTATCGAATTCCAGTCCCTTGGATCCGTGTACGGTAAGCAGCTGCACTTTTCTGCCTTCCGCTTTCTTTTCCTCCGTTTTTTCTTTTCTTCCCTTCCCATCCGCCCTGTTCTGTTCCAGGCTCCTGGTATATCCCTCCTGGAACGCAGTCCACTCCTCAAGGCTTCCGTAGGCGGAGGCATCCTCTTTCAGCCATGCCAGCAGTTCCTGCCACTCCTGCCATTTCTCGCTGCTGCCCCCGGAAAGCTCCTTCAGATAGCCCTCGTACCCCATGGCTTTCAGAATATAGCTGATGGCCGGACGGAGGTTAAAACCCTTTACACTCTGAAGCTGTTTTCCGAAACGGGCAAGTTCTTTTTTCACCCTGTCCCGCTGTGTCTCAGGCAGATGCGCCCTCTCGTAATATTCCTGCATTTCCTCCAGTCCGGCCTCCCCTGCGCCAAGCGCCTCCCTGCTGATATAACGGGAGGGTTTGTTCATAATACGCAGCATATGTTCCCGCCGGCCCTCTCCCTTTGCCACCTTCAGATACGCCATAATATCTGCCACAATAAAATGTTCATAAATGCTGGCCACCTTTTCCTTCATCTCATAGGGAATACCTGCAGCCTTCAGTCTGGCGGCAAAGCCCTGCATGTAGGAATTTGTCCGGAAAAGAACCGCGCAGCTTTCCCCCATCTCCAGGCGGGAGGAGATTGCCGCCAGCATATGTCCGTACTGCCCCTCCTTCTCCCCAAAGGCCTGTATGCGCACAGGTACCTCATCCCCTTCTGCGGAGGCTGCCCTGAGCTGCTTTATAAACCTGTCCCTGTTCTCCCCGATGACGGCAAGGGATGCCTGCACAATACCCGGCCTGCTCCTGTAATTGACATCCAGCAGATGCTGTCTGGCTCCGAACTCCTCGGCAAACCGTTTCAGGCATTCCGGTTCCGATCCCCGGAACCCGTAAATGGCCTGGTCATCATCCCCCACGGCAAAAATATTATAGGGCGGGGATGCCAGTAACCGCACCGCCTCATACTGTACCGGATTGATATCCTGAAATTCATCAATCAGAATATACCGGAACCGGTTCTGCCAGTAAGTCCTGACAGTCCCGTTTTCCTGCAGCAGCTTTCTGCACTCATAGAGCATGTCGTCAAAATCAAGCCTGCCTGTCTTCCTTACGGCCAGCTCATATTCCCTGCAGACTGCCTCAAACCTCTCCTGCCACCTTTCCGGCGCCTTTCCGCAGGCTGCGGACATATTCATGGTATTTTTGTAGTAACCTATGGCTGACAGGAGACGGACAGAATCCTCGTTCAGATCCTGATTCTCCTCCCCTGACCCGCTATCCGTGTGTTCAAGCTTTTTCAGTATGGGCAGTATGAGATTCTTTTTTTCGGAATTGCTTAAGAGTTTGCCGGATTTCAGCGCATTGGACTCTTTCAGAATGTGATAAAAGACGGAATGGAATGTCCCGAAATTCACCGGGTAAGATGGTGTGTGAACTGCCGGAGACCTCTCTGCCGTCTCCCTGCTCCCTGCGGCTGCCATCTCCCTGAAACGGTTCTGCATGGACAGCGCTGCCTCTTTCATAAAAGTGATTACCAGTATGGACTCAGGGGCGGCACCCTGCTCCAGAAGATACAAAATGCGGTTTGTAATGGTGAATGTCTTGCCGCTCCCCGGTCCCGCCAGGACAAGACAGGGACCCCGCAGATGCATGATGGCCGCTTTCTGCGGCTCATTGGCGTTTCTCAGATCCATATATTATCTCCTTTTTAGGTTCCGCCCACCCGGGGCGCCCCGGAGCGGAATTCATTTTCAAACACGCTCTGGCGCCCTCCGGTTACGGTATTAGAACATTTCGTTTAGTTATTGACTCTGCAGCAGACTGATTCCTTTCCGGATTCTCTCCAGGGATTCCTTTTTGCCAAGCACTTCCATAATCTCCGTGGCTCCGGCCGGGGTGGTCTGCTTTCCGGATACAGCCGTGCGCAGCGGCCACATCACATATCCGTTTTTACAGCCTTTTTCCCCTACATATTTCACAAGCACATCAAACAATGCGTCATTGGAGAAATCTTCCTGCGCCTCCAGCAGGGGAAGCACCTCACTGAGCACCTCCAGGGATGTCGCGCTGTTTGTCTTCATTTTCTTGTGCGTGTACATGGCCGCATCATATTCGGGCAGTTCTTCGAAAAAGTCCACCATCTCCACAATATCCGGAAAGACCTCTATGCGTGTCTTCACCATGGCTGCAATCTTTCTCAGATCCAAATCTTTTGTAATGGCCTTTTTCAGATAAGGCTCTGCTTTTTCATAGAATATGTCAAAGTCCATGGCCTTGATATATTCGCCGTTCATCCAGCGCAGCTTTACCAGGTCAAATACCGTAGGTGATTTGCTTATTCTGCGGTAATCAAATTCCTTAATCAGCTCATCCAGGGTAAAAATCTCCCGGTTATCCTCCGGGCTCCATCCCAGAAGCGCTATAAAATTAACAATGGCCTCAGTCACAAATCCCTGTTCCAACAGGTCCTCAAAGGAGGCGCTCCCTCCCCTTTTGGCAAGTTTTTTATGATTTTCATCGGTCACAAGAGGCAGGTGAACATACCTGGGCGGCTCCCAACCGAATGCCTCATAAAGCCGGGTATACTTGGGAGAGGAGGACAGATACTCGTTTCCCCTGACCACATGGGTAATGTCCATGGTATGGTCGTCCACCACATTGGCAAAATTGTATGTGGGAAACCCGTCCGATTTAATCAGAATCATATCGTCCAGCTCCGCATTTTCCACCGTAATGTCCCCGTAGAGCTCGTCATGGAATGTGGTGGTACCCTCCGCCGGGTTGTTCTGGCGGATTACATAGGGCCTGCCTGCGGCCAGATTCGCATCCACCTCCTCCCTGGTCAGGGACAGGCAGTGCTTGTCATATATGGTGATCTCTTTTCCCTCCACAACCTCAGCCTTCAGGGAAGCAAGCCTCTCCTTATCGCAAAAGCAGTAATATGCCTCTCCCTTTTCGATCAGCTCTTTCGCGTATTTCATGTAGATCCCGGTCTTGATCCTCTCGCTCTGCACATAGGGCCCGTATCCCCCGTCCCTGTCAGGCCCCTCGTCATGCTTCAGTCCTGCAGTCTCCAGGGTACGGTAGATAATCTCCGTAGCGCCTTCCACATACCGTTCCTGATCGGTGTCTTCAATCCGGAGCATAAAAGTCCCTCCTTCGTGCTTTGCAATCAGAAATTCATACAAAGCAGAGCGAAGGTTCCCCACATGCATTTTTCCTGTGGGACTGGGTGCGTATCTTGTTCTTATTTTCATTGCAGATTCCTCTTTCTCCTCTGATAATGTATTCCATTTTAGTACTTTTGTCCGGAAACTGCAAGAAGAAATCGCGGGAAACAGGCAATTTTCAGTTCTCCTCAAATACCCATGTGTGCTTGATCTGCCTGCCTATGGACTCAAACGTCCAACTCTGCCTGCTGCGGGCCACACAGTTGGGGTCATTGACCAAAAAGCCCTCCGAATCATATCCATAGATAACGATAAAATGTCCTCCTGCAGTAAAATCACCCGGTTTCATGGAACAGATAATGATATTCCCTTTATCCAGTTCATTCTTAAAAGTCCACTCTGTTGCCTTTGGCTGGTCCACGCTGATTCCGTGGATTTCCGCCACATCCTCCAACAGCTTCCACGCAGTGCCGGTTCCCGACATATAATACCCGTTCTCCATGCTGTATTCTGCAATCACATCCGGAGTAAAGCTTTCATCCCCCAGAAGGTAATAAAGCATCATGGACAGACAGGTGGGTCCGCAGCCTGCAAGGCCCACATTGCTCCCGTCCCCGTAAGACACATAGCCCCATCTGGGATCCCACTGCAGAAAAAGGGGATATTTCTGCTCCTTTTCCGCCCTTGTCAGTCCCATGCCTGTAGGCTCCGTGTCTGCAGTGAGGTAGTTTCCCACAAAATCAGCCATTTCCGGATTGTTTGCCAGGGCCTCCATCATGTCTTCCGGATATCTGGAATAATTTTCAGCTATCTCCTTTATGGTTTCGTTATCCTCTGCCAGTTCCTCCAGCCTCTTTACCACCTGGGAAGGGGTTCTGTCCACAGGCCTGTCAACCTGATCCAGTCCGCAGAGCGAGACGTAATCCACCTCATCCTCTTTCTGCGTCGTCCCTCCCGGCGCGGCCTGGTATCTGGGCGATATAACCTCTTCCCTTTCTCCCTGAGCCAGATAATCCTCCTGGGAAGATACGGGACCGCCCTCCCCCTGCCTGGCCACCAGCGTGCCCAGCACCTGACTCAGCGCTTTGTTCATATTGGTGAGCTGTGACTGTATCTTCAGCAGAAACAGCATGTTCACAATCATCAGCAGACATCCAAACATCATATACAGTTCCATCCGCTTCTTCACGATGCTTCTGTCCCCTGCCCTCTGCGACGCATGTACTCTCCTGCCTGTTCTTCGGTAACCCCTGCCATCATTCATTTTTTCTCCTCCGGTGCTTTTGAATTCCATATTCTGTATCCGACTTCTACAGGGTACGCCCTCTATGTCACCAACTTTTTACATAAATGTATCATAGTTGTAAACAAACACAGAATACTGCATTCCGGATTGTACGGTACCGCCTGCCTGTAAAATCACTTCCCACGCGCTTTCCTATCCCACCAGGCGCACGGTCTCCCTTGCAATGGCAAGTTCTTCATTGGTGGGGATCACCATCACAGTGGTCCTGCTGTCAGGGGTGGTGATCACAATATCCTCACCCCGCCTGTTGTTTGCATCCTGGTCCAGTTCCACCCCCAGATATCCAAGGTATCCGCACACAAAATTCCGGACCATGGGCGCATTCTCTCCGATCCCTGCGGTAAAGCAGATCACGTCAACGCCGTTCATGGCTGCCACATAAGCGCCGATATATTTGGCCACATGGTAACAGTAGGTCTTCATTGCCCGGACCGCACTGGCATCCCCCCTGATATAACCGTCTTCCAGATCCCGGAAATCCGAGGAAAGATTCTCCGACAGCCCCAGCACTCCCGATTTCCTGTTCAGAACCTCCATGATTTCGTCGATGTCTTTGCCCTCCTTATGGGCAAGAAACTCAATGATGGCCGGATCAATGTCACCGGAACGGGTTCCCATGATCAGCCCTTCCAGCGGGGTAAGTCCCATGGAAGTATCCACGCATCTGCCATTCTTCACGGCGGAAACACTGGCCCCGTTGCCCAGATGGCACACGATGATCTTCAGATCCCTGTAATCCCTGCCCAGTACCTCTGCAGCCCTCTGGGCGACGTAGGAATGACTGGTTCCATGGAAACCGTATCTCCTGATTTTGTATTTCTGATAATATTCATACGGAATCCCGTACAAAAAAGCTTCCTCAGGCATGGTCTGGTGAAAGGCCGTATCAAAAACACCAACCATGGGAACGCCGGGCATCAGCTTTCTGCAGGCATTGATACCGATCAGATTCGCCGGATTGTGCAGAGGCGCCAGATCATTGCAGGATTCCACTGCAGCCAGTACCTCCCCGTCAATGACCACGGACGCAGCAAATTTTTCCCCGCCGTGAACTACACGGTGTCCCACTGCCCCGATTTCATCCAGGCTCTTTACCACTCCGGTCTCAGGATTGGTCAGAGCTTCCAGCACCAGGCGGATGGCCTCCGTATGGTCGGGCATGGGCGTCACCTTCTTCTCTTTTCCGCCGCCCTGGGGCGCATAAGTGATCATGCTCCCCTCTATTCCTATCCTCTCACAGAGTCCTTTTGCCAGACACTGCTCGGACCCGGAGTCAATCAGCTGAAACTTCAGGGAGGAGCTTCCGCAGTTGATTACTAATACTTTCATGACAATCATCCTTTCTGTTCACAGTATATTTTATGATTCTTCCGTCTCAGTCTGCCAGCTGCGCCTGTACGGCCGTGATGGCCACCACGCCCACAATATCCTGCCAGGAGCATCCTCTGGAAAGGTCATTGACAGGCTTTGCGATTCCCTGGAGCATGGGACCGTATGCCTCGGCTCCGCCCAGTCTCTGCACCAGTTTATATCCGATATTACCGGCGTCCAGATTGGGAAAGATCAGAATATTTGCCCTGCCGCCCACAGGACTTCCGGGTGACTTCGACTTGGCCACACCGGGAACAAGAGCCGCATCCAGCTGCAGTTCCCCGTCCAGGATCAGATGGGGATACTGTTCCTTTGCCATCCTGGTGGCCTCCACCACCTTGTCCACCATGGCGTGCTTTGCGCTTCCCTTGGTGGAATGGCTCAGCATGGCAATGACAGGCTTGGGGCCGATAAGGGATTTGAAGCTTCTGTAGGAAGTCTCCGCAATGGCAGCCAGCTCCTCTGCAGTGGGATCCTGATTCAGGCCGCAGTCCGCAAACAGGAAGGTTCCGTTCTCCCCCTGGTCCTTGAACTGGGTATCCATCACAAAGAAAGCGGACACAAGCTTTACGCCGGGAGCAGTCTTCAGAATCTGCAGGGCGGGCCGCAGTGTATCCGCCGTGGAGTGACAGGCTCCGGCCACCATGCCGTCAGCGTCGCCGGCCTTTACCATCACGATGCCAAAGGTCAGATAGTCGTCCAACAGAATCTCCCTTGCCTTCTCCGGTGTCATTCCCTTTGCTTTTCTGGTCTCATACAGCAGTTCCACATATCCGTCCAGCCTGGGAGTATCGGAAGGATCAATAATGGTAACACCGGAAAGGTCAACCTCCAGCCAGCCTGCGCCGTCCGTAATCTTTTCTTCGTTTCCGATCATGATAATGTCGGCAATACCCTCTTCCATTATCTTTGCTGCAGCCAGCAAAGTTCTTTTGTCTTTGGACTCCGGTAATACGATGGTCTTTTTGTCGAGCTTGGCTCTGTCCTTAATCTTGTCAATATATGACATGTCCTTCTCCTTTCCGGCGTTTCTCCGCTCCCTTTAATTTACATAAATTTTACTTAACAAACTGCATTATTCATATTATACTAAAAATGGAAAAATTGCACAAGGACAAATATGCGGTAATTTGTATATTTTCGAATACATTTCCTTTTTTCTTGTTGATTTTTACCCATAATATACAGATGTAAGCACTTCCATGTATGTTATTTTTTTCACATTGTTATTTTATATTTCTGTACGGAATACCGATAACCCAAAATCCGGCAGAAAGGAAGAAAGGAAAAAACGGAGAGTCGTCATGAGCATAAACGGAATCATCGCAGAATACAACCCGTTTCACAACGGTCATAAATACCAGCTGGAGGAATCCCGCCGTCTTACAAATGCAGACCATACTATTGTCGTCATGAGCGGCAGCTTCGTCCAGAGAGGCGCCCCAGCCCTGGCAGACAAGCATATCCGGACGGAAATGGCCCTGCGCTGCGGCGCAGACCTGGTGTTGGAGCTGCCGGCCCTGTATGCCACGGCAAGCTCCGAATATTTTGCCGCCGGGGCTGTGGCCCTGTTGGACAAACTCGGCGTGGCGACACATCTCTGCTTTGGAAGCGAGTGCGGGGACGTGGGACAGTTGGAACGGATTGCCGCTTTCCTTTTGGAGGAACCACTCTGGTACAGCGCCGCGCTGAAGCAATTTTTAAAGCAGGGGCTGTCCTATCCCGATGCCAGGGCCAGGGCGATTTCCACCGCTGCCTGCCGGGAGGCAGGAACCCACACCTTTTCCGAAGACTGCGCTTCCATCCTCTGCTCCCCCAACAACATACTCGGAATAGACTATATAAAGGAAATTATAAAGCGGAAAAGCAGATTGATTCCATTTACCATAAAGAGAATCGGCGCAGGATACCATGACGACGCCATTTCCTCCGCAGTCTCCGGCGTCTCCCTGCCCTCCCCGGTCTCCGCCCTGGCCATCCGCCGGACACTGCAGGAAGGAGAGTCAGCAGCCAGCATCCGCCCCCACATGCCCCGGGAGGCAGCGCTGCTTCTGGAGTCCTGCCTTGCGCAAAACAGGACTGTGTACGCAGACGACCTCTCAGGCATTCTGTACTATAAGCTCCTGACAGAACGGGAACAGGGCTATGAGGCATACCTGGACGTATCCCGGGATCTGTCAAACCGCATCCTTGGCAGTCTGAACCGGTTCACGGGTTTCCAGGCCTTCTGCGACCTGCTGAAGACCAAAGCCTTCACCCACACCCGGATCAGCAGATGTCTGCTGCACATCCTTCTGGGCATCAAAAAGACTGACATGGAATACGGACGGGCCCTGGATTACATTCCCTATGCCAGGGTACTGGGCTTCCGCCGCTCTGCGGCGCCCCTGCTGGGGCAAATCAAAAACTGCTCTTCCGTTCCCCTGATTACCAAAGCCGCAGACACCAAAAAGAGCCTGCCGCCGGAGGCAGACAGACTCTGGGAACTGGATATCCTGACCAGTGAAATTTATAAGGGAATTGCCTATGGGGGAACCGGAAGGCCTGCCCCCCATGAATTTTCCACACCCCTGGTTATTTTATGAAGTGAAATATGACTCTGTATCAAGGCTTCCGGAAAAGCGGCTGTATCTTCCCTACTGACTGTCAATGTACAGCTGCGCCCTGTTCTGAATCACCTTTGCCGCTTCCTCTGCCGTCTTATCCCCATTAAAGCAGGCCAGAGCCTCCTCCATGACAATCGCCTCCAGTCCTTCAAGCCATGCCGGCTCAGGCGCACCTTTTTCAAGGATCTCCAGATATTCCGGCAGATAAGAGCTTCCGTCGGCCTTCCCTGCCAGAGGTGTATAAGAACCGTCCTGTATATACTCCGGTCCTTCACCGGAATTACCGTGTTCCCTTACGTGGCTCACCAGAACATCCCTTCTGACCGTACCGATGCCGATTTCCGTCTGAACCTTTTCACTCAGCAGATACCTCAGGAAATCATCGGCAATCTCCCCCTGCCGCGCGTTGACATTCACAGCAATACAGCTTCCGCAGCCCACATATCCGCCGTATCCGTTGTCCGTGGGATATCCGACACATTTATACCCCTCTCCCAGTTCAGACATTGTAAGGCTGAACATTGCAAGATCTCCCCCGCAGGACATCGCCAACACCTTTCCGTTGTGAATCTCCGCCATACGTTCTTCCCGGGAAACATACTTTCCATTTCCGGGTTCTGCACCGTATTCCCGACAGAATTCCAGTACCTGGAGAAAATCCTCCCCGGTGAAATAACATAGTTTCTTCTCCATGTCAACCAGGGACGAGGTTCCCGCTGCCATATCCTTTAAAACAAGCTGATACAGCAGATCATCCGATGTCTGGCCGCTGCAGAATCCTGCAAAAGGGCTGCCTGATTGTTCTCTGTCCTTCATTATATCCATCACATCCCGGAATGTCCAGGCATCCTCTTTCCAGAGTTCCTCCGAAACCGCCATGGTGCTGACTGCGGCAGACACCGCTATCCCATACAGACCTTCTCCAACCATGCCATGCTGCAGAACGCCCGGAAAGACATTCTCCGTCAGCTCCTCCGGCAGCCGTCCGTACAGCTCTGCCAGCGCGCCGTTTTCCTGTAAAGGCTTTATCTGTCTGTCCATCAGCAGAAGCAGGTCCGGACCTTCTCCGTTTGTAATCTGCGCCATAAGCTGGTTCAGCGCGGTTTCGGCATCCTCATCCTGTCCCCTGGAGACAACCTCGATCCTGATCCCCGGATGCTTTCTGGAATACTCTGCCGCATACAGCATTATATCATGATCTTCATACATCTGATAAAGCGTCACCAACTTCTCTTCGATTTCTCCGATTCTCAGCTGAATCAGGGACACTTCTCCGCTATCTTCAAACACAAATGAGATCTCATCACTGTTTTCCACAACAGCCCTGCATTTCCAGGGCATCAAACCCGGGTCCGCATATATGGACTCGCATTTTCCCCCTGCCGCATTCCACCGCAGGATTCTTCCGTTCTCCACAAAAATTATCTCGCCGTATTTATTAAAATACCGGGAGCTCGTATATCCGCATTCCCCCTTATACAAAATCTGTTCTTTCTCTCCCGAAAACGTAAATATGGTTGTTTTCCCGCTTTCTGCCGTATATTCAAAAACAGGCCTGCCGTCCTGCAGACGCCCGGTGCTTTCTGCAACACTAGCTTCCGTCTCCATTTTCTGCACAAGGGTACCCTCCCTGTCAAAAACAGCCACGCCGTTCACATTCAGATATATATGTCCCTCCCTGTCAAACCGGATTCCACCAGGAATGGTCCTTTCCTGAAGAATCCCCTCCTTCCTGATCTCCGGCAGCAAATCAAGCACATGGTCTGTCTCGCCGCTTTCCGTCAGACTGACAGCATAGACATGCTCCAGTTCTGTATCCCCGTACTGCACTGCAAGCAGGCCCAGCTTTCCATCCAAAACATCCAATCCCCGTATATCCGTCCTGCCGGCTTCCATCCCTTTCAAAAAATCCAGAATTTCCTCCCCGGCCCCTTCTTTCTGCCCAAACGTCAATTCTGACTCTCTGGTTTCCCTGGTCAGCAGATTCAGATAAACCAGCTCGTATTTCCGGTCCGAAGCGTCCTCCCCGGTCCCCTGATACTCATACAGTATGTAGTAGTTCTCATCTTCCACGGCGCTTTCCATTCCTGTCAGCTCCATATTCTCTTTTTCCGGCGCGTTATTCTCCCAATAACCGAACACGCTCCAAACCTGGCTGCTTTCCTTCACTTCCTCATAGCCTTTCCAGGAATCTGCGGACAGGTCATACTCCTGCTTCTCCCACACGGCATTTTCCGCATTCTGCTCCTCCTGACCGCATCCGGAGCTGAATACCGCCAACAGAATACACAATAAAAACAGAATATTTCCCTTGATTTTTAAGTTATTTTCTCTCATATATCACCTCATGCCTGTAACGGCGCTGACTCTTTTGTATAATGTCAATCCCTAAATTCATCAGTAGCATAAATTTCGCAATCTCTCAACAACGCTTTCCTTTCTTTCACTGCTATATACAGCAAGCGGAATTCCAATGCATATGCCCAAGAGCAAAATCAGGAAGCACAGAACTGCAGATAAAGGAAAATGATATGTAAAATATGAAATCTGTTTGCGCATTATTATTCCTGTCACATTTAGAATCACGCTTCCCAGGCTCAATAATAACCCCACAATACAGCCGCTGTAAAATACGCCCTCCCATATCAGCATCTCCTTTAACTGCCTTCGCGTCATCCCCACACTTCGCATTATGGCAAATTCCATTCGCCGTTCCACCATCTCGGTAATAACAATGTTACAATAACCAAGAACAGCAAACAGCATCAGCACTCCGTTAAAGACTCCCATCACTACCCTTACTGCCAGTATATAGCTTTGTTCCACGGCAAGAATATCCGATTTCGCAGTCAGATAATATTTGGCATAATTCTCGGTTTCCTGATTGAATTCTGCCAAAACACCCTGCAGCTTTCTTTTTATCTCCGGTTCCTCTTCTTTGCTGACATCAAAAGCAACTGCATATGTATATGGAGTAATTCCAAGCTGACTTGCCATATTATTGCTGATTATAATATAATTCAGATTTTTCCCGTCCCACGGCATATTTAACACGGGAAAGCCTTTTTCCGTTGTATCAAGATATCCGCTGCAGATCAGCTCAAATTCCTTTCCGCCTTTTTCATAAAGTATCCCGCTGAGGCTTTCTCCAATTACTTTATCCGCCTCCACCTGTTGCTCTTGTGACAGTTCATGACTATGAAGTACAATAAAACCGCCTTTCCCCTGAAACGAATCCATGTCTAAATGGCTTTTTTGTCTGTCTGCATATTTTTCAAGATCCTTTACCCATTCATCAGACACTATCTGTACCGTCAGCTCTGTCATAATCTCGGCATCATTCCTGTACGAAAGCATTCTGGGTTTCATACTTACTGACTGACGGTTAAAAACTCCATAACTGCCAATGCATTTCATCATATCCTCTTCTGCTGATTCCGTGGCCCAGACAATGGAATTCATCAGTTCCCGGGGCAGCAGTTCCTGTCCCATTGCCTCAGTATGTACTGCGCCGTCAAATATATATTCTGCTACCGCATCTTTTGTCACACCGATTTCGAAATCTGGATTTTGTTCAATTCTATGGGTCTGATCCATGCCTTCAGCTATTACGATCGAAAGCAGGGAAATCTCAATTCCAAGAAACATGGAACCAATTGATAAGAACATTTTTCTTCGTTTCCTGCATAAATTTCTCCAGGCCATTTCCCGAACTGCGCACCCCTTTGAAGATTTATATTTTCGGGAGGAAACGCTGACCACCTCCTCAGAACTAATGCATTCCACAGGCGACATTCGGATGATACGACGGATACAGGTTCCAAAAGCAGCAACGGCTCCCACTGCCCCCAGACAGACTGACAGCGCCAACAGCCCCCATGAATATAATTCCAGATTTTCAACGCTTCCGGTTCCGGAAAGAACCATCTGTGTTACCAACCCGGGAATAACAGCCCTTACAATAATACTTCCCAAAGAGATTCCCATAATACTTCCCGATACCAGAATCCTGGTACCCTGCAGGAAAAAAATGCCTTTTATCTGTTTCGAGGTTGCCCCTATTGCCTTTAACAATCTGTATTGTTTTTTATATCTGCTGATACCAATGGAAAAAATATTATAGATAAGCAGATTCATACTTAAAACAATCAGTATGGTCTCGATAAACGCAACAAGAATTCCTCCTGCCATATTCTGTAAGGCTTTCCGGCCTCCCTCATATGTCACTTGTAGATTTTGGCCATCCTTTATACCCAAATCCTGATATAACCGCTTTTCAATCCGCTTCCCACCCATCCATATCTGGTGTGACACTATAAGCGCGCTGCCGGGAAACAGGTCAATTCCCTGCTCCTGCAGCAGAGCTTCGGAAAAGTATCCCGTAGGCTGTTTCTCCCAGGAAGACACATAATCCCTGTAATAACCGCTCAGACGAAAATCCATCCGGATATCTTCCGCTCCTCCGGTAAGCCAGTCAGTCCGAATAATATGCAGCGGAATCTCCATTCCAACCTCTGGGTTTTCTATTCCAAGATCAGATAAGATATACAGAGACAGCATCACCTCATCCACAGCCCGGGGATAATTCCCGTTCAAATCTTCATATGCAGGAGCAAAAATTTCCAGGAAATCTGTCTCCTCAACCACACTGCAGGTAAAAAATTGGGTTCTTGCATTCCTATAGCAACGGCCAAAGGTTTTTATCACTCCAACATTACTGATATAATTCAGATCTGACAGTTGCTGATACTGATTTTCAGACACATTCTGCAAAACAGCTGCAGCCACAGACCCGTTTTCCCGGATTTCCCTTATGTCCTCAGCCAAAATTCTGCCCTTTGCCAGACTCATTATTACAAACAATGCAGAAACCGCCACACCAATAATTCCTGACAAAAGCAGATTGTTTCTTCTGTCAGCTTTTCCAAAAGCACCTGCAAGACTTATTATTGTTTTCATACAATCCCTCGTTTGCATGCTTTTAGATTGAAGTCCTAACCTCCCCATCTCCCATTCGAATAATTCTCCGTGCACTCCTTGCAATTTCTTTACTATGTGTCACTAAAACAGTTGTCTGCTTATATATTTCCGACATCTTCTGCATCAATTCTATTACCTTCCGACTCATCCGGCTATCCAGATTTCCTGTCGGTTCATCCGCTAAAATTATAGCAGGCTTCATGCAAAATGCTCTCGCAATTGCTACTCGCTGTTGCTGCCCCCCTGATAGTGTACTTGGCATTTGAAATAGTTTATCTCTAATTCCCAAAAAATCGACAATTTCTTCTATATATTTTGTATCAAATTTGCATCCTTCCAGTTTCTGTGGTAATACAATATTTTCGTAGACATTTAAAACTGGAAGTAAATTATAATTTTGAAAAACAAACCCTATATTCTTTCTTCTGAAGACACAGAGTTCTTCCTCATCCAAATCATTAATTAAGATCTCATTTATATAAATCTCACCTTCTGATGGCCTGTCCAAACCTCCCTATATTGTCAAGTGATTTTCCTTAAAAAATCAAGGAATTTTAAAGTTTATATCTCAGGTGAATGAGCCAGG
>CANBFE010000002.1 GCA_947367855.1 uncultured Lachnospiraceae bacterium | reverse complement strand
ACCTGTGCAGCCCCGCAAACATGGTGCCGTTCTTCATGTTGTGCCCGTACACCACCGTGTTGGGGTCCGTGAAATCCCTGCTGTTGTAGTCCTCCGTGTAGATGCACCCGGGGTACCCCCTGCTGCCGTCCAGGTTGTAGTCCAGGTAGTATGTATTGTCCGTGGGGTGCTGCAGCACCGGGTAGTCTATCTGTGTGTCCGGGATGTGGATCCAGGCGTAGATATCCGCATTGGTGTTCTCCTGCAGGTCTGCAAAGTCCACAGTCTTGTCCGGAATGGGCACGCCCATTTCCTCCAACACGGCCAGGGGGTCCTTTTCCACAGACGGCTCCTCCGTAGGCTCCGGTGTTGCCTGTGCCGTTTCCGTCTCCCCGGTTTCCTCCTCCACGATGTCCCCGCCGGTCTGTTCCGCCAGTTTCTCATATTCCTCTTCGGCCCGGGACTGGTTTTCCTTCCCGGCACAGGCCACTGCCGTGCACACAAGCGCCCCGGCCAGGAACAGCCCGCAGGCCACCCTCCATACCCGGGCATTCTTTACGCCGGAATTATCTTTTCCCGTATTATTCATGTCTGTACCATCCTCCTTCCGGCTGCCAGACTTTTCCGTTTTCCCTGCAAAATAAACATGGGATTACATATTTATCAGTGTATTTGTGCCCAACCATCATGCTGTTGTTAATTATAGTCATTAAAGCGATTATAGTCAAGTAAAAGATTATACTAAAGTAAGGTTTTAGCACTGGTAATTTTTCACAATCATTTAAAATAACCTAATTTTCTGAATTTTTAATTAAATAATGGGAATCTTTACGATGGCCATTTGAAAACAAGCGCCGCTGAAACTTCAAGAAAAGTTTAAAAAGATAATTTCACACTTTTTTTGATTAAAAATCGGTAAATTTATACAAAATATCAGACGAACATTCCCGGCGGAATGTCACTCTGAAATAACTTTCTCCATTCTTTAGTTTATCTATACTTTCATACAGCACAATCTGTATGATATCCGGAATCTCTTCCCCTCTGCAGACGACGTATCTTCTGACAGCCTCTGCTGTCCGGCTCTCACAGAATGCCCCCACCGGCACAATGGCCGTCAGGTAAACGGAGGAATATCCGGAGCCGCTGCCTGCAATGTAATGCACTATCTGAACACTGTCCATAACCTGTCTGTACTTGTAATAGTCATTCCAGATCAACATCGTTATCATTGCTCCGAATATAATAATCCCCAAAAACAATTTCCTTTTCATACCCCTCCCATTCTGCACTTTCCCTGTTCTTTCATAAAATGCCGCTAATCCAGTCTTTTTGCATAATCTTACTTTATACTACTTTATGCGATAATTCAATAAGGAATCGTACAAAATGCTATAATATTAAAAAAGGAGTATACAATGAGACCACTAAAGACAAAAGTAAGTATTACCCTTGATGCAGATGTAATTGATGAAATCAGAAAATATGCAGAAAAGGACGACAGATCATTCTCCCAGTTTATAAATCTCGTCCTGAAGGAATACTTAAAAAGATGCGAACTCAAAAAGATGTAGCCGGGCTTACCGCCCGGTCAGTCTGTCTGCCGGAACGTCCTTCCAGGCAGTCAGAGCAGTCCAGGCAATTACTCCACACGAAAACACCTCTCAAAACTCCCCGTAAACAATAACATCTGTTTCAGAAAGCCTGACCTTTATCCGGTCACCTCATTGCAAAAATCTGCAGACAATGGTACAATATTGACACAGAAGCACATAGCGGAGCCACAGCTTCCCTGTGTTTTAAATATCACTACCAACGGAGAGTATTATGAAACATAAAAAGAATCTGTATCTTCCGGCCCTTTTTCTGTTGGCCGCATCCCTGTCCGGCTGTCAAAGCCGCGCTCAGACCTCCTCCCCGGAGGAGGCATCCCAATCCGATTCAGGCCCGGTAAATCTCACTGTCTGGAGCGCCGAAGAAGACGAAGAACTGCTCCGTCAGATTATCGACGGATTTGAAGACCGGTACCGGAACGAGGCTGAATTCCGGATTACCTGGCAGCCCCAGAGCGAAAGCCACTGCATGGATGCGCTGATGGGAGATCTGGAAAACGGCGCGGATGTATTTGCTTTCGCGGACGATCAGCTGAACACTCTGGTGGCGGCAGGCGCCCTGGAACCGGTAGAAAATGAAGAAGCCCTGCGGGCGGCCAACCTGCCGGAGTCAGTTTATGCCGCATCGGTAAAGGATACCCTCTACGCCTATCCCCTCACCGCAGACAACGGCTATTTTCTTTATTATAATAAGAATTACTTTTCTGAGGAAGACATTCTCTCCTGGGACCGCATGCTGGCCATTGCCGCCCAACAGGGCAAAAAAGTCTCTATGGAATGGTCCTCAGGATGGTATGTCTACTCCTTCTTCGGCAACACGGGACTCACGCTTGGGTTGAATGACGACGGCATCACCAACTACTGCACCTGGAACGACACGGAAGGCGCCATCCGGGGAACCGATGTGGCAAAGGCCATGGCTGCCATGGCAAAAAATCCGGGCTTTGTCAGCACGGACGACGCGGGCTTCCTGGAAGGCGTCCAAAACGGCACCATCATCGCCGGTATCAGCGGCGTTTGGAATGCGGTACCCGTAGAGGAAGCCTGGGGCAGCGGATACGGCGCCTCCAGACTTCCCTCCTATACCTGCGCCGGACAGCAGGTCCAGATGGCCTCATTCTCCGGCTATAAACTTGTGGGCGTAAACGCTTACTCCAAAGAGCGGGAGTGGGCCGCAAAACTGGCTGAATGGATTACCAATGAGGAGAACCAGGAACTGCGCTTCCGGCTCCGCGGCCAGGGGCCTTCCAACCGCAGCGCTGCCGCCTCTGAAGAGGTTCAGAATGCGCCTGCCATTGCCGCGCTTCTGGAACAGTCGGAATTCTCCTGCCTGCAGCGCATCGGCGGCAACTTCTGGGAACCGGTCACTGCCTTTACCACAGAACTCCTGGGCGGCACCCCCTCCGGGAAAAGCCTTCAGGAACTGTTGGACAATATGGTGGCTGACATTATCGCACCGTAAGCTCCCGCATCCGGATATGACCAAAAACATAACAGGTAAACAGTAACAGAAGGAGTATCCGCAATCATGAAAAATATCAGTTTAAAGCAACGTTTGACTATCCCCATTGCCCTGCTTGGCATTGTGGCGCTGTTGTCCAACATTCTTTCCATTATCAACATCCGCAACGTAAATGCCAGCGCCTCCAATATCGCCGACAATTACATGGACGGAAAAAGCCGCCTGGCTCAGATTTGTCAGTCTTCCATGGACATTCACAAAATGGCCTTAAGCCATATCGTTGCCACGGATTATGATACCATGATCATTCTGGTACAGCAGATCAAAGAGGAAGAAGCCCTTCTGGACCAGATGCTCACAGAATATGACAGCTATGTCATGGAATCGGACCGCCCTCTGTATGATGCCCTTCAGTCCGACTATATTTCCTTCAAACATGCCCTGGTGCGTCTGGTCTGCGCCAGCGCCGCCCACAAAACCCAGGACGCCTATGCCCTGGCCAACGGCGACGTGGCCTCCTACGCAGACGCCATGGAGACAGATATCGCCTCCCTGGATGCTTCCCTCAGCCAACAGACCCAGGAAGCGCGCACCCGTCTCTCCACTGTCTATATGCTGTCCCTGACCATAGGCATTGCTGCCGCGGCAGCCTGTATCCTGCTTGTCTTTACGGATCTTCGGCTGATCACCCGCAATGTTGTCATTCCGATCAAAAGTATGCTGAAAGCCATACAGGAAAGTTCCGGCCATATCAACGGCATGACCGGCCAGGTATTGAAAAGAACCCGGGATTCCCGGAAAAATGCCGCCGGACTCTCCACCCTTGCGGGACAGCTTTCCTCCACCTTCCGGGAAGTGGCCGGCAATGTATCCTCCATCAATGAGGGCGCCCGCAGCGTGCGTCAGGAAGTACATACCATTGCGGAGGAATGCGGCGCCATCACAGCCTATACCGCCCAGATGAACACCCGGGCGGATACCATGCAGCAGTCCGCCCTGAACAGCGCGGAGATTACCAACGCAAAGACAGAGGAAATCCTGCAGTCCCTCAACGACGCCATCCGCCAGAGCAAAAGCGTAAATCAGATTCAGTCCCTGGCCGGAGATATCCTTGCCATCGCCCAACAGACCCGGCTGATTTCCCTGAACGCCTCGGTGGAAGCAGCCAATGCGGGAGATGCAGGCAGAGGCTTCGCCATGGTGGCCAGAGAGGTCCGGGAACTGTCCAATTCCAGCCAGGACACCGCCAACCGCATACAGGAACTCAACACGGTTGTCACTGCCGCCGTGAATCATCTTTCCTCCAGTGCGCAGCAGCTTGTGGATTACATGAGCGATTCCGTCCTGAAAGATTTCCGGGCCTTTGTCCAGTCCGGGAGCCAGTATAAAGAGGATGCTGCCTATATCCGAAGAACTATGGACGAATTCCATGAGAGAACCGAGCGGCTGAAAAATTCCATGTCCGGCATCGCCGATTCCATCGACACCATCACGAAAGCCATTGATGAAGGTGCCTCCGGAATCAGCGGCATGGCTGACAGTACCAGAAGCCTTGCCTCAGACATGGAGAATATCACAGAGCAGATGGGCGCCAACCAGGAGGTGGTGGCCAGACTGGACAAAGAAACCGTTGCCTTTGATCATCTGTAATGGATATCTGCATTACTCTTGTTCCGGGCAGCACCCCGGTGTATAATAAAAACACAAAAATCATCCCAAAGGAGGCCCAGAATGAACCAAGTCTTGGAAACCATCAAAAAAAGAAGTTCCACCAGAGGATATACCACAGAACCGCTCACAGAGGAGGAGCTGAACATTCTGCTCCAGGCAGGCCTGCAGGCCCCCACAGCTGCCAATAAGCAGGAGCTCCATTTCACAGTACTGTCCGGCAGCCACCCCATTCTTATGGAGTTGGAGGAAGAGAAAAACCGTCTGCGGGAAATCACGTCACCGCCCCACAATTTCTACTATGAAGCACCCACCGTAGTGGTCATCAGCGCAGACAGTACCTTCAAATGGGGCACCCTGGATGCCGGAATAGCGGTGGAGAATATGGCTCTGGCAGCGGAATCCCTTGGCCTGGGTAACCTGATCATCGGCTGTATCCTGGATGCCATGACAGGAGAAAAGAAGGAGTACTTTTCCAAAGCCCTGAAACTGCCCCCTTCCTATGAATACAAGATCGCCATTGCCTTCGGGCACAAGGCAGTTGCTAAGGAACCTCATTCCTACAATGCTGATGCCCAAATCACCAGGTTGTAATTCTATCCGTTCCAAAACCACTGTACCGGGCAGTCCTGCCTCCGGAGCCTATTTCGGGAGAAAGGCTGCCCCGGCACAGTGCAAAATCGTCGTCTCATCCGCTTTCATCCCACCACTGTCTGCCAGATTATTCTTCGGACTGTTTCCCCTTCTGTTTTCGTCTTTTGAATGGTTTCCTCCCTGGAAGCTGCACCAGAATCACGGCACAGAAAACCAGAACACATCCTGTCAGCTCCCGGCCTGTCAGCTCCTGTTTCAGAACCACCCAGCCTGCCAGCACGGAGACTACTGATTCCAGACTCAAAATCAGGGATGCAACCGCCGGGTCCGTATTTTTCTGTCCCAGCACCTGCAGGGTATAGGCCACGCCGCAGGAAAGAATTCCCGCATAGGCCAGGGGAATGATTCCGTTTACAAAATCCCCAATGACCGGTTTTTCAAAAAAGATCGCCAGCACACTTCCCAGGATTCCTGCAGTCAGAAACTGAATGCAGGAAAGCTCCACGCCCTCCGTCCGGGGCGAAAAAAAATCAATCACCAGAATATGTATGGCAAACAGAATGGCGCACAAAAATACCAGCGCATCCCCCTTTCCCAAAAAGAAGCTTTCGCTCATGCACAGCAGATACATACCGAAAGCCGCAATCACAGCCCCTGCCCAGACTTTCCCTGACACCTTCTTTTTCAGAAAAATCCCGAAAAAAGGAACCAGGATTATATACAGAGTTGTAATAAAACCTGCCTTTCCCACAGAGGTATATAGAATGCCGTACTGCTGTAACAGGGACGCAGCAAACAAAACCACCCCGCAGCAAACGCCCCCTGTAACTGTATCTTTTCTCTTTGCGGGAAGATTCTTTTCCACCCCAGGGCGCCTTCCCCTGTTAAGGCAGATTACCGGCATAAGCGCTGCGCTGCCCAACAGAAACCTGGCTCCGTTGAAACTCAGGGGCCCCAGATAATCCATGCCCACGCTCTGGGCCACAAAGGCCGTGCCCCAGATAGAGGCAGCCAGAAAAAGCATCAGACTGCTAACCTTCTTCTGCTTCCTGTCCTGCTTTTGATTTTGTTCCTGCATCTGTCTCTGCTCCTGTTTCTTCATATTTTCTGCATTTCCGTGTCTTCCGTTCCTTTTCCCCATATTACCTGTTCATCCTGTCAACCACGTCCGCAGGTTTTGCCGTCATTTCCACCCAGGCCGGAAGAAACCCGCTCTTGATTGCATTCCGGACAGACCTGATATTGGACCATGCTGAACAGTAAAAAGGCAGTTTCCCCCGTTTCAGAATTTCCACGGCCAGAGTACTGGTAAGAGAAGCTGCAATCCCCTTTCTTCTGTATTCCGGCAGTACGTCCACACCAATCTGCCACATGGTGCTGCAGTCGGCGGAACAGCCTGCAAGCCCGATGAGTTTTCCTCCGGCATATGCCCCAACTCCCAGAACATCCAGCTGCTTCCGGTCCTCACACAGAGCATTGCTCCATTCCGGCAGATACAATTCCGCAAAATCAGACTGTTCCAAAATCTTTCGTTCATAATCACAGGGCAAAGCGCACAGCCTGTCCGTATCCGGCAGATAGTATTCGGCCATAAAACACACTTTCTGCCCCCGCTCCGCCAGCCGTTGGTTCAGCCAGTGCATATTCGGCGTCTCAAAACAATGGTAAAACTCAAATTTTCCTATGTATTCTTCCACGATTTCCCTGTATTCGTCACGCACAGAGGCAACGATATTGTTTCCGTAGGATACCAGATTGCAGGCAATGGGCTCCTGATAATATTTCCGTGCCCCCTCCCCCACACCGGACCGCACAATCACATTACTGACGCAAAGAAAATCTTCCGCCTTACAATTGATATCCAATGCGGACTGCTCCATGGCAATCCGCAGCGCTTCTTTGTTTGTCATAACCATCCCTTCTTTTCCCTAATTTGTAATCCTTTCATTTACAATCCCTTCATTTTCCGCCAGACTCCTCTCCATTTTATCATACAGCCAGAGGTTTTTCCACCGGCATTTCGGTTCTCCTCCTGTTTTGCTTGTCCCCCTATCCAGAAAGTGCTAAAATAATAGGCAATAGACTTTTAAATAAGGAGGTACATATGAACCGAAATGAACTCACAGACCTTCTGGTTACATCCTGTGAAATTTACAGCATGACCGCTTACATCCCCTGGTGGCAGGAAACGGAGCAGGATTCCCGCTTCTACAATGATGCCATGAAAGATGAGACTGTCCGGGAGGCGGAAGCCTGTCTGGATGAATGGACGAAGGAGGAGCTGCTTTCTCCGGTGGGCCATGGAGGCCTGACCACCTTTCACCTTCTGGTATGGCTGAACTTTTATCATGGAGTGGAAAAAATCCTTCAGGACGGCAGAATAACCGCTGCGGAGATAGATACCCCTGACTGCAATGGCCGCGGGCTTACCCCCTTTCTGCTGGCCTGCGCCCGGGGAAACCTGTTTTTGGTAAAGCTATTACTGGAGCACGGCGCCAACAGCGCCCTCCTGGATGAAAACGGCAGGAATGCCCTGCATTTTCTGGCGTATCCCAGACTGGAAAACCCGTCCCACGACGGCACGCCCCTGCAGCATAGCGTGGAACAGCGGGGAGAAATTGCCCGTCTGCTGACCTGCCCCATAAATGCAAGGGATATCCATGGCCTCACCCCCCTGGAGCTCCTTCTCTCCACAGAATACTGCTCCGATTATACCTGGCCCCTGACGGAAATCTTTCTGGAAAAAGGCGCGGAAACCGGCTATGTGAACGACGAGGGCGACACCCTGCTCATGATGGCCCTGAAAAACAGACATTTCACTGCAGCTCTGCTGTTAATGAAGCATTGCCCGGAAATGGTAAACACCGCCAACAAGAAAGGCACCACCCCTCTCAGCCACGCTGCCTATTTTAATAATCAGGCCATGTACCTGGCGCTGAGGGACCGGGGTGCGGTGGAAAAGCCGGATTTCGCCCTGGAACTGTTTCCCCTCAGCCAGATCACCAACAGTGCTTTCTTTGATGTGCGCAGCGACGACAGGGACAGCCTGAGCCTGGCTCTGTACATGACTGCAAAGCTGATCCGGCATCTTGACCCGGACGATGATGACGAAGTGGGCGAAGTCTCTTCCATCCTGCACAACGCCCTGGTAAGCGATTCCCAGGCCCGTGTACTGGATGCCTGCCTGGATGCAGGCGTAGACTTAACCAAGCCTCTTTATTATCGGCATTCTGCCATCTGCCTCCGGGACGAATGCCTTCGTATCTATTATGGAATTTCTATCATAAGAAAACTTGCCCAACTGGGCGTGGATATGGAAAGCGCGGTGATCGGCGGCCAGACACCCGCCAATCTTCTGGCCTCCCAGAGCAAGCGTGAAACCGGGGAAAACGCTGATTATTGGAATGAGACAGCAGCATTTCTCTCCAGGGAATCCATGGAGCAGCTGAACAACAACGGGAAATCAGCCCTGCACCTGGCCGCGAAAAACGGCTGCGTATCCCTGCTCCGGGCCATGATAAAAAAAGGCGTGGATGTCAATCTCACGGAAGACGCCCCCGCCCTGGCGGGAACCACCGCCCTCCACGAAGCCTGCCTGCACGGCCATGCGGACATAGCAAAAATGCTGTTGGAAGCCGGGGCGGACGACACCGCAAAAAACCTGCAGGGTGAAACCCCGGCCCACCTTGCCCTTCACAGAAGCGGTTTCAGCGACAATATCGGTTCAGTGCAGAGAGCAGCCCTTCTGAAGGAGCTGAAGCACCTGGATATTCCCGACGAGGACGGCAGAACGCCCTTTATGCTCCTCGACCACTTTACCAGTGACCTGCTCCCTCTGTTTCTGGAAAGAGGCGTGGACGTCAACAGAAAAGATCAGAACGGCATGACAGCCATGATGCACTATGTTGATAAAGATATGGCGAAAGAACTGCTCCAGGCAGGGGCGGACCTCCACCTGACAGACAAGGAGGGCAACACGGCGCTCCACCATGCCCTGGAAGCCGGCTCCCAGGACACGGCCCGCTACCTGATCCGGAAAGGCGCCGATTACAACCGCCCTAACAACGACGGTGTCACCCCTGTGCGCCTTGCCGTGGAAAACGGATATGAAATGGTACTGGAGCTGATGACCAACATCATATAGGCAGAAGCTATTTGTTCTCGCCTACATAGATCTTGACGCGGCTCTGAATTACAGATACCACCTCGTCTATACTCTTCTGCCCCTGGAAGAAGCCGGCGGCCTCCTCATTGATGATATTCAGAACCGCATCTCCCTGGGAATAGTTCACAGGCCTGGCAGTCTCCATCAGAGACATGGTCAGGTCTACCTCTTCCTGGGTGGGAATGCGGTAATCATAGCTCCAACCGTCGCTGTAGGAAAAGCCTCCGCCTGCCCCCATCACGACGGGCTCCCCATTCTCGTCCAGGACAGGGTCTCCGTTCTCGTCCGTAAAGTATTCCACCTTTACCGCTTCCTCGGCCATGGCATTCAGCCTGCTCTTCAGCGTAGGGAAACCGAAGCCGCTCCGCTGCGCATCCACTTCCCGGGTAAGAAATCCCTCCAGAAACTCCCATGCCCCATCCTTCTGCTTTGCCTTGGACAAAATGGCATAGGACTGAGAAACGGAAAGCATACACCCTGAACTGCCGTCCGTGGTAGGATATCCGATATAGGCAGCGTCTCCCTGAAAGATTTCATTGGCTACCTGTATTTCTCTGAAATCATACAAATGCGCTTCATAGAAGAGCACCTCTCCCCGCTGTATCTTATTGGGCGTTGACAGATCACCCTCCTCCCAGGTTACCTCGTCCGGGAAGCGGTTCACGAAATTCAGTATGTTCTTAAACTCATCAGTATCAAAACTGCATTCCCCGGTACTCCAGTCCACAAAGGAATCCGCATTGTACATCATCAGGTACATCATCATCTGATCCTTGGACATGTTGTCAAAAAGCTGGGCATCCGGATGAGCGTCCGCAAAGGCGATCAATTTGTCAATGGTCCATCCCATCTCGCTGCCTACCTCCGAAGCCTTGCCCACCATGGTCTGCAGCTGGAAACTGTCAGGAATGCTCACCAATGCCCCGTTGATCGTATAGGCATCCATTATGTTATCCATAAAATCAGAACGATTCAGCTTGTCGCTCTTCTCCAGATAGCCGTTCAGATCCTCAAAGACCCCCTTGGCCGCCAGCTGTTTCACATTCAGGCTGCTCAGGTCCAGAATATCCGGACAGTTACTGGAAGTGATGTCATTGTTCATCCTGTTGATGCCGTCTGCCATATAAGCCATGTATGCGTCGTAGCCGTCCCCGTTCCAATTATTGAGATCCAGGTAAGTGCGGATGCTGATATGATACTTCTCATTGGATTTATTGAACTTTACAGCCTCTGCCTGGATATTGGAGTCTCCATAGAGGGTTCCGATGACAATGATCTCCTTCTGGGGCACCTCACTGGCCTTTTTCTTTGTCAGCAGCGCGATCTCCTGGGCACTTGTTTCCCAGTCCATGATTACCGCAAGAATCCGCCCGTCCTCCAGCACACCGAAATTCTGGACATAGCTGCCGTTGATATCACTGTCCAACCAGCTGAACAGTTCTTCCGCCTTCTGGGACTTCAAATCATATTCATATACCTTGCTGCCATCCTGCACCAGGAAATCCTTCTCAATGCCGGGTATCAGCCTTTCGCCGTTGCCGGAAGGAAAGTTCTCATAGGTACTGCCTGTCTTTTTTCCCTCAAAGTCAATATCGGTCAGAACGTAGCCGTCGTTATCGTAATGGCATACATACATTTTACCATCCCTGCCCGCTCCCATAGAACGGATCCAGGCATTTCCGCCGGAATCCAGCGACACACTCCCCTGATTCCTGCCGTCCTGATCATACAGCCAGATCATGGCATCTCCTGAGGCATAGATCCGTCCCTCTCCGTCCATGGCCAGGGAATCCACATACCCGTCCCCCACCAGATTGGTCATGTCCTCCGCAAATATCTGATTGCCCTGGGAGTCAAACTTGCACAGATACGTCTCGGCTTCGCTGTAATCCTCATTATAGACATTTGCCACACCATACATGCTGCCGTCAGCACCAAAAACAGTGCGGCCCAGATTCCAGTTTTTTTCCTCAGCATAAGACAACGGGGTCTTTGTTATGCTGCCGTCCGTCAGGGAATATCTGCAGATACTCTGAACGGAAGTCCCCGCAGCCTCGTCATAATCGTGGGCCAGATAACTGAATCCGTCCCCTGTCAGCTGTACGTCATAAAAGGAATTATTTTCGTCCTCAACAGTAACAAATTCCGGCACCCATGCCCATTCCTTCTTCTCCGTCTCTCCCCCTGCCTCATTGCCACAGGCCGCCAGTGAGAACACCATGGCCGCGGCCAGTCCCAGCGTCAGAATACGCCGATAAACTCCATTCTTTTTGCTAAACTTCATTTTCCTACACTCCCTTTCCTTCGCACTGCATCTGTTCCCGCCGCCTCATGGCACAGGGGACAGACTCTGAAAACTATGCGAAAATATGTTTGCTTTGTATGCCCTGAGACATTACAGCTTGAGTATACCACATAACAGTCCCAAATGCCTCTTAAGATTTTATGAATTAGAGAAGCAGAAAGCTTAATAAATATATGCAGCAAACCAAAGCGCAAAAAAGGGAATAAAATGTCACAACCTGACACATATGGCGCCTCCATGGAATAGAATATACAAATGACCTGATATGACACAGCCGCAGTAACGGCCAAACCTGTTCCGTACAGCCCCCGGATTGATACACGGGGGCTCCGGCAGATGCATGTAAAACGCACCCAGCAGCCCACAGGGATTATTCCAAGTTAAGTCAGCCCGGCTGAAAACTATCAGGAAGCCTTACCAGGAGGAAAACACATGGGAAATCGTCTGATATGGGATGAACGGTACAATGTGGGAGTAGACCTTATCGACCGGGAGCACAAAAAGCTGTTCAGCATTCTGAATAAGCTGTTTGACCTTCGATACAGGGAAGAAAAAAGCCGGTTTGCCTGTCAGGAGGCGGTAAAATACTTTAAAGACCATGCTATCCAACACTTTACAGATGAGGAAAACTATATGATGTCCATAAACTACACCGGCCTCCAGACCCACAGGCGCATCCATAAAGATTTTCGGGAACGGATGCTCCCTGCACTTGAGAACGAACTGGAACTGACCAATTTTTCAGAAACATCCATCCAACATTTTCTCGGTGTATGCGCAGGATGGCTGATCGGACATACTCTGATTGAAGATCATCTGATCGTAGACGGTGAACCTGTCAGACACTGGGAAAAACTGCTGCCGGAAGAGGAACAGGCTGTGATGGGTCAGACCATTGCAAACCTGCTGTACAGCATGTTCCACCTGAATTCACAGCTGATCAGCAACTGCTATGCCGGGGAAAATTTCGGAACCGAAATCTGCTGCCGCCTGATTTACAGCGGCAGAGAAGAAAAGCGATGGGAATTTTTCCTGCTTTTTGAAGAAAATTTAATTGGCAGCACAATTGGCAATGTAATTGACACTAAATCGGAAACTACGGACATGATGTTGTGCAATGTGGCAAGTTATGCGGCAAAGCAGCTTGCGGAACGCGTCAAAGGCTGTTTTTCATCCCTGAAACATTTTGAATTTACCAATGAACATCTGCTGTCCTATGAACAGTTTTACAGAATGTACCAGAAGCTGAGCCCCCAATTCAGCCTTCTGTTCGACACCGGGAAAGGGTACTTTGCCTGCTGCATGGCCGTTTCCGAAACTCCTCCGCCCAGAGAAGCTATTTCAGCTATCACAGCGGACGCCGTAGCAGAAATAGAAAGCCGTCTGCATGCAGGCACTCCCACAGCTACGGACACCCCTGGACTCTGCGACAATATCCCGCCGGACAGCAGCGGCGAACCTCATGACCACAACAATCCTGATAAAACCAGGTTCCATCCACGCCATGACCATCACGCTGCCGAAATCCAGAGCCACCTGCAGCCTGCCAGTTCCGAAAAAGACCTTTGCAGCCAAAAAAAGAAAATACTGGTAGTGGATGACTCCGACTTCATGCGGACGGCAATGCTGCATCTGCTAGGCAGCGACTATGAGGTGCTTACGGCAGATTCCGGCCTGTCCGCCATCCGCAGCATTACCACTGCCCGGCCGGACCTTATGCTGTTAGACTATGAGATGCCTGTCTGCAATGGAGGCCAGACCCTGGAAATGATTCGCTCCGAGAAGGATTTCACGGATATTCCGGTAATTTTTCTCACCTCCAGGGTGGACAGGGAAAGCGTCAAAAAAGCGATTTCCCTGAAACCTGAAGGCTATCTGTCCAAATCCCTTTCTGCGGAATCTGTCAAAAGGGAAATCGACCATTTCTTTGAAAAAAGAAGCTGATTTCAGCAAAAGCCAGGATACATGATAAGCAGCCCTGGATGCTTATCATGTATGGCTCTGCATGGTTTTACAGTCTTTTCTGCGGAATAAATTCCGGTTCTTCTTTCCAAATGTCATTCAGAAAAACTGCTGATGAATTGCCTATAAAAAACAAAATATTTTTGCATGCCTTTAGCTTCTCATCCGTTCTGAAATTCCTGCAATATTCTGCAAAAACAGTTTGATCAAATTTTTTCTTCTTTACAAAAAATTCAAACATAATAAAGTCGAGATTCTGCAGGATATCAATATATACACCTGGATTGGAGTATGCCTTTTCAACTACGGAAATGCAGTTTTTCGTATAATGCGGCTTCGGTATTACCATTTTGTCGACCAGATTCTTATTATAATATTCTTTTGGTATTTTCTCTGCCAGGACTTCATTCGCATACATTGTTATATTGTTGACCAGATTCTCAATGTAACTTTCATCCGAATCCCCATATGTCAGTTTCTTTTCAATATATCTATCCCTGTCGGCACTTCCCAGTCCAAATACGTCATGGCAAATATCCAACAGTGAATATGCAACCACAGTTACCCCTTCAGCATAAACTATCCGTGCTCCGTCTTCACTTAAATTCTCTTTGGATAACTTATTTAATATTAAAAGTGCTACATTCAGGCTCTTATAAGGATTATCTGATAAATATTCCCGTTTCAATATGGATAGATATCTGACTGCTGCTATATCCCCGTTTTTTTTATCTTCTATATTTTTAAGGAATTCTCCCAGGAAACTGTAATCTGCATATCCGCGTTTTTCCTTTCCGTATTTACTTAATTCCTCCTGTACGATTACCCTTACCCCGCACTGTTTTGCAAATGAGATGATTTCGCCATTTGCTTTTGGCAGCGCTACATATTCCTCGTCAACTCCCACATATGCTCCAAGACCTTTTGTCCAGAAAACTCTCTCAAAAGGCCTGGATCTTGCCTTATTTTTACAATCACATATAAGCATTTTCTTTTCAAACGGATAAATGAATTTAATTCCCAGGACATCTATGTCTGTAACATCCTGGCCATTGGTAAACATAATGGGAATTGACCTTCTTGCAAAGTAGTCCTGTTCTGCAAACATCTCACACAAAAGATATTCAAACTGGGTTCCTTTTCCGCTGTTGTTTGCCATTATAAAATGCCTCCTGTCCTAATGGATTCAATAAACTTTTCCTGAATTTTCCTGATTGGCTCTGTTCTGTGTGCCTGTATGTTTTTTCTTCTTTCCTCTGGAGAAATATATCCCGTCGGCAGATTGTTGAAAACATCTATTTCATTTACTGTATCATTTACCACCATATTATGTTCCAACATTTGCTTTACCAATTGTCCCACCTCTATCTGCCGCAGGCGCATCTGATACATTCCGTTGCATGGCTTCACTGATATAACACCATCCATCTCTAACAATTTATAATCTTCTCCGATTGCCGTACACGGTCCCACCCATTCTTTTCTTAATAATTTATTTACAATATTCATCATTTTGCTTGAAGTATAGATTGCTCCCCTCGAAGCAACTGATTTATATTCCCCATAGCGCAGGCTGCTCAATAATAGTTTAGCATGGTTAAAGACATCTGAGGATATTGTCCAGGAACCAATTCCCGGTCCAATCAATTGTGGCGTTGTATAGAAATCTGCCTTTCCAAAATCTGAATTGACTGTAATACCATCGATCAACCCTACACATTCCATCATGGCTATTGTATCAGGATTGATTTCTTTTTTTAGCGCTTCACCCAGGTACCCCTGTGAATTTTTAATTTTATTCATAACATAGTTAACATCATTCCTTTGACTTTCCGACAATGAACTCACTGCTCTTGCTATTTTACTTCCCTCATCCGCAAAAGCATATTCATTATAGTATATCTCCCTGGAGTCTATACGCTCTTTTTTCACCAGTGCAAAAGTCGATTCAATCGCCAAAATATCACTTACACTCTGCTCTGAAATTCCTACTTCATTGACTAGCTTATCCAGAATTTCTTCTTCTGAAAGCGGAAATTCAAAAGTTTTTTTCAAAGTTTCCAGATTTCCGGTTTCAATCTCACCGGGTTCGTAATAATCAAATATCTCAGATACTGTTTCCAATGCATCTTCTGCGGAAAGACAATATATCTCCAACTCTGATACATTGCTGAACTTGTCCAGTTTATAGTCGACCTGTCCGAATTTCTTAAGGATTTCTGCATATCTCTGAATTGCATCCGGAGTTATATTAGCTGTTCTGGCAAACACGTTCAATTTTTTCCCACTGATAATTTCCTGTTTGTCAACCAATAACTTTCCCAACAATATTCCGGCTTTTCCAGCTCGTTCAGTAACTTCCAACTCATTTAACTCAAGAGTGTCTGTCCTAACACCTTCTGTGTGTTTAACAGTGTTGATTATCCATGATCCTTTTTCAATTTTATCCATAGTTTTTTCCCCTTTATAGTGTGTAAAATATTTATACTATTATATCAAATTTATTCGTATTCTGTAAACTCTAAAAATTGAGATTTGTTTTTGGCGGCAGTTGCTGCATAAATTACAACAACCACTGCCTCATCCAATTCTCAGTACTACATATATTTTTCAAATTACTGCTGATTACGGATTTTTCTAAATTGAAAAGCACTATCATTTGCGCTAAAGCGTTTACAGATAATACGACAATACATTATAATGAATTATTGTCTTCATGCAAGAAGATTATTCTACAGTATCAAAAACTTTTTATAGTCACATGCGATATAAAGTAAACTGTTTCGTATATTTTAGTCATACAATATCTTGATTTTTCTCAAAAATACAGCATGCCTCACACTCCGCAATTCACTGCGTCTGCTCCGACACTCTTTTCTCAACCGTTTCTTTCTGTATCTCCTTCCCCGCCTCAAACTCCTCCACCGCCGGGTCCACAATATCTGCCGTCCTCCTCCACTCCTTCGTCCCCTCCACCTTCACCGCCGCCTGGGTATGCTTCGCCAAAAACCGCGTCAGCGGA
Source organism: uncultured Lachnospiraceae bacterium (assembly GCA_947367855.1). Taxonomy (GTDB): domain Bacteria; phylum Bacillota; class Clostridia; order Lachnospirales; family Lachnospiraceae; genus Acetatifactor. The sequence continues at coordinate 319,789 of CANBFE010000002.1, read as the reverse complement.
TACACATCAATCCAGATCTCGTTATTCCCTTCCTTCTCCTTATCTTTTCCACAGTCAGCTGTTTATTTAAGATTTCCGCCTTATTAGCTTCACCTACTTGAAAGCACTTTAAAACACCATTTGCTCGTGACATATTTCCATTCCAACACACTTCCGTTTTCTTTCTCAGCAGAAAAATCATACTCAATTTTCAAATACATAATGTCTTTCATTTCCTGCAGAGAAACAGAGAATGGATACAGAACAACACTTTTGCATGGTTCTTAACAGGTATCAGTCCTCCCTGCTCTACCATGGGAGGCCAACTGCGCAAAATGCAATTACATTTTTATTTTATGCAGAAATGATTTTGTGATTCCGAACTCAAGCGTCAGCTAAGACCTGCCTCCGCTCAGCTCAAAACAGCCGCTCTGCGTATCTGCTCTCTCAGCCAGATTCCTCCCGCCGTCAGGAAAACCGCCGCTCCGAGCAGCCAGGGCCAGGTTCCTTCGTCGCCTCTGCAGACAGGAAACAGGCCGAACTTCCACAGACGGTTTGCCATACCTATATTAGCGGCATAATACAAAATCGACACCATATACCCCAAAACCACCTGATTGGTGACCGCCGCGGCAAAACAGCCGATTCCTCCCAGAAACAAAGCCTCGCAGAACGCTCCCCGCCACAAAAGTCCCACAGGAAACACAGAGCCGCCGGCCAGAAGCCGCAGAATGAGAATGCTCACCACTGCTGCCAGCATGCACACCGCCGGAAACAGTCTGCCCAGATACAGCTTCCACATAGGCAGATACCTGGAGGCCTCCAGCTGCCAGATTTCCATGTCGCTCTCCGGCAAAAACAATGGTGTAAACAGCAGAATCCCGGCGAGAACACCGTAATGCTCCATGACCTTCGCCGCTCCGGCAATGTCCAGATTGCGGAAGCTCAGCACTGCCCCGGCACACAGCACCAAAAGCGCCGCCCCGCACAAATGAGGGAGATAATGGTATCGGATAAAATTAAGAATTGTTTTTACGTAATTTCCCATACAACATTTCCCCTTTCCGCCTCTTTTTTTCATAGACTGCCACTGTGAGCAGAACCAGTATCACTGCCAGTGCCATATACATTCCCTTATTCCGGTACAGCTGCCCCAGTTCCTCCGCATACCTGCCGTAGCTGCCGAAAGTGTTCCAGCGCGTCACCAGTTTCCAGCCGAAATCTCCCATCAGCGTAGCGGCAGAAAACACCGAGCCGAATGCCCATGCCAACAGGACCGGTATGGCCAGAATTGTCTCCGTCGCCTCCGTAATTAAAAAAGCAGCTCCAAGCACCACCATGATCACCGGCAGCAGCCACAGAAAACTGTACTTGACGAATGCCAGGATGTCCGCCTGGATTCCCGCCTGGCCTGCGGCATACACACAGGGCATCTGCATCAGCAGCGCGCACAGAAGTACCGGTACAAAACACATCACCACATTAGCCAGATAGCGGCACCCAATCAGAGCGGCACCGGAAACGGACCGACTGCGGATAAGCTCCGCCGCTTTCGCCCTCTTATCCTTCAGACAGGCGGAAACTCCCACAAATACAGGCAGTATGGCAAGAAAAATGCTCGCATAATCGCAGAACAGCCGCATCTGCGCGCCACTGACCCTGTCTTCTTCACACAATTCCCGGTAATGTTCCAGAGCATCCTCATAGGTCAGGGCCACAACACCTCTTCTTTCGTAGAATGACTTCTCATAATGACTTCTGGAGCCTACTATTTCACAGGCTTTCTCCATCACCTGTTCAAATTCTTCGTAGCTTAAGTTTTCCCTGATGGGAATGTGCCACATTTCCGCCTCCGCATACTCCGCCCCCATCTGGGAAATCTCCATTCCGTAAGCGTTACTCTCCTCTATCATCTGCTCAAATTCCATGCCCGTACACTGCTCCATTGCGCGCTTAAGCACTTCCAGTTCTTCCTCATTCAGTGTCACTGCCTTGTAAAAGCCGAAAGGATAGGTGGCGAACCGATTTGCCAAAATCTCCCGCAACAGTGTTTCCAGGCCGCTTTGCATGACCACTCTCTCATCACTGGAATATCCGTATCCATAGCTTTCCTGACCTGGCTGGGGTTCTGACAGCTGTTCCGTCCATTCCACATCGCTCATCTGGCCGGTAATAAACAGTACGAATGCCGCCAGATAGACATAATACACCAGACTTTTTGCAATCTTCCTGCACTCCTTCAGAAACAATGCTCCCATCATGCCTGCTCACTTCCTTTCTGCACAGGCGTCGCGGATATGCTGTGCATCAGAAACATATAGGCATCCTCCACATCTGCGCTGCAGGACTTCGCTTCCGCCAACGGCATACTCTCCGCAATGATTCTGACGGTGGCAGTGCTTCCTCTGTTCAATATACCGGTTACAATAAAACGTTCTTTTAATCCATCCAGTTCTCTCGCCGAGACCTCCGCCGAGTAAACCTTGTTCTCCACCAGCTTCAGAAGAGACTCCACCGTTCCGCGGAAAACCACCTCCCCATGATTCAGCACCGCGATATCTTCACAGGTAGCCTCGATATCTCCCACAATGTGCGTGGAAAGCAGCACGATCCGCTCTCTGGCAATCTCGCACAGCAGGTTGCGGAAACGCACCCTCTCCTCCGGATCCAGTCCCGCCGTAGGCTCATCCACAATGATCACCCTGGGATCATGGATGATTGCCTGGGCAATTCCCAACCGGCGCTTCATCCCGCCCGACATTGCCTTCACCCGGATATTTTTCTGATCCAGGAGATTTACCTTTTCCAACATTTCCGGCACCTTTTTTCTCCGCTCCGCCTTCGGAATCCCGGAGAGTACCGCCAGGTAATCCAGTGCCTCACAGGCAGTCATATTTCCATACATGGAAAAATCCTGGGGCAGATACCCCGTCATCTTTCTGATCTCCGCTGCATGTTCCACCGGCACCCCGCATACACGCACCTCCCCGGCAGACTTCGGCAGCAGTGTGGCAAGCACTCTCATAAGCGTTGTCTTGCCTGCTCCGTTGGGGCCAAGCAGGCCGAACATCCCCTGCCCAATGGTCAGATCAACGGATTTCAACGCCTGTTTTTTCCCGAAATTTTTGCATAAACCTTTGATTTGAATTTGCGTCTCCATAACCTGGATCTCTCCTTCCTTTTCCATTCTATAGGAAGCAAATGCAGCTCCCGATAAGATATACCATACAGGAGAAATCTCTACAAACACTCTACATTTTCTAAATAAGTCCTGAAGCTTTCTGAAAAGGATTCTTAAACCCCTACCAAAAAGGCCGCAGCCGCAATTCCCCCGCCGTCTATGCTGTTGACCAGTTTCAGTGTTCCCCCGTGTTTCTCACAGAGCATCCGGGAAATAAACAATCCCAAGCCAAAATGTTCTCCCCCTTCCTTGTCTTCGCTGTAATAAGGATCCGTACCGTACCGAAGCGCCCTGGGAGAAAATCCTGTCCCGTCATCCTGCACATAAATCAGAAATTCTTCCCCCTTCCGCACAAACGCAACAGTAATCCCGCTTTGGGCATAACGGAGCGCATTGGATACCAGATTGTCAAAAACCTCCTCAATCAGCCCTCCGTCCGCAAAAAAATTTCCCTCTATTTCCTGCGCCTCTATCCTGCAGGTTTTGTTTTTCTCCGCCGCAAGCTCCCTGGCTGCCGTTCCAAGACGCTGCACCAATATTGTGCCCTCCAGCCATGCCCCGGACACCTCTCTGGCCTCCTGCCTGTGAAGTTGTGTCATGGTTTTGGAAATCTCCAGAATCCGCTGTTCCTGATGCTGCATTACAGCCAGTTTTTCCAAAAGCTTTTCTTCAGAAACCTTTCCCTTCGGCACATACTTCTGCAGAAATTCCGTACAGCCGGAAAGCACGGTGAGCGGCGTGCGGATATCATGGGCAAAGGCAGCGTTGATGCGCCTCTGGCTCTCCTGCTCCATCCAACGGCTTCTCTTCTCCTTCACCAGTTTTCTGCGAAGCTGCTCAAAGCTCCGGCAGAGCCCGCCCATCTCATCCCCGTCAAGATATGCGATCTCCCTTCCGTAATCTCCGGCCCCGATACAGCCAAAGGCATCCTGTACCGCCTTCAGGGCAGGATATATCTTTTTTTGCAAAAACATCCCTCCTGCCGCCGTGCAGCATACCGCCAGGCAGGGGTACTGCCCATACCAATACCAGAACCAGAGAAAACCCATTACTGCCTTTCCCTCATGCGTGATCTCCCAGCGAAGCGTGACATTCTCCCGCAGAATTTCCCCGGTAAACACTTTAAACCAACTCTCGCAGAGGTTCTTGGACAGGGTCCACAGCATCATCCCGGCCACAGCTCCTGCCGCCATATAAAAAAAGAGGCTCTTCGCCAGGGAAGCGTTCCTGAATTCCGCTCCCAGACGCGCAGCCTTCTTCCTCAGCCAATCCATCGATATCCCACCCCCCACACTGTCTCAATATACTCCTTCTCCCGGGCATTCCCCAGTTTTTTCCGGATACGACGGATATGCTCCGTAATGATGGAGGCATCTGCCTCTCCCTCATATCCCCGGACATTCTCATAGATCCGCTCCCTGTCAAGCACCACGCCCTTATTGGTGTAGAGCAGCTCCGCAATGGCAAATTCCGTCTTCGTAAGCCCCACGTCCCTGCCATCCACCAGGAAACGGCGCCCGGAAAAATCCACCATCAGATTTTCCTCCGTCACAAGGGTCCGGCCGGTCCTCTCCTGTCTCCTGAAATGCGCCTCTATCCGGGCAAGCAATTCCTCCATGCCGAAAGGCTTTATGATATAATCATCTCCGCCCACCTTCCATCCCATAATACGATCGGCCTCTTCTGTTCTGGCAGATAAAAACAGAATCGGCGCATTGGTGCGCTCCCGGACAGCCTGACAGATCTGGTATCCGTCCATGTCCGGCAGGTTGATATCCAGAAGGATCAGATCCGGCTGCTTTTCTATCAGCAAAAGCGCACTCTCTCCGTCTGCCGCCTGGTCAGTCACATACCCTTCCATGGCAAAAGTCTCCGCCAACAGCCCGCGGATCTCCTTCTCATCATCTACAATCAGAATCCGTTTCATTCCTCTTCTCCATTCCCTGTCAGTTTCCTCTGAAACACTTTTCCGCATCTGTGGCATAGGTATCCTATGGCTCAAAAATTGTTTTCCTTATCCTGTCATTTACTCCCGGCATCACCCCTACTCTCCTTGCCGGTGCAGAGGCGGATTCAAAAGGACCGTTTTCTCACAGAAAATTCCTGCTCTGTCTAATAACTCTTACAGGTATCGATTTTCCTTTTCCGGTTCTTTTTAATCTCTTATTATAATGGCCATCATCAGCTCTTTGTTATATGTTGAAGCTGATAATTTATGTAAATCTTTTCACATATCCTTAGAACTTTCTCTGGTGGATAATTCTTTATTTTGTCAATAAACAAATCTACAATATAATTGGAGTATCTGTTTTTCTGTTTACTATACTTTCCGTCCGCCTCAATAGTATCTTCTACAAATTCCATCAATGCTCGGGTTTTATAATTGACATCATTTAATCTAAACTGTCCGATATGATATTCCAGAATTTCCATGTCTTCATCGTTATAACTATATCTTTTACTTGGAACAAATTCCGCATTCATAATATCATATTGTAATCTGTATTCCATTCCAGAAACATCGCCATTTTCGCTAAAAGGCTGTAAAACTAATTTATTTAGTTTACAATATTGCTTCCTCAGTCCGGCATACGCCTTACAAAATGCCTTACATTTCGTTCCCTGGCAATTTAGATTCTTTTCAAATTCTTCTATATATGGTGCCATATTATCTTTGCGTTGCTTTTCTCCAGTGCGTTTTAGCGACTGGTTGCAATTCTCACATGTAACAGCCATATTGGGTACACATTCGACCAGATAGCGACTTAATGCTTTTTCAACAGAATGTTCTATTTCTCCCAAATCTGTTCTGTCTCCCTTTAAAGACGCAAAACAATACATACAATGATAATCACTTGTGTCCAAAAGCAATTGCTTTAATTGTTCTCCCCGTTTTCCATGGTAACCATATTCTAAATTCTGTTCATAAACAGGCTTAAAGTCCGGCATATCCAACACATAGATGTTTTCCTCCATGTTACCACTCCTCAATTTGTTTGACCAAGACTCTTTGGGCTTTTGTCAAAATCGCACCCTTTATAGACAAAAGTTCATTATAGTCTTCCTCTTTCCATATTCCGGCCACTTTATTATTTAGCAATCTCCTTAAAGCTGCATCTGTCATTTCTTTATCGCTCATTGTCTTCCTATCATGAAATATACTGTTAAAAATGTTATAGACCTGAGATACGCTGTTAAAATCACCTGCATCCAGTAATTCATACGCGCCTTCTGACATTAAAACAAGATTTGCTGTCATAGCCTTGGCAATTAAATCTGCAGAATGTGTTGTGACAATAAAAGTAAAGTTTTTATATTCCTGCCTTAGAAATTCAAAAATGCGGGCACAATTATATGCAAAAAGGAATTCGTCTATCTCGTCAATCACTACCGTCCCCGTTTCCATGGTTCGCCGTATATACTCCATTTCCATAAAAATGCGCAACAATGCCTGATATCCACTGGAAAGGCAGGATTCAATCCCATCCAAATATAATTTAAAGTCTACTTCTGACTGTCTGATTTCCAATTCTATTCCTAAAAAATCTTTAACCAATCTTTTTAATTCTATTTCAAAATCAAAATAAAAATTTTCTATTTCTGATGGCACGCCTCCATAATAAAATGTATCTTTCAAATTATAATTATCTTCTTTTAGCCTGTGCTCTGTGATTTTCTCTGAGAATTGAATATCTGCAGTTTTCTCTGGCTTTTTAAATATCTGCCCAATATTAAAATATCGATTGACGGAGTCAATCAAATACCAGTGTTCAAAACCGGATTTTTGCAAAAGCCTCTTTAAAAGCTCTGACTTGCCACTGGAATTATTTCCAATAATAATAGTATTGTCATAAGGCAGTTTCTTTTCCAATATTATACTGACCATTTCATTGATTGTATTTTGATAATACGTCATATATACCTTTCCACCTTTTATTCATATTGGGTAATGATATTGTTCCGCCTGCTGTAGAATCCTTAAAAGATCTTTTTTTGAGTATTTCTTCACAGATTTCATCTGTTACCATACATTGTATATGTCTCTTTTCATAAACCACATATAACCCCTCTACCAACGTTTTCTTCTGGAAATATTTTCTTGATATATTTAACCGGAGAATAAAGCCTTCTATACTGTCTATATATTTTGCTATCTCTGCCTCATGTAAAGAAAACGATTTCTTTGCAAAATCATCAATCATCTGCTTGGTTGAGTACTTATATCCCTCGATTTTGTACTCATTCTTTTCATATACAACATATGTCTTTAATGCTGACAGGCGATATAACATCTCCAAATCATCACCTTTTTCGTCCATTCCCCCTCTTAATTTTCTCCAGTTTTCGTTATTTTCAATAATTTTTTTCATCGCCCGATTAAAAGGACAAGGATATATTCCATTCCTCAACTCCTGATCAGACAGTTGCTTCCCGCCATTATTCAGATTTGCAAAGATTTTATGCAGTATCTCATCTTTCTTCTCCAAGTCGGAAATCTTTATTTCCACTACAGAAATGCTTAAGTAATCCACCTTTCTCCGCAACTCGACCGGCAAGTTCCTATAACTAATATCACACTTATCATTGCCAATCTGCATATAAAAACTTGATGGTACAATTTCATATTTCTTTTCAAGTGCCGCCACAAAGTTACCCGCAGAGTCCACATCTATCTCCTGATAATCAAATACACTCATCTTTTCATTTTTAAAAAATTTACCTATATAATAAAAATACAGGCTCATTACTCTCTGCTGCCCGTCTAAAATTTCTAACTGCCCTTTTCCATTTCGATATGTGTATATCGGAGGTATAGGAAATTGCCTGATCAAAGATGTGGCCAAATCTTCAACTTGCACTTTACTCCACCGATACTTCCGCTGATATTCCGGAATCACAAACAGATTATCATGTACTCCTTCTACTAATGCCCTAAACCCCATGTCTGTTTTATATTGTTGTACACTAATATTATTATATATTTCAAGAATTGGCTTTGCCATATAATGTCTCCTCTATCAAAATTCTCCATAATTGGATACTACCTTAATCATATGTTTCCTTGTAAACACTTGTTTAACATTGCCTCTCCTCTATGCTAAACACATTTATCCTTTATTATCATACTATGAAACTCACCGTTTCGCAATGAACTTTCCTTCATTTTTCATATAACCTACTATTTTAACATATAAACGCAAAGAGAATACCCATAATACAGCATAAGTATTCTCTCCCCGCTTGCTACTATCTTTATTTTTCCCGGCTATTGCCCCGCCTCATACTCCTCCACCTTGGGATCCACAATATCCACCGTCCTTACCCACTCCTTCGTCCCTTCCACCTTCACCGCCGCCTGGGTATGCTTCGCCAGAAATCGCGTCAGCGGATAGACATCAATCCAAATTTCGTTATTCCCCTCCTTCTGGGACTCGTCAAAGATCAGCTGCAGCCCCCAATGCAGGTGCACAATCTTGATATTATTCACATTCTCCGTGGTGCTGTACCCGGTATGGCCCATATACCCAATCACATCCCCCGCCGTCACCACGCTGCCCTCCTGCAGCCCCTCTGCATAGGGGTAATTCTGCCGCAGATGGGCATAGTAATAGTACCGTTTCCCGTCAAAACTGCTGATGCCGATGCGCCAGCCCCCATACTGGTTCCACCCCAGCGCAGTCACCACCCCGGACTCAATTGCCATAATGGGCGTACCCACCAGGCCCATCATGTCATGTCCCAAATGCTTTCGGGCATAGCCATAGCTCCGGCCCGCACCGAAATCATCATAATGGGTATAGTCAAATCCTCGCGCCAAGGGAAAATAGCCTTTCAATCCATACTGTCGGGTATATCGCCCTGTCTGCTCTCCTGCCGGACCATCCCGCTGATCTCCGTCTGCGGATTCTCCGGACAGGACACTGCCACCGCCATACTCCGGATTCTCTTCCCAGTATTCTCCCACCAGGCCTCCTATGGCGGCATCATAAGCCTCCCTGTAATATGGATAGTATTTTAAATCCTCGGTCAGCTCCTCCATGGCAGTCTCGCCTTCCGCCAGTTTCTCCGCAGCCTTATCCAGGGTTTTCAGCGCATCCCGGTCAAACTCTCCCCCTGTTTTCGCCGCTGTGTATGCAAGAAGCTCCACCCAGTCAATGCTGTACTCTGTTTCATGGGTTTTCACATCCCATTCGTAAGCCCTGCAGAGCGCCTCGTAGGATACCGTGAAATCAACCCACTTTATGTAATCATCTTCTATGGAAAGAATCCGGTTGCTGATAGTCCTCTCGGCTGCATCTCTCTCCTGCTTTCCCATGACCAGCATTCCCAATGCCAACACCAGAATGCACTCTGCCAGTATTCCCCGCTTCAGCCATCCTGCATATTTTCCTCTCCGTTCTTCATTCATTTCAAAATTCCCGGCCATTTCATTACTGCAAATATATGTAAAAACCAGGCCCATGATTCCTGTCTGAAACAGGAAATGCCCCCATACGGAAAAAAGAGCCACAAGGTCTCACGGCCCTGTGGCTCCTGCCAATCTTTCTCTGTTTTCCTGACTGTAGTATTTATAAATAAGAGAGTTTTCTGAATTCAAGGTCTGCCGTGGCATGTCCCTCACCCTTCCGGTTCAATCAGACCGTAGGTATCTCCCTTCCTCTTATATACTACGTTCACCTGCTCCGTCTCAGCATTGATAAACACATAGAAATTGTGTCCCAACAGTTCCATCTGAATGCATGCGTCCTCAGGATACATGGGCTTGATGTCAAATTTTTTGGTGCGGACAATCCTGATCTCCTCATCATCCATGTAGTCGTTCTCAACATAAAGTTTGCTGAATTCCCCCGCTGCCTGCTTCTTGTCCACAATCTTGGTCTTATATTTTTTCAGCTGTCTTTCGATAATCTCTTCCACCAGATCAATGGAAACATACATATCGTTGCTGACCTGCTCGGAGCGGATGATGTTCCCCTTCACCGGAATGGTCACCTCGATCTTCTGGCGGTCCTTTTCAACGCTCAAGGTTACATGTACTTCCGTATCGGGATTAAAATACTTTTCCAGTTTGCCGATCTTGTCCTCCACGGCGGAACGCAATCCTGGGGTTACCTCCAAATTTCTGCCTACGATAATAAATTTCATACAATTCATCCCTTTCCGTTGTTTATTCCCACAGGCAGACATGTTCCCGGCCTGCGCCCGCTGTCCTGAAAGAAAAAACAGGAAAAACGAGATTACAAGGGCTTTGTCCCAGGTCCTTCAGCGTCTGTCAGGGGTTAAATACCTGTAAGCTGACTCAAGTATTTATTGTATGAACATTATAGCATGGCAGCACCCATTTTTGCAACAACTTAACAGATTAATTCTTTCATTTTATATTAACAATTGTCAACAATATTCTCTGTTTTATACAAATCAGCACTTATTTTTATTGATTTTACACAAAACATATTTTCGATTATTTTACTCTTATTGTTATTGGAAAAAGCAGGAATTTCCTGTGGAAATTGTGTATAACTTAGTGCATAAGTTGATTTTACAGTCTTTTTGGTCCTTTTTTATGTGGATAACCGGTTTTTTAATTCGCCCGTAAATAAACGGCATACCGATTCACTGGAAAATTTTAGTGATTTTGCACAATCAAAGTAAAATCTTATCCCATCAGAAAAGCCGCACCCTCCAACGGGTACGGCTTTTTCTTTCCCATTATTCTGCTGACTGTTAGAAAATTCTTCTGATTGCCAGGATATTTCTGTAATTTGCATTGGACACGATGATTCCTGTTCTCTCATTGGAGGCGTGTACAATCTGTCCGTTACCTATGTAAATTCCCACATGACCGGAATAGCAGATGAGATCGCCGGGCTGAGCGTTTTCAAGACCGTCCACCCCATATCCCTGGGAGCGGTCCGATGCGGAGGAATGCGGCAGGCTCACGCCAAAGTTTGCATACACACTCATTACAAATCCGGAACAGTCGGCTCCGTTGGTCAGGCTGGTTCCTCCATATACATAGGGATTTCCGACAAACTGCAGACCATACTCCGCCACTGCAACTCCCATTTCACTGCCGCCGCTTACGCTGTAAGACTGGTTATTCTGAGAGGATGAGCTTCCCTGATTACTCTGGGCTGACTTCTGAGCCGCTGCTGCCCTGGCTCTCTGCCGCTCTTCTTCCTCTTTTGCCAGACGTCTCTCTTCCTCTTCCTTGGATTCTGCCTGAACAAACTCACTGTGAAGGGACACATACTCCGTGGATACCCAACCGATACCTTCCTCCACGTCTACCTTTGCCCATCCTTCTGTCTCTTCCAACACGATCAGGTCATCCGCCTCCGGCACCATTCCCAGAATGGAACATTCCGTACTGGGCTCTGTGCGGACAAACAATGTCTGGGTGGTAACCGTTGCAATACGCTTACCCACTCTCTTTGCAATCTCCACTGCCCCTTCTCCGGTAACGCAGAACTCAGCCTTCACATAACCTGTAACCGAACCTGAACTGATCTGATACCATCCGTTCTCTTCCGAGATAAAAGTACCCACTGAATTATTGTAAAGCTTTCCCAGGACCTCTCCGTCCTCACTGGGGAGACTTCTCACGTTTACGTAATTCGTTACCTGCGCGATAACAAGATTTCGGAACAGGTCCTCTTCGGTAGGTTCCGCCGCCATCTGATCTTCCACCTGAAACCATTCTATGATGGATTCAATAGGCATTGTAGGCACATCCGTGGTAACCTCCTCCAGTTTGTTCCCATTGGCCAGTGCAAGACTTACTCCACCTCCCGGCAGCACAGATTCACCGGAAGCCTCTGCACTCACTCCAAAAGCGGAAAAAACCAAAGTTGCAGTCAATGCGCAGGCCGTTATCCTTATCGTTTTACGTATCATTTTTATCTCCTCTCCAATGCGTGAAAATATGTATGTCCGATTAAATTTTATCGTGAATATTTACGTTATTATCTAGAACATATTACAGACTTATTACATCTGTTAATAAATATAGCACTGTTTCTTAATTTTGTCAACCCATAGATAAAATTTGTTGAAACTTCTGAAACGCCCGTTTTATGCGGGTTTGAAGGACTGATCTACGAATTTCCCGAAGCACATGAAAAAAGAACTGCCAAAAAAGCAGCTCTTTTCTTAAAGAATTCTTTCGTTTTCCTTTATAATTTTAAATAACTGCCTGCAGACACGGCAGCGTTTGCTCCATCCGCCACTGCAGTGGCAATCTGGCGGATAGGTTTCTTCCTCACGTCCCCTGCGGCAAAGATTCCGGGCACACTGGTAACGCAGTCCTCTCCCGCCAGGACATAGCCGCCCTCATCACAGTCCACAAGATCACGCACCAGTTCCGTTCCGGGCCTTATGCCCACTGCCACAAACACACCTTCCAATGACAGGGAAATGCTCTCCCCGGTCTTCAGATTCTTCACAAGAAGACCTTCCACTACTTCCCCTCCCCGGATTTCCTCCACCACATGACTGTAGAGAATTTCCACATTGGGCAGTTCCTTCAGTTCCTTCTGCAGCACAAATGCCCCGCGCAGCTCATCCCTTCTGTGGATCAGGTATACCTTTTTGCACAGGCGCGCCAGATAGATGGCATCTTCCAGCGCCACATCACCGCCTCCCACCACGGCAGCTGTTTTGCCCCGGAAAAAAGCGCCGTCACAGGTAGCGCAGTAGGACACCCCCCTGCCGGAAAGACGTTCCTCCCCTTCCGCTCCCAGTACCGCGTGAACGGCGCCGGTGGCCAGAATCACAGCCCGGGCCGTCAGGTCTCCCCCATCCGTCCGTATCAGTTTTCCCTCTTCCCTGTTTTCAATGGACAGGGCAGAAGCCTCCCGAAATTCCACTCCCACCTTATCCGCATGTTCCCTGAATTTCATACCCATGTCAAATCCGTCTGCCCCCGGCATGCCCAGATAATTGTCCACTTCATAAGTATTCAGCACCTGGCCGCCGCTCATGGGGTTCTTTTCCAGCACAAGCAGATTTAACCCTGCCCTTTTTCCATAAATGGCAGCGGAAAGTCCCGCCGGGCCTGACCCTATTATAATCAAATCATACATACTGCCTCTCTCCGTTTCTCTTCTTTATTAAAATGCAGGGATTCCTGTCATATCTGCTTCAGTGTATCAGCTTTCCCGGAAAAAAGCAAGCCTGCCTACCTTCTCACCTGGCCGTTTCCATATATGACATATTTCGTAGAGGTAAGCTCCTTCAGTCCCATCGGCCCCCGGGCATGCAGTTTCTGGGTACTGATTCCGATCTCTGCGCCAAACCCGAATTCTCCCCCGTCCGTAAAGCGGGTGGATGCATTGACATAGACCGCAGCCGCATCTATTTCATCCAGAAAACGCTGTGCATTGGCATAGTCCCTGGTTATGATGGCTTCCGAATGACCGGTATTGTAACGGTTTATATGGACAATCGCTTCATCTATATTCCGAACCGTTTTGACCGATAAAATATAATCCAGATATTCCGCCCCCCAGTCCTCCGGGGTTGCAGGCACAATGGACGGTTCCGCTGCAATGGCTTTCTCATCCCCCCGCATTTCCACATTTTTCTCCGCCAGCCTGGCAGCAGCCATGGGCAGAAACGCAGCAGCCACGTCTTCATGGACCACCAGGGATTCACAGGCGTTGCAGACTCCGATGCGCTGCGTTTTCGCGTTAAAGAGAATTTCTGCCGCCATTTCCAGATCTGCAGAGGCATCCACATAGATATGGCAGTTACCCGTTCCTGTCTCAATTACCGGCACTGTGCTCCCTTCCACCACGCTGCGGATCAGCCCTGCCCCTCCCCTGGGAATCAGGACATCCACATACCCGTTCATCTTCATGAAGCGTGCCGTCACCTGCCGGTCCGTGCTGGCGATCAGCTGAACCCCGGTCTTTGGCAGGCCGGAATCCCCCAGGGCCTTCTGCAGCAGCGCCACAATCGCCTCATTGGAATGAAGCGCATCGCTTCCTCCTTTTAAGATCACCGCATTTCCTGCCTTAAAACAAAGGCCAAAGGCATCCGCCGTCACATTGGGCCTGGCCTCGTAGATGATTCCCACCACCCCCAGGGGAACCCTTTTCCGGCCGATGAGAAGTCCATTGGGGCGCTTTTTCATCATAAGCACCTCTCCCACCGGATCGTCAGCCCCGGCCACCTCACGAAGCCCTTCCGCCATGGCCCGGATCCTGTCCCCGTTCAGCTCCAGACGGTCCAAAAGTCCCTGGGACATTCCCTTCTGCTGCGCCGTCTCCCTGTCCCTCCGGTTGGCTTCCAGCAGAAGCCCGCTGTTCTCTTCCAGATACTCTGCCGCCCTCCTCAGCGCACTGTTCTTGGTCTCGGTGTCCAGCTTTCCCAGTAAGATACTGTTTTCCTTTGCCTGCATTCCGATCTGTTCCAGATAATCCATCCCTGCCTCCTTTCCTCCTGCTGTTCTTTATCCCGGCTCCACTGTCCTTATCCTTCCAGAAAAGCGTCCAGGTCAAAAGCATCATTCCTGCCTGCCAGAAAAAGGGTCCCTTTTTGCGCCCCCTCCAGCAACTCATGCAGGATTCCCACATCCCTGCCGTTTGCTATGATCATATCTGCCCCTGCAGCGGTAGCAATCCTGGCGCTGGCCAGCTTTGTGGCCATGCCCCCGGTCCCAACCTCCGTCACCGCCCCCTTGCCCAGACGCATCATTTCATCTGTAAGGGTCTCCACTGTATCAATAAAACGGGCTTCCGGATTCCTGTTGGGGTCATCTGTGTACAAACCGTCAATATCCGACAGCAGAATGAGCAGATCCGCGTGAATCATGGCTGTCACAACCGCCGACAGGGTATCATTGTCCCCAAACTGCTGCAGTTTCTGCAGCTCATAAGTGGATATGGTGTCATTTTCATTGACTATGGGAATCACGCCCAGTTCCAGAAGCTTCTCAAACGTATTCTGCGCGTTTTCCCGGTTTATGGGATTCAGCATGGTATTCTTTGTCATCAAAATCTGGGATGCTATATGATTGTATTCTGCAAAAAGCTTCTGGTAAATCACCATCAGCCTTGCCTGTCCCACGGATGCGCAGGCCTGCTTCAGGGCTGTGTCACTGGGACGCTGCGCAAGTTTCAGGGTCCTGCTGCCCACAGCAATGGCGCCGGAGCTGACCAGCACCACCTGAATTCCCCTGTTGCGGTAATCGCACAGCTCTCTCACCAGTTTCTCCAGCTTAATCAGGTCCGCCTCCCCGGTTTCTGCGTGGGTCAGGGAAGAACTTCCAATCTTCACCACAATCCTCTTTTTGTTCCTGAGTTCTTTCCTTCTGTCCGGTCTGTCCATAATGCCTCTCCGTCATGCTTCTATATTTTTCCAAACCTTCCCTCTTCCGTATATTGCCTGGAATTTTATACAGTATAAACGAAAACACTCCGCTTTGCAACGCAATCCGTCAAGTTTTCCCCTGTTTTCAAATATGCTTTCTTTTATGCTTGCTTTTTTCCGGCTCTTATGATACACTTTCCGAAATTTACCGGAAATATTTCTGCAAACCTGTAGAAAACGGTTGCAGGACGGCAGAATCTCAAACAGAGGAGGAAAAAGGAATGAACGCAGAAAGCCTTTTAGAAACCACAATGAACACAAGAGAACTGGGCGGATACCGGACAGCCTCCGGAGAATACACCCGCCGGGGCGTGCTGCTTCGAAGCGACGAGCCTCTCTGCCCCAGCGAAAGGGACATTGCCTTCTTACTGGAAGGGCATATCACTACCCTCATTGACCTGCGCGGAAAGCAGGATACGGAAAAGAAGCCCAGTCCCTTTGCCCGTATGTCTGCCTTTTCCTATCACAATATCCCCATTGAGGAAGGCAGCAGCATTCCGGAATCAACCGCAGCCGTCCCCTACAGCTATCTGGCCATTGCAGAGGCCGCAAACAGCGGGGATATCTACCGCTGCATCGCCCACGCCCCGGAGGGTGCGCTGTTCCACTGCGCGGCGGGAAAGGACCGCACCGGAGTGGTATCTGCAGTATTACTGCTGCTTGCGGGAGTCAGTGACGGGGATATTGTGAAAAATTACATGCTGACCAGAGAACACAATCAAAAACGGTTCCTGCGGGTGCGGCGGACCTGCCCGGACATAGATATCAATATCATCATTCCTCATGAAGAATATATGGAAAAATTCCTGCAGCTGTTCCGGGATGCCTACAAAGACCCGGAACGATATCTGCAGGCAATGGGAATAACCCGGGGAGAAATACGGTCTATCGGATATAAATTAACAGGAAAGCATTTCATCTGACCGCCTCAGGACCAGGGTTCGCTGAATCCGCTTAAGTCAGCCACCTCATTCACAGGCCCTGTTTCCGTCCAGTAATTGCGGCATACACCGTCCGTCAGGGCCCGGCTGACCGAGCGGGGATTAAACAGATGCCTTCCGTCGCTCATGAGATATCCGTCATACCACCCTTCCAGATCTTCATAACTCACAGTTCCGTGCTGAGCAGTCAATTTCTTCACTTCCTCTTCCGTCAGACCGAAATATTCCTCAAAAACCCGGTCATTGGTAAAGTGATATTCCCAGAACATATTCAATTCTGATCCGCTTGCATACTTGGCTATGGGCAGTACCCCTGTCATATAAACCAGGTCCACATAGGCTTTGTCCTTCAAAAGAGATTTGAGAAACTTTAAATAATGAACCTTATTCTCCGGCGTAATATATTTTTCATAAAAAACCGCATCCCACTCATCCAGAATAAAAATAAACGAATCCCCTGTAGCCTGCAGCATTTCACTCATTCCGGCATATTCACCCTTCTTCAGCACAGGATACCCTTCCTGCAGATCGCTCTTCAGCTTCTTGAGAATGCTTTTCAGATAAGTCTCATAATCTTCCCTGCCCGAAATTGCCAGATTCCGGAAAAGGTCATGGGTATCATATCCCTTTGTATAATAAGCTCCCAACATATTGGCATTCACGGTTTTGCCGAAACGCCTCGGTCTGGTAATGCAGACATATTTTCCATTGGTCCGGATGGCAGAAGATATCTTTGCGATCAGCAGACTTTTATCCACATAGATCTCACTGTTCAGGGTATCCTGAAACAGGATGATCTGCGCATTTGTATTCAGATAATACATCCCGCCCCTCCCCGTCATTCTAAAGTCCCATTCTTGGGAACATACCGCATATCGCTGACATTATAAACCGTCATAAACGCCTCAGGGTCCTCTTTGCTCACATACTGCATCAGTTTCTGGTACTCATTCTTGTCCACAATGGTGATAATCTCATTCCGCACCACACCGTCATAGGCCCCCTGCGCCTGATAGATGGTTGCCCCGCTTTTCAGGGTATGTAAAATCCAATCCCGTATCTGCTCCTCCTTATTCTTTGAGATGATGCAGACCCGCCGTTTGATCTTCTGTCCGAAAATGAAATGATCCAGTACCATACCGTTCAGATAGGTTCCCAGTACGCTCAGAACAACTGTCTTTTTATCATATACAAAAGCCGAACTCAGCGCCACCACCATGCCGCTTAAGCTCATGGCTCTGCCCAGGTCCATGTGCAGATACCGGTTCATCATCTTGGCCACAATGTCCAGACCGCCGGAGGAGGCATTCATATTGAACAAAATGCTCAGACCGATGCTCACCGTGAAAATATAGCAGGCTACATCTAGCGCAGCGTCCCCGGTCATGGAGCTGTAATTCGGCAGCAGGACCTCAAACATGCCGATAAATACCGGCAGCAGGACGGATGTGTACACTGTCTTGAACCCGAAGTCATGGCCGCAGAACAGAAACCCGGCAATCAGCAGTATGATGTTCAATCCCATGGTGATAGCCGATACGGATAAGGGGATAACATTAGACAATACAATGGCCAGGCCCGACACGGAGCTCACCGCCGCATGGCTTGGTATCAGAAAGAAAAATACGGCCGCCGCCGCAATCAACGTGGCAAATGCCATCACTGCCAGTTCCCGGATCGTTTTCTTCATCTTATTCCCGCCTCCTGTCTTTGTCATGCTTTTGCTCCCGCCTGAAAATACTTTCTCATCCAGATATGGGGGCATCCCTCATCGTCTGCAATTTCACCAAATTCCGTATATCCGCACTTTTGATAAAATGCTGCCGCCCTGCACTGGGCATGCAGGACAATGGAGCTTCCCCCCAGACGCCGGACATATTGCTCCGCTTCCTCCATTATGGCCGCCCCCGCCTGCCTGCCCCGGTATTCTTTCACCACAGCCAGTCTGCCCAATACATGGGAATCCATGGCCTCATCCCAGAATATACGGCAGGTGCCCACAGGTGTTTTCTCCTGATCATACAACACGATATGCGCGGCCCTGTGGTCCACGTCGTCGAATTCCTCCCAAAATCCCTGCTCCTCCACGAAAACCCTGTGCCTTATTTCCCTGGCGCAGTCCGGGATCTGTTCATATATTTCCGCATCCATTCCAGTTCTTCTCCTTTTGGAAATATCTTACCATGTCGGCCCCGGAAATACAAGACTTTCCTCCCGGCCGAATATTTTTGAAAAAGGTCTTGTTTATGACGCAGCGTAATGATGTATAATAGGTCATAGGAGGCAGACAATTATGGCAAAACACAGAAGCATCCCGCCTGGATATATGACGGTTGGAGAGGCTGCAAAGAAAATAGGCGTTACTGTCCGCACACTGCAATACTATGACAAAGAAGGCCTGTTATCCCCTTCGGCAGAGAGTGAAGGGGGACGCAGACTTTATACAGATAAAGACCTGGTTATGCTTCATCAGATCATATCTTTGAAATCACTGGGGTTTTCTCTGGCTGATATAAGGCATCACTTAATATCTTTGGAAACACCCACTGATGTGGCAGCCGCCCTTACCGAACAGGCAAACAGCATACGGGAGAAGATAAAACAGCTGACCGCTTCTTTGACAGCGATTGAACAGTTAAAAGAAGAGGTATTGCAAATGCAGACAGTCAATTTCAGGAAGTATGCAGATATTATTGTGAATCTGCAGATGAAAAACGACTCTTACTATCTCATCAAGCGTTTTGATGACGATACACTGGATCATATCCGTAATCGGTTCGATAAGGAAAGCGGGGTGGATTTTATGGATAGATTTAACCGTCTGAGTGATGAAATGATAGAACTTCAAAAGGCAGGTGTGTCCCCTGAACGGGAGGAATGCCAACAAGTTGTAAAAGCGTATTGGGGACTGATTACGGAATTTACGGGCGGCGATATGAGCATGCTTCCGAAATTGATGGAGGTGGGCCATATTGATACCGCTGCAAATGCCTGGGAAGAAAGACAAAAAATGATAAACGACTATTTGGAGCAGGCTTTGCAGGTCTACTTTTCAAGACTGGGAGAAAATCCCTTTGCGTCCGGCTAAGAAATGCCAATGGCTAATTTAAAACAGCGGCCGGAAATTCGGGGCAGCTGCGGAACTAAAATCAGGAGGTGGAAGGATGAATCATGCAATACAGGTTCGTGGATTAAAGAAAAGTTATGGCAGCAATATTGTCCTTGGCGGACTTGATTTGGAAATTGAAAAGGGAGAAACTTTCGCTCTCCTGGGCGTGAACGGCGCGGGAAAAACCACAGCCCTTGAATGTATGGAAGGCTTGAAAAAATATGACGGCGGCACGATTACGGTAAACGGGAAAATGGGGATTCAGCTGCAGTCATCCTCTTTACCTGCCCATATCAAACCCATGGAGGCAGTCAGATTATTTGCAAAATGGAACAGGACAGAGATTGACTACACTCTGCTTCACGCCCTTGGCATTCAGGAAACCGCGAAGAAACAGTACCGCCAACTGTCCACAGGACAAAAAAGGCGCTTGCATCTCGCCCTTGCCCTGATCGGTAATCCGGATATTATTTTTCTGGATGAGCCCACTGCGGGGCTTGATGTTGAAGCCAGAGCTTCACTTCACGAACAGATCCGCAGGCTCAAGTCACAGGGAAAAACCATTGTTTTGGCAAGTCACGATATGGCAGAAGTGGAAACCTTATGTGACCGCATTGCCATTTTGAACCATGGGAATATTGCCTTTTGCGGCACAGCAGCGGAACTGACTGATAAGCTTGGGGAAAAGTATTTTATCCATATCAAAACGAGGCAGGGGACGCGCACTTTTGAAACGGATACGATTGAAGATACTTTGATTTCCCTGCTTCAGGAGCTGAAGCAAAAAGGGATTCATATCCTGGATATGAAAGTTGACCGCGGTACACTGGAACAGCATTTTATGGAAATGGCAGGGAGGGAAACGGAATGAACGGTTTTTTATATGGTGTGGCGTTACAGTGGAAACTGGATATACGAAGCAAGTCCCTCTTAGTTACCTGCTATATCGTTCCGCTGATTTTCTTTCTTCTTATGGGCGGTATTTTTACTTCCGTTATGCCTGAAATGGGAAGTACACTGATACAATCCATGATTGTAATGAGTGTTTCAATGGGGGCGTTTATCGGATTGCCGCCGTCGTTGATTGAAACCTACGGAAGCGACATCAAAAAGGTTTATAAAGCAAACGGCGTACCTGTCTGTTTAGGACTTGTTACCATGTTTCTTTCGGCCTTTGTTCATCTGATGATTACTTGTGTCGTAATCATGCTGCTTGCCCCTGTTCTGTTTGAAGCAGCTCTGCCCACACAGCTTCCGTTCTTCTTTCCTGCACTTGTCATATACATTACCTCGTCGTTAAGCATTGGAAGTGTTTTAGGGTTGACGGTAAAAAATCAGGCGAAGCTGACCATGATCGCCCAATTGGTGTTTCTGCCCTCCATTATGCTTTCGGGGATTATGTTCCCTATTGACCTGCTGCCCGATTTTCTGGAAGCCACAGGGCGTATTTTCCCTGCTTCCTGGGGATACCGGTTGATGTTGGACAATGGATTCTGCCTTGAAAATCTATGGTATCTAATCGTTATCTTTATTGCGGCGGTCATTGTATGCGGAATCGTTCTGAAAAAACAAAAAGAAAAATAGTTCGGAAAAATCCATGAATTAGAACCTTTCATGCTCTTTAGTTTTGAATGCGGGAGGAAAAGATTGATCAACACATACTGTTATATAAAAGAGATCTCCACCAGGACCGGAGTTAAGGCCGGAACCATTCGGTTTTATGAAAAAATCGGATTTCTGGAACCTGTGGAAAGAATGCCCAACCAATACCGGGTATTTAATGAGCATCATATTTATCAGATACAGGTATGCAGTCTGGTTTTCGGCGGTTTTGTAAATACGCGTCTTCGTAAAATAAGCATGCATATCATAGCCGCAGCGAAAGCCTGGGATTTAGAAGCCTATGACAGAGCGGCGCAGAATTACCTACAGGCAGTTGAACAGGATATCTCCCGAGCAAAAAAGGCTGTATCCATTGTGACAAATCAACTGGATCAGGATGAAAATCACCAACAGCAGTATTCGAAAAAAGAGGCAGCAGAATTGCTTGGTGTGACACCTGAAACCATTCGTAACTGGGAACGCAATGGGCTGCTTACACAGAAAGAACCGTATTCCCGGCGGCGATACCAACTCAATGACATAAGGCGGATGTATGTGATACGTCTTTTACTGGACACCGGTTACAGCTGCATGGCAATTCTAAAGTTTTTAACTGCGTATGATGACGGACTGGACCAGAAAGCTGCAGGCTTCCTTCTTGGTACTGTAGAAAACGCAGAATTATATTCCAGAGCGGATCAGTACCTAAAATCATTGAGCAGAGCAAGAACACAGGCAGATACCCTCTGTCATCTTTTCGTAGAGATGAAAAAAATATAAACCTTCCAATTGTACACCACTTTTCTCAAACAGGTTATAATCCAGGAGAACTGTATCAAATCAAAACGAGAAAGGTGGTTTCTTTATGCGTTACTTTGAAGTAAATGTGAGAGATTATCCAACAGAATACGGTTTTATGCCATCGCTGCAGTTATATCTGGTGGAGAAAAGCGACAACCCCAGGCCGATTGTTATAATAGCGCCGGGCGGGGGGTATACGAAGTTGGCAGATTCTGACCGGGACAGAATAGCCCTGCAGTACAACGCTGCCGGGTTTCATGCCGCTGTTCTGAACTATAGTGTGGAACCGCACCATTTTCCGGAACCACAGCAGAATCTCATGTCGGCTATACGGTTGGTCCGGGAACATGCCCGGGAATGGGGCATTATGGAAAACGGCATTGCAATATGCGGCTTTTCAGCAGGCGGTCATTTGTGCGCCAGTGTAAGCACACTCTGGCATAAACTGGGTGATGAGAAATGCCGGCCGGATGCAGCCATTCTGTGTTACGCTGTCCTGACATCAAGACTGAATCATTGCAGAATGTTTCTGAAAGACCATGTGGGCGATCCTGATGAAGAAAAGTTAAAACTTGTATCTTGCGACGAACAGGTCAGTAAATATACACCGCCGACTTTCCTGTACAATACCTTTGAGGACAAGCTGACAAATGTTGAAAATGTGCTCTATTATGGTGAAAATTTAAAAAAACACGAAATTCCTTTTGAAATGCACATCTTTCCAAAAGGAGAACACAGTGAATCCTGGTGTGACCGTACCATTTGGGCAACGCCTGCGCGAAGCCGGGATTATAATTATATCCGTATTTCCATTGAGTGGATGCGTGAATTATTTGGACTTATGGAGGCAGAATGATGAATGTCAATCAATATTTAACCGGACACAATGTTACGGAAATCAAAGTGGGAGAAAGCGGCGCAAGTGTTTACGAAATTGATGGAAGGTATGTTTTGAAACATGTGGTTCGTCAAAAACTGAAAGAAGAACTATTTGCCTCTTACACACGGGAAGTGTTATTTTACCGAAGTCAGATGAAACGGCAAAGAGTATATCTTCCTGAAGTGCTGCAGGCAGAATCTTCCGAACAGGAAATGCTTATCTTCATGAAAAAATATCGTCGTCCTGACCGCGATACCATCAATGCAGAATTGATTCAACATATTACAAAGTCATTGGCTGCATTACATACAGATACCCCGCCGTCTTTTATGTACAAGGATCAGAAAAAGGCAGAAGCGCTATCCGACCAAGTGATTGCGGAATGCTTATGCGGATGGATCAGCATACTGGCTGAACATTCAGGTTCGTTTCCTGAAAAGCAACTGGAAGAAATCGCAGGCAGAATAAATCATCTTATCGCATGGCACGATTCCGAAGACCGCGTGCTGATTCATGGTGATTTTCATTGGGATAATTTATTAGAAGACGAACATGGAAATATTTTACTTTGTGACTGGCAGAGTGTCAATCTTGGCGGAGCGTCCGGAGACTTGAGCTTTTTTCTGAGCAGATTGGGCGGAGATGGTATCCGGATCAATACTACGGTTTTCCTGGATAATTATGTGAATGCAATCCGGAAGCTTTCCGGGAAACAAATCCGGCGGCAAGATCTTATACGGCACATGAACGCTGCAAATGTGATCACTTCTTTTCTCTTTTGGCACCAATATCTGCATGGCAACAGTGAGGAACGGGTGAGGGATATTTACAGCAAGATGACAAAGGATTTTAAGGACTGCAATCTATGACAACACAGGGCCTTTCTGCAGCATTGCATAAATACAATGCTGCAGCCCCCCGCAACTCCTACCCCCTGGCAAAATTGCGGAAAACCCTTCTGGTTCCCATGGCAATTCCAAGGGAAACCACTCCTGAAAACAGAACCGGCAGATACTCAGCTCCCCGGCATGCCTCAAAGAAAATGCCGTACAGCGCATTTCCGAACGGTTGGGCGCACATGGAACCCGTCATGATCACTGCAATCACCTTTCCGATCAGATTTCCGGGCGTCTCTCTCTGGACAAAGGCCATCATCTGCACAGAAAAGACAGTGGAAAACAACATCACGATAAAACAGCAAATTATGATGATAATATAATTTATTTTTCCGGAAGGAAAGAAGAAAAGCGCCACTCCCATGGGCAATACCCACAAGGCGCAGGCAATGATGAGATTCCCTGCCTTCCGAAGGGACAGCCTTGCGGAAAAAATCCCCGCGCAGATTCCGCCTGTCAGTCCTCCCGCCGCCAATGCCCCCTGTGCAAAGCCGCACAGCCTGTTGGCCTGGGCCGGCTCAAAGTCCAACACCTCCGTAATCAGATAGGGCAGCGCCACAACAATCATGGCAGACAGAAACAGATTGATTCCGCACACTGCCAGAAGCACCTTGCCGATCACAGGCTTTTCTTTCCGGATAAATCCAATGCTCTGCCCGAAATCCGCCTTTACGGTATTCCAGATACCGCCCCGGGAATCCTGTTTCCGAAAGGGAATCCGGATAAAAATCTCCATCACCGCCGACAGGGTAAAACACGCTGTACAAACCCATAATACAGGTTTCAGCCCGAAAGCGCTGTACAGAACGCCCCCAAGCACCGGCCCCGTCAGACCGGCAAAAGAACTGACTATATTAATAACGGAATTGGCAGCCATGAAGTGTTCCTCATCCGTCAACACGGGAATACTGGCCTGCACAGACGGCTGATAGGCGCCCGCTATGCCGTAGAGCAGCATCAGCGCAGCAGTCAGCAGAACCACCAGATTCACACTGTCCATGAGAACCAGAAATGTCAGAATCACCCCTGCCGTAAAGAAATCCAGAATCACCATAATATTGCGCTTATTCACCCTGTCCGCCACAATGCCGCCTACAGGAGACAGCAGAATCGAGGGAATAAAGGCACAGGCCGTAACCGCTCCGTACAGCGCGGAGGAACCTGTCAGATTCAGCAGATATAAAGGCAGCGCAAAACGTACGGCCGCATTTCCAAACAGTGAGATGACCTGTCCGATAACCACCAGGGTAAAATCCCTCTTAAATAATTTCTGTTTCCCATTTCCGGCCTCACTGTCCTTCACCTGGCCACCGCTTTCCCTGTTCACATTTTTTTCCATCTTCCTGACGCTCCTTTCCTTTTTTCATACCGCCGGGCGGTATGTATAAACATAAAATATATATCTGCCCAAAAGAGCAGATAATGTTGCCTGAAACAGCCTGCGCCGCACCTGTCTCCGGAAGGAGAATCCTCTCCTCCCCCTTACTTCTTCCTCTGATAAATGGATGTCAGTTCCTGCAGGCGGTTCAGCATCTCCTCATCCAGAATATCCAGGCCGAAGCCCTGCATCATCTGGCCGAACACCATAAATTTGCGGCGTGCTTCCTCCTCCGAATCCCCGAATATCATGGGATTCATCCACACATTTGCCGCAAGCAGAATCAGCTCCGCAAGCTGCTCCGGATACTCGGTCCGAATGGAACCATCCTCTATTCCCTGGTTCAGAATAGGCAGAAGATAATTAGGCGCCACATTTTCAATGGTGTCGTGAATAAGGCTAAACAAAAGTCTGGGATTCCTGTGAAAATCCGGCGCCACGGTAAAAATCTCATCCTGCACGGGACGCTGTATGGACTCCTTAAAAATGGCCCGCAGCTTTTCCCTGCCGTTTAAATCGACGCGATCCCGTATCTTCCCCAGCATCTGGTTGGATTCGGCAGTCATCCTGTCCGTAACCGCCATCAGGATATCCTCCTTTGACTTGAAATGGTGGTAGATCGCTCCCTTGCTGAGCCCCCCCAGTCCCTGGATAATGTCCTGGATGGAAGTTTGCTCATACCCTTTCTCCATAAACAGGCGGAACGCTACATCCAATATCAGCTGAACCGTCTCCTCCGGGTGTTTATTCCTCGACACTGTCTGCTCTCCTCCTCTTCCGCCTGAATCCCCTGCCCCGGTCACATCCCCGGGCCCATGCGAAATGGCTGTATCAGATTTTTGTATATATTATCATACCGACGGTAGGTTTGTCAAGACCGAAAAAGTGTTCATCCTGAGGGCGAAAACTTTGCTTTAAAACTTGTATTGTGCGCTAAAATATGCTATTCTGTTTTTGTCAGACTTAACCCGTCCATGACAAATCAGGGGAGCTGCATTCTGCGCCTCCCTGAGAAGAGATCTGAAATCAGTATAACGGAAATGTTTCTTTACCATTTCCGTCGAATCGGCTTTTCGCCATTAATTCAAACCGTTTAAGGAAACAGCGCATGGGCAGGTGGAAAGTCGTTTTCCTGCCTGATGCTCCAACAGGGAGGAAAAAAGATGAATGAAACAGAAAAAGGAATGCAGGCTGTACCAAAACAGTCCGCCAAAGCACTTCCGCTGACGCAGAGTAATGGAACCGGGCAAAAGGAAGGTGCGCAAAAGGAAAATATCCGGCACAGCAGAGATATCAGCAGCAAAACAGTTTTCGGCAATGCGGTTCTCTGCGCTCAGTTCCTTCGGGATAACATCCGCATACCGGCGCTAAAGAATATCCGTCCGGAAGACATCGAGGATGTCTCCGAACGTTACCGTCCCTATCTGGGAACGGAATTTGATTCCGATTCAGTGAAAAAAATCAGAATACTTGGCATAGGACGGACCGAAAAAACAGATTTGACAATGCGCCGGAGAGATGGAGCGGACACAGGGGGCAGAGAGCCGGAATTTCTGGTTTCGCTTATTGAGCATAAAAGTCTGGTGGATTATGATGTATCCATGCAACTTCTGCGTTACATGATGTGTATATGGACGGAATACCGCAGAGAGATGGAGATGAAGCAGGAAGGCTGCACCCGGCGGAAGGGATTCCGTTATCCCCTGATTATTCCCATTGTATATTATGAAGGAAAGGAAAATTGGACAGCCGGAAGACAGCTTCGGGACAGGGTTCGCCAGGAACCGGGACTGAGGGAATGGATTCCGGACTTTCGGTACGAAGTAGTACGGGTTCATGATTACAGTGATCAGGAACTTTTGGACCGGGGAAATGAAATGTCTCTGATCATGCTGATGAATAAAATACAGAATGCTGACGATCTGGATAAATTCGTACATCTGCCTGCTGATGAAGTAAACCGTATTCTTCAGGACAGCCCTGAACAGGTTGTAGATATTCTGGTATCCGTAATAGAAAATCTATGTTTCAAAATAGATGTATCCGACGAAGAAAGAACACAGTGTGTAAGGAAAGTGAGGGCGCGTAATATGGGATATTTATTTGAAAATATGGAAAAATTTAGTATACAGGAAATGCGCAGAGAAGTCGAGAAAAAGTGGAAAGAAGAACGGCAGAAAACTGAAGCCGAACGGCAGAAAGCTGAAAATGAACGGCAGAAAGCTGAAAATGAACGACAGAAAGCTGAAAATGAACGAATTCGAGCCGAAGAAGCCGAAAAGAAACTTAAGATTGCCGAGGAAACCATAAGGCTGCTGCAACAGAAAGCATTGTCTGAAAAGTAATCATTGCCGCAGGCAGCAGTCGCAGGCAGATGTCCCCCTCCTGAGAAATAAGGGCAGTGACATTCTGCAGACACTCTCCCAGAACCAAATATTCACCGTATGGAGGACGCCATGGATACCATCATCCAGAAAATCAACGCAAAACCGGGCCAGAGAATTATTGCCATGAGTGACATTCACGGACAGCCGGACTATATGCTGCAGCTTTTAAGGAAACTGCATTACCGCAGTGACGATGTTCTTGTCATTGTAGGTGACCTGGTGGACAAAGGCTCTGACAGTCTCCAGACAGTTCGCTATATCATGGATTTATCTTCAAAAAACCAGGTGTATGTCTCTGAAGGAAATGTGGAGGAACACCGCTTGGAGCTCCTCCTGGATGAGACGGAAGGGTGGGAGCAGCGTTTCTGCGACTTCGTACACTGGCAGCATACCTTCTGGCACCGCGGCCTGATCCTGGATATGCTCACCGGACTGGGCATTTCACCGGCGCATCTCACCCCGGAAAATACGGCGTCAAACCGGGCGCGTTTACAGAAGCACTATGCCTCGGAAATTGCCTTTTTACAGCAGCTGCCTACCATTCTGGACATGGATTCCTATCTTTTTGTCCACGGCGGGATTCCCACCGACAATCCGGAAAGTCTGGCCGGGTCCCCCAGACACCAGTGGCTGAAAAACGATCATTTTCTGGAACAGGGCTATTCCTTCTCCCGCTGCGTGGTCACCGGACACTGGCCTGTATGTCTCTACAGAAAAAACGAACTCAACATGAATCCCGTATTTGACTATACAAACAGGATTATCTGCATGGACGGCGGCTGCGGCCTCAAGACCACAGGGCAGCTGAATGCCCTGGTTTTTCCGGATAAAGATGCCCCCATGGAGAAAATCACCTGGGATTCCTACGACGCATTTCCCCTTGTGACGGCTCTGGACAGCCAGGAGAAAAAGCCCTTCTCCCTTTACATACAATATCTTGACAGTCTGGTGGAGCCCCTGGAGGAAAAGGATGATCTGGTTCTCTGCCGCCATCCGGGCAGCGGCAGGGAACTGTGGATTCCCTCCTGCTACCTCTACCAAGGGGAGGACGGCTGTTGGTATGGGAATGACTACAATGACGGAGAACTGGAGGTAAACTCCGGAGATCAGATCTCCGCCCTGTACATTCACCCCTCCGGCTGTTACGCCAAACGAAACGGCATTTTGGCATGGTATCGGGGAAACTATCAGGAATCCCCCGTCTCCATGGCCCTGCTGCCCGGACGCCCCGTGGAGGAAGCTGCCCGCAGGCCGCGGGAAACCGCTGTCTATGACCTGTTGGACAGCCTTGGCGTTCCCTATCTCCATCTGGACCATCCTGAGACAAAAACAATGAAGGCATGTGAAAAAATTGACGAAGTACTGGATTCCCTTATCTGTAAAAACCTGTTTCTCCGCAATCAGCAGGCAAACCGCTTTTACCTGCTGATGATGCCTGCCGAGAAGAAATTCAAGACAAAGGAACTGTCAAAGCAGATCGGAAGTGCCAGGCTCTCCTTCGGAGAACCTGAATACATGGAACGTTTCCTGGGGATCTCTCCGGGTTCGGTCAGCGTCCTTGGGCTGATGAACGACACGGATAACCATGTGCGCCTCCTGATAGACCGGGATGTGCTGCAGGGCACATATTTCGGCTGTCACCCTAATGTGAATACAAGCAGCCTGCGTCTGAAGATGGAAGACTTACTGGAACGGATTCTGCCCGCCATCCGTCATGAACCGGTTCTGGTGGAACTGAAGGGGGAGTAAAGGGAACAGCTGCCAAAAGACGCTGCCCGGCTCTTCACAGCCAGGCAGCGCCCTGTCGCTCTTAGATTACTAATATTTACTTCCTTCCTTTGGCGCCCAGTATGCAACTGTCAGCGTTCCGTCCTCATTCAGGGTCAGTGTCTCAATCAGCAGATCCTCCATGCCGTCCTCTGAAGAACCGTAACCGATAATCCTCATTCCCGGCTCGCCGTCCTCAAAAAGGAAATCTACCGACATCCAGCTTCCTTCGTCATCGTCATCATATTCCCCGTCCTGCTCGGGCCGTTTGGACTTCCAGGTGATATAGCCCTTCTCATCCGGCTCGATTACCTGCACAGTATCTTCCAATCTCTTGCAGTACTGTTCGATATTTTCCGGTGTGATCTTTTCCGCCCAATTCATGGCTTTCCCCGCTTCCTCAGGGACTTCAATCTCCGTATTGTCCTCCCCGCGTCCTTCCACTGCCGCAATCAGAGCGTCAGCCTTCTCCGCATCCGCCAGGGAACTGTCCACCTCCAACTGAAACAGCGCGTTCAGCCCGTCATACTCCTCATTCCTGGCAATCTCACCACTCACCTCATCATAATGGTAGAGGGATTTTTCAAAAAATGTAGTATCCGTCACGCACAGATACAGCTCACGATCCGCGAAGCAGGTAACATTATCGCATTCCAACAGACGATACAGCACACCGTCCTCAATGAACTCGCTGTAACCGCCCCCAAAACTGGCCGCATTGTACCACACGGGATCCAGTCCTGCCACCAGGGGTGATATGAAAAAGCTGCTCCCACCCCCCTTCATTGCCGTACCGTCCGACTTCCGGATGGCCACCGCACAATAGGTCCTGTCTAAAACCACCTGACCCCCGGACTTTTTCTCATATTCGGACAGCCCCTCCCCGGACACCATTCCCAGGAAAGACACCTCGTAT
This sequence comes from uncultured Lachnospiraceae bacterium, assembly GCA_947367855.1. GTDB lineage: Bacteria > Bacillota > Clostridia > Lachnospirales > Lachnospiraceae > Acetatifactor. The sequence continues at coordinate 289,577 of CANBFE010000002.1, read as the reverse complement.
CCGCCCAGGCTCTGACTCTCGCCAACAGCGTCCGTTTCGCCTGCTTCCGTTCCTCCGTCTTTCGCCGACTCTGCCAGTGACTGCTCAAAATTCTCTGCCAGTTCCCTGTCTCCCACGCCTTCTGCCACATCTGCCGCACTCTTGTACTGCCACGCTGCCACCGCAGTGACCGATACCGCTGTCATTAACGCCACTGCAGCCACTGCAGCGGATATGTGCATTTTCCTTTTCCGTCCCATACTTTCTGCCTCCTTTACCTGTTCCAGAATCCTCCGATCCAGACTTCTGCGTCTGAAAGCATAAACCGATTCTTCCTGGGAGGTAAGGACACGTCTTAAAATCTCATCCAGATTATTCATTTAAAACACCCTCCAGTTTCTCTCGCAGCAGTTTTCTGGCCTGATGCAGCCTGCTCTTCACGGTTCCCTCCGATATACCGGCCGCCTCCGCGGTCTGCGCCACGCTGAATCCCTCCATATAAAACAGAAGAACCACAGCCTTCAGCCTGTCCGGCAGCTCACATACCGCCCGGCGCACCTGTCTGTCCCGGTCTTTTGCAAGAAGACACTCTTCCGGCCCCCGGCCATTGTCTGGAATTTCTCCCATGCCGTCCCGGTCCAGATCCTCCCGCACTCCGGCGATCCGTCTCCTCCAGGCATACTTCCGCCGCCTGTTGTTCCAGAGTTTCAGCGCCACCGACAGACAGTAGCTTTTCACATTTCCGCCAGCGTCGATCCGCTCCGACAATTCCACCGTCTTCAGCCAGGTATCCTGGTACAGTTCATCCGCCTCCTGGATACTCCCGGTGAGATGTCTGCAAAAGGCATACAAATCCCTGCCATATCGATCGATACATTCCGTCAGTTCCTGCTTTGTCATTTCCACTCCTGTTACTTTCCGGTCTTTCCCTTCCTGGAGATCTTTTCTCTCCCGGGACACCGGATTTATTCAAAGACGTCTTTGAGAAGGAGCTGTGCCCTTCACCTGTATATTGTAACGGGAAAGAAAAAGGTTCACAGAAAAAGTATTTTCTCCATCAAAAGATTACAGAGCTTCCCAGTCAGCAGTTATGTCCACCGCTTTTCCGTGGCTTTCATAGGAAAGCAGCATGGTACAGGTTCTCTTCTCCCACTCCACAGACACCTCAACACCATTCCCATCCTCATCCACAGCAGAAGCCCGGCAGACAGGCCGCGGCAGCCGCGCTCTCAGGAACGCTCTGATATTGTCTGCGGTTTTCAGCCGGAACCAGATTCCGTTTTCCAGGACTTCCGTTTCCTCTACCCGTGCAGATGTGCCCACAACTCGGAATTCTTCCTGCTCAATCCTGGCAAAATCAAACAATATTGTACTTTCATCCGGCCCAATCTCTTTGTGTGTGATAATCCGGTAATCATTTTCCAACATATCGGCATATAATCCCTCAAATTTCCTGGTTTCATTGCTCACGCTCTCATCCATGACAGCAGAAATGACATAGGGTCCCCGGCGCAGCGTCAGATCGTTCCGATACTTCCAGTCCAGACCGCATTCCCGGAGCGCTCCCCTGACCAGTTCCCGGTATTCCCGGGCCAGCGCTTTATTCAGGCAGATTCTGGCCGGCAGCATATTCCAAACCAGAATCCGCCCCTTCCCCACCGGATAACAGCCATCCCCAGGTCTGCTTTCCATGTCTGCCAGTTCAAACAGATGCTGTGCAGGATTCTCATAACCATACTGCCTCCACCAGGAAGAAATTCCGTGGAAAGGATCGCTTCCATCCCCGATATACAGCAGACTCCCGCCCTTTCTCACCCAGGAGACCAGTGAGGCGTTCACGTCCGGGGCTTCCGGCTTGATATATTCATAGCTTAAAATCAGAAAACGGCTGTCCTCCAGATAACCCGCAAAACGTCTCACATTATCCAACTGTACCGGTTTGACAGGAAGCCCGTATTTCACCAACGGCAGCGCCATACCAAAAAACTGCGGAAATGCGGAGCTTTGCACAAAGTCCTGCATCATGGAAGCATCGTTCTGGATGTCCTCCATGAGTCTGGCTGCCTGCTCTTCCTCTACCTGGTTGCCGGAATTTTTGTGCATCGCAGCCCAGAGCCTTCCGGCTATGGTTTCCCCTGTCACGATTCCGTCCGGAAAAGTCCGTTGAAACAGGCCGCTGTCCGACATAAAGATGCCTGCTCCGGACACGGCTCCCTCATAGGAAATATCCCTTTGATCCATATCGCCAAACAGCTGAAACATACTGGAAAGCAAAGTGGCATATTCCGGCGGGATGGGCTTTGACTCCTCTGTATCTATCCCGTCTTCTATCTTTTCCGCTATCCTGGGCTGCAGCCTGGGATACTTCTCCTCAAATACCCGGTGGGGCCATGGACAGATTTCGTAATGCCAGATATGAGGATGCAGCAGAGATGCCGTGGCTGTCTTAATATAATTATAACGGTAATTCTCCCAGGTATAACCTGCAAGGTCTTCTATCGGGTCATTCAGAAACCACATCCTGCGCCCTGTCCCCTTCACCAGTTCCTGCATTACACCGTACTCCAGATACGCAGTTTCAAAGGTACGTTCCTTATAAACACCTTCAAACACATTGGCCTGCCTGCTGGTACCTGTCCAGACCTGGGCAATATAGCCGTCCACAGACGATATTCCTATCAATGCCGCCTCCGGACTCATAATTTTCCACTGTGTATAATTCAGCAGGCTGTGTGTGGGGATATAGATTCTTATATCCTTTTCATACTTTACTTTTGCATATTCCTTCAAGGCGGCGCTGATTCTCCCGATGGCCCGGCAGTACAGGTACGCCTTCAGTTTTGCGGATTTGTATTGAACGTCCAGACTCTCGTGCTGAGGCCTCCAGGGCTCTTTATAGTAAATCTCGTATTCCCGTTTAAAGGCCTGGGAATAGCCGCTCCTGTCCCAGAATTCCGGCTCTTCCATATGAATTGCTTCCACTCCGCAGTCCACCGCGATTTTCATCCGTTGGGTCAGATAATCCGAAAATGCCACTGTGGGAACCATGTAAGGCACGGTGGGATTGTGGAGCACCCCGGCGCCGTCCCTCTGCACCTGCCCCTCGTCCCAGTGTTCCCTGCCGTCCCATCTGCCGTCCAGATAATCCTGATATTCTCCCCAGGCAATTCCCGTCATCAGATGGACCACATATCCCTGTTCCCTATACTGCCGGATCCGCTCCGGCATCGTATCGTCAATTCCATACACCATCACAAAATCACACCCAAGATCCACTGAAGGCCGGAATTCTCCACTGGCCTGGTAACCTGTAAGTTCTTCCGTCTTATTCCTGATATATCCCATTATAGTTCTCCTTTCTTTTTGCAGCCGGTTTCTGTCTCCGGACAGCCCGTACATCCTTTACCCTGAATCGTTCTGCCGCTTTCCTCTCTCTCAGAAAAGGGGATTGAAGAACCGGAAGCGCCTGTGCTCCCCGAAACCGCCTTCCTGTACTGCCCGGGAGACATCCCCATTATGTCGGAAAAAGTGCGGTTAAAACTGCGCTGACTGTTAAACCCTGCCTCTGCCCAGACATCAGTTAGCGGTGCCTTACTGGACTGCATCAGCTGCATGGCATATTCCAGCCGGATACGGTTCAGATACTGGCGGAAATTGCTCCCCAGGCGGTTGGAAAACAGATTTGAAATATAGTACTTGTTCACATGCAGCTCTCTGGCCAGTATGTCCAGGGTCAAAGGCTCTTGAAAATGTTCCATCACATACTGTATCAGCTGGCAGGTAAGTTCCATATTCCCGGACTGCTGCCGCTTCACAGGCAGAAGCACCGGCCAGGCCACGGCGAACAGCACCTGAACCCAGGCGGAACAAAGCCTCCCTTCCTCCTCCCCTCCTGTACTGGAAAGGGCATACAGCCTGTCCAGAGCCAGCAGGCCGTCCTCCGGAAGCTCCCCTGCAGCCAGAAAGGGACAGGAGGGTACGCATTTCTGAAGAGAACGCAGATACATGCCTGCGAGGAAACCGTGGAAAATAAACAATCTGACCCGGCTCTCCCGGGGCGTGCGGTAACTGTGGATCTGCTGGGGAAAGATTACGGCACAGTCCCCTGCCCCCAGTTCCCGGCTCTGCTCCATTATCCTCACCCCAATCCTGCCTTCCAGAACAAGCAGAACCTCCACATGGTCATGGAGATGCTCGGGAAATTCCATATTTCCTGCTTCAAATGACTGCACTGCACAGTGCTTATCTTCATAAAAGGGCTTCATTTCCCGAAACCTTTCTTTGAGACAATTTTTGGCTAATTATTCCTTTTATCTGGCAATCATTATATTACGGGAACTGCTATACTGTAAATACCTGAACACAGGATTTTATCATGAATGAAAGGAGTACGTTACTGTTCCTCTAACGGACAGTAACAAGAGGGAGCCGTAATGGACAGAGAAAAGAAAGTATTGATTTTTCAGGGCGGATGGGACGGCCACGAGCCTGCACTGGTAGCTGCCAGATTTGCCCGCATCATGCAGGAGCAGGGATATACCTGTGAAGTTCATTCCGATCAGGCGATCCTGTCGGATGAAGCGTACATCAGGGAATTGGATCTGATTATCCCCTGTTGGACCATGGGCAGCATTGATCCGAAAGCAAGGGAAAATATCATGAAGGCTGTAGCCTCCGGCTGCGGACTGGCCGGCTGCCACGGCGGTATGTGCGATGCCTTCCGGGAGGATACGGAATGGCAGTTTATGACCGGCGGTCAGTGGGTCAGTCATCCCGGAGGAGACGGTATCCGCTACAGGGTGAATATCCGCCATGGCTCCAGTCCCATTGTGGAAGGCCTGGAAGACTTTGAGGTATGCAGCGAGCAGTATTATCTGCATGTGGACCCGGCCGTAGAAGTACTGGCCACCACCCGTTTTCCCGTCTTTCCCTACTACCATATCTCCAACAAGCCTGTGGACATGCCCGTGGCATGGACCAAGTTCTGGGGCAACGGACGGGTTTTCTATAATTCCCTGGGACACCATGACGATGTGTTTGAGAAATTCCCCCAGGCTCAGCTGCTGATGGAACGGGGCATGGTCTGGGCTGCAGAGGGCAGGCAGTACGCCCTGGACCACGGCCTTACCACCCAACGCTTTGAAAATGAAAATAAACTTTCCTGAAAGCGAGGAACTTAGTTATGGAAAAAGTAAAAATCGGCATCCTGGGCCTGGGCGCCATCAGCGGCATTTATCTCAAAAATCTGACGGAACTGTTCCGGGAAGTGGAAATCCGGGGCGTTTACGATCTGGTCCCAGAGAAGACAGAGGCAGCAAAATCAGAATACGGCATCCCCAGAGGCTATGCTTCCATGGAGGAAATGCTGCAGGATCCCCAGATCCAGATCGTCCTGAACCTGACAAGGCCCTTTGAACACTACGAAACCACCAGGGCCGCGCTTCTTGCCGGAAAGCATGTCTACAGCGAAAAACCCCTTGCCGCCACCTATGAAGAAGGGCGTGAACTGATGATACTTGCCCGGGAGCGAAACCTGCTGTTGGGCGGCGCGCCGGATACCTTTCTGGGTGCCGGAATCCAGACCTGCCGCAGGCTTATCGACAGCGGCTTTATCGGCCGCCCTGTGGGCGCTTCCGCCAGGATGATCTGCCACGGCCACGAAAGCTGGCATCCTGCCCCCGAATTTTATTACCAGTACGGCGGCGGCCCCATGATGGATATGGGTCCCTATTATCTGACCGCACTGGTCAATCTTCTGGGCAGAGTGAACGGTCTCACCGGCATGGCCACCAAGAGCTTTGAAACCCGCACCATCACCAGTAACCCGCACTACGGAGAAACCATAAAGGTGGAGGTCCCCACCCATGTAAACGGCATTCTGGAATTTGAAAACGGCGCAGTGGCCACCATTACCACCACCTTTGACGTCTATTATGATTCCTCTGCCAGTCTGGAAATATACGGTACAAAGGGCACCCTCCGGGTACCGGACCCCAACGGTTTCGACGGCCCTGTGATGCTTCTGCGTCCGGAAGACGGCGCTTTCCGGGAGATTCCCCTTACCTTTGACTACAGGGAAAACAGCCGCGGCCTGGGCCTGGCGGACATGGCAAAAGCCCTGCTGACAGGCAGGGACATGCGGGCAGGAGGCGAACAGACCCTTCATGTCCTGGAAATCATGACTGCCCTGGAAAAAAGCAGCCGTGAGAGGAAATTTATCACCCTGGAAAGCAGTTATACACGGAAAAGCGCCATGTGCGACGACGCAATCCGGGGAATTCTGTAGTCCTCCCTGAGTTTCCCTTCCCTTCAGACAAATCGGCGCCATGCTTCCCTACAGGGCTGCATGGCGCCGGTTTATTCAGCCTTCAAATCCGATGAGCAGTCCTCCCTTTTCCGCGTAAAAACTGCACAATGCCCGGGCTCCATAGAAACAGACATCCGGGGCATGGAAATTCTCCCGTATGGAATCGGCCAGGGCAGATGCCATTTTCTCATTGGCATTGTGGGAGATGCGGACCTTGCCGCCCTGGTATCCCATCTCTTTCATGTATTTCAGAACATTAGTCAGCACGCACTGCTCTCCCCTGCACTTGCTCAGAAGCTGCAGCTCTCCCTGCGCGCTGGCCTGGCCCACCACCCGGATCCCCAGTATGCCCGCAAGTTTGGCCACAGCCGGGCTCACCCGCCCGTTGTTGGCCAGGTTCCGCAGGGTTTCCAGGGAGAACAGCAGATGTGTGCGCTCCGTGTATGCCCTGATCTCCTCCACTATGTCCTCCCGCTCTCTGCCGGAGAGAATCAGCTCCTGCAGCTTTTCGATAATCAGCGCCATTTCCGGTCCGGTGGACAGGGAATCGATGACATGGACAAAGCGGTCCGGAAACTGCTCCTCATATTCCTTTTTTGCGGACATGGCGGAATTGTAGCTGCCGGACAGGGCACTGGTGATGGTGATGCAGAATACGTTCTCCGCATCCCCGAAGGCCCTCAGCCAATCGTCCACTCCGGGACAGGCCGTACCCGAACGCCCCTTATGGGCAGACAGGGTCTTCTCCAGAAGTTCCAGATCCACGGCATCATCGTCAATAAATTCATGGGAGCCGATGACAATGTGCAGAGGCACGGATGCAAAAGGAGCCTGGGACAGGGTGAGAATGTCGGAAGAGGAGTCGGATACAATTTTATATTTCATGAAAAAACCTCCTTAGAGTATGTAAAACTATTATATCGGTTTTTGAAAAACCTATTATATGTTATTTATATCAAGTTTTCAAAAACCTGTCAAGCGGTTTTTTATATTTTGTTGACGCTTGGGGAAATCTGTCTTATAATGATCAGCAAAGAAAGGAAAGATGTGATATGAGCGTTACGATCAATGAATTCCGCATGCCCCGCTATCAGGAGCTGCCGGATATGGGGCTGTATCTGGACCAGGTGGTAAGGTATGTCAACAACAGCCTGGAAGCACTGGGCTGTCAGGAGATCACCGCCTCCATGGTAAGCAATTATGTCAAAAAGGGATATATCCAGAGTCCTGTCAGAAAACAGTACTATGCGGAACAGATTGCGTATCTGTTTTTTATTTCCATCGCAAAGAATGTGCTGTCCATGGAGAACATAGGCAGACTGTTCGAAATGCAGAAACGCACCCATGACACCCCCACGGCATACGATTACTTCTGCAGGGAGCTTGAGAATATGCTGCAGTATATCTTTGGGTACAAGGAGGCGTTGGCAGACGTGGGGAACAGCGCAAGTCCGGAGAAAAAGATACTGCGCTGCGCCATCACCGCCATGGCACATATCATCTACCTGGGGAACTGTTTTGAGGCCATGGCAGCAGACGAAAAATAGGGGCGGAAAGTCAGCCCCACAGCAGCAGCTTCGTATAATCTTCCCTGGGATGACTGAACACTTCCTCTGTCTTCCCCATTTCGATAATATGCCCCTCTTTCATCACCATAATCCTGTCGCACATCCGGTAGACTACATTGATGTCATGGGAGATAAACAGGCAGGCCAGACGCATTTCTTCCTGCAGCTTCAGAAACAGTTCCATAATCTGGGCCTGTATTGTCACATCCAGTGCAGATACCGGTTCGTCGGCAATGAGAAAACCCGGATTTGTGATCAGGGCCTGGGCAATGCTGACCCGCTGACGCTGTCCCCCGCTGAGCTCCCTGGGGCGTCTGTGAAAATACCGCTCATCCATCCCCACCCGGCGCAGCATATCAAAAGCCGCCGCCTCCCTGTCCGCTTTGGTCATGTCCAGACTTTTATCCAATGCTCCCGCAGCCCGCAGAGGCTCCTGAAGCAGCCACCCAATGGTTTTGGTGGGATTCAGGCTGCTGTAGGGATCCTGAAATACCATCTGGGGACGGGTGGAACTGTGTATGATTTCCCCCTCAATATGACGGTTCATGCCCAGAATGGCCTTGGACAGGGATGTTTTTCCGCAGCCGCTCTCCCCCACCAGACCCAGACTCTCCCCGGCATAAACCTCAAAATCAGCGTCCCACACCACGCACTGTCCTTTTTTCCGAAAAATCCTGTCCCACAGCGACCTCTTCTTCCCGTTTCCGCCTTCCGTCTGTTCCAAGGGCTGATTGTCCTTCCCGTCCTGATAATATACGGATAAATTGCTTACCTTGAGAATGGGGGTTCCGGCAGACCGGCCTTCATTGACTTTATCGGTCATTCCCTTTCTGTCCTCAGCCGCAGACAATTCCCCGGCGCTGCTCCCTGAGCCAGTCCTGCCCTTCACCCGGGAGGGCACGGCTTCCACCAGACGCTTCGTGTATGTCTGACCCGGATGGTCAAATACCTGGGCAGCCGTTCCCTCCTCCACCACACAGCCGTCCTTCATCACTGCCACCCGATGACAAAGCCTTCTGGCCAGATGCAGGTCATGGGTGATAAACAGCATGGCGTTTTTCTCTTCCTGATTAATCTTCCGCAACAGTTCCACGATTTGATTCTGAATGGTCACGTCCAAAGCGGTGGTGGGTTCGTCAGCCACAATGAGTCTGGGATGAAGAATCACTGCCATAGCGATCATCACCCGCTGCCGCATCCCCCCGGAAAGCTGATGGGGATAGCTGCCGTATACACGCTCCGCCTCATGAAGCCCAACCGCCCGGAACGTCTCCAATACCCTGGCCCGGATTTCCTCCCCGGACAGTCCGGTATGAAGCCGCAGAACCTCCTCCACCTGCTTTCCCGCCTTCTGAGTGGGATTCAGACTGGTCTGGGGTTCCTGAAACACCATGGACATCTCCGCTCCCCGGTATTTCCGGTACAGAGCGCTGTCCCAGGGCTTCCCCGCTTCCCGCAGCACCACATCGTCAAACAGGACCCGCCCTGTGGTGATCTGCGCAGCCTCAGATACCAGTCCCATCAAGGTCAGCGCAGTGACGGATTTGCCGGAACCGGATTCGCCCACGATGCCCAGTATCTCCCCGTCCCGCAGCTCCAGGCTGACATGCTTCACCACCTCCGCGCCGCCGAAGGCAACAGACAAATCTTCTATCTTAATCATCTTGACACGTCCCTCCTTCCAAAACCGCAGGAAACCTTCACCGCCCCGGCCAGGCCGGAACCGGGAATTTACTGCCCTGAGTCAAAAGCCCCCTGCCGCCGGATTCCCTCACTGAACAGAGAAAATCCCAACACAAGCCATACTATGGTCAGTCCCGGCGCCAACGCGCACCAGGGCGCAGACTGCAGATACCCCTGAGCATCCGAAAGCATGTTGCCCAGACTGGCATCCGGAGGCTGCACCCCTATCCCCAGATAGCTCATGCCGGATTCCGCCAAAATGGCATTGTTGAACCCGATCATCACCGAAACCCAGAATACGGAAAAAATATTCGGCAGTATATGGACAAACAGAATACGGAATTTTCCCACCTCCATCATCCTGGCCCTCTTGATATAATCCGCATCCCTCAGCCGGATAAATTCTCCCCGGACAATCCGCACAAAACTGGGGGTAAACACCAAAGACATGGATATGATCACGTTCTGTCTGCCTGTGCCCAGAAGGCTGATGATCACCAAGGTCAGCAGAATACTGGGGAAGCCGTTCAGGGCATCCGTGATCCGCATTACCGCCTCGTCCAGTATCCCCCCGAAATACCCGGTCACCGCTCCCAGAAGAATTCCCGCCAGACCGGAGCAGAACACCACCAGACTGCTGATGACCATTGTAGTCCCCAGTCCCTGCATGACCCTGGAGAATATATCCCTGCCGAAATTATCCGTGCCGAAAGGGTGTCTTAAGGAAGGACCGGAAAACTTCTCCGCGGCGGACATTGCCGTAGTGCTGTAAGGGGTCCAGAAAAACCCCAGTACGCCCAGCACCACGGCAATACCCGTCATCACAATACCGGCATACAGATACTTATTCCACTTTTTCCCGTTTTTCTTCTTCATACCGGCCGCTTCCCTTCCTGCATGAACCCCTGCCACTCCTGTAAAATGGCATCCTTTGTACCCTGCCCGCTTTTTTTCCTGAACAGGCCCATTTCCCTTTCGCCCCAAACAGGCATTTGCCGCCCGTTACGAGATCCGGGGATCCACCACTTTATACAGGACATCCACCAGAAAATAAACAAAGATAACCACAAAGGTAATATACAAAATCAAAATCTCCACCACCGGAAAATCCCTGGTGGAAATGGAACTGATCAGCAGTCTGCCGATACCCGGCAGGCCGAACACCTGCTCCACCACAATACTGCCTGCCACAATCTCCGCCACAATCATCCCCAGAAAGGTAATCACAGGCATCATGGCATTGCGCAGCACATGTCTGTACATCACTCTTTCCCTGCCGCAGCCCTTGCTGTAGGCGGTGCGGACATAATCCGAGCCCATCTCCGTCAGCATGGAATTTCGCAGAAATCTTGCCGTCATGGCGATCTTCGGCAGTGCGATGGATATGGCAGGAAACAGCAGATAACGCAGGAACCCCGGAAAATTTTCCTTATAGCTCACATAACCTCCGGGCGCAAACCATTTTAACAAAATGCCGAACAGCCAGGTTACCAGAATGCCCAGAAAAAAAGAAGGCACCGCCATAGTCGCCTGGGTGATCACCCCCAGAGCGGCATCCAACGCACGGGAACCGCTTTTTGCCCAAAGTACCCCCAGGGGAATGGACACCGCAACAATCAGCCCAAGGGAAAGCACCGCAAGCCACAGGGTCACCGGCAGTTTATCCCCGATCAGTTCCGCCACCGGCATCATTTCGTTCATATTTTTGGAATACCGGTAGCTGATGCCAAGGTCTCCCCTCAGCACCCCTGCCGCCCATTTTCCGTAACGCACCAGGGGCGGGTCATTTAAGCCCAGTTCTTCCCGAAGCGCCTCCTCCCGTTCCGGCGTGGCCTCCGTACCTAAAATCGAAGAAACCACGTCTCCGGGAATGATCTGAAAGGCAAGAAAGGCAGCCGCGGAAACCAGAAACAATGTCATAATGAGAGTAATGATTTTTTTACCTAAGTATTTCACACTGCTGCCTCCTAATTTAATCGCTGCGCGATGGCTCTAAAGTGCGCTGCGCGATAGCCACCACCTTATTCTACAATGTACACGGTACTCATGTCCTGCACGTATACGGGATAGAACTTATATCCCGCAAGGCGCTTGCTGATCGCCGTCATATTGGCCGGAGCCTGGATGAAGACGCTGCCCGCCTCATCGCAGAGAATCTTCTGCAGCTCCTTGTAATACCCTGCCTTCTCCTCGGGATCCAGCGCAGCCTGGGCCTTTGCATAATTTTCATCATAGGCCGCGCTCTGGAAATTGATGAAATTCTTCTTGGAGTCGGTCTGGAAGCGGTTCATCAGGTATCCGGGGGTCATATCGCAGGTAAGGGCGGTAATGGTGGCGTCAAACTGGCGTCCGTTGTACACCTCGTCAAGCCAGGTGCCGTTCTCCATACCCTTGATGGTGGCGTTAATGCCGATATTCTTCAGCTGCTCCACGATGACCTCCCCGGTCTGCATGTGGAACGGGTAAGTGGAGACAATGGCAATCTCCATATCAAATCCGTCCCCATAGCCTGCGTCTGCCATCAGCTCCTTGGCCTTCTCCACATTGGCAGTGCTGCCGTAAGTATCGTTCAGGTCCACATAGTACTCCTTCAGAGTAGGCAGCATGGCGGAACTGATCAAAGTACCGTTTCCGCCTCCCACAAAGCCGTTGATCTCGTCCTTGTCCAAAGCGTAGCTGATGGCCTGGCGCACCCGCACATCGTTCAGCGGTTCCACGGCATTGTTCAGAAACAGCGCCTGCACCATATTGGTGGGGGAGGAAATCACCTGATGGCTGTCCTTGAGAGCCTGGGCCTGGGAATCCGTCAGGTAGGCATAGAAATCAACGGTACCGCCCTGGAGCTCCATCAGCGATGTATCCCCGTCGCCCATGATCTTGAATTCCACACTGTCCAGGTAGGGAAGCCCCTCCTGCCAGTAATCAGGATTCTTCGCCATGGTAATGCCCTTTAAAGGCTCGTAGGAAACATAAGAAAACGGCCCGGTGCCAACAGGATCCGCCCCTTCCGCCTCCCCGCTTCCCGCGGGAATAATGGCTGCCACAAAGCTGTAAATCAGCTCCGTGTTGGCACTTCCTACCGTAACCTGAACCGTCTGTTCGTCGATTATATCAACTGCCTGTATCGTGCTCAGGGTGGAAATCAAGGGAGTGCCATCCAACAGTCCCGATACCCTCTCCAGAGAGTACTTCACATCCTCAGCAGTCACAGCGTTTCCGTTGTGGAACTTTACACCTTCCCGGAGCGTAAAGGTATACACCAACCCGTCCTCCGAAATCGTGTAATCACTGGCAACCGCATTGATCAGATTGCCGTTTTCATCCGGCTTTACCAAGCCTTCAAAAATGTTGAATAAAATTTCCTTAGTTCCTGCCGCCGTTGCTTTATGAGGGTCAAGACTGTCGATATCCTGTTGTATTCCTACAACAATGGAGCCGCCGTACGTAACATCCGACGTCCCCTGTCCGGCCTGGTCCGCCTCCGCTGCGCTTTCTTCGGATGTGCTCTCTTCCGCCGAAGTATCGCCATCCTGTGCTGCATCGGTGCTCTCCTGCGCCGAACCGGAATCCTGGGAACCTGCCCCGGACTCCACAGAGGAATTATCCCCCGAAGACTCTCCTGTGCCGTCTGCGCATCCGCCCAGTACAGCCATTGTCAGAAGTGCCGTGAAAAGAAAACCGCAAAGTTTCTTTTTCAAAAGAATGCTTTTCAAATGAAAGACCTTTCTCATTCTGCTCTTCTCCTCTTCGATTAATAAACCTCTCACTATTCAATTGTTTCCCTCATTTTACCATAGAATACAGGAAATGCAAGTATTTTATTCAGTACATATCTTTACTGTATTTTTTTGTCAGAATGCCAAATAGTGTGCATAAATCGTACGTTATTTACAGGAAGAATCATTATGAGCAGTAAAGGCAATCTCATTTTGGCAATTATGTGGATTCTTGGATCACCTTTTACATGGATGGAATTGCAATTTATTCTAATCATTCTAACCAAACGATTGACAAGAATGATTAGAATGTGGGTAGAATAATAGCAGGAGGCAGTCAGATGATTTTGAAAGCAGAACAGACTCCGAATCCGGATTGTATTCTGTTCTGCCTTCTCAGCCAATAAACCATACTTTACAGAATTATTTCGCTGCTGACAAAAGCTTCATGATTTCTTCTGCTGCAGAAGTCATAGAAACATTGGCAGATAAACGCTTATCTCTCGAAACAATTTCATGGATTTGGTGTACTTGGTTCCAAGCTGAAAAATGTTGCCCGCCTCAATGCCGCGGGATACTGCAAGCGCAGGCTGACCGCAATGGGGACAGATACCACCTTCCTGTATTTTGGCAATTATGTTATACTGTTTTATATGATTTTGTTTCCCTTTTCTCTTATCTGCGTCCATAATGTCTTGCAGAAAGGTATCACACAAGGGAAGCAATAAGGGAAATCTCACCTGTAGTATCAGAGCGTTCAGCACTTTACTTCAAGTGCTTTATAAATACTTCATCTTGATTCTTCGCTTTACATCCGACTGCTTTAACGTATCCATGTCTTTTGTAAAAGCGTGCAGCGGTATCTGTGGTCAGGATACTTGTGTAGATCCCATTGTCTGTGAAATGTTTTTCGGCAAGGCTGATCAGCGCGGTACCATGATTTTTATTTCGGAACTCTTCAGCAACCCAAAACTCTCTTATAAAGCCGCAAGTTTCTTCAAAAAACCAACTTGAAAACTTCACGGGCTTGAATTGAATGAATCCGATAACTTTATCATTCATAGAAGTTCTGACGAAGGCAACATTATCACCATCATCATTCATTTCTTTAAACAACCCGTTCCAATCTTTAATTGCATGACCCAACTCTAAAAAATACTTCTTAAAAGCCGTTTGGAACAGCGGATTGGAGAAGTCAGAAATCATTATGTCAGAATAGGGGCGGTCATCTTTGTTTAAGTTGTACATAAGGTTATAGCAATGGGGAATCCTTTCATCGATATATCCGGTATCCTCAAATCCAACCTTTTTGTATACCCAAAGTGCCGCAGCATCATCCTTATTGACACATACCTCCACCCGGCTATACTTTCTTTCCTTAGAAAGCACTGAAAGTATCAGGCGCAGCGCTTCCGTACCATAACCCTTATTTTGAAACCGCTGGTCAATCATAAACTGCTGCAACTCGTAACAGGCCGGCTCTTCATCCATGTTCCTTACAAGCGCAACGCCAATGACATGCCCGCCGTTGCATATGCCGTAAACTTTGGCGTTACAAGCGCGATAGACATATCCTCTTGCTACAATCCCAATCGGTTCGGCAAGAAATTTTTTCTGCTCTTCTGTGACGCCCAGCGAGATGACATCCAGCCAGTTCTGTTCATCCACATCAAATAATTTAACCATATTTTATCCTCCAGATATAACTGGAGGGTCAAATTTCGCGGACCCTCCATACACGAATCATTTTCATATACAACCACCCCTGCTGTTTTGTCACAAGAATAGCAAATGCATTTGAAAAAGGGTTGCGGTGTGTCTTGAACACTTTGTATGCTGCTCCACGATGACCTCCCCGGTCTGCATATGGAATTCATAAGTGGAGAGAGACAATGGCAATCTACATATCAAATCCGTCCGCATAATGGCTGCCACAAAGCTGTAAATCAGCTCTGTGTCGGCACTTCCTACTGTCACCTGAACCGTCTGTTCGTCGATTATATCAACTGCCTGTATCGTGCTCAGGGGAAGAAACCTCACACGATTCAATTGTCTCCCTCATTTTACCATAGAATGACGCAAATGCAAATATCTTATTCCGTACACTGCCAAAAGCTCAGCACCTCCACAATTCAGCGCCTTTCCTATATAATCAAACAGGGTGGAAAGATACGGCCCCGGCAAAGGTAAAAATATTTTCTGAAAAAATGAACCCCCTGCAAAGTCACGGCGAATATAGGGTGAACAGGCAAAGGAGGTGAAACAGTGGACGCAAGAGAAATAGAAAAATGTATCGACGATTTCGGTACGGATATATACAGATTTTGCCTGAAACTCTGCGGAGACAAAGCGGATGCCGAGGATTTATATCAGCAGACTTTCCTGAAAGCGTTGGAAACAGAATGGACTCTTGACTGGGAGAAAAACCCAAAAGCGCTGTTTTTTTCATTGGCTCATAATCTTTGGAAAAGCGCCAGAAGAAAACAGGCGCGCAGAAACACCATTGCCCCCTGCGGCAATTTTGATGACGAAACAGAAACTGTACTGCGGTCTGATGAGAGAATTGAGGAAGGTTATCTTCAAAAGGAACTGATTACGCAAGTCCGCCGGATTATACAGACCCTTCCCGAAAAATTTCAGGTACCGCTGATCTTATACTACCTTTCCGAATGTTCCGTAGAGCAGATAGCGGCAATCCTGAAGAAACCTCCCGGCACCGTGAAAAGTCGATTGTTCAGGGGAAGAAGCTTAATTAAAAAAAGATTGGAGGATATCGGTTATGAGAGAGAATCATTCTGACAGAAAAATACCTGACAGGAACGCGTCTGACATAAAGATAGAAGATTTGGTCCGGGCTTCTATGAAAACGGCTGATGTTCCCGCACCGGAACTGAATAATAAACTTAAAGCGGATCTGTACCGGCAGCAGGCCGTCCTGCGAAAACAGTCTGCCGTCCATAAAGTATCGCTTTGGTATCTGCCCATGGTTTTAAATCTGATCACGTTTTCCCTGCTAGCTATTCTGGCGCTGATCATGATTGAAAACCGTTATTTATCCTGTTTTGCAGCCGGTATCTGCTTCTATGTGGGCACAGCCGGTATAATGCTCACCGTAGTAGGCATAAAAAGAGCAAATATAAAAGAGGAAATCACAATCCACATGGAGAAAAGAGAGGTATTGATATGAATCGTACAAAAAATGGCAGACTTGCGGTTTCCATTGGCATTATCGTTATCCTGTTGATTCTTATTTTACGGTTTGTAATATATTTTTTTAAAAGTGAAGGATTCAGCGGCCTTTCCCTGCTGTTTCCCATACTGCTTTTGGGCTTTATCCTTTTTGCCCTGTGCACCTTTTCTTTTTTTGCGGCATGGGTATATCAGGATTGTAAAAAAAGGGACGAGGACCCGGTACTGTGGGCGGTTGTGGTTTTTGCAGCCACACCCTTTATGGGATTGCTGATTTACTTTCTGCGCCGTTCAGAAGTCAAAACGGTCTGTCAGGCCTGCGGAAAACGGATTTCGGTAAAGGCAAACTACTGCGAAAAATGCGGAACACCTATTAACAGGGAGGACAATGATCTTATGTTAAAACAGGGAACACATCACTTGAATTTTATTATTGCCGGCATTGTGAGCATGACACTCATGCTGCTGTGCCTGACAGGTTTTATCATCAGTGTCGCCATGGAAAACCGGACCGACACAAATGCCGCCGCTGAGAACCGCATATGGAACTATGGCACAATCAGCATGAATTATAACACTTATCTGGATGATGTCTGGAAACTGGATTTCAGAAGCGCCGATGAAGGATTTGTAAAGGAACAGGATATGACCATTACAGACGCAGACACGCAGATGCTTTCCGCTGATATTTCCTGCGGCACTGTACCGGATGGCGCAACACTTGTGCTGTGGCTGGTACAGGGGGAGACCGCAATATCTATTGATGTCACAAACCTTTCAGAACCCCTGCAGTATGCGCTGAATGAATTTGAAAATGGAAAAATTCATGTCAGGCTGCAAATCAACGGTGTGGAAGACACTGTATCAGAAATTTATATTCGATAATTAGTATGATAGCACCAGAAAACCTCTCTTTTCCGTGCAGATACGGAGAGGAAACTGCACCGAACATGTGATACACTGAAAGACAGACGGAAGGATTGGAGGAAAATGACTATGGAATGGATTGAAAGATTAAACGAAGCCCTGAACTACATGGAAGAGCATATGACGGACGAGATTGATATCAGACAGCTCGGGCGGATTGCCTGCTGCTCCTCTTATCATTTTCAGAGAATGTTCACCTATATGGCCGGGATTCCCCTGTCCGAATATATCCGCAGGCGGAAAATGTCCCTTGCCGCCGTGGATCTCCAGGGAAAGGACATGAAAATCATAGATGTGGCTTCCAGGTATGGGTACAGCTCTCCCACTGCCTTCAACAGGGCATTTCAGTCCGTCCATGGAATTGCCCCCTCCGCCCTGAAAAAGGAGGGCATCGCCGTAAAATCCTTCCCGCCGATTACTTTTAAAATCACAGTCAAAGGAGTGGAAGAAATGAATTATCGAATCGAGACAAAAGAGCCCTTCCGCATCATAGGCGTATCCGTGCCTCTGGAAAAAGACATCGAGAAGAATTTTGCGGTGATTCCCGCCAAATGGGGCGAAATATCCGCCAACGGCACATTACAGCGTCTGGCAGCCATGATCGACACGCCGCCCTATGGCGTATTGGGCGTCAGCACCTGCAATGACACGGAACCCTGGCGGTACTATATCGCAGTCTCCTCCTCCCATGCGGCAGAAGGTCTGGAAGAATACACCGTGCCCGGAGCTACCTGGGCCATATTCTCCGGAACAGGCTCGAATCAGGCCATCCAGGAACTGGAGAGACGCATCGTGACGGAATGGCTTCCCACTTCCGGGTACGAGTACGGCAATGCCCCGGACGTGGAAGTCTACCTGAATCCGGACCCGGAAAATGCCCGGTTTGAAGTGTGGATACCTGTGGTAAAACGCCGGACCACAGCCTGAAGCAATGGAAGGATGCCCCTTTCCCGCCTGCCCTGCACCGCAATTCCCGGCGCGTGGAAACAGGTGGAAAAATACGGTTCTGTCTTGTGGGATACAGCAAAGTAGTGTAAAATAATACAAATTCCAGGAGATGTACCCTGTCCTGCCGCTCCAACGCAAGTTCCCCAAAGAACGCTGCGGAGGACCTGTATGTAACGGAAGAATCACCGTATTTCGAAAGGATAAACCGAATGAAGCTGAAAATATTGCTTATTGACGACGACATGGCGCTATGCAGACTGCTGAAAAACAATCTGGAACAGGAGGGTTATGATGTCTGTGTATGCAACGACGGGGTTACGGGATTACAGGAGCAGCGGAATTTCGATTATCATCTTGTCATCCTGGACATTATGCTGCCGCTGAAAAACGGATATGAGGTACTGGAGAAAATCCGGGAAAAAAGCTTCGTTCCTGTTCTGATGCTCACCGCCAGAGACAGCGAGGGCGATAAGGTATCGGGATTAAGGATGGGCGCAGACGATTATTTGACAAAACCCTTTTCGAACAGTGAATTTCTTGCAAGGGTATCCTCCCTTTTGCGGAGATATACCGTTTTCAATACCGCAAATATTCCCAGTGCGTATATTACCATGGGGGAACTGACCATCAACAGGGCAGGCCGCACGGTTCAAAAACATGGCCTGCCCCTGGAACTGACGGCAAAAGAATTCGATTTGCTTGTGTTTTTCGCAGAAAATCCGGGGAAGGTTTTCACCAAGAGACAGATCTATCGGACCGTCTGGAATGACGAATATGCCTTTGACGACAATAATATCATGGTCCATATCCGCAGGCTGAGAAAAAAGATCGAGGATAACCCGGAAAACCCCAATTACATCGTAACGGTATGGGGCGTAGGATACAAATCAGGCGGTGAAACACAATGACGGTATTTATTATTATTTTGGCATTTCTCTGTGTGGGAGAGTTTCTTTACATCCTTCATATCCGAAGACAACTGGCAGAATGGCTGGCATTTCTGAAAAGTCTGCGCAAAGAACCCGGGAAGAATTCATTTGTGAGAGGAAACGGCATTCTTGCAGATATCAATTTTGAGCTGAACGGCATTTTAGCGGAAAGCCGCGGGCAATTTGTAAAACTGCAAAGGGCGGAAAATACAAACCAACAGCTGCTGACCGACTTATCCCATGATGTACGGACGCCCCTGGCCTCCCTGACAGGATATCTGGAGTCCCTGGATTCCCGGAATGCGAAGGAGCCGGATGAATATATTCATATCACTTACAGAAAAGCCCTGGATCTGCAGAAGCTCATAGACAGGCTCTTTCAGTGGTTTAAACTGGCCTCCAGGGAACAGATATACCAGATGGAAATTCTTGACATCAATGAGTTGACCAGAGAAGTCATTATCGAGCACATCCCCCTCTTTCAGGAAAAAAAGATTGCTTTTTCGGCGGATATCGCGGAAGATGAATGGTTGGTGAACCTGGACAGAACGGCATATGCAAGGATGATTAACAATCTGCTAAGCAATGCCATAGAGCACGGAAAATGCTCTTTCATAGAGCTTGCTGTCGCCAAACTTGAAACCGGAATACAGGTATCCGTGTCCAACAACGGGGCGGCCATTCCCGAAAAGGAGCTGCCCTTTCTCTTTAAGCGCCTGTATAAATGCGACCCTGCACGGTCCGGAAGCGGAAACGGACTTGGCCTGGCCATTGTCCGGGAGCTTACGGACGCCATGTCCGGGAAAATAAGCGTCCAAAGCATTCCCGGCGGAATGACCACCTTCTGCCTGGATCTGCCTCTTATGGCAAATGATCCTGTAAGAGAAAATTAAGATTTGGGAAAGGCATGTGTCAGGACTAATTGGTAGACTAAAGGAAAGGAGGTGCTTTACAGATGAGCAAATATGTAATTGAAACAGAGAATCTGCGCTTTTGGGCAGAAACGGCGCAGGAAAGACTACGACCATGAAAATGCTGCTGAATCTCATTCAGCCGTCAGGCGGAAAGATATGTCTTTTCGGAGAAAATCATTCGGATTTCAGAAAAAAGCATTACCACCGCATAGGCTCTATCATAGAATCCCCCGCCTTCTATGAGAATCTGACTGCAGAGGAAAATCTGGAAATCCTGGCGCGGCTGAGCAGAACATATCTTCTGCATTTCCGATTACGCAGTCATTGGAAGCAATCACCTGCGGCTGTATGAAAAAATTGACAGCAGGGCAGAGATCAATAACCGTTTTGTACAGGAAGGAATTACGGTTGCCAACATCAGCGTCTGTACGGGAAAACTGGAAGATTATTTCACGGAATTAGTAGGAGGTGAGGGAATTGGCTGAAATTGTATACTGCGAATGGCTGAAATTAAAACGTTCCAAAATAATTCTGATCGGTCTGCTGGGTTCGTTTGTGGTCCCGTTTTTGGTTACGGTCAACGATATCCGGATTTCTCTTTCAAATACGGCCGCCCCCCTGAGTCTCGGCGGGATATATGAAGATACCATCATGTTTATCATGCTGCTGTTCGGCCCGCTTGTCATGGCGGTTGTGGCAATCTTTCTGGTCAGCAGGGAATATACGGAAAAAACTTTAAAGACACTTTTTGTCGTTCCCATAGAGCGCAGGCAGTTCTTACTGGGAAAATTCATTATCCTGTTTATCCTTGTGCTGCTGTTCATGCTTCTCTCATGGCTGGACATTGTTGCCATATCCATCATATGCAGCTTCTTTTTGGATGTTTCCCAGATCAATCTGTTATCGGCGGTTTTCATTCTGGCACAGATGATCAAGGGCGGTATCTTATTATTTGCCACGATTACGCCTTTCATCTACCTTACTTTGCGCACAAAGGGAATGCTTGCGCCCTTTATTGCCGTAGCCGTAATCAGTCTGTTCAATGTAGTGCTGTCAGGTTCCCAGATCGCGGAATTTTATCCCTGGACTGCGGCTTATCTGCTGCTGACCGGCAGGGCCGGGCAATCCGGAAGCCCCGTTTCGCCCGGAATGATCATCATTTTATCCCTGTGCATATTCGGCATATGCGCCAGTCTGCGGAGATTCCAAAAAGAAGACATAGCCTGAACAAAAAATGATGCAAAAATGTTTGAATTTTGACGTACCTTCTATGCAATTCCGTAGTACCATATTCCCAATTCAACCATGAACCAGCCTATGCAGCAGTTATGCCTGTACACCGTTACGCTCTGCCGTATGCTGCCAGACGGTTTCATGGAGACAGAAAACGGAGGTACCTACGATGAAAAAAATCAGAAAATGGCTGTGTCTGCTGCTTTCCGTGCTCCTCATGGCATCCTGTTCCCCCACTGTCCTTGCAGCGGGGGAAGGCAGGAGCAGCGGGGAAATCCAGGAAGAGGAGGAAGAAGAACTTCTGGCCCCCTACTTTCTCATCCAGGACGAAAATACATCTCTGGACGCTTTTCCGTTAAAATCCACGGAAGTTATCACCAATATCAACGGCATTATCGCCGAAACCTATGTGATCCAGACCTATGCAAACCAGGGAAATACCCCCATTAACGCACGGTATGTTTTCCCCACTGCGCCCAGTGTCACCGTGCACGGCATGACCATGCAGATCGGCGATCACATTGTCACCGCCAAAATCAAGGAAAAAGAAGAGGCAAAGGCAGAGTATGAGGAGGCAAAAAGCGAAGGAAAAAGCGCTTCTCTGCTGCAGCAGCACCGCCCCAACGTCTTCACCATGGACGTGGCAAATATCATGCCCGGGGATACGGCCCGCATCGAACTTCACTATACGGAGCTGATCACCCCCACGGAGGGTATCTACTCCTTTGTCTTCCCAACCGTGGTGGGTCCCCGTTATGCGCCCAAGGAGCCGGAACCTGCTGAAGAAGAACCGCCCTCCCAGTCCGCCTCCCTGAAAAATGTCCGCCCCACTCCAGAACCCCTGGAGCCTGCAAGGGAAGAGTGGGTGGCAAGCCCCTATCTCATGCATGGCGAGAATCCTCCCGGAGAATATAATATCACCGTGAATCTCTCCACCGGCGTCCCCATCGGAGATGTAAGCTGCAAATCCCACGAGATCAGCGTGGAAAGGGACGGTGATTCCCAGGCCAGAATCACCCTTGCCAACCCGGAAGACTTTGCCGGAAACCGTGATTTCATCCTGAAATACCGTCTCACCGGAGAGGAGGTCCAAAGCGGCCTGGTGCTTACCGGAGCAGAAGAAGAAAAGTATTTCATGCTGACGGTTCAGCCGCCCCAACGGTTTACCCCGGAGGAGATTCCCCCCAGGGAATACATCTTTGTACTGGATGTATCCGGTTCCATGTATGGTTATCCACTGGAAACCGCCAAGGATCTAATCCGGAATCTGGTAACCGGTTTACGGGAAACCGACAGTTTCAACCTGGTCCTGTTTTCGGATGATACCGCCATCCTGTCTCCGGAGTCTCTGTCCGCCACCAGTCAGAATGTGTACAGGGCCATAGACCTGATCAATGAGACAGAGGGCGGCGGCGGAACTTCCATGATGCCCGCCCTTGAAGAAGCCATGGAAATCCCCATGAACAAGGACACTGCCCGGAGCGTTGTCATCATTACCGACGGCTATATTTCCAATGAACGGGAAATTTTCGAGCTGATCAATGAAAATATGAACACCGCCAGCTTCTTCTCCTTCGGTATCGGCAGTTCCGTCAATGATTACCTGATCAAGGGAATTGCCCAGTCCGGCATGGGGGAATCCTTTGTTGTAACGGATTCCGAAGATGCGCAGACAGGCGCGGAACGTTTCCGGACCTACATTGAAGCACCGCTGCTCACCGGCATTACCATCGATTATGAAGGCTTTCACGTTTTCGATATAGCCACCACGGCGCCTTCCATCCTGTATGCCCAAAAACCCATCGTTCTCTTCGGAAAATGGACAGGGGAGCCTGAGGGCACCATAACGATATCAGGAAAATCAGGACAACAGGACTACCTTCAGGAAATCTCCGTGGCCGACGTGGCAGTGAACGAGGACAATGAAGCCATCCGCTATCTCTGGGCCAGGACGAAACTGGATCAGCTGGCAGGATATGGAAGTACCAGAAATGACGAATCTGTCAAAGATGAAATCACACAGCTTGGTCTTGACTACAGTATGACTACGCCTTACACTTCATTTGTGGCAGTCATCGATGTGGTTCGGAACAGCGAAGGACGCAGCAAAAGCATAAACCAGGCCTCGCCGCTGCCTCTCGGCGTATCCAACCTGGCCGTGGGAGGCGGCTACCGGGCTTATTCGGAACCCGGAGAAGTTCTGCTGCTGACTGTGGCGGCTGCTGTTCTGGTTTTGGGATATCTGCGCCGGACAGGTCAGCGGAGACAGACGCAGGGATTATAAAAATGAGGTGACATCATGGAAAAAGAAAACAGACCCGGCATTCTCCGAACGAATATACCATTCTACCTCACCGGTCTTCTGTTGATTTTCATCGCAAAATACTATTACAGCCGGGCCGGAGCTGCGCAGCTGCTCTGGCTCCTGGCTCCCACAGCCGGCTGGGTGAGCCTTCTGAGCGGTATACCATTTGTATATATACAGGACATAGGATATGTGAACCACGGAATGAAAATCATCATCGCCCCGTCCTGCTCCGGCATGCAGTTTATGCTCATCACTGCCTCCATGCTCCTTTTTTCCTTTGTCCATCTGGCTGCAGCAGGCCTGGCAGACGGATCCCTTTTCCCTGCTGCGGCATCCGGAAAATCCCGCTTCCGAAACGGCTGCGTCTGGACAGGCATCAGCATTGCGCTCGCCTTCCTTTTTACCGTCTTCGTTAACGGACTGCGGATCATTGCCGCCATCTACCTTCCGCTGCTCTTTCAGCGGCTGCAGCTTTTCGGAAGCCTTCTCACCCCGGACAGACTTCACACAGTCATAGGAATTGTGGTATATTTTGCGGCTCTGCTGACCCTCTACCGCCTGATGGGATATCTCTTCCACTCCACGGCAGAAGGCTCCCTTCTGCGCAGATGTCTGCCTCCCGTATTCTGGTATTTTTCCATCGTCCTGGGCATTCCGTTCCTCAACAGGGCCTTTGTAAAAAACAGGGAACAGTTTCTCTCTTTCGCCGGACTGACTGCCATCTGCTGCTGCGGAATCCTCCTGCTGTACTGCGCAGGATCACTGCTCCGGAAACGGCATTCCCACAAAGAAACAGCCTCCCGGGAGACTGTCTCCCGAAAGGCTGACCGCTCTAACCTTCCCCCAGAATATGATCTACGGCATCCCATTCAATAACGGGCACATTTTTCTGGACCACATTGGAAGTCTGCTTCTTTTTATTCTGTACCTTCACAATATTCAGAATCAGGCTTCCCGCTGCCAGGACAAGGCAGATTCCCGCCGCCACCAGGGCAATTGTCAGGTTGTTCTCCACGCCTGAGAAGAAATAACATCCTCCGCCAATGATGGCTCCCAGAATCACACACACAATGGGAGTGCCGAACATGTCATCCTTCGCACCGCTGACAGCCCAGGACTGAGGCTTATGGCAATGGGGACATTCATCCTTAAAGGCCTTGACATAAATCTGCTTCCCAGTAGCGTTGCGATAAGCCTCCTTAACCTCCCTCACCAGATAGGTATGGGCTATCTCGTCCAGTTTCTGCTGATTTCTGTTGTTCAGGGTCTTAAAATTGCTGTTTATCTCCGCTTCCATGCCTGTAATGGTCGCCTTCAGTGTCCCGCTGTCCTTCATGCACTGTTCGCAGCGGAAAGAATATGGCACGTCCACACTCTCCGTTTTTCTGTGCCGGTAATAAGTACCCACTTTCGTATTCCTCCTGATATGTAGTTATTTTTCCTTACAATTTTATTATATCCCAACCGCCTTAAATGTCAATATTCACTGACTGCATTTCCCGTCTTCTCTATTAATCAAGCCGGATATCCGCTTTTTCCGCTATCCCGTACTCCCCAAAATACTTCTCCTCCAGAGGAATCCATTTCTTTTGGAAAAGCTCCGCCAGGGCCTCCCCGTTCCGCAGGGAGATCCGGCGCAGCTGCTCCCCGGGTTCCACATCAGAAAAAACGGTCAGGGAAGCATAGTTTCCAAAGCGGGGATGACAGCTGTAGGAACCCTCCACAATCCGAAAGGACTTGTTTTCCACTGTGCATTCCCCCACATAATCTTTTTTACCGCAGTCAAATATACGATAAGAAAAACATTCCGGCAGAGCCAGAAAGGGAAGCACCTCCTCCAGAAACCTTTCGTAATGGACATTCCCTCCCGGCTCGTCATATCGCTGCTGCGTCCGGAGAGAGGGCGGCAGAAAAAAATCATCCATCTGCACCACTGCTGCGTCCAGAATCCGGCACAGCAGCCTGGCCATGGTTGACTTTCCCGAAGCCGCCCTGCCGTCTATCGCAATAATGCAGGGATGCCTTGTGGCGGGCAGCTCCGATATTTTTTCCAGAAGGGGAAACAGGCGGACATACCTGCGGTCCACAATCCTGTAAGCCGGTCCCTCCGCCTCCCTGTACTGATGGCTGTGGTGCACAGGGCCGGAGGAGACTTTTTCGCCGCCGTCGCTCTGCTTTCCCGGAGCCGGACTTTCGTATTCCTCCAGATAACGCTTCCACGCTTCCGGACCAAAGGGAAGCCTCCCCTCTTCCGCCGCCCGGCCCGCTGTCTTCAGATACACTGAAAACGCCCTGCCGTCCCGGTTCTCTGCGGAAGCCGCAAACATCCGGAAAAGCCACTGCAGCGGCAGACCCCTGAACCTCCAGGCGCTCAGATTGACACGGCAGACCGTATCCGAAATATTTTCATACAGCGCCGTATCCCTTGCCTCTGTGGCCGCATACTCCTCTCCCAGATACCGCCGGGCTCCCTGCAGATCGCTCAGCAGATGCTCCGCCCCATAAGCGGCCTGATAGCACATTTTGACAATATCCTGCGGCTGAACCGAGGGATGCATTTCCACCTGCTCCATAAGATATCTTTCAAAGTTCATATAGGCGCCTCCTTCCTGATTAAGACTGACAGTCAGCCCGCTGTCCCGGGATACCTGACCGGAATCAGCCTGGCCTTCTCCAGGGCAAACGCTATGGCCGGAAGCAGCGCAAGCTGAATCAGCAGTCCCGGCAGTGCCGTCACAAAATAACCGGTAACCCAGGCTTCCAGGGAATAGCTTCCGGAAGCAAAGATCAGCGCCCTGGACGCCCCGGCCACAATCCTGCCCGCCAGCAGAGCCCCAATGAGACTGATATACAGATCAGCCAGGGCATTCTTTGTATGAACAAACTGCATGATCAGCCCTGCCACAAATCCGTAGGCCGCAAGCTCCACAATCATGGAAGGCAGATAGGCCATGGACGGCATCCCGGTAAACAGGGAGGACACCACAGGCCCCGCCGCTCCGCACAGCAGCCCGAAGGGCCACCCGCAGACAAGACCGCACAGCAGCACCGGCATGTGCATGGGACAGTAAATATTGCCTGCGTTGGGAATGGCATGAAAGGCCATGGGCAGCACCACGCACAGGGCAATGCAGGCAGCAGTCAGAATTGCTTTTTTCACATAAGATAATTTTTTCATCTGGAAAATCCCTCCGTCTTAGATTCTGTTTTTCGTTTTTTATTATTGTTTTGATATCCTATTCCCGCTTTGACGCATCTTCATCGTTCCTGCTCACAGCCCTGCCTCCACAGCGCAGAGCAGGCAGCAGAGCAGAATCCCCATGCCGTCCGCAGCCGACAGCGTCCGCCTCCCGGGCCTGGCTTTCCCCTTTGTCCTGCGGTATCCCCTGGCCTCCATGGCCACCGCCAGTTCATCCGCCCTCCGAAACGCCGCCAGAAAGACAGGCACCACCAAAGGCACAATGCTTTTCGCCCTCTCGGACAGCTTCCTGCTCTCAAAGCGGGCGCCTCTGGCAATCTGGGCCTTTCGAATCATCTCCGCCTCTTGGGAAAAAACAGGGATAAACTGAATCGCCGCCCCCAGAATCATGGCCACATCCCGTATGGGAACCCCGATAAACCGCAGAGGATACAGCAGGCTTTCCATGGCTCCGGTCAACTCCAGGGGAGAGGTGACGGATACCAGAAGGTTCCCCAGAACCATGGCCATTGCCACCCGCAGCACCACCTGCAGTCCCTGGACCAGGCCCTCCGGGGAAAGTTGAAAAATCCACCATTTCCACCAGGTCTGCTCTGTCTCAAAGAAAACCATGTTCATCAACAGGATCAGGCAGAAAAACGGCCCCATCCCCTTTACCCCGCCCAAAACAGTCCCAAAGCCCAGGCGGGAAAGCCAGATCAGCGCCCCAAGCCCTCCTGCCATCAGTCCGTACCCGGGAAGGGTATCGCAGAGCACCACGGCCGCAAGAAGCAGCAGCATACAGAGCAGCTTGCTGAAGGAATCCATTTTGTGAAGGACCGAATCTCCCTCTCTGTAGCTTCCCGCCGGAAGAAAACTCATTCCCCTTCACCTGCCTTTATCGTCTTTTTTATTTCGTTTAAAAGAACATCATATTTCGTTATAGAAGAGTCCTGCAGCAGCCCCCGCTCATACAGGGCCCGGGCAATGCGTCTTACCTCCCCTGCCCCGATGTGCAGCGCTTCCGCCCGCTGAAGGTCCCCGAATATTTCCTCCGGCGTTCCCTCCGCCGCAAGCCTTCCGCCGTCCAGAACCAGAATCCGGTCCGCATACCCGCAAAGGGCGTCCGCATTGTGGGATATCATCAGGATGGTGGTTCCCTGTCTGCGCAGCCGGTCTGCCAGCTCCAAAAATCCCTCCCTGCCCAGGGGGTCCAGTCCCGCTATCGGCTCGTCAAACAGTAAAATCCGTGGTCTGGCCGCCAACACCCCTGCCATGGCCACCCGCCGTTTCTCTCCTCCGGACAGGGACAGAGGCGATTTTTGAAGCAGCCTTTGTTTCGGCAGCCGCCTCTTTTCGGACGATTCCCACTCCGGTTCAAATCCCACAGCCTCCAGGGCCCATCTTACCCGCTCCGCCTTCTCCGCCCTGCTCAGGGACAGATGCTTCAGGGCAAAAGCTACATCCTTCTCCACTGTAGTTTCAAAAAGCTGGGATTCCGGATATTGAAAGACGATTCCCAGTTTCCCCCGCAGCGCTTCCCGGTCATACCCCGGCTCATTGATATCCTCCCCGTCTATGAGAATCTGCCCCTCCCCGGGAGTGAGCAGTCCGGCAATCAGCTGAATCAACGTTGACTTTCCGCAGCCGGTATGTCCCATGATCCCCACAAATTCCCCGTCCTCCACACGGAAGGAAATATCTCTCAAAGCCCGCACCTCCAGGGGCGTCCCTTCCCCGTAACGGCAGGATACGTTTCTCACTTCAATCGGCATAGCTCCTCCACCAGTTCCCCCTCAGTCAGCGGACACCTCTCCAGAATGATTCCGCTGTCCAGTAAATCATAATAAAGCCGAACCGCAGCGGGCGGCAGCAGCCCCGCCTGGGCCAAAAGCTCCCTGTCCGTCAAAATCTCCCGGGGACTCCCGCTTTTTCGCAGCTGCCCTTTTTGCATCAGAAAGATGCGGTCCGCGGCCAGAGTCTCCTCCACATAATGCGTGATCATCAAGACGGTCTTTCCCATTTCGTGAATCTGCTGCAGACAGGCCAGCACTTCCCTGCGGCCCTGGGGATCCAGCATGGAAGTAGCCTCGTCAAACACCAGAATCTCCGGCTCCATGACCAGAACGCCTGCGGCAGCCACCCTCTGCTTCTGGCCTCCCGACAACATATGCGGGGAATGTCGTTCATACCCCTGCATTCCAACCAACGAAAGAGCCCTGCTGACCCGCCCCGGTATCTCCTCCTCAGGCGTGTCGTAATTCCGGAGGCCGAAGGCCACATCCTCCTCCACAATGGACGAAACGAACTGATTGTCCGGATTCTGGAAAACCATTCCGCACAGACGCCGCAGCTCCCAGAGGCATGCTTCCTCTCCCGGGTCCAGATTCCATACCCGGAGTGTCCCCTTCTGCAGGGGAAGAATCCCGTTCAGCAGCCTGACCAAGGTTGACTTTCCACAGCCGTTGGCCCCCAGAACCGCAATAAATTCCCCCTCTTCAATCCCAAAGGAAATGTCCTTCAGAACAGGATTGCTGACACCGTCATCGTCATAGGTAAAGGATATCTGATTTCCCATTACTGCCTGCATTTTGCAGCCTCCTTCCTCAGGCCGGATTCCATACCTTTTTTCGGAACAGGTTCCGACACAAAAAAGACTGCCGCCTCCGTCTTCTGACAGACCACGACAGTCTTCCTGACTATCTATCCCGCATAAAAATCCGTTCGCTCCACACTGATGATACAAGCAACCGGCTTCTGCCGGTCTTTGCCGGGTAGGCCCGGCATCTGCAGATATTGTAACACATTTACATTCCGCCTGCAAGGCTTTCCGATCATTTTCGCCCTGCAATGATCTCCCGTATCCTGGAAATGCAGTCCTCCACCAGTGCGGATGCAGGGAGTCTTCCCACCCCTGCAATATAATTGTCGCACAGATTCATGGGCAGAAGAACCCGGGCGGCCCGGCTCTGGCCCACAGCCATTGCCATCCCCGGCGTGATCTCTCCCCAGAGGGAGTCCGCAATGACGATCCCGATGGGCCCCACAATAATGTCAGCCCTGCGGCATCCCACCGCCACCGCGTTTTCCCCTGTGGCCCCGTGGTCCGCCCCGGCCTTCAGCATGGCCTGGGTGGCAAGGGCGTTGGTTCCGGCTGCTATAACCGTCTGGTCCGGCAATGCCTTTTTAATCCCTTCCACCAACTGCCGTCCCACTCCGCCGCCCTGTCCGTCTATGACCAAAATGTTCATTCCAACCTCCCTGTCACCCGCCTGACTTCTTCCTTTTCCATGATCCGGTCCGAAGCGCCGCTATCTGCCAAACGCCCTGCTGTCCTAAAAGCCCCGGACCGGGTATCCTCCATCTGTCAGCTCGATTATAACATGGCGGCTCCGGACTGGCAATCCTCTTTCAATCCCTCTCGTACCCGTTCTGCCTGTACAGCAGAACAAACACCAATGCCGCCAGCAGAATCTCCGCGCCGATCACCCCAAGCCCAAAAATATCTACCTGAGGCGCGCTTTCCGCCAGAGCCGCCGAAGCCCTGGAGAGCACCCCGGTGAACAGCAGTCCGCTGATCTTCTCCATAAAACCGCTGAACTCTGCAAAGACAGGGATCATCACCAGTATCAACATGGGAATGGAGATCACCGTACTGGCGCTCACCTGACTTTTACAGCAGATTCCGAAAATCATTCCCACAACCGTGGAAGCGATGGAACACAGCGCCGACACTGTCAGCCACATAACCCATCCCGCCGCCGAGGGCCGCAGTCCCGATGCCGGTACCAACAGGATATTCACGATCATGATCATGGCTGCCACAGGCAGCGTACTTCCCAGGAAGAATTCCAGGCCGTTCACCGAAGATGTCATCAGTGCCCGCAGGGTGTGTTTCTCCTTCTCCTCCGCCAGGGCCATACCCGTACAGAGGATCCCTGTCATGGTGGTGTTCATCAATGCCCCCAGGGACAGGGCCATTGCCCGGATGGAGTCCTCCAGTTCTCCTCCCCTGGATTTGGCCATGGAGCCGTAAAACAACGTCATTGCCACAGTGATGCCCACCGAAAACAGGGGCATGGAAATAAAATTTTTCGAAAACTGTGTCCCCCACTTCATAGACAAAATAGCGGATAGTTTATTCCAATGAATCGTTTTTGCTCCGGTCCGCTGCCAGACGCCTACGCTTTCTGCCTGTTTCCTCTTTAATCCTGTCGCTGTCCTCATCCCAATGCCCTCCCTGTCACTGTCAAAAATACGCTCTCCAAAGTAGGTTCGCAGGAATGCAGGCTGTTCACCCGATTCTCCCGCAGCAGCCCGGAAAGCCGGTCAACATCCTCCCCATTCTGGCCCAGAATCAGCCTGCTGCCGTCCGACAGCAGCACCCGGTAGCGTTTGTCCTGGTTGTACCGCAGACACAGCTCTTCCGGTGTGCCGTACTCCACAATTTCACCGTCGTTGAGCAGGGCCACATGGTCACAGAGCTTTGCAGCCTCTTCCATATTATGGGTAGTGAGAAAGATTGCCATGCCCGCCTCCCGCTGCTCCTGCAGCAGTTTGTGAATATCCAGGGCCGTGGACGGGTCCAGTCCGCTGGTGGGCTCATCCAGAAAAAGCACCCTGGGCCGGTGCAGTACAGCCCTTGCCAGTACCAGACGCTGCGCCTGCCCTTTGGAAAGCTTCCCCGCAGGCTTTTTGCGGTGTTCATACAGCCCCACGCGCTTCAGCAGCTCCTCAATGTTCTCCTGGGGAACCCTCAGGATGCGGGCAAAAATTTTCAGGTTGTCATACACGGTCAGCCGTTCATAGACTCCCGAGTGATCGGTGACCACCCCGATTTGTTCATAGATGGTCTCATCGATCCTCTCCGCATGAATGCCCAGTACATAGGCATCCCCGGATGTGGGCTTCAGCTGCCCCGTAAGAATTTTGATTGTGGTGGTCTTCCCCGCGCCGCTTGGGCCTAAGAAACCCAGAATTTCACCTCTGTGCAGCACGGCGTTCAGATCCCGGAGCACTGTTGTCTCTCCGAATTTTTTGGAAATGTGTTCCAGACGAATGTATTCCTTTGTCATGATGTATCACTCCTTTCATGAAGGAGTATACCATTTCGATCTCAATTCCCTGTGATGATTTCCGGAACGGCTGCTGCGGATTCCCAAACGGCAGCCGTTAAGGCAGAGCGCCGGAC
This sequence comes from uncultured Lachnospiraceae bacterium, assembly GCA_947367855.1. Lineage (GTDB taxonomy): Bacteria > Bacillota > Clostridia > Lachnospirales > Lachnospiraceae > Acetatifactor. Next base: position 257,507 of record CANBFE010000002.1, on the reverse strand, counting down.
TGCTTCCCGCAGACTACAGGTACAGCCGTTTCATCAGCTCCGATTTTCCGTTTCTGGAAATCAGACACTCATAGTCCCCTATGCGCAGCTTTCCCCGCTTTAAATCCACTTCCTCTATCTTGTCAACTGCCACCAGATAAGCTCTGTGTACCCGCAGGAATCCCTCACCCAGATGAGACTGAATCTCATTTAAATTGCCCAGAAAGTCGATGACGCCGCCTGCAGCCTTCCCTCCCCGCAGCTCTCCCGGCCCTCCCAAAACGGAACCGCCTGCGCTTCCCAGGGTGTGCAGCAGAATATGGTGGGCCCTGGCCGCAGTCTCAAAGAAAAGAATATCCGATATGGGAATATACCGCAGAGTGTCCCCCACCTGAAGCGTATAAACCTGCGCCGGGTCTCTTCTCTCCTCCAGAAGCCTGTTTTTCACTGCTTCCAGACAGCGGGCGACGGATTCCTCCAACCGCTCCGGGTCCTTCACGATATAGTCAAAGGCCTCCAGATGATACTGAAAGGTACGGTAAGCCAGATCTCCGAAGTTGGTTACATAAATCAGAGTTGCATGGGGATCCAGACGCCTGATTTCCTGTCCCATGCGGAAGCCGTCCCAGTATCCGTCCTTCAGTTCCACATCCAGGAAGTAGATTCCCCGCTTTCCCTCTTCCTGCTGCGCCGCCTTCAGAAGGGATTCCGCATCCGCCACGCTGCACACGATCCGCATATCATAATCTTCTATCAGAATTTTCCGCTCCAGAGCCGTCTGAAGCCGCCTGCGCAGAGCGGAATCGTCGTCACATAAATAAATGGGAATCAATGTTTTCTACCTCCTGTCTGCTCTCCGGGAACGGTCAATTCCTGCACAAACTCCTCCCCTGTCCAGCTCGTGGAAGTCACTGCCTCCGGATACTCCCGCAAAATCCGCCGGAAACTGGTAAGTCCCATTCCCCGTCCCGTGCCTTTGGTGCTGTATCCTTCGTTCCACATCTTCATGGTATTCACCTTCCCCGTCCAGGAATTGCTCACCCGAAAGGCCAGATTTCCACCCTGCTGCAGAAGCACAATCTCCACCCAGGGCTTTTCCGTTTCCAGGGAAGCCTCTATGGCATTGTCCACCAACACGCCAAGACAGCGGACATAATCCCAGATATCCATATTCACAACTTCCACCGGATAGAATACCTCCAGACGGCATTCCACTCCCTTTTCCTCCATAGCCACCAGTTTAGCCAGAAAAAGGCTGCGCACCTGGGGAATCCGCAGATTGCCGATCTGGGTGGACTCCTGAATCTTATCTCCCAAACGTCTGTCAAAACCTGCCCCCAGTTTTTCCAGTTCCCTGCTGAGCGCCTGAATCTCTCCCTGACCTGCCTGCTGCGCCATGCCGGAAAGAATATTTTTATAATCATGGCGGAAAGTCCGCATCTCCTGCCGAAGCTGTTCCAGACCACGCTCATAAAGCATCTGCTGGGCAATGATGTCCCGCTGCGCCTGAAGCCTGCGGTTCATATTCAGCCTCTGGGCAACGGAAACAATCCCTCCCACCACCAGAAAGAAAATAAGGGTTACCAGAATATCATAGGTCAGATAATATTCGAACGCAATCCTGTCCCACACACTATAGCTGCTTAATCCAAAGAAAAAAGCTCCCTCCATGAGAATCAGAAGCAAAAAGAGCATGATGCCTGTACGGATCTTCGCCATTTCCAAAAGAAAACGAAAAAGTTTTGCGAAGCCAATCCTTCTCAGAAAAAAAGAAACTACAAGGACCAGAAGCAGCATTTCTGTCCCCTTCCCCATATCGGCTGCCCATTCCGGCAGAAAGACATTCATCAGAGAATCCATCAGGTGCAGTGAAGAGACTGCCACCTGCATCATACCTGCCATGCAGACCATACACCAGGAAGTCCAGAAGGAAAACCGCCATGCCCACCTCACCCAAAGCACACAGCCCATAAAGTTTGAAAAAGAACCAATTATCATCTCCGTTATTTTAGAAGGTATAACTGCATTCAGCAGACATATGATACCGGTGGTGACCAGGGGCGAAATCAGCAGAAGCGGCAGTTTCCGGACTCTCTTCATGGTAATCGGTTCGTCCAAAATGCTGAACAGGAAAGCAGCCAGCACACCATGTCCAATACTGACATCAACAAACAAAAAAATATATTTCATATCCATCACTCCCTTCCCTGCTTTTCCCGACAGCGTCGGCTGCTCTTTCCCGGGATAGAGATCGCCACCCGCAGTCCCCGGATATAACAGCAGGAACTGCGGGCATGGTCCCTTCGGACAACGGCAAGATGTCAGCAATCCGCGGCTGCAGTATCCACCTGTCTTCCGTCAATGAATACATATTTCACTTTGGCAGACACCTCAAAGGGGCAGCCGTCCGTAACCACCATATCCCCATCCTTCCCCGGCTCCAGGGATCCCACCCTGTCCGCAATGCCCGCATGCTTTGCCGGGTTGATGGTAATGGCCTGGAGGGCAGCAAACGGATCCATGCCTGCCTGTACTGCCAGTCCCGCGCAGAGGGGCAGATATTCCTGGGGAATCACAGGAGAGTCCGTGATAATGGATACCTGGCATCCTGCAGCGGCCAGACGTCCCGGCGTCACCCAGCTCTTATTGCGCAGTTCAAATTTGGATGCACTGGTGAGGGTGGGGCCTACTGCCAGGGGCACGTTTTCCGCCGCCAGTTCTTCTACGATCAAATGCCCCTCGGTCACATGCTCCAGGGTAATCTTTAAGTCAAACTCCCTGGCAATGCGCAGCGCGGTAAAGATATCCTCCGTGGCATGGGCATGGGCTTTCAGGGGAATCTCCTTTTTCATAACGGGAAGCAGAGCCTCCATCTTCATGTCAAAAGCAGGCCGTTTGGACAGATCGTCCCCTGCCGCTTCCTTTTTCTCCATGTACTCCCTGGCCTTGAACAGGGTCTCCCGCAAAAGCGCCGCCGTGGTCATACGGCTGGAATCCTTCTTGTCCCTGTACACCCGCTTGGGATTCTCACCGAAAGCGCACTTCATGGCCACGCCGTCCCGCACCACCATGTCATCCGCTCTTCTGCCAACGGTCTTGACAGTGGTAAAAGTTCCCCCCAATACATTGGCGCTGCCGGGTCCCACGCAGACACAGGTAACGCCTGCCGCTGCCGCCATGGAAAATGCGGGATCCATGGGCTTTACGCCGTCAAGACCGCGCATCTGGGGACTGATGATATCATTCAGCTCATTGTAATCCATCCCCTCATAACCGATGCCGTAGCCGTCCAGGCCAATGTGCCCGTGGGCCTCCACAAACCCAGGATACACCTGCAGCCCCTCCGCATCCACAATCTCCGTTCCCTGGGGAATCTCCAGATTCTCCCCTATTGCTTTGATTTTGCCGTTCTCCACCAGGATGTCCCCCTTAAATGCTTCCCTGTGGATTCCGTCATGAATCAGTCCGTTTTTTACACATAACATATGATTTGTCCTCCTATTATAAGTTCCGCAGATGCCTGCTTCATGCCCTTTTCAGCATAGGATTTTCGTCTGCTTAGAGCTTGCCGACGCAAATCCTATGGGGCATTCTGCTGTCATCTGCTGTTTTAAGTTCCGCAGATGCCTGCTTCATGCCATCTGTCGTTTTCAGTTTTGGGTGGAAGCAGACAGGGTATCGGCAAGCTGCTCCGCTATCTGCCGCATGGTCTCCGGCTCCACCTTGCAGACCTTTCTGTCATAGGTGTAAAAGCCGTTGACCTCATCCTCCACATCGCTGAGCTGTGTGTAGATACAGCCGCACAATCCTTCAGGGATTCCGGGCAGTATGGTTTCCTCGTAAAGTTTTCTGACTCTTTTGGTCAATTCCTTCTCGTCCCGACAGGAACCATAGCCGTACCGGGCATATTTTGCATAAAAATGTCCCGGCACGCAGAGAGAATAGCCGCCGCATTCCGACACCAGCACAGGCTTTGGCACATCCTCCGGTATTGCCATTTTTTTGAAATAGATATGTTGACTGTCAAAGTCACTTTCCGACTGGGAGAACCATCCGGAAGTGGCGTCATAAAGTCTGGTGTCGTCCAGCTCCCTTGCCCGCCTGTACATGGCATCGCTTTCAAACTGCCCCCATCCCTCGTTAAAAATGGTATAGCCAATTACGCAGGGATGATTGTGCAGGTGGCGGATCGTATCTTCCATATGTCGGGCAAAAAATTCCTTCCGCCTTCTGCCTCCGCGCAGTCTCCCATCCTTTTTCCGGCAGAAGCCCAGAGTGGGAAGCGCCGTATCCTTTATCCAGGAATAGAAACCGCTGTTCACCATATCCTGCATCACCAGCATTCCGTTTGCGTCACAGTAATAGTAAAAACATTCCGGCTCGATTTTGAGATGCTTCCGCAGAAGATTCATTCCCAAAGCCTTCATCCGCAGCACATCCCGCTGATACTCTGCCTCCTGTGCCGGAAGGTATAGTCCGTCGCAAAAATATCCCTGGTCCAGGACTCCCTGCAGAAATACAGGCTCCCCGTTCAGGCATACTCTGGGAATTCCCTTTATCCGTTTCACCTCAACGGTCCTGAGCCCGAAATAGGAATGCACCGTATCCTCTCCCATCGAGATCTTCATCTTGTACAGATAAGGATATTCCACAGTCCAGAGAAGGGGCTGATACCTTGTTCCGTCAGCTCTGAGAATTTCTCCCAGGTCAATTTCCACTTCCGTTCCGTCAGTCCGCACCATGTATTTTGCGCCGTCGTGCAGCCGGATCGTTACCGTCATCCCCTCCTGCGCTTTCATGTCCTGTACAGCGCCTTTCCCGGCCACCGTTCCCGCAGTTGTTCCATGAACCGAATTTCCCAAAGCCGCTGTTTTCCCTGCATGGAAAGCTTTTGCCGGATGTATGTTTCCTGCCCTGCCTGCAGTTTTCCCGCTACAGCCTGCGCCTGCCCGAAAGTCCTCTTCGTCACTGCGTCTTACGGAAATCCGCACTTTCCGCATATCTGCATCCACTTTCAATCCGGCGATATACACCTGGGGCACACATTCCATCCAGACGCTCTGCCAGATGCCGCTCACCGGCGTATACCACATGCCTCCCCTGGCTTTCCGCTGCTTGCCATAAGGGTAATGCCTGGACAGGCTGTCCTTCCCCTTCACCACAAGCCGGTTTTCCCCCTGCCTCACATATGCCGTGATATCAAAAGAAAAAGGCAGATAGCCTCCCTCATGCCTGCCCACCGGATGACCGTTCACATACACCTCCGCCACCTGGTCCACAGCCCCGAAATGAAGCAGAAGGCGCATCCCTTCTTCCATGGGCGGCGCCTGGAAATACTTTACATACTCCAGATGCGTCCCCACTCTTCCCTTCCATCCGGACAGCATGGACTGGGGCGGAAAAGGCACCAGAATTCTGCGCCCGTTCATCTCCCATTCCCCGTTCAGACTGTAGAAACTGTCCCGCCGCATCTGGGGTCTGGGATAATGATTCCAGATCCCGGCCTTTCCCCCGGTTTCCCCGTCAAAGCTCCCTTCCAGAAATTCTTCCCCTGCGCTGCTCAGCAGTTCGTGGTGACTGTTGCGCATTTTCCGGTAAAAAACACCTGCTGCCGTCACCCCCAGAACCGCCGCAATTCCGCAGATTTTGTTCTTTTTCCCTTTATCCATCCGCATCTCCCATATCTCCGGCCGCATGCCGGAAAACCTTTTTGCCCTGGGGCAGTCTGCCGCATCCTTCCCGACAGTCCGGATCACTGCGTCCCGTCAGCTCCCTCCACGCAGTTTGCCATCAGCATGGCTATGGTCATAGGCCCAACCCCTCCCGGCACAGGCGTGATGGCAGAGACTTTCGGCGCCACGGAATCAAAATCCACATCCCCGCAGAGCTTTCCCTCCCCGTCTCTGTGAATTCCCACATCGATAACCACGGCTCCCTCCTTCACAAAATCCCCGTTCACAAATTTCGGTTTTCCCACCGCGGCCACCAGAATATCCGCTCTTCTGGTAATGTCCTTCAGATTCCTCGTCCTGGAATGGCAGACCGTCACCGTACCGTTCTCCCTGAGAAGCAGCATGGCCATGGGCTTGCCCACAATATTGCTCCTGCCCAGCACCACGCATTCCCTTCCCTCTATCCCAATACCCGAACGCTTCAGCAGCTGAATGACTCCCGCCGGGGTGCAGGACACATATCCTGGCCTGCCAATGCTGAGATTGCCCACATTCACGGGATGAAAACCGTCCACATCCTTCTCCGGCGCAATGGCAAGCAGAATTTTCTCTTCGTCTATATGCCCCGGCAGAGGAAGCTGTACCAATATGCCGTTTACATCCAAACGCTGATTCAATTCCCTGATCAGATCCAACAGCCGCTCCTGGCCGGTCTCTTCCGGCAGCTCATAGGACAGGGACCGTATCCCAATGTACTCGCAGGCCTTTTTCTTGTTCCTCACATATACTCCGGATGCAGGGTCACTGCCCACCTGTATCACCGCCAGGCACCGCTCCACGCCCCTGGCCTTCATCTGCGCCGCCTTCTCCCTCAGTTCGTCCTTAATCTCCCCGGAAATCTTTTTCCCGTCAATCAACTGATACATATTCTTTCTCCTGTTCTGTTTCTGCTGTTCTGTCTCCTGCCCTTCCGTCCCGGTTGTTCTTCCCCAGGCAAGCCGCTCAGTATACATAGGGCATTCTTCCGGTAATTTCCTGATAACAGTCCAGTATACCGTCCAGGGGAACGCACCAGTATCTGACCGGCTCCGTGGAAAAGGCATAGGCCATGCAGATCAGGTTGCCGTAACCGTCCACCAGCGCCGAACCGGAGTCCCCGTGTATCAGTTCTACGGTAACTTCGGTGTGGTCTGCCTGGTTATTCCAACCAAAATCCTGCTTTACCTTGATAAGTTTCCCAGTGGTTGTGTGCAGCAGTCCCCCTTTTCTGTCAATGCGTTCCAGTCCCACATCAATGTCCTGCTGATTCAGGGTCTCCCAATAGGTTCTGTCTATATGCACTGTCATCAGCTTCTCCAGAAGCTCCTCCGGCACGTTTTCCAGGGATACCTCCGCCACTCCTACGTCATAGGTCTCACTGGTGCCCACAGTCTTTCCCCTGACTACTGTTCCATCGTAAAAATACACATCCCAGTCGTCGTATTTTCCCACCACATGATGGTTGGAGCAGATATAAATAGTATCCTCCGTTATTTCCATAATATAGCCGGATCCGGAGCTGTATCCGCCCCTGCCCACGCCGTGATACAGCTGGACCATGGCAGGCCGCATATACTCCAGTGTCCCCAGAATATCCTCCATCTCCCCGGCCCCTGCATCATAAATATTAGGAGCACCGAGAATGGTATCTTTTCTGTAGTCAATCTGACGGGTTCCTATCAGCTCCTGTATTCCGTCCTCATCCTTCACCAGGATTTTTGCTTCCCCCACCGTCTCCAGTCCATAACTGTCCTCCACCACATAGCGGAGCAGATAATCCCCGGGCTCATTCAGGTCAACCTCCGAATCGTCCACCCGGATGACACCGGTAAGATCCCCGTCCAGATCGTCCCGGGCTGACACTGCCTCAAGATAATCCGGCTCACTGCCCGGAATGCAGTAAAAATCGCGGATACCTTCAAATACAGGGGCCGTATCCACAATAATGGAAACATTTCCCCTGCTTTCATTCCCGGAACTGTCCCTGGCCACAATCTCCACATCGTATTGACCTGTCCGGTCGAATCTTATCTCCCTGGAAAGCTCTCCCCCGTCAAAGAAGAAAGCCTCCGCCCCCGGGTCCACATCCTCTATGGCTTCGATTACATCCTCCACCCTGCAGTCCGTATCCACTGCCAGGTAAATCTGACCATCCTTCCAGAAAATTTCTGGTGCCACCGTATCCTGGATGGTCAATTCATATGTAAAGCAGTCCCTGCCATGATAGACCAAGGCCTGATAGGTTCCCGTATGCGCTTCGTCCACCCCGGACAAATCCAGTTCCCCCAACTGTACGGACCATTCCGTACCGGATATATAATCTTCTATGTTTTGACTCACAGAGTCACCGTATTCCCAGGTCATCTCACTGAATACGGGCTCTACTTTATAAATCCGAAAATAGAAAAAGAGCAGACCGGCTCCGGCCAACATAAAAGTTCCGGCCAGGGCAGCCGCCCTCCTCCCCTTCCTCTTTTTTCTCCTGTTTTCCACCAATGCTTCTTCCACCTTCCCTTTGCCGGATTCCTGTGCAGAATCCCTCCTACCAAAGCTTAGCATCGGAAAGTCAGTTTGTCAACCGATAGTCCCCGGTATTTCACTGGATTTCACTGGAAAATCAAAAACTGCCAAAAACCCTTTCCGCCAGATTCCTGCAGTATTCCAGGGAAAAAGTCTCGTCCTGCCTCACAATCTCATTCCGTCCGGCCAGTTCCTCCGTGTAACTGTCAAGGGGATAAACCCTGACGCCCCCAAATCCCTGCTCCACATGGCAGACCAGAGGCTCCACCCCGTAGGACCTGATCACAGCCTCCCCCTGATCATCCAGTCCTATGGTAACCCGGGCCATGCCTCCCACCATACGGTTTGCCACCCCTTCCCCGGTACCGGAAGTCCAGTTGACAAAATTTCCCAGGGAATAATAGACCAGCGCCTCTCTTCCTTCCGTCCACTCCACAGGCTCTATCACATGTGGGTGGGTTCCCAGTATCAGGTCTGCCCCGTTTTCGGCCATAAATTCCGCCCACTCCCGCTGTTCCTCCACTGCATCCAGAACATATTCCGTTCCCCAGTGGGGACAGACAATCACGAAATCCGCCAGTTCCCGGGCCTCCTGAAGGTCATCCGCCACCCTGTCCCTGTCCAGCAGATCCACACTGTAGGGCATATCCTGCGGCAGCGGAATTCCGTTGGTGCCATATGTATAATTCAACACGGCCAGGCGGATTCCCTCCTGCTCATACACATAAATCTCATCCTGGGAAGCCTGACTGCCGTGAATCCCCAGCACCGCCAGCTCAGGATGCTGCTCCTGCCAGAAGGAAAGGCAGTTCAGGATTCCCTTTTTCCCCTTGTCAAGCGCATGGTTGGTGGCATGGAGCACCACATCAAACCCAGCTTCCGCCAGGGCATCCCCCAGTTCATAGGGGGCGTTGAAAGTCGGATAACCTGACACTCCCAGCTCCCCGCCGCCGATAATCACCTCCTGGTTCACCAGGGCAAGATCTGCCTCTGCAATCTCTCCCTTCATTTCCCCGAACAGTGCTCCAAAATCATAACCGCCATTCTCCAGTTCTGCGCTCTGGGCCACAGGTGTGTGCAGAAGTATGTCTCCCACCATAACCAATGTAATCTCCGGAGAATCCGGCTCGTTCCCCCCTTCCTGGTCCCCGTCTGCAGGGCCTTCCGCGCTGTCCTCCCCCCCTGCTTCCCCCGGAAAGCTTTCCTCCCGGACCAGGTCCACTTTTATCTCCTGCAGCGGCACGCCGTCCTCCAGGACAGGTACGTTTTCCTCTCCCCCGGTTTTTCCGCAGCCCTGAAGGAACACAGCCAGGATACAGGCTGCAAGCAGCATCCCCCGGAAATTCTTATGTTTCATTTTGTTTTTTCCCATATAACTCATTCCATGCCTCCCCGCGCTGTTTTTCATTTTATCATATCCGCCCTGGAAGATCCTGTCAACCGCAGTCCAAATTCTTAATAAATCTGGAAAAAAAAACTTCTCTGTGTTACAATGGGAAAACCTGAAGAAAATACAGAAAGGAAGAATTCCATGACAGGAGACAATACCAGAAAATGCGCCATGATCACCGGGGCCTCCAGAGGCATTGGCAAAGCAACGGCGGAAATTTTTGCCAGGCACGGCTATGACCTGATTCTCACCTGCAGCAGTTCCATGGACACCCTCCGCAGTCTGGCAGACAGCCTGGAGTCCCTCTGCGGAATCCACTGTCTGCCCGTGCAGGCCGACATGGGGTCAGAAGAGGATGTTCTCCGCCTGTTCTCCCGGACACAGCGCCTGGATGTGCTTGTAAACAACGCAGGGACAGCGCATTTCAGCCTGCTGTCCCAGATGAGCGCACAGGAATGGCGCCGGATTATGGCAGTGAATCTGGATTCCTGCTTTTATACCTGCAGGGCAGCCATCCCCCTGATGCTGAAAAACCACAGCGGCAGCATTATAAATATTTCATCCGTCTGGGGAACCCAGGGGGCCTCCATGGAAGTGGCTTACTCCGCTTCAAAGGGCGGCGTGAACGCCTTTACAAAGGCCCTGGCAAAAGAACTTGCCCCCAGCCGCATCCAGGTAAACGCCATAGCCTGCGGCCTCATTGATACAGCCATGAACAGCAGCCTGTCCCCGGAGGATCTTGCCGCCCTGACAGAGGAAATTCCTGCCGACAGGCCCGGTTCCCCCGGAGAGGTTGCCGAACTGGTATTTCAGGTGGCCCATGCCCCCTCCTATATGACAGGCCAGATTATCACTATAGACGGCGGATGGTTCACATAAATACGGAATTTTAGTAAAATTCCCTTAACTGAATAAATCCTTCTCCTCCTCAAATACTTCCTGCACATCTGAGCCAGGTACCAGAGAATCCACAATTTTCTGCATTTCCTTCTTAGTCCTGGCGTCCCTGCAGCGGTGAATCACTTCTTCCTTTTTCGCCTCGGTGAGTCCTGCATAGCCGCTCATGGCTCCCGCATTCATGGCCAGGGACATTCCAAATCCAAGAGGAAGCTCCGGGAAGGCCGTGCCCTCATATACACCGTTTTCTCCGATTCCGATCATATCCGCACATGCTCCTTTCGTATCTGTCAGCCCTGTCTTCCGGGAAACCGGCCTGAAAAAGCCGGTGGAATTTGGGCCGCAATACAGCCTGTGCAGTTTTTCAATCTTTATGCGGTAACAGCAAATCATCCAGAAAAGGGCAGTTTTTCATAATCTCCTATTTCCCTCTCCGCTGTGTCTATATCTTTATACCCGTACATCTTTACACTGTTTTCCATAATATCATAGGCGGTGTTCCTGCCCGCATGCGCATACTCCACCACATACCTGCCATATAATTCCAACATTTTATCGGAATAGGTCCCAAGCTCTCCTCTCAGATAAGTCTCATAGGAGGTATCCTCCGCCGTGTCCTCAGAGGTATGAATCTTTCTGGCATTGCCCGCCAGTACAGGATATGCTGCGCTGAAACTCTCCATCCATCCCACCTGCAGCCCGACAATCTGCTCTATAATAGCCTTCTTTTCCTGGGTCAGCTCCGGAAAATGTGATTTTATCTCCCTGTACTTTTCCGGAGCAGTGCTCTCCATCATGCGGCCGTATTTTTCCTCGATCAAATTATGCCCCCTGTGATATTCCCTGTGAAAATCATAAAGATACTGAAGCAGCATCGCCCGGTTCCAGGTCAGGTACTGGCTTTTCCGCATAATGGAAAACGTCGCCCAGTCATTCTGGCAGCTTGCCCTGCCGCCCTCATTTTTCACTTTGTCAAAGGCTTCAAATTCCAGCCTGGCGATTTCCTCCACCAGTTCCCCACTCTCCTTCTCTGCAAGAGAGGCCTTAAATACCAGTTCCTCACTGTGGGCGTCCAGATAACTTTCCGTATCGCTGATAAAACCTTCCCCGTACATCTCCATGGCCAGATATTTCCCAAGATCTTCCACATGCTGCTGCGCCTGCCGGTCCTCCCCACTGCCCAGAGCTGCTGCAATTTTCCGTATCTGCTCCGCAGCCCGGGCTCCTTCCGGAGATTCCTGCATGCTGCGTAAAAGCCACTTGTCATGGGGAGGATATTTTCCTTCTATATAATGCTGAAGCTTCATGGCCTCCTTTATCCCCTCCCAGAGAACCATTTCAGCCGTGATCCTGTCCTTCCTGCCCAAAATTCTCGGATAATTATACTGTGCGGACTGGGCATATCGCGCAGAACCTTCCGCAAGCTTCAGGTACCGGATTTCCTCCGGATATCCCCTCATCAGCTTCTCCCGGAAAGCCGAAAAAACGCCTTCCTCATCCCGGAAAACCTCCCCGTTCACTGCAGCCGCCAGAGAGGCGTCGCTGACCGTCTTCCAGTCTATGTCCTCATACTCCTCTGCCCCTGTCAGCTCCCTGTAAAAATCGGAAATCCGGATCACTCCCCTGCGGTTCCGCCCGTTTACATGCGCCCCCCGGGTATATCCCTGAAAAGTACCGGGCAGCGTCTCATAGGCGCGTTGCAGCTCCTCCCCCACGGCCCTGTAGGTTTCCTCTGTAACCCATATACAGAAATCCGGTCCCCAGTCATGATCCCGGGAAAACTCGTCGTCAAATCCGAAGCAGTCGGACCCTCTTCCTGCCAGTCCCACCGCCAGCTTATCTTCCCACTCCGCAAACCGTTCCCTGATCATCGGTCTGCCATATTCCTCATAATATGCCCTGGACAGGGCCAGACCCTTTCCGGTTTCATCCCCCGAACTGCCGTCTGCCGCTCTGTCATCCCTGCCGGAGCTTCCGCCCTTCCTGCAGGCCTTTACCTTCTCACAGGCCTCCACGTTCTCCCGCAGCCTTTCATAATAGGCATTGCGGCCCAGATTCCTCTCAACAGTCTCCATGGCCTTCCTGTAGTAGTCCAACGCCTCCCCGAATGCCCCCTCATGGAAAAAACAGGCTCCCAAAGTGGCCAGCGCCGCAGCGGAATGACTGTCTTCCACATGCTCCGCCCCAAACACCTCCAGGGACTTCATGGCATAGTCATAGGCCTCCCTGTTCTCCCCAAGCTGCATGCAGGTACCTGCCAGATTGGCATAGGTAACCCCGGTTTCATAGGCAGCCCCGTTCTTCTCTACAATGGCCAGGGCCTCCAGAAGCCGTTCCTTTGCCTGCCCGTAATTCCCCATCTCCTGAAACAGAAGGCTTATATTGTTCTTCAGGCCTGCCATCAGCATATCATCAGGCTTCAACAGCCTGTGGTAAAGCTCCTGAACCTGATTGTAATACTCCATGGCTTCCTCCAACCTGCCGCAGGCTCTGTACGCCGTGGCCGCATTCAGCAGCGTGGTTGCATAGGGAATCGTTCCCTCCAGTCCCATACGCAGCGCCTGTTCCAGAGCCTGTGCCACAGTCTGGTATACCCTCTCCTTCTGGCTTGTCTCCCGATAATAACCGATCAATTCATTCAGAAGCTGGAGCACCACCCCGTCCTCCCCTTCCTGCCCTGCCTGTTCCACGGACTGTAACATCAGTTTTTCCGCGTCCCCCGGTCTGCCTGTCTCAAAAAAGGCATCCACCTGCTTAAGAATACTCTGAATATCCACTGTCCCACTCTCCGTTTTCTTATATGCGTCAGAACAGGCCTCCGTCTCTGCCCTGTCCTGCCATCTCCATGATACTCCCGGTTCCGATTATTTGTCAATTGCGCCCTTCATCAGCATCAAAGCGATACAGCCGCTGCCAATGCCGCTTATCACTCCAAACAGTACATCCGTTGGATAATGTACCCCCAGATAAAGCCTGGACAGACCGATAAGCCCTGCTGTGACAAGGGCCGGAATGCCAAACTGCCTGGGAAATCTTCTGAAAAGAACCCATGCTGCGGCAAAGGAACTGGCCGTATGTCCCGAAGGGAAGGAAAAATCCCCGGGTCTGCTGATCAGGGGAATCAGTCCCTCCACCACCTCATAGGGTCTCGTCCTTGCCACCAGATTTTTCAGAATAATATTGTTGATCAACAGGGATAGAAGCAAGGCAAGGATACCTGTAACCCCTGTCATTCTGGTCTTCTTTGGAATCAACAGTGCAAGGGATACCAGAACCCACAGCACACCCCCGTTTCCCAACACAGTGATTATGGTAAATACCGGAGTCAGCACCGGATTTCTTACCATATCCTGAAGAAACATTAAAATATCTGCGTCCATTGCCATATTCCTTTCCTTGGAGTGAAAAAAGGCACCGCCTGCGCAGGTTTCCGCCTTTCTGCAGACAATGCCTTCCCCCCTACTTCTTCAAAAAGCCTTTCAGGGCATCCACCGTGTCCGACACCTTATCCGCCGTAAGCTTGGCCTTCACGCCCTGAACCACCTGGTTGATCACATCATCCGGCAGATCCACCCCCAGAATGCTCTCCAGTGCCTTTACCGGCTCCTTCTGAAACTGCTCCTGAAGCGCCTTATCCCCGGTGATTTTCTCCACTGCTTTTCTGATCTGTTCCTTTACATCCATTTCTGTTCCCTCCTTAACAGCAAATACATGTGATTTCAACATAAGTATATCACAATTCAACCTGTATGTCACTCCAAAAGGAACTCACTGAACTAAAGATTACGCCAAATGATCCTCATTGATCAGAATCAGCCCGATGTTTTCTTTTGCAGTATCCAGCATCCGCTGTGTAAAGCTGCTTTTACTGAATACTCCGAAGATAACATCATACCCCGGATATGCTTTGCGAATTTCAGCAGCGCCATCAACCTTTTTTTTCAGCGCAAAATACACAGGCACATCCACAGGTTTTGCATGGTATTTACATTCTCCTGCAAATATCCGCTTATTCTGATGGTCTACGGCCATTACATCAATTTCCGTATCTCCATCAAAATCGTTCAACCAGTAGGAACCGATACGGCACGGCACAAAAGAAATCGCACCGTTCTTGCACAAATCTGCAAATATATTTTTGCAAATATCCTCATAAGCAAATGCTACAAATTTCTCTACAAAGTCTTTTCGGATTTCATCCAAAACAATCTGCATATTGTCCAGTTCCAGTTCACCCTTATAGGGATAAACATAGCGGAACCAGAACCGAATGAAATTATCTGAGATGAAATACAGTCCCTTACGGGATTTTTCCGGGTTCTTTTCTGTTACCGGCGTTTTCTTTTCGATGAAACCTAAATCCGCAAGTGTAGAGAGATACGGCGTCAAAGCGGAAGTTTCCTGTCCCAGCACACCTGCAATCTTGCCTAGCTTGTGGTTTCCGTCTGCAATGGCCTTGATGATGGAGAAATAGTTCACTGCTGTAACAGATTCGCTTTTCAGCAGGAAGTTTGGTTCTTCATACAGAAAACCACTTTTGGACAAAACCGCATCTTTGAACTGTTCTTCCAGTCCCCGGCCATCCTCAAAAAACTCCAGATACTTGGGGACGCCGCCCGTCACCGCATACTGTTCCACCGCCTGTTCAAACGGCATTTTCTGAACGGCATATATATCCGTAAATGGAAGCGGAGCCAGACGCATCTGTGCAGTTCTGCGGCCATACAGAGGACTGTCATAAGCCAGAGTGTGTTTCTGCATCATACCGATCAGGGATCCGGACAGGATCAGCATCATATTGCTGCCTTTCAGGATTTCATCCCAAGCGTTCTGCAAAATAGAAGGGAAAGCCGGATTGGTCTTTACCAGGTACGGAAACTCGTCAATGACCAGCACTTTCTTTTCTTCCGGTTTATAATCAGCGATCACTTGGAACAGATCCAGCCAATCCGTAAATGTCGCTTTCTGCAAATATGCGTTTTTTGTTGTACGAGCAACGACACCAGCCAGACGCTTCATACTCTGAGATTCAAGTTCTTCCGTTGCAAGGAAGTAGAAGGCAGTTTTCTTTTTCAGAAACTCTTTGATCAGCGTTGTTTTGCCAACTCTGCGTCGGCCATAGATGACCACGAAACCGCCTTCACGCTCATATTCTGCGTGCAGCTTTTCCAGTTCCGCTTTTCGACCTATAAATTTCATACTCGCGCCTCCTTATGATAAAAATTTTTATGATAATCTCGCTTATATTATATATCCTCTTCTCAGAAAGTCAAGACCATCCTTGAAAAAACGGCCCGGATTATTCCGAGCCGTTAAAATCAGCGAAACCGTATCAGCCCAGAACATAAAGAAAAACCCCGGAAAATGGCTTGTTTCCGGGGTTTTGAACTGTTTTGATTCGATTTTTCCAACCGATTATCTCTTGCTGAACTGAGGCGCACGTCTTGCAGCCTTCAAACCGTACTTCTTTCTCTCCTTCATACGAGGGTCTCTGGTAAGGAAGCCTTCCTTCTTCAACACAGGCCTGTACTCGGAATCAACCTGGAGCAGAGCCCTGGCAATACCATGTCTGATGGCTCCTGCCTGTCCTGTGAATCCACCGCCGTGTACATTTACCAACACATCAAATTTCTCGTTCGTTCCTGTAGCTGTAAGGGGCTGACGAACGATCACCTTCAATGTCTCCAGTCCAAAATACTCATCCATGCTTCTCTTATTGATAACGACATCACCTTTGCCGGGTGTCAAATATACTCTTGCAACAGATTTCTTTCTTCTGCCGGTACCGTAGTACTTTTCTGTCTTTGCCATGATTTATTTATCCTCCTATCCCTTAGAATGTCAGTGTCTCAGGCTTCTGAGCCGCATGCTTATGCTCAGGTCCCGCATATACAAAAAGCTTTCTGTACATCTGTCTTCCTAAAGGGCCCTTGGGAAGCATACCCTTGACTGCCAGTTCAATCACCTGCTCGGGCTTCTTTGCCAGCTTCTCCTTCAGAGTCGTCTCTTTCAAGCCTCCCACATAACCGGAATGATGATAATACATCTTCTGGTCAAGCTTCTTACCGGTTACCTTGACCTTCTCCGCATTTACAACGATCACATAGTCACCAGTGTCCATATGAGGTGTAAAAATGGGCTTGTTCTTTCCCCTCAAAACCTTTGCAACCTCCGAGGCAAGGCGGCCCAAAGTCATGCCTTCAGCGTCTACTACATACCATTTTCTATCGATTGTAGCTGGACTAGCCATAAATGTATTCATTATGTTCCCTCCGTATTGCGTTTTTCTCGAGTCAGTTTCAGCAGACTCATCCTTGTTACGTTCCCTCCATGTTCCGCAGATGTCCGGCTACGTCCCATGGCTTCCCGCAACGCTTGTCTCTCTATTTCAAATGCCCTGCCGGGGCTTTGGCCTGGCATTCCGAAACGTTGTCGCACTTGATTATTCTACTATAGGAGCCCGCCTGTGTCAATGTTTTTTCCAAAAATTTCTCAATTTTTTTGCGGGATACTTCCGGAAAGTCACGACATAAATTCATATTTTATCAGTGTCAGTCCATGAGCCGGAGCCGTAGGCCCCGCCGCCGCCCTGTCCAGTGCCGCCAGAATATCCTGCATGGATTCGGGCTCCCGTTTTCCCTGTCCCACTTCCACCAGGGTACCTGCAATAATTCTTACCATGTTATACAGAAAACCGCTGCCGCACACTCTTATCACAAGATCCGGGCCCTGTTCCTCCACCCACAGGGAGTGAATCGTCCGCACCGTGCTCTCCACCTGCGCTCCTGTCTGGCAGAAACTCTTAAAATCATGTTCTCCCTCCAGATAAGCAGATGCTTCCCTCATTCTGCCCACATCAAGCGGAGTATAGACAAAGTAGGAGTACAATCTCTTTACAGGCATGGGAAACTCGCCCCTGTAGATTCTGTACTCATAGGTCTTTCGGCTCTCGCGGTGACGGGGATGCCAGTCTTCCTCCACTTCCCCGGATTTCTGAATCCGGATATCCTCAGGCAGTCTCTGATTCAGCGCGTAGGCTATCTTGTTCCCGGGCATCCTGGCTTCCGTGTCAAATACCGCCACATTTCCCAATGCATGCACTCCCGAATCCGTGCGGCTGGCTCCTATGACACGGATTTCTTCTCCCAGCAGATCCGTCAGGCATCTGTTCAGTTCCGCCTCTATGGTAATTCCGTTGTCCTGCAGCTGCCAGCCATGGTAATTTGTACCGTCATAGGCCACAGTCATCCGGATGCGTTTTTTTCCCATCTGAAAATCCTTTCTATTCCGTTTTCGGCATTTTCCCTTCCCGTGCTACTGCTGCTTCCCGGCCGTCGCTTCCCGCTTTCCTGGCCGTCGCTTCCCGCTTTCCGGTTCCGCTGCCTTCAGACCAGTCTGCCCACGGTTATGCTGACTGCCAGATAAAGCAGAATGCATAAATAGGCCATTCTGTCCTGTTTCTGATATACCAGTGGCTTCATTTTGGTCCTTCCCTCTCCGCCCCTGTAGCACCTGGCCTCCATAGCCATGGCCAGGTCATTGGCCCTGCGGAATGCCGAAATGAACAATGGAACCAGAAGGGGAACCAGCGCCCGGGCCCTTTTGACCAGACTGCCGCTGTCAAAATCCGCTCCCCGGGCAATCTGGGCCTTCATGATTTTGTCTGTCTCCTCCATAAGAATCGGGATAAAGCGCAGGGCAATGGACATGATCATGGCCACCTCGTGCACAGGCACATGAAACACCTTCAGGGGCTTCATCATTTTTTCCATGCCATCCGTCAGATTGTTGGGTGTGGTGGTCAGTGTCATAATGGAGGAACCGATGATCAGAAGGGTCAGTCTGACAGCCATGGTAACCGCAGTCCAGAGTCCCTCCACTGTAATTTTCAGTTTCCAGAAGGAAACCAGTTCCGTGCCCGGTATTAAAAACAGGTTGAATACCACCGTAATCAGCAGCAGAAACAATATGGACTTCATGCCCTTTACCATAAATTTAACCGGCACATGGGAAAGCCGGATTACAGCGGCCAGAAAAAGGACGGCCACCCCATACCCCCAGAAATTCCGGAAAAAAAACAGCGATATGATATAGAGCAATGTCCCTCCCAGTTTTACCCTGGGATCCAGTCTGTGTATCAGCGAATCCGTCTGATAGTATTGTCCTAAAGTGATGTCTCTCAGCATTGTTCTTTACCCTATCCCGCTTCCGGCAGCTGCCTTTCTCACCGTCTCTGCTGCTTCCTCAATTGTGGTGGCGCTGACGTCCACCGGAAATCCCCTTCTGCGCAGTTCATGGAGAATATAGGTCACCTGGGGAGCAGCCAGGCCTATTTCCTCCAGTTCCCTGTAACGGGCAAATACTTTTTTGGGCGCATCGTCATACAGAATCCTTCCCCTGTTCATGACAATGATTCTGTCCACATATTCCGCCACATCCTCCATACTGTGGGAAACCAGCAGGATCGTCATCCCTGTATCCATCTGCAGCTGCTTGATCTGGCGCAGGATTTCATCCCTGCCTTTGGGATCCAGGCCCGCAGTAGGTTCATCCAGTATCAGCACTTCCGGTTCCATTGCAAGCACACCTGCTATGGCCACCCTTCGTTTCTGTCCTCCGGACAATTCAAAGGGCGACTGGTAATACAGTTCCATGGGCAGTCCCACTTTGCGCAGCGCATCAAAGGCCTTCAATTCCGCTTCCTTCCTGTCAAGCCCCAGATTCTTCGGCCCAAAGCAGACATCGCTGAGCACATCAATCTCAAAAAGCTGGTATTCAGGATACTGAAAAACAAGCCCCACCCTGCTGCGAAGCTTTTTCATCTGAAAATCCCTGTCATAGATGTCTTCCCCGTTGAAATAAATATGGCCTGAAGTCGCTTTCAGCAGCCCGTTCATATGCTGCACCAGAGTTGATTTGCCCGAACCCGTATGCCCTATGATCCCCACAAACTGTCCGTCCGGAATCTGCAGGCAGATATCGTCCAACGCCTTCCTTTCCAATGGGGTGCCCTCACTGTATACATAATTTATATGATCCAAAATAATCGACATATTCTGCCTCTTTTTTATATATTCCGCCGTCATTCCATAACCGCACGGTTTTCCCTCCGGGGTACGCTCCTGCTTCCCGATGCCACGCGGCTTAAGGCATCTGCAAATTCTTCCGTTGTCAGAATCCCGTCCGGCAGTGCAATCCCTTTCTTCTGCAGTTCATAGGCGAGCAGGGTCACCTGTGGCACGTCCAGACGCAGCCCTTTCAGCTTTTCCACCTGGGAAAAAATTTCCCTGGGCGCACCCTCCATGGCAATCTTTCCGCTGTCCATCACAAACACCCTGTCTGCATGAATGATTTCCTCCATGTAATGGGTGATAAGGATCACCGTAATGCCCTCCACCTGATTCAGTCCCCGTACCGCCCGGATGACCTCCTTCCGCCCCCTGGGATCCAGCATGGCAGTGGGCTCGTCCAGCACAATGCACTTGGGATGCATGGCAAGCACACCTGCAATGGACACACGCTGCTTCTGACCTCCGGAAAGCTTGTTGGGTGAGTGCCTGCGGTATTCATACATTCCCACTGCCTTCAGACTCTCCTCCACACGTTCCCAGATCTCCTCTGTGGGCACCCCCATGTTTTCGGGTCCGAACCCCACATCCTCTTCCACCACCTGACCGATGATCTGATTATCCGGATTCTGAAATACCATGCCCGCTGTCTGCCGGATACTCCAGAGATCCGATTCCCGTGTCGTATCCATTCCATCTACCCAGACAGTGCCTTCCGTGGGATACAGAATGGCATTGATATGCTTCGCAAGAGTGGATTTGCCGGAACCGTTATGCCCCAGAATCGCAATGAATTCCCCTTCCCTCACATCCAGACTCACCTGGTCAACCGCTGTGGTAATGCCCTCCACATTGCCTTCCTCGTCCCGTCTGATATATTCATAAGTTACGTTTTCAGTCCTGACTATTCCCATATGTCTCCATCCTCTGCGTTCCCGGCCTGTCATGCCCGCATTTCCCGCTGACTCACATTATATAAAATTTCAGCAGGAATTACAACTGAATTTACAAAATCCTGTTCCTGTGTTATCCTAATCAACAGAAAAGTCCACGCTGCAAAATGTCCAAGGAAAGGAGTCTGTCATGAACAAAGACAAAATACTGAAAATGGTTATTATCCTGGCTGTTGTTGTGGTGATTGCAACAGGATTATCCAGAATCCTGCAAAAAGACTCCATAAGCCTCAGCGAATACGCCAGCCTTCATTCCCCTGCTCCCACTGAGGAGCCAACGCAGAAGCCTGCGGAACCGTCCGGTGAACCTGCAGAAACGCCGGACACTGCATCCCCGCAGCCAACCGAACCTCCGGCTTCCTCCTCCCCGGAACCGTCCCCTGCAGGCCCTCTTCTCACCGGAGCCTCCCTGAACGGAGATTCCCAGGCCGATGAGCGCGTTTTCCTGGAAGAGGGATTTTACTATGAACCGCTCTCGGATAATCTCCGCCGCTATATAACCGGAGTCTCCTTCCCGGCTTCCGGCAGCGAAAACGGTGCCCCGGAACCTGAGATCAGCCTTGACGAACTACGCTATGTGCATATCCTGCACATGGATTTTGAGGGCAGTCCTGCTGAGGGGGAGCTGATCTGCAACGAAACCATCGCCCAGGATCTGCTGGAAATATTTTATGAGCTTTACCGCAGTGAATACCGGCTTGAAAAAGTGCTGCTGATAGATGAATATGACGGGGATGATAATGCATCCATGGAAGACAATAACACCTCCTGCTTTAACTATCGTCCCGTGGAGGGAAGCACCCGCCTGTCAAAGCATGCCTATGGACTGGCAGTGGATATCAACCCCCTGTACAATCCCTACATTACCTATGAGACAGACGGTTCGGAAAAGGTGCAGCCGGCATCTGCTTCCGCCTACGCCGACCGCTCCCTGAGCTTTCCCTATAAGATTGATGAAGAAGACCTCTGCTGCAAGCTGTTCCTGGAACACGGCTTTACATGGGGAGGCCACTGGAACAATGTAAAGGATTACCAGCATTTCCAGAAGACAAAGTAGCTATATCCGGATTTCCGTCCATTTCCCCCTGCGGAACCGGATTCCTGCAAACAGAAAACGGGACAGTTGGTCTGCCACCACCCCCATCCAGATTCCTGTGATTCCCATTCCAAGCACATAGCCGAACAGCCATGATCCCAGGGTCCGCACGATTGTGACGCTGATGGTGGAGGCTATCGCCGTATAGAGGGTATCCCCTGCCCCCCGCAGACAGCCCATATAGATAACCTGTGCTATCTGCAGAATGACTACAAATATTATTACATGCATGATACTGACTCCGATGGTCACAATCTCTTCTTCCTGAAAAAACATTCTCATCAGGATTCCGGCGCCCAGAAAATATATGACGGAGAGAACCACCGAAATTACGCCGCCTATCATACGGCAGGTACGCCCGTAATCCTTTGCCCTCTCCGGCTGCTTCGCCCCCAGGCTGTATCCGATCAGAGCCACAGCAGTTGCCTGGAGTCCGTCCCCAAAAGAAAAGGATAACCCCATAATATTCATTCCCACCTGATGGGCTGCCATGGCGGAAGTCCCCTGGTCCGCAGCCATAATGGCCGTCAGCATGAAGCCGATGCGCATCAGAAGCTGCTCGGCAAAGACGCTGTATCCCACCTTTATGATACTTTTCAGGGCATCCCAGGCAGGCCTGATCTTCTCATTCCATATGTAGGGTATGCTGACAAAAGTATCCTTTTTCCAGACGGACAGAATGCTCATGATACTGGAAACCACAGTCCCCAGTACAGTCGCCAGCGCCGCTCCCCGGATTCCAAGGGCCGGAAACCCGAAATGCCCCTGAATCAGAAGATAGTTGAAAACAATGTTTACCGTGTTTGATACCAGGTTTGTCCGCATTGTAATTCTGGTATTTCCGGCTCCACGCTGGGCAGAATTAATGCCCATCTGTATACAGTTAAAGATCATTCCGCCCATGATGATCTTAAAATAAAGTACTGCGCTGTCATGGGTCATTTCCTCAGAACCGCAAAGCCGTATAATAGGATCCGCAAACGCCACCAGCAAAATACTCAGCAGTACCGCCATAACCAGAATAAAAATCAGAAAAGTGGCAAAAATCCTGTTGGCCTCCTCCCTTTTCCCCTCGCCGTTCCGCCTTGCCACCAGAGCCGATATGGATACATTGGCCGCTATAAACAGGGAGAGTCCCACAAATTTGGGCTGTGTCGTCAGTCCTACCGCCGCTACCGCATGGTATCCCATGGAACTGACCATCAGGGAATCCACCAGGCCTGCAAAGGCCGCAAAAAAGGACTCCAGCATCGCAGGCCATGCCATATCCAGGGTCTTCTTAATATCCTCGCCGTTATATTGAAATAGTTTCATTCCGCCCCCTACACAGGACCTTATTATGAAAAAGAGAACCAATGCTTACACATTGGCTCCCTGCCTTCAATTCCATGATACTCCGAAATCCTGCGGTCTTTAGACCAGTTCCAGAATAACTTCCATCGCTGCATCGCCCTTGCGGAGACCAACCTTGATAATTCTGGTATAGCCGCCCTTACGGTCAGCATACCTGGGTCCATACTCGTCAAAAAGCTTTGCCACAAGATCAACCTTCTTTGTATTCCGCTTTCTTCCCGCAGCCTCGGTAGGTACCTCCACAACAGGATACAGTACGCTGAGAATCTTACGCCTCACATGCATTCTGGAAGGCTGATCCTTCTTGATTTCCTTCTCGACGGTTTCATACTTGGTTACTTTCTTACCGTCCACCACTTCCTTAACACGCTTTCCGTCCTTGTCCTTTACCGGAACTTTGGCGCTTACGGTTACGGTGTCATAATTATCCCTCTCCTTAACGGCCATTGCAATGAGCCCTTCCGCAATCTTCTTTACCTCCTTGGCCCTTGCCTCGGTGGTAACGATCTTTCCGTGCTGCAGCAATGCCGTCACCTGATTTCTCAGCAACGCTTTCCTCTGAGAGGAAGTTCTTCCAAGTTTTCTGTACTTTGCCATGATTTATTTTCCTTTCTCTTTTCATAAAGAGTTGCGAAGCAACTCTTTTGCATCCGGCCACGCTCTTTGGACTTACTTACCGAATGTCGACAGCTTTCCGCCGCCTTACAGAGATGAAACCCCAGACGCCCTCATCGGATTTACCGCCTGCGGAATATCTTGCTACAAGTCGCATGTTTCCGGAAGAATACCTGCAATTTGGGCATTCTTCTGTGTGAAACTTTCACACTGTGAAACTTTCACACTTTACTCTTCACTGGGATTCAGCTGCAGGCCAAGTTCCTTCAGCTTAGCCAGTACTTCCTCCAGGGATTTTCTGCCCAGATTACGGACTTTCATCATATCCTCGGAGGTTCTGTTACACAATTCTTCCACCGTATTGATTCCGGCTCTCTTCAAACAGTTAAAGGAACGGACTGAAAGCTCCAGTTCGTCAATGCTCATTTCAAGAACTTTCTCTCTCTCATCATCCTCTTTTTCCACCATGACCTCAGCGGTCTTGGCATTCTCGGACAAATCGATGAAAAGGCTTAAATGCTCACTCAGCACTTTTGCGGCAAGGCTCACCGCCTCGTCGGGAACCAGGGTTCCATTGGTGTACACATCGAGCGTCAGTTTATCATAATCGGTAATCTGACCCACGCGGGTATTCTCAACTGTTACATTTACTCTCTCAACCGGTGTGTAGATAGAGTCAATGGCTATCACACCAATCGGTAAATCCTCGTGTTTGTTCTTCTCGGCACTCACATAACCGCGGCCCTTGGTAATGGTCAGCTCAATATAAAGCTTTGCGTCCTTACCGCTCAGAGTGGCGATCACCAGATCCGGATTCAAAATTTCAATATCCTGATCTACCTGAATATCAGAAGCATGTACGATACCCTCTCCCTCATATTCCACATATGCGGTCTTGGCTTCATTGGTCTCGCTGTTATTTTTAATGGCAAGGCTTTTAAGATTCATAATGATTTCAGTCACGTCTTCCTTAATACCCGGAATCGCGCTGAACTCATGAAGCACACCTTCAACCTTGATCTGACTGACTGCAGCGCCGGGCAGGGAAGAAAGCATGATTCTCCTCAGTGAATTGCCAAGGGTGATACCATAGCCTCTTTCCAGAGGTTCCACTACAAACCTGCCATACTTCTTGTCTTCTGAAATTTCAGCAACCTCAATGTTAGGTCTTTCAAAATCAAACACTCGAATACCCTCCTTTTTCATGTTATTCATGACAACGGAAAATACCTGGATTTTCCATTGTATTAAGACACAAGCACTCCGAAGCCATGCACCCTCCCATGGGAACGGATGCATGACCTCAGAGGCCAGCAGGGCTTACTTGGAGTACAACTCGACAATAAGCATTTCATCTACAGGAACATCAATCATCTCTCTGGTAGGAAGGTTCTTAATGCTTCCCTTTAAACCTTCGATATCGGCATCCATCCACTCAGGTACCAGTCTGCCGCCGGTCACTTCCACAATGTCCTTATATCTCTGAAGGGACTTTGCCTTCTCGCTGATTTCAACGACATCGCCTGCCTTGATCAGATAAGAAGGAATACTCACTGCCTTACCGTTTACCAGTACATGCTTGTGACCTACGATCTGTCTTGCCTCTCTTCTCGTTCTGGCAAATCCCATTCTGAATACGATGTTGTCCAGTCTCCTCTCCAACATGATCATCAGGTTTTCACCGGTCATTCCCTTCATCTTGTCAGCCTTTTTGTAATAATTACGGAAAGGCTTCTCCAGAACGCCGTAAATGAACTTTGCCTTCTGCTTCTCGCGAAGCTGCAGGCCGTACTCGCTTACTTTCTTGCCTGCCCTTGTATTCTGCCTCTTGGACTTTTTGTCATATCCCAGATAGGAGGGTTCCAGTCCCAGAGCTCTGCATCTCTTTAATACGGGTACACGATTTACTGCCATTGTTTTTCTTCCTCTTCTTTCCTGCCTGTTTACAATGCACTTTGGCACCTTCTTCCAGCAAATTGATTTCTCTTATACAGCAGACGCTTATGCCTTATTATACACGGCGTCTCTTGGGAGGACGGCATCCGTTATGAGGCACCGGAGTCACGTCACGGATGCTGACTACCTCCAGTCCGCATGCGGACAATGCCCTGATGGCCGCCTCACGTCCTGACCCGGGGCCCTTCACAAATACATCGACGGACTTCAGCCCATGCACAAGTGCAGCCTTTGTAGCTGTCTCTGCAGCCATCTGAGCCGCATATGGAGTAGATTTCCTTGAACCTCTAAATCCCAGACCGCCGGCACTTGCCCAACTCAATGCATTCCCTTCCGTATCGGTAAGGGTAACAATTGTATTGTTAAAAGAAGACTGGATATGTGCCTGTCCGCGTTCAACGTTTTTCTTAACGCGCTTCTTTGTTACTTTTTTTGCAACCTGTTTCGCCATTTTTAAACTAACCTACTTTCTCATCATTTTACAGTTACATGAACCTTACTTTTTCTTGTTCGCAACGGTTCTCTTGGGTCCTTTACGGGTTCTTGCATTGTTCTTGGTATTCTGACCGCGAACAGGCAGACCCTTACGGTGACGGATACCCCTGTAGCAGCCGATTTCCTGCAGTCTCTTGATGTTCAGGGCAATTTCACGCCTCAGATCACCTTCCACTGTCACATTAAGCTTTTCAATAGCTTCCGAAATCCGCTTCACTTCGTCATCGGTAATGTCTCTGACTCTGGTATCAGGATTGACGCCTGCCTCTGCCAAAACCTTGTTCGAGGTGGTCCTGCCGATACCATAGATATAAGTCAGACCGATTTCAATTCGTTTCTCTCTGGGTAAATCTACACCTGCGATACGAGCCATTTACATTTCCTCCATTTTCTGCGTACATTCCTGTCTCCTGCTGTACGCATTTCCTGTTACTAATTGATTGGGGCCTACGCCCAACCGGACGCTTATCCGTTCCTATCCGATCTTTCCACGAAAATCTTTTTATCGTGGTATCAACAAGTAATCTCCAGCAAGCTCTACCCAGTTCTATGATAATCAATGCCTGAAAAAATCCGACATTGGTTCAGCCGCACATATAACCGGACAAGAACTCACATAACCTGCCATCCGCCTCAGGGATGCGGCAGGCGGTGATTATCCCTGTCTCTGCTTGTGTTTCGGATTCTCACAGATTACTCTGATGCGTCCTTTTCTCTTGATGATCTTGCACTTTTCGCACATTGGCTTTACTGATGATCTAACCTTCACGTTAAGCCCTCCTTTCAAAAAAGACCATTTTGTATTATAACATAAGGGGGTCTTTCTGACAACCCCCTATTTAAACAATTTCCGATATTTTTCCGGTTTTCCGGCCTGTTGTCTATTTATCCCTCCAGATAATACGCCCCTTACTCAGGTCATAAGGAGAAAGCTCCAGAGTCACCCGGTCCCCGGGAAGGATACGGATAAAATTCTGGCGGAGCTTGCCGCTGATATGCGCCAACACGCGATGCCCGTTCTCCAGTTCCACCTGGAACATGGTATTGGGCAGCTTCTCCACAACCGTACCTTCTATTTCGATCACATCACTTTTAGACATACATTTCCTCCCTGTTTGATTCCACTGCATATTGTTTCAGTGCATATCTGATTTCTTCCCCATACACCTTTCCGCCCTCCTGTATCCTGCGGAGCAGTTCCTCCCCCACAGAGACATTGATGGGCTGTATATGGCGAATCCGTTTCTTTTTCGGCTTATCCGGCGGCCGCAGACGTCCGTCGCTGAGGAATACAAACTCTCCCTCCTGCGCCATAATCACATATATCCTGTCCTTGTCATGTCCCGCCTTTGATGTTGCCAGCTGTCCTACCATCTTCATCCCCCTATATCGCCACCTTCCGTCACCGGAATTATCCCTTCCCTAATATAAGGTTAAAATCTCAGGTTCACCCTCTGTGATCAAAATGGTATTCTCATAATGCGCCGACAGGGAGCCGTCCTCTGTCACCACAGTCCAGTTGTCGTCCAGCCATTCCACATCCGCCCTTCCCATATTGATCATGGGTTCAACAGCCAGGGTCATTCCCGGCCTGAGCTTCGGCCCCCTCTTCAACTGGGAGAAATTGGGGATCTGCGGATCTTCATGAAGCTTCGTTCCCACCCCATGGCCCACCAGTTCCCGCACAATACCATAATGATAAGGTTTCACATAAGCTGCGATGGCATTGGATATATCGAATAGATGATTTCCTGCTTTTGCCATCTTTATACCGGCAAAAAAACTTTCCCTGGTAACATCGATAAGCTGTCTGGCTTCCGGGGTAATCCTGCCCACCCCATGGGTCCGCGCCTGATCGGAATGATAACCCTTGTAGATCATTCCCGCATCCAGGCTGACGATATCGCCCTCCTGCAGAATACGGCGCTTATTGGGTATGCCGTGCACCACCTCGTCATTTACGGACACACAGATACTGGCCGGATACCCGTTGTAATGGAGAAAGTTGGGAATTCCCCCAAGCTTTCTTATCAGAGTATCACCCTTAATATCGATCTCCCTGGTGGAAATGCCCGGACGAATAAACTCTTCCAGTTCTTTATGGACAATTGCAAGCAATCTGCATGATTCCCTGATCAGTTTAATCTGTTCCTCTGTCTTAATTATAATCGCCATGACAAAATATCTTCCCTATCCCAGAATATCCGTGATGGCACGGAATACATCCTGCATATCCCTGGTTCCGTCCACGGTCCTGAGAATCCCCTTGCGGGTATAGTATTCAATCAGCGGCTGGGTCTGGTCATGATAGACCTTCAGGCGGTTCTGCACTGTTTCCGGTCTGTCGTCGTCCCTCAGCACCAGTTCGCTTCCGCAGGCGTCACAGATGCCTTCCTGCCTGGGCGGAATATGCTCAATATGGTAGGTTCCGCCGCATTTCAGACAGGCGCGCCTTCCGGACATTCTCTTTACGATATTCTCGTCGGGAACGTCAACGTCAACCGCATAATCAATCTTCTCCTGCAGCTTCTCCAGGGCTTCGTCCAACACCTGCGCCTGGGGAATCGTCCTGGGAAAACCGTCCAGCACATACCCGTTCTTACAGTCCTCCTGGGCCACCCTGTCCAACAGAATCTTCACTGTCAGCTCATCGGGAACCAACAGACCCTGATCCATGTACTGTTTTGCTTCCTTCCCCAGCTCCGTTCCGTTCTTGATATTCGCCCTGAAAATGTCCCCTGTGGACACATGGGGAATTCCGTACTTTTCAGCGATCATCTTAGCCTGGGTTCCTTTTCCGGCGCCAGGCGCACCTAACATGATAATCTTCATAAAACCTCCAATTTTACGATTCAGTTTCCAAAATACCCAACAATTGTATTCTAACTTTTTTTACGCCTTTTTGCAACCATAAATCGAAAAAGCGCATCCGGATTTCTGAATCATCCAGATGCGCCCTCCCAAAATAATATAACTCAGGAAGTCCGTTCAGTATACTTTCCGTTACCGTGTCCGTCTCTATTTCTCCAGGAAACCCTTGTAATTCCGGACGAGCATCTGTGACTCCACCTGTTTCATGGTCTCAAGCACCACGCTGACGATAATGATCAGACTGGTACCGCCAAAAGATATGCTGGCTTTGAATACACCGCTGAATACATACGGCAGAACCGCCACGATAGTCAGCCCCACTGCGCCGATAAACACAATGTAATTCAAAACCTTATTCAGATAGTCACTGGTGGGCTTTCCGGGTCTGATTCCCGGTATAAAACCGCCCTGTTTCTTCATATTATCCGCAATCATCAACGGATTGAAAGTGATGGAAGTGTAAAAGTATGCAAAGAGTATAATCATTACAATATACACCAACAGGCCGATGGAATATCTGAGCTGACCGGGATTACACCAGTAATTAGAGTTCATATACCTTAAAATTTCACTCCATACGCCTGTGCCATTGTATCCCGTAAAAGCAGATATAATACCGGGCATCTGCAGCAGGGACTGGGCAAAAATAACAGGAATAACACCTGCGGTGTTCACCTTCAGCGGAATGTTGGAGGTCTGTCCGCCTACCATCTTCCGGCCCTGAACCTTGTTTGCATACTGCACGGGAATCCGGCGGACACCGTCATTCAATATAATGACCATCACCACCATGGCAACAATCACCGCAAAGATGATCACCACTGCAAGCACTGCCGTGGCAGGCGCCTTGCCGAATACGAACTGCTGGAATAAATTTCCCAGGTCCTCAGGCAGCCTGGAAATAATATTGATTACCAGGACAATGGAAATACCGTTTCCGATACCGTTTTCCGTGATTCTCTCACCAACCCACATCAGGAACGCACTGCCTGCCGTAAGGGTTGCAATTGCGCTGATTACACTTAACGCATTGAACTGTACCAGATAGCCCTGACGCCCGAAGGCCACCGCCATTGCAGTGGACTGGATCAGTGCCAACGCCACGGTCACATATCTTGTGATCGCGGCAATCTTCTTTCTTCCGTCTTCACCGTCACGCTGCATTTCCTCCAGTTTCGGAATTGCAATGGTGAGCAGCTGCATAATAATGGAAGACGTAATATAGGGATTGATACCCAAAGCCAGAATCGACATATTAATGAAAGAGCCACCTGTAATTGCATCAAAAAAGCTGAACGCGCCATCAGACTGGGACGCAAACCAGCTTCTGAAATACTCGCCGTTTACACCCGGCACAGGCAGCTGTGATCCGATACGGATCACAACCAGCATGGCGAAGGTAAATAAAATCTTGTCCCTGAGATCTTTAATTTTAAATGCGTTTTTCAGCGTTGTAAGCATTACATCACCTCTGCTGTTCCACCAAGTGCCTCAATCTTCTCCTTTGCAGATGCGCTGTAGGCGCCTACCTTAACATTGAGCTTTTTGGTAAGTTCTCCATTCCCAAGTATCTTTACGCCGTCCCTGGGATTCTTGATAACACCAGCCTCGATGAGTGCATTGACATCTACAGTCGCTCCGTCCTCAAAACGCTCCAGAGCACTGACATTGATGGCAACGATATCCTTTGAGTTACGGTTTTTGAAACCTCTCTTGGGTATACGTCTGTACAAAGGCATCTGACCGCCTTCAAAACCGATTCTGGGAGCTCCGGAACGTGCCTTCTGTCCCTTATGCCCCTTACCGGCAGTCTTGCCGTTTCCGGAACCGTGTCCCCGGCCTCTCCTGAATCTATCACCGTGCTTAGAACCCTCTGCAGGTCTTAAATTGGACAATTCCATTGATAACACCTCCTTTTCGCTTATGCTTCTTCCACTTTTAACAAATGGCCAACCAGACGAATCTGTCCCCTTGTTGCAGCATTGTCAGGAAGTATCACGCTTCTTCCAATCTTGCGGAGTCCCATAGATTCAACGATTGCCTTATTCTTCGGCACAGCACCGATGGTGGACTTTACCAAAGTAATTTTTAACTTCTTCTCTTCCATTCCTGATCTCCTTTCCATGCCATTACTGGCATTGCCATTACTGGCATGCCTTACAGGCATTGCACTGCAGACGCCTATGCCAAGATTTCCTCAACGGCTTTGCCCCGGCTCCTTGCCACCTCTTCAGGGGACTTCAGCTGGCTTAAACCGGTAATCGTTGCAAGGACGACATTCTGCTTATTGTTCGAACCAAGAGACTTGGTACGGATGTTCTTGATGCCTGCAAGTTCGCAGACTATACGGGCAGGGCCTCCGGCAATAATACCTGTACCATCGGGAGCCTTTTTCAGCAGAACACTGGCGGAACCGTATTTACCGATGAAATCATGCGTAATGGAATTATTCTCATCCAGTGCAATCTTCACAAGGTGTTTCATTGCATCTTCCTTTCCCTTGCGGATAGCCTCAGGAATTTCTACAGCCTTGCCAAGTCCTGCACCTACATGTCCGTTGCCGTCGCCCACTACCACCAAAGCCGTAAAACGCATGTTACGTCCGCCTTTTACAGTCTTGGTTACACGCTTGATGGCAACAACCTTGTCGCTCAACTCGAACTGGCTTGCATCTATGATTGTGTGTTTCATCTTGTATCCTCTTCCTTTCCTAGAATTCCAGGCCAGCTTCTCTGGCTGCGTCAGCTAATGCTGCTACTTTACCCTGATATATATAGCCGCCTCTGTCAAAGACAACCTTAGTGATACCTTTTTCCACTGCCCTCTTACCGATGACAGTTCCCAGATATGCCGCTGCATCAACGTTATTGGTCTTCGTAAGTTCTGTCTTGACTGCGCTTTCAAGGGTGGAAGCGGATACTAATGTATTCCCAACAGTATCATCGATAATTTGAGCATACATATGATTATTGCTTCTGAATACTGCCAGACGAGGTCTTTCGGCAGTGCCACTGAAGCGGTTACGAATTCTCATGTGCTTTTTGACACGAACTTCTTTTCTTGACTTCTTGTTAACCATCTTCATACTCTCCTTATCTGCTATTTCTTACCGGTCTTACCAACCTTACGCCTGATTGTCTCATCGGCATACTTGATACCCTTGCCCTTGTAAGGCTCAGGTCTTCTCTTGTCTCTGATTTCGGCTGCGAATTGGCCAACTTTTTCTTTATCGATACCCTTGACGATGATCACGTTCTGACCTTCCACCACGGTCTCGATGCCTTCGGGATCGTCCATCTCAACCGGATGGGAATATCCCAGGTTCAGTGTCAGCTTCTTTCCTGCCTTGGCAGCCCTGTAACCGACACCGTTTACCTCAAGCTTCTTCTGATAGCCTGTGGTAACGCCCACTACCATATTGTTGATAAGTGTTCTGGTCAGGCCGTGAAGGGATTTCATCTTCTTCAGATCATTGGGCCTGCTTACCAACACTTCTGCACCTTCCATTTTGATTTCCATCTCAGCGGGAAGCACTCTCTCCAGTGTTCCCTTGGGACCTTTTACGGTCACTTTGTTATTTTCTGCAATCTCCACAGTTACGCCTGCGGGAATCGCGATTGGCATTCTACCTATACGTGACATGCCCGTACCTCCTGATTTATTCTGAATCTTTATAACAAACACAGAAATTTTTAGGCGGCATACTTCGACGCCTTAAATTTTCTTTTCATCCTATTACCACACAAAGGCCAGTACTTCTCCGCCAACCTGCAGCTCCCGCGCCTTTTTGTCCGTGATCACACCCTGGTTGGTAGAAATAATGGCAGTACCCAGACCTCCCAGTACCCTGGGCAGTTCATCCTTCCCTGCATACACACGCAGACCCGGTTTTGAAATTCTCTTGATGCCGGAGATGATCTTCTCGTTCTTGTCGGCACCATACTTCAGGGTAATGTGGATGGTCTTGAAGTTTCCGTCGTCAATGACGTCATATTTACTGATATATCCCTCATCCAGAAGAATCTGCGCAATGGAAAGCTTCATTTTGGAAACAGGGATATCCACTGTATCATGCTTCGCAGTATTTGCATTACGGATTCTTGTAAGCATATCTGCAATAGGATCGCTCAATGTCATTGTTTTTTCCTCCTTCTTACCAACTCGCCTTTTTAACGCCGGGTATCTGTCCCTTGTATGCCAGTTCGCGGAAGCAAACTCTGCAAATGCCATATTTTCTCAAATAAGCATGGGGACGGCCGCAAATCTTGCAGCGTGTGTAAGCCTGTGTGGAAAACTTGGGCTTACGCTGCTGTTTTACTTTCATTGATGTCTTTGCCATGAAAAATTTACCTCCTTACTGTTTTGCGAAAGGCATGTTAAACAGAGTCAACAGCTCTCTGGCCTCTTCGTCAGTTCTGGCCGTGGTTACGATAATGACATCCATACCTCTAGTCTTGTCAATCTTGTCATATTCGATCTCCGGGAAAATAAACTGCTCCTTGATACCAAGTGCATAATTTCCCCTGCCGTCAAAGGCATTGGCATTGACACCTCTGAAGTCACGCACACGGGGCAGTGCCAGGTTCACCAGACGATCAAGAAACTCATACATTTTCTCGCCCCGGAGGGTGGTCTTGCAGCCGATATTCATTCCCTCACGGATTTTGAAATTTGCCACAGACTTCTTAGCCTTGGTGAGGACTGCCTTCTGGCCGGTGATTGTTTCCATGTCAGACACAGCATTTTCGAGAACCTTGGGATTTTCCTTGGCTTCTCCGATACCCATGTTGATAACGATTTTATCGAGCCTCGGAACTTCCATGATATTCTTGTATCCGAATTTTTTCATCATGGCATCTACGATGGTCTCGTTATACATATCTTTTAATCTTGCCACTTTCTCTTACTCCTTCCTCAACTCGTGAGCATGGCCCGCAAGTATAAACTGTGAACTCTACAGTTTTTGATCAGTCGATCACTTCGCCTGTTGCCTTGGCGAAACGCACCTTCTTATCTCCCTCCATCTTAAAGCCGACTCTGGTGGGCTTACCCTTGAAGACAAGCATTACGTTGGAAATATCAATAGGAGCTTCTCTCTGGATGATGCCGCCGTTGGGATTGGCCTGGGAAGGCTTTGCGTGCTTTGTGATCATGTTCACGCCTTCCACGGTTACTCTGTGCTTTTTGACATCAACGGAAATTACCTTTCCCTCTGCGTTACAGTCTTTTCCGGCAATTACCTTAACGGTATCGCCCTTTTTGATTTTCATTGACATATGGCACCTCCTCACAGTACTTCCGGAGCAAGGGACACGATCTTCATGAACTGCTTTTCACGAAGCTCCCTGGCTACGGGCCCAAAAATACGGGTTCCTCTGGGGGTTTTGTCGTCCTTGATGATCACAGCCGCGTTCTCATCAAATCTGATATAAGAACCGTCTCTGCGGCGTGTCTCCTTTACGGTACGGACAACTACTGCCTTCACCACATCACCCTTCTTAACAACGCCGCCCGGTGTTGCATCCTTAACGGACGCAACGATTATATCACCAATATGCGCATATCTTCTCACAGAGCCGCCCATAACGCGGATGCAGAGCAATTCTTTCGCACCGGTGTTATCGGCAACTTTCAGTCTTGTTTCCTGCTGAATCATGATTTTCCTCCAATCCCCTTACGTTATTTTGCTTTCTCAACGATTTCCACAAGTCTCCATCTCTTATCCTTGGACAGGGGCCTTGTCTCCATTACTCTGACGGTATCCCCGATATTGCACTCATTGTTCTCGTCATGAGCCTTCAGCTTGTAGGTGCTCTTTACAACCTTTTTGTAAAGGGGATGCTTTACATGCTCTTCAATTGCAACAACAATTGTCTTATCCATCTTATTACTGGTAACCTTGCCAGTACGGACTTTTCTCAAATTTCTTTCCACGATTGATCTCCTTTCACTGCCGCCCTACGCCCTGGCCTTCTCGGTGATAACTGTCTGAATACGTGCAATATTCTTTCTTACTTCCTTGATTCTTGCAGTATTATCCAGCTGATTGGTTGCGTTCTGGAATCTCAGGTTGAAAAGCTCCTTTTTCGCGGCAACAAGATCCTTATTCAGTTCTTCAACGGATTTGCCCTTTAATTCTTCTACAAATTTACTAGATTTCATTATTCAACACCGCCTTCCAAATCTGCCTTAGACACGATTTTACATTTGCAGGGAAGCTTGTGCATTGCCAGACGCAACGCTTCTTTTGCCTGTTCTTCGGGAACACCGGCGATCTCAAACATAACGCGACCGGGCTTTACAACCGCTACCCAATATTCCACGGAACCCTTACCGGAACCCATACGGGTCTCAGCAGGCTTGGCTGTGACAGGCTTGTCAGGGAAGATCTTGATCCAGACCTGACCATTACGCTTTGTATAACGTGTAAGCGCAATACGTGCCGCTTCGATCTGATTTGACTTGATCCAGCAAGGCTCTGCAGCCACCAGGCCGTATTCACCGTAAGTGATTTTGTTGCCTCTTGTGGCCTTTCCGGCCATGCTGCCGCGGAACTGTTTACGATGCTTTACTCTCTTCGGCATTAACATTATTTATCACTCCCTTCCGCCTGATTTCCCTTTGTAGGAAGTATCTCTCCCTTATAGATCCAAACCTTAACCCCTACCTTGCCGTAAGTGGTATCTGCCTCTGCGAAACCGTAATCGATATCTGCCCTCAGCGTCTGAAGGGGAATGGTGCCTTCGCTGTAGAACTCTGTGCGCGCGATATCCGCTCCGCCCAGACGTCCTGCGCAGGCTGCCTTGATTCCCAGAGCGCCGGACTTCATGGTCCTGCCCATGCATGACTTCATGGCACGCCTGAAGGAAATACGGTTTTCCAACTGCTGCGCAATGTTCTCTGCAACCAACTGCGCATCCTTGTCAGGCCTCTTGATCTCCTGAATGTCGATCAGGACTTTCTTATCCGTCAGCTTGGAAAGTTCCTTCTTGGTAACTTCGATCTCCGCGCCGCCCTTGCCGATGATAACACCGGGTTTTGCAGTGTGGATGATCACCCTGACACGGTCGGATGCTCTCTCGATCTCAATCCTGGAAACACCCGCGCTGTACAATTTCTTTTTCAGGTACTCTCTGATCTTGTGGTCTTCCACAAGGTAGTCCGAGAAATCGCTTTCTGCGTACCATCTGGAATCCCATCCTTTGATAACTCCGACTCTTAAGCCATGAGGATTAACTTTCTGTCCCATTTATTCGTCCGCTCCTTTCCCTACTCCTTCTCGTCCAGCACAACAGTGATATGGCTCGTTCTCTTCTCGATTCTGTAAGCCCTTCCCTGTGCCCTGGGATGAATACGCTTCATTGTAGGCCCCTTATTTGCATAGCATTCAGCAACATAAAGGTTCTCCCTGTTCATGCCGTTGTTGTTCTCAGCATTTGCAATCGCTGATTCAAGCAGCTTCTTGACCAGGCTGGAAGCATATCTGGGATTATATTCCAAAACAGCAAGCGCCGTATCAACATCCTTGCCCCTGATGGCATCCAGTACGAAGCATGCCTTCTGTACGGACACTCTTGCATAGGATAACTTTGCTGAAGGTCTGGTATCCTTCTGAGCGTTTCTCTCTCTCTTAATTTGACTTCTATGCCCTTTAGCCATAAATTTTCACCCTCCTTATCAACATTACCTGACCTTGGATTTCTTCTCGTCCTTGCCATGACCGCGATAGGTCCTGGTTGCCACGAACTCACCCAGCTTGTGGCCCACCATGTCCTCGGTAACATATACGGGCACATGCTTTCTGCCGTCGTGAACTGCAATCGTGTGTCCCACAAAAGAAGGGAAAATTGTAGAACGACGGGACCAGGTCTTGATAACCTGCTTCTGTCCTGAAGCATTTAAAGCATCTATTTTCTTTAACAGGCTTTCATCTGCGAAAGGTCCTTTTTTAAGTGATCTAGCCATTGTCTCTCCTCCTCAACTATTACTTGATCGCCCTGCCGTCACGTCTTCTTACAATCATCTTGTTGGAAGCCTTCTTGGGTTTACGTGTCTTATAGCCAAGGGCAGGCTTACCCCAGGGGGTGCTGGGACCGGGACGTCCGATACCGGTCTTGCCTTCACCGCCTCCGTGAGGATGGTCGTTAGGGTTCATAACGGAACCGCGTACTGTAGGACGGATACCCATATGGCGCTTGCGTCCTGCCTTACCGATATTGATAAGGTTATGATCACCATTGCCCACAACACCAACTGTAGCGCGGCATACGATGGAAACCATCCTCATCTCGCCGGAGGGAAGACGAAGTGTAGCATACTTTCCTTCCTTTGCCATCAGCTGCGCGCTGTTTCCTGCAGAACGAACCAACTGGCCGCCCTTGCCGGGATACAGCTCAATATTGTGCACCTGGGTACCGATGGGGATCTCGGATAAGGGCAGGCAGTTTCCAATCCTTACCTCCGCCTCCGGTCCGTTCATGATCTTCATGCCGTCCTTCAGTCCCTGGGGAGCCAGGATATAGGCCTTTTCTCCGTCCACATAGCAGATCAGCGCAATATTTGCAGATCTGTTGGGATCGTACTCAATACCCACAACAGTTGCCGGAACACCGTCTTTGTTTCTCTTAAAGTCAATGATTCTGTATTTTCTGCGTGAGCCGCCGCCACGGTGTCTCACGGTGATTTTACCCTGATTGTTGCGGCCCGCATTCTTCTTCAGGGAAGTGCACAGGCTTTTCTCCGGCTCGTGTTTGGTAATCTCGGAGAAATCGGAACCTGTCATATGCCTTCTGGAAGGTGTATAGGGACGGTATGTCTTAATTCCCATTGTTTTTGTCTCCTTTTCTACATTGATTCTTTGCGCGGCTCCCGATGCGCCGCATACTTAAATCTGCGCTTACAGCCCCCGGAAGAATCGCCCCGCGATTCTTCCTGACAAAATTCAGATATTCTTAGGCTGCGTACCAAAGAGGTGTGCATACACCCTCTTGACGCCTTAGAATGTCTTTTTGTCGGACAAAACCGTTTGTCCTTTACAGTCCGGAGAAAATTTCGATCTCCTTGCTGTCCGCTGTGAGCTTAACGATAGCCTTCTTGGTCTTGGCTGTCTTACCCACCACCATACCGCGTCTCTTATTCTTGCCCTGGCAGTTCATGGTGTTGACGCGTTCTACTTTCGCGCCGTCAAACATCTTCTCTACAGCTTCCTTAATCTGGGACTTATTCGCCTCTGGATGAACCAGGAAAGTATATTCCTTATCGGCCATGCCGTTCATACTTTTCTCAGTAATTACCGGCTTGAGGATCACGTCATAGTATTTAATGTCTGCCATTATGCGTACACCTCCTCGATCTTTGCAACAGCGTCCTTTGTCAGAACCAATGTCTTTGCATTCATGATATCGTAAACGTTGATCTCGTCTGCCCGGGTGGTATTGACATTTGGAAGATTCCTTGCGGACAGTACCACATTGGCATCGTTTTCAGCAATAACCACCAGTCCTTTTTCCACCTTCAGGTTATTCATCACTGCCACAAAATTCTTCGTCTTGATCTCGTTAAACTTCAGTTCATCCACCACTACCAGTCTGCTGTCCTGAACCTTGCTGGTCAGCGCCGACTTCAAAGCGGCTCTCTTTTCCTTCTTGTTGATCTTGAAGGAATAATCCCTGGGAACGGGGGCAAATACCATTCCGCCGCCCTTCCACTGGGGAGACCTTGTGGAACCCTGTCTCGCGTGACCGGTTCCTTTCTGCTTCCAGGGCTTCCTTCCGCCTCCGGACACCTCGCCCCGGGTCTTTGCCTTCTGGGTTCCCTGACGCTTATTTGCAAGATGCTGCACAACCGCCATGTGTACCAGGTGCTCATTAACCTCCACACCAAATACCGCATCGTTTAATTCGATTGTACCAACTTCTTTGCCTTCCATATTATAAACAGCTACGCTTGCCATATCTGACTGGCCCTCCTTTCGCATTAAACTCGCGTTATCCCTTAACGGTTTCTTTGATGGTGATGAGCGATTTCCTGGGCCCGGGCACTGATCCCTTCACCAACAGCAGATTCTTCTCTGCGTCCACTCTCACGATCTCCAGATTCTGTACGGTAACCTTTACGCATCCCATATGGCCGGGCATCCCTTTTCCCTTAAACACACGGCTGGGGGAGGAGCAGGCGCCGTTGGAACCCTGGTGGCGGTGGAACTTGGAACCGTGCTTCATGGGTCCCCTGTGCTGTCCCAGTCTCTTGATGGCTCCCTGGAATCCTTTTCCCTTGGAGATGGCAGATGCATCGATCTTGTCGCCTTCCGCAAAGATATCGGCCTTGATCTCCGCACCCAGAGTATATTCTTCCGCGTTGTCGAACTTGAACTCCCTGACATATCTCTTTGCGCTTACTCCGGCCTTCTTAAAATGTCCCATCTCGGCTTTGTTTGCGCCATGTCTGTGGATGATCTCCCTCTTGCCGCCTGCGTCCTTGTTGATGATTCTCTCCTTCTTGTCAACAAAGCCCACCTGCACTGCGCTGTATCCGTCATTCTCTTTGGTCTTAACCTGGGTCACCACACAGGGACCTGCATTCAGAACCGTTACGGGGATCAGCGTGCCGTCATCGCTGAAGATCTGTGTCATTCCGACTTTTGTCGCCAAAATTGCTTTCTTCATTTTTCCTCTCTTTCTGCCTTTTAAGGCTGTCTACATAGCGGACCACACGGTTACCGTTGCGCAGGAGCTGCCGACATTTGCCATGCCTGTCATGCCTCCCTGTAACCGCCGCACTTTTCTGCGCCGGGCATTTGTTTTACGCCCTCCCCTTCAGGGGTTGTGTTCTTACGTCTAAGTAGAGGTCAATTTCAAATCGGTCATCCGATTGGAATTGCTTATTTGGTTCTCATTTTGATATCGATATACACACCGGCAGGCATTTCCAGTCTCTGCAGGGCATCTACCGTCTTCTGGGTAGGAGCGATGATATCGATGAGCCTCTTGTGGGTTCTCTGCTCAAACTGCTCTCTGGAATCCTTATACTTGTGCACCGCCCTCAGAATGGTAACTACTTCCTTCTTGGTGGGAAGGGGTACCGGACCGCTAACCTCAGAGCCTGTCTTCTTCACAGTCTCGATGATCTTTCTGGCTGATGCGTCCACCAGCTGATGCTCATATGCCTTCAGTGTGATTCTCATTACTTGACTTGCCATAAAAAAAGTCGCCTCCTTTTCGCACTCTTAGGTACGACAAGCGGTGACTGTACACTCTTCCGTGTGTGTCCTGAACTCTCACGCAACTATCTCGATTCCGGAACCGACACATGGTTTCTGCCCTCCGGCAGACGTAAACTGGTACAGTGACTTGTCGTCAGTTTTGTAACTTGACATTCGCTCCACGGAAAACCCGATTACCATTGCTGATAATCAGCAACCTCACGCTTCACAGCTATCATGCCACAGCAACACCTAGTATACATGGCTTTTTCCCACTTTGCAATATTTTTTTTGAAAATTTTGTATTTTTTTTCGTACAATACAGGCACACACATTTTCTCTTGCCGGGAGGAAGCCTCCCATGCTATAGTATAAAGAAAAACAGGGAAGAGGGATTCCGTATGTGGGTTGCAGAAAATTGGAAAGACTATCAGGTGTTGGACGCCTCAGAAGGCGAGAAACTGGAACGCTGGGGAGATTATATTCTGGTGCGTCCGGATCCCCAGGTGATCTGGGCCACCCCTCACAGCCACCAGGGTTGGAAGAAGAAAAACGGCCATTATCACAGAAGCTCCAAAGGAGGAGGCGAGTGGGAGTTTTTCCGCCTGCCAGACGAGTGGAGCATTTCCTACCTATTAAAAGGAGCCGG
This sequence comes from uncultured Lachnospiraceae bacterium, assembly GCA_947367855.1. Lineage (GTDB taxonomy): Bacteria > Bacillota > Clostridia > Lachnospirales > Lachnospiraceae > Acetatifactor. The sequence continues at coordinate 216,754 of CANBFE010000002.1, read as the reverse complement.
GGAGGAACCGGGCTGCCCCCTGACCTTCCGGTTAAAGCCCTTCAGTTTTAAGCATACGGGTCTTTTTCCGGAGCAGGCCGTGAACTGGGAGTGGTTTTCGAATCTGATCCGCAGGGCCTCCGGAAAAAGCGGCTCTCCCATCAGGGTACTGAATCTGTTTGCCTATACGGGGGGCGCCACCCTGGCGGCTGCGGCTGTGGGAGCCAGCGTGGTTCATGTGGACGCCTCCAGGGGAATGGTCGGATGGGCAAAGGAAAACGCGGCTGCCTCCGGCCTGGAAAACGCGCCCGTGCGCTGGCTGGTGGATGACTGTGTGAAATTCGTGGAACGGGAACTGCGGCGCGGAAATCAGTATGAGGGAATTATCATGGACCCGCCTTCTTACGGAAGGGGACCCAAAGGTGAGATCTGGAAGATCGAAGAAAATATCTGGCCCTTTCTCCGGCTGGCGGCAGGGCTGCTGTCAAAGAATGCCCTGTTTTTCCTTGTGAACTCCTACACCACAGGACTGCAGCCTGCGGTTCTTTCCTATATGATGAATCAGGTCCTGCCGGAACAAATGGGCGGCCATGTGGAAGCCGATGAAATCGGTCTGCCTGTGGCGGAAAGCGGACTGATACTTCCCTGCGGGGCCTCGGGACGGTGGCAGAGGACATAACCGGAAGCCGCTTACAGTACGTATTTGCGCATTGGAGGGATTTTCCGGAGTATCCAGGCCCCTGCAGCCGACAGAAGAAGAACTCCTGTAAAAAACAGGGGCAGGGAAATTCCCAGGGGCAGGGACAGAGGCGTCACATGAAAAAATTTGTAGGCCAGGTTCAGGAACAGCGGGTGAATCAGATAGACCGTAAAGCCCATGGCTGAAGCCTGTCTCCAGAACCCGCCCTGCCCCGCTCCGCTCCGGGTCCCCCACCGGAAGAGCATCAGCGCCAGAAGCACCGTAAAAGGGTAATTATATGCCATCTGCAGGGTATAGCCTCCGGAAAGTCTGCTGCACGCCATTGCCGCTGCCAACAGCGCCGTCAGTACGGGCAGCCGTTTTTCCCATCCATTCTCCCGGTTTCCCCCCTGTTTTCCCGTGACAAACAGATAACCGCAGACATAATAGAACAGGTAAATACATCCGTCCGGCAGCACCGGTATCCCCTCCGCCCCAAAAAGTCTGGTCAGATAGGGAAGAATGCTGCATCCGGTGAGCAGCATGCCCAGGAATCCCCATACTGCCTGCCGGGGCACCCGGAAAAGCGCCCACCTTAAGGCAGGCGTCAAAAGGTACAAAAACAGAATCAGATACAGATACCACAGATGGGACCAGCTCTGGCCCCGCAGTACCATGAGGAATGCCTTCCCTGCCATATCCCACCGAAAGCAGCCCTCTGCCGCCACCTGCTCCATACAGGCATAGGGCACCCCGAACATAAACAGGGCCAGCAAAATCCGCCTGCAGTACTTCTTCAGTATGTTCGCCGCGCTGATCTTCCTTTGAGGGTTCAGAAACAGGTATCCCGATATGATCAGAAACACGGGAACGCACCAACAGACCAGGTCAAGCGTTACCAGAAACACCTTTTTTTCAAAAGGATACAGGTTCATGTCCGTATTGTCCATAACCCCTGTCACAGTGTGAAGCATAACTACCGCGCAGGTGGCCGCAACCCTCAGTTTATCCAGAAAAGTTTCCCGCTCATTCATCCGTTCGTTCCCCATGTTCCCTGACCCGTTCCGTTTTGAATATTTCTTTCATTATATCCCATAGCGGAAACCCTTCGCAATAAAAAGAGTATAAAATTTTATTCTGCGGATTCCAGGGAACAAAACATTTCCCAGATTTCCTCCGCGGTCCCCCTGCCGTTAAAGCTTACCACCACATTATCAGGATACAGCACCGAAAAATTCCCTCCGGGCGTCTCCGTATCCCCCGTGTCCTCACGGACAGTCATCCTGGCCTCCACGGCTTCCAGGCTGAAATCCTCCCGGGCAAATACCGGATTTTCCACACTCTCCCGATACCGGTCAGGTACGCTTTCCGAATAGGGAATCTCATAAAGATTCAGGTCATAGGTTTCCGGCAGTTTGAGAGCAACTGTTTCCGGCGCTTCCTCCGCAATCCGGACGCTCCACATAATGCTGTCCATCCCCCTTACCCATACTGCTGTCAGATTGGCTTCCACGCTGTCCGACTCGCTCCAGGCGCTCTCAAAAACATATCCCTCCGGGAGCTCCACGGGAAGATAGCCGCCCAGTTTTTCCTGTTCTCTGGCCTGCTCCTCCGTATATTTGATCCGGTCTGCCTTCTGACTGGAGCTCATGTCCATTTCCTCCTTAACGGCTCCCTCCGCTGAGCTCTTATCCTGCAGGTCTCCAGCTTCCACTTCCTCTCCGTTGACTGCTCCGGTCTCCGCTTTATCTTCCACGGTTCCTCCTTCCCCGGCGCCTGCCTCCTCCTGGTCAGTCCCCCCTTCTGCCCATTGTTCTATGGCGCCCTCTTCTCCGGAAGGAACCTCTATGGCTTCCACATTTCCGCCGCTGTCCCCTGCAAATCCTGCGCCTTCTTCATTGACCTGTCTGGTCATCTGATAACCTCCCCAGCCCATGGCGCCCACCAGGGCCAGACACAGAAGGGCTGCCCATGACCAGTTTCTCCACGGGCTTCCGGCAGGAATTCTCCGGCCGGGAGATGCAGCCGCTTTCTTCTCCGCACGCTCCAGCAGATCCTGGTCCACTCCGGATAAGGCCTCAAGGAGTTTCATCGCCCTTTGCTGTCTTCCTGCTGCCTGCCTTTTTGTCTCCTCATGCCGGTCTCTCAAAGGATCACCCCCTCTTTTTCCAGATACTCCCGAAGTTTTGCCCTGGTCCGGAACAGGGAGGACTTTACGGTATTCAGCTTCATGCCGTAGCGTTCTGCAATCTCGCCGTACTCTTCCACATACCAGTACCTGCGCAGGAATACATTGCAGTCACGCTCCGGCAGCGTATGCAGAAACGCATTCAGCATGCGCTCCAGCTCCGCAGCCTCCACTTCCTCCTCCGTACTGCGCCTGTCCGGCACACATTCCGCCAGCTCGTCCAACGCCAGCAGCATCTCGCCTTTTCCTCTCTTCATGGTATGCTTTTCCTTCCATCTGTCCAGAGACAAATTCCGGGTGATGGTTCCCAGAAACAGCGCCAGTCTGCATGGCCGTTTGGGAGGTATGGCATTCCACGCCCTCAGCCAGGTGTCGTTGACACACTCGTCCGAATCCTCCCTGTCGTATAATATATGCCACGCGATGCTGTAGCAGTAGCTCCCGTATGACAGCTGCGTCTCGGAGATGGCCCGCTCCTCCCTGGCCCAGTACAGATCCAGTATTTCCGTATCTCTCAATGTCTGCCCTCCTGTTCCGGCTGCGCCTGTGCCGCCGGGCGCATACCCTGTTGTCCTTATCAGACGACAATGCTCTGCAAAAGTTTCACATAAAGGCAAAAAAGGCGGGCCTGTGCCCCCCTTTCCTTTTCATCTCTGCCGGAACGGCGCCTTCCTGCCTCACATCAGCGGCGCTACCATCCGCATGATCCGGCCAAGGGCCCGGTCCGTCAGCCTCAGCTTTTTGTAATCCTCCGGCTTCACCTCAATACACTGCTCCATGGTGTCACGGATGTCCTTTTCCATCACGGCGATCTGGGAATTTCTGTACAGAATCAGTCCGCACTCAAAATGATGATACAGGCTCCGGTAATCCAGGTTCACAGTTCCAACCACTCCCTTTACATCATCGGACACAAACACCTTTGCGTGGACAAATCCCGGTTCGTATTCATAGATCTTCACGCCTGCTTCCAGAAGCTGTTCATAATAGGTCTTTGCCAGCATAAAGGCATACTTTTTGTCCGGAATATGCGGCATGATGATAATCACCTCCACCCCTCTGCTGGCCGCATAAGTCAATGCCATCAGCATCTGGTAATCCAGAATCAGATAGGGTGTCATGATGTGCACATAGGTGTGGGCAGTGTTAATAATCTCCAGATACACCTTCTCCCCCACCCGCTCGGGTCCCAACGGACAGACACTGTAGGGAATGGCATAGCCGTCGCTGGGCATGGCCGCATCCGGGGGCAGACTGTATTTTTCCAGGGCGTCCGGAATCCGCTCGGACTCGTTCCACATCTCCAGGAACATATAGGTGAAGCGCTCCACCGCATCCCCCTTGATCATTGCCCCCACGTCCTTCCAGTGACCGAAACGCTTTTTTTCATTGATGTACTCATCCGCCAGATTGATGCCTCCCGTAAAAGCGGTTTTCCCGTCAATCACCAGGATCTTGCGATGGTCCCTGTTGTTGTAATGGGGAGAAAAAACGGGCTTTATGGGCGCAAACATCTTGCAGCGGATCCCTTCCTCCTCCAGCATGTCCGGAAAAAAACTGGGAAGATTCCACAGAACATTTGTTCCGTCATACATAAACCGCACTTCCACTCCCTGCTTTGCCTTTTCCTTCAGAATGTCCAGGATTGTCCCCAGCATCCTGCCCCCTGACACGATGAAGAACTCCATGAAAATATACTTTTCCGCGTTTTTCAGCTCCTCCACCATATCCACAAACTGACTGTCCCCCAGAGGGTAATATTTTACCTGTGTGGCATCGTACACGGGGCTGTTGTCACATTTTTCCAGGTAATGGGCCAGCTGCCCCATATGAGGACTCTCCGTCCTGAGCCTTTCCCGGGTCTCCGCCCTGGGGCACACATATTTCCTGGTGTTCCCGGCCTGTTCCATCAGTCTGGCATACAGCACCTTCGTGCCCGGCTGGCTTACGATCGTAGCATAAAAAATGGCCCCGAATACCGGGAAAAACGCAATTGGCAGCATCCAGGAAAGCTTCAGGTCCGGATTTCCCGGCGCATTGAAAATATAAATCACCGTAACCACACTGAGGGCAAGAAACAGAATATAAAACACATAGCTGTAATTCCGCAGAAGGATATATCCCACTCCCAGTACAACCAGCTGCGCCAGAAACCCAAGCAGAATCATGACTGTCCTTCCGTAAATGACCGTCTTGATCCCTCCTATGGTGGCGTTGACCCTCTCTCCCATGCTCATGGTATTTTTCATTCCCATTCTCCGTCTCCCCGTTTCCTCTTCCGTTTCCCCGCCCATCTGCCGGTTTCTGCCGACTGCCTAAAGAGCGCCTGCGCCCGGCTCCAGAAAACCGTCCAGATTTACAAGGCATCGATACAGTATCTCCATTTCCTCCTCATTTAAATCTTTCACAATGGCTTTTATCATCTTCTTGTGAAAATCCCGGTGATGGTAAAAGGCCTTCCTTCCCCGGTCCGTCAGGAGAACATGCACCACCCGCCTGTCCTTCTCGCTGCGCTCCCTTCTGATATAGCCCTTCCTTTCCAGACCGTTCATATTGGTGGTCAGCGTACCAACTGTCACGGAAAGCCTGCGGGCAATCTCCGACATATTTCTGGGTTCCTCCACTCCGATTGCCTCTATGATATGCATGTCATTATTGGTTATATCGCTGTATTCCTCTGTGATAACTGTCTTTGCCTCCATATCCATCACATGATTAAATAAACTGACCAACAGTTCGTTTATGGAGCGCTTCCTGCTTTGTGCCATACTGCCCATGTCATCCTCTCCGGGATGTTTCCATCCTCCCCCGCTGTAAAAACAACCGGGCACCCGCCATTTGATTTGCCAAAGGGGGGTGCCCGGCATTCCTCAGCTGTTCCTATGTATAACTGTACCAAGTTTCAGCCAAAAGTCAATAGAAATTTCAACTACCATTTCAGGACGCAGGCCCCGCAGGTAAGTCCGGCGCCGAATCCCGATAGCACAAGGTTCATTCCCCTGTGCAGTTTTCCCTGTCTGTTAAGACCGTCCAACAGCAGGGGAATGGACGCAGAGGAAGTATTTCCCACCTCCTCCAGGTTCATGGGAAACCGCCCGGGGTCCGCGGAGAGCCTTCCTGCGATGCCCTCTATAATGCGCCTGTTTGCCTGATGGAGCAGGAAGAGATCCACCTCCTCCACCGCTGTGCCCGCCTTCTCCAGGGCCTCCCCGATGGTCAGGGGAATCTGGCGCACCGCAAAGGAAAAAATCCGCCTCCCGTCCATCTGCAGATATCCCCGCTCAGGAATCTGGCGGAAAAATGCGTTGTCCAACTGCCTGCCCCTGCAGCACAGAGCGCCTCCCTGGCTGCCGTCGGAATGCTGTACAAATCCCAGCAGGCCTCCCTCCCGGCACTTTTCCACATATACCGCCCCGGCGCCGTCCCCGAAGAGAATGCAGCTTCCCCTGTCCTCCCAGTCCACAATCTTGGACAGGACCTCGCTTCCCACCACAAGCGCGCTTTTGTAAATACCGGACTCCACATAGGCCCAGGCCGTATGCAGCGCAAAGAGAAATCCGGCGCAGGCCGCATTCAGATCAAAAGCCACGGCTCCGTGGGCTCCGATCTTCTCCTGTACCTGGCAGGCCTCACAGGGCGCCACATCCTCCGGAGAGCAGGTGGCCACCAACAGCAGTTCCACATCCCCGGCAGTCTTTCCCGCATTTTCCAGGGCCAGGGCGCAGGCATGAGCCGCAAGGTCAGCCACTGTCTCCCCGGTTGACACATATCTGCTGCCTATGCCGGTGCGTTCCCGGATCCACTGGTCGGATGTCTCCACCATTCCGGCCAGTTCTTCATTTGTAACCCTTCTCTTCGGAAGGGCGCTTCCTGTTCCCAGTATCCTGATCGACATATTCTGATACCTTTCTTCTTTTCATCCTGTAACTGTTTACAGCCCCTTTGCCTCCAGCTAAAAACTGCGAAAACGTTCATACCGCTGGGCGGCTATGTCCTCCCCGGACATTCCCCGGTAGCTCTCCAGAAAAATCCGGATCTGTTCTTTCAGATATCCTGCAATGGCCTCGGCTGTGGAGGCATCCGCACCCCCGAATTCCGGGATAATCTTCTCCACCACATGAAGCTGCTTTAAATCCTGGGCCGTAATGCGCATGACTTCGCTGGCCTCCTTTGCCCTGGAGGAATCCTTCCATAGAATGGAGGCAAAGCCTTCAGGCGAAAGGATGGAATAGGTTGCATTTTCCAACATCCACACCTGGTTTCCAACCCCGGTGGCCAGCGCGCCACCGCTGCCTCCCTCTCCTATGAAAATGCACAGCACCGGAACCTTCAGCGCGGACATTTCCTGCAGATTCCGGGCAATGGCCTCCCCCTGTCCCCGTTCCTCCGCCTCAATTCCGCAGAAGGCGCCGGAAGTGTTGATAAAGCTGATCACCGGCCGGTTGAACTTCTCCGCCTGCTTCATCAGGCGCAGCGCCTTCCGGTAACCTTCCGGCATAGGCATTCCGTAATTGCGCTTCTGGCATTCCTCCGCGTTCTTTCCCTTGTGGTCCGCGATAACGGTAACCGGCTGTCCGTCCAGAAATCCGATTCCGCCTACAATGGCCGGATCATCCCGAAAGCTCCTGTCCCCGCGGCTCTCCACAAAATAGTCAAACAGATACTCCATATAGTCGCAGGCGGATGCCCTCTCCAGTCTTCTTGCTCCCTTTACCTTTTCCCAGGCACTCTTGGGTTTCAGCGTCCATTCCTTTTCCCTGAGCACCTCATTTAAGACAAAGTGAAAGTCCTTCCCCGGGGCAAAATCTGCATATTCCCCTTCCCTGCACTGATGTGCCCTGATAAGAAAGTAAATGGTCTTCTTCAGGTTCTTCCGCTCCACGATCCCGTCTATGATACCGTGCTCAACCAGAAACTCCGCGGACTGAAATCCTTCCGGCAGCTCCTGGCCAATGGTCTGGCGTATTACCCTCTGTCCGGCAAATCCCACCAATGCTCCAGGCTCCGCCATGACCACATCCCCCAGCATGGCAAAGCTGGCAGTGACGCCTCCCATGGTGGGATCCGTCAGCACGGTACAGTAGAGCAGTCCTGCCTCGCCAAGCCTGCGCACCGCCGCAGAGGTCTTTGCCATCTGCATCAGGGATATGATTCCCTCCTGCATTCTGGCTCCCCCGGAACAGCAGAAAAGAAAAACCGGCAGACGCAGTTCCAGGGCCCGCTCCAGGGCGGCAGTGATCTTTTCCCCCACCACCTGGCCCATGCTAGCCATCATAAACCTGGCATCACAGATTCCCAGTACGATCTCTTCCCCGAATACTTTGCAGCGTCCTACAGTGACCGCTTCGTCCAGTCCCGTTTTCTCCCTGGCTTCCCGGAGTTTTTCCTCGTATCCCTCATAGGCCAGGGGATTCCTGGGAGACAGGTCCGCAAACCAGGGCTCAAAGGTATGGGGATCTGCCACCATGCGTATGCGGTTGTGGGTTTTCACCCGGAAATAGCCCTCACATTCATAACAGATATATTTTCTCTTGGCCACCCTTCCCCGGTCCACCATCCTGCCGCACCTGGGGCAGCGGATTTTGTATCCGTCATTCCCATCCTCTGTCTGCTGCCCGGCCTTCTCCTGCTTTCCCTCTGCCTGAGCCCGGAAATCTCCGGATTCCTTCTTTTTCATCCTTCCTGTAAAAAAAGCCCTGCGTTTTTCCCTGACATCCTTCTTCTGAAATCGATTCATTCTGAGCACCTCCCCGGTTTCTGTCACGCATGTCGGTTTTTTTGCGTCATAACTGTCAGTTCCGTTCTCAGCCTATCCTATGGCAAAAGTCAGCTCCGCCTCAGCCGCCACTTTGCCGTCCACAAAGGCCCTGGCCCGTCCCACTCCTATGGGACCTTTCTTCTTGATAATCTCCGTCTCCAGGGTCAGCACATCCCCGGGAATTACCTTCTTACGGAATTTTGCCCTGTCAATCCCCGCAAAATACGCTGTCTTTCCCTTCCACTGCGGATCGGAAAGTATTGCCACCGCGCCCACCTGGGCCAGGGCCTCCATGATCAGCACGCCCGGCATAACGGGATTTCCCGGAAAATGGCCCTGAAAATACGGTTCGTTTCTGCTGACGCACTTTTTTCCCAGAGCCTTTACTCCCGGCTCCAGCTCCTCTATGGTATCTATCATGAGAAAGGGATATCTGTGGGGTATGATTTCCATTATCTCCTGCGCTGTATACATATGCCTGCCTCCTGTTCCCGTTCCGCGCCTTCTGCGCCGGAACTGTATTTGCTTCCAACTCCGGCTATGCCCTCGCCGCCTCCTGGTCTTCGCGGTATTTTCCTACAAGAATACCTGTGTTGTGTCCCCCGAATCCCAGGGAATTGCTCAGCACATAGGGAACCTCCTCCTCATGGCTTTCCATACAGTAATCCAGATCCATCTCCTCTTCGGTTTCCCGGAGTCCCACAGTCCTGTGGATGAAATTCTCCTGAATCTCCTTTACGGAAACGATGAATTCCACTGCTCCCGCCGCCCCCAGAAGATGTCCTGTCATGGATTTGGTGGAATTGATCTTCAGTCTGTAGGCATGCTCCCCAAAAGCCAGTTTGATGGCCCTTGTCTCAAACAGGTCATTGTGGTGGGTTCCTGTACCGTGGGCATTGATGCAGGTCAGGTCCTCCGGCCTTATGCCGCCGTCCTCCAGCGCATTCAGCATGGCCCTGGCCGCGCCTGCCCCGTCCTCTGCAGGAGACGTTATATGGTAGGCATCGGAAGAGCATCCGTATCCCAGTACCTCCCCGTAAATCCGCGCGCCTCTTTTCCTGGCGTGTTCCAGTTCCTCAAGCACCACGATTCCCGCTCCCTCTCCCATGACAAACCCGCTTCTGTCCCTGTCAAAGGGCAGGGAGCATCTCCGGGGATCCGTGCTGGAGGAGAGGGCCGTCAGGGCGGAAAACCCTGCAATGCCCAGGGGCGTCACAGCGCCCTCCGTTCCTCCTGCCACACAGGCATCCGCCTCCCCGTACTGTATGGCCCGGAAGGCCTCTCCGATGGAGTTGGTGCCCGTTGCGCATGCTGTCACCGCGTTCAGGCTTTTTCCCTTCAGTCCATAGGCGATGCTCACGTTTCCGGCTGCCATATTGGAAATCATCATGGGCACAAACAGGGGGCTGACCCTGGAAGGCCCTTTTTCCATCAGTTTTTTGTGTTCCCTTTCCAGAGCATCCAGACTGCCCACGCCGCTGCCCACAAAGCAGCCCACCCGGTAAGGGTCTTCCTTTTCCATGTCCAGCGCCGCATCCTTCAGGGCTTCCCCTGCCGCTGCCACCGCAAACTGACAGAAAAGCTCCATGCGTCTGGCAGTTTTTTTATCCATAAACTCCTCCGGCCGGAAATCCTTCACCTCCGCAGCCAGAGTGCATTTGTAATTAGCGGCATCGAACCTTGTGATGGGCGCAAAACCGATTTTCTCCATTTTCACGGCTTCCCAGAAAGCTTCCACACCTATGCCCACAGGCGTCACAGCGCCCATTCCAGTCACTACAACTCTTCTTCTCATCCTCTCCATAACATCCTTTCCCCTGCATTACATCACCATGCCGCCGTCCACACAGATAACCTGGCCTGTAATATAGCCGGAACCTTCTCCTGCCAGAAAGGCCACCAGATGCGCCACATCCTCTGCGCTCCCCATTCTTCCCATGGGAATGCTTCCCAGAATTCCCTCCCTGACCCTGTCAGTCAGTTTTCTGGTCATCTCCGTATCCACAAAGCCCGGGGCCACCGCATTGACGCAGATCCCCCTGCCTGCAAGTTCCTTTGCCACACTCTTGGTCAGACCGATGACCCCCGCCTTGGATGCGGCATAATTTGCCTGTCCTGCATTGCCTGCCACACCTGACACGGAGGTAAGATTGATGATTCTGCCCCAGCGCTGCTTGAGAAAATATCTGGACAAATGCCGGATGGTATTGAAGGCTCCCTTCAGATTCGTGTCCAGAACCGAATCATATTCCTCCTCACTCATGCGCATGACCAGATTGTCCCTGGTAATTCCCGCATTGTTCACCAGAATATCCACCCGTCCGTATTTCCGGATAATATCCTCCGCCATTCTGCCGCAGGCCCCAAAATCGGACACATCGCAGCCCATGGCCTCGCCGCTGCCTCCGCGGCTCCGGATCTCTTCCACCACTTCCCCGGCCCGTTCTGCGGAACCGTTATAGTTTACCACCACCAGGGCTCCCAGGCCTGCAAGGGCCAGGGCAATGCTTCTGCCGATTCCCCGGCTCGCTCCTGTGACCAGGGCAACCTTTCCGGTGAGCTCCTTTTCCTGTTTCTCTTCCATATCCTTCCTCCTCCCCGGCTGCCGCAGCCGCCTGATGCCTTCCGGCTGTCAGCCCTCTCCGGCCCGGAGCAGCTCCTCCAGATCGTGAACCGTTCCCACATTTACCGCCTTCACGTCCCGGCTCATTTTCTTCAGAAAACCTGTCAGGGTCCTGCCGGGACCGATCTCGATAAAGGTGTCCACACCGTCTGCCAGCATGCGCTCCATGGTCTCCCGCCATCTAACGGTGGAAGACACCTGCCTCACCAACAGTTCCTTTACAGGCTCCCCGGAAGTCACATAGTCAGCTTCCACATTGCTCAGATAGGGAATGGATGGATCTTTCATCCTGATCCCCTCCAATTCTGCCTCCAGACGTTTCCCTGCCCCGGAAAGCAGCGGGGAATGAAAGGGCCCGCTGACGTTTAAGGGAATGCATTTTCTGGCGCCTGCCGCCTTCAGATTCTCGGAAGCAGCCTGCACGGCTTCTGCCTGGCCGCTGATTACGATCTGTCCCGGGCAGTTGTCGTTTGCAATGCATACGGTTCCCTGCGTCTCCTGGCAGACTGTCCTGATCTGCCCGGCCTCCAGGCCAAGTACCACAGTCATTGCGCCGCCCACCGGATACGCTTCCTGCATATAAATCCCCCTGCAGCGTATCAGCCAGAATAATTCCGACAGCTCCATCACATTTGCCGCTGCCAGCGCGCCGTATTCTCCCAGGCTCAGTCCGGCTGCGCAGTCCGCCCCAACACCTTTCTCTTCCAACACTTTCAAAATGGCGACTTCCGTTGCCAACATGGCAATCTGGGTGTATTCCGTTATGTCAAGACTGTCATTTTCCGTAAAACACAGCTCCGCCACATCAAATCCCACGGTTTCCCCTGCCAGGGTATAAATCTTTCTGGCCGTATCATAAGTTTCAAAGAAATCCTTTCCCATACCACAGTACTGGGCTCCCTGCCCGGGGAAAAGAAATGCAGTCTTATGCCCCATATTCCGCTCCTCCCTTCAGAAGCATGCGGCCCTGTTCCGTGATCTCCCTGATAATCTCACCACAGCCCTGCTCCTGTTTCACCAATCCTGCGATCTGCCCTGCCATCAGGCTGCCATTGCGGGTATCGCCTTCCACCACTGCCCTGCGCAGGGCTCCAAGGGTCATCTGCTCCAGTTCCTCGAAAGAGGCCCCTGCCTTCTCCATCCTCAGATACTCCCTGGTCATGCCGTTGCGTATCTGCCTCACCGGATGTCCGTGGCTCATCCCTGTGACCTCTGAGTCAATATCCTTTGCAGCCAGGATTTTCGCCTTGTAATCCGGATGAACCCTGGATTCCCTGGACGCCACAAAGCGGGTCCCCATCTGCACGGCCTCCGCACCCAGCATAAACGCCGCGGCAAATCCTCTGCCGTCCCCGATACCGCCTGCTGCGATAACCGGAATCTTCACCGCATCCGCCACCTGGGGCACCAAAGCGAAGGTGGTGGTTGATCCTATATGTCCCCCGGCTTCCATGCCCTCTGCTACCAGGGCATCCGCTCCGGCACGTTCCATCATCCTTGCCATGGCCACACTGGCCACCACCGGAATGACTTTTATGCCCTTTTCCTTCCACACTGCCATAAATTTACCCGGATTGCCTGCGCCTGTGGTCACGGCTTTTACGCCCTCCTCCGCCACCACCCTGGCAATTTCCTCCACCTCCGGATTCATGAGCATGATATTCACGCCGAAAGGCTTATCCGTCAGCCTCCTGCACTGTCTGATCTGCTCCCGCACAAAGTCTGCCCCCGCTCCTCCGGCGCCGATGATGCCAAACCCTCCGGCCTCCGAGACAGCAGCCGCCAGATGATACTCCGCCACCCAGGCCATTCCGCCCTGTATGACCGGATATTCGATTCCCAGTAATTCCGTTACCCTCGTCTTCATTTCATACCTCTCTTTGCGGTTCTCCGCTCACTTTTCCGGGGCTTTCCAATACCTTATTCCACGCCCTTGTCAGCCAGATACTCTATTACATCCCCCACGGTGGCCAGTTTCTCCAGGTCCTCAGAGGGTATCTCCACTCCGAACTCATCCTCCAATGCCATCACCAGCTCAAACAAATCCAGGGAGTCTGCCGCCAGATCATCCTTAAAATTTGTGTTTTCCGTGATATCCGCTCCCTCTGCGTTCAGTTTTTCCTCGATAACAGCCTTTAATTTCTCCAGCATTTTCCTCTTCTCCTTTTTGCTTTTTGCTTTTTGTCTGATTTTTTTGTTTTGGTGGTTTTCAATACCACCTCATATAGTTTTGATATCAAGTTATTTGATTATCAAATTATTTGAATATCAAACTTTTAAGATAATACCTCAACCGCGGCTGAATGTCAATATCTTTTTGGAAAAAAATGGAAAGGTTGACGTAACCGTCAGAAAAATTATATAATAGATGCAGAAAAGAGCTCAAAAAGAGCATGACAAAAAGGAGATACCATGCATACACACACGATACCGGAGGCCCCAGGCGCCTCCGCCATCCCCGGACACTATTCCCTGATTCTGGCACAGCTGACAGCAGTGACGGAAACCCAGACCGACACCATCGCCAACCTGTCCAATGCCTCTGCGGTTCTGAACATGAACCTTGACCATATCAACTGGGTCGGCTTTTACCTGGCGCGGCAGAATGCGTTGATACTGGGCCCTTTTCAGGGAAAACCCGCCTGCGCGCACATTCCCTTTGGCAGGGGAGTCTGCGGAACTGCCGCCGCCGAAAAAACCACACAGCTGGTGAAAGACGTACATGCCTTTCCCGGCCACATTGCCTGCGACGGCGCCTCCAACTCGGAAATTGTCGTCCCCATCTTCCACAGGGAAAAACTTGTGGCAGTACTGGATATCGACAGTCCCCTGTATGGCCGCTTTGACGATGATGACCGGGAAGGCCTGGAAAAATGCGCTGTGCTTCTGGGAGACGCCTGCGACTGGATTCTGTAGGCAGACATTGACAGGCGCCCTTATCTCACTTCCGTATCCAGGAAGGCCCTTGAGCCAGTGGCGCCCTTCTGCCCCTGGTATTTGCCGCTGTAGGGATTCAGGGCAGTGTCGTCCATCTGGGAGAAAACAAGCTGCCCCACCCTGCGCCCCGCCTTCAGCTCAATGGCGCAGCGGTTCACATTGTACAGTTCCAGGGTAATTTCCCCCTTAAAACCGGGGTCCACCCACCCTGCATTCTGTATAAACAACCCCATCCTTCCCAGGGAGCTTCTGCCCTCCACAAAGGCCGTGAGGTCATTGGGCAGTTCAAAATACTCCATGGTAGTGGCGAGAACAAACTGATTCGGCAGCAGCACATAAGTGTCACTGGTGATGGTTTTGTACCTGATCTCCCTGTCCAGTGTGACAATTCCGGTGGGAGAATCCTCCACAATGCTGAAGGTATTACCCAGCCGGATGTCCACACTGGCAGGCTGGACCTGCTGCATTTCAAAAGGTGTAATCTGCAGGGTTCCCTGCTTCAATAGTTTAAAAATAGTTTTGTCTGACAGTACCATTTTCGTCTCCTGTGTAGTCTTAAACTTCTGCCTAAGTATAGCATAGAAAGCTGAAATGCACAATCCCTGCCGCTCCTTAATCCAGTCCGTTCTCCATCCACCTGCGCACCAGGGAAATCCAGGTCTCCGCCGCTCTCTCCGGTCCGTGGCCCCGGGTATTGGTCAGCCTGTTTGCAAGGGACAGCCCGTGACCGCCCTTCTCAAACATGTGGAACTCCACAGGAATATGGTGCTCCGTCAGCGCGCTGACCAGCAGCAGGGAATTCTGTACAGGCACCCCGTCATCCTCCCAGGTATGCCACACAAAGGCCCTGGGTACCTGCTCTCCCACGCAGTGTTCCAGGGAAAGCTCCCCTTTTTTCTCCTCATACTCCCCGGCCAGCAGACAGCGGAAGGAATCCTGATGCCCATACTTTCCGGAAGTGATCACCGGATATCCCAGTATCATACCGTTGGGACGCAGCATCTCGCTCCGGACCCCAAGTCTCTCCCCCATCCATTCCCGGTTCCAGAACATACAGTAGCCTGCTGCCATGTGGCCGCCTGCGGAAAATCCGGCCACCACGATTCTGTCCGTCCGGATATGCCATTCCTCCCCGTGCTGCCGGAGCTGCGCCAGGGCGCTTCCCAGTTCCAGGACAGCGGTTGGAAACACTGCCGGAGCCACCGAATACCGCAGCACTGCAGCATGATATCCCATGGCCAGAAACTGCAGCGCAACAATCTCCGCCTCCCTGTCCGAGGTAAAGGCGTACCCTCCTCCCGGGCATACCACCACCACCGGCCTGCTGCGGATATCAATATCCGGGGAATCGTCAATCAGATACAGGTAAAGCGCTGCATACTCCATGGAACCGCTGTTTTTTACATCTAAGGTAAGATATCTCATATCTGCTCCTGTCTGTGCGCGACGGCACTGTATTGTTATTCTCTGTTTTTGGCATATTCTATCAGTTCATATACTCTTGCTCTGGTCAGCTCGGCCGCCTTC
Organism: uncultured Lachnospiraceae bacterium; assembly: GCA_947367855.1. GTDB lineage: Bacteria > Bacillota > Clostridia > Lachnospirales > Lachnospiraceae > Acetatifactor. The sequence goes on along the minus strand of CANBFE010000002.1, from coordinate 201,063 downwards.
AGGCTTCTCTGCATAGCCTCCATGCTTCCGCCTGCAAACTTTTGCCCCGCTGCCTCCACTTCCTCATCCCTGTAAGTGATCCAGTTCCGCTCTTCCGTCCGCAACGCCTCCATCTCCGATTCCCCCAGCTCCGTATCCATCATCTTCCACACCGCGTTCAGGGCATCGTCCCAAATGATATACATTTGTGTCGTAATTACGTTCATATCCTGTTGTCCAGTGGTATTTTTCAGTTCCTCCGCCAGTCCCCCGGCCTGTTCTTCCGCAGCGGTAACCACCTCATAGGTTCTCTCCTGCAGGCTCTTCTCCTCATAGATCATTCCGGAAAAGCCGTCCCCTGTCCGGCTGTTATAGAGTCCGTAGAACCCCAGCCTGTCCCCTTTCTCCGGAGAAACATTGCTCACCCACAGCAGATACTCTTCCGGCAGTTCGGCAGCCTTCGCCCCAGGCAGGTACAGGTAAAACTCTCCCCCATCATCCAAACCATAGGCTGTGGAATAAATCCAGCGTATGCCGTCCAAAATCTCTTCCGTCTCCGGTTTCTTCGCAAAGGAAATGGAGACAAGCTTCATTTTATAGGTAAAATCATCCACTTTTTCCAGGCTGTCAAACCTTCCGCTGAATTCCGAATAATAACGTGTTCCATAGGGATAGGAATCCCCTGTGGATCCCGCGTCGTCGTCCTGGTAATGTCCGCTGAAGGAGCCGTCACCGTGGATCGTCACCTCCGTATACCAGGCTCCCGCACCGCTGCTGAAGTAAAATACCGTCTGATCCAGGTCTGCGAACCCAAACTCCTCTTCCACGGAATCCTGCTCATTCTGCTGAACCTCTTCCCGGTCCGTCCTGGTGCCTTCCCGGGATTCCCCCTGTGGTTCTTCTTCCCGGGATTCCTCCGTCATATCTCCTCCCGGCTGCTCTCCCTCCCTGATCTGTACTGCAGAGGGATACGCATCCTCTCCGGCCTCCTTTTTTCCGCAGCCCGCAGGCAGAACCAGCATCGCTGTCAAAAGCACCAAAAGCCCTTTTCTCATCCTGCTATCCTCCTCTCCCGGTTCCCAGGCCGGGCCCACGCCCTCCGGCCATGTGCGCTCCCAGGGCCCGGCAGCCCGTCTCTTCCGAAAAACTCTTCCTTCTTTCCTCAAGATTGTACCAGAATTCCCCACTGATGACAAGCCATGAACCCCATGAAAAGCAGTGAAACCACAGTTGCAAAAGAACGTAAATCTGCTATAATAAATGAAGAAAAAATAAGCCGCAGTCCTGTCCCCCTGCGGAAATATAATACGGAAATGAGGAAAATTATGGCAAAGGAATCACAGAAATGCCCCATGTGCGGCACAAAACTGAAAATGACGGACGGAAAACTTACCTGTAAAAAATGCGGATATTACATAAGAAACCAAAATGCCGCAGACCAGTTTTCCGGTTCCCGGCCCTCCCAGGGCACAGGCAGCTACAGTCCCTCCGGCAGTATGTCCTCCCCGGCAGGCAGCGGCGACAGCAACCCCGTTGTGGCCATAGTCACCGCCTCGCTCATCGGCCTTGTGTGTCTCGTTTTTCTGGCGGCCATTATCCTTTTTCGGACCGGAATCTTTGAAAAACCCTTCTGGGGTCAGAACGACGGCTCTTCTGGCCAGCAGAGGGAAAGCCAGGTTTCCCAGGAAAGCCGGGATGCCCGGGAAAGTGCATCCTCCCTGGAAAGCAGCAGCTCCTCCGCCCCGGAATCCTCCAAACCTGTGGGGAACACTGGTCTCCCCCGGTCGGAATTTTTCCGCCAGGTGGCAGAATCCATCTGGGATAAGCCCTGTCAGGACATTACTGCGGAAGAATACGCCAGCCTTACCGGACTGCAGATCATACGGGACGAGCACTCGATTCTGTATCAGTTAAACGGCGGAGAGGTCCTCTCCCTGTATTATGAAAGCGATACCGGCATGGAGCTTTCGGACCTGTCTTTCTTCTCCGGTCTGAAGGCGCTGTCCATAGACGATGACCTGGACCCGGGAGATCTGGACGGGCTGGAGCAGCTGGCCAGTGTTTATGCGGAGAACAGCTTAAGCGAACTCGCGGACATCATTCCGTGCCCCGAATACATCACGGAACTGGGTGTGGCAGATACCATATTCAGCAGCAGCCTCAGCGGACTGGAATCCTTCCCGAATCTGCAGTATTTTTCCGCAGATTACAACTTCCTGGAAGATATCTCCGCGCTGTCACAGTTTCCCGGCCTGAAGGGGCTTGCTCTCACCGACTGCGACAGGCTGACGGATTACAGTCCCCTTATGTCGCTGACCGGCCTGGAAACGCTGACCATAGAATCCCCTCAGCTGAAAAGCCTGAGTTTTATCAGGCAGATGCCTGGACTGACCAGCCTGCGCATTGAGGACACCCAGATTTCCGATCTGAGCAGCCTGGAATCCTGCGCCGGACTGACCTATCTGTCTCTCCTGGACAACAACGAGATCTCGGACTATTCCGTGATCAGCCAGCTTACCCAGTTAAAGGAGCTTGAACTCCAGGTAAACTATGGCGGGGAGCTTCCCTCCCTTGCAGGCCTGACACAGCTGGAAGCCCTGTCCGTGAAATATGCCGGAGATCTCACGCCCCTGCGGGACGCAGTCAATGTGACCTATCTGTCCCTGGAGGACTGCTCCGGATGGGAACTGGATTCCATCACGGCCATGCAAAAACTGACCACATTGATCATCAATGACTTTTCATCCTATGTGGATTCCCTGAATCCGCTGACACAGCTTCCCAACCTGACGGTGCTGAGTCTTGAGGACACATCCGTCTTCGGAAATATAGAGGAGATTTTCAGCATCCCCAGCCTGCGCCACATTTACCTGAACGAGTGCCAGGTCGGCCTGGATTTCGACAGCCTGCCTTACAATGAAAATCTGGAGACACTGTCCCTGAGCGACATCTCCATCCTGAAGGACCCCACCTACAACAACGGGGATAAGGTAAACCTGTCGGAACATTATGATATGTTTGAACATTTTCCAAACCTGAAGAATCTGTACCTGGCTTCCCTGAAGCTGGACAGCATCGCGTTTGTGGAAAAGCTGCCCCTGCTGCAGACCCTGGATATTACAGACAACAATGTGGAAAGTTTAAAGCCCCTGGAGTCCCTGAGCGATTTCCAGGCCGTATGGTGCGGGCAGAACACCATTCTGGAAAAACTTCCGGAAGATACTGACATTCTGGTTTTTACTAATGAAATGTGAGATTTGTAACTGACGACTATTCCTTGTGATACGGAGGGTACCATGTATTTCAGGGCAGAAAGGAATCCTGTCTCCTTATTCCTTATTTTATCCATATTGTTTTTCGGAATGTGTTTCGGAACGATTCAGGCAGATTCCGGACCGTCATGGACATCCTGCCCTTCCCAGGAAGGGGACGGAATTCTCTCCTGCCGGATGATCCGGCCCCCGGGAAGGACCGCTCCTGTGGAACAGGCTTTCAGGGCAAAATCTGCCCCTGTCTGTGACGTCCTTCCCACCCTCCGCCACATGTCCCGGAGAGTTTCCGCCCGTTTCAGCCGGAGCGGCAGTTTCCTTTCCGCCGTTCCCGCTATTCTGTTTTTGGTTCCCGTTTTTTTCCATACCTCCCGTTTTTACGAAGGTATTCAGGAGATTACGGGCAGGGCTGTTATCATCGCCTATATCCACCACCAGGACGGCGAGAAACCTCATACTCCTTTTTTTTCCAAAACAGGGCAGTATACTGCCTTCAGACCAATTTTGAAATGAAAAAGGAGAAAAAACATGAATATATTAAACCTGATTATCCTGATTGTAGGCGGAGCCGCCGGATTTCTTTCCACCGTGTATATAGTAATATCCCTTTTCGGTGTTCTCGGATTTAAAATATACCGGAAACTGAAGCACGGCATCTCCCTCTTCAACTGATCTTAGGTTATTCTGCCGGAAAATTATCCGGAAAAAGATAAAGCTGCCCACCAGGGCAGCTTTTTTTCGGAATGTTGTCCAGGCATGTCATACAGCCCGCAGGGTCAGGAACAAATAAGCCGCATAGACTGCCAGAAGCAGCATACCCTGCCACTTCTGAAACTTCTCCCGGATCATGGCCGGAATCACCGCAATACACCCAACCAACAGGCAGGCGGGCAGATCCAGTCTGGCAGATGTCTCCGCAATGGGCAGAGCCTTTCCTGAAACAAGAGAGCTCAAAGGCAGGATCAAAGTCAGGTCAATGATATTGGCCCCCAGTATATTTCCTACGGAAAGGGAGGACTGCTTCTTCACAATGGCGGTTATGGTGGTAATCAGCTCCGGCAGGGAGGTACCCACCGCAATGATCGTCACTCCGATGACACGCTCCGGAATGCCTATCATGGAAGCCAGGGCACTGCCGTTATCCACCAGCAGATCAGCTCCCCAGACAATTCCCACTGCACCAACTGCAAATTTCAGCAGATTGGCTGTCACTTCTTTCCGTCCGCTTATCTTCTTTCTGCCGCTGTCCTCACCACAGGCCTTCATTGCCTTCCTGGCTGAGCTGACGTTTTCCCACAAAAACAGGCCGAATACTGCCATCAGCGCTGCGGAAACTGCGGTACCTGTCTCCCCTGCCGCCCCGGAAACCACTATGAGCGCTGCAGCCGCCAGCATCAGCGCGGATTTCATCAGATAGTCCCCCCGCCTGATTACCGCGGGCATACAGATCAGGGAAATTGCCATAATAAGCCCCACATTGGCCGTGACGCTGCCCACCGCGTTTCCGATGGCCATGTCAACACTGCCCCTGGCCGCAGCCATCACCGACACCAGCATCTCCGGAAGCGTGGTTGCCAGACTGACCACGGTTGCCCCGATAATCAGCTTCGGAATACCGCTGACTTCTGCCATCCATGACGCTGCGTCCACAAAATAATCCCCGCCCTTCACGATAAATACGATCCCTACCAGAAACAAAAAGATAATCACTGCCAGTTCCATTTTAGCATCCTCATTCTTTCGTATTTTTCAAAAGAAAAACTCATGCATAACCAGAGCCTCCAGGGCTTCCGATTATGTATGAGTCTCGTTCTTTAAGACAAGCCAGACCATTGGCCGGAGTTGTTGACTTGTCACGCTCGCTGCGCTTACTACTCCCTCACAGTCATATGCTGTTGTTGCTTCAGTGTAGCACAGCAGGGACAGGCTGTCAATATATGGCGGTAAAAAAGGAAAAGTTTTGAAAAGTTTATCTCCCCAAAAGGGCTGCTGCCATCGCGGATGCCCCCACTAATCCTGCCCGGTTCCCCAGACTTGTCCTCTGTATCTCCACATTTTCCATCCCCTGCATAAGCCGCGGCATGACTCTTTTCCGTATTTCCTCCAATACATAAGGCTGTGCAAGAATGCCCCCGCCAAGAAGAATATTGGCAGGATTAAAAATATGAATCAGCGAGACCAGGCCGTATACGATCTCATCAATCCAGTGGTCAACAGCCTCCCGGACCTCCCTGCGCTCCATTGCTGCAAAAATTTTCCGCCCGTCATCCAGTGTCGGATCAATCCTGCCGGCCTCCTTCACAAGAGCCGTCACGGAAGCATATTTTTCATAGCACCCGCTCCATTCCTCACAGGCATTCCACTGTTCCGGATGCACCAGGATTCCTCCGAAGCTGCCTCCTGACCAGGAACTCCCGGACCAGACCTTTCCGTCCATGACAATGGCGCCCCCCACTCCGGTACCGTAAGTCAGGCAGAGAAAGCTGTCCATCCCCCTGGCCGCACCCGCATGCATCTCCCCAAGCGCTGCAGCATTCACGTCATTTTCCACAGCCACAGGCACCCCGAATTCCTGTTCCAGAATCGCCCGCACCTTCATTCCGGTATATCCCGGCATGTTCCCGTTGGCATAATAAATACTGCCGCTGACAGTGTCCACCTGCCCCGCCGTGCTGACGCCTATGGCGTCAAAGGATCCGCAGCCGCGCAGAATATCCTTTACACGTTCCATAACCCGCTCTGCCCCCTCGGATGCCCGTGTCTCCCATTCCTGCAGGGAGGTCAGCTCCCTGCCGTCCCATATACCGGATTTTATGGCCGTTCCTCCGATGTCAAGCGCTGCAGTCCGCATACCTCCACCCCTCTCTATTTCTGTTCCCCGGATGCTCTGATGGCATCCATGAACCTGTTGGCAATTTCCAGCGGCCTGGTGATGGCGCCGCCCACCACAATGGCCCATACGCCTGTTCCCAGTGCTTCCACCGCCTGGGCGGGATCATGAATCTTTCCCTCTCCGATCACCGGAATGTCCGTATCCGCGGCCAGACGGCGCATCAGTTCATAGTCCGGCCCCTGCAGACTGGGGGAATAAGAGGTATAGCCGCTCATGGTAGTGCCCAGAATGTCCACCCCGCATTTCCATGCGTTGATTCCCTCTTTATAGGTGGAAATATCCGCCATCAGGATAATATCCGGATATTTCCTGTGTATATCGGCAATAAACTCGTTGACAGTCCTGCCGTCCCCTCTTTTGCGCATGGTACAGTCCAACGCCACCACGTCGGAACCTGCTTCCACCAGGTCGTCCACTTCCTTCATGGTAGGAGTGATATACCCCTCAAACCCCTCATACTGAATCTTCACCAGACCGATCACCGGAAGCCCCGTCTCCGCTTTGATGGCCACCACGTCCCGGATGCTGCTGGTCCGGATGGCCGGAGAACCTGCCCTGGCCGCCGCTCTGGCCATCAGATACATCACTGACTTCTCCTCCACATACAGAGGCTCCCCGGGAATCGCCTGACAGGAAATGATCATTTTTCCGTGAATTCTTTCCAGAAAATCCTTCAGTCTTTTGCTTTTTTCCATACTGCCCTCCACCTTCTTTCCGGGACACCGCCCTGTGCCGTGTCCCCTTGTTTTTCCCATGAGATTATTATACAATCATTCCCTTCCGTCTGCAAGCGGTTACTTTCCCCGGAACGCTTATTGAGTAAACAGTAACCACACACGGAACAACTATGCTCGCAGCAATTAACACTAACAGAAACAGCATCGGAAAGCTTGGCGCGGGCCGCGCTCACTACCTATAAACTTCATCAGTAGTGAACGCGGTTGGTACAGAAGGATGTCTGGTAAATTTTACCTTACTTCTATTTTACCGTCAAAGTAAATCTATAGGCAGCATCTAAAGGGAAATATTCCGTTTTGTCTGTATCAAAGGGATTTTTAATTACCCATCCCATTATCTCATATTCTCCAGCTTCAGCCGGCGCTTTTAATCCTGCTGTCCCATGTATCAGTTCCCCCTCCCTGACCTTGCATAGAATATAATCCTGATTATTTATTTTTGCCTGTTCCAACCCCACTGTAATAATTACTGCAACCTCGTCACAATCTTGATAACCACCCACCTGATATTGAAGTGAAAATTCCTCTTCCGGATGTACAATTATTTCACGTTCCGGAATTGCCCGGCTGTTATTTTCAATATCTGTATTTAATAATAACCCTGCAGACTGATATTCTGTGACTAAACCAACTTCTTCATAACCATAGTCTGATTGCGCCATAGGCAAATCTTCACCAAACATAAGAACATGATCAAGGGCGATGGAATATTGGTTTGTCATTTCAAACTCAACCTGGTTTGTATAAATATCTGAACCCGCAATAAGTATTGCAAGCATAGAATGATTTTTACTTGTATCTAATGGTTTCGCCAGTTTAAATGAATAAGTTTCAGATAATATTTCCTTGGAATCAATAAGAAAAGTCTCATATTCGACATTATCAATGATAATTGGCGTCAGTCTGCAGTCTATAAAAATTTGTATGGCAAGCTCTCTTTCCTGCCCTGCGTTCTCAATCTGAAAATAAATATCATCATCATAACTTTGCAGTTCTATTATTCCGTTTCGCGGGCTGTCCTTTGATGCAGGCGTAAATACATCAAAATAATAACTGTTTGTATATCCGGGATCTATATGTTCAAAATCACTCTGCACAGGTGATGCAGAGGAACATCCTGCGATCATTAAAAAAAGGGATACTAATATACATAACATTATGCAGTTCTTAAAATTTTTATTCAATTTTCGGTCCTCCTGTATCATATAATCTCTAAACAGGCAGCCAGCTGTCTTTCAGATTCATTAAGTATTCCATTTAAAACACTAATATAATGCTTCTTACTCCACTAATGCCCATTTTTCTCCTTTCATACAAGATATACCAACAAAATCTGGATCTTTATTATAATCAGGAAACTGTGTACCTTCTATACTTTCCAAATAATCACCAATTGCTTGTAGTTCCCCATTACAATAATAAAATACTTCATATTTTTGTGAAATAGCTTTTCTCAGAAAACGAAAATTTTGTATACCTAAAGATTCTGCTTCTTCTCCATTTTTGTTGATAAATGATAAATAATACCAATAGTCAACTCCAGAAATAATTTCATCTTTTCTAAATGAAATTGCTTTTATGCTATTAACAATAAAAGCAATTCCATCAGGTTCAATAATTACAAATTCGTTTCCACTATTGCCATTATACACTCTAATTTCCTTAATTTCTATTGGGTCAATACCACTTAGAAAATAAACAGGAATATGCCACCAAACAAATATACATACTATACATAAAAAAATAAATATATAAATCTTTTTTTTCATACCCAGTTTCCTTAAATTCAATTTAACTATTCCTTTCTTAAGCAGATATGGGGATTACTCCCCATGCCCCTAATTCAAACCGTACATGCACTGCTAACGCATACGGCTTAACCCTCACTTCTAAATAAATCATCATATTAATTAGCTCTCTAATGTCCACACAACATTTCTTTGTATTCGCATAAGGCGTGCCCCTTCCCACTACCCATTCGATTTCCTCTCTTATTCCTTTGACTGTACGTCATATTTCTCATCAGCCTCGCCAGGTTCTCAGACCGGAAAACGCCACTATACCCTTACCATAACGGTTATCACCCCCTGACACTGAAAAAATGGTTATCTAATACATTTATGAAGACTCACATTCAGGGAAACCTTGTCTTTTAGACGAGACTGCTGCATCTGCCCTGAATATGGTATTTCACTTTGAAAGAAACCAACTGGCGCCTGCCCCCGGTAAAATTGTCAGCCATCCTACCTCCTTTTCTTCCCCTTTTCTTGTTCAGGAGTTCTTTGGGCGGCTTATTTTGCTAATTTTTCATTCCTTTATTTTCTTTACTGTTTCGCATTGAAAATATACTGCCGTTTGTTATAATAACTTATATAAACAGAATAACACATATTTAATATCATAACTATTTTCTGCATGAAATGACAGATATTAGACATGAACGTAAATAAGAGAAAGGAGAATCCTGTTTGAATATAGCTTCTGCCGTTTTATCAAGTTTTTCCATGTTAACCGGCTATACCGGATTGCTGCCAACGCGTATGAAATCCAAGTTTTACTTTTTCCTGCTCACTTATCTCTTCTTACTGAATTATGCAGGCAGTGTACACTATGGTCAGTGGCTTACTTTTCCGCTTGTACTCGGAAATAGTTTTTTCATATATATGGGATGCCACAAAAATTTATTAGATCTTTTATTTGCCATAACCGGACATTTCCTGTTGATTTTGTTGGAACATATTTTTACCATTCCTCTGAGCATTTTAGAAAAAACAATTTTTTATACGCAAGCTAATATTATAATTGTACATTTGATATTACTTCCTATAACCTTTGCCGTCCTGCGCCTCATCCGCAGGCATTTGATTCTTCCCAGGCTTCCCATCCTGAATGCCTGTCCCAAAAAGCTGCTCTGTTTCTTTCTGGCAGAGCTTTATATCGGTCTCATACTGATGGCTGCCAACTTTATTTACGGGGAATCCGTTTCCTACCCCCCAGAGGTTTTATCCTTTAACGGCCTGCTTGTTGCAGTTTTTGTTCTCTCCACCATATTGATTTTTTACAGTATGTACGATATCCTGGAAAAGAACCACAAGCTCAGCCTTCAGCAGGCGCAGTCAGCTATTATGCATGATTACGCCCACCGCATGGAGCAGCTCTACGAAGATATTCGTGTCTTCCGACACGATTACCGGAACATACTCTCTACCATGCAGTATTATATCGACAATGACAATACAGAAGCGTTAAAGGAATATTTCCATACTACCATCCTAAACAGCGCACCTGTCCTGTCCGATGACAGATTCAATCTGGGCAGGCTGCGCCAGATTGAAGACGATGCCGTAAAAAGCCTGCTGCACACCAAAATAGTCGCTGCCCTGAACCATGAACTGACCTTTAACCTGGAGATAGCGGAGCCTGTTCCTGCCCTCCCCATGGATACCCTGACTTTGTGCCGGATATTGGGCATTTTACTGGACAACGCAACAGAAGCTGCTGTGGAAAGCGCTGAAAAGGAACTGCATATCGCCATTGTATCCGCTGATATGTCTGTACATTTTACCATTGCCAACAGCACGCCCCCTCTCCCCATTCCTGTCAGTGACCTGATAAAACGGGGATACAGCACAAAGAAAGGGCATAACGGAATCGGACTGGCCACGGTGGCAGAGCTCCTGGATACAGTTCCCTTCGCTAACCTGTCCACAAGATATGAGAATGCTGTCTTCTCCCAGACCTTGGAAGTCAAAAAAATACTGGTTACATAAAGGGGATAAAACAGAAATGACCAAAGTATACATATGCGACGACGAACCGTTTTGGATAGAACAGATTGAACGGGCTGTTTCCGACTTTACAGTCAGCAGCGACTGGGAAATGACAGTCCTGTGCAAATCCTGTCATCCCACCGGGCTTCTGGAATACCTGCTGCAGGATAAAACTCTGGGCGGTATCTATTTTCTGGATGTTATTTTAAAATCCGAAATAAACGGCATAGAACTGGGCGCAAAAATCCGTGAACTGGATCCGGAGGCTGTTCTTATCTTTGTCACCACCCATGACGAACTGGTGATGGAAACCTTTCGCCTGAAGCTGCAGGCCGCCGACTATATTATAAAGGATAACGGCCGCCTCAATTCCCAAATCAGCGATACCCTGCATGCGTTGGATCAGCATTACAGCAATGCCGCCAAAAGGCTCTCGGCTCCCCGCATTCAGCTTTTCATCGGCAGTTCTTATCATTTTATCGTAAAAGACGACATCTATTTTGTGGAATCACAGAAGAACCGCCATAAGCTGTTGGTACACATGAAATCAGAGGTCTTCACTGCAGCCATGTCCTTAAAAGATATGGCCGAACAGCTTGGAGATGGTTTTATAATGTGCAGGCGCGGCTGTCTTGTAAATCCACAGCATATCGCGGCGGCTGACCCTGTTTCCAGAGAAATCAGGTTTGACAATGGAGAAAGCTGCGGCTTCTCCTACCGGGCGTGGAAGGCTGTAGGGGAGAAGCTCTCACGATAAACCCTCACTGTCCCCAAAATACCCCGCTCGTAGAAACAGTCCCTCACCTGCACCATGACAATATAATATGCTTACCAGGGGAGTCAATGGGGCGATTATGTCAGCTGCCGGACACTAAAAGGAAGGGAGCTGGTGCCAATGGTTACATATTCTGATTTGATTCAGTTTGTAATTATGCTTTGCGCTGTGATAACTCTTGTCGTTTACATTGCACGCAAAAAGTAGCGCCCTCGTCCTGGTAAGATAAGGCGCTACTTTTTGCACTGAAACTTGCCGGCGACTAGGTGTACTCTAGCCATTGGCTCTCTTGTTAAGCATATTATATCCCATCCATAAAGAGCCGTCAAGCATAAAAAACAGCTCCTGCAGCAACAGGAAACGCCAGCACCCGCATCAATGCCGACGGCTACCTGGCCTATGACGTGATTGGCTGCTACCCTGGCCGTGTTTCTGCAGGCATTTCCCTGGCGGAGTACAACAAGGCCCATTATTGTATACAGCGGCTTCCCTCAAAACACCCCAAAGCACTTCCCAATCCAGTACCCCAGTCCCAGCAGCCAGCTGGCAAAGATCCCATACAGAATCACCGGCCCGGCGATCGTAAAAATCTTGCACCCGATTCCGAATACCTGCCCCTCAGCCTTATATTCAATAGCCGGAGCTGCAACAGAATTTGCGAAACCTGTAATCGGCACCAGGGCCCCGGCCCCGCCCCATTTTACAATTTTCGGATAGATTCCAAACCCCGTAAGCAGCACGGATGCCAGCACAAGCAGCAGGGAGCACCAGCTTGCGGAAGTCTGCTTATCCAGTCCCATGCTGCCTGCATAATTCAGAATAAACTGTCCCACACAGCAGATGATGCCGCCTGTGACAAAGGCTTTCAGCATCTGCAGCCATAGATTATGGGTGGGTGTCACCTCTTTCACATATTTCTCATACTCTTTTTGCTGTGTTTTCTTATCTTCTTCTGTCTTCTGCATTTTTACACCTCCTAATCCATCGTTCCTCCCGGGGAACGCCCTGAACTTCCGTTCTATTCCTGCTCCTTGCCCTCTCTTCCTGCCGTGGCAATCAGCGCCTTGTCCACATCCTCTTCGTAATTGCGCATGGCCACCTCAATGGGAGTCGGATCCTTGGTCAGACGCCTGCCTCCCACATGGTTGAAAAACAGAATAATCCCTGCGGCAAGTCCCAGGGAATAGGAAATTTCCAGGGTATTCAGCCCCTGGGGTTCCCGGTTCATCACCATCCTGTATACCTCCGTGAAAACATCATTAATACCTACGTCATTGTGATATGCCATAATGGTAAATGCAGTTCCGAAAAAACTCACCAGGCATACCAAAGCGCATTTCAGCCACTGCTGCCATCCCTTGTGCCTGTCCACACTGACCATCTCCACCAGAACATCAGGTTCCCCAACAATCTCCACGCTTATATTGGGACAGGCATTTTCCATCAGTTCCACCATTTTCAGGGTGCTGATGACACAGCGCCTGGGGGCCTCTTTGGAGAAATGATGCACTTTCAGCGCTTTCAGTCTGGCCGCTGTTGTCCCGTCCGCACAGCGCAGCGCGCCCACATCCGTCATAAACACATCCTCCGACTGTACCTCCACGTTCCTGTCACATTTCAGGTAAACCGTTGCATTTGCCATAAATACTCCTCCCTGGCCCTACCTTTGCGTTTTCCCGCGTTTTCATGCCGTCGTGCGGTGCAGTTCCGTGAGAAAATACAGAATGGAACCGCATAGTTTTCCGGCCGCCATGCTGACAACCGCCAGTCCCAGTCCGTGCCGGAAAGAAATGCGCCGTGTAAGTATGGGTATGCTGTCCAACATCTCCGCAATGGCAAGAGCCAGGCATCCCACAAACATTCCTGCAAAAAGGCCGAATACAGCCTGCCACAGCGCTCCTATCCCATACAACAGGCTCTCCTGCCCCGGAAAGCGTCCCATCCACCAGGCTCCAAACTGACAGTACCTGGAAAATACACTGAGCACACAGCCGGTCAATGTACCGAAAACCACCATTTCTTCGTATATTAAAACATATTCTGCCGTATGGGTCTTTCCGGCGAAACGAGGCACCAGCCCTACCGCGGCCAATACGGTAAACACTCCCGCCGCAGCCAGAAGCCCGTAACTCACACCCACAAGTATCAGAAAAAAAATCCCCATTTTTTAAGATTCGCTGCCTTTACCGTTTTCTTATCCCTATTATGAGAAAAAGCAGGAATAAATATTCCTGCCCTGGTCCGAATTCAAAATATTTTCAAAAAACCCAGTAATAAATAGGGATTTATATAGCCTTCCAGAAAACACCCCGCTGTCACCGCAGCCAGAATTCCCGCAAAATGTCCCGCCTTTTTCACCAGAAATCCTCTGTCAGACACACTGTATTCCCCCCTGATATAAATTCCCCGGAAGATCTCGCTGCACCACGCCAGAAAAACCAGAACTGCAGGGATGTAGACCAGATACTGGGGAAACATGCTGATCAGCGACAGCAGAATACCCTTGATACCGTAGCGCATCATCAGGGACACCACAAAGGCTCCTGTGGACAGGCCATACCAGAAGGACACTCCCATACAGGCCGCCATCCCCAGATAGGTGGTGGATAACACTGCAATGCCCAAAAGCCTGCAGATCCTCTTTCTGAGAATGTAGCAAAAAAGGGCATTGCTGTCCACTGTCATGTACTTCATGTGGTACAGGGTGGATTCATCAAACAATCCGCCATCCCCAAGCAAAATGCCCTTTCCCATATTAACTGCCAAAATTCCCACTGCCAGTCCTACGCAGAAAAAAGTCAAAAAGGTTCCGTTTCCTGCCCCCAGTTTTTTCCATGTAAGCGTCATTCGCCGCACCGCCCTTCCAAAAGTGATACCACTTCATCTTATGCGGCCCGTCTTTCCTGTATGCCTGCCTCCCGTCTCCCTTCCCGGACTGGTTTTTCTCTATCCCATCTGCTCCAACAGTTTCTCAACGCTGACCAGTTTCACACACAGTACAAAAAGTTCCGTGGCCATGGCCAGTTCCTCCGGCGTAGGATATGTGGGAGCGATGCGGATATTACTGTCCCTGGGGTCCTTTCCGTAGGGATAGGTTGCCCCTGCCCCGGTGAGTGTCACACCTGCTTCCCTGCATTTTGCCACAATGGCCTTTGCACAGCCCTCCATGGACTCAAAGGAAATAAAATATCCTCCCCTGGGATTGGTCCACTGGCCGATTCCCGTTCCTGCCAGTTCCCTCTCCAAAGCCCTCAGCACGGTTTCAAACTTCGGACGCATCAGAGCCGCGTGCTTTCTCATATGTGCCTTTATGCCGTCAAAATTCTTGAAATAACGCACATGGCGAAGCTGATTGATTTTGTCATAGCCAATGGTCTGAATGGTTAATGTCTTTCTGATACAGTCAAGATTCCTTTTAGAGGAGGCGATGGCTGCCACCCCTGCCCCGGAAAAGCTGACCTTGGAGGTGGATGCGAATTCATACACCATATCCGGATTGCCTGCCTTCTCGCACTCACTCAGAATCTCCAGAACCTTATCCTGCTGTTCTGTCTCATCATATAGATGATGCACTGCATATGCATTGTCCCAGAAAATACGGAAATCCCCGGCCGCAGGCTTCAGGCGGGCAAATCTCCGCACGGTCTCATCAGAGTAGGTATAGCCCTGGGGATTGGAATACTTGGGTACACACCAGATTCCCTTGATGCTGTCATCCTGCTCCACCAGACTTTCCACCATATCCATATCCGGTCCCTCAGGAGTCATGGGCACAGGAATCATCTCGATTCCGAAATACTCCGTAATGGAGAAATGCCTGTCGTAACCGGGAACAGGACAGAGAAATTTAACCCGGTCCAGTTTACCCCAGGGCGTGCCCCCCATAACACCATGGGTCATGGCGCTGGAAACGGCGTCATACATAATGTTCAGACTGGCATTGCCATATATGATTACATGATCTGCCGGAACCTCCATCATGTCCGCCATCATATGCTTGGCTTCCATCAGACCGTCCAATACACCGTAATTGCGGACATCCACCCCTTCCATACTGATCATGTCACTATCGGAATTCAGAACATCAAAAATATCCATCACCATATCCAGCTGTGCCACGGAAGGCTTCCCTCTGGACATATCCAGTTTCAATCCCTTTCCTTTCTCCTCCTCATAGGCCTTCTCCAACTCTGCCTTCAGCGCCAACAGTTCTTCTTTGCTCAATTCCTGGTAAGTTTTCATCTTATCCTCCATCTCATACGCATTGCAGCAAGAGCCCTGCCGTCCCGCGTTTATTTCCAGATTATTTCATCCCCTGCAGCTTCCTTCCACTCCCCACTGCCTCCTGGGATGCCGTACATACTTGCGTTCCTGTATCATCGTATACAATCATGCACTTGCAATATCATACTATAAGATTTCCTTCTGCGCAAGAGCTAAGTTAACAAATTTATCCAAAAAGTTTTAATTCTATTCGTGATTGTGCATAGAAAAACGCCGCACTTATGTACGGCGTTTCTTTTCATTATCATTGCCACTATTTCGCATAATCGATTACACGGCTCTCGCGAATTACATTTATCTTGATCTGTCCGGGATATTCCAGTTCCGCTTCAATCTGCTTTGAAATATCACGCGCCAACAGAACCATATCCGCATCCGTAATCTGCTCCGGCACTACCATTACACGGACTTCCCGTCCTGCCTGAATAGCAAAAGACTTGTCTACTCCTTTGAAATTGTTTGTTATTTCCTCTAACTTTGTCAGCCTGCTGGTATAGGTCTCCAGGGTCTCCCTTCTGGCTCCCGGTCTTGCGGCAGATATGGTATCGGCCGCCTGAACAATACACGCGATCAGTGAAGTAGGCTCCACGTCCCCGTGGTGAGATTCCACGGCATTTATTACCGTGGCATTTTCCTTATACCTTCTACACAGCTCAACGCCAAGCTGAATATGCGATCCTTCCATTTCATGGTCAACAGATTTACCGATGTCATGGAGCAGACCGGCACGTTTTGCAATTCTCACATCCAGTCCGAGCTCCGCTGCCAACAGACCTGACAACTGCGCAACCTCGACGGAATGCTTCAATGCATTCTGGCCATAACTGGTCCTGAACTTCATCTTACCCAACAATCTGACAAGTTCCGGATGGATGCCATGTACACCTACTTCCAGTGTCGCGGCTTCTCCCTCCTCCTTGATCATGATCTCCACTTCCTTCTGGGCCTTCTCCACCATTTCCTCAATTCTTGCCGGATGGATACGCCCGTCCACGATCAGCTTTTCCAACGCAATCCTTGCCACCTCCCGGCGGATAGGATCAAATCCTGAAAGGATCACTGCCTCCGGTGTGTCGTCTATAATCAGATCCACACCAGTCATGGTCTCAAGGGTACGGATATTGCGTCCCTCCCGTCCGATAATCCTTCCCTTCATCTCATCGTTAGGAAGCTGTACCACGGAGATCGTGGTCTCAGAGACATGATCTGCCGCACATCGCTGGATGGCTGACACCACATAATCCCTGGCTTTCTTGTCTGCTTCTTCCTTGGCCCGACTCTCCATTTCCTTGATTATCACGGCCGTTTCATGTTTCACTTCGTCTTCAACAATTTTCAGTAAGTAGTCTTTTGCCTGTTCAGAGGTTAATCCGGAAATTCGTTCCAGTTCCTGCAAGCGCTGCTCATTCAGCTTGGATATCTCGACTTTGACTTTATTCAAAGCCTCCTCCTTTGCTGCCAGATTTGTCTCCCGCCTTTCAAGAGATTCTGTTTTCTTATCGATATTCTCTTCCTTCTGCTGAATCCTGCGTTCCGAGCGCTGTACTTCCGCCCGCCGCTCCTTGATCTCCTTGTCCAGCTCGTTCTTTGTGCGAATGGACTCTTCCTTCACTTCCAGGAGCGCTTCACGCTTTTTGGATTCTGCGTCCTTGAGAGCTTCGTCGATAATTTCTCTTGCCTTGTCCTGAGCGTTGCCAATGGTTGCTTCCGTAGTCTTCTTCTGGTAGTTGAATACGATATATGCGGTCACAACTGCGGTGATTGCCACAGATACAATTACACTTATTACAATCTCAAGCATCTACAGGGGCACCTCCTTATTCTATTTTCATTGTACACTTCACTGTATAACGTTCCCGCCATACAGCTTATTTAGAATGTATGTAATGAAAACATTCTAACAAGCAATACACAACAGATTTATTTTAAACTCAATTTGCCCCAATGTCAAGTAAATGCGTCCATATTTTGTGAAAATTCTTCCGCGCAATATATAATTTATTGTGCTATTTGTACAAAATATCAGATTCCCAAATTCTGGCTCCCGGACCTCATTCCTTACCAGTCATTATCCGAAAGCACTGCCCGCCGCGCCAGTTCAGGAGAAAATCCTTTTCTCACCAGAAAACCGTACATCCTCTGTCTCTCCTTCTGGTCTGCCCCCTCCCTGTCAAAGCCTTTCTTCTCCAGAAGAACGGAAACCATTCCTTCCTCGTCCTGTGAACCGCCCTCATCCTCCCAGGCACTCCAGGCCTGCTCCATTACCGCTCTGTCGATTCCCCTTCCCAGCAAATCCTGCTCAATCCGCCTGCGGCTTCTGCTGCCCTCATGGCTTCTTATGAAATCCGCTGCATAACGCAGGTCATCCGTATAACGGAAGCTGCCAACATACTCCAACGCCTCTTCGATTACCTTCTCCGGATAACCTCCGGTTTTCAGTTTATCCCGAAGCTGCTTCACGGTATACGCCCTGCCCTTCAGCAGATTCATGGCCCGGAGCTTTGCCCGTCTGGGCAGAAGCTCCTCCATGATCTCCCGGTAACTCCCGGCCTCTATTTCCTCCCCTTCCCGTATCCGAAAAGAACGCAGCTCCCCCTTGTAAAGCGCAAATGCGAACTCTTCCTCAAGATAAACTTTGACACGGGAAGCGGACACTGCCTCTATCTGTGTGACTTTCATCTATCCCCCTGCCGTACTCACTCCTGCTTGCCATTCTCCTCAGTCTGCACAGCCTGTGCAGTGTCTTCCGCCGCCGGTTCAGCCTCAGCCCGGGCTCCTGCCTTTCCCCTGCCTGCTTTGGAGCCAGTCTTTGTCTCCGGCTTTCCCGGTGCCTTTCCTTCCGGCTCCGCAGGTTTTTCTCCTTTGCCGTTAAATCCATAATGCTCCCGGACCTTCCCGTCAATGGCCGCACATACTTCCGGATTGTCCCGCAGATACTGCTTGGCATTTTCCCGGCCCTGTCCGATCTTATTCCCTTCATAGGCATACCAGGCGCCGGATTTCGCTATCACATCCAGTTCCGCAGCCAGATCCAGAATATCTCCTTCCCTGGAGATTCCCTTGCCGAACATAATGTCAAATTCCGCTTCCTTGAAAGGCGGCGCCACCTTATTCTTCACCACCTTAACCCGGGTACGGTTGCCAATCACCTCTCCGCCCTGCTTCAGAGCTTCCACCCTTCTGACGTCCAGACGAACGGAGGAATAAAATTTCAGGGCACGGCCTCCCGTGGTGGTCTCCGGACTGCCGAACATGACTCCTACCTTCTCCCTGAGCTGGTTGATAAAGACCACTGCGCAGTTGGACTTGCTGATGACAGCCGTAAGCTTTCTCAGAGCCTGGGACATCAGCCGGGCCTGCAGTCCCACATGGCTGTCACCCATATCTCCGTCTATCTCCGCCTTGGGAACCAACGCCGCCACGGAGTCCACCACTACAATGTCAAGTGCGCCGGAACGCACCATGGTCTCCGTGATCTCCAACGCCTGCTCTCCATTGTCCGGCTGTGAAATGTACAGATTGTCTATGTCCACTCCGATATTCCTGGCATATACGGGATCAAGCGCATGCTCCGCGTCTATGAAACCTGCAATCCCTCCCATTTTCTGTACCTCTGCGATCATATGCAGGGTAACCGTAGTCTTACCGCTGGATTCCGGTCCGTATATCTCCACCACTCTTCCCCTGGGGATGCCGCCCAGTCCCAGCGCAACGTCAAGGCTCAGGGAACCTGTGGGAATGGTCTCCACATTCATCCTTGCCGTGGGATCTCCCAGTTTCATCACTGCCCCTTTTCCATACTGCTTCTCAATATGCCCGATGGCCGCGTCCAGGGCTTTCAGTTTTTCTTCCTTTTCCATATCATAATCTCCTTTTTCTCAAGGAACGAATGTTCTGTCTTTTATAAAGAATAAAACATTTGTTCGCATTTGTCAACTGTTATTTCCTGAATGAAATCAATCTACCACTTTTTGAGTGTCATAAAACTCCCTCAAAAGCATCCCACCCCCCTGTATCAAATTTTATCAATTCCTCTCTGAAACCTGTGGCGAAAATGCCGGAACGCAAGAATAACCTTTACGAAGAATCAGATGACATCAGTTTAACACATATTTTTCCCCGTGACAACCATATTTTTATGGAAAAAGGGAGTTAAGACTCCCTCTTTCCGAATGTTACCTTGCTGTAGTATACCAGAATACATTCCCGCATTAGGGAAAGGGCGGCAGAGACCGCAGACTCCCGTATCTGGCTTCTGTTTCCGAAAAAACGGTACTCCCGCACCGTGGTCTTTCCTTTTACATGGCAGGCGATATATACCAGTCCAACCGGCTTCTCCGGCGTCCCGCCCTCCGGCCCGGCTATGCCGGTAATCGCAGCCGCCACATCTGCCTTAAACATCACTGAAGCGCCTTTTGCCATCTCTACCGCCGTTTTTTCACTGACTGCGCCCGCTTTCTGCAGCGTGCTTTTTTTCACTCCCAGAAGGCGGCGCTTTGCCTTGTTGGAGTAGGTAACCACACCTGATTTATAAATCTCGGAAATCCCCGGAACATTCACCAGTCTGGCGGACAGCATGCCTCCCGTGCAGGACTCCGCACAGGTGATAGTCAGTTTGTTTGCCATTGCCAGATCCACAACCGACTTCTCCAGAGTGGTGCCCTCATCCGTGGTATAGATATGGTTTCCGAAACGGTTCTTCAGCTCCTTGACCACCGGTTTGATCAGCTTAGCGGCTGTTTTCCTGTCCCCTGCGTTGGCAGTGACCCGGATATGGACCTCCCCCGGTTTGGCGTAGGTGGCAATGGTGGGATTGGTCTGCTTTTCAATCAGATCCTTTACCATGGTCTCCGCTTTGCTCTCCCCCACACCGCAGATCTTCACGGTCTGTGAGCATATGGACTGGGATGTCAGCTCTGCCAGATAGGGAACCACACTCTCCTCAAACATGGGCTGCAGCTCTCCGGGCGGACCCGGAAGCAGGATCAGCTTTGTGTCCCCGGTCTCCAGGATGATTCCCGGAGCAGTTCCGTTGTGATTTTCCAGAGCCACAGAGCCTGCGGGCAGCATGGCCTGTTTCCAGTTATTGTCCGTGGCCTGAGCCTTTTTGCCTGCAAAATACTTCTCAATCGCCTTTTTGCTCGGCTCATGAAGTTCCATTTTTATTCCGCAGACTTCTGCCACGGTCTCCTTTGTCAGATCATCCTCCGTAGGCCCCAGTCCCCCGGACAAAATCACGAGGTCTGAGCGTTCCATGGCCGTTCTGAGCACCTGGGATAACCGCTCCCCGTTATCCCCCACCACTGTCTGAAAATAACAGGAAATTCCCAGGGCAGCACATTTCTCAGCCAGATAGGCCGCGTTCGTATTTACGATACTGCCCAACAGAAGCTCTGTCCCCACACAAATCAATTCAGCTTTCATATTTTCCCCCGTTTCCACGTCTCCCCCGGCTATCTCTGTTCCAGCATTACCGCTTTGTTCTTGGCCAGATAGTCTATCAGGGAAATAAGGGTCAGCGCAAGCGCAATCCACATAACGATATCCGTCACAAGCTGCAGTCCGGGAATATCCGCAATCATAAGGCATACCATCACCATCTGAAAAGCCGTCTTAAATTTTCCCCAGTAATTGGCAGCAATTACTACATTGTTGTCTGCGGCAACCAGGCGAAAGCCGCTGATAATAAATTCCCTGCTGATAATGACAATGACAATCCATGCCGGTATCCTGCCCAGTTCCACCAATGCGATCAGGGCCGCGCTGACCAACAGCTTGTCCGCCAACGGATCCATAAACTTGCCAAAATTAGTCACCAGATTGTACTTTCTGGCTATTTTGCCGTCAATGAGATCCGTTAGGCTGGCAATTATAAAAATGGCCAGCGCAATATAATCCACATATTCCACAATACCGCCGAACAGAGCCGTAAACCATTTCCACCCTCCGCTCTCTCCCAGGAGCAGAAGCACAAAGGGCACAATCAGTACAACCCGAAATATTGTCAGCTTATTGGGCAAATTCATTTTTTTCATGCAAACTCCTCCCCGTCCTCCAGGATCTCGCCGATCAGGTCATACTCATTGGAGTCCGTCACAATCACTTTTACAAAGTCTCCCGTGGTCAGCTGCAGACTGGTATTGACAAACAGGTAACCGTCCACTCCCGGCGCATCCCTGTAAGTCCTGGCCACATACACATCCTCGTCCGCAACCCTGCCTTCCACCATCACCGTGAGTGTCTGTCCCACCATTCCCTCTGCCTTTTCAAAGGCAACCGCCTGCTGCAGCTCCATCAGTTCGTCCCGGCGGGCTTCCTTCACGTTTTCCTCCACCTGGTCCGGCATCTCCGCAGCCGGGGTATCCTCCTCCCTGGAATAGGGAAACACGCCCAGCCTGTCAAATTCCATCTCATTGACAAAACGGTACAGCTCCTCAAAGTCCTCCTGGGTCTCCCCGGGAAACCCGCTGATCAGCGTTGTCCGCAGGCAGATATCCGGTATCCTTTCCCGCAGACGCCGGATTCCCGCGCGCAGCTCTTCCTGGGTGGTTCGCCTTCCCATGCGCTTCAGCACCCTGTCCGAGGCATGCTGGATGGGAATGTCCAGATAATGGCATATTTTCGGTTCCCCGGCCATGACGTCCAGAAGTTCCTCTGTAATTTCTTCCGGATAACAGTATAAAAGCCGTATCCAGAAAATCCCGGGAATCCCTGCCAGGCGCCGCAAAAGCTCCGGAAGGCATTTTCTGCCATATAAATCCACGCCGTACAGGGTGGTCTCCTGAGCCACCAGGATCAATTCCCGGACTCCGTCCCCTGCCAGTTTCTCCGCCTGGGCAACCAACGACTCCATGGGAACGCTTCTGTAATCCCCGCGGACTTTGGGAATGATGCAGTAGGTACAGTGCTTGCCGCACCCTTCCGCAATCTTCAGATAAGCATAGTGTCCCCCTGTGGTGACTACCTGGTCCACGCACAGACAGACCGCCTCCTTCAGATCCCTGCAGTGATTGCTCCCACCGCCTTCCAGGACCTCTTCCACGGCCTCCGCAATCTCTTCCAGGGCAGTGGTTCCCAGAAGGGCGTCCACCTCCGGAATCTCCCTGGCGATCTCCTCCTGGTAACGCTGCGCCAGGCAGCCTGCGGCAATCAGTCCTTTCAGCCTGCCCGTCTTCTTCAGCTCCGCCATCTCAAGCAGGGTCTGTATGCTCTCCTCCTTGGCATCCCCGATAAAGCAGCATGTATTCACCACAATGACATCTGCTTCATTCTCGTCATCCGTAAATGCAAGGCCCTTTCCCTGGAGAAGACCCAGCATCATTTCCGTATCCACCAGATTCTTATCACAGCCCAGTGATACAAACATAATATTCATGTAAATTAATCTTACCTCTCCTGACTCTGTCCTTCTCTTCCCCGATAAACCGAAAATAGCTGGCAGATCACCAGCTACCTCTTCACCGGAAGGCTTCCGGACACTTCGAAACACGGGCTGTCCTGGATGGTGTTCACTCCCCTCCCAGTATCTTGATCTTGCCCTGGTTCAGCTCCTCCACTGCCACCGAAAGCGGTTTCCTGTCCCTGCTCTCCACCATTGCAGTATCGCCGCCGATAATCTGTCTCGCCCTTCTGGAAGTAGCCATGACAATGGAATAACGGCTGTTTACAATGGGAGCCTCTCCCTGCTCTACCTCACTGTTTACTACTTTCATCAAATCTGAATAAGACGGATGTAACATTATACCTGCGCTCCTTTCGCAAAACGATTCAGTTCCTCCCTGATCTCCTGAATAAATCTGCTCCTTCTGACCGGAGCCCTGCGGGCCGCGTCCACCAGACGGTGAACCTCCTCCGCGCATTCTTCCAGTCTGTCATTTACTACTATATAATCATAGGCTTCCACACCTTCTGATTCCTCTGCGGCACGGGCCAGGCGCTTTGAGATAACCTCTTCGCTCTCAGTGCCCCTTCCCACCAGCCTGCGCTTCAGCTCCTCCACACTGGGCGGAGTCACAAAGAGAAGCAGGCTCTCCGGAAATTTTTCCTTTATCTTGAGGGCCCCCTGGATCTCTATCTCCAGAATGACATTCCGGCCCGCCCCCAGCTGCTCCTCCACATAGGCCCTGGGCGTGCCGTAATAATTCCCGCAGTACCGGGCGTATTCCACCAGTCCGTCCGCGGCAATGGTCTCCTCAAAATGCTCTCTGTCCGTAAAAAAATACTCTATCCCTTCCCGTTCCCCCGGCCTGGGTTCCCTGGTTGTCATGGAAACCGACAGGGCGTACTCTTCATGCCTGCGCAGAAGCTCCTTTACCAGTGTACCCTTTCCTGCGCCGGAAAAACCCGAAATTACGATCAGAATTCCTTTTTGTTCCATATTATCTCTCCTCCGCGCCTTCTCCGGTCTCCTGCACCCTTCCTGCCACGGTTTCGGGCAGAAGCGCCGAGAGCACCACCTGGCTTCCGTCCATGATCAGAACGGACTTTGTCTTGCGGCCCTGGGTGGCGTCGATGGCAAGCCCCTTTTCCTTTGCCCCCTGGACCAGACGCTTGATGGGCGCCGACTCCGGGCTGACAATGGCAATGATTTTTTCCGTATTGACAATATTTCCGAAACCGATGTGGATCAGCATGCCGGCCTGACTCCTATTCTATATTCTGAATCTGTTCCCGGATCTTCTCGATCTCGGTCTTCAGCTCAATGGCAGCATTGGAGGTCTCCAGGTCATTGCACTTGGAGAGAATGGTGTTGGCCTCCCGGTTCATTTCCTGCGCGATAAAGTCGAGCTTTCTTCCCACAGCTCCCCCTGCCAGAAGAGTGCTCTCCGTGGCCTCGATATGACTGCGGAGCCTTACCAGCTCCTCGTCCACGCACACCTTATCGGAAAAGATTGTCACCTCTGTCAGCAGCCTTGCCTCGTCCACATGCACATCCCCCAGAAGCTCCTTCACACGTTCCTCCAGACGTCTGCGGTACTCCTCAATAATCCGCGGCGAGCGCTCCAAAATAAACGCCACCAGCTCCCTCATCCCAACCAGTTTCCCGATCAGATCTTCCCTGAGATTCCCGCCTTCGGTCACACGGGCATCCACGAACATTCCCGCCGCTCCCTCCACAGCGCGATGCAGCTCCTTCCACATCTCCTCCTCGTCCGCATCTGTCTCCTCCACGGTAAACACCTCCGGAAACCTGGACAGCACGGATACTCGGATATCGTCCTCCAGCCGGAAATCTTCCGCCATCTGGCGCAGATACTTC
Organism: uncultured Lachnospiraceae bacterium; assembly: GCA_947367855.1. Classification (GTDB taxonomy): domain Bacteria; phylum Bacillota; class Clostridia; order Lachnospirales; family Lachnospiraceae; genus Acetatifactor. The sequence continues at coordinate 176,097 of CANBFE010000002.1, read as the reverse complement.
AAATACTCGGCTGCCGTCTCTCTGTTGTAATGTAGCGTGGATTTTTTTTCCGAGAAATCCTCATAGGAAATGAACACGTCAACTTTGCCGCGGGAAATGTATTTTTTCAGTTCACTGCGGATGGCCGACTCAAAAAAATTCAGTGTTTTGGGCATCTTAATGTTCACATCCAGATAGCGGTGATTTACCGACTTAATCTCCACCGTGAATTTTCTGCTGTTTCCGACAACCTCACCTCTGCCGAAACCCGTCATGCTCTTAATCATGAATGCTCCTGTCCGGGCAATGAACCCATAATTTGGATACTTCAGTCTATTATAAGATAAGTTTCCAAAAGCGTCAAGTGCATGAGGAAGGCTTTTACGCAATTTTTCTCATTCGCGCTCTGCCGAATGGACTTTGCGCCTGCCCTGTGTTATAATAGCCCCAGACCTGCATAAGGGAGCAGGAAAGAAATCCCATGCTCCCGTGAAAACCGGAGGAACAAAACATGGCATTTGACGGCGTGACAATAGCAAACGTAGTGTCCGAACTGAAAAAAGAGCTGGTGGGCGGCCGGCTGTACAAGATTGCCCAGCCGGAGGAGGACGAGCTGCTGCTGACCATCCGGCAGCCCGGGGGACAGTCCCGCCTGCTTCTCTCCGCCGAGGCTTCCCTGCCCCTGGTCTACCTCACCGGCTCCAACAAACCGAGCCCCATGACAGCCCCGAACTTCTGCATGCTTCTGCGCAAGCATCTCCAGAACGGCCGGATTACGGATATCTCCCAGCCCGGCCTGGAACGCATTGTCCGGATAGATGTGGAACATCTGGACGAAATGGGAGATCTGCGGCACAAGACCCTGATTGTGGAGATCATGGGAAAACACAGCAATATTATCTTCTGTGACGACAATGGAATAATCATAGACAGCATCAAGCATGTCACTGCAGCAGTGAGCTCTCTCCGTGAAGTACTGCCGGGCAGGCCCTACTTTGTTGCGCAGACACAGGACAAACTGGATGCGCTGCACACGGATCTCCACACCTTCTGCCAGACGCTCTCCGCCAGACCCCAGCCATTATTCAAGGCTCTTTACGGCAGTTTTACGGGCATTTCCCCCATACTTGCACAGGAGCTCTGCTATGAGGCCGGACTGGACGGAGAACTTTCCACCGCTGCATTTTCCCGGACGGACTATGAAGCCCTGTACAGGGTCTTTTCTGAAATGACTGCCGCCATCCTTGAGGAACGATTCACCCCCAATGTGGCCTATGCACATGGCAGTCCCGTGGAATTCTGCGCCATCCCCCTGACCATGTATGAAACCGGGGAATACCATACCTCTGTCTATCCCTCCATGTCGGCCCTTCTGGAGAATTATTATGCGGAAAAAAATACCCTGACCCGCATTCGTCAGAAGTCCTCGGACTTAAGGCGCATCGTCCAGACCGCCCTGGAGAGAAACGTAAAAAAGTACGATCTGCAGCTGCGGCAGATCAAAGATACCGAAAAGAGGGAAACCTACCGCATTTACGGAGAGCTTCTCAACACCTACGGCTACAGCGCGGAGCCGGGCGCCAGGTCCCTGGAAGCCCTGAATTATTACACGGACGAGACCATCACCATTCCCCTGGACCCCACTCTCAGCGCCACGGAAAATGCCAGGAAGTATTTTGACAAATACGGCAAAATGAAAAGGACCCATGAGGCCCTCTCCGCCCTGACCCTGGAGGTCAAGTCGGAAATCGACCATCTGGAATCCATATCCGCTGCCCTGGATATCGCGCTTTACGAGGAAGACCTTGCGCAGATCAAAGAAGAACTCACCCAGAGCGGTTATATCCGCCGGAAGGGCGGTTCCAAAAAACAGAAGATCACCAGCAAACCCTACCACTATATCAGCAGCGACGGCTTTCATATGTATGTGGGGAAAAACAATTTCCAGAACGACGAGCTTACCTTTAAGTTTGCCACAGGCAATGACTGGTGGTTTCATGCCAAGCAGATGCCCGGCTCCCATGTTGTCGTAAAGCTTGGAAACGCGGAGGAACTGCCGGACCGCACCTTCGAGGAGGCCGCCAGACTGGCCGCCTATTATTCCAGGGGCAGGGGACAGGAGAAGGTGGAAATTGACTATATCCAGAAAAAGCATGTAAAAAAACCGGGCGGAGCCAAACCCGGCTTTGTAGTCTACTATACCAATTATTCCATGGCTATCGACAGCGATATATCAGGCATACAGCCCGCACAGTAGCTTTACGGCTCCAGGCTGAATCCCCCGGCACACCGGCTTTTCATTCCGGCATGTCCGGGGGATCTTCTGTTTCCGCTGCCCGGTTCCACAGGCTCATTTCATCAGACGGCATTTCCTGGCCGCTCTGACCAGCAGATGTCCCTTGGGAAATCCTCTCAGTTCTTCCTCCGAAATCCCCCGCATCAGAAGCAGCATTGCAAAGTACACCACTGCCGCCAGCAGAATCGCCGCAACCACCGCTATCCTGGGAGAGGACGTAAGCAGCAGCAGACTTTCATAGATGGCCCATGCAGCCCCTCCCATACAGAGCGACGCCAGAATGGGTATTACAAAGGTCTTTAGTATTTCCTGCCTGTAGTCAGCCGCCTTCCGCACAGCCCACTGATTCAGCAGACACATAATGGCAGAATACAGGGTATTGGCAATGGCAATGCTGTAGAGATCCAGCTCCGTGAACAGCAGCAGAAGCACTGCTGTGACTGTCTGCACCGCCAGGGCAATTCCCGCATTGAAAATCGGGGTGTTCACCTTCCCCAACCCCTGCAGAATGGAACTGTTCAGGGTGGAAAGGGCATAAAAAACCACGGACATGGAAAGCGCCATCAGAAGGCGTGTTGCCAGGTCCTCCGTCTCCTGGGTGTTGTGGAATAAAAGTCCCGTCACCGGCCGCGCCAGGGCAAACAGCCCCACCGCACAGGGAATGGAAATCAACATGACCGTCTTCACGGCCAGTCCGATCTTCTCCCTGGCTCCCTCCCAGTCATTGGCGGACACCATCCTGGCCACGGACGGAATCATCGCCGAAGCCATGGCCGTGGCAAAGGCAATGGGAATGTTTGAGATCGTCAGGGCCTGACCGGAAAAAGCGCTCCATTTTGAATAGACCACCACCTCATCAAGCTTGCGCACTGCCGGAAACCACTGGGTGTAAACCGTGTTATTGACGGTCCCGCTGAGATTATACACCGCAGTGCTTAAGATAAAGGGAGTCACAACCATGACGATCATCCGCATGATGGATTTGTAGGAATCCGTCCCCACATGTCTGTCATTCTGTATCCTTCTGTTAATGGTATCCCGGTTCAGCATGTAAACGGCTGCCATAAAAAGCAATGCCACCAACACACCGGCCCCGGCCCCCAAAGCGCTTCCCACAGCCCCCTGGGCAGCCCTGGTAATCTGCCCCTCCTTATCCCCGGGAATCTCCATGCTCCCCAGGGCAAGCTGTATCAGCAGACAGGCGGCGCCCACGCTGACCACTGCATTCGCGATCTGCTCCAGTATCTGGGATACCGAGGTCTGTACCATACTGCCGTGGGCCTGGAAATATCCCCGCAGCACTCCCAGAATGCCGTAGGCAAAAATCGTGGGTGCAAAAGCCCGCAGCACAGACGCCTCCTGAAGGGACAGGACCTCCGCCCTGTTCAGGAATCCGGCCCCGGAAAACATCAGCAGACTGGCCCCGCCCCCTACCCCCAGAACATACCAGAGCGCACACCGGAAAATCCTGTGGGCATTGCGGTATTCCCGCAGGGCAAGTTTCTGGGCTATCACCTTGGATATGGCAGAAGGAATACTGTAGGATGAGATCAACAGGATGATCGTATAGTAATTGTGGGCCGACTGATAATACCCAAGCCCCAGGTCCCCGATAACACTGTGCAGGGGGCCCCTGTAGAGGAGCCCGATCATCCTGCTGATGATTCCGGCCGCTGCCAGAATACCTGCCTGCACTATAAAACTGTTCTTCCTGTTATCGTTATCCGACATAGTATTAACCTATCAGCCAATCATACATTTCCTGATACCTGGCCGCAGACACATGCCATGAAAAATCTGCCGCCATGGCCCTGTCAACCATTTTGTTCCATTCGCGCTTTTTGTCATAATAAATCTGTTCCGCGTAACGGATCGCACTCAACATTTCATGGGCATTGTAATTGGTAAAGCTGAAGCCGGTTCCCGTGCTCTCATACTCATTAAAGGATTCCACGGTGTCCTTCAGTCCTCCCGTCTCCCTTACAATGGGAATTGTGCCGTAGCGCAGGGCCATGAGCTGGCTTAACCCGCAGGGCTCAAACAGGGATGGCATCAGGAAGGCGTCACAGGCAGCGTATATCTTGTGGGACAGAGGGTTGGAATAATAAATATTGGCCGAAACCTTGTCATTATACTTCCAGTCAAAGTGACGGAACATATTCTCGTAACGCTCTTCCCCTGTTCCCAGAACCACAAGCTGTATGTCATCCTGGCACAATTCATCCATCACATAGGCGATGAGGTCAAATCCCTTCTGGTCCGTAAGCCTGGACACCACGCCTATCATCATCTTCTTATCATCAACCTTCAGGCCCAGTTCCTGCTGAAGGGCATGTTTGTTCTTCACCTTCTCCTTGCGGAAATTTGCCGCATCATAGGGATTCGTGATCAGCTTATCCGTACTTGGATTGAATTCATCGTAATCAATGCCGTTGACAATGCCCCTCAGGTCGCCGCTTCTGGCCCGGAGCAGTCCGTCCAGCCCCTCCCCATAGAAGGGAGTTTTGATCTCCTCTGCATAGGTGGCGCTGACCGTTGTAACCGCATCCGCGTAGACAATGCCCCCCTTGAGCAGATTTGCGTCCTTATAAGCCTCCAGTTTATCGGAAGTGAAGAAATAATCCGACAGCCCTGTGATGCTTCTCACAGTCTTGGTATCCCACTTTCCCTGGAACTTCAGATTATGGATGGTAATAACGGACTTCATCCTCTGGTAGAATTCCCCGGCCCGGAACCGCTCCTTCATGTATACGGGAATCAGTCCCGTCTGCCAGTCATGGCAGTGAACCACATCCGGCTGGAAGCCTATTGTAGGCAGCACGGAAAGCACAGCCTTTGAAAAGTATGCATATCTCTCGATCTCCCATTTCTGGTCATCGGTATAAACCTTGTCGCCGCTGAAGTAGTGCTCATTATCAATAAAATAATAATGCACCCCGTCCACCTCAGCTTCAAACACACCCACATACACGCTTGTCCAGTTGAAATCCATGTAAAAATGAGTCACATACTTCATCCTGTCCTTCATTTCCTGCTTCATGCAGGCATACTTCGGAATGATGACTCTTACGTCAAAATACTGCCTGTCAACACATTTCGGCAGGGAGCCCACTACATCCGCCAAACCACCTGTCTTGATAAAGGGTACTCCCTCTGATGCCGCAAAAAGAATTTTTTTCATCGGAAACCTCCACTGACCGCTGCTTCAAAATATGTTATCACCTCCATTATACAACATTTATGGTTCAGTGGAAAGTCTTTCTTTTGCTTTTTCACTGCATACGATAGGAAAGTCTTATTCTGTCCGCAATCAGGGCAATAAATTCCGAGTTTGTGGGCTTGCCCTTTCCCGTATCAATGGTATATCCGAACAATGCGTCCAGGGTTTCCATTCTTCCTCTGCTCCACGCCACTTCTATGGCATGGCGTATGGCGCGTTCCACACGACTGGATGTAGTCTGGAACCGTTTCGCTATGGTGGGATATAGAATCTTGGTGATGGAACTGATCATTCCCGGATCGTCCACAGCCATCATAATGGCTTCCCTCAGATACTGGTACCCTTTAATATGTGCCGGAACACCGATCTCATGTATCATATCCGTTACATCCTGTTCCAGATCGCGCTCCACTGTTGGTTTTGGAGCCTCCGGAGCTGCATTTTTCCTGTTCTCGCTTTTTCCGGAAGGCACAGTGATCATTATCTGAAATTCCTTGTCCCCGTTCATCAAATCACCCAGAATTTTGTAAATCTTCTCATTATCCTTTGTAGCCGTAATATTCAGCTGTTCCATCAACTACCTCCTCATTCCCGCTTTGCCCTCCGCCCAGCTCTCTGTCACGGAAAACATTTTTAAATTTGTTGTAGATCATCACACAAATTGTCTAAATTCGTCCTTTCCCATTATAAAAGAGAAATGTTTGATACATCAACTCCAAACCATCGCGATTTCCGTGCCAATATGTCAAAAAAGTACGTGTAACGTGCCGATTCGCCGTATATTTGCAATGTTTTCAAAAAATTTTATAAAATTCCCTGAATTTCTGACTTTATCGCCTAATTTTGCGCCTCTTTCCAAATTACGCTTTTTCTGCTATACTATTGTCCAGAGCATATATGCCATAAAAACAGATGGGAGCAGGCTGCCATGAGACAGATCAATGAAGATATCAAACAGGGAAGGCTTCGCCAGGTTTATCTTCTCCACGGGGAAGAACGCTATCTGCGCAGACAGTACAGGGACAAACTCCGGAACGCCCTCTGTGAAGAGGGGGACAATATGAATGTCCATTTTTATGAGGGGCGTGGGACTGACACCGCTGCCATCATAGACCTGGCAGAGACGCTGCCCTTTTTTGCGCAGCGCAGGGTCATATTTCTCTCCGACAGCGGCCTGTTCAAGTCCGGCGGTGAAAAAATGGCCGAATATCTGGCAAGCCCCAGTGAAACCACCTATTTTGTCTTCACGGAAAGCGAAGTGGACAAACGCAGCAAACTGTACAAGGCCGTCCAGTCCAGAGGGTATGCCGCGGAGTTTGCCATCCAGGACGAGAATACGCTGAAGCGGTGGATTGCCGGCATACTGAACCGGGAAAAGAAAAAAGCCACGGAGGAAACCATCCTTCTCCTTTTATCCAAAACCGGAACCGATATGGATAATATTCAGATGGAACTGGAAAAACTGCTCTGCTATACAATGGACAGGGAAATAATCACTGCCCAGGATGTGGAAACCATCTGTACCACCCGTATCAGCAACCACATTTTTGACATGATCAACGCAGTGGCGCTGCGGCAGCCGAAACAGGCCCTTGAACTGTACTACGATCTTCTGGCCCTGAAGGAACCGCCCATGCGCATCCTCTTCCTGATTGCAAGGCAGTGCAATATGCTGCTTCAGGTAAAGGAACTGAAAAACAGGGGGTTCGACAACCGCGCCATCGGTTCCAAAATCGGCGTTCCCCCTTTCATAGCGGGAAAATACCTGTCCCAGGCCTCCCGCTTTAGGTCTTCTGTCCTGCGCAGGGCCGTGGAAAAGAGCGTGGAGGCGGAAGAAGCGGTAAAAACCGGCCGGATGGATGACAGGATGAGTGTGGAGATCCTGATTTTATCAGTGTTTCAGTAAATGACAAAAGGACAGGATACGGGAACTGTTTCCAGATCCCGATCCTGTCCTGTATTATGTCTGCTCCTTCTTATAACAGCAGGCTGCGGAAATAGCGGATGGTATAATCGATTCCCCGCTCTCCCAGTTCGTCCTTCCAGTTGGCGGAGTGGGGCTCAATGCTCAGAGCCCTGTCATATCCCTTTGCATGAAGAATAGCCAGAAATGCGCCCCAGTTTGTCTGATCCAGGCCTGCAGGCGGATCGTCATACCTCTCCCCGTCTATTACCAGAGATCCCTTCAGATGGACATGAAGGAAACGGTCACCCCAGTCCCTGGCCTCCTTCAGATAATCCCCGCCGTCATAGATGCAGTGGGAGGGATCGTATTTTATGTACAAATCCTTCAGATAACCGTGAATCAGGGTAAATGCCATGGGCGTGCAGACAAAATTATTCCATCTGCAGTTGTAGACGGCAATCTTAACCCCCTTCTCTTTGCCAAAAGCGATCAGCTTCTCAAAATATGCAATGGCAAAGCTGCAGTTTTCATAATAAGACAGCTCCTCTACATAATTGCAGCCGGTAATATAGACATCACAGCCCAATGCAGCCGTTGCATCAATAAGCCTGTGCTCCAGCTCCAGTTCCTTCTGGCAGATGCCGTCCCTGCAGATCCGGTCGCTGCCCCATCTGCCCACGGCACCCACAGGAATCCCATAACTCTCGCTTCTGCTGCGGATCACCTCCACATTTTCCAGAAATGTCTCTGCCCTGTCATTTACATCCAATTCAATAAATTCCATGCCGCGCTCTTTTGCGCTCTTAAAATCCTCTTCCTCAAACCATGCAATTCTTCCTAATTTCATATTTTTATGCTCCTTTAAAAGTATATTGCTTTTCCGGTTTTTCCGGACTCATAAATAGCCTCCAGAATCTGGGTTACCACCATGGCCTGTCTGGGCTTCACAGTCAGCTCCGCACCGTTTACGATGGCATTATAGAAAACGCGCTGTTCCACGTCGTCGGGCTTCTCTGAGACACCGTCGTAAAAAGCCACGCCGCCTGCTGCCAGATCAGGCTTCTCCACGCACTGTCTGCTGTGGTTTACACGGTTGATCCGCAGGCCGTCCGCCATGTCCGCGCCTGCCCTGGTTCCGCACAGAGTAGTCTGGGCCTCCCTGGTATCCAGGGTGTTCAAAGCCCAGGAGGATTCCAGAACGATGGTTGCTCCGTTTTTCATGCGGATAAAGCCGAAAGCGGAGTCCTCCACCGTGTAAACCTCCGGATCCCAGTCTCCCCAGGCATTCCCGGTATTTTTCTGGTCCGCCAGCTTGCGGTATACAGAGCCCATGACCATCTCCGGCTCGTAATTGTCCATCATCCAGAGGGTGAGGTCCAGGGCATGGGTGCCGATATCGATCAGCGGACCGCCTCCCTGCTTCTCCGCATCCAGAAATACGCCCCAAGTGGGAACAGCCCTTCTGCGCAGCGCGTGGGCCTTGGCATAGTAGATCTCTCCCAGTTCCCCGTTTTCGCAGGCGCTCTTCAGATAGGCGGAATCAGCGCGATAACGGCTCTGGTAACCGATGGTCAGTATCTTTCCGGTGCGCTCTGCTGTTTCCACCATGGCCTTTGCCTCCGCATAGGTCTTAGCCATGGGCTTCTCGCACATAACATTTTTGCCCGCTTCCATGGCAGCAATGCTGATGGGGGCATGGGAGCTGTTGGGGGTCAGCACATAAACCGCCTCCACATCTTCCTTCAAAAGCTCCGTATAGTCCGTGTAAACCCTTGCGTCCTCCGCGCCATACTCGGCTTTCGCCTTCTGCGCCCTCTCCTCAATCAGGTCACAGAATGCCACGATTTCAAAGTTTCCGTTTCTCTTCATGGCGGGAAGATGCTTTCCGTTTGCGATACCTCCACAGCCTACCACGCCTACCTTTAATTTCCTCATTTCCTCATACCTCCTGTTTCTTCCGGGTTCTCTGCCCGGTTCTGCCTGTTATTTTCCTGCTCACTGTTCAAAACGCACGGCTTCCCCTGTCTCCGCGGATTTCTCAATGGCTTCCATCAGCTTCATCACCCGCATGACCTGGGGCAGCCGGATCCTGCTTTCCTCCCTGCCCTCCATGACTGCCATCACATTGTGGTAAAATTCTCTTACGTCGCTCTTCACCACAGGCAGTTCCTCCATGAAGATACTGTCGTCCCGTCTCGGAGCCATGGTCTTGGTCAGGCCTGCAGCGGTAATCACCGGAGTCACGTCCTTCTCATCCACGCCGGATGCCCGCACAATCCTTCCTTTCAGATTCCAGTCCTCTATCACAGCCGTTCCGTCCGTGCCCAGTACATACCACCTGGGAAGAGAAACGAAATTGCTAGTTCCCACCTCCACCAAAGCGGTAACGCCGTTGGCAAAAGTCAGCTCCGCATAGAAACCGTCGTCCACCAGCTGGTTTGTCACATGGGTCACAGTGGCATAAACTCTGCAAAGCGGCACATCCCCTAACAGCAGCAGCATCTGATCCAGAAGATGCACTCCCCAGTCCAGAATCATACCGCCGCCGTGCTCCTTCTCCTGTCTCCAGTCCCCCGGAATCCCCCTGGAACCGTGAACCCTGGATTCCACACGGAAGAGTTCACCCAGCTTTCCCTCTTCCAGAATCTTTTTAACCGTCAAAAAATCTTCGTCCCACCGTCTGTTCTGATGAACGGTGAGGAAACGTCCCGTTTCTTCCGATACCCGGATCATTTCCTGCAGATCTTCCGAGCTCAATGTAACCGGTTTTTCACTGACTACATTCTTGCCCGCTCTCATGGCTGCAATGGCCACTGGTTTATGCACATCATTTGGAGTGGCAATGAGCACCAGATCCGTCTCCGGGTCCGCCAACAGCTCCTCAAGCCCGGCGTACACATGAATTCCCTTCTCCGCCGCAAAGCTCCGTCTCTCCTCCCTGATATCCCAGATTCCGGCCACTTCCAGATCCTCAATGGTCTGGATCTCATCATAGTGCCAGCCTGCCATTCCTCCAAAACCCACGATGGCCATTTTATGCTTCATAGCAATACCTCCCTGCCCTGCCCGGGCCTGCTCTCCTCATCCGGGGCACAGTTCCATGAGCGTTATGCCCAGTACATAGCCCCTCTGTCCTCGTAAATCAGCACGTTTTTCAGGAAACTGATGGCTTTCTCCAGTCCCTCTTTGCCGGACATCAGACCGTCTTCATGCTCAATGCTGATGGCATAGTCGTATCCTGTCATCCGCAGCTGTGAAATAATGTTCTTCCAGTAGTCTTCCCCGTGTCCATAACCAACCGTGCGGAAAATCCAGGACCGCTCCTGCTCCTCCCCGTAATGGGTGGTATCCAGCACGCCGTTAACCGATGCATTTCTGGCATCGATTCCTGTGTCCTTGGCATGGAAATGAAAAATAGCGTTCTCCCTGCCCAGTTCCCGGATGCAGACTCCCGGGTCCATTCCCTGCCAGATCAGATGACTGGGATCAAAGTTGGCTCCGATCTGAGGCCCTGCCTCCCTGCGCAGACGGAGAAGCGTCTTGGTATTGTACACGCAGAATCCCGGATGCAGTTCCAGGGCTATCCTGGAAACGCCGTGGGCCTCCGCAAAGGCTGCCTTCTCCTTCCAGTAGGGAATCAGTACTTCCTCCCACTGATACTCCAGAATCCGGCTGAAATCATCCGGCCAGGGACAGGTAACCCAGTTTGGCGTCCTGTCCTCCGGACTTCCGCCCGGGCATCCTGAAAAAGTGTTTACCACCGGCACATTCAGCTTCTCCGCCAACAGAATGGCATTGGTAAAATCTGTCTCATAATGCCTTGCAACCTTCGGGTCCGGATGCACCATGTTGCCATGGCTGCTCAGGGCGCTGATCTGCAGATGATACCTGTCCAGGGTCTCCAGAAACGCCTCCCGCTTTCTTTCGTCCGCCAGAAGCTCCGCAGCGTCGCAGTGGGCCTTTCCGGGAAATCCTCCGCAGCCGATCTCCACCATCTGCACGCCTCTCTCCGACAGAAACCTGCATGCCTCCTCAAAGGGCAGATCTCCCAGAGCCACTGTCAATACTCCTAATTTCATAGTCCTTCCTCCATTTGTTTTTATCTATTTTTCAGCACATATTCCTTCCTGCTATTTATTTGATTATAGAAAAACACAGCAGAATGTGCAAGATTCATTCTGCTGTCTTATCCATACGATTCTGCTGTTTTTCTCCCGCTCCACCCTTTTTCAGGATCTCGGAAGGAGCACACCCGTAATAGCGGCGGAACTGTCTTCCAAAGTGATTGTAGTCCCCGAATCCCACACTGTCCGCAATCTCCCCCACAGTCCCTTCCTGTTTCTTCAGAAGGTTCATGGCCTTCCGGATCCTCACCTCATTGATATACTGAAGCGGCGCCATGCCCATGCTGTCTTTGAACAGATGGTTGAACCTGTCCTCGCTGAGGTGAATAATGTCCGCCAGTTCCCTGTTGACGATCTGCCTCGTATAATTGGACTGAATATAGTCCAGCACCAGGTTCAGACGCTCCAGCTGCTTCTTTCTCCTGTCACTCTCCCGTTCCGTCAGAAATTCCACCGTATATTCCCGCATCAGGTGGGCGATAAGTCTCAGCAGCTCCCCCTTGCACACCAGGCGGTAACCGATCTCCTGTCCCCTGTACTCCCGGTAGATGGTAGACATGATTCTGTCGATCACCCTGTCCTTCTGGATCAGGGAGCTGAACATTACATTCTTGTCGGCAAGCTCCTTGGAAAAGGCTTCTATCTCAAAGATTACCACCATCACCTTCATCTGGCTGCCGTCACAGCGTCCCGCATGAATCTCATTGCTGTTGACAATCACCAGGTTCCCCTTTTCAGCAGGAATCTCCCTCTGGTTCAGGCTCAGCAGGGTCCTTCCTTCCATCACATAATGAAGCTCGACATGTTCATGCCAGTGAGGCGCAAAGTACTGGATTTTGCTGGCATAGTCATCAATATGCATATGCAGCGGAAATTCCGGGTCCCCCAGAATCCTCTGTTCATACAGTTCAAGCGGTTTCATGGCTGTCTCACCTCCTGATTTTTTTCATTATATTCCATCCGGAGCGTAAAGACAATGGCTTATCCGCAACTTTTGCAGGGAGTGCCCCGATTCTATTGTGTCCCTGCGGACACTGTCAGCCTCCCATCCTCACAGGCAATCCTCACCGCTCCCCACTGCGCAGTCTGCGCAATATATGTCCCGCAGGCCTCCAGGCGCTCCAGCAATTCTTCATGGGGATGCCCGTAACGGTTGTTTTTGCCGCTGGAAATCACGGTGAGAACAGGCTCCAGCTGATCCAGAAGGACTTCCGGCGTGGAATTTCGGGAGCCATGGTGGGCTGCCTTCAGCACAGTGATCCCCCGGATGTCCCTGTCCAGGATTTCCTGCAGAAAGGCCTTCTCCCCTTTCTCCTGCACGTCCCCGGTGAGAAGCAGTGTCCAGTCCGTACTGCCCTCATAGAATTCCACCAGGAAGCACTGCGAATAGGCATTGACATCCCCGGCATCAAATCCCTTCTCCGGATGCAGGCAGGTAAATGCCGCGCTGCCGCAGAGCCATCCGTCCCCTGCGGACAGATATCCCACGGAAACAGGCTCATACTGCTCAGCCTCCCATGCTGCCTGCAGCAGTCTGCCAAACTGTTCCTCCCTGGCTCCATCCTCTATGTCAGGCAGAAGGAGCTGTCTCACCGTGATATTATTTTCCCCGCCCAGGGCAAACAGCTCCAGGGCTCCGCTTATATGGTCCCCATCCGGATGCGACAGGAAAACGGCGTCAATGGTCCGGATGCCGTTATATTTCAGATAAGGAATCAGGATGTATTTTCCGATCTTTTTACGGCTGCTGCTGCCGCAGTCAAACAGATAGGTTTCACCGGAGGCGGTCCGCACCAGAATGCAGTCCCCCTGCCCCACATCCAGAAAAGTAACACTGTTGCCTGACCGAGGCCGGATTTCAAACAGCAGGACTGCCAGGCACAGCGCGCATACTGCCGCCCCTCCTGACACTGCAGGTCTTTTCAGGACTCCCTGCCTTCTTCCGGATATCCATCTGAAAGCCACCGTTCCACCCAGAAGCAGATAATAAACCGCCACATGCCAGATTTCAGGACATCCGGGATTCCAGGTGCGAAAAGGAAAACCGTCGAAACAGCCGCAGAGAAGTTCATAGCCCCCGAGTATCAGACGGTCTGCCAGACCCAGAACTCCCAGGCCGGGCACCAGCATGGCCAGCAGTCCCGTGATCATCATGGGCTTCAGAAAAGGGATGATAAACAGATTCAGAAACACAGAATAAACAGGAATTTCATAGTAAAACCAGAGCTGCACGGGAAGCGTGGTCAGCGTGATGGAGAGGCTTGCGAAAAAAGACTGTAACAGGGCATTTCCCAGGGACCTGGCCACGCCCTTTCCAGGAGAAAGCTTCGGCATCAGCAGAGGATACACCACACCGATCCCCAATACGGAGGAAAAGGAAAGCAGGAAACCGCTGTTGCGCAGGTAAAAGGGATTGCGCACCGCCATGACTGCGCCCATCACCCCCAGGGCTGTCAGCATATCGTAAGTCCTTCCGGCAACCTCCGCACCCATTTTTATCAGATACATTCCGATGGCACGGCAGGCGGACACACTGAATCCCGTCATACAGCCGTAGAGGAGCAGAATCGCGCTCCCTGCCAGGGCGCAGGGGCAGACCGGCAGTCCCATCCTGCGCAGGAGCCTGTATATGCTCATGCCGATGATTGTAATATGCAGAGAGGAGATGCTCAGTATGTGCAGAACCCCGTTGCGCTTGTACAGTTCCTTCAGATCACTGTCCAGTTCGCTCTTATCCCCCAGAAGCAGGGCGCTCATAACGGCTGCCTCCTTCCCGGGAAAAATCCGGTAAATCCTTTCCTTAAAGTAACATTTCAGCCTGTACAGCCCCTCCCTGACCCGCCAGTAATCCTCCCCCTCTGCCAGAACAGCGGCCTTTTTCAGTTTTCCCCCGATCTCCAGGGTTCTGTAATATACCGCAGCATCAAACTCCCCTGGATTTGTGGCATGGGAATAGGGAGCAAACTGCCCTCTGACCGCCACACGGCTCCCAAGGGGAATCTCCGCCGCCGTTTCCGTCTCACATATGATATTTTCCCAAATCGGAATTAACTGCCGCGAATCCGCAGCTGACTGCCCTAAGGCATTTATTTGAAAATAATTATTTGATTGAAGATAAACCACAGATCTCAAATAAATGGATGTTTCATTTTTCTGGTACACCTGTCCGGTGATCCTGATCTCCCTGTCCGCCTCCAACCGGTCTGCGCTGACGCAGCCCGGAGGCGCTTCCTCCGCCCACCCGCCTTTCAGACAGATGGCTGAAACCACCACCAGAAACAGGGCAACCGCAAACAATGGCCGCCTCATACTGTTCTCCTTTCTCTATCCATGGATGCTTCACGCGCCGCAGACGGGCCACATCCGGGCTGTATACATGTTCAGCCCGGACCTGTCCCCCCGGAATCAGTGCAGCTTCCGTCTCTCCCTGCGCACGGTGACAAACAGCAGAATCCCTGCCAGGGCTCCCATCAGCAGATAGGCCTGAACCATGGGCATAAAATTGTAATATTCCCCTTTCCAGACCGTATAAAAATCTCTGTTGATATAGGTCACCGGAAGCAGCCTGGCCGCCGCCTGCATAACCGACGGCATATTGTCATAGGTGACTCCCATCATTCCGCCCAGTATCATCTGCCCGAAATACAGCAGCATGGTTACACAGTAAACCAACCCGAATTTTTTCAGCAGGGAAGCAATCCCATGGGCCAGACAGAACAGAATCACGCTGAATGCCAGTATGCACACCGCATACAGCGCAGCGCCCGAAACGCCCGGCGCCTCCACTCCCACAAATACATATCCCACCACAAAATAAATGAAAAATGCCATACTCATAAAAATCATTTCCGAAAGAATCCGGTTGCACAGAGTGACGCTGACCCTGATGCCAAACAGCTCCATCCTCTGCGGAATTCCCTTTTCCAGTTCCTGGGCGTGGGACACACCATAGCCCATAAATATGCTTGCCATGGGAATCATAGCCCCAATCCCCAGAAAAATCGCAGTTACAGTGGAGGAAAGAATGGCTGGGTCCGGAATCTCCACCATCACCACACGGGTTATGAGAATCATCATCAGAATGGGCATCCCGACTCCAAAGATATGCACATAAGGGTTTCCTATGGTTTTACGAAATTCAAAAAGCAGCATCTGCTTTGAAAACAGTTTTCTGTTATTATGCATTTTCTTTACTCCTCCTGTCTTTATTTGTTCCTTACCATCCGGGGTTCCCCGTCCCGGTCCGCCTTTCCGGTGCTGCCCTGCATTTCAGCCTGCAGCGGGCACCGCTGCCCTGGCGTTGATATAGAGCATCTCCACATCATTGTTGCTCCGCTTATAGTTGACATCATGCTCCAACAGCAGTCTGGCAATCCGGTTCTCCGTTTCCCCGCTCTCACAGGAAATGGCTATAAGGTGAGCCGGAGCGTGCAGTTTCCCGAACCCGGACAGCAGCGCAGCATTCTTCTCGTCATTGGAAACCACAATTACGGCCCTTCCGCAGTATTTCCGGAACAGTTCCTCCCTGCCGCCGTAATCAAGGACTCTGCCCCTGTCCAGAATCAGCAGTTTATCAGCCAGCTGATCCAGTTCTTCATAGTAATGGGAAACCATCAGAAAGCTGTCCTCCCTGCCCTGATACCATTCCACCAGTTTTTCCACCAGTTTCTGCCGCGTCTCAAAATCCAGGCCGGAAGTGACTTCGTCATAAAAAGTCAGAGCAGCCTCCTGCATCATCACCAGAATAATGGTAAACCTCTGCTTCTGTCCGCCGGAAAGCTTTGAATATTTCTTCCGCAGACAGTCCCTGAATTCAAAGAAATCTATCAGTTCCTGCAGTTTCTTATTCTGCGCAATTCTGGTATTCAGAATCGCCTCCATAACATACTTTACAGGCATGGAGTCTGTGTATTCGTTAAACTGCATATGCACTGCCATCTGTTCCGGCCTGAGCTCTGTCCGGATTGTTCCCTGATAAGGCACTATGCCCAGAATGCTTTTGATCAATGTGCTCTTTCCTGCGCCGTTAGAGCCGATCACGCCAATCCGGTCTCCCTCCCTGATCTCAATGGGCGCTGTTATGGACAGCGCCGTTTCCTCCCCATAGCGCACCGTTAAATCCTGAATGGATAACAGCATAAAATCCACCCCTCTCCTTTGATTAATTGTCATGCTGCAGCTTTTTCTGTATTTGGGTTTATTTTAACAGAATGATATGAATTTCGTATGAAGAACAGATGCAGCTTTTCTACACTGTCAGAAACCATTGAGTAATCCTGATTTGTAAAGATTTATGTCTCCTGCGGAAAGACTACAGACGCCACGACACAGTTGTCCCCGTTTTCCACCCGCAGCGCAATCCCCAGTTTTTTTGCATAATAAGAGGCTATATACAGGCCCAGTCCATGGCTGTCCGAGGCGGCATTCTTCTCGTGGCTTCCACTGACAAAGGGTTCAAACACATGGGGCAGCAGCTCCCCGGGAATCGTCACCCCGCTGTTTTCAATCCTGATGCCTGGTTTTCCTTCCCTGTTACAGGCTTCAGGAAGGATTCGGACAGAGCCTTCCCGGGGAGTATATTTCACGGCATTGGACAGCAGATTGTCCAGAATCTGGACAATCATTGTCTCATCCGTACAGACCACAAGATCTTTCTGTCCGCAAAACTCCGCGGAAATTCCCTTTTCCGTCAGCTCTACCTGGCAGGAGCGCAGCCGCTCCTCCAACAGTCTCCCCACATCCACCTGAAGCAGTCTCCCATCCTGGCCGCAGTGATTCAGATACAGGATATCCTCCACCATGCTGCGCATGGACAGCAGCTGTTCCTTGACTTTGGGCAGATAGACTTTTGTGTCCCTGTATCTGCCTATGTCGTTTATCATACCCTCCACCAGTAAAAGCGCCGCTGCAACAGGGGTCTTCAGCTGATGGGAAGAAGCCCGCAGAAAAACTTCCTGGCGCCGGTTTTCTTCCTCTAGCTCCTGGTTTTTCTCCTCCAGTATCCGGTAGCTCTCCCTGATCTGCGCATAAAAATCGTCCAGGGTATCCGCCAGCTCCCGCACCTCGTCCTTACGGTCCGGCCACTCCTCAGACAGACGTTTCACCCCGGAATCCTGTGCATGCTCCATCTCCCCGGTATGCCGTACAAGACGCAGAATGGGTCCCACGATTCCTCCGGAGTACATCCGGGAGAACAAAAGCACCAGCAGCAGAATCACAGCCCCCAGCATGGGAAGGCTGCCAAGCACTACCGGGCGAATTTCGTTCACATTGGGCGCCACAATTGGCAGAACAGAAAAAACCATACTGTTTTCCGTCTCTTCCACAGCCACATAATTGGTATACCGATTATAGATATCTTCTATTCCAAACTCAAAAATAACCGGCCCCCCTGAGTAGGAATGTATCCTCAGGGACTCATTAAAAAAATCCTCCTCTGCCCTCCCTCTGTACAGCAGACGGATTTCCACGGGAAGCGCACTGTCTTTCTCCACAGAAGCCTTCAGAATCTCTCCCAACTCCTCCATCTCCTCCGTCAGTCCAAATCCCGGTGCCTCCCCGCCGGCAATGACAGTTCCCCTGCCGTCCCGGCCGGTATCCTCCGTTTTTCCGGCTGACAGCCCGCTGTTCTCCAGTTTCTCCCTGCATCTGTCCAGAAGTTCCAGAAGCCTTTGATCCCTCACCTTAATCTCAGCAGAAAATGCCTTTCCCGTTACCAGGATCAGGTTCCCCTCCATAGGAATCTCCAGGGAAAAACAGGCGGTGGTATTTTTCACCCCCACATCCTGATAACTGCCGTTTTTCATATAAGCCATGTGCTGTTCATAGGCGGACTTCAGATTCTGCTCCGCCATATGATCCACATAGAGGGAGGGCAGCATGCAGATAAAATAGCCGATCAGAAACAGCATCATCACACCTGCCAACACCATGCTGTACAACAGGTTTTTTTGTCCTAGCCTCATCGCCGCTCCCTTCCTGTGCCGGAAAGTCTACCCCCTGCCAGGGGCATTTCCGTCAAACTGATATCCCACTCCTATGACTGTCTTAATGCAGGCTGTCGGAAGCTTCTTCCTCAAATTTTTCACATGGGCGTCAATAATCCGGTCATTGCCGATATAGTCCTCATTAAAAATGCTCAGGATAAGCTGTTCCCTGGTAAATACCCTCCCAGGCTCCCTGTACAGAGTCTGCAGCAGCAGATATTCGCTCAGGGTAAGCGGCAGTTTCTCCCCGTCATAGAGAGCGCAGTACGCCTCCTCCCTCAGGACCAGTCCGCCGGGACAGCCCTCGCCGTCCTCCGGGGTTCTGCCTGCGCGCCGGAGTATGGTCTCCATCCGTTTCAGAAGGATAATGGGGGAAACAGGCTTGATCACATAATCATCCGCATACAGATTAAAAGCCTTCACCTGCGTCTGTTCATCCTCCAGGGCGGTCAGCATAATTACAGCCGTCCCCTTTCCGCAGGCATGAATGTGCTTCAGCACCTCAAATCCATCCGCCCCGGGCAGGCAGATATCCAGCACGGCAAGATCAAACTCCTGTTCCTGCACCAGCTGTATTGCCCTGTCCCCTCTCTCCGCAGTCACAACCTGATAACCGGACATGAGCATATACTCCGTCAGCACTTCCCGGATTGTCGGTTCGTCTTCCGCAAATAAAACCCTGCAGCCTGCTTCCTTCATCACCTGTCTCCTTTTCCGTCCCCGGTCAGTTATCCACGGTGGTCACGATATCCAGATTCCTCTCAAAGGAAGAAGAGGAAAAGGACGAGGGCACTTCGCCGTTAATCAGAATCTGTACCTTGTTCACCGTGCTCAGCTCCACCAGGGAATTCACAATGGCATACACGGACACATCCGTGGACACATTATTTACCACTGCCATAAAGGTCTCGTCCAGGTTCACATAGCAGATCCCGTCCTTGGTCATGACACTGACTACCTTTGTGCCCGGGTTGACGGAAGGGTACAGTCCGTCAATCCTTCCGCTGGGACCTGCGATCAGCTCCTCCACCACAAAACGCTCCAAGGGCGTATTTGTGGAGTAATGCTTCTCCCTGTCCGCAGCGATCAGCTTTGTGCCGCTTTCGTCCGCAAAGTACAGCCTCACCCTGACTTCCTCGTAGGTATTGATCTCATTTCCGTCATTGTCAATAAACTGCTCCGCATTCATCCACCCAACCGCATTCTGTTTGCGGTCAAAAAGCTGGCTGCCCTCCACGGTAATGGCTATCATGCTCACCTCCGGCAGCTGGGTCAGGGTGCGCACCACCGCGGCCCGCACCAGAATCTCCGTGATGGGAGGCAGCTCCTTATAGGCGGCGTCCACATCAATCTGCAGCCGTCCTTCCTCCAGGGTAATCCCCAAAACCCGGAATCCCATGGAAAAAGGCGCCTTATACTCCAGTTTCTCCGGCTCCGTTGCCAGACAGTTCATCAGTTCTTCCAGCCTGCCCTCCGGCGTGTCTGCCTCCATCACATGAGGATGCATCTCCACTTTGGTCTCTGAATTGCTCACATAATATACCTGACAGATATTCTCGCCCTTCTCTTCCTTACCGGTACAGGCGACAAGCAGCAGAATAACGGCAATGACTGCTGCAATTCCGGTTATTCTCTTCATAATCCCTTTATCCTCCACTCCCTCCCAGACCGCTTAAGGGTATCTTCACCGTAAAACAGGATCCCTCCCCCTCTACACTTGACACCGTAATGGATCCCCTGTGCATCAGCACGGCGCTTCTGGTAATGGCAAGCCCCAGGCCGGTACCGCCGATCTCCCTGGAATGGGACTTGTCCACGCGGTAAAACCGTTCATAAATATGCGCCAGGGCGTCTTCCGGTATCCCCAGGCCCGAATCGCTGACCTTGAATGTAAAAGACTGGTGATCCGCGTCCAGCTCCACCTTCACCCGTCCGTGCTCCTTATTGTATTTTATGGCATTCTCCACCAGATTGGTCATAATCAGTGTCAGCTTTACCTCGTCCACCTCTGCCACCACGGGACGCATGCTCTCAAAGACCACTTCCACATCCTTTTTTCTGGCAATGGGCCGGAGGCGCTTCAGAATCAGTTCCGCAAGGTCATTGATGTTCAGGGCCGTAATATTCATCTCCTGGGCCTTTTTATCCATTTTTACCAGAACCAGCAGGTCTGTTATAATCTTATTTTCCCGGTCTATCTCCGATGCAATATCCTCCAGAAATTCCCGGTACAGTTCCGCAGGGGCATCCCTCTGGGCCAACAGGGAATCTGCCAGTACCTTGATCCCGGCCATGGGCGTCTTCAGCTCATGGGACACATTCTCCACAAATTCCTGCCGCGAATTGTCCAAAGCGCGCATTCTCTTCAAAAGCTGGTTGAAGGCATCCACGATATGCACTGTTTCCGCATAGTCCGGAACTGATATGCTCTCGTCACTGTACCCTGCCTTTACTTCGTTTATGGCCTCTGTCACCCGGTTGAAGGGGCGTGTCAGCATGACTGAAATAACCATTGCCATGGCTACCACCACAACAACCATCAGATTCTGGAGAATCACGGATTTCCGGTTCAACGCCTCCATGGTGGCAAGCGTGGCGTCATTGGAAATACTGGTCAGCATGACTCCCAGCACCTTTTTGGAGTCCATACTGGCGTCAATAATGGGCGTGGTCATCTCGATATAGCCATGCTCACGGTCATAATTGGACATGCTCTCACCCTGAAAGCAGCGGATTACCTCCTCGGAAATGATGGTCTTTCCCTCGCTGAGATCATAGGTATCCCGCACCACCAACAGACTGGAATCTATGATCATAACCCGTCCTTCATACAGATTTGAGATCATCTCCAGTTCTGCATTGATTACATCCCGCGATACACTGCTGTTGTATCCGTCCGGTTTCGTATTAAAATAATTGTTGCTGATGAGGTGGTTTCCCACGATCATCAGCTGGTTTTGCACAGTGGAAATCCTCTGTTGGACAGAATGTTCTTCATAGTTATCCAGAATTGCGTAACGAACAATCATACTGGGGATAAATCCCGCCGCCAGTACAATGATAAAGATGCGAGCCTGCAGGCTGCGCAGAGAAAAGAGCTTTTTCAGCTCATCCAATATTTTCGCCGTCATTTTCATACTCCTGCCACAGCATCCCTTTACACCTGAAAATAGTAGCCAACGCCCCATTTCGTATGCACGTACCTGGGTTCGCTGGGATTGGCCTCCACCTTCTCACGCAGCCTTCTGATATGTACATCCACAGTGCGCACATCCCCGGGATAATCCGCGCCCCACACAAGCTTCAGCAGACTCTCCCGGCTGTATACCTTATCGGGATTGAGCATAAGAAGTTCCAGTAATTCGAATTCCTTTGCCGTCAGTCCGATCTCTTTTCCGGCTATAAAAGCCCTGCGGCCCTCACAGTCCAGACGCACATCTCCTCTTTCCACGGACTTGGCGGCAGGCGCCTCCCCCATAATCCTTTTTGGCTCCGTCCGGCGCATGATTGCCTTGATCCTGGCCTTCACCTCAAGGATATTAAAGGGCTTGGTAATATAGTCATCCGCGCCGTATTCCAGGCCCAGAATCTTGTCCATGTCCTCCCCCTTGGCAGTCAGCATGATAATGGGCACGGTGGAAAATTCCCGGATCTGCTGACAGACTTCAAATCCGGTAAGCTTTGGCAGCATTACATCCAGGAGTATGATATCGTACTGATTGGCACGGGCATACTCCAGGGCCTCCTCCCCGTCATAAGCGCAGTCCACCTTCATATCATCCTGCTCCAGACTGAACCGGATTCCCTTCACGATCAATTTCTCGTCGTCTACCACCAGAGCTCTCTTCCCTGCCATCTCTACCTCCCTACCTGCTCCTGCCGCTGCAGACAGCAATCCCTATTTCACTGCTATTTTATCCTTTATCTTCTCGTACATTGCATCCTTAATCCCCGGCACCTTCATGATATCCTCACAACTGTCAAAGCCTCCGTTGGCTTCCCGCCAGGCAATGATATCCGCCGCCCTGCTCTCTCCCACGCCCGGCAGCGTGCAGAGCCCGGCGGCATCCGCCGTATTGATATTCACAAGCCCAGGCGAAGCGTCCGAAGTCCCGGAATTCTCAGGGGATATCTCCTCCCCCTGGGCAGGGAAATACAGCTTCTGGCCGTCATTAACCCAGTCCGCCAGATTTACCGCCTCCCGGGCTGCCTCCTGGCTGAAGCCGCCCGCTGCCCGAAGGGCATCCTCCGCCCTGCTGCCCCCGGGTATCTCCACCACGCCGGGCGATGCCACTGCGCCGCAGACATAGACCCGGATCAGCGACGATTCCGAACCCTCCTCTTCCCTGGAAGGGAGGGATGCCTCTTCCTCCGCTTCTTTCGGTAAAGCGGTTTCCATGCCCTCCCCGATCAGAAGCGCGCTTTCCTTTTTTCCGCAGCCGCAGCACAGAATGCAGATGACTGCCATCCAGAACAGCAAATTTTGATTCCGTTTCCTCATAGTCCCTTTCTTTCCTTCCGGATCCGGCGCTGTATACCACGCTTCCGGCAGCCTTCTCCGGAAACTCAAAAAGGGATTGCCTCTCTATGCTGATTTTATTATTGTATCGGAACTGTATCATTTTGACAAGTAGCTTTATAAAATCTTCATGAAAATTTCCTGTCTGAACTCTTATGAATCACTTCCACTTAAAGATAATGATCCCTGCCACAGCCACAGCCATCCCAATGGCCTTGCGCCACTCCCAGGGCTGCTTCTCCACACCAAACCACCCAAAAAGCTCAATGACATATGCCACAGCCAGCTGCGCCACCACAATCAGCATCACAGCCCTGGCAGGCCCCAGAAGATCCATGCTGCGGATCACGGTATAAGTGATAAAGGCTCCCATGGCTCCTCCCAACAGCATATACCTGGGCTGTACCGTAAATACGTTCATCAGATTACTTCTGTCCGTGCACACCCAGGCACCCAGGCAGACGAAAAGCGCTGTCAGCTGCACAAAGGCACTGGCTGTCCAGATACTGGAGGACTTTGTCACCTGGGTGTTAAACACCCCCTGCACACTCATCAGCGCTCCGGAAATCAGGGCAATAAAAAATCCAATCACAGGCTACACCTTCCTTTCGGAATCGTTTCCGGGGAAACGTCTTCCTTTTTCTTTCAGTGTATCCTGTGATCGGAATATTATTCGCCCGACATTCTTCTCACGAATCTCCCGCAGCGCTTACCTGGGTGGAAATGGTATCCGCCAGTTCCTGCACCAACTGTGTCACATCCGCGCCGTTCCACACCCTGGAAAACAGACCCTCCAACTGAAGCCAGAAATTTCCGGTCTCCATAAGCTTGGGCAGGGGAATGCTGTCTGCGTATTCCTGCTTAAAAATCTGCAGCACGCCGTTATCCGCATTGGCTCCCGTGTAAGCCGCCACCTTACCCGTCCCCTCGTACAGGGCGTCCGCGCATTCCGTCACCAGATATGCGGCAAATCGGTTTGCCAGTTCCTGGTGTTCCGAGTAGCTGTTCACCGCCACTGCATTGGTCACGGACATAGAACGGCTCTGAAGCTCCGCGCTGACCTGGGGCATGGTGGTCACCCCGTACTCAAAGCCAAGACTGCCCTCTGCAGCCGCGTCTGCCAGGCGCTTTGCCACATCCGTGGTGGCAATGGTAAAAACCATTTTCCCCTGGCAGAAATCATCCACTATGGAATTGTAATCCACAGTGTCCGATTCTATAAAGAAGAACTGGTTCAGCGCCTTATAGACCTCCAGGCACTGTATGGTCTCCGGATTGTTGATACTGATCAGAGCCGGGTCATCCCCATTGTCTCCTCCCACCACCATGTAATTGCCTACAATCCAATAGTTATAAAAAATATCGGACACATCCCATTTCATGACGCCGTCCACTCCCAGAGGCACGTCAAAAGTGTCCGCAATATTCAGAATGTCCTCCACTGTAGTCGGAACAGCCTTTGCATAATATCCCTCCCGCAGGGCGGACAGCTGCGCGTCGTCCACTGCAATCCCGTCGGTTCCCTCAGGATTTTCGTCCACCTCCCCGCCCTCCAGCAGTTCCTTCATCGCAATCTGCGAAGCCCATTCCTGGAGATAAGTATCATTATAAATAAGGGCGCTTGTCTCAAAAAACAGGGGATAGGCCACCAGATTCCCCTGGTATGTGACAGCGGAAAGCGCAGCAGCCGGAAAATTCTGTTCCCCGCAGACTCCCTCCCCGTCCTCAATCCGGGATGCAAGCCCTGCCAGGCAGGCCTTCTCCAGAGAGTCATTGCTGACAATAAAGGCATCCGGCACCTGGGCGGAACTGACGGAAGCGCGGTTTACAGCTTCCAGATACTCCCCCTCGTCAGCCAGTACCGGAATCACCCTTACATCCTCACGTTTTTCGAACGACACTGCGGCACTGTTCAGAAAATTCGTCATGCTTTCATCGGAATACCAGAAATAGATGGTTTCTTTCCCTGCAGACCAGGGCAGCAGTCCGCCGCCCTCCCCGGTGGAGACCTCCTCCCCGCTTTCCGCCTGGAGAGTGCCTCCCCAGAAAAGCAGCGCTGCCATGGCAGTTACGGCAGCCACTGACAGTAATCTCTTATCAGAGTGCATATAAAACTCCTATCTGCCTGTCACAGCAGGCAATATCTATGGGCACAGCCGGGCCGCGTTACTCTGTCTCCTCGTCCGGCGCAATACAGCTCTCCAGAATGTCCGCCATCTCGTCAATGTTGGCCCTGGAAACAATCAGGGGCGGCAGGAAACGGATGACATTTTCCCCGGCATTAATCAGAATCAGGCCTTCCTCCAGGGCCCGGTCAATGATATCCTTCACCGGGCGGTCAAACACCAGTCCCTGCATCAGTCCCACTCCCCTGCGCTCCAGGATACAGTCATATTTTTCCTTTAAGGCATCCAGACAGTTCTCCAGATAAGGCGCCACTTCTCCCACATGCTCTATGATATGATTTTCCTGGAACAAATCCAGAACTTTCTCCACAGCCGTGCAGACAAAGGGATTGCCCCCATAGGTGGTCCCATGGTCCCCTGCCTCCAGGGATGCCGCTGCCACCTTTTCCGTCATCAGAAATGCGCCCACGGGAACGCCGCAGCCCAGGGCCTTGGCCGTAGTCAGAATATCCGGCTTCACCCCGTACCGCTGCCAGGCGTACAGATGCCCGGTCCGGCCCATGCCGCACTGAATCTCGTCCAGAATCAGAAGGATATCCCGCTCCTGGCAGATTCTCCTCACTTCCTTTAAGAAATCTTCCTCTGCAGGAATGATGCCGCCCTCTCCCTGAACCGGCTCCAAAAAGACTGCGCAGGTTTTCTCCGTTATCTGCTTCTTTACGCTTTCAATATCGTTCAAATCGGCAAAGCGTATATTTCCAATCATTGGTTCGAAGGGCTCCCGGTATTTCGGATTGCCGGTTACGGACAAAGCGCCGAAGGTTCTTCCATGGAAGGAATGGTTCATGGCAATGATCTCATGGTCCGCCGAGCCGTCCCTGCGATACGCATATTTCCGGGCCGCCTTTAAGGCTCCCTCAATGGCCTCAGCCCCGGAATTGGTGAAAAACACCCTGTCCATCCCGGATGCGGCAGTCAGCTTTTTCGCCGCCCTGACCGCGGGAACATTGTAATAGTAATTGGATGTGTGGAGCAGTTTGTCAATCTGCCCCTTCAGCGCCCTGTTGTATTCCTGATTATTATACCCAAGGGCGAATACGCCTATCCCGGAAGCAAAGTCAAGGTACTTGATGCCGTCCGTATCGTACAGATAGACGCCTTCCCCCCTGTCCAGAACCACCTGATAACGGTTGTACGTGTGAAGAAGCGTCTCTTCCGCTTCCTGAATATATTCCTGCATGTTCATCTCCATACCTCCCTGTCTGTTTTCCGGGCATTTCTCCTACAGGCCCGGCATAAACGCGCCTTTCATAACCCGGCGCGCAGCTGATGTTTACTGTCCGGCCCTCACTGGTCCGCTTCCCCGTCGTCCACAATGGCCGTTCCGATGCCCTGGTTGGTGAAAATCTCCAGAAGCAGGCAGTGGGGTATGCGGCCGTCCAGGATGTGCACCCTGTTCACGCCGTTTCGCACTGCGGAAGTGCAGTTGTTCAGCTTGGGCAGCATGCCTCCGCCGATATACCCGCCGGAAACCAGTTCCTCCGCCTGGGACGCGGTGATGCGGGAGATAAAGCCCTTTTTCTCCTTGAAATCCTTATATATGCCCTCGATATCCGTCAGGAATGCCAGCTTCTCCGCCTTCACCGCCCGGGCAATGGCGCAGGCCGCGTCGTCCGCATTGATATTATAAGTCTGAAAACCGGCATCCAGTCCGATAGGGGCTACGATAGGCAGAAAATCTTTTTCCAGTAAATCGTACAGCACCTTGGGATTTACCTCCGTGATCTCCCCCACATAGCCGATATCCTGGCCGTCTGCGTATTTCTTTTCCACCTGAAGAAGGCCGCCGTCCTTGCCGCTGACGCCCACGGCTTTCACGCCAAGCTCCTGCACCATGGTCACCAGATCCTTGTTCACCTTATTCAGAACCATCTCGGCGATCTCCATGGTCTCGTCGTCCGTAACCCGCAGGCCGTTCACAAAGGTGGATT
Organism: uncultured Lachnospiraceae bacterium; assembly: GCA_947367855.1. GTDB lineage: Bacteria > Bacillota > Clostridia > Lachnospirales > Lachnospiraceae > Acetatifactor. The sequence continues at coordinate 148,950 of CANBFE010000002.1, read as the reverse complement.
CCTTGCCCACCTTTCCCACCCAGCGGCTGATTTCCTTTCCGCCGCCGTGGACGATGATGGGCTTAAAGCCCACCAGTTTCAGAAGAGTCACGTCCTTGATGACATTTTTCTGCAGTTCCTCGTTGCTCATGGCGCTGCCGCCGTATTTTACCACGATAATCTTGCGGTTAAAACGCTGGATATAGGGGAGGGCTTCTATGAGGACCTCCGCTTTCTGAAGTACCTTTTCCATGTCCTTTTCCATAGTCTCTGGTTTCCTTTCTTCCGTCCCGGTTTCGGCTGCAATGGTTTCCGCTCAGCTTCTGTAGTCCGCGTTAATCTTCACATAATCATAACTCAAATCACAGCCCCAGGCAGTGGCGGTCTGCTCTCCCATGTGCATGTCCACCAGGACAGTCACTTCCGGGTCAGAGAGAATCTTTGTGGCTTCCTCCTCACTGTAATCACAGGCCACACCGTTTCCGTAGATGTGGATGCTGCCGCTGACGCTCTGGAACCAGAGGTCCACGTTTTCCGGGTCAAACTGTGCCCCGGAGTAGCCCAGTGCGCAGAGAATCCTGCCCCAGTTGGCGTCATGGCCGAAGATAGCCGCCTTGGTCAGGGAGGAGCAGACCACGGATTTGGCCAGTGTCCTGGCGTCCTCTTTGGAGGCTGCCCCCACCACCTTTGTCTCGAAGAGAGCCGTGGCCCCCTCCCCGTCCCCTGCCATTTTCCGAGCCAGGTAAGTGGTGACAAAGTGCAGGGCTTCGCAGAAGGTATCGTAGTCCGCTCCCTCCTCCAGAATGGCCTCATTGTCCGCCTGTCCGTTGGCCAGAATCAGCAGCGTGTCATTGGTACTGGTATCCCCGTCCACGGAAATCATATTGAAGGAATCCACCACATCTGCACTGACGGCCTTCTGCAGCATCTGTTTGGAAATCTGCAGATCCGTGGTCAGAAAGGCAAGCATGGTGCACATGTTGGGATGAATCATACCTGAGCCCTTGCACATGCCGCCCAAAGTAACGGTTTTTCCGCTGATTTCAAAAACCACCGCGATCTCTTTCTCCACAGTATCCGTAGTCATGATGGCTTTGGCGGCATCCGTTCCCGCTTCCAGGGTATGGGACTTTGCGGCAGCCAGCTTCCGGATTCCTTCCGTAATCCGATCCACGGGAATCTGTCTGCCGATGACGCCGGTGGAAGCCACCAGAACGGAGTCGGGCGAGATGCCCAACAGTTCTCCCGCGCACCTGCACTCCGCCTCGCAGCAGTCCAGTCCTTCCTTTCCCGTGCAGGCATTGGCAATGCCGGAGTTGGCTACCACGGCCTGAACATAGGGGGACTCCTTCACGACTCTCTGGTCCCAGAGCACGGGCGCTGCTTTCACCACATTTGTGGTAAAGGTCCCTGCCGCCACACAGGGGGTCTCGCTGTAAATCAGGGCCATGTCCTTCCGGTCCCGGTATTTTACGGCAGCCTCGATGCCTGCTGCCTGAAAGCCTTTTGCCGCGGTTACACCGCCTTGTATCTGTTTCATAATTGCCCTCTTTTCGTCATATTTATAGGTGGCTTCTCCCTTTTTCTTACCCTGTTAATGCCTTTCCTCACGCAGCTCACGACATAAATCTGAAGAAAACACTTCTCGCACCTCTCCCGAATCCAGGTCCCGGGCAGAGAGCTTCCCCTGGCAGGCAAAATCCTCCCTGTAGGACAGCTCCCAGTGGATGGTATGGGAGATCTTATCGACAACGGGTATTTTTTCCTTTCCCGTATACACAAGCTCCCGGTCCGCATCCTGTGTGACATAAAGCTGTAATTCTTCCTTTATTCCTGATACATCCAGTTTATAGATAAATCCGGACGAGAGGGACCGCAGTGGCTGCACATGCGCAAATGCTTCCACATTGTGCCGCAGATGCGCTTCCCTGAAAGGACAGCCTAACCTGTCCGGCTCCTGAATTTCCCATTCGTCGTAGTCAATATTATAATTGCAGGATAACAGTTCCATACGCCGGGAGAGCAGGATTTTCCGGAAATAGTCCTGAACCTCCCTGTGCCTGTCAATGATAAATAAAGATGAAATACCAATCCACGGAGACATAAATACCTGGCCCGTCACTTCCGCCGAAAGATATTCAGTTTCGATATCCTTCGGTGATGAAAAATACATACTATCAGGAATCTGAATCCCGCATTCACACATATGTTTTCTCCTTTCAGCATCCTGTATGCGCTTACCGGTTAAATGCCGTTATGTTCGCCTCATTCAGCGTGAAATCATAATAATTCAGATCTTCCCGCCTGGTCCATCCGATGCGGTTCCAGAAAGCATTTCCGATGTCGTTGGCGGTAAAGGCGATAAGGCTGACCTTGTTCACCTGCTCCTCCTTCAATGCGTTCATGCAGTGAACCACCATGGCCTTGCCGATGCCCTGCCTGCGCCAGTCCTCCCGGACGCACACATGGTACAGACAGCCCCGTCTGCCGTCATGGCCGCAGAGGATGCCGCCCACAATGACGCCCTCCCCGTCCACAGCCACCACACTGGTGGTTGGATTTCGTCTGAGAAAGCGTTCCACTCCCTCCCGGGAGTCGTCTATGCTGCGCATGCCGAAACCCCGGATGGTTTTCCACAGGGCATAGAGTCCCTGATAATCTTCTATTGTCATGGTTTTGATCGTAAACGTTTTATCGTTCATCATTTCACCCGTTTTTCTGTTTTATGTTCATCATAATGTCCAGTCCTGGGAGTGGATTCCCAGAAATTTTTTATCCCGGAATCCAATACAGATACCGTGTTCCGGGTCACATTCACAATCCCCATAAAACGAGATTTCAGGATAGACAAACCCATCTTTGGACTGGGTTATTCTGCTGATATTGACAGCAATGGCAGAAATGGAAATCTCCTTCTCGATATCCGCTTCCTCTATCCCTTCTTCGCCAATCACATCATACTGTTCATTGCAATATTCTGTTATTACATTCCTATAGTCTTCAATTCTGACATTTTGGATGAACCAGTTGAGACAGGCTATTTCTTCCTCAGACAGTGCGAATCCGTCCTTTTTACAATTTCCGTTTTCGTCATATTTGTTGTCACCGGCCGAAAAAACCGTAACCTTTTCCTCTTTGCCGAACAAATCAATGAATATGAAATCCCCATTGTTCAATCTTTCTATTGTTTTCATGTACTCACGATTTCCTTTATTCCATCTTTTTCCATCATTTTTATCCGTAAGCTTTACCAGTATACACCGTTTGCCCGGAAAGAACAATATTTTTTCGATACAATCTTTCTATCCAATAGCCTCCCGCACCAGCTGCCAGGCGATACTGCCCTCCCGCAGCTTGTCCAGGGCGTCCTCATATTTCACCCAGGCCGCGGAGTCCACCTCCCCGGAAAGCCGAAAATCCGCCTTTTTCACCGTGGCCTTGTAGCCCAGCATGAGCATTTCCTTTTGGGGATAGGGAAAACTGCGGATGTATTCCAATTTCACCACTTCCTGGCCGATTTCCTCCCGTATCTCCCTGACCGCGGTTTCCTCTGCCGATTCCCCCGGCTTCATGATGCCCGCCACACAGACATGCTTTGTGGCCGAGACATAGCCCTGCCGTATCAGGGCCACCTCCCTTTCTTCATTCACCACTGCGCAGATAACCGATGTGGTGAACATGTCCCATAACGGGACGCTGCATTGTTGACAGAAGGGAATCAGCCCCTCGTCACCGATTTCCTTCTGAATCAGTTTATTCCCGCAATGGGGACAGTATGTAAAATGCATGTTTGTTCCCTACCCCCTTCTCGTCCTGTCCGATTCCGGACTGCCCGGTACTTTTTCCTGCAGACTGTCTTAAAGCCTATTTTCCCATTTCCCTGCAGTACCGGTTCAGCATAAGCTCAATATAATCCTCTCTGCCAAACAGTCCTCGGCCGGCCCTGTCCCCCCGGGCCTTCACAATCTCACAAAGGGGAACCGTCAGGCGGGTATGCTGCGCTGCGCTTCTGCTCTCCGCATAGTTTTCAAGCACTGCCCCGGCGCCGTCCCGTTTCAGATTGCCCAGGCACCAATGAGGCGCAGGCGTGGAAATATTCGGATATACGTTAAAATCCTTATCTATGTAAAAAACCGGACTTTGGCTTACATAGCTTGCTGTGGAGGTATCTGCGGTCAGCTCTTCGTAAAGTGCCTGCTCTGTCCTCCCGAATACATCCGTGAGGGTTTCTTTTCCGAAATGCCTTAAGGTATGCGCTTCCAAAAAAGGCGGAATTTTCTCCAAATCCTCCTGTGTAATCCATGCGTCATACCATTTTTCATTTTCCCCGTCACAGGAACCCTGATGGAGGAAGCAGGAAAACGCCCCTCCGAAGGCCCTGCAGCGCGCCTCCAGCTCCTGCTCTCTGATCAGATTTTCAATATGTCCCAATTCCCCTATATTGTTCCGGTTCACAAAAACCTGGATGCGGGGAGAGATTTTATTCTCAATCAGGATATCCATGGCTTCCAGGATCTCCCGGTAAGCGCCCTTCCTGCCCACATAAAAATCAGTGGTTTCCGCAGAGCCGAACAAAGTCAGCTGAACTGCTTTCAGTCCCAGGGAAGAAAGCCACTTCCCATACTCCCTGTCCCGCACAAGCCGCCAGAAGCTTGCCAGTTCAAAGTGCTCTCCGGGCCTGTCGGAAAGCCGGTTGCAGACGGCAAAAAGCTCTTGGTAGTTCTCCGGATAATCCGGTTCGCGGTACCAGTCATAGACCTGCAGCCCCTCTGTAAAGGGCCTGAATTCCTCTGCCGCAAATGCCAGTTCCGAAACCGGCATATTGCCGTTGGGAGTAGTCCCCAGCCAACAATGTCTGCAGCGGTTGGGACAGCCGTGCATGTCCAGACAAATCAGAATTTCTTCAAAATTCATAGAACAGCCCCCTTTTTCAAACATACTCTACGGAAAACTGGGCACCAGCTCCAGTCCTTCGCTCTCCTTCAGCCCGAACAGCAGATTCATATTCTGCAAGGCCTGTCCTGCGGCGCCCTTCACCAGATTGTCCAGCGCTCCCATCATAATCACCCGTCCGGTTCGCTCATCTATCACGAAATTCACATCCACATAATTGCTGCCCTCCACCCACCTGGTCTCAGGACACAGATTTCTTTCCAGAACCCGGACAAACTTCTCTCCGGCATAGTATTTGTCATAGGCGGCGCGGACCTCTTCCCAGGAGGGCAGCGCGCCGTCATCTTTCCTCTTCAGCTTCGCATATTCCGTCACCAGAATTCCCCTGTTCATGGGCACCAGATGGGGTGTAAAATTGATCATCACTTCACAGTTTCCCGCATATCCAAGCTGCTCCTCAATCTCCGGGGTATGCCTGTGGCCCGCCACGCCGTAGGCCTTGATATTCTCATTCACTTCGCAGAACAGATTTGGCACCTTTGCCCCCCGCCCTGCCCCGGAGGTTCCGGACTTGGCGTCGATGATCAGGGTATCCACGTCAATCAGCCCCTCCTTCACCAGAGGATAGGCAGTCAGAATGGAGCAGGTGGTATAGCAGCCCGGATTTGCCACCAGTCTGGTGGACGGGGTTATCTGATCCCGGTTCACCTCGCACAGTCCGTATACCGCCTCCGGTATAAACTGAGGGGATTTGTGCTGAATCCCGTACCATTTTTCATATACCTTCACATCTTTTATCCGGTAATCCGCTGACAAATCAACGATTTTTACTTTAGACAAAATCTCCTCCGTCAGAATGCCCGCCAGGAAGCCCTGGGGCGTAGCCGTGAAAATGACGTCCACCTGCTGCGCCAGTTCCTCCAGATTGTCGTCCCTGCACACATCCTCCACAATGCGGAACATGTTCTGATATACCTCATGGTATTTTTTATCTATATAACTGCGGGAGCCGTACCAGACAATCTCTGCCTCCCTGTGGTTTGCCAGAAGTCTGACAAGCTCTCCTCCCGCATATCCTGTCGCCCCGATTATGCCTGCCTTTATCATCTCTTCTCCTCGTTTCTCTCCTTTTTATGCCCATTACCAGGACATCCTCTGTTAGTATAACATGTTTTGAATAAAAGTCCACTGTTAAAACAAATTATTGCATATTTATTCATCCCTGAATAAGAATCCCACGTAAAAAGACGCATCAGAGCCTCTTCTGCACTCCACTGCGTCTTTACCTGACCTGTCCGAACTTATTCTTCTCAGTCTTTTATCTTCTGTCACGGGTTCTTCACATACTGTGGTAAATCCGTTCTTTCAGCCAATGGTAGACGCCGGAGAAGATTCTGCTCTCTGCCATGCCCCGCCGCAGCGGGGCCAGGGTGACAGCCATCACGGCCCGATAGCGCAGCCGTTCCCTTCCGGACATATATTCCCCCGTAATCTGCCTGTGCTCCTGAGCATCCAACGCCCTGTTCTTTTTGCTCTCGGAATAACCGCCCCCTTCGTAAAGGGCCACCGGAAAATCCATATGCCGCATTTTTGCCCCGGCCCGGTAAAAGCACCAGAGAAAGTGGTCGTAATCCGCCCTGATCCTGTACCGCAGATCATAGGGCTTCTCCCTGCAGAGCCCGGCGCTGTAGAAGCAGGACTGATGGCAGGGAATATTGCGGTAACAGGCAAACCCGTCAATCACAGGCGGTGAAGCCACGGTGACACGGTTTTTCCCGCTGAAGGTATCCCCGTACAGCACCAGACGCTCCATGTCCGTCCCCGCCTGCCGTTCCTCCTCAAGAACCCGCGCCGTCCGCTCCAGCACTCCTTTATCCGGAAATATATCCCCGCAGTTCAAATACAGCAGAAACTCGCCCTCCGCATGGGCTGCCGCCTGGTTCATGGCATCATAGATGCCCTTGTCCGGCTGAATGAAAACTCTGACACGCACTCCATCCTGTCCTGACTGATGCGCCTGCTGCCATCTTGCCACGGATCCGTCGCTGCTGCCCCCGTCCTTCAGAATGACTTCCGCATCTTTGCATCTCTGCCTCAGAATACTCTCCAGAGTGGCATCCAGCTTTTCCCCGGGATTCAGGCAGACCGTTATAATCGAAAACTTCATGTATCCTCCATCCTCAGAATACTTTCTTTTCCTTATCCAACAGCCACAGCCCTGCGCCCCCGCAGACCAGGCTTACAATACAGACCGGCCAGTATGCCCCCTGTGGAATTCCCGTCCCCAGAAAGCTAATCCCGTAAGCCAGCAGGTTAGCCAGCATATGGACAGCCAGCGGCATCCTGAAATCCCCGAAATACTCATAGGCGTACACCATAAGGCAGCCCATCAGAAATCCGTAGATTCCCTGCACCGAATTGCCGTGGTACATGGCAAACAGGGCCGCGGACATTACCATTGCAGCAGGCAGCTTCATATAACGCCTGAAACAGTTATAGAAAATCCCCCGGAACAGCAGTTCCTCCGCCAGGGGCGTTATGACTCCGTAACAGAACAGCCCCAGTGGAAACCAGACTGCATACTGCGCCTGGGCCACCTCCTGGTAAGCCTCGGAACTTGCCACCGTTCCCGCCAGCTGCAGCAGCAGATTCAGTCCCACTGTAAATCCCACTGCAGCCATTCCCAGGAAGGCATAATGCTTCGCCGGTTCCCCCTTGATATGCGTCAGCTTCATGTCCTGAGCGGTTCTGGAAATGGTTTTCCGGGCAATCTTCATAAGGGCCAGGGCGCTGACTGCAAACCCTGCGGCGGAAGACAGCTGCGCCGCATTTATCGTAAGCCCTTCCAGTTCTCCGCTTGCATTTCTCAGAAACAGAAAATCTCCCCCGGAAGTTCTGGTTCCTATGTTTCCCAGAAGGATAACCATTATGTACAGTACTATGTTTCTCACCATGGTGAATATGACAAAGGGAAGCAGAATCTGTCCTATCTTCTGCGCTGTAGTCAGCTTCGCCTGTTCCTCCGTGCCCCTGAGCAGAAATTTCTGCAGCTCCTCCACGGAACGGACAATATAATCCGCTCTGGCTTCCCTCAGCTCCTCCATGCCGCCATACCCATAGGTGACCCCCACTGCCTCTATTCCCATGGCATGGGCGCCCTCCACGTCAAAACATCTGTCCCCGATCATATAGACCTTATCCTTCTCCACAGGCCCGTTTCCGAACAGCTGACTCAGAGCCTCGGAAACCACCTGGTCCTTACCGGTTCTGGTGCCGTCCAGTTCGCTTCCCACCACCACTTTAAAATATTTTGCTATCTGAAAGTGCTCCAGAATCCGGTTCACAAACACCGTGGGCTTGCTTGACGCCACCCCGAGGAACATCCCCCTGGACTGCAGGACCCGCAGCATTTCCGGTATCCCCTCATAGAGTTTGTTTTCGAAGATTCCCCTGTCCCGGAACCGTTCCCTGTACTTTTCCACGGCGGCCTGGGCCTGATCCCCGTCCATGTGATAATACTTCATAAAACTGTCCTTTAAGGGCGGACCGATAAAGGGCTCAAGCTTGTCCAGGTCCGGCTCCTCTATTCCAAAAGAAGCCAGGGCATACTGCACACAGGAGCAGATTCCCTCCTTCGGATCCGTCAAAGTTCCATCCAAATCAAATAACAGATATTTTTTCATTTAAAAACTCCTAATCTTATCGCTGCCGTCATCCACTGTATTTTCGATCTTTACAATCCTTACATCATATCCCATGGATTCATTTACCCGGACGTGGACAATGTCCCCCTCCTTCTTTCCAAGCAGAGCCTTCCCCAGGGGACTTTCGTTGCTGATCAGGTTTTCCAGGGAATTTCCCCGCACTGTTGTGACGATCTTATAGACCTCCACAGCGCCGTCCTCCTGAAACTCCACTGTTACCGTATTGTTCATCCCCACCTCATCCTCCGCGGACTCCTCGGAGATCACTTTTGCCGTTCTGATCATTCTCTCCAGATAACGGATCCGGCTCTCATTCTGGTTCTTGAACTTCTTTGCCGCATAATACTCAAAATTCTCGCTCAGATCCCCCTGGGCCCTTGCCTCCTTCACATCCTCCAGGGCCTGGGGGCGCACCACCAGTTTCCGGTGCTCGATCTCCTCCTCCATTTTCCTGATGTCGCTGGGTGTCAGCTGGTCATACATACTGTTTTCCTCCCTTGTTCCGGTCTCTTTCCCACGGATTTCCCATGCTCCGGAACCGTTTAAACTCCGCCCTGCACTGCCTGCAGGACTCACATGCTGATTCCGTAAATAACGGCAGCGGCCAACAGAATCTGGATAATTGCAAAACGAAATACCGTCTGTGTATTGGACCATCCCCATTTTTTGCGCACATGGTCATGAAGAGGAGTCCTCACTTTTGTCAAAACACGAATCTTAAACCGCAGCAGCGTCAGCTTCACCAGTCCCAGTCCCCCGTCCAGTATCAGCACAAGCGCCACCGGAATATACAGGAAAGGCCTTCCGGTCTTCAGCACTGCCATGCTGATAAACAGCCCCATGGCACGGGATCCCGCATCCCCCATGAGCAGGCGGCTGGGATTGGCATTGTGCCACAGGTACCCCAGAATACAGGCTCCGAAAAGCAGTATCAGAAAGGAAAAATCCTCCCCGGCCCCCAGAAGCCTGTCCACCAGGTAAACCGTGATCAGGGAGATTGCCGTCAGGGTACCTGACAGCCCGTCCACACCGTCCGAACAATTGGTCACATTCACGGAAACCCACACCAGAATTACCGCCAGGACGGCAAAAACACCTCTGGGAATGTCGATCCACTGATGGAAAAACACAAGCTCTATTCTGCTTGGGTTAAATTTCAGAAAATTCATAGCCGTGAGCGCCGCAACGCACAGATCCAGAAATCCCTTCCGGAACTGTCCCCAGGGCGTCCTGGAAGCATCGTCCAGGTAACCCGTCATCATTCCGATCACAATCAGAATCAGGTAGATGACTATCTCCGCATCCAGGGGCGAAAAAAGGAGCGCTGCAGCCACAAAGGCCAGTACAAAGATAATGCCCGCCCCCTTTGGCTTTCCGGCTGACTTTTCGCCGTCATGGGCATATTCCCTGCCCGCATCCCTGGGCAGATACACGCTCAGCTTTGCAGTGGCTATAACTGTGGCGGCAAATGCAAACAAAATGCCTGCCAACGCAAGCAGGGACCTGTAGTTTTCTGACACGATAGAATATAACATATAACTCCCCTCCGCACATTTGTGCTAACCGGACTTTCACGGTACTCATGATTTTATCATACAAAAGCTGAAATTGCAATCAGTTGCCCTCCGCAGAAAACGGCCTGCCGTTAATGTCTTCCCGGAGCAGATCCTCAAACGGCCTGTTTTTTTCCAGGCTCTGCCGTCCTGTGTATTCCTCCCTCATCTGACGGGAAGCCTGTCTCACCACATCCCGGAAGCCTTCCGCGGAAAGCCGTACCGCGCCTGCCCCCCATATGATCATCTGCTCCAGCCTGTCGGAGGTGGCCACTGTGACGGAATGCTTTCCGGCAATCCGGTGGACCGTTCTCTCAATATACTGGTCCGCTGTCTCCGCTTCCTTGGTGTAAACCACATAAATATTATGGTACTGCTGAACGGCGCCCTGATTCCCCTTTACCTTGTAGGCATCAAACACCAGAATCAGGGTACACCCTGCATATCCCCGGTAATTGCTGCAGATGTCCATAAGCCTGTCCCTGGCGCTGTCAATATTGACTTCCGCCAGTTCCCTCAGGTCCTCCCATGCGAAAATAATGTTGTAGCCGTCCACCAGAAGATACTCCTCTCTGGGAGGCGCAGTGGAAGAAATCCCGGACCTTCCCGGCTCTTCCTCCACGGGACTCTCCCTCCTGCTCCCTCCCGTGTTCTTCTGATGATAGCGGTAGGGTTCATAGTCCCCGGCGCTTTTTCCGTAGGTCCTTCGGAAAATCTCCTCTATTTCCTCCTGGGTGATATAATCGGCAGAGGACCGTGTTCTGTCCGGAACAGGCGCCGTCCTGGGCCGGATTCCCGATTCCCCCTCTTCCTCCTTTTCCCGTAAATCCGGATTCCAGACAGTCTCCACATGGGCATAGGATGGCACCTGGTCCCAGGCCACCACAAATCCGGCTCCATGGGAACAGAAAACCGAGGAGGAGGGATTTTCCAGATCCGCATCCGGAACATACCCTGTCTGTTCCATGACCTCCTCCGCGTTGTGACAGGGTTCATATCCCTTTACGGTACAGGTAAGCCTGCCCAGGCCCCTGGTGTAAGCGCTGACCTCCTTCTGATAGCCCTGCATGGCAGCTACCGGGGCGCTTCCGGTGAGAACTGCCCTGTCCCCCTCCGTCAAAGGCGGTTCAAAACTGCCGTGAAGCCTCCTGATATCCGACATGGCCCTGCCAAGCTGCGCCTGGGGCACCTCCAGGATAAACGAAAACACAGGTTCCAGCAATATGCAGCTGCCCTGCATCAGCCCCTGGCGCAGGGCCCGGTAGGTGGCCTGCCTGAAATCCCCGCCCTCCGTATGCTTGATATGGGCCCGGCCGGTGAGCAGCGTGATCTTCATGTCCGTCACCGGAGAACCTGTCAGCACACCCGGGTGGGAACGCTCCTCCAGATGAGTCAGTATCAGTCTCTGCCAGTTTCTGTCCAGCACATCCTCACTGCAGGCGCTGGCAAACTGAAGACCGCTGCCCCGCTCCCCCGGCTCCAACAGCAGATGCACCTCCGCGTAGTGGCGCAGCGGCTCGAAATGCCCGATTCCCTCCACAGTCTCCGCAATGGTCTCCTTATAGACGATGCGCCCGTCCGTGAATTCCGCCTCCAGTCCGAATCTCTCCCGGAGCATTCTCCTCAGGATCTCGATCTGCACCTCCCCCATGACCTGGACATGGAGCTGCGGGGCAGATTTGGAGCCCCCGTTTTTCTGCCACATGACATGAAGCTGAGGATCTTCCTCCTCCAGTTTCCGAAGCTGCGCCAGCACCCGTATCTCATCGCTTCCCTCCGGGAGAATCAGCCCGTAGGTCAGTACCGGCGTAAGAACAGGCCCCTCCGTTCTTCCTTCCCATCCCAGGCCCTGTCCCGCAAAGGTTCTGTCAAGTCCCGTGACAGCGCAGATACCGCCCGCCTCCACACTGTCCACCCCGGTGTACTGGGCCCCTCCGTAAATCCGCAGCTGGTCTGCCTTCTCCTCCCAGATCTCCGCCTCCGACAATGCGCTGCTGCCGTTTCCCACAGGCATCTTCACCCTGAGGACCCCTCCTGTGACTTTCAGATGGGTCAGGCGGTTTCCTGCAGCATCCCTTGAGATCTTATAAACCCTGGCCCCAAACTCCTCCGGATATACCGGACAGATGGCATAACGGCGGATTCCCTGAAGCAGCTCCTCCACTCCCCACAGATGCAGGGCGGAACCGAAATAGCAGGGAAACAAATGTCTCGCCTTCACAGCCCCTGCCAGGGATGCATCCTCCAGATATCCCTTTTCCAGATATTCCTCCAGGAGCCCTTCATGGCACAGGGAAAGCTCCTCCCAGCGGGCCTCCCCCCTGTCTTCCGCCTCCTGCCCAAACTCCTGGCAGCCGCCGTCCAGTTTCTCCTGCAGCTCTTCCATCAGGCTCTTCCTGTCCGTTCCCGGCTGGTCCATCTTATTGACAAAGAGAAACACGGGAATCCCGTACTGCCCAAGAAGCCGCCACAGGGTCCGCACATGTCCCTGCACCCCGTCGGAAGCGCTGATTACCAACAGAGCATAGTCAAGCACCTGCAGAGTCCGCTCCATTTCCGCGCTGAAATCCACATGTCCGGGCGTGTCCAGCAGCGTAATGTCCAGGCCTTCCCAGGCGATCTGGGCCTGCTTGGAAAATATGGTGATTCCCCTCTCCCTTTCCAGGATAAAATGATCAAAAAAGGCATCCCCGTGATCCACCCTTCCCAGTTTCCGGATTCTGCCCCCGGTATATAAAATCCCCTCCGCAAGGGTAGTTTTTCCCGCATCCACATGGGCCAGTATGCCAATGACCAATTTATTGCCGCTCATTTGCCTGTCCTCGCATTTTCATTCCTTCTTCCGCCCTTCCAGTATCTTCCGGTCTTTCTGCCATTGTAACAGTATATCACAGGAATCCTGCAGATACAAACAGGATTTGTACAAAAAGCTTGACACCGGGAAGAGAATCCATTATAGTAAAGTCCAAACAAAAAACGCTAGGGGAGCACATCGCTGAGACTGGGGCTGATACCTTCGGGCAGGCCTCTAACCCTCACTACTTGAACCGGATAATACCGGCGTAAGGAAGCAATACAGCAGCATGCGCAGCCGGGGACAGGGTCCCCATGCGTTTTGAAGCTGTCGGTGTCGTTCCTCCTTAGCCAAAACTTAAGGAGGATTTTTTATGTTGTACAATGTAATCACAGAAGGGGACAGCACAAGCTATGTCCCCACAGTCCTTGGCAATGCGCTGCTGATACTGCTCTTTGCCCTTCTGCTTGCCGCAGCGCTGTTCATTGCGGGCAGAAAGGCTCATTCCCCCCGCTCCCTGAAGCTTGGCGCAAAGCAGCTGGCCTTTTGCGCCATGGCCATCGCGCTGGGCACTGTCCTGTCCAATTTCAAGATCTACCGTTTTCCCTTCGGAGGCTCCGTCACCCTGCTGTCCATGCTGTTCGTCTGTCTGCCCGGCTACTGGTTCGGGGCCGGGGCCGGAATTGTCACCGGCGTAGCCTACGGCATCCTTCAGCTGATCCTTGATCCCTATGTCATACATCCCGTGCAGCTGCTGGCCGACTATCCGCTTGCCTTCGGCGCTTTCGGCCTGTCCGGACTGTTCAGCAGCCGGAAACAGGGCCTCCTGAAAGGGTATCTGGCCGGAATCACCGGACGTTGGATATTTTCCTCCCTCTCCGGATGGATTTTTTTCGCCGAATACGCCTGGGAGGGATGGGCGCCCCTTCCCTACGCCCTGGTATACAATGGAATCTATATTTTCTCCGAAGGCGCCCTCACTCTGCTGCTGCTGTCCGTTCCCTATGTGAAGGAAGCCTTTATCAGGGTGAAAAAACTGGCCACGGAATAAGAAACCTTGCATTTTCATGCAGAATGTTGTATAGTGTTTTCAGATGAAACCAAACAAATACATATTTTGCACGGAGGATTTTTACCATATGAAGGAAAAAGTAGTTCTGGCCTATTCAGGCGGTCTGGATACCACCGCCATCATTCCCTGGCTAAAGGAAAATTTTGATTATGAAGTGATCTGTGTGTGCGTGGACTGCGGACAGGCGGAAGAACTGGACGGACTGGAGGAGCGCGCAAAATCCTGCGGCGCATCCAAACTCTATATCGAAAACGTCATTGACGAGTTCTGCGACGAATATGTGGTTCCCTGCGTTCAGGCCAATGCCGTTTATGAAAACAAATATCTGCTGGGCACTTCCATGGCCAGGCCCCTCATCGCCAAAAAACTGGTGGAAATCGCCAGGAAGGAAGGCGCCACTGCCATCTGCCACGGCGCAACGGGTAAGGGCAATGACCAGATCCGCTTCGAACTTGGCATCAAGGCGCTTGCCCCGGACATCCGTATCATCGCAGCCTGGAGAAATGACAAGTGGACAATGGATTCCCGGGAATCTGAGATCCGGTACTGCAGGGACCACGGAATCGATCTTCCGTTCTCCGCAGATTCCTCCTACAGCCGGGACCGCAATATCTGGCACATCAGCCATGAGGGTCTGGAACTGGAGGATCCCTCCAATGAGCCCAATTACGAGCATCTCCTGGTACTTGGCACCACTCCCCAGAAGGCACCGGAAGAAGGCGAATGCGTGACCATGACTTTTGAAAAGGGCATTCCCACCTCGGTAAACGGACAGAAAATGAAGGTCTCCGAAATCATACATACCCTGAACGAACTGGGCGGAAAGCATGGCATCGGCATCATTGATATCGTGGAAAACCGTGTGGTTGGCATGAAGTCCCGGGGAGTATACGAGACACCCGGCGGAACCATCCTGATGGAGGCGCATCAGCAGCTGGAGGAGCTCATTCTGGACCGAGACACATATGCCATGAAAAAGGAGATTGGCAGCCGTTTTGCCAGTCTTGTATATGAGGGAAAATGGTTCACTCCCCTGAGGATGGCGGAACAGGCCTTTATCCGGGAGACCCAGAAATATGTTACCGGAGAAGTGAAGTTCAGGCTCTACAAGGGCAACATTATCAAGGCAGGCACCACTTCCCCCTACAGCCTGTACAATGAAAGCATTGCCTCCTTCACCACAGGGGATTTGTACGATCATCATGACGCGGAAGGCTTTATCAATCTGTTCGGACTGTCCTGCAAGGTAAGGGCCATGAAGATGCAGGAGCAGGGAGAACAGGTATTTTAGGGGGATTTGTATGCTTCTGTTTCTGATCTATGCGGCGGCCGTCAACATAACAGGCTTTGCCATGATGGGAATTGACAAAAAAAGAGCCATCCGGGGCGCCTGGCGCATCCCGGAGGCTTCTCTCTTTACCGCCGCCCTGTTGGGAGGCTCCCTGGGCTGTACCCTGGGCATGCATTTCTTCCGTCATAAGACAAGGCACTGGTATTTCAGATACGGAATGCCCGCCATATTTCTTATAGAAGGAATTCTCCTTCTGGCAGTATTATCCAAACTCTCCGCCGTCCTTTAAGCGGTCACGATGACGCCGCCGTCATTGGCGTACATACTGCTGACCCCCCTGGTATCCATGATAATACATTCCCTGAATTCCAGCTTCTGAAGCACCATCTTCTTCACCTGTTCCGCCCTTTCCGGGGCATTGCAGTGGGTGATGACCAGCCTTCTTTCCCTTGGCTTCTTTACTTCTGAGACCACCAGCTCCGCCATCCTGCTCAGGGCCTTTTTGATCCCTATGGTCTGGCTGCGCTGAATGATCTCCCCCCTGTCTGCGCCCATCACGGGTTTGATGTTCAGAGTGGAAGCCACAAGCGCCTTCACGCCGGAGAGTCTGCCGTTTTTGCGCAGCGTCTCCAGATTATCCAGCACAAAATAGGTATTCAGACTGTCACGGAAAGCCTCTATCTTTTCCACAATTGCCTCAAAACTCAGTCCCGCCTCCTCCAGTTCCATCAGCTTCAGGGCGATCTGGGCCTCTCCTCCGCTGGCGGATTCCGAATCCACCACATGGATCTTCTTCCCCCTGTGCTTTTCCTGGCACAGCTTCTGCCCCAACACTGCACTGTTATAACTGCCGCTGAGCCGGGAGGATAGAGTCACTGCGTAAATGTGGTCCGCCTCCGCCGCATAGCTTTCCATAAACCGTTCCGGTGACGGGCAGGAGGACCTGGGACACTTCGGATATTCCGCTACCTTTTTTAAAAACTCCGCCTGGTTAAAGGTGTCGTCATCCCATATACTGTACTCCCCCACCTCCAGTCCAAGAGGCACCCTTTCAAACCTGCCATCCCCAAGCAGCTTCTCCGGAAGCTCGCAACAGCTGTCAACTACAATCTTAAAGCTCATAACCGGTTCTCCCATCTCTTATTACAGTATTTATCCATTCATAAACTGAAACCATCGCTTTCCTGCTTAGCATATCCCGGATTTTCAATTTTGCAGCATATGGTTTTCATTACTATATATAATAGCATAAGTTACCTCCTGTGTAAAGGAATTTATGCCTTAACACAGGCCGACGGACATTGACCATTTCCGCTGTGTTTGCTATAATCTTTCCATACCCCAAAAAATCTCACAGAAAAAGGAAAATTTATGATAGCTTTACAGATCACATCCATGAAACAATTTATGAACCACCTGCTGGTGGCAGATACCTTTGAACCGTTCCTGCTGGAGGAAGCCGTAATCAGCACGGGCAGCACCTTTACCATTGACGGTCATGTGAACCGGGAATTTTACGGGGATTCGGAAGATGCCCCTGACGCCTCCTGGGACTTCCGCCCCTGGGGCGAACTGAAGGGGCTGTGTTTTGACCTGATAAAAGGACGCCGCACCCCCCTGTCTTTCCGCTTTGTACTGCACCTGATGCCGGAAAAAGCCGCCGCGCTTCTGGAAAAGGAAAACTGTGATGTGGATTCCTCCCAGCTCAGGGCTCTTGTGCTGAATATACGCTATGACGGCGAAAAAGCGGTGCTTACCACCGGCACCGCCTTTCACACTTTTCTTCTGTCCAGGGAACCTGACGCCATCTGGGACCGGGCAGCAAGACAGTACCTGTCCGGAAAAGGCATCTCCTACGAAGAACTGTAATCTCTTCCCTTATTTTTTCATTCTTGACCGGAAAATCAGACTGGCCAGATATCCGAAGATCAGGGCTGCTGAGGTTCCCACTGCGCCTGCCTTAAAACCGCCTGCGAACAACCCCAGAAGGCCCTGTTCATCCACTGCTTCCCTGACTCCCTTCATCAGCACATTGCCGAATCCCAACAGCGGCACGCCTGCCCCTGCCCCTGCAAATTCCTGAAAGGGCTCATACAGCCCAAACACTCCCAGCACTGCTCCTGTAACCACCAGCAGTACCATAATGCGTCCGGGCATCATTTTCGTTTTCTCCATCAGAATCTGCACCAGGGCGCAGATCAGACCGCCAACCCAAAAAGCATTTACATAATCCATCATTTGACCTGCTCCTTCTTTTACTGTACTTAGTATTTGTCAAAATCCAGATTTTATGTAAACCGCCTTTCAGATCATCCCGGCGATCTCCGCCACTATCTCCCGGATGGGTTTCCCGTGACAGTCCACCACCACATGTGCATATTTTTCATAAAGCGGAACCCGCTCTTCATACAGTTCCTGAAGCGACTGGCCCTCCCTCAGCGTCACACCTCTGGCGTTTAAATCCCCCAGGCGGAGGGCAACCTCCTGGCAGGGAAGCTTCAGATAGACCACCGTGCCGATCTCCCGAAGATGCTCCATGGCTCCGGCGCCGTAGACAACGCTCCCTCCGGTTGCAATAACGCTTTTACGTCGTTCCAGAGACGCATTCACGTCGTTTTCCAACTTCCAGAAGCCCTCCACACCATACTCCTCTATGAGTTCATGGAGCAGTCTGTCATATTTTTCCTGGATTACCAGGTCTGAGTCCACAAAGCCGTATCCCAGGCGCTTGGCCAGCACTACGCCCACTGTGCTCTTCCCGGCTCCAGGCATACCGATCAGCACTATGTTGTTTTTTTTCATATAACGGCCATGACCTCAACCTCACAGAGCACATTCCTGGGCAATGTCTTCACAGCCACGCAGCTTCTGGCCGGTTTCTCCGTAAAATATCTGGCATACACTTCATTAAAGGCAGCAAAGTCTGCCATATCTGCCAGAAAACAGGTTGTCTTAAAGACTTTTGTGTAGTCTGTTCCTGCCTCTTCAAGCAGCGCGCCTACATTCTTCATTACCAGCTCTGCCTGGGCGGTAATATCCTCTCCCTCCACGTTCCCGGTGGCGGGATTGATGGGAACCTGTCCGGACGCAAACAGCATGCCGTTTACAATGATGCCCTGGGAATAGGGTCCGATGGCCGCAGGGGCCTTGTCTGTAGAAATTTTCTTTAACATGGTATCTTCCTCTTTTCTTTTTATTTTCTGCCTGGGACAGGCGCTATGCCATATCCACTTCCGGCTCGTCAAACTGTGCCGTCACATAGAATCCCCTTGCGTTCTCCACAACATCTGTCACTACTCCCTCCCGGCTCTTCAGCCTGTACCTGAAGGGAATGTTGCCCGACATGGCAAGGGCAGGGTCTATGGTATAATAATAATTGCTGGGAAGCAGGCCTTCCGTCACCTTTATCCGGTCTCCTGCAGCCAAAAGCCCTGGCCTCTCCATCTTAAATTCCATTTTCCGCAAGAGCTTTCCTCCTTCCTGCTTTCCCCGCGCTTTTCATGCATGCCCTGTCGAAAATTACAATATCTCCGGTTCGGAATTTTCCCGGGCTGCCTCACAGCAGGTTTCCTGTGTCTGCACTTTCTCACAGCAGGCTTCCTGCTCTCCGGCTGCCCCACAGCAGGCTTCCTGCTCTCCGGCTGTCTCACAGCATCCTTCCTGTGTCTGCGCTGCCCCACAGCAAGCTTCCTGCTCTCCGGCTGCGGTATAGTTAGCATCCACCACAACCTCATCCTCTCCAACAGGATCTGAGACCTTCAGCACAATAGCAGTGCCGCATTTATCGCAGAATTTGCTGTTTCTGGATACTTTCTCCCCGCAGCCCGGGCAGATGCTGACATTCTTCAGCTCATTGATCTTCTCTGCATCCGCCTCTATGTCCGCCTTAAGCGCCGCCACCTTGGACGCCCACTCCGCCACGGAGGCGTCTTCCATCAGAAGACCATTCTCCAGAACATATGCTCCCACTTCCGTCTGAATGGTTTTTATGTTCTGATTCAGGCTGTTCATCTCCAGAGTCAGCTTTGCAACTCCGGCCACTTCCTTGCTCTTGGAAATCGCATCCTGGGTCATCTGGTTCAGTTTCTCGCTCCAATTTGCCATTTTATCTACCTCTTTTCTTATTTTATGTAGGCCGGGCAAAGTCCCTGCAGAACTCTGCCCGCCGGGCCGTCCGCCCTTTTTCTATGCCAGGTACTATTTATTATAGCATACCTCCTGCTTTTTGGAAAGAAAAAAGATAATAAGATTCCCTAAAGAATTCCTAAAAACCCTAAACTGTCTCAAGGACCACTGCGTGGGCAATTCCCGGCACGCTCATTCCCTCATTAAAGCTGGTCTTGCTCAACAGCGCCCCAGTGGGCATGAAGAGCACTTTTTTCCAGTTTCTCTCCTGAAGCTGCTTCAGTATATAAGCGGAAAGCGTCACCGCGCTGCAGCCGCAGCCGCTTCCCCCGGCGTGGGTATCCTGGGTCTCCCCGTCAAATATCTCGATGCCGCAGTCCATATGCTGTTCCGAAATATCGTACCCCTTCCGGGAAAGCAGGTCCAGGAGCACTCTCTGTCCCACCTTACCCAGGTCCCCGGTGATAATCTTGTCATATTCCTCAGGTCCGCATCCGAAATCCGCAAAATGCTGTTCCAGGGTGGAAGCCGCCGCAGGGGCCATGCAGGCCCCCATATTCATGGAGTCCTTCAGTCCGAAATCCACAATCCTGCCCACTGTCATCCCGGTGATTCCGGCCCGGGCCTTTTTGCCGTCCCCTCCAAGCACAAAGGCCCCGCTGCCCGTAACTGTCCAGCTAGCCGACAGGGGGCGCTGGTTTCCGTATTCCAGCGGAAAGCGGAATTCCTTCTCCGCGCTGGCAAAATGACTGGAAGTAACGCAGACCACCTTTTCCGCAAATCCCCCTGCAATGCACATGGCCCCCACCGTCAGGGATTCCCCGCAGGTAGAGCAGGCACCATACATGCCCAGGAGCGGAATCTGATAGGATGAAATGCCAAAGGAAGTAGCCATGGACTGTCCCAGCAAATCTCCTGCAAAAATAAAGGAAATATCCTCCGGCGTCAGTCCCGCCTTGTCCAGGGCCATGCCCACCGCCTCCTTCTGGAGGGTGCTCTCCGCCTCTTCCCATGTCCTGCATCCGAACATGTCGTCCTGCCCCACCTTATCAAACAGCAGCCCCAACGGGCCCTGTCCTTCCTTTGTTCCAACGATGCTGGCGCTGTTTAAAACAAATACCGGTTTTTCCGGTCTCATACTGGATCTGCCCAATTTTTGATTCATAGATTTTCCTCCGGTTCCTCGTTCTGTATTTCGAGAGCGTGTTCCTTTTCAGCCAAAAGAAACATGTCAGTACAGTAATATCCCCGGAGAGGAGAAAATCTATACTTCCGGCATGATCCGCCGTTTTTTTACGGTTCGGTCACATACATCAGGCTTGTGACCACATAGAGCACCTGGCCGTTATACTCCACCCTGGACCATCCGGAATCCGTACTGTATCCGGTGCGGTGCGCTTTTTCCCCATTGTTCAGCTGACAGCTCACGGTGCTGTCCCCTTCCGTGGTGCTGGGCTCCGTCCGCAGGTTCACATACTCCTTGGGCGTAATCCAGTCATCACAGTCCGAAAAGAGAATGATTCTTCCGCTGACTGTACTGACGCGGTTGGGGTTGGAGGCCTGCACAGGGGTCTTGTAATCCAAATCTGTAGTCAGGTACTGGCTCACCGCGTAAAGGGTCTGGTCCCCGTAGGCAATCCTGGACCAACCCGTATCCTGATTGATACCCGTCCTGGTAAGCACTTCCCCGTTCTGAACCTGTATCACAATCGTCCCGTCATCTGCCGTGGCCGGAACGGACCGCAGATTGACTACATCCTTTGGCGTTACGGATTCCGTTGTCTCGGCAAAGGCCATCTCCGCGGTTCCCTCCTGAGGTTTCTGTTCCTGTCCACCGGCTTCCTGTCCGTCTGTCCCGCCGTTCTGATCCGCAGCAGCCCCCTGATCCGGATTCCCGTCCGGTTCCGCAGAACCGCCGTTTTCTTCCGGAACCGCAGAGGATCCCGTATCCTGCTCCGGCGGTTCCTCCGTGGATACAGAACTCTGCCCGGACAGGGAATCATCCGGTACTGTCTCTTCTTCCCCGGAAAGCTCCGACGAATCCAGAGAATCTTCCACAGTGCCCGGATCGGCATTCCCGCCCTCCCCTTCCGATGTATCAGGATGGGAAAACTGCCACAGAACAAAGCAGATAATCCCGGCGAGCACAGCCAGTCCCACAAAGGTCAGAATGGTCACCCATGGTTTCTCCTGCTCCAGCTCCTCATCCTCATCCGCGTAATCCGACTCGGGATCCATTACAAAATATTCTTTCAGTTTTTTCAGCCAGCTCTCATCTTCTCTTTTTTCCTTCATAATCGTTACCTGTCTTTCCCATTTCAGGCCTCGTATTTCTCGCTCTGTGCCCGTATCAGCTCCTCATCGTCAAAATAGTTAATCCGCATAGCGCTCTTTACCTCAGCCAGTGTCCGGGCCGCAGTCTCCCTTGCCTCCTGGCTGCCCCTGCGCAGGATCTCATATATGGCAGGGATATCCCTCTCCAGTTCCTTTCTCCTGCTGCGGATGGGCTCCAGAATTTCCTGCATGATGTTCACCAGGAATTTCTTCACCTTCACGTCCCCCAGGCCTCCCCTCTGGTAATGGGCCTTCAGTTCGTCCAGATTCGCATAATCAGGCAGGTATCTGCCGAAATGCTCCTGCCTGGAAAAGGCGTCCAGATAGGTAAACACCGTATTTCCTTCCAGATGCCCCGGATCGCTGACCTGGAGATGCAGGGGGTCCGTATACATGCTCATGATCTTTCTGCGCACCTCGTCCGCAGTATCCGCCAGATAAATGCAGTTGCCAAGGGACTTGCTCATCTTGGCCTTTCCATCGGTTCCCGGCAGTCTCCTGCGGGCCTCATTCTGCTGCAGAAGCGCTTCGGGTTCCACCAGAACCGGCTCGTACACAGTGTTGAACTTGTGAACGATTTCCCTGGTCTGCTCTATCATGGGCAGCTGGTCATCCCCCACCGGAACCGTGGTGGCCTTGAAAGCAGTAATATCCGCAGCCTGGCTGATTGGATAGGTAAAAAATCCCACCGGAATGCTTGACTCGAAATTTCGCATCTGAATCTCCGTTTTTACAGTTGGATTCCGCTGCAGTCTGGACACGGTCACCAAATCCATATAATAGAAAGTCAGCTCGCACAATTCCGGAATCTGGGACTGGATAAGCAGTGTGGATTTCTCCGGATCCAGACCGCAGGAGAGATAATCCAGGGCCACCTCGATGATATTCTGTCTTACTTTCTCCGGATTTTCGATATTATCCGTCAGGGCCTGGGCGTCTGCAATCATAATAAAAATCCTGGCATATTCCCCCGAATTCTGCAGTTCCACCCTGCGGAGCAGGGAACCCGCGTAATGCCCCACATGAAGCCTGCCTGTCGGTCTGTCCCCTGTCAAAATTATTTTTTCCTTTTCCATCTTTTTCATACTCCTGATTTCCTCTATTTGGGCAGCCTGCTCTGCAGATCGCTGTTTCCCTTTTCTGCCCTGAACACCTCCATTATAACACGGATTTTTGGATAGGCAAACTTTTTTCGCAACAAATAGGGAGCCCCGCTGCCAAAACAGCCACTTCATGGACAAACAGGGGCGCTGCGGACAGCGCTGTCAGGCGCATCCATTCCCGGCCGGACAGCGGGGATGTGCCGAAAGCACTGATCAGGAAAGGAACTTCCGTCACTGCGAACTGCAGGGCAAAGCCCAGCGCGCAGGCAGCGATCATCAGCCCGTTTTCCAGATGGTTCATCCGGAAGACGGATTTTCCGGTATCCCGCATTCCCACCGCATGAAACAGCTGCGACATTCCCAGAACCGTAAAGGCGTAAGTCTGGGCCCTGGAAAGCACGGAGGCATTCTGCAGAATTTCGGACAGATTTCCCAGGTTCACTGCCAGACCGTTTACGGAAAGCAGCGCGCAGGGCAGCATGAGGAATGCGGTCAGGCTCACAGCCGCAATGAGTGCCCCGTACAGGCAGGTACATGCCAGGCCTCCCCTGGAAAACAGACTTTCCCCTGCTTTTCTGGGCTGCTGCCGCATCAGGGCCCTGCCGTCATTTTTATCCACCCCCAGAGCCAGCGCAGGAAGGGAATCCGTAATCAGATTGATCCAGAGTATGTGGCTGGACTTCAGAGGAGACGCAATCCCTGCCGTCACAGCCAGAAACATGGTAATGATCTCCCCCAGGTTGGACGACAGCAGAAAGATAACCGATTTCCTGATATTTTCGTAAACGCTTCGCCCCTCCTCGATGGCGCGGCGGATCGTGGCAAAATTGTCATCTGTAAGAATCATGTCCGAAGCCTGCCTTGCCACATCCGTGCCTGATTTTCCCATGGCTATGCCTATGTCCGCTTTCTTCAGGGAAGGAGCGTCGTTCACCCCGTCCCCGGTCATGGCCACGATCTCTCCCCTCTGGCGGAATCCTTCCACAATACGCACCTTCTGGGCCGGGGATACCCTGGCAAAAATCCGCAGCCCGTCTATCCTGTTCCCGAGTTCCTCCCGGGAAAGCCCGTTCAGCTGTTCTCCAGTCATACACTGTCCCGGATGGTCCGCAATTCCAAGCTGCCTGCCGATAGCCAGGGCAGTGTCCACATGGTCTCCTGTGATCATAATGGTTTTCACCCCTGCCTCCCTGAAATCCGCCACGGCCCTGGCAGCCTCCGGTCTGGCCGGATCCCGCATTCCCACCATGCCCAGAAAGACCAGATCCGCCTCCTCCTTTGTCCCACTGGTTCCCATTGCCACCCCCAGGGTCCGCAGGGCTTCCCCGGCCATTTGATCCTGTGCGGCCTCCAGCTGTCTTCTGTGGTATTCCGAAAGCCTTACGGGGCCCCTGTCCGTATAAATCCTGGCGCAGCGCTTCAGAACTTCATCCGGTGCGCCCTTTGTGTAGGATATTCCGCCGCTCCCCCCGTGAAGGGTGGTCATCATCTTACGGTCGGAATCAAAGGGCGCCTCGTCCACCCTGGGCATCCGGCTCTCCAGCGCCTCCTTCTTAATTCCCAGTTCCGCCGCCATGTCCAGCAGAGCCAGCTCCGTGGGATCCCCCATCCTTACTCCCGCCTCCACGGAAGCATCATTGCAGAGAACCATTCCGTTAAAAAAATCCGGATTCAGGGATACATCCCAGTCCCCTCTTTCCCTTATCCTCCCCCCAATCCAGCACTTCTCCACTGTCATGCGGTTCTGGGTCAGGGTGCCGGTCTTGTCCGAGCATACCACGCTCACCGCTCCCAGAGTCTCCACGGAAGGCAGCCTGCGCACAATGGTATTTACCCTGACCATGCGGGTAACGCTCAGGGCCAGACAGATTGTCACCACTGCGGGAAGGCCCTCTGGCACTGCAGCCACAGCCAGGGAGATTGCCGTGATCAGCATCTCCGGCACATTGCGGCGCTGTATCACCGCAAGGGCAAACAGGGCGGCGCACAGCAGCAGACTTAAAAGGCTCAGAATCTTTCCCAGTTCCCCCAGACGCTTCTGCAGGGGCGTCGTCTCCTCCTTCGCCTCCGTGATCATCTCGGCTATCCTGCCAAGCTCCGTCTCCATGCCCGTGGCGGTAACCAGTCCCTGGCCCCTGCCATAAGTCACTATGGTGGACTGATAGGCCATGTTCCTCCTGTCTCCCAGAGACCCGGTTCCCACAAACTCCGCATCCTTTTCCATGGGAAGGGACTCCCCGGTAAGAGCCGACTCCTCTATTTTCAGATTCATGCTCTCCGTCAGGCGCAGGTCGGCCGGAACCTGGCAGCCTGCCTCCAGACACACCAGATCTCCCTTCACAAGCTCGGCCGCAGCAATCTCCGTTAATTTTCCCTCCCGTATCACACAGGCCCTGGGACTGGTAAGCTTTTTCAGGGAGTCCAGGGCTTTCCTGGCCTTTCCCTCCTGCAGCATCCCCACCACCGCATTCATGGCCACCACCACGCCGATAATCACCGCATCACTGACCTCCCGGAGCAGCACGGATACCACGGCCGCCACGATCAGCACATAAATCAGCGGGTCATTGAGCTGTTCCAGGAACGACTCTATGGGCGTCTTTTTCCGCGGAGCCCTCATCTCGTTTCTCCCGTCCCGTCTCAGGCGTTCACCCGCCTCCTTTCCGGTCAGGCCCCTATGTCCGTCACTTTTCAATTTCTCTGCCGTCTCCCTGATACTGTACTGTTCAAACACTATCTGAACCTCCCCGAAGCTTGTTTGCATTCAAAGTTTATGCCCGGGATGGGTAAAGTATGTCCATTCAGAATCAATGCGCAGGCAAAACACAGCGCCGCCGGAAATTGACAGCCTTCCTCCCAGATACTATAATCAAAAACGTCAGCCCCATTCTGCCATGGCAGAAAATTCAAAATCTTTGTAACGAATCCCCCTTAAAACGGATATAAGAGTCAGAAAGGAGGCGCCATGGATGAATTGTACCAGCAGTATTCACAGATTGTTTATCAATTTCTGTATGCAAAATGCCTGGATAAGGAACTGGCCCAGGACCTGATGCAGGAGACTTTTCTAAAAGCCCTGGAGTCCCTTGGCAGCTACGACAAAAGCTGCAAGCTCTCCACCTGGCTGTGCCAGATTGCAAAGCATCTGCTCTATCAGCACTGGTCCAAAACCAACCGGGCCCGGCTGGAGGAACTGGACGAAACCCTGGAATCCGATTACGACACCCAACGGCATGCCCTTGCAAAGGTGGAACTGGCGGATGTGTGGGAACGGCTGCAGAAGCTCCCTCCTGATTCACGGAAAGCCGTGGAGCTGCGGGTGCTGGGAGGCCTGCCCTACCGGGAAATCGGCAGGGTGCTGGGAAAAAGCGAAAACTGGGCCCGGGTCACGTTTTACCGGGCAAAACTACTATTGATCGAGGAGGTATGACTATGGAAAAAATGAATTGTGATATTATCAAAGATTTAATTCCGTCCTATGTGGACGAGGTATGCTCCCAGGCCACAAAGAAGTGTGTGGAAACCCATCTGGAGGAATGCGGAGAATGCCGCCTGATTGCGGCCCGCCTGCGGAACAATGCCCTCTCCGGTGAAAAGCTGGAGCAGAAAGGACTTGACGGCCTGAAAAAGATAAGGCGGACACTGACCATCCAGCGCATGATCAATTACGGAATCCTGCTGTTTCTGGTATACTGCGGCATCCAGCTGTTTCTGGTCCACCATGCCAATTACACCCTGTTTAACCACCCCGGCATTCTGGAGACCATCTGTATCCTTATGGTCCTTGTATCCGGTGCAGGGCACAGGGAAAAGCAGTCTCCCGGCAGGGCATCCTATGTGTGCGGGGCAGTTTCCCTTTCCATGGCGGTTTACTTTATCCTGCTTTTCCTGTATTTTATAATGCAGCTGACACCTGACACAGAAACCTTTTTGGGAATGAAACTGAGTAATACGGGCCCTTTTCTGGATAAGCAGCTGGCAGTCGCATTTACCGCCCAGATTGCCTTCTTCCTCCATAATCTGTGGTGTGTCCTCAAGGGGGACCGACGCTGCCGATGGCTGCTGTGCCTGAACATAATGGGAATCTTCCTGACGATAAATTACGATCTCTTGATGTACCGCATGGATAACTATGACACCCTGAAACTTACTTATCTGTATTCCACCCTGGAATCCGTCGTTCCCGGTATACTGGGCATAACGGCAAGCCTTCTGATTTCCAGACGGCAGGAGAAACAGGCTGCAGGAGAAGCTGCTCTTTGATATTGTGTAGAAACAGATGCTCCTTTCCGACCCTGTCTGCCTGGAAAGGAGCATATCCAATTATCCTTCTCCTTACACATACCATTTAGCCTGCAGCATATCTGACATGTCAAGCTTTTTCAATGTAGCAGTTGTCTTACCCGATCCGTTTTCCCCCAATTCTGTCAATATAGGACTAACAAGTTTTTCACAAAATTACCTGCATAATAAAAAGGACTTCCAAAGAAGTCCCTTCTATCAGCTCTTTCTCATAATTGTTCTAAATAGTTCTCTAATCGTCACTCTCAATAGTTCTAAATAATCCCCCTGCCCGTCCGCTTTCGCTAA
The DNA here is from genome assembly GCA_947367855.1 of uncultured Lachnospiraceae bacterium. Classification (GTDB taxonomy): domain Bacteria; phylum Bacillota; class Clostridia; order Lachnospirales; family Lachnospiraceae; genus Acetatifactor. Next base: position 121,512 of record CANBFE010000002.1, on the reverse strand, counting down.
TGCCTTATAATAAGATTCTTTTTCTGTAAGCTTAAAATAGATTGGTGGCAGCCCCTTTTTCCTTAGCATCCAATTCAGCAAAGCTCTGGAACTTCTGCCGTTTCCGTCTCTGAAAGGATGGATTTGTGTAATCCGATGATGAATTTTCAGTGCCTGCAGCACATACTCACTGATAGTCAGTTTATTGGCATCTCGCATCAAGTCCTCAACCGGCACCTGTAGCTTCACCAGTTCCATCGCAACTTCTCGCCAGTCAACCGTCTCAAATTTCGCCCCCAGCACAAGATTGTTATCCGTCCTCGTCTTTCCCGCTTCTTCAGGGAAAGGTGCATATTGAAATAATTTCTTATTCAAATCAAGCAGCTTATAAATCGTCAGCTTGTCCTCTGTCTCCAACACATAATCATACAATGCCGCATGCCCGACCACCTGAATAATATCCTCATATTTTTCCTTGCAGTACGCACTCTCCTGACGGTTCATCCTCAAATCCGTAACAATCTCAGCAACCTCTTCTTCATCAAGGTCAAGCCCCTCCATCCTGTTTTCGTTATAGATTAATTCATTCTTAAACTTATACCACATGATATCAGGCTTTATTACAAAATAAAATTCATAAGAATCCACCGCCTGTCTGAGCAAGTCTATATTTTCAACGTCCATGCCTAAGACAGCTTTTTTCTTATCCGGTTTATACTCTGAAATCCTCTTGTTCAAATCTGCATATTCACCATCCAGAATATGGAAAGTATATGCAAGCCTGAGCACACAGGAGCGGAAGCTCACGCCAAAGCGCTCCGCAATCTGCAGAGCACTGTCCAATGAAACTTTCCCGTTATCTGCATACTCGTCGGCCACAGCCAAAAACAGCCTTTTAGGCATAAGCAGTTCGGCCGCAAACTGCTCGGCAAAGCGCTCTATTCCATTTGGGGTAGTCCTTATAGGACACGCTTCGTTCCTACGGTCTTTCAGATGATGGCACAATTCATGTGCGGCAGTAAATCTCTGCCTTGTAATTTTCCTTTTATAGTTGATGCCTACCAACGGAATGTCATTACCATCCTCCGGCACAAGGTAAATACCCTCCAAATCCTCAAAACCCATAAACTGGTACACAATCCCATATTCGCGCATCAGCTTAAACGGGTCTATTGGAATTGAAGGCATTTCCCTGCCCAGCCTGTCCTCAAGAACTTTTTCGGCCAACACCTGCGGAGACATCCCTTGGCTATAAAGCTTCTCCGACACGTCAGCCATTCATCGTCTCCTTATATCTGCGTTTAAAGTCAATAAGGCTCATAATCTCCCGCCTGTCTATATCTGACAATTCTGAAAAAGCACGTGTGAACATTTCCACTTGTGCATCCTCAGAAGCCTTCCCATACATCAATTCATCCGCACTTATCCCGTAAAGTTCAGAAAACCCGGCAAGTTCCTCTGCCGTAACTTTCCTCTGTCCGGATTCTATCGCGCTGATTGTCGGCCTGGAAAGACGCATCTGACGAGCAACAAATTCCTGTGACAGTTTTAGGTTCTTCCTTGCTTCCTTCAATCTTTCATACATAGTTTTCACCTCCACTTCATAAATCAGTATACCCAAAACCAACAAAAAAGTCAACAATAAATGTCAGCTTTTCTGACATTTATTGTTGACACGAATAATGGAAAAACCTATCTCGGAAAAGGTCAAAACCATTCCGGCTTGTCCGGGTTAGATTATGATATGCGCATCATTCATATCTGCCCGCCTGCAGTTGAAACAGGTGCGCATATACGCCGCCCTGTCCAAGCAATTCGGAATGTGTTCCCTGCTCAATGATCTGCCCGTCGTTTATGACCAGAATCTTATCCGAAAGCGTTGTGTTTGACAGACGGTGGGAAATCGTCACAAGGCTTCTGTTTTCGCTCAAGCGGTAAAGCTGTTGGAACATTTTATCTTCCGTGATGGGATCCAACGCTGCGGACGGTTCATCCAGTATCATAAATTCCCTCTCATCAAACCATGCCCTGGCATAATTTATCAGCTGCCACTGGCCCCCTGACAGGTCTTTTCCGTCAGGGACATATCTCCGGCCCAAAACGGTGTCAAAGCCCTCGCTCCAGTCTGAAATAATCCTGCTGACCCCACTGGTGTTACAGGCCCTCTTCAGCTTGTATTCGTCAAACCGTTCTTCGAACCGCGGCATGGCGATTATCTCTCTCAAGGGCAGGCTGTAGGGGATGATTTCCTGGAACATTACCCCGAATATGCTCCTTAACGCGCATATGTCATATTCTTTGATGTCCACGCCGTCAATGCAGATAACGCCGGACTGGGGGTCATATAACCGGAACAGCAGCTTGATGACAGTCGATTTTCCCGCACCGTTATGCCCGATAAGGCCGATCTTTTCATAGGGTTTGATGGTGAAAGAGCAGCCTTTCAGTACATAGTCATCGCAGTTGGGATACTTAAAGTACACATTGTCAAACTGTATTTCCGGATTCCCTGAAGGTATCCTGGTTCCTCCCTTCTCGGTTTCGGGCACGATATCCATAAAATCCCTGAGATCATTCAATCTCTCATTGTGAATCATGAATCTGTTGATATCCACGATAAAAGAGGTGAGCTGTGACCTTAAACGGGATATGATGCTCACATGATACTGCAGGTCGCCGATCCCTGTTTTTTCCCCGCAGTAGTTCAGCATCAGAAGCATTGATTTTGTGACATTGTACCTGATGTCCGGCTGTTCTCAACGCCAGTTCAAGGAGCAGATATGCGGCAAAAACATACAGCAGACTGTCCATGGGCGTTTTGTATGCTATGCCGTTTAAAATATTTCGCCACAGCGTCATATTTGCAAGGGGTATCACAATTGTAATGAGGGATATCATGCACTTGACGGTAAAGTATTTCTTTGATGCCAAAAAACTGGATTTGAATGAAAACAGGATATTTCTCATGCATTTTTTGATCGCATCCATAAATACAACTCCTATTCCAGATCACTTTGTAAGCGGCTCAAAGCGTATATTTCTTTTTCTGCATCGTAAAAAGTTCCGCGTATATGCCGCCCTTTGACATCAATTCCTCATGGGAGCCTTTCTCCACCACTACCCCGCCGTCAAGCAGGATGACCTTATCCGTCATCCTGCTGCTTGAGAACCTGTGGGAAATGATGATACCGGTTTTGCCATCAGAGATACGCGCAAAATTCTGCAGCATCCTGTCTTCAGCTTCAGCGTCAAGGGCTGCGGACGGCTCATCAAAAATATAGAACGGCGCGTCCTTGAAATAGGTTCTGCAGAGCGCAAGCTTCTGATGCTGTCCCCCCGACAGTTCAACCCCGTCGTCAGAGAATTGTTTTGTCACATAGGAGTCAAGCCCGCTGTCAAACCTGTCATAGAACCCGGCCACCCCGCTCTTCTCCATGGCCTCCATCATGGCATGGACATCCTCAAGACGGTCCGTATCCGAAAGCCCGATGCATTCCCGCAGCGTAAGGGAATACCTGGCATAATTCTGGAACATTACCGAAAACAGCCTCCGCACATCCCGGATATCATACTCATTTACATCGTATCCGTTCAGCCTGATTGTCCCTGCGCTTATCCTATAAAGCCCCAGTATAAGCTTGATAATTGTGGACTTGCCCGCCCCGTTTACGCCAACCAGGGAAACCTTCTCGCCTTTCCTGATCGTAAAACTGACACCCCGCAGCACAAATTCGCCTGCTGTGGGGTATTGAAAATACACATTGTCAAATTCAAGGCTCTCAAAGCCGTCTACATCGCGTATGTGGCTGCCCTCTGTCTCCGACGGATGCGCCAGAAACGCAAACACCCTTTCCATCTGTCCCGCTGTATTGGCCTTAAGGTTCCCGGCAAAGCCTGCCAGTTTATGAAAGGATCCCGAAACCAGTGCCATATAGCCGAAATACAATGTCATACTTCACAATCTCGAACCAGAAAATTGGGAAATACTGCCGCACCCTCCCAACATTCATAAGCCATATTGGCAACAGTGTCTGCCATCCATGCCACATCGTCAACCTCATCCCGGCCTTTTTCCGAATCCACATATTCCAAGGGCATGCTGATAAGCTTTGCATAGATCTGTTCAAGAAACAGATTGCGGCCTTTTCCCTGCCTCCCTATCGGATAAAACACTGCCCCCTGATAACTGAGACTATTCCCCGGAATCTCTCCCAAAGCACAAAATCAGATCGCAGATTACCGTGGCAGGCCTTACCATCCCACGGCGCCGCCAGGCGTTGGCCATCACTCCTGTAATCCGCCCGGAGCGCAGAGCCTCATACCGCTCCCCCATGACGGCTCTCTTCTCTTCCAGCGCCTCTCCGGCCTCTTCCGTGGTCAGAATCTGTCCCTCCCTGAAAGCGTCCAGAAGCCGGATATAGGTTTCGATTTCGCCCAGTTTACGTTTCCTGTTCAGGAGCCTGCCCAGGCGGTGCTCCTCGCCCCCGGCATTGCTGTCATGGCGCCTGTGGTATGCCAGCTCCCTGTCCAGCTGCAGAAAGCCATGATCCTCCGCAGCCAGGGCGCAGACCATCAAATCATGGGGAATGCGGAAAGCCGCCTCCGGTTTTCTGCCCTCTGTCTTCTCCCGGAACCAGTCTCTCCGGTAGGCCAGAACCATCCCCGGCCACTCACATTTATAAAACACATCCCCAATGGAAACTGTTCTGACTCTGCCTGTGCCATGGCTGACAGTGGGCTGCATCAGGGAATGGATGTCCCTTCCCCGGCTGTCAATGAGACCGAACTTGCAGCACACACAGCGCGCCTCCGGATGCGTCTCCAGAATTTCACACAGACTCTCCATCTTTCTGTCAGCCCAGATATCATCCTGATCCGCCAGGAAAACCACATCCATTGTGCACAGGCTCATGGCATGGTAAAAATTCCCCGGATACCCCTTCCGTTCCGGATTCCGGTACAGCTTCCAGCTGTCCTGCAGGCCGTGTCTGTCAATAAAAGCCCGGGCCAGCTCCATGCCTGCATCCCGGGAGCCGTCATCGCACAGAATCACCTCATCCGGAGGCTTTGTCTGGCTTCGTATACTCTCCAGCTGCTCCTCCAGATATGCAGCCCCGTTATAAATTCCCATGCATACCGACGTGGTCATTCTGCCCTCTCCTCTCCGCTTCGTGCCTGCCCGGCCTATCCTTCCCTGAACAGCTCCCGGTAAATCTGCTGATATGCCTCCGTCATCCGCTCCGTGGAATTTTCCTCTCCAACAGCTGCTGCCAGGGCTTCCCGGCTCATCAGCCTTGCTTTCCCCCTCAGCACGCTGCGCACAGCTTCGTCAAAGAGCGCCTGGTCCCCGGCTTTCACCGTGATTCCCCTGCCGCCTTCCAGCTGCTCCGGAATCCCCCCAACCTCAAATCCCACCACCGGAGTGCCGCAGGCCATGGCCTCCAGGGTGGTGGTGGCATAATTCTCCGCCAGAGAAGGGATGACGAACACATCCGCCATGCTGTAATACTCTGCCAGCATCTCCGTATCCGCTGTATTGGGGAGCGTCAGAATATTCCCTGCCCGGCCGCCGTTTTCCTCCAGCATGGCGTCATTCTCCCGGTTCCAGCCGATCAGAATCAGCTTTGCCTCATTTCCCAGATCCCTGGCAAGCTGAATGATGTACCTTGCCCCCTTACGTTGGTCCCTGTAGCCTGCCGCAATGCCCAGGATCAGCTTCTCCTCCTGACCGAATCCGTATTTTTCCCGGCAGGCCCGCCTGTCCCTCGGATAGAAAATCTGTTTTGTGTTGATTCCGTTGTGGATGGTGATACAGGGATATTTTTTGAAATAAGACTGCTTTGCCTGCTCCGTGAGCCACCGGGAAGGCGTCACTATCACCTTTCTGCCCCGGGTGAACAGCTCCTGCTTCTGCCGCCACATTTGCTCCGAGCGGTCAAACCACTGGCTTGCAGGATAATTTCCGGGATAAGGACAGTTTCCGCATCCCTTTTTCCACCTCTCACAGTCAAAGAAATAGCCGCAGTTCCCCGTAAACGCATGACAGTCATGAAAGGTCCAGACACAGGAAATTTTTTTGTCATTGATGTAGTTAAACAGCATGGGAAAATTCAGATAGTAGCCGTGCAGGGCATGGAGATGCACCACGTCAGGTTTTATCTGCTCCATAAACCGGAGCAGCCTGCGGGTGGCCATTCTGTTATACCAGCCGTTTTTTCCCAGAAAGCGGCTGCATCCTGCAGACAGCAGAACTTCCGGCACCGTATTGAAGCGGTAGGTTCCCTCCGCGCCCTTCCGTCCCCTGCCATAGGCCACATGGGATTCCTGTCCCTGGGCAAGAAGCTGCCTGTGAATGCATGCAACAATGCGGGCTGCCCCGCCCTGGTCATAATGGCTGTTAATCTGTAAAATCTTCATATTTCCGTCCTTCTGTGCGGCCCGGGGGCCCTTCCGACAGCCCTTGTGGGAAACGGCCAGTACTCCTGTCACACTAAATGCAGCACAAACTTGGCGCCCTCTATCAAAATGCATTCCAACAGATACCATCTGCCGAACCCGTTATTCCGGTAAATCCGGTACCTGGATTTCCCCCTGGAAAACGCGGCTTTCAGCTTTCTCTCATGGCTGATTCCCTCCATGGTAAAATTGGCAAGCGTCTCATTCAGAACCCCTATTCGGCAGTCCGATTTCCTCACCTTCAGAAAGAAATCAAAGTCATCGTGGAGACTTTCCAGTTTATAGGGATACCGCAGATGGAGCTCTCTCCTGGCAAACTGGGTTGGATGGTTCCATCCCCTGGACGTGGCAAGCCTTTGCAGCTTTGCGCGTTTGACAAAGCCTGAACCGTCTGCCTTCACCATATGCAGATCCGCATACATATAATCACAGCCGCTCTGTTCCATGAAACGGACTGCCTTTTCCACGGCATCCGGCTCATACCAGTCGTCCGAGTTGATATTGCCGATCACAGCGCCCCGGGACAGACGGATTCCCTTGTTGATGGCATCGTACATCCCCCTGTCAGCCTCGGAGACGATTTTGTAGTCAATTCCTCTTGCCGCAAATTCCTCCCGGTAGCTTTCCGCAATTTCCACCGTCCTGTCATTGGACAGCCCGTCTATGATGAGATATTCCACATGCCTGTAAGTCTGGTTCAGCACGGATTCTATGGTTCTTGCAAGAGTTTTCCCGCTGTTGTGGGTGACTGTGGTAACCGATACCAGAGGCTTCCCTGCATCCGGCTTGTGTCCCGGCGATTCCGCAGAGAACGCATCCCGCATCCCCTCTGTCCTTCTCACGGATTCCCTGAAATCCGCCACCCTGTAGTCCCGGTCCGCCTCACCGGGCTCCGTCTCATACCAGCTGCTGCCAAAGGCCTTCCTACACATATCCCCGATTTTTCCCGGCATATGCTTCCCCAGTATGGCAGCCGGGGTGAGCAGGGACGTCACCCAAATCCTGTGCCCGCAGCATTCCGCAATCTCCTTCACCAGATCACTGGTACTGACCGTCTCTGCATTCCGGGGAAAAAAGATGCCGCCCTGCCCTTCCAGCATAATGCGGCACAGAAATTCGCATAAATTTTCTATATAAAGCATGGAGCGTCTGTTTTTTATCCTGGGAAAAACGGGCAGCTTCTTTGCCATCTTTGCCAATACAGGATAATTTCCCCTGCTTCCCCTCCCGTAAATCATAGGCGGACGCAGCACGGCAACCTGAAAGGTATCGTCCGCCAGCTCCCTTACGCCGCAGTCAGCCTTCCACTTGCTGTCCCCATAGAAATTGGCAGGTTCCGGAATGGTATCTTCTGTCACATGCTCCCGGCCTCCATACACAATCATGGAGCTCATGAAGACGAATTGTCTTACACCCGCCGCCTTTGCCCTGCCTGCAGTCTCCAGCGTCAGATCCGTGTTAACCTCATAATACTGACGCTTTATCTCCTCCGATGCATGCCCGATATCCGCATGGGCGATTCCCGCCACATGAAAAACGGTATCATAGGCAGAAAAATCCAGTTCCCGCCAGGAGCCGTCCCGCATACTGACCGTGTCTGTCAGAAAGGCTCCCGGATAGCGCGCCTCTGCGTACCGAATAAATGCCGTGCCGATGTAACTGTTTCTGCCTGTCACCAATACCCGTTTCATGCCATGTCCACCTGTATCCTACGGCATCTTCCGCTTTGCCCTGCCGTCTCCGCCTGCTGCCCCGGGTTCCGCCTGTATTTTCAGGAAGCTCCGGGGATTTCCAAGTTTTCTTTCGAACGATTACCTTTCTATCTTCTGGTTTGTTCCGGAATCGTCGGCATCATGGATGCTCCCGGTACCACCCTCCACCACGCCCTCCTCCCGGAGCACGCTCAGGAATGTTCCGAAAAAACAACGGCAGTCCATCCGTAACCCCTTTCCATGCAGCAGGGCTTCCGTATAGTCTCCGTCAAGCTTTGCCTTCACGGGAATCTCCAGTTCGTCCCTGCCATTGATCTGGGCCCATCCCGTAAGTCCGGGACGCACATCGTTTGCCCCGTACCTGTCCCGCTCCTCAATGAGGTCATACTGGTTCCACAGCGCAGGCCTGGGCCCCACCACAGCCATGTCCCCTTTCAGGATATTGACAATCTGGGGAAGCTCGTCCAGACTGGTCCTGCGCAGAAACCTGCCCACTTTCGTGATATACTGCTCCGGATTCTTCAGAAGGTGGGTGGGCATGTCCCTGGGGGTGTCGATGCGCATGGTACGGAATTTCAATATATGAAAGTGCGTTTTATGAATCCCCACTCTCTTCTGCCGGAAAAGTACCGGACCTCTGGAGTCCAGTTTGATTGCAAGGATTAAAATCAGAAAAACCGGGGACAGGATTACCAGTCCCAGCAGCGCCATCATAAAATCCATTCCTCTCTTTAACTTTCCGTACATATGATTTCTCCTATTCCAGTTCCGCATCCGCCCTTCTGCTGTTTTCCAGTTCCGCATCCGCCCTTCTGCCGCTCTTTCCCACATAGGATTTCGGGGTGCTGCCTATGCTTATTCCTCGTACTGGTAGGTGGGGACGATCTCCTTCACCATCCTGCGGATATCTCCTTCCTCCGCCAGCGTCATCTCATACAGCTGCTCAAGCTGCTCCTCAAATTCCTCCGAGTCAAACTCTATGGGCCTGCCGATATGAATCATTTTGTTGGCGGTTTCCTGAAGTCCCTCCTCGTTCATCAGCAGCTCCTCGTACATTTTTTCTCCGGGGCGCAGTCCGATAAACTCAATCTTGATATCCTCGTCCACCCGCAGACCGGAGAGCTTGATCAGGTTCTTTGCCATATCCAGCATATTCATGGGCTCTCCCATGTCAAGAACGAAAATCTCCCCGCCTCTGGCATAGGCCCCGGCCTGCAGCACCAGGGAAACCGCCTCCGGAATCGTCATAAAGTAACGGACAATCTCCGGACTGGTCACTGTCACCGGGCCACCCTGCTCTATCTGTTTCTTAAACAGAGGCACGACACTGCCGTTGCTCCCCAGTACATTGCCAAAGCGCACCGCCACAAATTCCGTCCTGGATTTCAGGTTCTGATTCTGTATGATCATCTCGCAGATGCGCTTGCTAGCTCCCATGATATTGGTGGGATTTACCGCCTTATCCGTGGAGATCATCACAAACCGCTTCGTTCCGTACCGGTCCGCCGCCCTTGCCACCTTCAGTGTGCCGAACACATTGTTTTTGATGGCCTCCCTGGGGCTGTCCTCCATAAGGGGCACATGCTTATGGGCTGCGGCATGGTACACGATCTGGGGTCTGTACTGCCTGAAAATGTCCTCCACCCTGGCCTCATTCCGCACGGAACCGATAAGCACCACCAGGTTCAGTTCCGGATATTTCATCTTCAGCTCCTGCTGCAGTTCATAGACACCGTTTTCGTATATGTCAAACAGGATCAGCATCCTTGGGCCGTGCTCGGCAATCTGTCTGCAGAGCTCGCTGCCTATGGACCCTCCGGCGCCGGTTACCAGTACCGACTTCTTCCACACATAACCGATGATCTGGTCCACATTAACCTCAATGGGATCCCTTCCCAGCAGGTCTTCAATCTGGACTTCCCGCAGCCTGGACACATTGACATCCCCATTGATCAGCTGGTATATCCCGGGCAGAATCCGCATCTTGCAGCCGGTTTCCTTACAGATGTCCAGAATGGGCTTCAGGGCTGCGCGGCTGGCGGAAGGAATGGCAATGATAATCTCATCTATGGCATATTTTTCCACACACTCGGGAATGCATTCCCTGCCTCCCACAATGGGAATTCCCCTGAGATATTTTCCGTGGCAGCCGGAATGGTCGTCCACAGCGCAGGAAACATACATGTTCAGATAATGGCTTGTCTCAATCTCCTTTAAGATGGCATTTCCCGCAGCACCCGCCCCCACAATCATACAGTTAACCCTTGTGAGACCATTCTTGCGGCCAATCCTTTTGTTCTGGAAGACACGGAGAATGCGGTAGCTGAAGCGAATCCCCACCGTAAAAATCAGAAGAAATGTTCCGTAAAAAAAGGGATAGCTCACAGGAAATCTGACTCCGCAGACCCATCCCAGCAAAGGCTGCGCAATGGCGCAGAGCACCACCGCAATGGCATTGTTTACCAGTTCCTTATCCGAGGCATACCGCCACACGCTTTTGTACAGCCGGAAAATATTAAACGCTATCAGCAGGATAACCACATTCGGAAGATAGCATTCCAATACGGCATCCCAGAAATACCTTGGCACCTCCATAAACTTAAAGTCATATCGAACGTACAGACTGAGCACGGAGGCCAAGAGCACAGACATAAGGTCTGCAAAAATCAGCAGGGCAATTCGGGTAACCGGTATCTGCAGCAACCCCACCCTGACGTCCTTCAGCTTTTTCATTTATCTCCCATCCGATGGTCTTTCCATTGTCCCCAATCCGCCAGCCCCTGACAACGCCGACCATAAAAAACAATCCTGGATTACAATTATGCATTTAATACAGCATTAGTATACCAGTAAACACAGGTAAAAACAAGTTATTTCAAAAAAACGGGGCCGACCTGACAGTCAACCCCGTTGCGGTCTTCCTGAACCGAATTCCTCTTCCTATCTGCTCCTCTGGATTTCCAGCACCTTGTAAGTGAATACCCCTGCGGTAGTCTCCACTTCCACATTGTCGCCCACCTTGCAGCCGATAAGGGCCTTGCCCACCGGACTCTCGTTGGAGATCTTCCCCTTGAGGCTGTCCGCCTCCGTTGACCCCACAATCTTGTACTCCAGTTCCTCGCTGTAGTCAATGTCCAGAAGCTTTACCACACAGCCGATGTTGATCTTATCCAGATCCACCTCGTCCTCTACCACTACCTCTGCATTTTTCAGAATCTTTTCCAGTTCCTCGATTCTGGTCTCGATATCCCGCTGCTCGTCCTTTGCCGCGTCGTACTCCGCATTCTCGGACAGGTCACCCTGCTCCCTGGCCTCCTTGATCTTCTGGGCCACTTCCTGACGCCGCACCACCTTCAGCTCATGCAGCTCATTCTCATATTTTTTAAGTCCCTCATAAGTCAGAATATTTTTCTTCTCCTGCATCTCAATACATCCTTCCTGATTTTCTATATTTGCGGATCCCGTAAGCTGTCGATCCCTTTGTCTGTCGTTTTCCGTTTTTGATTCTCCCGTATTATACCACTTTTCCGGGCTGTGTCAAGACTCCAGGGGACTGCGGCACCGTCTTTGTGCACTTTTCCACCTCTCCTTCATGGAAAAATAAGAAATATGCCTGTTCCGCCCCCTGATTCTCCTTCCCTTTTCCTCTGCGGACAGCATATCAAGCCAGATGCTTCCCTCCGCCACACCGGATGTCAGGATGGCTGTTTCTCCGGTAAAATCAATTATATTGGACGGTTTTTCGCACGCCAACTGCAGGCAGGAAAAATCTCCTGCCCCGGAAAGCGTCTCCAGCCCGATGGCAAGTCCGTTATCCACATAAAAGTCTTCCACAAATTCCAGAAACTCCCCGGCACAGTCAGCCTCCGGAAGAATCCACCGCAGCGCCTTCATCCGGCGGGCATGTTTCCAGACCACCTCCGGCATACAGGGAGCAGTCCCCAGAATGACAAAATAAGGCAATTCTGCCTGTGTCATCAATTCCTCCACCCAGAAGCGTTCTCTGTAAGCTTCGAACTCCCTCCAGTCAATGCAGTTCTGCCACAGACCGGCCAGAGAGGACTTCCCTGTCAGCCTCTTTCTGACGCTGTCCTCATAGACACAGAAAAAGACATCATCCTCCCCTGCCAGTTCCCGGATCCGCATCCGCAGCGCTGCCATGGAACGGCCCGTCCTGCGGAACCGCTCCTCCCGCTGGCAGGCCAGGCGCTCTGCGGCCCGTTCCTCCTCCGCTCTCTGCCTTCTGGCTGCACGTTCCCTTCTGCCTTTTCCCACCAACCCGGGCAGCCACCGGAATCCCCTCCAGAGGCCCCGCTTCCCGGCCGGACCCTCCCCGGCGGCTTCATTCAGGCTCCCCCCGGAGGTTTTCTCCGTCTCCTTCACTGCCTCCCCAGACAGGGACTGCCCTTCCGGCTCCAGATCTTCCCCGAACCATTCCCCGTCCCCCACGTTCAGCCCCACCCGTATCAGCATGTAGCGCTTGAGCCCAACAGGCTCTACCAGGGGTTCCTCTGCATCCCTCTTTTTATAAAAATAGATTATGGTGTCCATGCAGCAGTATATGCCGCCTCAACCGAAAATAGTCTCCACTCCCTCCATGAGTTCCTCAAAGGATTCCATGGAATTAATCGTCTGGCGGAACCGGGCCGAATGGGGCAGTCCGGCAGTATACCAGCCCAGATGCTTTCGCATCTCCCGCACTGCAGTGTATTCCCCCTTAAACGCAAGCTGCAGCCTCGCGTGCTCCAGCACCATGCGCTTTTTCTCAGACCGGTCCGGCGGTTCCGGCACCGTGCCCGTCTCCAGCCAGCTCACCACGTCCCGGAATATCCAGGGATTTCCCTGGGCAGCCCTGCCGATCATCACCCCGTCGCAGCCTGTCAGCCGAAGCATTTCCTCCGCTGCGGCAGGACTGTCCACATCCCCGTTTCCGATAACAGGAATCCGGACCGCCTCCTTTACCTGCCGTATGGCATTCCAGTCCGCCCGGCCGCTGTAATACTGCTCCCTGGTGCGCCCGTGGACGGCTATTGCCGCAACGCCGCAGCTCTCGGCAATTTTTGCTATCTCCACTGCATTGCAGTGTTCCTGGTCAAATCCCCTGCGTATTTTCACCGTCACAGGCTTTTTCACCGCCTTCACCAGCGCGGACAGTATCTTCTCCGCAAGGACAGGGTCCTTCATCAGGGCAGAGCCCTCTCCATTGTTCACCACTTTTGGCACCGGGCAGCCCATGTTGAAATCCAATATGGAAAAAGGCCTCTCCTCAATGCGCTTTGCCATCTCGCTGACAATCTCCGGATCCGATCCGAAGAGCTGCAGGGAAACCGGCGTTTCCTCCGGATGAATGGTGAGAAGCTCCTCTGTATTTTTGTTGTTATAATAAATGGCCTTTGCGCTGACCATTTCCATACAGACAAGACCGGCTCCCGCCTTATGGCACAGCAGCCTGAAAGGCAGGTCCGTCACCCCTGCCATGGGCGCCAGTATCACCCGGTTATCCAGGGCCACATTGCCTATGACCAGTTTTTCCATGGTATCTCCCTCCTCCGCATCCCTCCTGCCCTTACCTTCGGTTTTTCTCGTAGACTATCCTGAGACCGTCAAGAGTCAGAAAGCTGTCGTATATGTCAATGAGTGCAGTCTCGTCCGCAATAAGCCTTCCAAGACCTCCCGTAGCCACCACCTTCAGATCCTCAATGCCGCTTTCTTCCTTTACCTTCCTGATGATATATTCCGTCTGGCCGATCTGTCCGTACACAAGCCCTGCCTGCATGCTGCTGATGGTCTCCTGGGCCAGAATGGACCTGGGCTTTTTGATCTCGATATTGGGAAGCTTTGCAGCCTGTGTCCACAGCGCCTCTGAGCTGATGCGGATACCCGGGGCGGTAATGCCCGCCGCAAATTCCCCCTTTGCCGTAATCAGGTCATAAGTGGTAGCCGTTCCGAAATCCAGAACAAGCACGGGGCCCCCGTATTTCTCGTATGCAGCCACCGCATCCACGATACGGTCCGCGCCGATGGCCCTTGTATCCTCCGTAATGATGCGGATGCCTGTTTTGGTACCCGGTCCCACAATCAGCGGCCTGGTCTCCGTATACCGCGCCAGAGCGCCCAGAAAGGAGTGCATTACATCCGGCACCACACTGGCCACAATGGATCCTTCCAGATCGGATATTCCTACTCCCCTGTCCTTCAGCAGCTGTGTGATCAAAACGCCGTATTCGTCCGACGTTCTGGGCGTTTTCGTCATGATATGAAAAGTAGCTTTCAGGGATGCGCCATTGTACACACCCATGGTAATATTTGTATTTCCTACATCCACTGCCAGAATCATGTCATACACCTCCTGTTGCGGTTCCGGCTTCTCCCGCCGAAACTGCCCCTGACCGCATTATCCCCTTCTCTTAAAATTCCTGCCCCCTGGCACGCTCCTGGATAAACACGCTGTAATACAGGCTCAGTGCCTCAAACAGTTCCCTGCGGTTCCTGCGTATCTCAGACACCAGAAGTCCGCTGCTGATTTCGTCATAGCCGATATCGTCATCCGCTGCATTTGTCTCCATTATTACGCTTCCGTCTTCTTCGAAGGCTATGGTAAATATGCCTCCCACCTCCTCCGTAAACAGCACGCAGATAATATGCAGCTCCTCCTTAACGGAATCCGGAATGGCCTGAAACTGCTGATTAAAATAATACTTTTTCTCATATGCATTGGCGCCGCAGAGCACCGTCTTTTTCTCTTCACACATATCCGTAAACCCCCCTCACCGACACCTCTCCGGCGCACACGGCCGTCACCCTTCCATCCTCCGTCTCCACCAGAAGCTCTCCCTTCCGGTTGACGCCCCTGGCAGTTCCCGCAAATTCCCCCTTGGGGTCCAATACCCGCACTTCCCTGTTCAGGTTCACCAGCAGACTGTCATATCTCTCCACCAGCCCGGAAAGATCACCCGCCTGCAGAAAGGAGCCGTAATAAGACTCGAATTTCCTCATCACCCCGCAGACCAGTCCGGCCCTGGATACATTGTCCCCGCACAGTTCCCACAGACTGGTGGCAGTGCCCGAAATTTCCTCCGGAAATTCCTGCTTTCCCACATTGATGCCCACGCCCATCACCACATAATGGATATACTCCCTCTCCACGCTCATCTCCGCCAGCATGCCGCAGATCTTTTTCCCGTCTGCCACAATGTCGTTGGGCCACTTGATCCCTGCCTCCACGCCGCAGATCTCCCGGATGGCCTCCGCCACGGCAAGCCCCATCACAACAGTCACCATGTATGCCAGTTCCACAGAAAACCGTGGTCTCAGTATCAGGGTAAAATAGACATTGGTTCCTGCAGGGCTGTTCCACGTCCTGCCCCTGCGTCCCCTTCCTGCGGTCTGCATATCCGCAACAATCAGAGTTCCCTCTTCCGCCCCTTTTTCCGCATCCAGCTTTGCCTGCAGATTCGTGGATTCCAGGGTGTCATAAAATCTGACTGGATGCCCTGCCCATTCCGTGTTCATTCTGCTTTCCAGTTCATGCTGTCCGAACAGCTCCCTCTCGGGAATCAGGAGATATCCCCTGTTCTGAACCGCCTCTATACGGTATCCCTCCTTTTTCAGCTGCCCCACTGCCTTCCAGACCGCCGTACGGGACACTTTAAAACGCTCACACAGTTCCTGCCCCGAGACATAATCCCCCCGTTCCCTTAACAGCAGCAATATTTCAGATTTCATCCCGGTTAAGCCCTGTCCCCTTCGTTCCCTGTATAGTGGCAGCCATCACTGCCTTGATGGTATGCATGCGGTTTTCCGCCTCCTGGAAGACCAGGGACTGCTCCGACTCAAACACCTCGTCCGTAACCTCCATCTCCCGGATTCCGAAACGGGCCCCCATTTCCGCTCCGGTCCCTGTGTTCAGGTCATGAAATGCCGGAAGGCAGTGCATGAAGACAGCCTGTGGTCCTGCGTTTTCCATTACGGCCCGGTTCACCCGGTAGGGGGACAGCTCCCGGATACGCTCCTCCCACACTTCCTCCGGCTCTCCCATGGAAACCCATACATCCGTGTAGATCACATCCGCGCCTCTGGTGCCTGCCGCCACATCCTCCGTAAAAGTAATGCTGCCTCCGGTTTCCGCTGCAATCGCCCTGCACTGCTCTGTCAGGTCCTTCCCCGGAAAATACTTCCCGGATGTACAGGCCGTAAAGTGCATCCCCATCCTGGCACAGGTCACCATAAGGGAATTTCCCATATTGTAACGCGCATCCCCCATATAGGTGAGCCTGATTCCCTTCAGACGCCCGAAATGCTCCCTTATGGTCAGAAGATCCGCCAGCATCTGCGTGGGATGGAATTCATTTGTCAGACCGTTCCAAACCGGCACCCTGGAATACTTTGCCAGTTCTTCCACAATATCCTGCCCAAATCCCCTGTATTCGATTCCCTCAAACATCCCGGCAAGCACCCTTGCCGTATCCGCTATACTTTCCTTTTTACCGATCTGAGAGCCTGAAGGATCAAGGTAAGTGGCGCCCATTCCCAGATCATGCGCAGCCACCTCGAAAGCGCACCTGGTACGGGTACTGGTCTTCTCAAAAATAAGAGCCACGTTTTTCCCCCGCAGGGTATCCACGGGAATTCCTTTTTTCTTTTTCTCTTTCAGTTCCGCCGCCAGATCCACCAGATATACGATCTCCTCCTGCGTAAAATCAAGCAGCTTTAAAAAGTCCCGTCCTTTTAAATCCATTCCATGTCCCGCCTTTCCATTATCTTTAATCACCTTTAAATATACTTCAAAAAGACAGCCGGTTCTGAATATGCCCCAAAACCGACTGTTTCCCTCTTTCTTTTCCCCTCTATTGTTACTCCCAGGAAATTTATTTCCAGGAAGTTTACTTCCAGGAAGTTCACTTCTAGGAAATTTATTTCCAGGAATTTCACTTCCTTGAGCTCTCCTTCCATGCAGTCGCCAGACTGGCAATGCCCTGCAGCTCTGCAGGAAGCAGAATGGTGGTTGCCTGACCGTCCGCAACCTTCTCGAAGGCTTCCAGACTCTTGATCTTCAGCACGGATTCATCAGCTCCGGCCTCTTTCAGCATCTTAATACCATCCGCATTGGCCTGCTGTACCTTCAAAATGGCAGCAGCCTCACCTTCCGCCTCACGGATCATCTTCTCCTTCTGGGCCTCGGCGCGGAGGATTGCCGACTCCTTATCAGCCTCTGCGCGGAGAATGGCGGATTCCTTGGCGCCTTCCGCCTCCAGGATCTTGGCCTTCTTTTCACCTTCCGCACGGGTTACGGCCTCACGTCTCTCACGCTCAGCCTTCATCTGTCTCTCCATGGCGTTCTGAATCTCCGCGGGAGGAATGATATTCTTCAGCTCCACCCGGTTCACCTTGATTCCCCAGGGATCCGTGGCGATATCCAGGGCTGCGCGCATCTTTGTATTGATGGTCTCACGGCTGGTCAGCGTCTGGTCCAGTTCCAGGTCTCCGATGATATTACGGAGGGTGGTGGCAGTCAGATTCTCAATTGCCATCATGGGATTCTCCACACCATACGTAAACAGCTTGGGATCCGTGATCTGATAAAATACCACGGTATCAATCCGCATGGTGACATTATCCTTTGTGATAACAGGCTGGGGCGGGAAGTCAGCCACCTGTTCCTTCAGATTCACCTTTCTGGCCACTTTATCCACAAACGGCATCTTAATGTGGAACCCCACGGACCATGTCCCCTGATAAGCGCCAAGACGCTCAATCACATACGCCTGCGCCTGAGGAACGATCTTCAGACAGGATGCCAGAATCACCAGCACCAGGACAATCAATGCAAACAATACCCATAACAAATCCATCTTTTACCTCTTTCTGCACTGCCTGTGACAGTGCCTGTTTATTTTATCCCAAAATCCCGTCTCCGTTTCACGGAATATTTGTTCCCTGTCCCTCAGGACCACCGGATTCTTCTGTATTTTCCCCGGGAACCTTTTCACTGCCCTGATCCTGCTGCATCACGATGAGCTTTACACCGTTGATGGCTTTCACAATCACAACCGTCCCTTCCGGAATCCTCACCCTGTCATCCCAGCTTCTGGCCGTCCACTCCTGGCCGTTCACCGTTACCTGCCCGGATGCCTTCAGATTATCGATCTCGCCGATTACAATGGCCTGGCGTCCAACCATGCTTTCCACATTCGTCTTCACCCTGTCCCTGTTAAAGTACCGCACGGCAACCGGCCTGGTAAAGAACAGCATCAGCAGGGATACCACAAAAAACAATATAATCTGCAGAAAGATGGGCGCCTGCAGCAGGGATGCAAAGATTGCCACCAACGCACCGCCCGCAAACCATATGCTGGTAAGCCCCAGGGTCAGCACTTCCACTCCTATACAGAGAATCAGCAGAACCAGCCAGAAAATCAACATCTCTTCCATATGAGTCCTCCTTTGCCTTCCACATTCCGTATCCGGTTCCCCGGCGCAGTTCCTCTTCCTCCGAAACCTGCTCCGCCTCTCCCGATACTTCCCTGACCTGCCGCGGGAACCCTTTGTCCGCTCCCTCGCCTTCACATCAGGTTACATATAGTTTACTACAAAATCGATGTTTGGGCAATAGTGTTCTTTGCACGATACCCCGATTTATCAGCTGGAATCGAAAAAAGGCGTCCGGAACTTCTCCGGACACCTTTCTCTGTTCTGCACAATACCTTTTTTTAATAAAATACGTGGTTTCCGATCACCAGGCCCTCCCGCCCGTTGTTCCTGCGGAAGTGGGTCAGATCACCCACATTGGACACGCCCGACAGCGCTTCCTTGGCGGCCTGGATACAGCTTGCGGAGATATTCCCCGATTCGTACACCCTGTTTACCTTGCCGTTCAATGCCGGCGTAAACTGACCGGAAGCATAAATAACACCGTGGATGGAATTTGGATAGGCGCTGCTTCTCACACGGTTCATTACCACCGCGCCCACCGCAACCTGACCTTCATAGCTTTCCGAACCGGCCTCACACTGAATCAGGGCTGCAAGAAGCAGTGTGGTGTCTGCATCCGTGGTGTACTCTCCGTAATTCTTGTGACGCTCTGCCTCTTTTCTGGCTGCTTCCTCAGCCTCCTGGCGGACCTTAATCTCATCCATGGTCTCTCCTGCGTCAATGATAAAGTCCATCACCACATACTCAGAGGACACATATCCGTTGCTGCCTTCGAAGTCCACACAGATCCAACCGTTTTCATCCTGGCCAAGAACCTCCATGATTTCACCCATGGGAAGCAGTCCGTACACCCCTGCCTCCATATTGGGTTCCGTCCTCACCCGGAGAGTCTCTGTATTGATGATCGCCACCATTTTGCCCACGTCATTCGCCAGGGCCGTGGCCTCTTCCCCGAAGAGCAGGTATTCGTCGGAAGCCCAGCCTATGATATTGCCCGACTGGATTCTGGTCCAACCGTCCCTTCTCTCCAGAATGGTGCCTCCGCAATCCTTATATAACAGTCCAACCTTATCCGATGTTTCATCCGCCTCGCTTCTCACGTTCAGTGCATCCCGGACATTCGCCATAACCAGGCTGCTCTCCTGCTCTTCGTCCAGTTCCTCCACATTCAGCTCCAGATTCAGCTCTTTTGCCATAGCATTCACAATTTCAACGGAACTGGAGGAACCCGGATTCAGTACTGAAGCCACTCCTCCCCGCAGCTGTTCCAGAGAATCATCCTCCGAAGCGCTCACTGCAATGCCGGACTGTAATGCCAGGGTCAGGGAAAGCGAAATTCCTGTCACTGCTGTAAACAGTTTCCTGCGATTCGTCATTTTCTTTACCTCCATGAACAAATCATATTACTTTGCAAAAAGTATGCCACTTCTTAATAAAGTTATTACAAAGTTATTAAATTTGTTACATGGTCATCATAGCAGATGTTAAGATAAATGTCAAGTTTTCTTCATAAAGTTTCAGAATCCCTTCCGATCTCCACAGTTTTGGCGGGTTTCAGGGTGTATATTTCCGTAATATTACAGACGCCTCTGTCTGTAGGCCTCGTACAGAAGAATGGATGCAGTGACGGCTGCATTCAGGGATTCCACATGCCCCTCCATGGGAATCTTCAGGTAATTGTCCGCCTTTTCCGCCAGTGCCCGGGTAAGCCCGCTGCCCTCATTGCCCACAAGGAAGGCAGTCCCCTCCCGGAAGGAAAAGCTGTCATAATAGTTTTCCCCTGCCAGATGGGCGGCATAGGTTCTGATCCCGTTTTCCCGCAGCCTCTCCACAACTGCGCACAGATCCTCTCCACACACAAAGGGAACCCGGAAAACAGAACCCATGGTGGCCCTTATCACCTTGGAATTGAAGATATCCACGGTCCCTTCCCCCAGAATAATGCCTGTAACCCCGGCTCCCTCCCCGGTCCTGACAATGGTACCCAGATTGCCCGGATCCTGCAGATTCTCCACCAGGAGAAACAGGGGATTCCCGGCCTGAAGCAGCTCCTCCAGACTGTACCTGGGCCGCTCCAGCACACAGAGAATCCCCTGGGGGGTCTGGGTGTCGGATATCTTGCGGAAAACGTCAGGAGACACGGCCTCCCAGCCGGTTCTGTCCAGCTTCTCGCTGATTTCCGGGCTGAAAGCAGCTTTTTCCCGGATTTCCTCTGACACATATACTTCCCGGATCCATTCCGCGGGAGCCTCCTCAAACATCTTAAAACCTTCCGCCAGAAAGATGCCCGCCTCTCTCCGCTCCCTTGCCCTGGCCTGCCACTGGGCGATCTGTTTTATTTTCGGATTTGAATGACTCGTTATCATAGTTTCCCTCTCTCAACTGCAAAAGATAAGGACGGTCCTCCCCGTGGGAAAACCGTCCATGGTTTGTCTCTTTCCATATGATGCAAAAGCAGCCCTGACAGCCTTCTCTGCCGGAAACTGCCGCGGAATTCAGATCGCCAGCATCTTGGCTACTTCGTACTGATACCTATCAATATCCTTCTGCATCGTCAGAGCCTCCTCGATGCCGAAATCCGTGAACTCCCCGAACTTATAACCCACCACACGGTTGGTCTTGCCTTCCAGAATGGTGTCCACAGCGTAGGAACCCATGATGGAAGCATAGTAACGGTCCTTTGCGGTAGGACTGCCGCCCCGCTGCATGTAGCCCAGAATGGTGGCCCTGGTCTCCACGCCTGTCGCCGCCTCTATCCGTTTTGCCATGGAAGTGGAATGGCCGATTCCCTCCGCATTGATGATGAGATGGTGAATCTTTCCCTTTTTGCGGCTCTCAATAATGTGATTGACTATATCCTGTTCGTCATAATTGTAATTCTCGGGAAGAAGGATATCCTCGGCGCCGTTGGCAACACCGCACCAGAGGGCAATATATCCCGCATGGCGCCCCATTACTTCAATAATGCTGCATCGCTCATGGGAGGAGGAAGTGTCCTTCACCTTGTCGATGGCCTGCATTGCGGTATTTACCGCAGTGTCAAATCCTATGGTATAATCCGTACAGGCGATATCCAGATCAATGGTCCCCGGTATACCCACTGCATTGATTCCCTGTCTGGACAGCGCCTGGGCCCCGCGGTAAGAACCGTCGCCCCCGATCACCACTATACCGTCAATCCCGTGCTTCCTGCAGATTTCAGCAGCCTTTTTCTGGTATTCCGGCTTTTTGAATTCCAGGCACCTGGCCGTGCCCAGAACAGTGCCGCCCTTCTGAATAATATCGGACACATTCCGGGGCTGCATGTCTATAATGTCCTCGTTCAGCAGACCGTTATACCCCTTCTTTACACCCTTTACCTTCAAGCCCCTATAAATAGCAGTACGGACTACCGCCCTGATGGCGGCGTTCATACCCGGCGCGTCACCGCCGCTCGTCAAAACTGCAATTGTCTTTATCTTATCAGCCATCTCTCAAACCTCCTGCGACTCTTATCACCCAACCATTTTATACCTTTTTAACGCATTTTTCAATAGGACTTGTCCATATTTAACGGATTTTTACATTTTCCTCTCCGAACAGGCCCTGCAGCTTCTTCCGCAGCCCGCTGTCAGCCTTTACCCGGCGGTTGGGAGGCAGAAGCTTGTAGGATCTGGAATCCTTCAGGTATATCACCACGTCATCGTTTCCGTCGGAATCCGCAATGGAGGAAAGCAGTTCCTTCTCCCTGGAAAAATAGCTGTCCGCATCCGGAAACTGGATCCAGATGCCCGGCGGAAACTTTTTCCTGCCCTCCTGCTGTCCCTGCGCAGCTTCTCCCGGCTGTGTCCCCGGCCTGCTCCCGCTGCGCCGGCCCACGAAGCTGCCGTTTCCCCCGTAACCGCCGCGGAATGGAAGCGCGCCCCTGTTTTCCCTGACTGCTTCAAAGGTCACCACCTGTTCGCAGATCAGCTTGCCGTCCTTATCCTCCTCCACATTTGCCCGTCCTTTTACAAAAATCCTGGCCTCTTCCGTCAGCAGGGAGCTGTATTTCTCATAATCCCTGGGAAATACCACGATCTCCACATTTCCCACCAGATCTTCCAGATTCAGGAATGCCATCACCTGGTCGTTCCGGGTATACTTGATGGTCTTATCGGCGATCATGCCACCCACCACCACCCTGTCCTGGTCCGCCACCTGCACCCTGCCGCTCTCCTCGTCCCGGCTGAAGTCATTGGTGGTATTGGTGATATTTTTCTCCAGAAGCGCCTGGTCCGACTCCAGGGGATGGCCGCTTAAGTAGATCCCCAGCACTTCCTTCTCAAAAGCCAGAAGCATCTCCTTGGGATACTCGCCCACCTCCGGCAGCGCCAGTTCGAATTCCTCCTTCTGGGAATCGTCCGCAATGTCAAACAGGGAAATCTGCCCTGCCAGATTATTCTTTTTGTCCTTTGTAAGCTGATCCATCATCTGCGCATATACGGCCATAAACTGCTTTCTGGTGCCGTCCAGGCCGTCCAGGGCGCCTGCCTTGATAAAATTTTCCACAGCCCGCTTATTTACATCCCTGTCCGCAGTGCGGGTGAGAAAATCCTTCAGACTGGTAAAAAGGCCCCGCGCCCTGCGCTCCTCCACAATTCCGTCTATGGCGCTGCGCCCCACACCCTTGATGGCAGTGAGGGAATAACGGATGCTGTCCCCGCTGACGGAGAATCCGCTCTGCCCCTGATTGATATCCGGGGGCAGCAGGGCAATCCCCATATTGCGGCATGTCAGAATGTATTCCGACACCTTCTTGGGATTGTCAATGACGGAGGTGAGAAGCGCAGCCATAAATTCCACCGGATAGTGATACTTCAGGTAAGCCGTCTGGTAGGCAACCACCGCGTATCCGGCCCCATGGGATTTGTTAAAGGCATACTCGGCAAAGTCTATCATATCGTCAAAAATGCCCTTTGCCACCTGCTCGTCTATTCCCTTGGAGACGCAGCCCGGCACTCCCTCCTCCTGGTTTCCGTAGATAAAGTTTACCCTCTCCTTCTCCATAACGGAATGCTTCTTCTTGCTCATGGCACGGCGCACCAGATCGCTGCGCCCCATGGTATACCCGCCCAGATCCCGCACGATCTGCATTACCTGCTCCTGGTAAATGATGCAGCCGTAGGTGGGTGCCAGAATGGGTTCCAGCTGGGCGCATGCAAAGCTGATGGAGGACCTGTCCGCCCTGCCCGCAATGTACTTGGGGATGGAGTCCATGGGCCCCGGACGGTATAACGAAATACCGTCAATAATATCCTCCAGATTACGGGGCCGCAGTTCCTTCATCAGATTCTTCATTCCCGCGCTTTCCAACTGGAAAATCCCGTCGGTCCTGCCAGTGCCGATGTAGGCATAAACCTGCCCGTCATCAAAGTCCACATTGTCAATATCGATTTTTATCCCCCTGGCCTCCTCCACAAACTTCACGGTATCGTGTATCACCGTCAAAGTGCGAAGTCCCAGAAAGTCTATCTTGAGAAGCCCCAGCTCCTCCAGTGTTGTCATGGTAAACTGCGTGGTGATGGAACCGTCGCTTCCCCTGGACAGCGGGACAAAGGCGTCTGCCTCCTCCGGACAGATCACCACCCCCGCCGCATGCATGGAGCTGTGCCTTGGAAGGCCCTCCAGACGCCTGCACATGTTGATCAGGAGCTGTACCTGCTCATCCTCCTGGTACAGCTTCTTGAATTCAGGATTTCTCTCCAGGGCCTTGTCTATGGTAATGTTCAGCTCCCCGGGGATCATCCGGGCCAGGGAATCCCGAAGGGCATAGGGTATGTCCATCACACGCCCCACATCCCGGATCACACCCTTGGCAGCCAGGGTACCGAAGGTCACGATCTGCACTACCTTGTCCGCCCCGTATTTTCTGCACACATAATCAATGACTTCCTGTCTGCGGTTATAACAGAAATCCACATCAATATCCGGCATGGACACCCTCTCCGGGTTGAGAAAACGCTCAAACAGCAGATTATACCGGATAGGCTCGATATTGGTTATCTTCAGGCAGTATGCCACCAGGCTGCCTGCCCCAGAGCCCCGGCCCGGCCCCACCGGTATGTCATTGCTTCTTGCATAATTGATAAAATCCCAGACTATAAGAAAGTAGTCCACATATCCCATCCTGCGGATAACGGAAAGCTCATAATCCAGACGCTCCCGCAGTGTCTGACCGGTATCCCCCGCAGGCCGGTCCCCGTCTCCGTAACGCTCCCTGAGTCCGTCGTCGCACAGTTTATTCAAATATCCCCAGGAATCATACCCGTCCGGCACTTCATACCTGGGCAGCTTGGTCACTCCGAACTGAATGTCCACATGGCAGCGGTCCGCAATGCGCTGGGTATTTTCCAGAGCCTCCAGGGCATAGGGAAACAGCGCCCTCATCTCCTCCTCGCTCTTCACGAAATACTGGCCGCCCTCATAGCGCAGCCTGTCCTCATCTGCAAGCTTTTTATTGGTCTGGAGGCAGAGCAGAATATCATGGGAGTCCGCATCCCCGGCGTATGTATAGTGGACGTCATTGGTGGCCACCAGGGGAATGTCCAGTTCCCGGCTCATCTTCAGCAGCTCCGTGTTCACCTGCCTCTGTTCCGGATACCCGTGGTCCTGCAGCTCCAGAAAGAAATTTCCCTTTCCGAAACAGGTCTCATATTTCCGGGCCACCTCCCTGGCCTCCCGGAAAAGGCCCTTCGAAATGCAGCGCTGCACCTCCCCGGCAAGACAGGCGGACAGGGCTATAATCCCCTCATGATACTGGTTTAAGACCTCCATGTCCACCCTGGGTTTGTAGTAATATCCTTCCGTAAATCCCCTGCTGACAATCTTCATCAGATTGGAGTAGCCCGTATTGTTCTCCGCCAACAGCACCAGATGGTAGTACCTGTCCTCGCCGCCTGTAATCTCCTTGTCAAACCGGGAACCCGGCGCCACATAAATCTCGCAGCCCAGAACCGGATTGATGCCGGCATCCCTGGCAGCCCGGTAGAACTCTATGACACCGTACATGGCGCCGTGGTCCGTGATGGCGGCGCTGTCCATTCCCAGTTCCTTTACCCGGGAAACGTATTCTTTGATCTTGTTGGAACCGTCCAGAAGGGAATATTCCGTGTGGACGTGAAGGTGTGCGAATGCCATAAACTGTTTTCCTCTCTCCTGCTGAAATTTCTGCATGCTGCCATAAACTATAATACTTTATCCCTTCAAATGTCAATAGAAGGGTTGTACTTTTCCTCAAGTCAAAATAACCAAAAAGGGAAAAGGCAGCCGTCCACAGCCGCCTTTTCCCATCCATATCTTATAAATATTTCTTCAGAGCCTCCGCCCTGTCCACAGCCTCCCAGGGCAGGGATACATCATCCCGTCCGAAATGCCCGTAAGCCGCAGTAGGTCTGTAAATAGGCCTGCGCAGGTCAAGCATTTTAATGATGCCTGCAGGCCGCAGGTCGAAATTCTCCCGGATGATTTCCACCAACTTCTCATTGCTCACCCTTCCTGTGCCGAAGGTATCCACCATAATAGAGGTAGGCCTGGCTACGCCGATGGCATAAGACAGCTGTATTTCGCACTTCTCCGCCAGTCCTGCCGCCACGATATTTTTTGCCACATAGCGGGCCGCATAAGAAGCGCTTCTGTCCACCTTTGTGCAGTCCTTGCCCGAGAACGCTCCGCCGCCGTGGCGGGCCGCTCCGCCGTAGGTGTCAACAATGATCTTGCGTCCGGTGAGCCCCGCGTCTCCGTGGGGTCCGCCAATGACGAAACGCCCTGTGGGATTGATGAAAACTTTTGTCTCCCCGTCAATCATATCCCCGGGCAGCACGGGATCAAATACATACTTCCGGATATCCTTATGAATCTGTTCCTGGCTCACATCCTCATCATGCTGGGTGGAGAGAACTACAGCCTCCAGGCGCACGGGCTTACCGTTTTCGTCGTATTCCACGGATACCTGGCTCTTGCCGTCGGGTCTTAAGTAGGGCAGTGTGCCGTCCTTGCGCACTTTCGTCAGCTGCCTTGTGAGCTTATGCGCCAAAGCGATGGGATAGGGCATCAGCTCCGGTGTCTCGTTGACAGCGTAGCCGAACATCATGCCCTGATCTCCCGCTCCGATGGCTTCCAGCTGGGCATCGTCCATATTGGACTCCCTGGCCTCCAGGGCCTTATCAACGCCCATGGCAATGTCGGGGGACTGCTTATCCAATGCAACCATAACTGCGCAGGTATTTCCGTCAAAGCCTACCCTGGAATCATTGTAGCCTATCTCATTAACGGTTTTCCGTACAATTCCCGGAATATCAAGATTTGCCGTTGTGGTAATCTCACCGGTTACCAGTACAAATCCCGTACAGGCGGCTGTCTCGCAGGCCACACGGCTCATGGGGTCCTGCTCCATGCATGCATCCAAAATGGCATCCGATATGGCGTCGCAGACTTTATCGGGATGTCCTTCCGTAACGGATTCTGATGTAAATAAATGCTTTTCCATGTGTTTTTCGTCCTTTCTTCTCTTTCTGTTTCAACCCGGTTTGCACCCGAATCGCTGCAGGCTTTTGCTTATGAACAATATTTTCTTCCGACAAAAAATCCGCTTATCGGAATAAGCGGACTTAGATTTGTCGGTATCCAATCCTCTTATTGTTCGAATAACACTCGCTCAGGGAGGCACCTTCCTATCATGGGGTTGCCGTGGCTTCATCGATCCTATGTATCTCCACCAACTCTGAATAAGAGAAATCATATTTATTTTTTTGTTTCTGCGATTATCCTACTACAAATTGCAGTGACTGTCAATAGGGCGGCGCATTCTTTCTCAACATTTTTATTTGACTTTTTATTTGTCCAGATGCTTAATCAGAATATCTTAGTGCTCATTGTCGCTTTCCCTGTTTGAAGTCACCTGGTACCTGCCTGCCAGGTTTACGATCGTTCAGCATTTCCCCGCCATCATCACTCACTTCCAGAAAAGTGATTTTTACTTTATCCCCTATTTCCGCCCATCCTCTCTATTATGCCGCAGATGCCACAGGATGACGCTTCCCATAAAGGCTATCGCAACCACCGTTGGCGCGTCCGGCCAGTTCAGGCGAACTAAGATGACACCTCCAAAATATGAAACGATGACCGTCAAAATTCCTACAATGACTTCCACCATATCTTCTCATCCCTTCTTCCAACCATTTCTACGAAAAACAAATACAACAAGGCTTCGGTGGAATGCGGTTCTGGCTGGTTACTGTTCACAGGCAATGTCATTAAGTTAAACTGTAGCACTGCCCAGTTCGTTAGAAACCCCGGAAAGGATTTTTCTCGTGACCAAAAAACGGGGTTGTTCAGCTCATCTGTTTCCTCCTTTGTATGGAAAGCAGCTACATCAACCATGAACTGCTGAGATATTTTTATTTCCTGCCCGATGAAGTCCCCACAGCTTCCGCCTTCATCCAACAGCGGGCAAAACTCCTCCCGGAAACTTTCCTGCACATCCGTCCGGTTCAGAGGAACCGGGCCAGGGCTACCCCAGTCTCTTCTCCATATATTCATACCCATAATGAGTCCGGTACTTCAGGGCCGTGGATTTGGTAATTTTTCCCTCCTGGCAGAGCCGGATAAGGTTTCCGTCCATGGTGCACATCCCCTCATTGGCGCCGGACTGCATGGCGGAATTCAGTTGGTTTACCTTGTTTTCCCGGATCATATTCTGAACGGCGTCCGTGGCCTTCATGATCTCGTATACGGGAATCCTGACCTTATTTCCATCCCCGTCGTCCATGGTGGAGGGCACCAGCTGCTGGCATACCACTGCCTTCAGCACCTGGGCAAGCTGGGTTCTGGCCTGTTCCTTATCGGGAAACACGTCCACGATACGGTTGATGGTATCCGCCGCGCTGTTGGTGTGCAGTGTGCTGAAAACCAGTACACCTGTCTCCGCCGCGATGAGGGCAGCGGAAATCGTATCGTAATCACGCATTTCTCCAAGCAGAATAACGTCCGGGCTCTCCCTCAGGGCAGAACGCAGCGCTTCCAGATATCCCGGAGTGTCAATGGAAATCTCCCGCTGTGTCACGATGGCCTTCTTATGCCTGTGAATATACTCAATGGGATCTTCCATTGTAATAATATGACAGTCCCTGACACTGTTGACACGATCAATCATGCAGGCCAAAGTGGTTGATTTTCCGGTTCCGGCCCCGCCGGTAACCAACACCAGGCCGCCGTTCCTGCCGCTCCTGCTGCCCTTTTCGTCTGCCAGGGACAGAACTTCCTCCGATATACTCAGTTTTTCCGGATCAGGCAGCTCAAAACGAATCACACGGATCACCGCAGCCAGGGAACCCCTCTGGCGGAATACATTGACCCGGAAACGTCCTCCCGGGAAAGTGCCGTTCTCATCCACCCGCCTGGAGACGGATAGGGAGAAATCATCGTCCACTCCGCTCTCCAGTCTGGCCTTTGTGCGCCTTCCCTCTGCATAAATCTGCTCTACCAGCGCCTCTATATCTCCCGGCATCAGCATTTTGTCTCCTACCCGCACCTGCCTGCCGCTCCGCTTCACTGTCACCGGCAGCCCGGCCACCAGAAATATATCAGAGACATCCTCGTCCCGTACTGCCTTCTCCAGAATCTCCTGTAATTTCATGTCCATGCCCGTCCTTCCCTATTTTTCACTCCCCGTCCCAGAGATCCATCATACCCCCGGCGGGTTCCCAGTCTTTCTGTATCCGCCACTTTGTCACCCGGAACGACTCCTCTTCCTGCAAAATCCCTACCTGCAGCCGGAACTCTCCACACTCAAATGTTCTGTATACCACACCGTCTTCATCCTTCTCCGCGCCTTCCATTTTCTCCAACGCGGAACCTGCTGCCAGGGCTTCCCCTGCCTGTCTCAGAAAATCCTGTCCCTGCTTCTCCAGTACGTACCGGCTCTGGACAGTGGACGCATACTTTTCTGCCAGACTCATATCCGCCCTGGCTGTGGTAAAGGCAAGGATGCCCAGTGTGGTCATACATATGCTTATCACCGTCAGCAGCAGCGCCAACGGTCCAAGCCTAATCGGAATATGCTTCATGTAATGCCTCCTGCTCAGTCATTCCCTGTGGGACAGCACACCGCAGTCTCCAGGGCAAAGACCGGCTCTGTCTCCTCCATCCAGTACACCGCCACTTTGCTCTCGGCAAAGCTGCCTCCCGCTTCAGGCTGCCAGCTTACCTCCACCCGGAAGCTTCCCCCGGGCGCAGGATTCAGGTCATCATCATAGCGGAAGCTGAGAAGACAGTTCTCTCCCTCCCGGACCTCTCCGGCATTGCCGTTTTCCTCCAGCAATCCCCGCAAATCCTCAGGACTGCCTGACGCAGACACCGCCTCAGCCGCATTTTCCGCCAGATGCACTGCCCCGGTGAGGATCTCCGCCCTGGCGCTCATTCCTCCGGCCAGCGCAAACACCCTTGTGAGGACAAGGATCACCACAATGAAGACCACCACGAGAACCAGTGTCTCCATATAAAAGTTCGTAAAGTGGCGCTTCTTATTCTTACTCATCCGCTGCAACCTCCGTTGTGCTTCCTCCGCATCTGCTGCGGAACAGCACCTTTCCCTCATCCGTGGTAACGGCATAGGTATCGGGGGCCACCTCTTCCGCCCGGAATACTTCCGTCTCCCCGATGACCTGGGCTGCTGCGGGATTCAGGGCGCTGTCCAGTTTTCCATAGTCTTCCAGAAGGCTTCCCTCATACTGGTAAATCCTGAGTCCGTAGCCGCTGCTGCCGTCCGCTATGGAGAGCACGGAAATTCCCTCCTCCTGGTAAATCCTGACAGAGCCTTCCGTGTCATTGGCCTTCATGCAGGTGGTCAGGTAGGACAATAATGCCCTGGTCTCATTGTTCCCGGTCTGTCCTGCCACAATCTTCCGGTAGGTCTGCGCCCCGAATACCACTGTCAGAAAAAAGACGGTCAGAAAGAGACAGGCAACACCCATCGTATAGAATCCAACCTTTGATCCGCCTCTATGCTCCATGGCCGCCTCCCCTCCTCTCTACCGCTTCACAACCCTGACATCCGGCGATATATTGGATGCAAATACATCATAAACCACGACAAATTCATCCGTATTGATCTGGAGCCCGTAATTTTCCTCCAGATACTCCAGACTTGGAGGATAAAAACCCTCCACCACATAACACTGCCTTGCGCTGCGCTCCACTGCCGCCTTCAGGGCGGCAATGCTCTCCTCTTCCATGTCCTGGCCGGACCGGGGAAGCGTCATGCGCAGCAGCCCCGCCGCCCCAAGCAGCAGGAGCAGGGCCAGTACCGCCCAGGGCCAGCGCCTGATCTTTTTGTCTACATACATCTCCTGCCTCCTCCCTGTCCTATCCCACGGAATTCATCATGCCGATCAGCGGCAGCATAATGCTGAGCAGGGAGAGTCCGACAGTCAGCATCAGAATTCCCGACAGAACGGGATCTACAATTCCCACCAGTCTTTCCACCAGATTGGAGCAGTGCTCTCCCAACAGACCTGTCATTTTCCGCAGCACGGACTCCAGGTTTCCGCTGCGCTCCCCTGCAAGGAGCATTCTCCCGTAAACCGGTTCAAACAGCCCCTCGTCATAGGCCGCCTGGGCAATGCCATGCCCCTGGCTCATCCTTCCCACGCAGCGGTTGACTTTTTCCTCCACCTTCCGGCAGGAGGTCATCTTCACGCTCTCCGCCACGGCAATGTCCTGCATCTCCCCGCTTGCCAGGAAAGTGGACAGGGCAGCCGTAAACCGGAACATGCCCAGACTCTCCAGTATGGCTGCGCACACCGGCACCTTTCCCAGAATGCGCTCCATAAGGCTGCGCTTTTTGCTGCTCCACAGGGCAAAGCCCGCTGCCAGTCCCACTGCCAACAGAAGCATCACCCCCAGGGCTGCCCAACAGAGTATGTAGGCCCACCGCACATAAGAATAGGAGGAAGCCGTCAGGCTGCCTGTCAGATTATCGTAGACATCCGTAAACGCCGGAAGCACCGTAGTCAGCATCACCAACAGAACCAGAATGATGATCACCAGCATGGCCACCGGATACAGCACCGAGTTTTTCAGTTTATCCGTCATGGTCTTCTGGTCCGAATAATACCGGGCCAGCTGGAACAGCACATCCTCCAGGCGTCCGGCGCTCTCTCCCGCCGCCACCATCCGGACCGCATATTCCGGAAAAATCCCCGTGGTCTCCATTGCCGCAGAGAGCCCTTTTCCCGACTCCGTCTCCGCCTGCATCACCACAAGTCCTTCCTCCAGACAGCCTCCGTGTTCCCCTCCGGACTTCAGAAGCGACACGGCCTCGTCCATCTGGATGCCGGACTGCACCATCATGGCCATGCTCTCACAGAATGCGCTGACCCCCAGACTATCCAGTTTCCTACCTCTCATATCTTCCCTCCAAAAATAACCTTCCTCTCAGTAATAATAGACATCCGCATAATTACTTCCGTCCCCGATAAAATCAGCGTCCGCTCCATTGGCCGAAAACGTCAGGTCCAACCGGTTCCACTCTCCTGCCTTCACCTCGTATTTGACGGTAACCCAGCCTGTCTGATCCGTATAGAACATATTCCATGCGTGATATACGTCATCCGGCGATACATTCCCGAATACCATCTTGGTGGGAATCCCCTGGCTCCGGAGCATCCCCGCCGCAAGGGCCGCATAATCAAAGCAGATTCCCTTTCCCGATTCCAGGGTTTCGTCCAACACAGGCATATATCCGCTCTTTCCCTGCAGCTCCTTCGCCTTTTCCTTGTCATAGGTCACGGTGTCACAGATATATTCAAATACCGCTTCCACCACCCCCAGGGCATCTCCTGCCTGCTGCGCCAGTTCCGCTGCTTTCAGAACGCATTTGGACTCCTGGTTGTAATCCACATACGCGCTGGGCCGGAGAAAGGGCTGGAACTCATCCTGCAGAGTCACGTCGGTCTTCGCAGTATACAGGGCTGCGTACTTACCTGCCTCCACCTGTTCCCCCACAAAAAAATCATAGCTGCCGTCTCCGCACTGCAGGGGAAAAATAATCGGTGTGCCGTCCGAGGGAACGTCATAATTGTATTTCTGCCCATCCTTGGTCACCTGCATCTTGACCCGTGACCCTGCCTTTACCGAAAGCCCCACATAGCCAAGGCTTACACTGGATAAATCCAGCTTTACATTCTCATCGCCCTCCGCCAGTTCCGCATGAAAAGAGGAATCCGCAAATGCCGGCGCCTGATAGGCCGTCCCGGGATCCCGGGGCTCCTCCTGTTCCCCGGACGCCTCAGTTTCCATCCCGGAAGCATCCCCGCCTACACTCCCCTGGGGCCGGGAACCCCCTCCGCTCCCCTGTGTCTCCCCGTTATTCCGCTGCGGCTCTCCGCTGCCGCATCCGAACAGACAGATTAACACCAACAGTACCGGCACAAGGCGCAGGCTTATGTTACGCCTCATAGATTTCTCACCACCTCTCCATGCCTTCCACATGGCTTATACGCCATCCTGCCTGTAAATTTTCCTTAATCATACTCCATCCGGGCATAAATGTCAAGATTTCCCTCCCTCCAAAGGAAGACATGCCATTAGTAAAAAGGCAGAAAAATGACCCCGTTACCCTATCGGTAACAAGGTCTTTTCTGTCCTGAAAACTGTTAAGATGTCAACCCACCTTCAATTTAAACTTCTGGAAATCCTTCTCAGTCTCCACCAGTTCGATCTGGGCCCCCAGACCCTGAAGTTTGATATGGAAATCCTCATACCCCCGCTCCACATATTTCACATTGTCCACCATGGTGAATCCCTCTGCAGCCAGGGCAGCTATCACCAGGGCAGCTCCTCCCCGCAGGTCAGGCACTGTGATACTGGCTCCGGTATATTTGGCCACTCCGTCGATGATGGCGGTATCCCCGCCTTCCACCTTGATATCGGCGCCCATCCTCACCAGCTCCTCCACATATTTAAAACGGTTTTCAAAAATGCTTTCCGTCACAATGCTAGTACCTTTTGCCAGAGCCAGAGCCACGGTAATCTGGGGCTGCATGTCCGTGGGAAATCCGGGATAGGGCAGAGTCCTCACCTGGGTATGGGTGGGTGGCCTGGTTGCCACCACACGGATGCAGTCGTCTGCCTCTTCTACCTCGCATCCGATCTCCAGAAGCTTTGCTGTAACGGATTCCAGATGCTTGGGAATCACATTCTTCACCGTCACATCCCCTTTTGTCACTGCGGCTGCAAACATAAAGGTTCCGGCCTCTATCTGATCCGGAATAATGGCATAATCTGTACCGTGGAGCCTTGCCACGCCCCGGATCCTGATAACATCTGTGCCTGCGCCCTTAATGTTGGCCCCGCAGCTGTTCAGAAAGTTTGCCACATCCACCACATGGGGTTCTTTGGCACAGTTTTCTATAATCGTCATGCCTTCCGCCAGAGTAGCCGCCATCATCACATTGATGGTTGCGCCCACGCTGACCTTGTCCATGTAAATATGGCTCCCTCTCAAATGTTCCGCCCGTGCCTTGATGAGCCCGTGTTCTATGATTACCTCTGCCCCCAGGGCGCGAAATCCCTTCAAATGCTGGTCAACGGCCCGGCTCCCGATATCGCATCCCCCCGGAAGCACCACCTCCGCGCACTTATATTTTCCCAGAAAGGCCCCCAGCAGATAATAAGACCCTCTGATCTTCTTGCATCCCTCGCTGTCCACTGTCAGATTGTGTATATTTCCGCCGTTAATCATAACCCTGTGGCGGCTGACCTTTTTCACCATGACCCCGGTTCCGCTCAGGGCATTTAACATGACATCAATATCGCGCACATCCGGTATATTATCTATATAGACGGTCTCATCCGTCATGGCAGCCGCTGCGAAAATGGGAAGGGCCGCATTCTTGGCACCTGCTATCTCCACTTCCCCTACCAACGGATTCCCGCCCTTAATTGCATATTGTTCCATTTGATTTCCCTCTGTTCTAAGGCTGACATCCTGTCTTTTTTCAACAAAAGCCATGTTACCACATTTTCTCACATTTGTAAACAGAACACATATTCTCCCGGGTCAATCCAGATATTTCAGCGGATCCACCTGGGTGCCGTTAATCAGGATTTCAAAATGCACATGAGGCCCCGTGCTGACGCCGGTATTGCCGCTCAAGGCGATTTTCTCTCCCTGCTTCACCTTCTGTCCCGCAGATACCAGAACCTTGCTTAGATGCCCGTACCTGGTCTGCCTGCCGTCCTCATGATCGATATAGACAACGTAACCATAGCCGCTGCCCCATCCTGCCTTTACCACCGTACCTCCGCAGGAAGCGTAGACAGCGGTTCCCGTGGGTGTGGCCCAGTCAATGCCCTTGTGGTAGGAGCTTGCCCCCCGCTTGGGCGCATTGCGCCTGCCAAAGCCGGAGCTCTTCCGTCCCCCGGAGATAGGCTTGATATAGGTGGGCGGAATCCTTGTTCCCCTCTCCACCACCTTGGCCACGGCCTCCATAACCACTTCTTCCTTCAGCAGTTCCCTTCCCACTTCCTTGTCATTTCTGTAGGACACATCCGCCACAACTTTGCGGAATCCCGCGGAAGGCTGCTGCCGCACCACGGTATCTGTGGTATACCAGCTGTCATTGTCTATATAGACTATATCCGCATCGTAGATTTCCTCATAGTACTCTTCCACCACCCTTGTGACGGACAGTTCCGGTTCCGGCACCGTAATCAGCAGTTCCTGCCCTATCTGCAGTGTGGAATTCTCGTCCTCCAGGGTATCGTTCATGGCAATGATGGTCTCCATGGGAATATTCACCTTAATGGAAATCTCAGACAGCGTGTCCCCTGATACCACCTCGTAGATGCTGGGAGTCTCCTGCTCCATGACCACCAGGTTTATGGCCTCCTCAACAGGAGTCAGCCTGCTCTCAGGCAGATAGGCTTCCACAATCTCCACATGCTCGGAAAAATCCATATCCTGAATCCCCAGCTGATAGTCCTCGAAGCTCTGCCGCTCCCGGTCCGGCTCCTCTCCTGTCGTGCCTGACAGTGTCATGCCCGACAGAAAATTCTGCACGCCTGCCCGGGTGCCATATAGCTCCTCTTCCCCGTTCTGCTCCCTGCCGTCCACAACCTTTGCGGTGAGCACGCCAAATTCCCGTTCCGTCTCTCCCTTTAATTCCACCTTAAAGGTTCCGTCATTGCCATACTTGTCCAGGGCTGCCTGCAGAAGCTGGCGCACTTCCTCCAGACTTGCCAGGTTGATGATATACTCGTTTATCTTCAGTGTATAGGAACGGTGCAGGGTCTCCCTGATGCTGCCCCGGAGCGCCTCCTCCATCTTCTGCAGCACGTCTTCCTCCCTGTCCGTCTCCCCCCAGAGCACCTCCTCCCCTGTAACAGCCACATCCGTCTCCATAAATACCAGCTCGTCGCTGGCCGCCGCCACGTTCTTCCGCGCCTGCATCAGCAGTTCCTCTACCCGGTCCCGGTCCCCCAGAACGCCCACTTCCTGCCCGTTCACCCGGATGTGGAAAAAATTTTCCCCGGTTTCCTGGAAGGGGGTGTATCCCTTCAGAAAAAGCGTCCCTATGAAGAGGGTGCCCAGAGTAGTCTTAATATATGTAAATTTGTATTTTTTATCATTGATTTTCTTGTTTTTCATCAGTCTTTCATTCCCGCGCTCTAAAATGTATGGTTTCCGGAAGAGTATACCCTTCCGTGGAAAAATTATGCAGACATCCCCCTCACTTTTCAGATTCGCCCCATGGATGCTGCAGGAAAAAAATCAGAAACAGAATCAGCTGTCCCGGATTCCACACGATCTCCGTCACCCCAAACAGGACAAAGACCACGCAGACAAAAAAGTTCAGGACCGCATAGGGATTCTCCTTTCTGCGCATCATATTCCTTCCACTGGCATACAGCACAGCAACAGTCAGGACCACAGACAGAATCCCTGCAGGGATTCCATAGCTATACGCTGTCTGCAGCCAGAGGTTCTGGGCATGCCTGGAGAAATAATCCCCCTCCCCGATGAGATAACAGCCCTCGGAAATCCCGTGGCCGGACAGGTTGAGATTGTCCCAGTATGTCTTATAGATGGTAAGCCTGATCCGCAGGGAGGCATCCTCCGTCCACGGCACCTGAATCAGATCAACCCTCTCCATTTCCTCCATGTTCTCTGCTGCACTGGCACGCATCAAAAACGGATCATACCTGCCGGCAAACTTCAGCGTGCGGAAAATCCTGCCCAGAAGCGCCTCCAGGAATTCATCCAGATCAACATACTTCTCTGAATCCGGTGGATCGTACGAATGCACACGGTCTATGGAATACTCCCCGTCATACCAGACAGGATGGTGCAGAATAGCCGGCAGCCACCGTATGGTATAATAGACAGGCAGAAAAGTCAGCCCTGCTGCCAGAACCAGAGCGCCTCCCCTGCACAGGATCTGAAGCCGCTTTTTCTTCCAGATCTTTCCCATGACCAGAATCCCGTACAGCACCGTAACCACAAAGGAAGCCACCCATGCGGTCCTGCACATGGTAAACAGCTGAAAAGAGAGCATGCCTCCCGCTCCTGCCAGGTAAAACAGCTTCCACCCCTTCTTCCCCTTTTCCAGTTCCAGGACATGCAGCCTGCACAGACACATGAGATAGACAATGAGGTAATACAGCCCCATCATATTGGAATTGCTGAAAGCCCCCTTGTACCGGAGCTCGTCATAGGGCCTGAATCCGTACGCATAGATCTGTATGGCAAAAAAGGCCAGAATGGTACCGTCCATCACGCTGTCCAGAAGAGCCTTCCTGTCGTCTGCCCCGTAAACCGTGAGATAAAAGCAGCCGAACATCAGCAGAAACCACAGGGGCCACCAACGCCCGCTGACAGAGACAATCATCAGCGCGGACATGGCAATCCACAGCCATCCCCGGATTCCGGGGCGGAAAGGTATCTTTCCTTCCCTCACCACCCTGCGGAAATAATACCGGACTGCAATTCCCAGCCAGCAGATATTCAGCACTGCAGTTTCCGCCTGTCCCCAAAGGATCTCCCCCCTGTGGGACAGCCAGTAAAAGTGCACCCCCACCATGGCCCCTGCGCACAACAGGATATAGACCGCATTGATCCGGTCAGCCAACTCCTTCAGGGGAATGGCGCTGAATATCAGAACCATCATCACCAGCCCCGTACAGTTCACCGCTGCCTTCCAGACATTCCCGTTCTGACTGGCGCGCAGGTATTCGATGAGATTCAGCGCCATAAAACACAGGGTATACAGGGTCTTCTTTGTAAACAGTTTCTGCAGGCTCTGCCTCATGCGTCTCTCCTTATCATTCCCCGTTTCCTTTTGGTCATTTCCGCCGCACGCTGTACCCAAAAGTCCCAAGCTGCTCACCGCATACATAGTAGGCTCCGTGGGAATAAACCACGGGTTCCGCCTTTTCCAGATGGAATTTGTGCTTTTCATCCATGTATGCCCCATCCGCGTGGACAGCCTCCACCTCTCCAAGAAACATGCAGTGAGATCCCAGAGGTATGGTCTGAACCACCCTGCATTCAATATTCACCGGGCTTTCCCCGATCAGGGGCGCTTTCACCCGGTCAGCCCCAAGAGGGGTCAGCCCCAGTTTTTCGAACTTGTCCACCTCCCTGCCGCTTTTGACACCGCAAAAGTCCGCCGCCCGGGTCAGGTTCCTGGTGGTCAGGTTGATGACAAATTCTCCCGTATCCCGGAGAATGGGATAGGAATACCGCTCCGGGCGGACGGAAATGCTCACCATGGGCGGATTTGTGCACACAGTTCCTGTCCATGCAATGGTGATGATATTATATCTCCCCTGCCTGTCCGCCATACTCACCATCACCACAGGCAGCGGATACAACATGTTTCCAGGTTTCCAGAGTTCTTTTTCCATATTCCCGCCCATCTGCCGCAGCACAGTGCGGCCATTGAAATCCAGTCGCCGCAATTCAGAATACATGCAGCATATTCAATATCTGCAGTACCACCCCTGCAAGGGAAAACAGCATTGCCAGTATGGCGCAGACCATTGCGGTGCGCGCCTTCTTTCCGTTCTCCCTGACGGACAGCTTCAGCTCATCCCCCGCCTTTGCGTTCTCCTCCTGCACCACAGCCTGCACATTGCGGTACACCTTAACACATTCCTTATGCACATTCTCGTCCACCAGGTCAAGCTTTTCCATCATGACATCCTGGGAGGGTGTGTCCTTTTTCTCTTCCAGAACCCGGGTGACGGATTCCATCCCTGTGGAAAATCTGCTCTCCGCATCCCCGATTCTTTCCCGGAGGTTTTCCACAGACTCTCCCAGACCCTCCAGGGATTCCTGCATGGTCTTTATCCTGTCCGCATTCTCCCTGGTAATTCCCTGCAGAATTCCCAGGTCTGCCAGGCTGAGGGCCATCTTTTCCACCCCACGGTCCACCAGTGCTTCCATTTTTGCCAGGCATTCCCTGTTTTCTTCCGCATGTACCTTCCAACGGTTCAGTTCCCGGATATCAGCTGCCGTATTTGCCTTGATAATCTCCTGTGCCGTCGTCTTCTCCGACAGCTTGTCCACAAATAAATCCATCTCTCTTCCTTCCTGGAAATCCTGCAACAATTCTACTGCTTCCTTTTGTAACATTCAGCTTTTATTCATGTAGCATTCATATTCTGTTCATATTTCCCTGTTATAATGCAACTGCAATTCAAACAAACAGCCTGATCAGAACAATTTTTTCATACCAGCCCGGCTGCCGAGAGGCAGGCGGGTCCTCCTTTTTTTCGGCTTAGAACCGATTATAACATACGTTCATGGGCAATCGCAATCAGTTCTTCATTTAATTTCAGCATCCGGGCATCCAGATCCGACACCATCTTCGCACATTCCACCAGTTCATTCCTGATATGCTCCGGCGCGTCTCCCTCGAATTTATAATGAATCTTGTGCTCAAGACTGGCCCAGAAATCCATTGCCACAGTCCGGATCTGAATCTCAACCTTGGCGTCCACAGTCCGGTCCGACAGATACACAGGCACGGTTACGATCATGTGGTAGCTCTTATACCCGCTGGACTTTGGAAAGGTGATGTAGTCCTTTACCGCAATCACCCTGATATCCTTCTGTTCGCTGATCATGTCCGCTATCCGGTAAATATCGGAAGTAAAGGAGCAGATGATGCGGATCCCTGCAATATCATTTATGTATTTTATCATATTGTCTATGGTGGACTCGCGCCCGTCCCGCTTGAGCTTCTTTACAATGCTTTCCGGCGTCTTGATCCTGGACTTGATATGTTCAATGGGATTATAACGGTGAACATGCTGAAATTCATCGTTCAGTATCTCCATTCTCGTCTCAATCATCTTGAGGGCGGCCTTATATATAAGGGTTACTTCCTTCCAGCTGTCGATTCCCTCTCCGTTGCCTTCTCTCAGTTCCATGTTAACTCCTTTAACCGTGCCGTCATTTTCCGTCTGGTTCTCTTTCTGTCTTATCTGAAACCACCGACAAAACCATTATATCATAAACCGCCGGATAAATGTATAAAAATTCCCGAAAAAACTTTTCTCCCGCAGAAGGGCCCTTGCGTTTCCTCCCGAAATCAATTACCATAGAGAAAAAAGCTTCCCTCTTCCTCCCGGAACCGGAAACGGTGCCTGACGGAGGAATGCAGCGGAACCTCGGACAGGAGATCATCATATGTTTCGTTTATGGGCAAGAACCTTCAAAGAAAACCGCATGCTGCAGGACACCTGTGTAGAGAACGGCGGCAGCGACACCCGCACCCACAAAGTCTTTCAGGCCCTGGAGGAGGTATGCTGCCGTTTTGACCTCGGGCAGCCCATATGGCTGGATAAGACCGTATCGGAATTCCGGCGCCACCGCAGGGCACGTTTTACCCAGGACAACTTTATAGAAAGCATAGATTTTGATTATCTGGAAATTCAGGTCATCGAAGAAGATTCCTATTGACATTCCTCCCGTTCCGTTATAATATAATACTATTCAAGACATAGTTTTTAAAACTACATGTCATATTTTGCAATATCCGAATGTGGTTTTGAACAACACAATGTATAGTTTTCGCTGATGCGCACATAATACCGCAGACAGATGCGCTCAGCACAACCGGAACGGGAGGTATGAATATGCAGATCACAATAAGAGAACCCGGAAGCGCCATCACCCATTTTATCGGCATGATGATGGCAGTTTTTGCGGCTGTGCCGCTGCTGGTAAAGGCCGGCATCTCATCCGGCGGAAACCACTTTGCCGCCATGGCAGTCTTCATCTCCAGCATGATCCTGCTGTATGGGGCCAGCGCCGCTTATCACTCCGTAAACCTGACGGGAAAATATCTCCGGGTCTTCCGCAAGCTGGATCACATGATGATCTTTGTACTGATTGCCGGCTCCTACACCCCTGTCTGTCTCATCGTGCTGGGAGGCAGGCTTGGCTACACCCTGCTTTCCCTGGTCTGGGGCATTGCTCTGGGCGGCATGATCATCAAGGCCTGTTGGATCACCTGTCCCAAATGGTTTTCCTCCCTGATCTACATCGCAATGGGATGGGTCTGTGTGCTTGTGTTTGGAAAACTGTTGGATACCCTCTGCATGGCCGCCTTTCTCTGGCTTCTGGCCGGGGGCATTATTTACACTGCAGGAGGCGTGATTTATGCCCTGAAGCTCCCACTTTTCAATTCCAGGCACAGGGGCTTCGGCTCCCATGAGGTGTTCCATCTCTTTGTCATGGCCGGAAGCGTATGCCATTTCATTTTCATGTACCTGTATGTGGCATGAACTGCCCGGGCGCAGCCGCAATTCAGATTGGATTACAAAAAGCCGGATGAGGAAGCAGTTTCTCCGCTTTCCACATCCGGCTTTTGTCATACCGGCCTCCACGACCCTCCGCCGTCAGCTCTCATATCCGTTGGGATTGTTTTTCTGCCATCTCCAGGAATCCTCGCACATTTCCAGAATCCCCCGCTGCGCCTCCCAGCCCAGCTCCTCTCTGGCAAGAGCTGCATCCGCATAGCAGGTGGCAATGTCCCCGGCGCGCCTGGGTTTGATGGTATAGGGAATCTTCACCCCTGTGGCCTCCTGGAAATTCTTTACCAGGTCCAGTACGCTGTAGCCAGTGCCAGTGCCCAGATTGTAAATTTTCAGTCCGGCCTTCTCCTGAATCTTTTTCAGGGCCTTCACATGTCCCAGCGCCAGGTCTACCACATGAATGTAGTCTCTCACTCCCGTTCCGTCCGGCGTATCATAGTCGTCCCCGAAAACGCCCAGTTCCGGAAGCTTTCCCACTGCCACCTGGGTGATATAGGGCATGAGATTGTTGGGTATGCCGTTGGGATTCTCCCCCATGGTGCCGCTTTTATGGGCCCCGATGGGATTGAAGTAGCGCAGCAGTATCACATTCCACTCCGGGTCCGCCTTCTGGATGTCCGCAAGCACCTGCTCCAGCATGGATTTCGTCCATCCGTAAGGATTGGTGCACTGTCCCTTGGGGCAGTCCTCCGTGATGGGAATCACCGCCGGATTTCCGTATACAGTGGCGCTGGATGAGAATATGATATTCTTCACCCCATGTCTGCGCATCACATCCACCAGAGTCAGGGTACCTGCAATATTGTTCTCATAGTACTCCCAGGGCTTTTGAACGGACTCCCCCACTGCCTTCAGGCCTGCGAAGTGAATAACCGCGTCAACCGCCTCCCTGTCAAAGATTTCCTCCAGGGCTTTCCTGTCCAGAATATCCGCTTTGTAAAAAGGAACTTTCTTTCCCGTGACGGCTTCCACCCGCTCCAGGGACTTCTCGCTGGAATTGCACAGATTATCCACCACCACCACATCGTATCCTTCCTGCTGCAGTTCCACTACCGTATGGCTGCCGATATATCCGGCTCCGCCTGTGACCAAAATCTTCATAACACCCTCTTTTCCGCACGGTTTCACGCCCTGTTTCTCCGCCGCGCTCTTTCTTGCTGACAATAGAGTCCCCCGAAATCCCGACTTCTATCGCATGTCTTCTCTACACTTTAAGGATACTGAAAATTCCCGGTTCCCTCAATATTCATATGTTATCAGAATCTGTCAAAATGTTATATGCCATCATTCTGCAGGAGGGCTGTCCTACAGTTCCACGCCGTTCAGGCGCAGCAGCTCCCTGGCGCTTTCCACGGAATCGATTCCCGTCCTGTTCTTGATGGGGGCAAATTCTTTCTCCCTGACAACCTCAAAGGGAAGGCAGCTTTCCATCTGGTGAATCATGTCCAGCACAAGATTTTCAAATTTAAATCCGTTGGGTTCTTCCGGTTTAACCCTCTCCCCCGCCTCGTTCACATAGGGAATCTTTTTCTCCACCACATGCAGGGGCAGGCTCTGCGCCAGAATCCTTTCAAGCTCCGTCACGCTGAAGAGATAATTCAGGATCACGCCGAAATTATAGGCGGGTTCCCCGTTTTCATCCATGGCAGCCATCAGTTCCTCCGTCATGTCATAGTACTCCACAATGGAAGGCCTTCCGTCTTCCAGGCAGATGGCGCCCACCTTCTCGTCCGGCGTCACCTTGCGCACCACCTTGGCCCCGGCCACACAGTTTTTCCGTATGGTTGCGCCCACAAAGCAGGGATCCGCGATCTTCTGCAGCACATTGTCCACAGCGAATACATTCAGCCACCGGATTCCCTCCTTATGAACCAGCTCCAGGAGCCCGGAATCCTTCAGGGAAATAAACCATCCTCCGTTTCCGTTGGGAGAACTGGCCATCCTTCCCTTTTCCTCCAGATAGACTTTTCCCTGGTAATCCACGGCAAGGGCCATCTTCTGTGTGAAGAAATGCACATACTCCTCACTGTAGCCGAAAAAGTCGTGCTCCCTGAGAAAACGCACCGTAGCCTCATGGTTCTTGTCACTGGTCATCACAAACAGATGGATCCAGGCATCCGCCCTGCGCACCACTTCCATCAGATTGTTGACCAGGCACTCAAAGATATACAGATTCTTTGTAATTCCAACGTTGTAAACCCCTTTGGGATCGTCGGAGCCCAGACGGGTTCCCATGCCCCCTGCCAGAAGGACGGCTCCCACCTTTCCCTCCCGGATAGCCTCCAGTCCCACAGCGGTAAATTCTTCCATATTAGCCTGGATCTCCGGCAGCTGCATTGCCGCCAGGGGAGTGATAACGCCCCTTTTTCCCAGCTCCTCCTGATGCCTGCAGGAATCGATGACCTCCATATCCGCAGTCTCAATCTGAGCCAGCAGCCCCTGCTGTTCCTCCTGGGAAAGCTCCCCGTAGTATCTCAGGACATGCTCCTGGCCATATGCCTTCAGCTTCTCCTGTGCCTGTGCCAATGTCATACTCATTTTTCCTGCTCCTTTCGCTTTAATATAGGTTCAGTATACCAAAATCTCACGCTTTCATCAAGTTGCTATTCGCGGCTTCTCCGCATAATTCCCGCCTTCCCGAAAAAAAATCGTTGCAGTCCCAAAATCCGTCTGCTATAATACCCTTGTTATTGCGGCGGACAGGAAAGGGACAGAATCATGGACGGTACATTTGCGGGAAATCTGGCGGGAAGCGCCTACTATCTCTATTTTCAGCTGGCGGGAATAATTCTCGCCTTTTCCCTCCCGGGCCGGGAAAAGCGCTCTGCCCGGCTGCTTACGGGAAGCGTCCTGGGTTCCCTTCTGCTGACCTGGCTTCCCGTGCTGTGCGCCTTTTTTCTCGATTTTACCCTGCAGGCCCATATGCTGGCCCTGTGCCTTACGCTTCCGGCAGTTCTGTATGCCTTACAGAGGCATGCCCTACAGCGGCATGCCCTCCGGCGCATTCTCCGGCAGAGCCCCGCTTCCGGATTTTTGAAATCCCCGGGCGCAGCAGGACGGGCGGCCTTTCCTGTGGCTTTTGTTCTGGTCATGGGCCTGTGGATCTTCCTTCTGTATACCCATACCCTTCTGCCGGACGTGGATGGCGCGCTGACTACAGGTCAGTGTACATACGGCGATATGAACATGCATCTGGGCTTTATCACCAGTCTGGCCCGTCAGCACACATTTCCCCCGGACTACTCCATCCTGCCCGGCATCAAGCTTTCCTATCCCTTTCTGTCCGACAGCGTATCTTCCTGCCTGCTCCTGTTCGG
Organism: uncultured Lachnospiraceae bacterium; assembly: GCA_947367855.1. Taxonomy (GTDB): domain Bacteria; phylum Bacillota; class Clostridia; order Lachnospirales; family Lachnospiraceae; genus Acetatifactor. The sequence continues at coordinate 76,772 of CANBFE010000002.1, read as the reverse complement.
CTCCTCCCTCCGGTATGCCTATGCGCTTCCCATGGTCTTTGCCATGGGGCAGGTCCTTGCCTCTGTCTACCTGCTGGCGCAGACCGTGCTCTCCTCCCCGGGCAGGACTTCCCACTCCGCCGCGCTGCTGGTCTTTGTCCTGTTTTTCCTGAACGGCGGTCTGGGCTTCCTCTACTTTACCGGCCTGGGCAGTGCCGGATATGACTTCTCCGATATTTTTACGGGCTTTTACACCACGCCCACCAATCTGGTGGAACAGAATATCCGATGGGTCAATGTCATTGCGGACATGCTCCTGCCCCAGCGAGCCACACTGTTCGGGTATTCCGTGCTTTTTCCCTTTCTGTGGCTGTTGTACCGCGCCGCCTTCCGGAACCGCCAGGACCTGTTTCCCCTGGCGGGACTTCTGGGCGGAGCCCTGCCCATGATCCACACCCATTCCTTTTTGAGCGCATGTGTCATCGGCGGGTCCTGGCTCCTTCTGTGGCTGTACAGGGAACCGGCTCTCTGCCCGAAGATTCCCGGGAAGCCGCGTCCCTTCCCCCTGAAGCATCCCGGAGGATGGATTCTGGCTGTCTTCCTTATACTGATGTGTCTCATCCAACAGGGGCAGAAGAACGGAAAGATCTCCTCCGCGGGCCTTATGGCAATGGGCGCCGGGCTGTATGCCGGAGTCTTCCTCCTGGGACTGACTGTACTGGCCCGCTATGTGAAGGCAGGGGGACTGAAAAAACTGCTGTCCGGCTGGGGGGTCTGGCTTCTCCTTCTCCTGCTACCCGCCCTGCCCCAGCTGCTCTTCTGGACCTTTGGACAGGTGGCCCGGGGCGGCTTTGTGAGGGGACATTTCAACTGGGGCAATCAGGGAGAACCCTATCTCTGGTTCTATCTGAAAAACATGGGAATTCCGCTGCTTCTGCTCCCGGGAGCTGCCCGGACCTGCCGCCGCCCAAGGGCTCCTCTGCTTCTCCCTGCCCTGCTGCTTTGGTGGATAGGAGAGCTGGTGGTATTCACACCAAACACCTATGACAACAATAAACTGCTGTACCCGGCATACCTCCTGCTGTGCCTTGGCATTGTGGATTACGGACTGGAAAAATACCGGAAGCTGCGCGGTACAGGAAAAGGCAGGGGGCTGTGGGCGCTGTCCGGGATTGCAGCCGGATCCTTTCTCCTTTTTTCCGTTCTTTCCGGCGTCCTCACTTTGGGTCGGGAGGCAGTCTCCAGATACAGGCTCTACAGCCCGTCCCAGGTTGCGCTGGCACAATACATAGAGGCTCATACCGCCCCGGAGGCAGTCTTCCTCACCGGAACAAGGCACAATAACGAAGTGGCCTCCCTCACCGGGCGCACGGTTCCCTGCGGATCCGACACCTTCCTGTACTTTCACGGCCTGGATACCACGGAGCGGAAGGAACATCTGCGGCTGATGTATGAGGCTCCCCTGGAACACCTGGAGCTCTACGAAAAATACCGGATATCCTATGTGGTAGTGTCCTCCTTTGAGCGCAGCGCCTATTCCGTGGCTGAGGAAGACCTGGACGCTGCCTTCCAGACCGTCTTCTCCCTGGAGGATGTGAAGCTCTACCGGGTACCCTGAATCATGTTTATCCTCCCTTTTCCAGATGGAAGGAATACAGGATTCTCTCCTTCACCGGTTTCCCGTAGATCTTCTCAACAGCCTCCTGATAGTAATCCAGCTGTGTCTCATACCGGTTCCACAGCTCCTCCATGGAAGAAACGGAATCTGTTTTGTAGTCAAGAAGCACCAGACCATCCTCCTCCTGAAAGAACACATCGATGATTCCCTGAATCAGAACGGTCTCCCCTGCGGGAAACTCCTTTTTCAGCCTGCGGGCGTCGATTCCCAGCACAAAGGGCTGTTCCCGGTAGAGCCTCCCCTGGCACTGGGCCCTTCTCATCCGGGCGCCCAAAGAGGAGGATAAAAATTTCACGATTCTCTGTTCCCTCACCGCCCGGAAATATTCTTCGGTCAGACGCTTTGCCTCCACTTCCCCAAGCAGAAACTCATGGACATTGGCGGCGAGCTCTTCCTGCGAAACCGGCTTCCCGCCCGGTCCGCCCATCACACGGTCAAAATCCATCAGCTCCATTACCCGGTGATATGCATTTCCCCTGACAGGGCCGCTGACAGCCTCCTCCCCCCTGCGGAACAGGGGAATATAGGGCTGCACCTCTTTTTCCTCAAAAGTATGAAAAGCCGCCTCGTCCCTGTCTGCCATGGCTGCAATCTTCAGTTCCGACACTGTGGTCTTGGTATAGAGGCCGCTGAGCAGGGCATGGGGATACACCTCCTTCAGACGGCCTGCCAGCAGATTCTCCTCCTCCCCTCCTTCTGCCTCCCCGGCCTGTTCCAGGGCATTCCTTCTGAGGAACAGATGTGCCTGCTCCCTGATCTCTTCCTTTGGAGCCTCCGTCTTATCCACCACGGATACCGAAATGGGGCCGCCAGGCAGTACGGGCATGAGAAAATCCAGAAAGCTTCCGGCCTCCATAAAGTCCAGATAGGTCAGCCTGCCGCCTCCCATTGCCCTGCGCCGTTCCCACAGTTCCCCCGCCTTCTCACATACTCCCGTGAGAATCAGCTTTTCCCTGGCGCGGGTCATGGCCACATAGAGCAGTCTCATCTCCTCCGACAAGCTGTCCTCTTTGAGCTTCCGGGCCAGAACCGTCCTGCGCAGGGTCCTGTTGCGGATGCGCCTGTCCGGGTCCACATAATCCGCGCCAAGGCCAAGATCCATGTCCAGAACCAGAGACTGGTTGGCATCCTGCATGTTAAACCGTTTGCCAAGGCCCGCCACAAAGGTAACCGGAAATTCCAGGCCCTTACTTCTGTGGATACTCATGATGCGCACAACGTCCGCATTTTCGTCCAACTGCTCCGCCCCGCCGTAATCCACATCATATTTTTCCAGCTGCTGCATATAACGGATAAAATGAAACAGCCCGAAATAGCTGGTCTTCTCAAAATCCGATGCCCTGGTCAGGAGCATTTCCACATTGGCCCGTCTCTTACTGCCTGCCGGAAGCGCAGTGACATACTCCAGATAACCGAAATCATCAATAAGCTTTGTCAGCAGCTCACGTATGGGAAGATAGACCGTGTACTCCCTGTAGGAGGCCAACATCCTCAAAAATGCCCCAACCCTGGCTTCAAGGCCCTCCTGGTGCGGGTCCGTGCCCGCAAAGCTTTCCAGGGCATCATAGAGGCTGCCTCCCCTGGCCCGGCTGCGTATCTGGGAAATTTCCTCCTCGGAGAATCCCCCAAAAACGGATTTCAGCACGCCGAAAAGGGGAATATCCTGGCTTGGATTGTCCAGTACCCGCAACATCTGGAGCAGTTCCTGCACCTCCCTGGCCGCAAAATACCCGGTTCTGGAGGTGATGTACACCGGAATGCCCTCCCCCTCCAGCACTTCCCGGAATTCCTCGTCCCACCCGCTGTTGGTGCGGAGCAGAATCACCATGTCACTGTATTTTACAGGCCTCAGTTCGGAAGTCTCCCTGTCCGTCACCAGAAAGCGCTCCCGCAGGGCCCTGATCTTTCCCGCAATCGCCAGGCCCTCCGCCTGCCTGCCGTCCAGTTCCTCGCCTTTTTCCGGCTTTTCCACCAGAAGCAGCTCGCAGCCGCAGCCGGAATTTTCCGGGTAGGATGCCCCGGGGTACAGGGCCGCCCTGTCGTCATAGGCAATGCCCCCTGCCTCCAGGCTCATCATGCGTCCAAACACCTCGTTTACCCCTTCCACCACCTCTGCGCGGCTGCGGAAATTCTTCGCCAGGTCAATCCTTCTGCAGTCCCCCTCCAAGTTGTAGCTGTGGTATTTCTCCAGAAAAAGCTCCGGTCTGGCCAGACGGAATTTATAGATGCTCTGCTTCACATCCCCCACCATAAAGCGGTTGTATTTTCCCTCATCCTCCCCGGAAACCGCCTTCAGCAGATACTCCTGGACCAGGTTGCTGTCCTGATATTCATCTGTGAGAATCTCGGCAAAATGCTGGCGGTATTCCCGGGCAACCGCGCTGGGCCTGCGCTCTTCCCCCTCCCCCTCCAGCAGAATATCCAGGGCATAGTGCTCCATATCGGAAAAGTCGATTACCTTTTTCTCCTGCTTCTTCTCCCTCATCCGCCTGTCAAAATCCAGAACCAGGTCCAGAAGCGTCCCCACCGGCTTTCCGCAGGCGCTCTCCTGTCTTGCCGCCAGTTCCAGGGTCGTGGCAAAAAAGCGTTCTTCCAGGTCCCGGATACTGTCCTTTACCTCCCCACGGAGCTGTCTGGCCAGTTCCCTTTTTTCCGGTGAGACACTGCCGTCCTTCTTCGAGGACAGTCTGCCAAAGGTCATGGCCGGAAGCTTCACTGCATATTCCTGGAGATTTCTGCAGGCAAGCAGTCCTTCCAACTGTTCCAGTTCCCCATCCACCAGCTCTCCGTACATATAGGGTCCGTCCGGGGCCTGGCACAGTGCCTGCACTGCAGCAAGCTTTTCCCTGCACCCCGCAAGCATCCGCCCCAGATGGTCTGCCAGGTACCTGCCATGGACGCTGGCGCACATTTCATCCACCGAAGAGACGGAATAATCCTCCTTCCGGGCCTCCAGCCATCTGTCCGGCCAGGGAAAGCTGGCCGCATACCGGGAAAGGTTCAGAATATGCTGTTCCATCACGCTTTCCCGTCCTCCGGGGCAGAAATACTCCACGCAGAACCGAAATGCCTCACTGCCCGATGCATAAGAGTCCTCCATCAGTTCCTGAAGCGCCTCCTGCTGCATCAGCCGGATCTCTCCCTCGTCCGCAATGCGGAAAGCCGGGTCCAGGCCAATCTCATTGAAGTGATTCCGCAGCAGAAAGAGGCAGAAACTGTCAATGGTGGTAATCTGGGCATTGTGCAGCAAAGTTGCCTGCTTCTGGATATGCTCCGATTCCGGGGATTCCGAAAGCCTTTTGGATATTCCCGCCGCTATGCGCTCCCTCATTTCTGCAGCGGCCGCATTGGTGAAAGTCACAATCAGCAGACGGTCAACATCAACGGGATTATGTTCATTACAGACCATTTTTACGATTCTCTCCACCAATACGGCAGTCTTGCCGCTTCCCGCCGCCGCTGACACCAGTATATTGCAGCCATGCAGGTCAATGGCGCTTTGCTGCTCCCGGGTAAATGTAACTGCCATAATCCAAGCCTCCTCTATCCACTCTGTCCCGTTCCCGCCGCGCTTCCGTCCGGATTATCAGGTCTCCCCTGTTTCCTCCATCCTGCGCAGCGCTTCTTCTCTGTCCAGGTCCTCCAGCTTCCGCTTCCCACATCCCGGCATGGAGGCCTCAAAACCGCAGACCTTTTTATAAGCACAGTAGGTACATGCCTCTTCCTTTCCCTTTTCATAGGGATTCAGGGATATGGAGCCGTCCAGAATCTCCCTGCCGATCTCCGCAATCTTACGGCTCACATATTCCGACACGGTTCTCAGTTCCGCATCGCTCAGCACGCTGGAGCGGGAAGAAAAACTGCCGTCCTTCTTCCGCTCCACAGGAATCACCTCGGATTTTCCCTCCATGGTTTTGTCCAACAGCTCCACAATATGCGGAGCGCTGTTCACCACCCCGTTCATGCGCAGCTGCTCACTGATCTGCCTTTCTATCTCCTCATCCTTCAGCTCCACCGGAGTCTCCACCGAGGGATCCTGGATATGGTAGTACAGCAGGGCTGCAGGCACAATTTCCTTGTCTTTATGCTTTTTTCCCTCTATCTCCATAGCCGCGTTCATATACACAACCAACTGCAGCTGCAGACCGTAATACAGCGCCGCCAGGTCAAATTTCCTGTCTCCGGATTTGTAGTCAATTACCTTTACATACACCTTTTCCCCATCCCGGGCCACGTCGATGCGGTCAATACGTCCCTGGAGGCGCATTTTCTCCTGTTCCGAAAGCGCCACATTCACGCTGTCCAGATGATCCGCATACCGGAAGGACAGCTCAAAGGATTCCGGCACAAAACTGCCTTTCCGGAGCTGTTTCTGCAGTGTCAGCACGGTTCTTGTGAGAATGCGCCCCATTCTGGTAATGGCATACTCGTTTCTGGCGCTGCTGTAGAGGACCGTGCTTCCGTAGGAAGCCGCGTAGCGCTCCAATGCCTCCCGCACCTGGCGCACTGCAAATTCTTTCGGAAAATCAAACCATGTATAGTGGTTTTCCGTTAATTTCTCCGAAAACATCTCCAGTACCGCATGGTATACATTTCCCATGTCCACACTCTCAAAGGTGAATTCCCCCCTCTCCCTGAGGGCCAGGCCATACTGCAGGAAATGCCGGTAGGCGCAGGCTGCGTATGTCTCCAGCCTGGTGACGCTGTTTTCCAGCAGAACCCCGTACAGGGCCCTTGCCACCGCCCGGGACAATCCCGTATCCCGGTATCTCTGAAAGGCCGCCTCCGTGAGGAACTGCCGCTTTCCCTTAAGCTCCCCCTCCCCGTACACACGGTATATGGTCAGAAATTCCTGCTCCTTCTCTCCGGGCAGACTTCCCTCCGCGTACTCCCGCAGTCCCTCCGCCAGATACTCCAGTCCCTCCTGTCCGGTGACGATCTGTTCCAGAGGACTGCGGTTCTGGGGATGCCCCACAGACAGGGACGGAAACAGGCTGCGCACCACTTCCACCAGATAGGCCGGGCGGATGGATTTTCCTGCGCTGTTTATCCTGGACCAGGACAGATACAGCCTTTCGGAGGGCTTTGTCATGTTCAGATACAGGTAAAATCTCTGGATATACATCTGCTGTCTGGGACTGGGCGCCAGCTCCAGTTCCGATTCCCGCAGAAATTCCCTGTCCATGTCCGAGATGATGCCGCCCCGGGATGCAGCCTTGGGAATGTTGCCGTCGTTCACCCCCAGGAAAAAAAGCGCCTTCACCTGACTGAGCCTGGTTCTTTCCATATCCCCCACCAGAACCCTGTCCACATTCTGGGGAATGGTGCCCACCTGTATCTCCCCGAAACCCGCTTCCAGAATCTCCCCGAATTCCTTCAGGGAAATGTGCTCCTCCCCAAGGAGGACGTAAATCTGATCCAACAGGTCCATCACCAGACGGTAGATCTGGGCGTATTCCCTGGCCCTTGTCAGTTCCCCCTGCTCCTCAAAACGGCTTTTGTACCCCTCCAGTTTCTGCTGCACCCTGTTCTGCACCAGAAAATCGTAAAGCGCATTCACATAGTTTCCCACGGTCTGCTTTCCGCCCAGATGCAGGGCCTCCACCTGCCCCATCATGCGCTCACGGCAGGAATTCAGCGCCTCCAGTTCTTCCTCCTCCATATCCGGCATCCTGCGGGTAAACATCCTGCTGTAGCAGCGGTATCCCCTGATTCCTGTGGCCAGGCAGTAATTTTCCAGGCGGTCCACCTCCCCCCACTCCAGGCCTGCCAGACCACTGCGGAGATAATGAAACACTGCTTCATAGGAAAAATCCTTTATATACAGCTCCAATGCGCTTTTGATGTATTCTATCATGGGATTCAATACGATCTGCCTGGTCCGGTCAATGTAACAGGGAATCTCCATCCTGGCAAATTCCCTTTCCACATAGGGCGCATACCCAGGCAGATCTCCCAGAATCACCGCAATGTCCCGATAGGCAAGCCCTTCCTCCCTGACCAGAGCGCAGATCTCAAGTCCGGTCTGATGAACCTCCTCCTTGGGCGATGTTGTCTCAAACAGCCGGATCTCCTGCTGCTCCCCCTCATATGGGCTTGTGCCAAAGCGGAACAGATTCTTTTCCAGACAGGCCAGAGCAGGCGAGCTGCAGAAACGGTGCTTTTCATTATAATAAACCGCGCCCTCTTCCCTGACGCTGTCTGCTCCCGCCGGCAGGATAAAGACATCCTGCCCCCTCTGTACGGAAAGCTCCCTGGCCCGGGCAGTTAAATCCGCCACTGTCTTTTTGCTCAGATGAAAAAGCTTCTGCTCCCCGTCCTGTCCGTAGGGATTTTCGTCCTCCCCCAAAGTCAGTGTCACAATCACTTCCCCGCACAGGCTCATCAGTTCCGCTATCATTTTGGTCTGGACAGGGGTAAATCCGGTAAATCCGTCAAAGGCCACCACGCTTCCAGCAAGCAGCTTTGACTTGTGCAGGGAACGGCACACAACATCCAGGGTCTCCTCGGTGGTGATAAAATTGCCGTGGATATACTCCATAAACCCCTTATACAGAGTCTCCAGATCCTTCAGCTTCTGCGCCAGAGCACCCCGCTTCTGCGCGCATTCAATGAGCCTTGACACGTCCTCCGTGCCGATACCATACTGCATAAATTCTGAAATGGCGCTTTTTACCTCGTGAATATAGCCCTGTCTGTGCAGAAAGCCTCCCAACGCAGGCAGCTCCTCCTTCAGACCGGCAGCCACCTTCTGCAGCACCAGGCTCTTTCCCGTATCGTCAAGCACCGGGATTTCCCGGCCGCCCACTTCTTCCAGAATCCGGTGTCCCAGACGCCCAAAGCTGAGCACGTCAATGTTCATTATGCCGCCCCGGTCATTTAAGCACACCAGTTCCTTCTGCGTCTGCATGGTAAACTGATCCGGAACAATGATCAGAAAATTCTGTTCCCGGTTCTCCTGCGCCCGCTTCGTAATATCCTCATAAAGTTTCCGGCTCTTGCCTGCCCCGGAGGGCCCAAAATAGAATTGAAGGCTCATCCGCTCTCTGACCCCCGTTTCCTTCCCTTTTCCGCTTTCCACATCATCATACCACAATTATATGAATTGTGCCAACAAAGAACCACTTACAGGCTTAAATCTCCCTGCGGCAAAAAACGGCCCTTCCCGTCAGGGATAAGGCCGTCTCGTCGCTATTCTTTTAAATCCAGTTCCACAGGGCAGTGATCCGATCCCAGTACCTCCGAATGAATCTTCGCATCCTCAAGCCTATCCCTGAGAATCTCCGATACCACAAAATAGTCAATGCGCCACCCTACGTTCTTCGCCCTGGCCTGGCCCATGTAGGACCACCAGGAATAGGCGTCTCTCTGGTCAGGATAAAAATACCGGAACGTGTCCACAAATCCGTTCTCCAGCACCTTTCCGAAACACTTCCGCTCCTCATCCGTAAAGCCCGCGTTCCGGCGGTTGGTTTTGGGATTCTTCAGATCGATCTCCTGATGGGCCACATTCAGATCCCCGCAGTAGATCACAGGCTTCTTCTCCTCCAGTTTTTTCAGATACTTCAGGAAAGCCTCCTCCCACTGCATCCGGTATTCCAGTCTGGTCAGCTCCCTCTGGGAATTGGGCACATAGACCGTAATAACGAAAAATTCTTCATATTCTGCCGTAATCACGCGCCCTTCATGGTCATGCTCCTCCACGCCTATGCCGTAAGTCACCTCCAGCGGCTCCTTCCTGGTAAAAACAGCCGTTCCGGAATAGCCCTTCTTCTCCGCGGAATTCCAGTATTGATGATAACCGGGCAGCTCCAGTTCCAGCTGCCCCGGCTGCATCTTGGTCTCCTGCAGGCAGAAGATATCCGCGTCTGCCTCCTTGAAATATTCCAGAAACCCCTTCTGCACACATGCCCGTAAACCATTTACATTCCAGGATATCAATTTCATCTCTATACCTCCCTCGTCTCTCCGGACGATTTTCTGCTTTCTGACTAGAAAAATTATAGCACGCTGCACTGAATAATGCTACAAAAGATTTTCGTCAACTTCAATAAGTCTGTTGGCTAAATCCTAAAAAATCTGTTATAATAAGGTTCCGGAGATCGGAATATCGCTATAGTTGAATGGAGAAAAACATGGATATCGCTGCAAAAAGGAATTTAAAAGAAAAAAAGCTTTTTTTATTTGATATAGACGGCACTCTGGCCGTAGGCGACACCCTCTATGAGGGCAGCGCGGACCTGCTTCGCCACATTGACGAAATCGGCGGCAAAGCCTATTTTATCACCAACAATTCCACCCGCAGCGGCAGGGATTATGTGGAGCGGTTCCGCCGGGCCTTCCGTCTAAATACCACAGAAGACCAGTTTATCACATCCGGTTATATGACCCTGCGCTTTCTGAAGGAGCGGTATCGGGAGGGCAAAATCTTCGTCCTGGGCACCGCCTCCTTTGTGACAGAGCTGCGCAAAAACGGCCTGCATGTGACGGAGACTGCCGAAGAGGACATTGACTGCGTGGTTGCGGCCTATGACAGCGAGCTTACCTATGACAAGCTGATTCAGGCCTGCAGAGTGCTCTCCACAGGCGACGCGCCCTTTTACGCCACCAATCCGGACCTGTGCTGCCCCATTGATTTCGGCTTTATCCCCGACTGCGGCGCCATCTGCAATATGCTCACGGATTCCACGGGAAAAAAGCCCCTGTACCTGGGCAAACCTAGCCGGGCGGTGGTGGATCTGTGCCTGGAGCTGTCCGGCTTCTCCCGGGAAGAGACTCTGGTGGTGGGCGACAGGCTCTATACCGATATCGCCTGCGGAATCAACGGTGAAGTAGATACCTGTGTGTTGTTTACCGGAGAGGCAAAGCCGGAGGACATGGCTGACACCCCCTATCCTGCCGACTACTGCTTTGCCAATGTAAAAGAGCTTCTGATGCACTGCACCGAAGCCCTGTAACCTGTCAAAACTGCCGCATCCGCCTTCACACCAGGCCTTTTTCGATAATCCCGAATCCCAGGGGGTAAGGCCCTGTGTGGACGCTGATTGTTGCGCCGATCTGGTAGATGGGAAGCATGTCCTTCTCAATGGAATACCCTTTCTCCTGCAGTCTTTCCAGGGTATGCTCCCGAAATTCCACAGCCTCCTGATAATCATATCCGAATCCGATGCAAAGGCTGAAACGTTCCATCCTTCTCCCGTTTTCCTCCAGATAGTCCAACAGCAGGTCAATGGCCTTCTCCGTGGTACGCTTCCTGCCCCTGCCGATACCGGAAGGGAAGATCTCCCCCTCCTTCAGGGTGATCACGGGCCGGATGCCCAGGACACTGCCTGCCACAGCGGATACCTTGCCGATACGCCCCCCATGCTTTAAGTATTCCATGTCCCCCACGGTGAAGAAGATCCTTCCGGTTCTCCTGATCTCCTCCAGCCGGGCCACTGCCGCCTTATATTCCATGCCGCTGTCCCGCAGGGCCACGGCCTCCAGCACGTAAAGCCCCTGCAGCACCGTATTCACCGTGGCATCGATTACGGTGATCTCCGCCTCCGGACAGCTCTCCCGCACAATGCCCCTGGCGCTTAAGGCAGACTGCATGGAACCGCTGAATTTGGTGGTAATGCAGATGCAGATCACTGGGATTCCCTCCCGGGCATAGGGCAGAAACACCTCCACATAGTCCTGGGCCGAGGGCATGGAAGATTTCGGGTACACCCCTTTGCGGTCCACCATCTGCTGATAAAAATCCCGGATTCCGATGTCCACATTTTCCTTCAGATAATTCTCGTCGTCAAAAGACACATAAAACGGCACAACCGTGATATTCTTTTCCTCCGCCAGCTCCCTGGGCAAATCGCAGGAGCCGTCGCTGATAATATGATACTTTTCCTTCATATGCGCATCCACCTTCCCTACAGATCAGAACTGCCGGAAACCCACATGGTATTTCACGGCAATTCCTCCACATGCATGTATAGGATACCACTTCCCGGGAAAAATATCAATAGCTTGCGTTATTCTATATCTCTATTTATCAATTTCTGTTTCTTTTACATAGTATTGAAAACTACTTTCACATCTTTTACACTGCCTTTTCAGCACATCTTCACCTGCACGAACCGCCGTTTTCCCACCTTCAGCACATCGCCGCTCTGGACAGGCTCCTCCAGTTGATTCACACGGACACCGTTTTTCTGTACCCCGCCCTGGGCAATCAGCCTCCGAAACTGGGCGCCGCTCTCCACAATCCCCGCATTCACCAGAGGCCTGACGCAGTCGAACAGCGTTCCGCTCTCCAGAACCGCCTCCAGAATCTCCGCCTGGTCCGGCACTTTTCTGTCGGTAAAGGCTTCCCGGAAAAAATTCTCCGCCTCCGCCGTATCCTCCGGGCTGTGGTACAGGGAGGTGATGGTTTTGGCCAGAACCAGTTTGCAGTCTCTGGGATTGCAGCCGTCCGCCAGGGCCTCCTTGATTTTGTCCAGATCCTCAGGCAGAATATCCGTGGCCAACTCAAAGTATTTCACGATCAAAGCATCCGGCACCTGCATCACCTTGGTGAACATAGTGCGTGCATCCTCGCTGATGCCGATGTAGTTGCCCAGGCTCTTGCTCATCTTCTCCACCCCGTCAATTCCCTCCAGAAGCGGCATGAACATGGCTGCCTGGGGCTCCTGCTTTCTGTCCCGCTGCAGCTGCCTCCCCATCAGGATATTAAAGGTCTGGTCAGTCCCCCCTAACTCCAGATCCGCCTTCAGTTCCACGGAATCATATGCCTGCATCAGGGGGTAGAAAAATTCGTGAAGCCCGATGGGTATGCCTCCCCGGAATCGATTCTGAAAATCATCCCTCTCCAACATCCTGGCCACCGTAACCGTAGAAGCCAGCTGCAATACCTCGTTCAGATTCAGCAACTCCAACCATTCCCCGTTAAAGCGCACCTGCGTCTTCTCCCTGTCCAGAATGCGGAAAATCTGTTCCTGGTAAGTCTGGGCGTTGAGAAATACCTCCTGCTCCGTCATGGCTTTCCGCCCCTTGCTTTTTCCCGTGGGATCACCTATTTTTGCTGTGAAATCCCCGATCACAATCACAATGGTATGTCCCAGATCCTGCATCTGCTTCAGCTTCCGCAGGGGAACCGCATGGCCCAGGTGGATATCCGGCGCACTGGGATCCATGCCAAATTTAATGATCAGGGGCCTGCCCGTGGAGATACTCCGGGCAACCTTCTGCTCCAGTTCCGGCTCTCCAATCAGCTCCTCCGCCCCCTGCCGGATCACCCGCATCTGGTGCCGAACCTGCCCGGCCAGTTCCGGGTTCTCCCGGGCTTCTGCCCATGCCTGATCTTTTGTCATTTCCGCCTCCGCCTTTTCCGCTGCCGGGCTGTTTTCTTCCATTGTCTTTGCCTCCTCCGTTGTAGTCGTGTGTTTCTCCATGCCTTCCATCTCTCCTGTCTCCTTTTCTGTTTCCTTCATTTCCCTTTCCTCCGTCCCTGCCGGATCTGGGTGCTTCCATCCTCTGCGTGTTCCGATTTAAACCGCAAAATTTAGGCCTCTGTCTGTACTTCCCCACAGCAAAAAAGCTCCCATCCTTATCAAAAGGACGAGAGCCATAAAACTCCGCGGTACCACCTCATGTTTACAGACAGCTCACACTGCCTGCCTCTTCGGGTACGTCCGCCTGCACGGGTGATACCCTAGCACGATAACGGGTGCGGGAACCGTCGCAGCCTACTACTCCCCGGGGAGATTCAGTGCGAAGCTCAAAGATGTATTCACACAAAGGCTTCCCATGCGCCTCTCATCAGCCGGCTGCTTTCTGTATGCTCCACCATGTGCTACTTCTTCTTGTCATTGCTTTTAGAATCAATCGCTTGACTATGAAATTAAATGAATTATACGGGAAAATCCAAGTGCTGTCAAGAAAAAATTTAACGGAAAAAATTGGAAAAAACAGCTCCCTCTTGACAGCCTGCGTCTAATGCGTTAGACTATTGGTAGTCTAATACATTAGAACAAAATCAGGGACTTGTCCCGAAAGGAGATTTCCATGGCCACACCGAAAATTTTTGAGAGTGAATACCGCTTCTGCCTGATTCTGTGGGAGCATGAACCCATCAACAGCACAAAACTTGCAAAGCTCTGCAGCGAAAAGCTTGGTTGGAGCCGCACCACCACCTACACGGTAATCCGCCGTTTATCCGACAGAGGCGTGGTAAAAAATGAGAATGCAACCGTCACCTCCCTGATATCCAAGGATGAAGTACAGGCCGCGGAGATAGACGAACTGGTGGAAAAGACCTTCCAGGGCTCCCTGCCTGCCTTTATCGCCGCATTCACCAGAGGAAAAAAGCTGTCCCGGCAGGACGCGGCGGAAATCCGGCAGATGCTGGAGCAGTATGAGGCAGACTGAACGCGGAAAAAATGCCCCCTGCCGTAATTCAAATCCAGGCCCTAGGCGCAGGCGGCAGAGCCTTTCCGGAAACCGAAAAAATGATGACGGGAGAAAACTATGGAAAATCTGGAAATAGAAGTTATCTTTCTGAACATATTAAACAGGAGCATCAATGCGGGATGGCTGATTCTGGCCGTCATCCTGCTCAGGTTCCTGCTGAAAAAAGCCCCTGCCTGGATTTCCTGTCTGCTGTGGGCGATTACGGCAGTCCGCCTGGCATGCCCTTTTTCCCCGGAAAGTATCTTCAGCCTCATCCCGGGCAGGGAAACCATCCCAGGGGAAATCGCCCTCTCCCCCATGCCCTCCGTCAGCAGCGGCCTGCCTTTCCCGGACAGCACGGTCAATCCCGCGCTTCAGAGCTCCCTGTCCCCAAACCCGGCCTGCAGCGGGAATCCCCTGCAGATCTGGCTGCTTCCCGCCGGAATCCTCTGGGCTGCGGGAGTTCTGGCTTTGCTTCTGTACGCCCTGATTGGATACATACGCCTTATCATTAAACTTCGGACGGCTGTTCGTCTTCAGGACGCCATATACCTTAGCGAATTCATTGATACCCCATTCCTTCTGGGCCTGGTCCGCCCCCGCATTTATCTGCCCTCCCCCATGCCGGAAGAAATGTACGCCCCGGTAATCGCCCATGAGCAGGCCCATCTGAAACGCCTGGACCATCTGTGGAAAATACTGGGCTATCTTCTGTTGGCAGTCTATTGGTTCCATCCTCTCTGCTGGGCCGCCTATGCGCTGCTCTGCCGTGACCTGGAACTGGCCTGCGATCAGAAGGTCATCGGAGATTATGAACCGGACCGGAAAAAGCAGTACGCGGAAGCCCTGTTGGCCTGCAGCCTCAGACAGCGCGGCATACCCATCTGCCCTCTGTCCTTCGGAGAAGTCAATGTGAAAAAGAGAATCCGGTCCGTTCTCCATTATCAAAAACCTGCCCTCCCGGTGATACTGGCCGCAATTGTCCTGTGCGCAGCCACAGCGGTTTGCTTCCTCACCGATCCGGCAGCAGACCCGGAACCGACGACAAAAGATTTTTCCGAAAACGGTAACCCGCCTCAACGGGAAACCCGGCCCGCCTCTCCTGCTGCCAACACTTCCCCGGAACTGCTTGTGAACCAGTGGACCCGGGCATTCGTCAGCCGCAATGGAAACCACATCGCCGCCATGGCTTCCGAAGAAGTGCTCTCCGATCTGGCGGACAGGAAACTGCTCTCCGGCCCGGAAGGCCAACGCAGCTTCGGCAGTCCCGGTCCATGGCCCTTGGACACGGAAAGCGGCTTCTCCGTCTGCAGCATAGATTCCGATCAGGCCCAGATCAACTACTACGCTTGGACCCAGGAACCCCATGTAACTGTCTGGCGGGAAATCCTGTCCTATGAACTGCGGGACGGGGAATACCTTGTCACCGGAGAGACCCTTCTGTATCTTGACGATATTTCGTCCCTGGAGGAATTCACCATGGCTTACGGCAATCCCACGGCTCTGGACGGCAGCGGCGTCAGCTATCTGAACACCGGCGCCTGGAAAAACCTGAATCAGAGCATCCGGCCGGACCCCGCCGTCCTCTTTCCGGAGCTGTACGAACCGGAACCGGCCGCCCGGAAACTGCTGAATCTGTCCGATGATCCGGACAAAGTCAGAGTGGAACGGCTTGACGGGGAAGCGGAGGACACCGTGAGGCTGCAGATTCTCTTTGCGGGAGAACCCACTGCAGTGAAAATCAGCATGACCCGGCCCTCCGGCGGCGGCGTCTGGATTCCTGTGGATTTCAGAACCGATTCCCCATACAGACTCTCCCCACTGGATTGAGGCAATAGAAAATCCGTGCTGCTGTCACTCCTCAAACATAGCTGTGGACAGATACCTGTCCCCGGTATCGGGAAGCAGCGCCACAATGGTTTTTCCCTGGTTCTCCGGCCGCTTTGCCAATTGAAGGGCTGCCCACACGGCCGCACCGGAGGATATTCCCACCAGGATCCCCTCGCTCCTGCCCATGCGCCTGCCTGCGGCAAAAGCGTCCCTGTCTTCCACCGCGATCAGCTCGTCATAAATATCCGTGTCCAGGACCTCCGGAACGAATCCCGCGCCGATGCCCTGAATCCCGTGGGCGCCTGCGCAGCCCCCGCCAAGCACCGGAGACGCCGCAGGCTCCACAGCCACAATCCTCACCTCCGGCTTCCGGCTCTTCAGATACTGGCCCACACCGGTTATGGTGCCGCCTGTGCCCACGCCTGCCACAAAGATATCCACACTGCCCTCCGTGTCCTCCCAGATCTCCGGCCCTGTCGTCGCCTTATGGGCTGCGGGATTGGCCGGATTCACGAACTGGCCGGGAATAAAGCTGTCCGGTATCTCCTTTTTCAGTTCCTCCGCCCTGGCGATGGCGCCCTTCATTCCCTGTGCCCCCTCCGTAAGCACCAGTTCCGCCCCGTAGGCTTTCATCAGCTGACGCCGCTCCTGGCTCATGGTATCCGGCATGACGATAATGACGCGGTATCCCCGGGCCGCCGCCACGGAAGCCAGTCCTATGCCGGTATTGCCGGAAGTCGGCTCAATGATAACGGACCCGGGCTTCAGCAGTCCCCTGGCCTCCCCGTCGTCGATCATTGCTTTGGCCACCCTATCCTTGGCGGAGCCTGCCGGGTTCAGATATTCCAGTTTCGCCAGGATTCGTGCCTTCAGTTTTTCTTCCCGCTGAATGCGCGTCAGCTCCAACAGCGGCGTATTGCCGATCAGCGCATCAACGGATGTATATATTCTGCTCATCTGTTCTCCTTTGCCATAAAATCATATTTACCCCTGCTTCTTCCGCAGTTCCTCCAATGCGTCAAAAGCTCCTGATATCGCCTTCTCCCTGGTTGTGTACACATTTCGGCAGAACACATTATCAACGGCATATTTCCACACGGACGCTCCCTTCATGGTATTCCCCTCCCGGGAATTCTGTGAATCCCGCCCGTTTTTACTACAGCAGTACAATACGACAACATGCCCCTCCGTCTTGAGGTATTCATTTCCCTTTTGGGACTGCTTCCATTTGCGCTGAAGAAAACGAAGCCGCCTGGACTGCGTCTTTTTAAACTCTGCCTCCCGGTGCTTTGCAGCCTCCGCGTTCCCCTCCATTCTGCCTGCGCAGACACATCCCACAGACAGGCTGCCATACTGGGGATGCTCCATCTGATGGGCATAGCGGATGATTTGGCTGCCGCACATCTGGCAGATACCCACAGGAGCGCCCAAATCCTCCACCCCCACACAGGTCCAGCCCGAATGCGGCACATCCTCCCGCTTCCACAGATTGGAAGCCTTTGGCTTCTCCGGCTCCTTCCTGGTCACTCCGCAGGACGCCCCGGGAGGCTCTGCCTCTTCCTTTTTCCCGGTTTCCCCTGTGGGCTTCTCTCCGGACTCCTGCCGCAGGTCCACATGCTCCTTTCGGAAATAAGCACTGGAAATGTTTCTGGGAAACTGCAGTTTGTCAAATTTTATGGAATAACTTCCCCGCTTCCCATCGATCCCCAGAATCGTTCCTCTGCCGAAAACATGATGCTCCACGGCATCCCCGACGGCCTTGCTGCCGTCCACAGGCTCAATCTGCATTTCCCGGTTTATTTTTGCCGCATATCCCCTGCTTTCCCGTTTCAGCTCCTCCGAAATCCGCCCGATTCTCACATAATTTTCCTCTCCTATTTCCTCCAGAAAACGGGAGACCAGTTTCTTCATCCCATTGTCGGAGAGGCCTTCGGACTCCATCAAAAACAGATGCCTTTCCGCCCTGGTGATCGCCACATAGCAGAGCCTTCTCTCTTCCTCCAGACCAAGCTTCTTCCTGTCGCCAACGGTTTTTGCAGAGGGAAATACCCCCTCCGTAAAGCCCAGGATAAACACCGCCGGGAACTCAAGTCCCTTGGCGGAATGGATTGTCATCAGTTTGACTGTATTTCTGTCTTCATCACTGTCCTCCTGGGACTGCAGGACAATCTGCTGCAGAAATCCCTCCAGGCTCACATTCTCGCCGAATTCCCGCTCGAACTCATTGGCAAGCCGCTTAAATTCCGCCAGGTTGTCCAAACGCTCCTCATCTCCCAGTTCCCGGATATAGCTCTCATAGCCGGTTTCACTGGTTACCTGGTTTACAATATCCGATATCCGCTTCTCCCGGTAGCTTCTGCGCATTTGCTGAATAAACCGGACAAAATCTCCCACATCGCTTCCCTGAAACTCCCTCTGCCCAAGCTCCCCGGCAAGCGCCGCAAACAGGGACGCCGTCTCATATGCCTGTCCGTTCTGCTCCCGCAGCCGCTCCAACAGATTCATCTTCGCCCGCCCGAATCTTCTCCTGGGCGTGTTCACAATCCTGCGGAAAGATGCGTCGTCATCATAGGCAATCAGCTTCAAATACGCCAGAATATCCAGAATTTCCATCCTCTGAAAAAAGCGTACGCCGCCGAATATCTCGTAGGGAATATTCTTCTCCACCAACTTCTTCTCCGCTACGCGGGACAGAAAACCGGAACGGTAGATAATGGCAAAATCGGAATACTGCAGGCCCTCCTTCTCCTGCAGTTTCCTGATGTTGGCAATGACCTGATCCATCTCCTCATAGTCATCCCTGGAATGATAGTGGACCACCGGCGCGCCTGCCGGGTTCTCTGTGAACAGATCTTTTTTCAGCCTCAATTCGTTCTTCTCTATCAGGGTGTTTGCGCACTGCAGAATCTGGGGCGTGGATCTGTAATTCTGGTTCAGTATAATGGTTTTGGTGGGTACATGCTTCTTGTCAAAATCCACCAGAAGCCCCACATCAGATCCCCTCCACTCGTAAATATTCTGGTCCGGGTCCCCTACAATCATCAGGTTCCGGTACATGCCTGACAGGATTTCCACCAACCTCATTTCCACGGAGGAACTGTCCTGAAACTCGTCCACCATAATGTAATTCAGCCTTTCCTGCCACTTCTCACGCACCTCCCTGTCCGTCTCCAACAGATAGATGGCAAACGCGATCAGGTCATGAAAGTCCAGGGAATAGGTGGCCTTCTGTCTCTGAAGAAATTCCTCGACAATCTGGTCATCCCGGTCTTTCATCTCGTCCAGAATCCGGCAGGGGCGCGGATTGCACATTTTTGCCACATAGCGCATATCCTTTTTGGCATATCCCACCTTCCGCAGTATGGACTCAAATGTGGCATGATCCAGTTTCAGCTCCAGTTTCTGGTAGATTTCACCCAAAATTGCCTTCTGCTGTCCCGTATCAATGATCTGAAACTGTCTGTTCAGAAACAGCTTTTCCGGATTCTCCCGCAGAAGCCGGTTGCAGAAGCCGTGATAGGTACAGATCAGACTCACATCATTGTGCTCCCCGATAATCCCCCTGATTCTTTTCTTCATCTCCCCGGCGGCCTTATTGGTAAAAGTAACACATAATATGTTTGCAGAATCGATTCCGTAGTCCTGTACCAGATAGGCATAACGGCTTACCAACAGCTTGGTCTTGCCGCTGCCTGCTCCGGCAATTACCCGCACATAGCCTTCCGTCTCCAAAACCGCCTCCCGCTGCCGCTCATTGAGATTTTCCATAAAATCCGCCATATTCAGCCTCCGCATTCCTTATGCTCGATATGCTTCCATTCTAACATACGAACATATGTCTGTATAGACCGAAATCGCAAATGCCTGCAGCCGCCGGGATTGATTTTTAACTGTCCTCCCGAATCTCCGCGCCCTCCACATACTTCCGCTCCATCTGATGCCGCAGCTTCCGGTTCTCCACCGTGTCGAAAATAATCGAAAAATCGTAATCCTCCGGATACAGCTCTTCCGCCGCCACCTGAAGCTTCACTCTCTTGTGGCTGATCCAGATCTTTTTCCCAGGCAGCTGTACCCGCAGCACACCCTTATCATTCACCGGCTCACAGACAATGCCGATTTTCCTGTCCGGAAAGACCATGACGCTGTCGCCCCTGCGGAATGAGGCGGCCTGCTTTTTCGAGGCTCCGGTTCTGGCCCGCTCTATACGGGGAACGAACTCTTTTTTCAGTCCTTCCAGGGAAAACGCACTCTCCGGCTGTTGGCCCGGCGCACATGCCCCGTCCTTTCTCTCCGCTGCCGGGCATTCCTCCCTGCGTTCTCCATCCCCCAATGTTTTCCCTCTGTCTCTCCCAGTGTCTCCCTGCCGTCTCTCCTTCTGCCCTTCCAAACCACCCTCCCGGCAGTCGTCATCCCCGTAGGCCTCCCTTGCGGCCCGGCGCAGCATGGAAAGGGGCATCCCCAGTCTCTCGGCGATATAGAAGGCGCAGCTCTCCCCGGCCTCCCCGATCACCATCCGGTACAGGGGCTTTAAATTCTCCCGGTCAAAGGTCATCCTGGCATTGACGATTCCTTCCTCCCGCTCCGCATAGGTTTTCACCTCCGGATAATGGGTGGTGACCAGAAACAGCGCCCCGCTCTTCTTCAGCTCCTCCAGAATGGCCACCGCAATCCCCATGCCCTCTGCAGGGTCCGTGCCGGAGCCAAGCTCATCCATCACCACCAGGCTCTCCGGGGTCACCCTCCGGAGAATATCCAGTACATTCACGATATGGGCCGAGAAGGTGGACAGGTTCTCCGACAGATTCTGGCCGTCCCCGATGTCGCAGAGAATATTCCGGTTCATACAGATCTCCGCCTCCTTACAGGCAATGTGAAGCCCGCACTGGGCCATCAGGCAGCTCAACGCCACGGTCTTCAATGCCACGGTCTTGCCCCCCGTATTGGGTCCTGTTATCACAATTCCGTTTACGCCGTCTCCCAGGGAAAACTGCAGCGGCACGCAGACCTCCCGGTCCATCAGGGGATGTCTGGCATTCCGCAGAAAAATACGCCTTTCGCCGATGATTTTCGGTTCCCTGCCGTCATAGCTTTCCGAGAGCTTCCCCTTGGAAAAAATAAAATCCAACTTCTCCATCATCCGGATGTTCTGTACCATGGCTTCCCCGTTCTCCGCAATCAGCGCGCTTAGCTCATACAGAATCCGCCGAACCTCGTTTTCCTCGTCAATGCGAAGCTCCTGCAGCTCCTCATAAAACTTTCCCGCGGCGGAGGGTTCTATAAACAGGGTATTCCCCGTGGAAGATTTGTCTATGAGAATTCCGCTGATCTTGAATTTATACTCCTTTTTTACCGGAATACACACATGGCCGTTTCGGATGGTGCTGAACTGATCGGACATACATTCCTTATTGGCCCGCATGACAGCCTCCGCCTTCTCCCGCATTCTGTCCTCCGCCCGCAGGATATCTCCCCGGAGGGTTTTCAGCAGTCGGGAGGCATTGTCGGATACCTGCCCGTTCCGGATCTGATACCGCAGCTGCTCCCGCAGTTCCTCCAGAGGCTCCAGGTTCTCCTCGTAATAGGCCAGGGGAATTCCCTGGGATTTTCCCCGCTCCAGATAATCTTTCAGCCGCTTTACCGCCACAAAGGCCCCGGCCATCTGCTCCAGTTCCTCCGGCGTCAGGCACATCCCTTTCTCCGCTGCAGTCAGGATCTCCTCTATCCCCTCCAGGGACACCAAAGGCGGCGTACCGCATTTTTCCAACATCTGCCTGCTCTCTGTGGTCTCCCGCAGCCTCCCGGCCAGTTCCGTCTCGGACAGAATCATGCCTGCGTCCTCTATTTTCTTCCCGGCCGCTTCCGTCAGGGCGCATTCCCTCCATTTTGCCTTTATTTTGTCAAATTCCAAACTGATTTCCGTCTGTATCATTTCGTTTCTCCTTTCGCTTATCGAATAATATCAAGAACTGGCGCTGTTATAATGGCGCATTCCGTTTCTCCAGACAAATGCCGTAATTGCGCTGAAAACGCACACCACCCCCACGCCGTGGAGCGCCAGACCCGGGCTCATCTCTCCCAACAGTCCCTGCACCGGCAGGGTGGCCATAATCCCGTAAGGCAGGATTCCGTAAAAAATCACCTTGTAAACGCCGTAAAACGCTATTCCGGGCAGATTCATACATAATTCCAGTCCCATTTCCTCCAGCTGCTCCATTCTGGCATTGGACACCAGATAAAAAGCCACGGAACGGATAAGCACTTCCATCTCGTAATAAAGCAGAATCATCAGCGCCAGGAAAAAGAGATATACCAAAACCCTTCCCCACGTCAGCCTGATGCCCGCCGTCCGGACCCCGTAACCGATAATGACTCCGCTCAAAAGCAGCAGCGGCAGAGAACCCGGATTCATGCATTCAAAGGTAAGGCGGAACAGAGGACTCACAGGTTTGGTCAGGTACAGATCCATGACCCCGCTCTTAATCTTTCCCACAATTCCGTTGACCCCGAAAAAGTACACTGCCATATTTACGGCATTGATCAGGGAAAAAGTGCCGATATACAGAATCATCTCCCCCCGTCCCCAACTGCCGATCCGCTCCACATTGGCGTAAATCGCGTCAAATATTACCAACTGAATCAAAAACAAACTGCCGTCCACAAAGAACGGTCCCCAGAACCCCAACCGGAACATCATCAGGTTCTGGAACCTGATTTTCAATAATGCTTTAAATACTCTGAAATTTTTCATGCTGCCTCCCTGTAACCGTATTCCAACCCTTCTGCCCCCTGCCTCTCCGGGTCCTGCTTCTTCTCCCTGTCTCTCCAGGGCCTGCTTCTTTTCCCGGTCTCTCCGGGTCCTGCTCCTTACCCCGGTCCCTCCGGGTCCTGCTTCTTACCCCTGCTTTCACAACCGCCTGTGGATTCCTCATGTCCCTACACCGTCATATTTTATACGGTATTTTCTCCATGTAACCCGGATTACGCCCTGCAGCAGCACGCACCAGGCGCCCAGAATCACAAGCCCCCTCACTACCTCGTCCCCGCATCGCCCGGTGAAGAGCATGGAGGGCAGATAGGTCACATAGTAAAAGGGCAGCAGCCTCATCCCCGCCACCAGAGCTTCCGGAAACAGGGCCAACGGTACAAGGCTTCCCGTCACCAAAGCTGCCAGATTATCCTTAATCATCAGAAATGTGCTTATTTCCTCGTATTTTAATGTCAGTATTCCCAGAAAATAGTTCAGCTGCACCATAAAGAACAGTCCCATCAGGGCCATCACCATCGCACAGATAAAAAGTCCCGCGCTATGGGTAAACGCCAGCTGAATCCGGAAAACAAACACCCAGACCACAGCGGCAGACAGGTCAAAAAATAAGTAAAACAGCACCACTCCCGCTTCCATGGCTGCAAAATACCCTTCCATATTCACAGGCAGAACAAGGTAATTGGACAAAGTGCCGTTTCTTATCCTGGCGCTGATTTCCCCGCTGATGCCCTGGGACATCTCCAGCTGATGCAAAAAGGAACTGACAATATAGTAAGACAGCATCCCATGAAAAGTGAAATCCGCCACCGTATCCCTTTCCCGGAAAACCATCCCCCACAACAGCCAGGCAAACAAAACCTTTGACACGGTAAACAGCATACTGAAGGCCACATCCGCCCGCCATGCAAGCTGCGCCTTCAGGTAGACGCGCATCACCTCTCTGTATTTTCTCATTTTTTACACTCCTTTATATTTTTTCCCATATTTTCTCCCACGGTCAGTCTCCCGGGTTATTCCTGTCCCAGGGCGCCCTCGGCATAAATCCGCTCCGCAACCCTTCCGATCTCATCCTCCTCCACAGTAAGATCACTTGGATGGTATTCCATCAGTCTCTGCAGAAGCTCTCCTGACTGTTCCTTCCGGATGCGAATGACCTTTTTGTAAGGACTCTCCTCCCTGACCGCCGCCCCTTCCGGCAAGACGATCTCTCCCACAGGCTGACGGAAGCTCACGGAAATCTGACGCTCTTTCTGGTATTTTTCAAAAAGCGCATCCGTGCTGCCGTCATAGATCTTGGTTCCGTGATTAATCACAATGGAGCGGTCACAGAGCGCCCTGATATCCTCCATATAGTGGGAAGTGAGCAGAATGGTAGTGCCCTTCTTCCGGTTGATCTCCCACAGAAATTTACGAATCTGCCTGGAGGCGACGGCGTCCAGACCAATAGTGGGTTCATCCAGAAATAAAATCCTGGGATTGTGAAGCAGCGCAGCCATCAGCTCCATCTTCATCCGCTCTCCCAGAGACAGCGTCCGCACCTGAACGTCCAGCAGCTTTTCCACCCCGAACAATTCCGTAAAATACGCCTTTGTCTCCCGAAACTCCCTCTCGCTCAACCCGTAAATCTCCCTGAACAATCCCAGTGTATCATTCGTCGTCAGTTCAAAGAACAGCTGACTCTTCTGCCCCATAACAATAGCGTACTGACGTTTAAATTCATTCTTTAAATCGTTAGGATAATACCCCATTACACTGATCTCTCCCCCTGTGGGGGCAATGATCCCGGTGAGCATTTTGGCCAGGGTAGTTTTCCCTGCGCCGTTTGGCCCGATAAGTCCTATAAACTCCCCCTCCTCCACGGTTAAGTCCAGATTCTTTACGGCCTCCCTGCTTTCATACTGCCTTTTAACCAGACTGCGGATACTCCCCCGCAGCCCCTCGCCCCTGACGACTCTGCGGTATGTTTTGGACAATTTTCTCGTCTCTATGATCTTCATACTCTTTCTCCCTCTTAACTAATCGCTGCGCATAAAAAAAACATGGTGTCTGCCTTTCAGGGCACATTCCACCATGGTCAACATCATCTGCGCAGCAAAAGAATATGCCGCATCAAAAGGGACAGCACAAAAATGCCGAAGACCGAAAAAAGCATGGCCTTACAGCCATGCTTTTTCCGCTTCCTCAACAAACACCAGAATACAGATTTATCCTGCTTTCTGCTGTCCCCTATCTATGAATCACTGGAATATGTTAAGCACCTGTTCAGACAGATCTACCGATAGATTCCCGTCCCTCTCAAGACAAACACCAGTCTCCCAAAATTGCACAGAAATGTGTCCGTGGACACCCTGCAATTATTGTTTCGCAGCAGGTGCTGTTTGAGTTGTGACAAAAACCTACCACCGGACGCCTACCCGGCTGCCTGTCCCCGCGCACAGTCGGAAACACTCACCTTCGGTATATTCTGTCCGGCAATCTTTATTTTGCCCTGTTCTCCTCTCCCACAATGCTTAACATACAAAACCTCCTCTTTCAAAATTGTACTGCTTAACTGCTGTCACACAGTTTCCACATCCTTATATATAGCACATCCCAATCGAGAAGTCAACCCAAAATCCAATTACTTTTCATAACTTCCTGTCAGAACTATTCAACAACTCCATAATTTGAGAATCTCCATAGTTTCCATTTTCCTGAAATGCATGATAAAGCCATTTTACTACACCCAGGTCAGCAACAAGCATTTCTGCGCATTCCTCTTCGGAAACTCCTTTTAAGGCAAAATTCCTAACCTGTCTGATCAGAGTAAGATATCTCATTCGTCGTTCTTCTGCCAATTGCTCCTGCCTCTCTTCCAGTTCCCTCTGCTTCCCTGCTATCTCCTCACGCTTCTCTTCCAGTTCCCTCTGTTTCCCTGCTATCTCCTCACGCCTCTCTGCCAGTTCACCCTGCTTGCCTGCCAGTTCCTCACGCTTCTCCATACATGCCTGCTGCCATGCCGCAAGCTCCCTGTCCTTTTCTTCGCAAACTTTCTGCCATTCCATAAGCTCCAACCGCTTACGGTCTATTTCTTCCTGCATTTCATCCATCATATACTGCACGGTATTTCGATCCAATTCCAACAGTTCCTCTGAAAATATTCCCATAACAGTCTCCATATTTTGGCATATTTTGTACACTTTTTCATACAATCGTTTAAACTCAGGATACCCCTCTATCAACCGGACAATTTCCTCCGGTTCATCTGTACTTAAAAACAGCAGCCATGCATCCAATTTGTTTTTTATGGGCTTATTCTGCCTGTTTCTCAGAAAGATGTCAAGGGGAATAAAAAAGTACTGCTGCAATAGCTCCAGTTCCAGTCCTGTATCGGACTTCTGGGCAAAAAAGTGAATGGATTCTTCCGGGTAATCCCAGAATTCCCCGGGGCTCTTTTCAAATAATACAATGGTATAAACAGTTTTAACATCTTTATAGCTGAACTTTTTCCCCCTCTCTCCCCGAATCCGCCTATACTGCCTCAACAGAAGATCCGCAGAATAACAGGCGCTGCGCTGTCCCGGAAAAAGATATCCGATTTTCTGCACCTCCACATTTGCGATACTTCCATCTGTAAGCTGTACCACAATATCCATGGTCAGAAGTGATTTCTCGTCTGCGATGCGCGGAGAATCACTGGGAAGAACATACAAAATCTTCACACCGGATCCAAGAACCAGGGAAAGAAATTCCTCCAACAGCTCCGGCGCCACATCCGGATCCATAACCTCCTTGAAAAAAGTATCATACAGAATCTTTACCCCTCTCACACCGGAGCAGCAATCCAGAAATGTCTCCTGCTGCTGCGCATTCCATCCGGAAAACCGCTGTAATAAATGTGGTTTTCCCTGTATCTCCCGTAAAATATCCGCCCTTTCCCGAATCAGCGGAAAATAAGCCTTCAGTCCCTTATCCATGCCTGCTCCTTTCTAAATGTGCTGTAAAAGGAGTACCTCTGTCTCCCTGCATCATATTATTGTAATAAAATGTGATTAATCAGCAAGAAGTCAGAAATCCACAGAAAGCCAGGACTGGCTAAGACAATAACAGAATTTTGAATTCTTTGCCTGAAGACAGCATAACACAGAAACACCCTGATTGCAACCCTTTTTTGTCAAAAAACCGACAGAATAAACACGATCGTTTACTCTGCCGGTTCTAAATCTGCTTATCCTTTTCAGCTCCACCGGAGCAATCGCCGGAACCTGTCTGCCTATGCCAGAAAAGCCTTCACTCTGCTGTAAACGCCCTGGCCGTCCAGACCATACTTTGCCACCAACGCTTCTGCGGAACCGGACTCGCCGAATACATCTTCAATGCCGATCCTGCACACAGGCACAGGACAGGTCTCTGCAAGCGCCTCGCACACCGCGCCGCCCAGGCCTCCGATGATGGAATGCTCTTCTGCAGTGACCACTCTTCCGGTCTTTTTCGCGCTTGCTGCAATCAGTTCCTTATCCAGAGGTTTAATGGTACAGATATTGACCACTTCCGCATCCACGCCCTCTGCAGCCAGTTTCTCCGCCGCCTCCAGGGCGGAATTTACCAGGATTCCCGTAGCCACAATGGTGACATCCTTCCCCTCCCGAAGAATCTGACCCTTTCCGATTTCAAATCTGTAATCTTCCCTGTCATTGATCACAGGCACTGCCGCGCGGCCAAAACGCATATACACAGGTCCCTGATGATCCAGAGCAGCCTTCACACAGGCTCTGGCCTCCACTGCATCAGAAGGATTCAAAACAATCATCCCGGGAATCGTCCGCATCAGGGCGATATCCTCATTGCACTGATGCGATGCCCCGTCTTCCCCAACGGTAATGCCCGCATGGGTTGCTCCTATCTTTACATTCAGATGAGGATATCCAATGGAATTTCGCACCTGCTCAAAGGCACGTCCTGCCGCAAACATGGCAAAAGTGCTGGCCACCGGAATCTTTCCCGTCAGGGACAGCCCGGCCGCAATACCCATCATGTTGGCCTCGGCGATTCCGCAGTCTATGTGGCGCTCCGGAAATTTTTTCTTAAATACACCTGTCTTGGTTGCCGCAGCCAGATCGGCATCCAGTACCACCAAATCCGGATAGGACTCCCCAAGCTCTGCCAGAGCGTTGCCGTAAGCCTCTCTGGTTGCTATCTTCTTTACGTCTGCCATTATGCTTCACCTTTCTATTCCAGTTCCGCATGTGTCAGGTTCAACGTCTGAATTTCTTCCCTGCGCCCCGTACACATGCCATTTTATTTTCCGCATGTCTTCTATTTTAACTGCTCCGCTATTTTCTCCAGATCAGCCACTGCAACCTCATACTCCGCGTCATTGGGCGCCTTGCCGTGCCAGTCTGCCTTTCCTTCCATAAAGGATACCCCCTTGCCCTTCAGGGTATGGGCAATGATGGCCACAGGCATCCCCTTTACCTCCCTGGCC
Source organism: uncultured Lachnospiraceae bacterium (assembly GCA_947367855.1). Lineage (GTDB taxonomy): Bacteria > Bacillota > Clostridia > Lachnospirales > Lachnospiraceae > Acetatifactor. The sequence goes on along the minus strand of CANBFE010000002.1, from coordinate 48,629 downwards.
TCCGCAAAGGCAGCCCTGACCTGATCCATGTCATTGCCGTCTTCCAGGTTGATCACATGAAAGTTAAAGGCCTCAAACTTTTTGTCAATAGGATTGGGGGAACAGACATCATCAATGCTTCCGTCGATCTGCAGCCCATTGTTATCCACAATCACCACCAGATTGTCCAGTTTCCTGTGTCCTGCAAACATGGCGGCCTCCCAGACCTGTCCTTCCTGTATCTCGCCGTCCCCCAGAAGGGTGTAAACCCGGAAAGATTTTCCGGAAAGTCTTGCCCCCATTGCCATGCCCACTGCCGCAGAAATCCCCTGCCCCAGGGAACCGGATGACATGTCCACTCCCGGTACATGCTGCAGACAGGGATGTCCCTGAAGATAAGACCCCAGATGGCGCAAAGTGGGCAGATCTTTCACCGGAAAATAGCCCCTGTTAGCCAGGGCAGAATACAGCCCCGGCGCTGTATGTCCCTTGGAGAGGACAAAGCGGTCCCTGTCTTCCATTCCAGGGTTACCCGGGTCAATATTCATCTCCTCAAAATAGAGATAGGTAAAAATGTCTGCTGCGGACAGGGAACCTCCGGGATGACCGGCCTTTGCCCCATGGACCGCCTCTATGATCCCCCTGCGGACATCATTGGCATGCCTTTTCAGCTCTAAAATTTCCATATATGCCTCCTAATTCCAGTACAGTTTTCCAGTTCCATAAGCAGCCCTTTCGGATGCCGGGTGGAAACGGGTAAAACAGACTCCGTCTTCCGACATCTATGGTAGGGCATTTTATAGAATTTGTCAATCATTTACACAGCGGCCAGTTCCACATACCGCTTCAAATTCGCCAGACCCACGGAAATGCCCTGTCCGCAGTCCTCCATACCCTCAAACTCAATGGACACATAGCCGTCATAGCCTGTCCGCCTGAGAGCCCTCAGGCACTGCACCACCGGCACATCTCCATGGCCGATGATTGTGCCCCGCAGGAAATTCCCTCCCCTGGAGAGGAAAAATCCCTCCCCCGGATCCGGCCCCTGACCGCTCTTCACAATAAAATCCTTGATATGGACATAAAAAGCATAAGGAGCACATCTCCCCACGGCCGTCACGGGATCATCGTCTGCACAGAGGAAATTGCCGATATCCACCAACTGTCCGAAATTATCACTGGCCACTGCGTTGATCAGTTTTTCCACCCTTCTGCTGTCCTGGGAAAAGAATCCGTGATTCTCCGTCATGGTACGGACTCCCTTCTCGGCCGCATACTCCGTCACTGCAAGACACCCTGACGCCATCCGCTCCAGGTAATTATCAAAGCCCTGATAAGTACGGTTTTTCGGTCCTCCTGTCACGTCATGACGCATTGTCCGGCATCCCAGAATGGCAGCTATATCTACCTGACGCTTCAAACGGGAAATTTCCTCTTCCAGGTTTCCCCCGCTGCCCTGAAGCAAATCCGCCCCCACTGCATAGTTGGAAATGGCAAGCCCCACACGGTCCGCTTCCTCCCGAAGCTTCGCCGCATATTCCTCCGGCCTCTCCTCCCCGGGAAACACAAAGTCCACGAATTCAATGGCGTCAAAGCCCATCTCCCTGACCCTGGCAATACAGGAGAGCGGCGTCAGCCTGCCCTCCCGCAGATACTGCATAAAACTGTAAATGCTCACTGCATACTGCATACATTCTCTCCTTTGTTCCGCTTTCCACAGCTCCGTTTTTCCTGCAGGCGTCCTGTCCGGAAAATCCTCCGTCCTGCCGACACGCTCCTATCCCCTGCAGATAAGCTGCTTCAGAAACTCCACTGCTGTGCGGATATCCTTCTCCGGCTCTTCCCCTACTTCCCTCTCTATGGTCAGGAAGCCATGGTAGCCGATCTCGTCCAACGCTTTCAGATAGTTTTCAAAATCCACTCCGCCCTTTCCCAGAGGCAGCTCCACAAAGGAAGGACTGGCAAGCATCTCCGCCTCCACCAGGCCATAGACCTCCTCCGGATCCCGGTAGAAATTACGCCTGCCGTCCTTGGCATGAGTATGTACAATGTAATCCTTCAGATTGTACACGGCCTGCACCGGGTCGTCCCCCGTCACCATCACCAGATTCGCCGGATCAAGATTTACAGCCACTCCCGTGGAGTGCAGCCCGTCCAGAAATCCCTTCAGCACCGCGGAAGTCTCCGGTCCTGTCTCAATGGCAAAATGCGCCTTCAGGGAATCCGCATACTCCGCGAGCTGAAAACAGGCCTCCTGCATAATCTTATACCGCTCATGCCCGGGATCCGCAGGCACCACGCCGATATGGGTGGTCACGACATCCGTCTCCAGTTCCCTGGCCAGATCCAGGATTCGTTTGGACTTCTCAATCAAACCGGGATTCTGTGTCCTGTCATGAAAGCCCTTCCCAAGATCCCCGCACAGGGCTGAAATTACGAGGCCTTCCGACTTTACCATATCCAGAAACTCACGCCGCTTTGACCCCGTCAGGTTCTCCGGAGCCAGTTCCCCATAGGTGGAATATGCCTGAATGCCTGACGCCCCCATTTCTTTTGCTTTTCTCAGCGCCTCCGGAAAGGGAATCCGGAAAGACTCCAACATCACTCCGATCGAAAAATCGTACATAACCTTTCTCCTTTCTGTCTCTTACATTATTATCTTACAGACACTACCCAAGCGTCTCCCGATACACCCGCAGTACATTTCCATAAAAGATCCGGTCCAGCGCATCCTGGGAAAATCCCGCCTGATGAAGTCCGTCCCATAATCTCTCCATGCCCTGCACACCGGGCAGCTCCTGGTGCGTGTCAATGCCGTCAAAATCACTCCCAAGGCCCAGAACCTCTATGCCTCCCACATCCGCAATATGCCTGGCATGACGGACCACAGCCGCTATGGTTCCCGGATTCTTCTCCCCCAGGGGCTTTTCCTCCAGGAAATCCGCGCAGAAATTCAGTCCCATGACCCCGCCCCGCCCGGAAAGCTTACGGATCATGTCATCCGTCATATTCCGCACACTGGGACACACCGCCCTGGCATTGGAATGACTGGCCACAAAAGGTTTCCCGGTCACCTGCAGCACATCGTAAAACCCCGCATCCGACAGATGGGACACATCCGGAATGATGCCAAGCCGCTCCATCTCCGCAACCATCTCACGTCCCCTTTCGGTAAGTCCTCCCGTCAGATTCGGCGTATGGTGCCAGGACTCCACAAACTGCTGCGCCGCCTGACGTTTTGCTTCCTCCTCAGGAGTCCCAGCCGCTTCCTTCCAGTCCCTCATCACCTGCCTCATCTGCGTTCTCAGCCCCGGGTCAAAATTGGGGTGTCCGATCTCATTATCGAAATTCCATGTAAGCGTAATCATTCTGACGCCCATCCGGTACAATTGCCGCAGTTTGTCCGTCTCCCCCTTACAGACTCCGCCTTCCTCCACCGTGAGCAGGGAGGAAAGTTTTCCCTCTGCCTCATTCGCCGCGATATCCGAAAACCGCAGCACCGGGGCAAGAATGTCCTGATTTTTCTCCAGTTCCTCCCTGTAATACCGGTACAGTTCCTGCACTCTCTCCCAGGGATCCCCCGCCCCCTCCAGCACAACAAACATGGCAAAGTTCTGGAGAAGATATCGGCTCTCCTTCATCCGCAGCAGATCCACATGGAGACTGTTTTTCCGCAGCTGCTGCGGGTCCCCCTGTTGCTTTTTCTCCAAAAGCGCGCTCAGGGTGTCGCAATGCATATCAATAACTTTCATACTCTCTCCTGTTCCTCCATCGGAGTTTCCGGAATCCCTTATCTCTGCTTCCCGTTATTTCCCCGCACTGCAAAGTCCACTCCGGTATGTCTTGGATTGTCATCGTCAAACACATAATCCTTCCCGGGCAGAACCGCATTGAGGATAATTCCGGTCAGGGCTCCCACTGCAATACCGGAAAAGCTGATCTTCAGACTGCCTACGACGAATCCCACAGCCCCTGCCGCGCTGTAATTTATACCGATAGACAGTACAAGAATCAACGCTGCAATGATTACATTGCGGCTCTTTGCAAAGTCCACCTGGGTCTCCACAATGTTGCGCACCCCAACCGCAGAGATCATGCCGTACAGCACCAGGGACACACCGCCGCAGGTGGCTGTTGGCATACAGCCGATAACCGCCGCAAACTTAGGGGAAAAGGAAAACAGAATCGCAAACAGCGCCGCCATTCTGATGACAAGCGGATCATATACCTTTGTCAGCGCAAGCACACCCGTATTTTCACCGTAAGTAGTATTGGCAGGAGCCCCGAACAGGGATGCCAGTATGGTGGCCAGCCCGTCTCCCAACAGAGTCCGGTGCAGTCCGGGATCTTTGATATAATTTTTCCCTACCGTAGAGGATATGGCGGAAACATCACCGATATGCTCCACAATAGTTGCCAGGGCAATGGGCATGATGGTGATCACGGAAGTGATCAGCAGGGATACATTTCCGTCTGAGAGAGCCCAGAAGGCCGTACTGTTCCAGTGGATGGGAAAGCCTACCCAGGCCGCCTCCTTCACTGCGCTAAAGTCCACCCTGCCCATCACTGCAGCCGCTGCATAGGAACCAATGACACCGATAATAATAGGAACAATCTTTATCATCCCCTTTCCCCAGATATTACAGATAATCACCAGGGCAATTGCCACAATGGCTATAAGCCAGTCCGCAGAACAGTTATCAATGGCAGACTGGGAAAGAGTCAGACCGATTGCAATAATGATGGGCCCCGTTACAATGGGCGGAAAAAACCGCATCACCTTGCCGGTGCCAAATATTTTAATCAACAGGGAGAGAAGAAGATAAACCAGACCTGCGCAGGCCACGCCGAAGCAGGCGTATGGCAGAAGCGCCGAATTGTCCACCGCATTTCCGGATGCATCCGCCATGGGCGCAATGGCTGCATACCCGCCCAAAAATGCAAAGGAAGAACCAAGAAATGCAGGAACCGCCCCCTTCGTCAGAAGATGAAACAGCAATGTTCCCAGACCTGCAAAAAGCAGTGTGGTAGACACATCAAGCCCCGTCAGCATGGGCACCAGTATGGTGGCGCCGAACATGGCAAACATATGCTGCACTCCCAACACAACGACCCTGGGCGCTCCCAGGCTTCCGGCATCATAGATGCAGGCATCCCCGATGCTCTCTTTCTTTTTCTCGCTCATGAAATTTTCCTCCTCATGTCTGTAAGTTTATAAAACACGGGTCCTGAGACCCGGCAAAAAAGCTGCCGCGGCACCGCCCACAGCAGCCCTCTGCACTATCATAATGTGTCCTCCCCAAACAGTCAAGAAGATATTGCATGAGACTTCAAATAATCTTTCCATATTTCGATATACTTTGCCTTCAGATGAACACCGTCAAAGGTATACTCCGGTATCATCCCGCCTGTCTCGTCACAGATCAGCGGATTCACGTCCAGGAAGAAAACCTTCTCGTTATCCGCTAGCTTCGCGATTCCCTCATTCCGCTCTATAATACCCTCATTGCTGATATAGTCTCCCTGGGCTGAGCGCTCCGTGGTTACCTTGATAATGGCCTGCAGATAAATAACCGCATCCGGCTGCAGCTCTTTGAGATGGTTCACTACTTCCTGATATTTTTCCAGAAAACTTTCCACAGTCCCGGTTCCCATCTCATTGATGCCTATCATCAGGTATATTTTTCCAAAGCTGTTCTGTTGGAGGGCCTCCTCCACGGTTATCTTTTTCCGCTCCCCCGGAACCTGCACGATCTGGGCTTCAAACATCTTATATACTGTCAATCCGGTGGAAGCGTAAAAGGCCGCTGTCTCCTCCAGTCCTCCGTATTCAAACATGCCTACCGTCCTGGAATCCCCAATAAACACGGCATCCGCAAAATAATCATCCTCCACTGTAGTGTACTGCGCCTCCGTTCCGGACACTTCTACGCTCCCGCTTCCAGGCTCTCCTACGGACACTTCTGAGCTGCCTCCCGCTTCTCCGCCGGGTTCTTCCGTCCCGGACACGTTTCCGCTCCCGCTTCCAGGCGCTCCTCCAGACACCTCAGAACTGCCTCCCGCTTCTCCGCCGGACGCTTCCGTCCCGGACATGCCTCCCGAATCCGCTTCCGGGGCTGCAGACCCGCTTCCCTCCTGCGCTCCGCTCTCGCCCGGAATTTCCGCACCGCTGCCATCTGCCTCCCCTGGCGCGCCAACAGAGCCGCCCCCGGAAACATTCTCCCCGTCTTCCGCCGGTTTCTCCGTACCATCCCGGGACTCTGCCGCGCCGTCAGCCAGAAGAAATTTTCCTGCCTCCAGCCCGCGGCACCACTCCTTCACCTGCTCCAAAGGCCCCGCATAAATCTGCCAGTCGTCCACAAAAGTCAGATACACCAGTCCCGCCACAGCAAATAAAATCAAATAACACCATTTTTTCAACCACTTCATAGTTATCCACCTGATTTTCCATATACCATTCCCCTCATCCAGGTCCGGTCTTCCACGGGCTCTAAAACTGCAGGTACATAAACGGATTATGTCCCTCCACCTGCAGCCTCCAGACGCACAGCCAGAACAACGCGGCCAGAATCATTATTCCGGGCAGCGTATCCTTCAGTTTCCGGAACAGATTGCGGACTGCAGGCGTACAGGCAAAGGCACCTGCCGCCAACAGGCTCCCATAATCCGACAACGCCTTCTGCCAGTCCCCAACCCCCACAGCCTGGCTGGGAATGATATGAAACATTCTTCCCAGGTAAATCTGAAGCTGACTGATATCCGTGATGGCAAAACACATCCATGTGACAGGAATAAATGCACATACATAGAGGTGGGGCAGCATCCGGGCCGGGCCTTTCTCCAGCCATCTGCCTGCCCCCCATGCCTTCAGCTGCCTCTCAACTACGATGGCCAGCCAAAGCAGCATGCCCCAGATCAGGAAATTGGCCGTACTCCCATGCCAAACCGAGGTCAGCACCCAGACTGCCAGCAGATTGCACCCTGTCCGAAACTCCCCTCTGCGGTTTCCGCCCAGGGGAATATAGACATATTTCGTAAACCATCTGCCCAGTGACATATGCCATCTCCTGTAAAAATCACGGACCGAGGAGGCCATGTAGGGATTCCGGAAGTTCTCCGGAAGCTCAAATCCAAGCATCCGCCCCAACCCGGCCGCCATTAGGGAATATCCGTAAAAGTCAAAGTAGATCTTCATGGAAAAGGCTGCCGCTGCAATCCATGCCAACGGCGTGGAAATGCTTTCAAAGCCCGTAACCTGCACCTCCTGCCACAACAGCCCGATCCGGTCAGCCAGCAGAACCTTGGCGGCCAGCCCCATGGTAAACAGTTTCAGCCCCTCCTGGACACTGTCTGCCGAAAACTCCCTTTCCCCCAGGCGGCTCCGGATTTCCCCATAGCCCACAAGGGGACCGGACAACAGCTGGGGAAACATGGTGATATAGCCTGCCAGTTTCAGAAAGGACTCCTCCCTTTTCTGCTCCCCCCTGTACACATCCGTCAGATAGGATAAGATCTGGAATGTGTAGAAGCTGATGCCGGGAGGCAGTCCAGGACTGCCTGATCCGTATTTAAAGTATGCCAGAAGCCCCACATTATAAGTCAGAGCTGTAACAAATAAAATCCGTCTTAACCTTCTGCCTCTCTTTCTTCCCCTTTGCTCCAGATGAAGCCCGAACAGGTAATTTACCAGTACCGAAATCAGGAGCAGCAGCAGGTGCCCGGGCTCTCCATGGGCATAAAAAAGCAAGCTTCCTGACAGAAGCGTCACATTTTTATTCCTTTTCGGAGTCAGGCTGTATACTGCCATAAAAAGCGGAAGAAAGAAGAGCAAGAATTCTATACTGCTGAATATCAAGAATCATCACATCTTTCGTTGCTTTATAATAATATACTATCCTGTCCGGGGGCAGTTGACAACTAAAAAAATCTTAATTTTACCTTCCAAATTGTTACAAAAACGTAGCAATTATGTAAGAATTAAAACCCCCTCCCATAAAAGGCAGCAATTGCAGGCTTTCCGGAAATTTACATAAAATTTAATGGAACTGCACGCCTGACTATGATAGAATAAAGGGGATGACGAGCTGCGAAATGTCTTAACAGCTTTCGGAAAGGACAAAGCATGAAAGAACAATTATACACGATTCCCTTAAACGATGCCGTAAATGCCAATGACGAATGCCCCTTCTGCTATATTGAGAGGAGCGTGGAGCAGGATCTTCTGGATTTTTGTCTGGGCAGCGGCTCCTCCTACATGGAAGCCGACATCCGGGAGATGACGGACAAAGCAGGCTTCTGCAGGCAGCATTTCAAGAAAATGTTTGACTATGGCAATACCCTGGGAAATGCCTGGATCCTGAAAACCCACTATCAAAAAGTCATCGGGGAGATGAAGAATGAATTTGCCCGCTTCAAGCCCTCCAAAACCACCCTTAAGGACAAATTCCGCAAAGCCGCCGAGTCCTCCAATGCCATAGGCATGTGGGTTCAGGAAAAGGAATCTTCCTGCTATATCTGCAGCCATTTTAAGGATACCTATGAACGGTATATGGATACATTCTTCTATCTATGGAAACAGGATGAGGAATTTCAGAAAAAAATAAAAGAAGGCAAAGGTTTCTGCCTGCATCACTTCGGCGACCTCTGCGAGGCGGCAGACAGCCGGCTCTCCAACACCGGAAAAGAGGAATTCTATCCTCTCGTATTTTCCCTGATGGAGCGCAACATGCAGCGTGTGGCCGAGGACGTGGCATGGATGGTGGAAAAGTTTGACTACCGCAATAAGGACGCAGACTGGAAGAACTCCAGGGACGCCATCCAACGGGGCATGCAGAAGCTGAAGGGCGGCTATCCCGCAGACGTCCCCTATCAGATGAGCAAGTAGGCTGACCGGAACGCTATCTGTACAGAATCTTCCTCACCATGTCCACATAGTCGCAGATTTCCTCATAGAGCATCTCCGGCTGAAAAGAGGCATCCTGAAACCGCTCCGTCATCAGCCCCTTAATAGTGAAATCCAACATTTTCCGAAGTTTCCGCCCATCTGTCCCCCCGGGCAGGGCGGCATAGTCTATCCGGGCATCTATGGCGGAACAGGTCTCCTCCAGGGCATTCTTCTTTTCTTCCACGGCCAGGAGGGCTTCATAGGAATCTTCCGACAGGGAACGGTTCAGAAACTGCTGCATAAAGGGATATCCCCTCATGGCATGCATTCTGGCCCGTTCCATCTGCTTTATAACCATAAACAGGTCCGTCTCCTCCGGATCCACCACCGAACGCAGTTCCAGATTCATGTACCTGACGCTGTAGTCATATACAAAATGATACACCCCGAGCTTATTGCCAAAATAGTGAAACAACAGCCCCTTGCTGACAGCAGCCTCCCGGACAATGTCATCGGTGCTGCCATGACGGTAACCCTGGGTTGCAAAAACCTTCAGGGCGGCGTTTATCATTCTGTCCTGCTTCTCTTTTTTCAGGTCAAAAAATTTGCTGTTCATGCGTTCTCTCCTATTGTACTGTTCCGGTTCTTCCCCATTATAACATGTCTCCTTCCAAATGATAAGCAATTCATAAATTTTTAGTAAAATTACGCATATTCCCTTTTCAAAACTGCAAAATAGTATTAATATCTAATTGGAACGATTACCAAAAAACACCTGAAAGGAGTTGCTTATGTCCAAGAAATTTCGAAAAGCCCTGTTTTTGACTGCTGCCGTCGGTTCTGCCGCAGGCGCGCTGTTGTACTTTGCGCGGAAAAAGCTGTCCCTGCCGGATGAGCATGAGGAAGACTATGATGATTTCAGCGATGACGCGGAAAAGGATTCCGATTCCTCCCGCAGCTACGTTCCGTTGAATTCCGACACCACGGAACAGACTGTCACTGAAGAACCCTCCTCCGATACTCCCGAGACCGATTCTTTCACCCCCCTGGCCGAACAGGTGGCTGAAGAGAAGGCAGAGGAAACCGTTGAGGAATTCTTCGATGAGGAAGACAGCTCAGAAGAAGAACCTCCTATCACAGAATCCTGACAAAGAGCCGCTCAGCGGCTTTTTGTTTTTTGCGCAGACATATGCGGGGAAGCCTCTCCTCTGCCGGAAGCTTCCCCGCCCTGATTTTCCATGGATCTGATTCTATTTTGACTTCAGTTCCCGCATTACCTGGTCCTTCATATCCCGGGCCCGGTCCTTGATACGGACATTTGCTCCCGGTGAGGTAATCACTGCGCTCAGAAGCTTTGTAGCCACACCATAGTCCTTAAACCGGACTGCCAGCACTGCCACCAGATAATCCACAGTCACTGTATTCATACCGCAGATGGGAAACATCTCGCTCTGCCTGGCCTCGGAAAAACCTTTGTAGGCATTTTCCAGATATTCTTCTTCCTGCCTGGCCATTGCCTCCACCTTCTTCTCGTCGCAGTCTTCCTTTTCCCGCAGACTCTCCCCGTAACCTCTCAAAAGCCATGCCGTCTTCAGACATATGTACGCTTTTTCACTCGCTTTTGATCGTTTTACCACAGCATTTACCAGGGCCAGCTTATAGCGTTCCATGGCCTGCTCATAGCTGTAGGTCTCTTCCACATATTCCGTCAGAGTCACCTTCTGGCTGATCTTTTCCCTGATCAGCCTGGCCTGTGATGAAGTCACGCTTGTAAAGAAACGGATCAGCGCAGCATAGGCGCATACCGGACACATCACCACATCATACTTTACGGCATCAATCCCCTCATACCTGGCCCTGAGATCCTGATCTGTCCCCAGCAGCCTTGCCTTGCTGGATTTCATGATCTTTGCCGTAAAATGGCTGTCACACACCGGGCATACAAAAGATCTGTCGTAGATCAGATCCTTCTCCTGGGGTCTGGCCGGAGCAACGGCTGCTGCTTTCGCTTTTGCCTCTTCCTTTTTAGGCTCTTCAAAGAGATCCATCTCCTCCATATTCCCAAGGCCTAAACTTTTCAAACCCGAAAAAATCCCCATACTTTCCCTCCATCCGTGGAAGCCTTCCCCACCTCCCGGCGACAACCCGCCGCTGCGTTTCCTGCGCGGCCTTTATAAACACTCCCTATGCCTTCGGCAGCACAAAAGAACTTTTCAGGGACACAATCCTGTTAAAGACAAGGGCATCCGGCCTGGAATCCTTTGCATCCACACAAAAGAAACCCTGTCTGACAAACTGAAAGCGGTCCGGACTCACTGCCCCCGCAAAAGCAGGTTCCAGGCGGCAGTCCTGCAGAACTGTCAGAGAATCGGGATTCAGGTTCAAACTGCCGTCCTCATTGTATACCCCCTTCTCCTCATCGATGATGTTCTCATACAGCCTTACTTCCGCCCGGACCGAGGTGTCTGCCGCCACCCAGTGGATGGTTCCCTTCACCTTTCTCCCATCCGGGCTGTTTCCTCCCCTGGAAGCCGGGTCATAGGTACAGTGCACCTCCGTAACCCTTCCCGATTCGTCCTTCACACAGCCTGTACATTTCACAAAATAGGCGTTCATAAGCCGTACTTCATTGCCCGGGAACATTCTGAAATACTTTTTGGGGGGCTCCTCCATAAAGTCTTCCCGCTCAATATACAGCTCCCTTCCAAACGGAATCTCCCTGCTGCCCAGAGCCTCGTTCTCCGGATTATTGCCCGCTGTCAGCATTTCCGACTGCCCCTCCGGGTAGTTGTCGATTACCAGTTTTACAGGATCCAGGACAGCCATCATCCTGGGCGCCTTTGTCTTCAGATCCTCCCGGATACAGTATTCAAGCATAGCATAATCCGCAATGGAATGGGCCTTGGCAACCCCGCAGAGCTCCACAAACATACGGATTGACTCAGGCGTGAATCCCCTGCGCCGCAGAGCCGCTATGGACACAAGCCTGGGATCATCCCAACCGTCCACGATTTTCTCCTCCACCAGCTTCTTGATGTAACGCTTTCCGGTAACCACATTCTTCAGATACAGCTTGGCGAACTCGATCTGCCTGGGAGGCACGGGATACTCCAGTTCCCTTACAACCCAGTCATAAAGAGGCCTGTGGTCCTCAAACTCCAGGGTACAGATGGAATGAGTGATTCCCTCAATGGCATCCTCAATGGGATGGGCAAAATCATACATCGGATATATGCACCAGGCGTCCCCTGTATTATGGTGGCTCATATGGGCCACTCTGTAAATAACGGGATCCCGCATATTAATATTCGGCGAAGCCATATCAATCCGGGCGCGGAGCACCTTTTCACCGTCTGCGTACTTACCTTCCCGCATCTCCCTGAAAAGGCGCAGATTCTCCTCCACACTGCGGGCATTGCAGGGGTCTTCCCTGCCGGGTTCCGTCAGACTTCCCCGGTACTCCCGAATCTGCTCTGCAGTCAGATCGGACACATAGGCCTTCCCTTTTCTGATCAGCTTTACCGCAGCCTCATACATCTGTTCAAAATAATCGGAGGCAAAGAAAAGCCGGTCCTCCCAGTCGGCCCCAAGCCACTGAATATCGGCTTTTATGGACTCCACAAATTCCACATCCTCCTTTGTGGGATTGGTATCGTCAAAACGCATGTTGAATTTTCCGTTATACTTCTGCGCCAGACCGTAATTCAGGAGAATTGACTTGGCATGCCCGATGTGCAGATATCCGTTTGGCTCCGGCGGAAAACGGGTATGCACCCTGTCGTACACCCCCTCCTCCAGATCTTTATCAATCAACAATTCAATAAAATTCTTCGATTCTGACTCGCTCATTTGTCTGTCCTTACCTTTCCTGCATACACATAGGCCCATTATAGCATATCACTGCGTTTCTTTTCAACACAAAAACGCAAATCACTTTTTTGTCCGCTTTTTCCTTTCCTGAATCCTTCCTCCACTGTCTGCACCAGAAGCCACATTCCCATATTCGCCCCGCAGAAAATCATGGGAATATGGTTGTAAAGCTGACGGTTGTTTGCCTCAAACAGCATCACATAGAGCATGATGCCGCAGACGGACACAAGGGGTACCACCACAGCAGGGCTCTCCCCGCGTCCCGTTTTCCCCTTCTGTATGCCCAGAAGCACACAGGCCATGGCTGTACATTCCAACAGCATATACCAGTAAGCCGTCACCCATACCTGATAGGTATCATGGTAAAAACCGTTATAGGAAATACAGTTGTACAAAAAACCGTTGTTCTGCGCCTCCATCAGAAAATCATCCGCCCGCATGACGCCGGTGGCAAAGTTATAGCGGACTTTCGACACAACATGATCGTAATCCCAGAACCGGTTCAGATGTTCCAGAATGAATTTCCTGGAAAACTCCTTCTTATTTTCCATCCCCCATATGCCGGTGACTCCCAGGACATATTCCGATTCCATGTCAAAGCCCCCGTTTCCTTCCAGGCCGACCCCGATAAAATATCCGATCTGGGGCACTCCCCAGGTATCCTGATATTCCGCGACGGGAAGAGTCCGGATATAGAGACTGCAGGCAATGGCCGTAAAAATTACCGGTGTCAGAAGCCCTGCCGCATTCCTGAGAACCTCCTTCCAGTCCTCGGACAGAACCAGGTAGATCAGCACCGCCAGCAGGGAAATGATAACCGTGGCCTTCATCTCAAAGCCAAAGGCCCAGATGACGCCTGCCAGTATCAGCATTGGCCAGTTCCTTTTTCCCTCCTTCCGTCTCTCATATCCCCAGAGCCAGACACTGAAGGCCACAATGCCCAGACTGTAGCTGAAAGCATCCGTATACAGGGCCTGCGCATGTCCCAGAACCGGAAGGAACACCGCCATCATAAGCATTCCCGTCCAGGCGGACACAATGCCGTATCTGGAATACCTGCGTCCCAGCCTGTACACACAGTACATCGCCGCCAGCACCTGGACACAGTTCAGCGCCAACACCAGATAATACCCGTCCATCATATGCAGTCTGTCCGCGACCCGGAATACACAGCTCAAAAACAGCATGGGCATAATATTGTGGTTCCACCTGGCAAAATAGTTCCAGTTCATTTCCTCCGCCTGCCCGGCCAGGTATTTTGCCCCCTGGATCAGAGCCGCATGGTCATTGTAGGGAATTCCCCTGGAATGCAGCGTCAGACGCAGCATTCCAAAAGTATACAGTATAAAGAAAAGGGGCAGCATCCATCTCTCCTGTTGCTCCAGAAATCTCTCCACCCTCCTTCCTGCCATGGCAAGTCCTACCAGAGCCGCTATTCCCGCCAATGGCCAGAACGTCATTGCCCAGGCGGAAATACCGTCCTGGGTTTCCATGACACACAGCACGGTTACCGCGCCAAGTCCCAGTGCATGCAGAAACAGAAAAATTCTCCAAAGCATTTCACTGCTTCTTTTCCTCATTTGATTTTCCTCCCCCCTGATGCAGTTATCCCACGCCAGGACCCCTGTTAATGGTGGAACAGACGGATTTCCGTAAATGCCATAACGATACCGTACTTGTCACAGCACTGTATCACCGCATCATCCCTGACCGAGCCTCCCGGCTGCGCTATATACTGCACACCGCTCTTATGGGCTCTCTCAATATTGTCGGAAAAAGGGAAAAACGCATCGGATCCCAGTGTGACATCCTTCATGCCGTCAAGCCATGCCCGCTTTTCCTCCCTGGTAAACACCGGAGGCTTTACTTTGAATACCTTCTCCCAGGCGCCGTCTGCCAGCACATCCATGTATTCCTCCCCGATATAGACGTCGATGGCATTGTCCCTGTCTGCCCTGCCCAGTTTGTCCACAAACTGCAGCCCCAGCACCTGGGGCGCCTGGCGGAGATACCAGTTGTCCGCCTTACTGCCCGCCAGTCTGGTGCAGTGAATGCGGGATTGCTGCCCGGCTCCGATACCGATGGCCTGTCCGTCCTTCACATAGCAGACGGAATTGGACTGGGTATATTTTAAGGTAATCAGGGCAATTTTCATGTCCGTAAGGGCCTTCTCCGGAATCTCCCTGTTTACGGTAACAATCCTGGAAAGAAGGTCTCCGTTCACGTCCAGTTCGTTCCTTCCCTGCTCAAAGGTGATTCCGTACACCTGCTTCTTCTCCACGGGAGCAGGAACATAGGAGGGATCGATCTGAATCACATTATAGTTTCCGCCCTTTTTGGCCTTCAGCATGGCCAGGGCCTCCTCCGTATACCCCGGGGCGATACATCCGTCCGACACTTCCCTCTTGATCAGTCTTGCCGTGTCCGCATCGCATACATCGGACAGGGCGATGAAGTCGCCAAAGGAGGACATTCTGTCCGCACCCCTTGCCCTTGCATAGGCGCAGGCCAGGGGAGACAGTTCCTTCAGATCATCCACCCAGTAGATCCTTGCCAGGGTTTCATCCAGGGACAGCCCTACCGCCGCTCCTGCAGGGGAAACATGCTTAAAGGAAGTGGCCGCAGGCAGCCCGGTGGCCTCCTTCAGCTCCTTCACAAGCTGCCATCCGTTAAAAGCATCCAGAAAATTGATATACCCGGGCCTGCCGTTTAACACGGTTACGGGAAGTTCGCTTCCGTCCTCCATGTAGATTCTGGAAGGCTTCTGGTTTGGGTTGCATCCATATTTTAATTCGATTTCCTTCATAGTATCCAAAACAATCCTTTCTTTTATTCTTCTTTTTATTCTTCCGCTTCCAAACTTCCTCACTGATTTTTATTGAAAATACGGGTCTCATATGTTCCGGAGGCAATGTCGATAAACCTGACAAACAGGGAAACCTTGTTCTCCTGGTTTAAGCTCTCCCACAGCATCCCCGCAAAGCTGTCAATATCTCCCTTAATGACCACCTTCTTCGGCTCCCCCATAAAACTGGGCAGAGGATCCCCGTCATGCATATAAGTATGAAGAAATCTCCCCTGTCCCGGCGCCGGATTGTCGTAGGAAAAGGTGTAGCGGTTGCAGCAGGACGGATCTCCGTCATTGCTCTTAAGTATGGACATGATAAAATCAAAACGGTTTTCCGCAAAATGCACCAATCCCGAAATCCTTGGCGTGTAATTGGGTCCGTCCGGCTCGTATTCCCGGCTTCTCAAAGCCTGTTCAAAGGTCAGCCCCTTTTCAAGTCCCTCATAAATGGTATCCGTCTGATCACCGTTTGTGACAATCATGTCATTTCCATGCACCCTGACAGGCGCATAGATCACCAGACTGGGATCCACCAGTTTTGAGGGGTCAAAAGCCTGCGTGCGGATTCCCTCTCCCTCTGTCACGAAAATCCGGTTGCGGCTGTTCACGCTTCTCCCCATAATAAAATACGCTGTCACCGCATGCCTGCCGTCAGCAGAGCGCCCGATGACGATTCCCCTTCCGGGATACCCGTTGTTTTTCAAATCCTGTTCCAGTTGTACCATCTTTTTCCTCCTGTTCAAAATTACTTTCTTTCCTGTTGATCCTGAGCCTCTCCCAGAGAACCCTGCCGCCAACTGCGTACTGCCATATTCCGCATGCGGAAGCCGCAGTCAGCAGCGGCAGAAAAACCAGCAGATATCTGGCCCTGGCCTCAAAAAGCATCTGGTAGAGAACAATACCCAGAAAGCAGAGTGCCAGAATGTCATATCCCCGTCCGCCGCCTTCCCCTTTTACACAGATTCCCGTTATCCCAAGTAAACAGAAAATCCATGCCAGCTGGCAGAATGTATTGTACTTTCCCATATTGCCTCCCCCGGGCCAGAACACATCCCTCAGCCATCCGGTCAAAGCGGTATTGCCTGCGGTCTCTTCCGGAAAGTTCCCGTAGATCCAAACTTCCGTTCTCCATCCGAATGCGCCGTCATTAAATACCATCACCAGTTTCTTCAGCCAGAAAGAAATGCATCCCCAGACTCCCCTGTCCCTCATCCGCTGCCCGGCCCGTTCCAGGGCCGCCTGATTTCTCTCCTTTCTGCTGGTCTGAAATTCCCCAGTGATAGCGGCATCCTCACTGTTATAGCCCCCGGTGGTTCCCTCATTCAGGCCCATGTAAAGATAAGTCTGCCAGCTGGCGCTCACTTCCGGATTACACTGCAGCCCCATCTCCCCTGCCATGAAATCCCTTCCGGCCCTTCCCACACATGTCAGCGCGGCCACAATCAGGATTTCAGCCAGGAAAAATTTCCACTGTTTTCTGAAATCCCCCAGAAAAGCCAGAAACTCAATCCCCATAAGCGCTATCATCACCACATAGACACTGGGTTTCATGAATCCTCCCGCCATACCACAGACCAGGGCAGGAAGCAGATACAGAAAACGGAATAAATCCTTCCTGTGCTGTCGGTAGCAAAGATAGAAATACACACACATAACCGGAAATACCATCCCATAGGTATCAGTATAAGGCGCTATCTTCCACGGCGATATCCCTGCCAGGGCCAGATACAGCAGAAAGGCCGTGATCACCGCCGTCAGGTTTCCGGTCACTTTCTTCACTGTAAGACAGCAAAAATACCCCCCTATGGAAAACAGTACGCAGTTCAGACGGATCCACAGCATCTGTCCTGCATGGAAGTCATTTGCCTCCACTGCCTTTCTGCATAATCTTCCCAGAATATAGGAAATGGGAATGTTGTTGGGATATATGGAAAGGTAGCTGTAATTTCCCAGTTCCTCTCCCATGGCAAATTTCCAGGCCACGGAACGTACCACCATGACATCCCATGGGAGTTCAAACGCAATTTCCTCCGCAAGCTTAAAATTCACAAAACAGAGAGCGGCAAACAGCAGTATCAGCACACCGTTGACTGCAGTATTACCCCCCCCGGACAAATGCATGGTCCGGCTTTTCCAACACAGGAAAATACATACCGCCATTCCAGCCAGTGCCATCACAAATAGGACACGGTTCTGCAGAAGCACTGCCATTTTCATCCCGTCCCAATAACCCATATCGTTTCCGGCCCAGACCACACAACACAGAACCGGAAAAAATACTGCCAGTATGACAGCTCTCACTGCAGCTTCTGACTTCTTTTTTAATTTCTTCACTTTCACCCCTCCTGCGTGTCCCGGCAGCTTCCGTTTCGGCCGTCCTGACGATAAAAGATAAGCCGTCCTTTCCGGACTGACATTTTAGTCCATTGGAACGGGACGGCGGTTCCCGCTCCCATACATGAACAAAAATTTACAGCGCCCAGACGGTCGGCTTTTCCTGGCCGCACTCCCTGTGGGTACCCCCACTTCCGTCAGTTATGCGGTCTACTCTGTTTTTATCTTACACGCTGGACTACTATTTTGCAAGCACATTTTAAAAAATAATTGCACATCTTTCATTCATTGAACCAGTTGAAAAAAACGGCGATAAGTTATATAATAAGAGGGCAGAAAGGCAAAAGAAATCGTTAAAAAGGAGGTGTATCTATGAATACGATTTCCGCAGGCAACGGAATTTTTCGTTCCTATTCCCACATTTCCAGCGGCAGGCGCATCAACACTGCGGCAGATGACGCAGCAGGGCTTGCCATTGGCCAGAAAATGCGAAAAGAGGAAACCGGATTAAACGTAGGCGCCCAGAATGCCCGGGAGGGTATGGGTGTACTGAATGTGGCCGACGCCGCACTTGGCGGTATAACGGATTATCTGCAAAGAATCCGCGACCTCGCACTTGGCGCCATGAACGGTCTCTCTTCTGCCTCGGACAAAGCCTACTATCAGCAGGAGATCGACCAGTTAAAGGAAGGCATCCAGTCCATGTCCAAAACTACTTCCCTGAACGAGCAGAAGCTGTTGGACGGAAGCATGGCAGACATGCACCTGGCCACCAACCCTGACGGAAGCGGCATGCGGATCGGTATGGCCAATACCACCCTGGAGGCATTGGGAATCGCTGACTTTGATGTAACCAAGGGCAATTTCAGCCTGGATGCCATCGACAACGCCCTGAACATCGTATCCAGACAGAGAGGAAACATGGGAGCTTCCACCAACCGTCTGGAGCATACCTACAACAATAACACGGCCTCCGCGCTGGAACAGCTCAGTTCCAGAAGCCGGATAGAAGACCTTGACATGCCCAAGGCCATTTCCGAGAAAAAGAAGGAAGAACTTCTGGGTGAATACCGGACTCTGATGCTGAAAAAGCAGATGAACCAGGATTCCATGATCGTAAAACTGTTCCAGTAATCCGGAACACAGGGCAGCTTTCCTAAGCTGCCTTTTTCTCTGTCTTTTTATCAAACCCGTGTACCCAGTCACAGCACAGATAATAGATCAGATAAATCACGGAACTGATGGACCAGGTCAGCGGATAGGCCCAGTAAATATAGCCGATCTCATTTGTCAGTTTCATCACCGCAATGATATAGGTAATCCGCAGCAGACACCACACTGCCAGCATGACACACATCGGAACAAAGGCTTTACCCGCTCCCCTGCAGACCGCAGCCACCGCATGGGAAAATGCCAGCAGACAGAAGAACAGGGACACCGTCCTGGCCTGGCGGACCCCAAGTTCTATTACCCCCGGGTTCTGGTCAAACAACCCGATCAGCTTCGGTGCGAATACATAGCAGAACACACCGATGGTCTCTGCCAGCAGCATGGCAGACAAAATGCTGAAGCGGGCGCCCTTCTTAGCCCGGTCATACTGCCTGGCGCCCAGGTTCTGGCTGATAAAGGTAGTGCTGGCCATGTTGAAGCTTGTGATGGGCAGAAAGGCAAAGCCCTCGATCTTGGCATGAGTTCCATAGGCAGCCATGGCCAGTTTCCCGAAGGAATTGATCTGGGACTGGACAATCACGTTGGCAAAACCGATCACGGAATTCTGCACACCTGAAGGCAGACCATTGTGGATAATCTCCCGCAGCATGTCCCCGTGAAACCGGATTTTCCTCCACTCCACCGTAAACACATTCCCCTTTCCCATGAGATGGATCATACACAGCACCACACTGGCAGCCTGGGAAATCACTGTGGCCACAGCCGCGGACCATACCCCCCATCGGAACACCGCCAGGAATACCACATCCAGCACCACATTCAGAATCGACGAAAAAATCAGATAATACAGGGGACGCCTGCTGTCCCCCAGGGCATTCATGATGCTTCGGCACACATTGTACAGCACCAGCGCCATAGAACCCAGGAAATAATAACGGAAATACGATATTGCCTCAGGCAGCACCTCCGGATCCGTCTGCATCCACACCAGGAAGGTAGGAGTCAGAGTCACACCCACCACTGTCAGCACAACTCCTGCCGCAAATCCGAATGCCAGCACCGTATGGATGGCCCGGGAAACCGCCGCATTATCCTCCGCCCCGAAATAGCGGGAAATCACCACTCCCGCGCCCATGGCAATGCCTGCAAAGAAGCTGATCATCAGAAAAATCAGGGTACCTGACGAAGTCACTGCCGCCAGCGCATTGGTACCCAGATACCTTCCAACGATAAAGGCGTCTGCCGTGTTGTAAAGCTGCTGAAATACCTGACTCAAAAATATGGGCAGTGCAAAACCGAGCATCAGGGAATATGGATTCCCCTTTGTCATGTCCCTGGTATGGGCGGAAGTTTTCCTGTTTACCTGACTCTGTGTGTGCATCTGAACGTCCTTTCCGGAGGCTCCGGGCCTCCTCTGTCTTTCCGCGGACCCAATGTTCTCTCCTGCCCCACTGTCAGTCCGCCTGTATCAATCCTCAATATATTCTCTGTAATCCGCCTCGCTGGCAAACAATACATACCTTCCATCCACCAGGCCCATATATCCTTCCGACGTATTGTATCCTTTCATATCGCTACCTCCTGATCAGATTTTTGTTCTGAACAGAAGATAGCATATTTTGAGGTCCATAAAACTCCCTCAAAAAACATTTGTTCGAAAGATTACTGCCCGGAAAGAATCCGCATCTCCCCAAGAAGCGCCTCCGTCTTCTCCAGAAGCAGCTCCGCATCCTTCTCCACCATGCCTGTCTTCTTATATTTACAGGTGAGGAATGGTTTTCCGTATGCCGTAAAAGCCAGATCCCTGCCGTATTTCTCCAGAAGCTCCGGAATCCTGGCCGGGTCCAGATCCGCATCCGGCCGGAAGGTAACGGAAATCTTCTCGTTTTTCCCCTTCACATCCGTCACATACAGTTTGTGGGCAGCCACCCGGATCAGGGCTATCCGCAGCAGATTGTCCACGGACTTCGGAATTTCCCCGAAACGGTCCAACAGCTCATCCTTCATGTCGTCCCGTTCCTTTGTATTCTCTATTCCGGCAATCCTTTTGTAGATGTCCAGCTTCTGCACCTCGTTTACAATGTAGGAGGGCGGGATAAAGGCGTCCACATCCAGGTCAATGACCGTGGCAAAATCCCTGGGAGCGCTTCCGCCCTTCAGGGTATCCACCGCTTCCCCCAGCATCTTACAGTACAGATCGTAGCCCACGGCCTCCATGTGCCCATGCTGGCGTACTCCCAGAAGATTCCCCGCTCCCCGGATTTCCAGGTCCCGCATGGCAATCTTAAAGCCGCTGCCTAGGTCCGTAAACTCCTTGATGGCCGCCAGGCGCTTCTCCGCCACCTCCCTGAGCATCCTGTCCCGCCGATACATCAGAAAGGCATAGGCCGTGCGGTTGGACCGCCCCACCCTGCCCCGAAGCTGGTAGAGCTGGGACAGCCCCAGGTTTTCGGAATCATGGATGATTATGGTATTCACATTTGGAATGTCCAGGCCGGTCTCAATGATGGTGGTTGCCACCAGGACGTCGATCTCCCCGTTAATAAAGTCGAACATGATCTTCTCCAGCTCCTGCTCCTTCATCTGCCCGTGGGCATAGGAAACCACGGCTTCCGGCAGCAACGCTGCGATCTGGGCCGCCACGTCCGCAATATTATTCACCCGGTTGTACACATAATAGACCTGGCCTCCTCTGGCCATCTCCCTGGAAACCGCCTCCCGCACCAGTTCCTCATTGTACTCGCAGACAAAAGTCTGGATGGGCTGCCTGTCCCCGGGCGGTTCCTCCAGAATACTCATGTCCCGTATGCCGATAAGGCTCATGTGGAGCGTCCTGGGAATGGGAGTTGCAGTCAGAGTCAGCACATCCACATTCTCCTTCAGCTTCTTGATTTTTTCCTTATGGCCCACACCGAAACGCTGTTCCTCGTCGATAATCAGCAGTCCCAGATCCTTAAACTGCACATCCGCGGAAAGTACCCTGTGAGTGCCGATGACAATGTCCACCTGGCCTTTTACCAGATCCGCAACCGTCTTTCTGATCTCCCCCGGGGTGCGAAACCGGCTCATCAGGTCCACCCGGATGGGATAATCTTTCATCCGTTGGACAAATGTGGTGTAATGCTGTTGGGCCAGAATGGTGGTGGGTACCAGATACACCACCTGCTTGCCCTCCTGCACGGCCTTGAAGGCTGCCCGGATGGCAATCTCCGTCTTTCCGTAGCCCACATCCCCGCAGATCAGGCGGTCCATGATCCTGGTGCTCTCCATGTCCGCCTTGGTATCCTCAATGGCGGCAATCTGGTCCTCCGTCTCCTCAAAGGGAAACATTTCCTCAAATTCCCGCTGCCAGACGGTATCTTTTTCGTACTGATAGCCCTGACTGTTCTGCCGCAGGGCATAGAGCTCCACCAGGTCATGGGCCACCTCGCTGACTGCGCTGCGGACTTTGGTTTTGGTGCGCTCCCACTCTTTGGAGCCCAGTTTGTTCAATTTGGGCTTTTTGGCATCTGCAGAGGCATATTTCTGGATTACGTCAAGTCCGGTGGCAAGCACATACAGATTTCCGCCGTCCCGGTATTCTATCTTGATGTAGTCCTTTATCACCCCTTCCATCTCCACCTTTTCGATCCCCTGGTAGATCCCCAGACCATGGCTTTCATGCACCACATAGTCTCCTACCTTCAGCTCGTTAAAGTCCTTGATCTTCTCCCCCTGGTACAGCTTTCGGGAACGCTTCTTCTTTTTCTCCGCGCCGAAAATATCCGTCTCAGAGAGCACCACAAATTTCAGCATGGGGTATTCAAAGCCCTTGTTTACGTGGCCATAGCAGGTAAGCACCTCCCCGGGAAGCACCTCCCGCATGGGGTCCTCCGTGTATACGGCCGAAATCTCCTGGTCCCGAAGATCCTCAGCCAGACGCCTTGCCCTCATACGGGAACCAGACAGAAGAAGCACACGGTAGCCGTTGCGCCGGAACAGCTTCAGGTCTTTTACCAGCGCCTCAAAGCTGTTATTGTATGAGGCTACATTCCTGGCAGCCACATCCGTCCTGATATCCGCCCGGAAATATCCCCTGGTATCCATGGTGGAGACAGTGATCACACTTCCGGACAGGAGGGCTGCCGCCACCTGCTCCCCGCTGTAGAGAATGTCCATCTGTCCCGGGAGAATGTAGCCCTTTTCCACACGTTGAGCCATGCTTTCCCGGAATTCCAGTTCCACCGATTCCGCCTGTTCCTTCCCGCGTCCCGGTTCGTCTATGAAATATACCGGCCCGGAATGCAGCCTGCCGCCCCTTCCGTTCTCCCCGGCCATCCGCTGCAGGAGCTGGGGCAGTGTCACCATATCCTCATAAAAATACCGGATATATCCCTCCAGGTTTACCCTGCCCCGAAACTCCAGGAGCTGTTCCCTCAGCTCTTTTGCCTGCTGCGCCACCCGGTGGGCTTCCTCCGTGCGGAAGCTGTCCCGGAATATTTTCTCCTGCTTCCGCGCCTCCCCTTCCAGTCTCTCCAGTCCCCGCCGTATCCTGTCCTCCTCCAGCACAAACTCTGTTGCCGGAAAGACGGAAATTCCCTCCAGATTCTCTATGGAACGCTGGCTCAGGACATCAAAGCTCCGGATGGATTCCACCTCGTCTCCCCACAGCTCGATACGGTAAGGATTCTCCTCCGTCAGGTCATAGATATCCACTATGCCTCCCCGGACGGAAAACTGTCCCTGGCTCTCCACCTGGTAAACCTTCTCATAACCCATGTCCACCAACTGCCTGCACAGCCTGTCCTCCGCCAGAGTCTCCCCCTTTCCCACATCAATGACATCCTTGTTCCTGTCCCAAAGTGCCTGGGGCGTCATCAGTGCAGCATAGGTAGTCACAATGGTCACAGGCTTTCTCTCCATCAGCCTGCGGAGCACTTTTACCCTCTCCTTCACCAACTGATTTCCATGAATGTCTGCCTGGAAAAAGATCAGATCCTTTGCCGGATATAACATGACATTCCTGTCATAAAATTTATATTCCTCAAATATCTCCTTTGCCTTCAGATCACTGTATGTGACAATAACCTTGATCCGGAAGCCGTCCCCCAGTCCATAGATCATGTGCAGCTTCTGTGAATCCACACATCCGGTGAGGGCTGCCGTTGCCGTCTGTTCCTCCGGTCTTTCCGCCCTTTTTTTCACAGCTTCCCTGATATTGCCATATTCCGCCAGATCCTGAAGCGGCGCCAGTAATGCCTGCATTATCTGCCTCCTATACTCGTGGGCATATTCACCTGCCCGCTGCCCTGAGCCGTTTTCTCCTCCTTCCGGGGAGCCTTTTCCTCCTTCCGGGAACCGTTATACCGATTCATGGCTGCGTCCGGACCTTCCGCAAGTATCATTCTTATGGCATCCGCCGCCAGGTCTGCCGCCTCGTCCACAGCCTCTCTGTCCTTTGGAGAAAATCTGCCCAGGACATAATCCGCCAGATCCCATCCCGCAGGCTTCTCCCCCACACCCATTTTCACCCGGATAAAGCTGTCGTGTCCCAGGTTTGCAATGATATTTTTAAGCCCGTTATGGCCTCCGGCGCTTCCTTTTTTACGGATGCGGATCTGTCCCGGACTCAGGCTGATGTCGTCGGAAATAACGATAAGCTCCGTCTTCTCATCCGCCTTATAAAAATTTACCATCTCCCGGATGCTCTCCCCGCTCAGGTTCATGTAGGTCTGGGGCTTTGCCAGGATACATTTCACGCCCGCCACCATCCCTTTCCCGATAATCGCCCTGTGCCGCTTCTCCAGGATTGCAATATTCTCTTTAGCCGCCAGCTTCTCCAACACCACAAATCCCACATTATGCCTTGTATTCTCATATTCCCTGCCAGGATTCCCCAGCCCTGCGATAATATACATTCCGTACCATACCTTTCTGTTCCCCGGCCTGTGCAAAGCAAACCAATCCCTATTATAATAAATGATTTGCCTCCAAGTTGCAAGAACAGAATGCGCAGAGCTTCAACAGGCCGTCAGTCAGCCCAAAATAAAAGCCATGGCTTACCGCCATGGCTTTTGGGGGATTCTAATGTCAATACCAATGCTGTCACGTTCTATTCCCCGTCCGGCTCCAACAGAGCCTTCTCGTAGCTCTCCAGAATAGCCTTCTGAATCGCATCTCTGGTAGAGGAATTGATGGGATGGGTAATATCCTTGTATTCCCCATCGGCCGTCCTCTTGCTGGGCATTGCGATGAATAAACCCTTGTCTCCTTCAATCACCTTGATATCATGTACCACAAATTCATCATCCAAGGTAATCGATACAACAGCCTTCATCCTGCCTTCCTTCGCAATTTTACGTACGCGAACATCTGTAACCTGCATCTGCAAAACCCCCTTAGTCAGGAACCCTAGACCGCCTTTCGTTACATTGTATATCTTTCATTCCGCTCAACTACAATGCGGATATGACCGTCTTCACCCACATAGTGGGAATTCGCCCGAATGGTGCTGTGACTTTCTACAATGCAGTTTTCAATGCATGTGTTGTCGTCAATATAAACATCATTCAGGATTATGGAATTTTTGATGACACAGCTGTTTCCTATATAGCTTTTTTTAAAGATCACGGAATTCTCTACCACGCCGTTGACGATACACCCGCTGGAAATCAGGCTGTTTCTTACATCGGCTCCCACATTGTATTTTGCCGGAGCCAGATCGTCCACTTTTGAATAGATATCCGGATACTGCTTGAAAAAGAAAGTCCTTACCTCCGGTTTCAGGAAATCCATGTTGGTCTGGTAATAATCCTCCACCGAAGCAATGTTTCTCCAATAATCTCTTATCTTATAACCGTAAATCCTCCTTACATCTTTATATCGGATCAAAATGTCCCTGACAAAATCATATCTGTCCTCTTCCGCGCATTTTTCAATCATTTCAATGAGCTGCCTGCGGCGCAGAATATAAATTCCGCAGGAGATGACATCCGATCTTGCGCACAGAGGCTTTTCCTCGAACTCTTCAATGCGGCTCTCCTCATTCATGCGTATGGTACCGTAGCGCTCCAGGTCAGCCCCCTCTTCCATGTCCCGGCACACCACCGTAATGTCCGCCTTTCTTCCGACATGAAACTCCAGTACCTTGTTAAAGTCAAGCTTGTATACGCCGTCTCCGGAAGCCACCACCACATAGGGCTCGTGACTGCTTTTCAGAAAGGCCAGATTCTGGTAAATGGCATCCGCAGTGCCTCTGTACCAGTTACTGTTCCTGGCTGTCACAACCGGGGTAAAGGTAAAAAGCCCTCCCTGCTTCCGCCCGAAATCCCACCATTTGGAAGAACTGAGATGTTCATTCAGGCTGCTGGCATTATACTGTGTAAGCACGGCTACTTTCTGAATGTGGGAATTGGACATATTGCTCAGGGTAAAATCAATGCTGCGGTAACTGCCTGCAATGGGCATGGCGCAAACCGCTCTTTTCTGCGACAACTCCCGCATTCTGCGGTTATTGCCGCCGGCTAAAATGATTCCGATGGCCCTCATTGCTGCTCACCTGCCTTAATCAAAGTTTTGCCGCCCGGAAGGGTATGATTCTCGTAATCCATGCCTGTGGTCACGCCGAAAATAACGGAATTTTTTCCCACTGTTATGCCGTTGGGAATAACGCTCCTCTCACCCACAGTGACGATGCCGTGGTTATAAATGTGAGGGGCCGTGTCATTTTCCGTCTCCTCCCCAATCCCCAGACGCACATGATTGCCCAGCCTCACTTCCTCTGCCACGATCGCCTTATACAACTCGCAGTCGTCCCCGATTCTGGTGTTGTTCATGATAATGGAATCCCTCACCACCGTATTCCTTCCTATGGTAACTCCGCAGCCGATAACGGAATTGTACACTTTTCCATAGATATCAGTTCCCTCCCCGATGATGCTGCGCTCCACCACACTGTCCGTTGAGAAATACTGCGGCGGCTGAATCTCGCTCTTGGTATAGACCTTCCAGTACTCTTCATACAGATTGAACTCCGGCACAATATCGATCAGTTCCATATTGGCTTCCCAGTAAGACTGCAGGGTTCCCACGTCCTTCCAGTAGCCGGTAAACTCATAGGCGTACATGGGAGCTCCCTTTCTGTGAAAATAGGGAATCACATGCTTGCCGAAATCCAACGCAGGCTGCTGCGCCATGGTGACAAGGGCCTTTTTCAGCGTCTTCCAGTTAAAAATGTAAATTCCCATACTGGCCAGATTGCTCTGGGGATTCCTGGGCTTTTCCTCAAATTTAAGGATTTTGTTCCTGTCATCCGCTGTCATGATGCCGAAACGGTTGGCTTCTTCCATGGGAACGGGCATTACGGCAATGGTTACCTCCGCCCCCTTCTCCTTATGGAAATCCAACATCTGTTCGTAGTCCATCTTGTAGATATGGTCTCCTGAAAGGATCAGCACGTATTCGGGATGGTAGCTCTCCATATATTCCAGATTCTGGTATATGGCATTGGCCGTTCCCGTGTACCACTCGCTGTTGGAAAGCCTTTCATAAGGCGGCAGTACGGTGACTCCTCCGATATTCCGGTCCAGGTCCCACGGAATCCCTATCCCAATATGCGTATTCAGCCGCAGGGGTTGGTACTGGGTCAGAACCCCCACCGTATCCACGCCGGAGTTGATGCAGTTGGAAAGGGGAAAATCAATGATACGGTATTTACCCCCAAAAGCCACGGCAGGTTTTGCCATTTTGGATGTCAGCACACCCAACCGACTGCCCTGCCCGCCTGCCAGCAGCATGGCAATCATTTCTTTCTTGATCATATCCTCACCTCTGTCCGGCTCTCCTGCTAAAACATCCGGATTCCTCTGACCAAAGGGCCAAACACACCGGATATTAATAGTAAGCTTAATTATAACATACTCTTTTCCAAAATGGAATATTTATGTCGAAAAATTTGTACTGGAAATGCGGCTTTATATTAATATTTCATATAATCTATTCTTATATGCTGAATTTTTTGTGTATTTTATCTAAATTTTACTTGATTCAGAACGCTGTTTCCGCCTTTTGAAAATGCCCGTCATCCCATGCGCGCGGATTCCGAAAAATAAATTTGATTTTTACATAAAAATGCTTATAATAATAGGTAGAAATCAAAAATATAAGGAGCATACCCTATGTATCACATTGACTTTTCCCACCCCTCTTCCGTCTATTTCGTGGGCATTGGCGGAGTCAGCATGTCAGCCCTGGCAGAGCTGCTGGCGGACGCAGGCTTTCAGGTCTCAGGTTCCGACCGTTCCCCAAGCGCCCTGACCCGTGACCTGGAATCAAAGGGGATTAAAGTATTTTATGGACAACGTGCCGAAAATATTACCGATTCCATTGACTGTGTGGTTTTTACCAGCGCCATTGCCCCGGACAATCCGGAATACACCGCAGCCCATGAGAAGAATCTTCCCTGTCTTACCAGGGGACAGCTCATGGGTCAGATCATGCTGAACTATGAGCTTCCCATAGGCATCAGCGGCACCCATGGCAAGACTACCACCACATCCATGGCAGGCGAGATCCTCCTTCATGCCGGTCTGGATCCCACCCTGGCGGTGGGCGGTATCCTGAAGGACATCGGAGGAAATATGCGAATCGGGAAATCCGGTTATTTTATGACGGAAGCCTGCGAGTACACCAACACCTTCCTGGACTTCCATCCCCGGGTTGGTATTATTCTGAATATCGGTGAAGATCATCTGGATTTTTTCAAGGATCTGGCCGACATCCGTAATTCCTTCCGAAACTATGCCCGGCTTCTGCCCAGAGACGGATGCCTGATTATCAACGGGCAGATTGACAACCTGACCGAGATAACCGAGGGACTGGCCTGCCGCGTGATCACCTTCGGCAGCAATGCGTCCTCAGACTATTATCCCGGTGAGATCCGCTATGACCAGTGGGGCAATGCGTCCTTCTGCCTCTACAGCCAGGGGCGGGAGAGGCAGTTTACCCTGCAGGTGCCGGGGGAACACAATGTATACAATGCCATGGCTGCCATTGCACTGGCCGATCTGCTTGAGGTGGACACTGAGATTACCGCAAAAGCGCTTCGCGCCTACAGAGGGACCGACCGGCGTTTTGAGCACAAGGGCAGTATAGGGGGCGTCAACATTATCGACGACTATGCCCACCATCCCGATGAGATCACGGCAACCCTGAAGGCTGCCGCCAACTATCCCCACAGAAAGATCTGGTGTGTATTCCAGCCCCATACCTACTCCCGTACCAAGGCTTTTCTGAAGGATTTCGCACGTTCCCTGGCGCTTGCGGACGCTGTGGTGCTCACGGACATTTATGCCGCAAGGGAAAACTATGATCCGGAAGTAAGCTCCCGGCTTCTGCAGCAGGAAATACAGGCCCTGGGAAAAGAATGCCATTATTTTCCCACTTTCGACGAAGTTGAAAATTTTCTGTTGGAAAATTGCATAAAGGGTGATATGTTGATAACCATGGGGGCGGGAGACGTGGTAAAAATCGGCGAAAACCTTCTCGGAAAATAGTTATCCACATTATCCACAGTCCTGGGGAAAAAAAGCACCTCTCCGGCCTGTGGATATTTTTCACTGCTCATACCAGAAAATACCCTGACCTGCCAACTTTATCCACATTATCCACATTTTCCACATTTTTTTCCTGTTTTTGCAGGCCCAAAAGATTCGGACAAAATGACTATTTCTTTTTTTTCTGCCCTGTGCTATACTTTGTCTACCGCGAATACAGAAAACAGGAAAAAATATTTCAGATCAGGACAGGGGTGCATCGGAATGTCGCGTTTGACAATTTACAGGGAAAATGATCAGGATTCGACAGTTGTATCTAATCTTTTTATTGATGAGTATATGAAAGATGCCAACGATGCACAGCTGAAGGTTTATTTTTACCTGCTGCGCATGATGAATGCCCGTCAGGCAACCAGTATATCCGACATTGCGGACAAGTTCAACCATACGGAAAAAGATGTGCTGCGTGCCCTTAAATACTGGCAGAAGCTGAAGCTGTTGGATCTGGACTACGACAACGACAAAAATCTCGTGGGCATCCAGATCCATGATCTTGGTCCCGGCCGCGGAACGGATTCCGGCCGCCAGCCCGTATCCACCTTTGTTCCTGCGCCGGCCGGGGCCTCCCAGGCACAGGCCGCTTCCGGGACGCCAGAGCCTCCTTTGGAGAAGTCCGCTTCCCCCGAAGAAGCCTCTCCCTCCGGAGAAGCCTTTCCCTATAAAAAGCCCTCCTACTCGGCAGACCAGCTGAAGGAATTTAAAAACCGCCAGGAAACTGCCCAGCTTCTGTTCATTGCCGAATCCTATATCGGGAGACCGCTGACGCCGCCGGAGATGAAGACTATCTTATATTTTACGGATGTCCTGCGCTTCTCTGACGACCTGGTGGATTACCTTATACAGTACTGTGTGGACAGGGGCAAGAAGGATTTCAAATATATAGAAAAAGTAGCCGTAAACTGGGCGGAATCCGGTATCACCACTCCGGCTCAGGCACAGCAGAACGCCTACCGCTATGACAAGAATGTGTACACGGTTATGAACGCCCTTGGAAAAAATGGTTCTCCCACCAACAAGGAAGCCGAATTTGTCAGCCGTTGGATGAAGGAATATGCATTTTCCATGGATATCATTCTGGAAGCCTGTGAGCGCACCGTTCTTGCCACAGACAAGCACCGATTTGAATATGCCGAAAGTATCCTGAACAACTGGCAGAGGCAGAATGTCCGGCACAAATCGGACATTTCCAGAATAGATGATACCTACAGGCAGCGCCAGAAAAAGCCGTCGCCTCCCAAAACAGCCAACCGTTTTAACCAGTTTACCCAGAATCAGTACGACTTTGACGTTCTGGAGCAGGAACTGGTCAGCAATTAACCAAAGGAGAATAAAGTGGCACTCAGCAATTCTCAATACAAGACGATCATCAAGGGCTATGAACATACGAGGGATGTCAATCGTTCGCTTTTGGAATCCAGAAAAAATGAGGTCTATGACAAGATTCCGGGATTCCGCCAGCTGGCGGAATCCGTCAGCACACTCTCTGTAGCCAGTGCGCGGCGCATGTTGGACGGGGATGAGCATGCACTGCAGAACCTGCACGAAGAGCTGGAGGAGATTTCCCACCGCCAGAGCCAGCTGCTCGTGCAGCACGGCTTCCCCTCCGATTATCTGGCCCCCCTGTATAACTGCGCTCTCTGCGGGGATACCGGCTACGTCCTTACCACCGGCGGAACCAAAAGCAAATGCCGCTGTTTTCGTCAACAGGAGATCCGTATTCTCTATGCCCAGTCCAACATACAGAACATGATAGAAAGGGAAAATTTTTCCACCCTTTCCTATGCTTATTATCAGGACGATGATCTCCGCCGTTTCGAGGCAGCGGTTAATTTGAGTCGGAAATTCGTTCAGAATTTCAAAAAAGACTATCAGAATCTCTTTTTTTATGGTACAGTGGGAACAGGAAAAAGTTTCCTCTCCGGATGTATTGCAGGGGAACTGCTACAGTCCGGCCATTCCGTAATCTATTTCAGCGCCTCCGGATTATTTGACACCCTGGCACGTTATTCTTTTGACAGAAAAGAAAAAGAAGCCCTGGCAGATTTTTATGATGATTTTTACAGCTGTGATCTGCTGATTATCGATGATCTTGGCACTGAAATCACCAACAGTTTTGTGACGTCCCAGCTGTTTTCGTGCCTGAACGAACGCCACCTGCGCAACAGGTCCACTCTGGTCTCCACCAATCTGAGCCTGGAAGAGCTCCGGGACAGATATTCGGACAGGATTTTTTCCAGGATTACCAGCGGTTTTACCCTGTGCAAGCTCACCGGACCGGACATCCGCATTTTAAAGAAGCGTATGGCAGTAACAACGACATTATAAAAATAACAGCAAGGCTTCTCACCTGATGAGAAAGAAAGGACAATTCAATGGGCAATCGCGAAGAAAAAAGAAATCTGGAAACCATTCCCGCCGGTTCCCTGGGCATCATTGCTCTGGAGGGATGCAGATCCCTTGGCGAGAAGATCGACCGCTACCTTGTAAAGTGGAGAGCGGAACGGGAAAGCGAACACAAGGACTCTCTGGCATTCTCCGGCTATCAGCGGGCATCCTATCTTTTGAGCACAAAGGTTCCCCGCTTCGGCTCCGGA
Source organism: uncultured Lachnospiraceae bacterium (assembly GCA_947367855.1). Classification (GTDB taxonomy): domain Bacteria; phylum Bacillota; class Clostridia; order Lachnospirales; family Lachnospiraceae; genus Acetatifactor. The sequence goes on along the minus strand of CANBFE010000002.1, from coordinate 16,358 downwards.
GAGGCCAAGGGAATGATCCTGGAATCTGTCCGGGGGCATGATCTGTACCTGTTGGTGGATGTATGCAATTATTCCCTGACTTATTCTCTGTGCGGACATGAAAACCATATGTCTCCCGACGATCATTACCAGGATCTGAAACGAATCATTGCTGCCGTAGGAGGAAAAGCAAGGCGTATCACGGTCATCATGCCCTTCCTCTACGAAAGCCGCCAGCACAAGAGGACTGCCAGGGAATCTCTGGACTGTGCCCTTGCCCTGCAGGAGCTGGTGCAGATGGGTGTTGACAATATCATCACTTTTGATGCCCACGATCCCAGGGTCCAGAATGCTATTCCCCTGCATGGTTTTGAAACCGTACAGCCCGCCTATCAGTTCATCAAGAATCTTCTCCGCAAGGAAAAGGACCTGCAGCTGGACTCCGACCACATGATGGTGATCAGCCCGGATGAAGGAGGAATGAGCCGTGCCATCTATATTGCCAATGTTCTCGGACTGGACATGGGCATGTTCTATAAAAGGCGCGACTACACAAGAGTAGTTAACGGACGCAATCCCATCATTGCCCACGAATTTCTTGGAACAAGCGTGGAAGGCAAGGATATGATCATTATTGATGATATGATCTCTTCCGGCGACAGCATGCTCGAAGTTGCCGCAGCCCTGAAAAAACGCAATGCCCGCAAGATTTTCATATTCTCCACTTTCGGGCTGTTTACGGGGGGACTGTCCAAATTTGACGAAGCCTATGAGAATAAGCTTATTGACAGGGTGCTCACAACCAACCTGGTCTACCAGACCCCTGAACTGCTGCAGCGGGAATGGTACATTAACTGCGATATGAGCAAATATGTCGCTTATATTATTGACACACTGAACCACGATTCCTCTATCAGCGACCTGTTGAATCCCTATGACAGGATTCAGGGTGTTGTGGCCAGATACAAAGGATTGTAATATCATATTGTAAACACTATTCTATAGCCCGGTTCCCATTTCCCCGGGGTATCTGGCAGTTTATTTTTTGCTGTCAGTTCCCCGCATGAAACCGGGGACTGTCAGCGTCGTATCCTACATTCTCCTGGGTCTGGCGGGGCTTCCCGTTTTTGCAGGCTTTACAGGAGGACCTGGAAAACTGTCTGGCCCCACCGGCGGGTACGTCATCGGATATATTTTTATGACACTCATATGCGGATTTTTTGCAGACAAATAGGAAAATCAGATTTTCGTGGAAATTACCGGCATGTTGCCGGATTCTGCCTTATGTATTTTTTGATCTGGTCAAACCGGCTGCAGGAGTGGGCTGTGAGAAGACAGCTCCGCAATCGACTGAGGAAAACCGGATTATTGTGATCTGATGGGTCAGATTCCCGTGTAGGTATCATAGAGCGTCACTATGTTGTCCTGAGCGTCATACATGGTAATCGCTCCACAGTCCACAGGAAGTACGATTGCAAAAGGCTGTTCCGGATCCACCTGGATTACGTTCTCCCCGGCCTGCTCCACTACCACCCTGCATACCTTGTCCTCATTCAGGGACAGAAGTGCTATCCCTTTGTCCTCAAATACAATCCCCTTCACACCGTCGGCCATGTAGGCGTCGAATCCACCCTGTCTGTAAAAATAGCCATAAGAAAATCCCTCCCGGCTCAGATAGATGGAATAAGCACATTCATCCCTCTCCTCATCATAGAAAATCATGGCACACATGTCTTCATTGACATCCTTGGCCACTCCCCAGTTGCTTTCGATATCCTGATTTTCTCTCGCATCCTGTTCCAGCCTGGCGGCCGATACCCCCAGAACATCTGCCTGCCACACAATCAGAAATGCCAACAAAATAATCAGTACAATGCCTAACAACAAAGGTATTTTCTCTGCTTTCAAGTTCCTTACCTCCCCATACCTGATATCCATTTCGTAACATTTTGGAAATAAATGTTACATAGTTTCGTAAATTATAACATAATTTTCCTGTTTCGTCCAGTATTTATCTCTTATTCCGTTCTCCTGTAAGTGATAAACCTGTTTCCGTTCTCCGAAAACCATTCTGCGGAGTCATTGAGCCCCATCTTCTCAATGGTGCCCTTCATTGGATCCAGAATTCCTGTGTTAAACTCATTGAATCCCACCAACAGAACGGCTGACCCGTTCTCCAGGAGCACCAACACCGGAATATCCCTGTTCACATAATAAAGGACGGCATCCAGACTGCAGCCTGTCAGGTCAAGGATGGTGGCATCTATGAGATTGTCTTCCAGAATCTCCAACACATTCCCTCCCCTGTCCAGCAGAAACTGGGTATTTCTGCTGATTCCCTCATATTCAAGCATGGCGTCCAGGCAAACTGCCAATGCACCCCTGTCTCCGGAAATCCCTGCTTCCTGTATAGCCATAATCTGGTTCCGCGCAGCGCGGTTTCCTTTCCTCCACACGCTGTCGCCTTTCTGGTTCACTACGGCCCCCGAAACCTCATAGGCAAGATTCACGGCCTCTGCTGGGGAAACGAAAATGCCGTCCACACCGTAAGGTCCGAAAACATAGTATCTTTCCTGCCCGCTCTCATCCTGCAGCCCGATCTTCCTTCCTCCCTCAAACACCACTTCCTTGGGAGTCAGTATCTTTACCGTTTTGCTGTCCACATCCTTGCGCAGCCGGATCTGTACATAGCGCTCATATTTCTCCGTATTTACAGCCACCACTTCATTTTTTCCGGCTTCAGGCTCCGTATTGTTTGTAATATGCTCCTGCCCTGTCTCCTGATAATCCCCGGACTCCAGGCGTCTTACCCGTTCCAGTGTGATCTGATTATCGGCCACGGTACATTCCGTCACATAGATGTCCTGCTGACTGTATTCTTTCAACACTTCTCCCGCAGAATTGCAGATACATATTTTGTACATGGGAAAGAAAAACCTGCCTGAACTCTCCTCCACCACATCGGAGGCGTATGCCACCCCATAAATAATATCTTCCTCCATAAAACCCAGGGGCCGGATCACCTGCCCGGGATCCACGGATATTGTTTTTCTGGTATCACTGCCCAGATTCCGGATCTCCAGTGCCGTACTATGATAGATATCTTCCCCTGTAGGCCACACTGCTATACGCCTGTCCTCAGAAACCTGCAGCCCTTCGTCCTGGGTAATCTCAAGCAGCTTTGAGTACGTTCTGCCCGCAAGATCAATATTGTACACCATATTATTCAGCACAAAATAAAGCTTCTGTTCCCGGTTCAGATACAAAAGCCTGTCCAGTTCAGCCGCCAGTACACCATAGGTTTTGTCATAGGGGATATACAGCAGTTCCTCTATGGTATTCTGGGAGCTATTGTGGGTATAGAGCTGAATTCCCACTTCTCCCTCATGCCTTCCCCGGTTCATATAGCCGTATACGGCAAACTGTACATTTCCCCCCTCATCCACGTATAATATACGAATTCCATGCTGTTGGTACATGGTTCTGGCATCCGCGTTCTGCCTGTCATAAAAACTGAAAATAACTGTCAGTTTATTGGTAGTCACATCATAACTGTACAGTCTGCCTGCCACCTCAAAAACCACTACGTTTCCGTCTTCACTTTCCGTCATGTTGACATTCTCATTCGTGATTCCAAGCAGTATCTTGTCATTGGCGCATAGTTTCTCCACTTCCGGAATCTGTGTCATAGTGCGCTCATAGTCCAACAGATAGATCCTGTCTGAGGTATACCGGATCCGGTAGTATTCCTGAACCATGTAATAAGTGGTATTTCCCTCCTCCGAAGTAGCCACGGTATAATCAAACAGCAGTGAGGCTGTCTGGGATCCGATTTCCGTCAGCCTCACCACCGGTTTTACGACCTCCCTTACCTCCAGGTCCCCCCATGTGATCTGCCGAAAGCTGCTGTGAATGTTTACTTTGTGAAATGAACTGTTGTCCTCCAGACGGGAATTCGTTTCCAGATATTTTGCAAGATCCCTTGCCGCATCCCTGTCATAAAGCTTCTCATGGAAATCCCTGCAGAATTCCAGCTTTTCCCCTGTGTGAAGATCTTCACTCCAGATAACCCTGGTATAGTAGGCTGCCTGCCTGTCTCCGTCCAGGGACAGTATGATCTTCAGAGAGTAGTCGGTATCACGTTCTATCAGATCCTTTAATGCGAATGTTCCGCTGATTCTGTCGCCCTGGACCTTAAACTCCCTGATCTCCGTGTTTTCGATAAGCCTGGAACCATCCGCACTTCTGACCTCAATGAAGACTCCGTTTACCTTCTCTCCAAAAGTGTCCACCACAAATCCGGTCTCCCGTCCTTCTCCCAGTACAGTCACGGATTCCCTCTGAAAAGCAACATCCGTATCCGTCAGATAACCATGGAGCTGATTATATTCCACGCCCTGATACACCATGGTCACCAGAGGCAGGGACGCCGAAGCCATCTCCATGGTCAGATTATCATGTCCCATATTCATAAATCTGCTTACGATAACCAGTGACAGCAGAAAGACAATGAAAAAAACCGATAATTTTATGACACTTTTTTTCATAAAAGCTCCTTCAAAGTGGGATTTACCTGCAGAAATTCCATAAGCCTGTCCATGGCTTCCTGGTCTTTTGTACTGTATACTCCTGTCCTGGGCCGTATTCCGCTGGTTTTCACCGCACGAATCATCAGATTCTTGGGGGTGTGCTCCATATCAATGAATTCCAGAATCTGGGTATCATATCCGTTTTTCTCCAACAGCCCGGCCCGCAGGGCATCCGTCACAAGCGCGGCAATTCTTTCCCTGATTACCCCGTATTTCAGCACCGGCATCATCATGTCACAATGTATCTGACGGTTCAGCTCATGTTGACAGCAGGGAACTGCCATAATCACGGATGCCCCCCATTTCACCGCCTTTTCCAGGGCATAGTCCGTAGCCTTGTCACAGGCATGAAGGGAAACCACCATGTCCACCCTGTCCGCTCCCTGGAAGGTGCTGATATCCCCCTCCTGAAAATCCAGCCTGTCATAGCCCAGTTTTTCTGCCAGTTCACTGCAGTGTCTGATTACATCGGCCTTCAGATCCAACCCTGTGACCTGAATATCCCTTCCCTGCAGCTGATGGAGATAGTAATACATCGCAAATGTCAAATAAGACTTTCCACAGCCGAAATCCACAATTCGTATGGTCCGGTCTGAAGGAAGTCTTTCCAGTATATCCCTTATAAACTCCAGATAGCGGTTAATCTGACGAAACTTGTCATATTTTGCCCTGACAATCCGCCCGTCCTGCATCTGAACCCCTAATTCTATCAGAAAATCCACCGGCTGTCCCTCCTGCAGAATATACTGCTTCCGGCGATCATGGGACAAATCGGTGGTTTTCTGTTTCTGTGACTCAGCATGACTGCAGTTCCTGCATTTAATGCTGACTTTTCCCTTTTTGCTCACCAACACCGTGGCTTCCCTGGACCTGCCGCTTATCTGGACCTGCCGGAAACAATGCTCCGTATAGTCCAACAGGCGTTCCAGCATATCCTCCTTCTGAAGATTGGAGTGAAACACCTTATTTCCCAGATAAAGCGTTTCCTGAAAATATAACTGTCCCCGGATAAAAACCGGACGGACCTTTACCTTTTCGGCCCGGCCAGGGTCTGTGGTGTTGCTGAGTATTATCTGTATTAAATCCTGGTCCAGCATCTGCTGGAAGAGTTCTCTTCGTTCATCCATATATTCCGTCTCTGATCTATCGAAAATCTATTTACAAAAAATAGTAACTTCCCCTGCGGCCCCCATGGCGGCGCTTATAGACTTCGTTACACAGCAGTACCTGTATCATATCCTCTGCGGGCCCGCAGTCATCTTCCTGTTCCAAAACCCTGCAAATGGATTTCGTCAGGGCAAGCAGACTGCATCTGTCCGGATATTCATCATAGATCATACTTCCTTCATAGTCTGCCTTATCCAGTATATCCGCTATTCGTTTCTGATAACGCTTCACATCCTGAGGGTACATCTGCTGCAGATACTCCAGATCCTGCAGCAGCGCCTGTTCTCTTCCCGGAGCATAGGCGTCCGGGTAGGTCATATAAAAAGGAAGGGGTCCATTCCAACCCCTTGCCTTACTTTCCGGCAGCGGCTGTAACAGCTTAGAATGAAATTCCATATGTTCTTCTTTCCGTTTTTTAACAACATATGCGTTTTTTCATCCGATTGTTACCGGAAATCATCAAAAATTTTCCTGTAAAACTTCTACTTCAATACCTCAATCCGCGCCAGGGCTCTCTGCAGAGCTGTTTCCGCCTTGGCCATATCAGTGTTCGGCGATTTGCCGCTGAGCCGCTTCTCGGCCCTCTCCCTGGCGGACTTCGCACGGTCTTCGTCGATCTCCCCGGGCCACTCGATGACTTCCGCCAGAATCGTCACACTCTCGGGCAGGATCTCGGCAAATCCCGAATGCAGAGCTGCCTTTTTTTCCCCCTGCGGCTCGCTGATCACCAGGATTCCCGGCTTTACGATCACAGTCATGGGAATATGGCCGGGCAGAACGCCGATCTCGCCCTCTGTGGTATTAAACTCCACCATTTCCACCGGGTTCTCATAGAAAACCCTGTCGGGAGTAATGATACGCAGAAGGAAACTATTCTTATCTGCCATAATCCTTCTCCTATTCCAGTTCCGCTTTTTATTCCAGTTCCGTATCCGCCTCTCCGGTACCGGGTTATTGCGGAGAATCTCCGGCCGCTGAATACATGGGACCGTAAATTCTCCGGATACCAGGTGGACGGATACTGTTCTCTCATCCAGTTTCGCATCCTCCGCCCCAAGGCGGATTCCGTTTCACGGATTACACTCTGGCCAGTACGTCGTCGATGCTGCCTGCATTCAGGAAATAGCTTTCAGGGATATCGTCATGTCTTCCTTCCAGAATCTCCTTGAAACCACGGATGGTCTCGTTGATTGGCACGTATTTTCCTTCCAGTCCCGTGAACTGGCCTGCCACGAAGAAGGGCTGGGACAGGAATCTCTGTACCTTACGGGCACGGGATACTACCAGTTTGTCTTCCTCTGACAATTCATCCATACCAAGGATGGCAATGATGTCCTGCAGTTCCTTATAACGCTGCAGGATCTCCTGTACTCCACGGGCTGTACTGTAATGCTCCTCACCCACAATTCTGGGATCCAGAATACGGGAGGAAGACTCCAGAGGATCTACCGCCGGATAAATACCAAGCTCCACGATGGAACGTGACAATGTGGTCGTCGCATCCAGATGTGCAAATGTGGTTGCAGGAGCCGGGTCTGTCAGGTCATCCGCAGGCACATATACTGCCTGTACGGAGGTGATGGAACCATTCTTTGTCGATGTAATCCTCTCCTGAAGGGCGCCCATCTCTGTCTGCAGCGTAGGCTGGTAACCAACCGCAGAAGGCATGCGTCCAAGCAGAGCGGAAACTTCACTTCCTGCCTGTGTAAAACGGAAAATATTGTCAATGAACAGCAGCACATCCTTGCCGCCCTTATCACGGAAATACTCCGCCATGGTCAGTCCTGTCAGTCCCACACGCATTCTGGCTCCGGGGGGCTCGTTCATCTGCCCGAACACCATGGTAGTCTTATCGATAACTCCGGATTCCATCATTTCATGGTAAAGATCGTTTCCCTCACGGGTACGCTCTCCTACACCTGTGAATACCGAATAGCCGCTGTGCTCTGTGGCGATATTACGGATCAACTCCTGGATCAGAACCGTCTTTCCTACGCCGGCGCCTCCAAACAGGCCGATCTTTCCGCCCTTCTGATAAGGACAGAGCAGATCAACCACCTTGATGCCGGTCTCCAACAGTTCTTTCTCAGTAGCCTGCTCCTCAAATTTCGGCGCAGCACGGTGAATCGGTTCATAGGATACCCCTTCCGGAGCCGGTTTATTGTCAATTGGCTGACCCAAAACATTAAAGATACGCCCCAAAGTCTTTTCCCCTACCGGAACGGAAATAGGAGCGCCGGTTGCAATCGCTTCCATTCCCCGTACCAGGCCGTCGGTACTTCCCATGGCAATACATCTGACCGTGTCATCGCCCAGGTGCTGGGAAACCTCCACGGTCAGTCCGCTGCCCTCTCCGGTAGGAATGCGAATTGCTTCGTTAATCTCAGGCAGATTACCCTCGTCAAAGCGGATATCCAATACCGCGCCGATGACCTGGGTAACCTTGCCCCTGTTTTCTCCTGCCATTTCTACCTCTTTCCTCCCGCTTACGCGGGATAATTTCATTTCGTATTGCATTTTTCAGGCACAGTATCCCGACACTATCCCAGAGCTTCCGCTCCTGCGATGATTTCTGTCAGTTCCTGTGTGATGGACCCCTGACGGGCCCTGTTGTATTTCAGCGTCAGATCGCTTATGATCTCTTCCGCATTGCTGGTCGCATTGTCCATGGCCTGCATACGCGCGCCATTTTCACTGGCAACAGATTCCCGCAGTGCCCCGTAAATCAGACTGGTCACATATTTGGGAATCAGCATATCCAGAGCCTCTGCGTCCTCCGGCTCGAAGTTCATGATGGCAGAGGCATCCTTTTCCTGGCTCTGCCCCTCCTCCGGAATCTCCACAGGAAGCAGCTTCAGCAGTGTAGGGATATGGCTCACCGTATTCTTGAAATTCGTGTAGGCCAGGTAAATCTCGCCTATCTCGCCTTCCGCAAAAGAAGTCAGCAGCCTGTCACACAATGCCGCCGCATCCTTATAAAGAGGGCTCTCCACGATCTCGGCATCGCACTCCCTGACTGCATAACCGTTCCGCACAAATGCATCCCTGCCCTTGGTTCCCAGGCAGTAGATCTCCAGATCCTGTTTTCTCCACTGGGGATGCCTGGTCACCAGTTTAATCACATTGGAGTTATAGCCGCCGGCCAGGCCCCTGTTGGCAGTTATCACGATGACGGCCTTTTTGGAGGAAGCACCGGAAGTGAGATACTTGTGGTCAATATGCCCCACTTTCTTCAGAATATTATTTACCGTGTCATACATGCTAGTAAAATATCCCTTGGAGCGTTCTGCGCTTGCCCTTGCGCGCTGCAGTTTTACAGTGGATACCAGCTTCATGGCTTTCGTAATCTGCTGGGTACCCTGAATACTGCTCTTGCGGCGCTTTATATCACGCATTGATGCCATATTCTATATCCTCTTTCTATTTATACCCGTGAGTTTACCCACTCGTTATACATTATGTTTGGCAGACGTCCTCGTTTTATTTCAGAAACTGCTTCTTGAACTCCTCAATTGCACTCTGAAGCGTTTTTTCCGTCTCATCGGAAATGACCTTCTCTGATGCAATGTTTCCGGGCACCTCAGGATACTTGGTATCCAGGAACTCGAAGAACTCTTTCTCGAATCTGGTGACATCCTCGGTGGGAATATCCAACAGATACTTATGGGTCACCGCATAAATAATGATAACCTGGTACTGAACCGGCATGGGCGCATACTGGGGCTGCTTGAGCACTTCACGGATGCGCTCACCCTGAGCCAGCTTCTCCTTGGTGTCATTGTCCAGTTCGGATCCGAACTGCGCAAAGCTTGCCAGCTCTCTGAACTGGGCCAGCTCGGTACGGATAGGAGCCGCGATCTTCTTCATTGCCTTGATCTGGGCTGCGCCGCCTACTCGGGACACAGAAAGACCTGCGTTGATGGCAGGACGGAAGCCGGAGTTGAACATTTCCGTTTCCAGATAGATCTGGCCGTCAGTAATGGAGATAACATTGGTGGGAATATATGCGGATACGTCTCCTGCCTGGGTCTCAATGATAGGAAGAGCTGTGAGGGATCCTCCGCCATACTCCTCGCTCATCCTTGCCGCGCGCTCCAACAGTCTGGAGTGCAGGTAGAATACGTCTCCGGGATATGCTTCACGGCCGGGCGGACGACGAAGCAGCAGGGAGAGTGTACGGTATGCCGTAGCATGTTTGCTCAAGTCATCGTAGATAACCAGAACATCCTGTCCGTTTTCCATCCATTCCTCGCCGATGGCACATCCTGAGTAAGGAGCAATGTACTGGAGCGGAGCAAGATCGCTTGCCGTAGATACCACCACTGTGGTATATGCCATAGCGCCGTATTCTTCCAGTGTCTTTACAATATTGGCAATGGTGGATGCCTTCTGTCCGATGGCAACGTAAATACACTTTACGTTCTGCCCTTTCTGATTGATTATGGTATCAATGGCAATGGCCGTCTTTCCCGTCTGACGGTCACCGATAATCAGCTCACGCTGTCCGCGCCCGATAGGTATCATTGCATCGATGGCCTTGATACCGGTCTGAAGAGGAGTGTCCACGCTCTTTCTGGTGATAACGCCGCTTGCCACACGCTCGATCTTGCGGAATTTGTCCGTCTGAACAGGACCCTTGCCGTCAATGGGCTGTCCAAGCGCATTCACAACACGTCCTGTCAGGGCATCTCCCACCGGAACCTCCACCACTCGTCCTGTGGTCTTGACCGTATCTCCCTCATTGATGTTTCTGGCGCTGCCCAGCAATACTACGCCCACGTTATCTTCTTCCAGGTTCAGCACCATACCATACACTTCGCCGGGAAATTCCAACAGCTCACCCTGCATGGCATTTTCCAGTCCATGTACGCGGGCAATGCCGTCCGCCACCTGAATAACTGTACCCACATCGGATACGTTCAGGGTGGACGCATACCTCTTGATCTGATCCTTGATAACAGAACTTATTTCTTCTGGTCTTAAATTCATGGATCTGTCGCACCTTTCTTCCAGCCGGTCAGCCCAGCTGAATTTGTAATAATTGTTTCGTTAATCCGTTCAGTTTCGTGCGGACACTGCTGTCCACCACCCTGTCGTTTATGCGGATGATCATTCCGCCTATAATCGAGGAATCCACCTCGTAATCCATTTCCATCTGTTTATATCCGCTGGTCTCCAGAAGTTTTTCCTCTACCGCTTTTCGCTGTCCTCCGTCCAGTTCCACGGCTGTGGTCACATGAGCCCTGCCGATCCCGCACAGTTCCTTCACCCTTCCGGTAAAGTATGCAAAAATCCCCGGCAGCTCCTTATAGCGCTCCTTAGATACCACTACCTCCAACAGACCTGCCAGTTCGTCGCTGACCCGTCCTTTAAAGACGTCTTCCACCAACTGGAGCTTATCCTGTTTCGGAACTCCCGGATGCTTCATCAGCTCATCAAACTGGGGATTTGCCTTCAGTATCTGTTCCACACAGCGGATTTCTTCCATCAGACTGACAGCCCTGTCTCTGCCTGATTCCATGGCTGCTTCATACAGAGCCTCGCCGTATGTCTTGGATACTAATTTAGCCATGTCTTATCACCCATTTCCTTTATGGTCTCGTCGATCAGCTGATTCTGCACCGCTGTGTCCATGGATGTGGATACAAACTTACCGGCCATGAGTGAGGCCACCACAATGATCTCGCGTTTCACATCGTCGGACATCTTCTGCTTCTCAAGCTCAGCCTCCACACGGGCTCTGTCCAGAATCCGCACCGCTTCTTCCTTGGCCTGGGCAATGACCTGATTCTCGCTGACCAGAGCCTTCCTGCGCGCCTCGCTTAAGATAGCCTCCGCTTCCTTCTCAACGCCCTGGAGCTTTGTCTCGTATTCCTTTTTCAGTTTCTGAGCATTCTCCATAGCCTCCCTTGCCGTATTGAGTTCATTGCGGATTTTATCCCTACGGCTGTTCAGCATCTTCCTTGCCGGATTAAACAGGAAATAGCTCAAAATAAGGAACAGGAAAAAGATGGCTATGATCATCAATATGGAATCAGCCAGCAGCTGCCAGTCCAGATCAAACAGTCTGGACATGGACTCGCCCCCTGTTAAAAGTATCATTTTAAGCCTCCTTTCTGCCTTCTTTCAATACTTCCCACACTCTTAAGGCAGAAGAGGTTTAACGAACATCAGCAGAATAGCTACCAACAGACCATACAGACCTGTGGTCTCTGCCACTGCCTGGCCCAGAAGCATGGTCTGCATGACCTTGGGCTGAGCGCCGGGGTTGCGTCCCACTGCAGCTGCCGCATGGCCTGCTGCGATACCCTGTCCTACACCAGGTCCGATACCGGCAATAACTGCCAGACCTGCGCCAATTGCGGAACATCCTAAGATAAAGTTTTCATTGAAATCCATTCTTTTTTCCTCCTGAATGATATTAAGTAATTGAATCAATATTTATTGGTTCTGAGAAAGGTTCGCACTGCGAACCAAAAACCTTTTCCCATGCTAACGCCGGGTGCCATCGCCGATCTCATTCGAAATGTATGTCATGGTCAGCATGCAGAATACGTAGGTCTGAATTGCTCCGGAGAACAAATCAAAATACACATGTAACGCTGCGGGCCAGGCTGTGGCGAACCATCCGAGCAATCCGTAAAGCAGCGCCATCATGGCCGTTCCCGACAAAACGTTTGCGAACAAACGCAATGACAGTGAAATCGGCACTGCCACAGCACTGACGATATTGATTGGCATCCAAATCGGCAGCCAGGGCGGCAACGGAGAACAGAGATCTGCCCAGATCGTCAGGGGCTTCTGATATTTCCACTTATTATAGTGGATCATCGAAAACGTCAGAACCGCCAACGGCAGCGTAACGCCGTAATCCGCAGTAGGCGGCCGGAGTCCCAACAGGCCTGAGATGTTACTGACCAGGATAAAGATAAAAATCGTTCCGATATAATTGTAAAATCTCGGAGCCGCATGCCCCATGGAGCCGTTTACCATATTATCCAGCATTTCGACGATCATTTCCACCACATTCTGGAAACTGCCCGGCACTTCTGATGCCTTTGCCATACATCTGCCTGCTGCGATAGCAAATCCTGTCAAAAGCAGCATCACGATGAAAATGCATACATGCGAAGTGGTAATCCAAACAGGGTGTCCGAAAAAGGAATACTGAAACACACCGTGAACCATAAAGTCAACCTCTGACCCACCGGACAGCAAAATTCCATGTCCCATACTCTCACCTCTCTTTCCTGAAAATTTTTTGAAACTCTGCTTTGGGAAATCCCGCACTGCCGCATTACTGCCCTGCAGGCATTTCCCCTTCCTGGGCTGCAGGCTCTTCCTCCGGATCAGGATCCGTTTCATGAAACAGCCTGTTACACAGTTTATGAGTAATCGGCTGAAAATACGCCGTTACTTTCAGACTCATATAACCAAGGAAAAAAATAAGCGGATTCAATGCCTCCGTCACGGAAATGACAATCAAAACCGCTGCGGTCACAAAATACCGGAACAGATATCCCTTTGTAACGATTCCAGATGCATTTGCCCCACACAAAAGCGCCCTGTCCAATGTCCGGCACATATGAATGCTGCCCGCCACGGCAAAGGCAACCCCAAACCAGAGGCTGAGGGTATAATTCAGCCTGTCTCCCACAACCGCAAATCCCACAAGCTGGCAGACAATTCCGAAAAATATCATGCCGATGTGCATTTCCAACAGTGTCCTGTTCCCCTTCTGCAGTCTCTCAATTATCTTCATCGGAATCACCCAGTTCCCCGTCCTGTTCCTCTCCCCCGCACATACGCCTTACCATGCGGTAAACATTCTGCCCTCCTGCAACTGCTCCCAGAACAAAGAAAAGAATGGTGAGATAGGAAGTGCCCAATTTCCGGTCAAGCCAGATCCCCAGGGCGGACATCATACAGATAGGAACTATCATGTTCAGTCCAAACTGCATGACCATTGCCATGGCCTGATATACTATCCGTTCTTCACCTTTGCGCCGCTTCATAAAACACCACCGATTCTGTCGTCTTCAGAGGTATGCCCATTCTTTGTTACCCAACATATTATACCTATTTTTATCCGAAATGTCTAGGGCATTATGCCGTATTTGTCATAAATCTTCAATCGGATTATTGACTTAATAATACCGGAGTTGTATTATTTTAAAAATACATGGAAAAAGGAGTCTGTCATGAATATTTCAAAAATATACCGTAAGCGCATCATCCCTGCCGAATGTATTCTTCTGGAGGATGACGTGATCGTTGCACAGGACGAGGAAACCATTATCACAAGATGGAATACACTTAACCCCAAAACCACCTTCTCCCACGGTTGTTCCTGCTTCTTTCTAAAGGAAGGCATCAAAGTAAGCAAAATCTACCGCAGCGACAACACACTGCTGCACTGGTACTGTGATATTGTGGAATATTCTTTTGATCCGGCTGAAAATGCAATGACATTTACCGATCTTCTGGCTGATGTTATTGTCCATCCCGAGGGAAGGGTAAAAGTGGTAGACCTGGATGAACTGGCTGAAGCCATGGAACGAAAACTTATCACAAAAGAGCAGATGATCTTCTGCCTGCGCAGCCTGAACCATCTGCTCTCTCTGATCTACCGCGATAAATTTGACAGGCTGCAGAATTATCTGGACAGCCTGGGGCTGTGACACGCAGCTGCATATAGCAATTCGACATGCTCTAGTAAAAGACATGGCCGCCGATATTAATACCTGTCAGCCCGTCAATTGGAGTCCGGAAAAAAACACAGTTTCCCACATTTGTCACTCCGGACATGGCCGCGTCAGCGGCCTGATAACATTTTTCAGTCGCCTTGTCAGCGGCCAGTGCAAGATCCAGACGGCCGCTTGCCACAGGCGAAAACTGTCCGCTCTGATATATGACCCCCACCACGGTATCAGGAAACTGCGAACTAAGCACCCTGTTCATCACCACGCTACCCACAGCCACCTGGCCTTCATAAGGTTCTCCCCCTGCTTCACAGTAAATCAGATTGGCAAGCAGACGTCTGTCTCCTTCCGAGAAGCTCACCTCCGATATATCGCGCCAGGCTCCGTTGGCTGCCGCCTGGGACTTTGCAATCTCCTCTGCAAGCTTCTTTTTCAGATACTCCAGATCCTCTTCCTTTTTTCGAATCTCGGCCTCATAATCCAATGCTTTCTTTTCTGCGTTGGAAATCTGATCCCCATACTTGGAAATGGCACTGGAAGTCTGGCTGATCATACCGTCAACCTTGTCCTTTTCCTCCTGCGCCTTCACCTTCAGGTCTTCCAACTCCAACATTTCCGTTCTGAGTCTTTCCTCATGCTCCTCTATCAGAATACGGTTTTCCTTATATTCCTGCAGCATTCTCTGGTCGTATGCCACTACCTTCTCAATCCGTTCTGCCATATTAAGCAGCTCCGAAAAACTGCCTGCGGACAGAAGCGCAACCAGATAGCTGTCTTCCTGCTGTTCATAGAGACAGCGGGCCACGGCAGCCATATTGGCATACTGCCACTCCTCCGTCTCCTTTGCCTTCGCCAAAGCTTCCCGGGTCTCTTCGATCTCCAGTTCCTTATCACGAATCTGCTGTTCCAACACTTCCAGATTTGCAACCACTTTGGAAAGCTGGGCGTTCAGATAGTCCAGCTCCTTTTTTAAAGTGTCGCGTTTACCTTCCAGATTCTCCAGATTGTCCTGGGTCTTGTCAAGCTCCTCCTCCAGGTTCTCCTTCTCCTTCTGGGTGCGGTCCAGTTTCTCCTTGGTACCGGAAACCGCAGATACCACAGCGGGTCCCGGCACGGAATCGGCCGTACCGGCCAGAATCGCAAAAAGTAGAATACATGCCGTTTTCTTCCAGATCTTCAAGACAATACACCGCCTTCCAACTTCCGGTTATTTTGTTCCGAAAATACGGTCCCCTGCATCTCCAAGCCCCGGAACAATGTATCCGTGATCATTTAACCTCTCATCCAGGGCGCCCACGTAGATATCCACATCCGGATGTGCCGCTTTCATGGCTTCAACGCCTTCCGGCGCTGCGATGATGCACATAAAATGAATGTTTTTACACCCTTTTTCCTTCAGCATCCGGATAGCAGCCACGGACGACCCACCTGTTGCCAGCATGGGATCTACCACAAACACCTCACGCTCCGCACAGTCTGCAGGCAGTTTGCAGTAATATTCAACCGGCTTTAAGGTATCCGGGTCCCTGTAGAGCCCAATGTGTCCCACTTTCGCCGCCGGAATCAGACTCAACATCCCGTCCACCATTCCAAGCCCCGCCCGGAGAATGGGCACAATGGCCATTTTCTTGCCCCTAAGCTCCTTCACGGTGGTTTTGCAGATAGGCGTCTCGATTTCCACCTCTTCCATTTTTAATTCCCTTGTGGCCTCATAACAGATCAGCATGGCAATTTCACTGATTGCCTGGCGGAAATCCTTGGTGCCGGTATCCTTTCTGCGGATAAGGCCTATCTTATGCTGAATCAAAGGATGGTCCATAATCACTACGTTTGTCATATCTTTCCTCCCTATATTGTCAAGTGATTTTCCTTAAAAAATCAAGGAATTTTAAAGTTTATATCTCAGGTGAATGAGCCAGGG
>CANBFE010000001.1 GCA_947367855.1 uncultured Lachnospiraceae bacterium | reverse complement strand
GTGCCGCCCGTGTAAAGTTTTCTTCCCTGGCTACTGCTAAAAAATAATTTAACACTCGAAGATCCATATACATCATCGTCGAGTAGACAGTCTCGACACTCCTTTCATAAATTCTGCGTGAAAGGCTTGCCTACCGCCCCTCACAGAACCGTACGTGCAGTTTTCCCGCATACGGCTCTTCAAACCAACATCGGTTTCCAATTCCAAATATCTGTCGTTAGATGTGGTTCTTTCACATAATATTTCCATACTCGGAGAAACTTTGTATATCTGAATTTTCCTTTCTGGTCTCTGCGATTCAGCATTCGATATGTTGCATATTTCACGTATTTCCAGAACCCCTGTATCCCATGAAAATTCCCACTAACTCCATAATAATTGTAATGTCCCGCCAACGCTGTCCGCCCTTCGGTGTCCCCCTGTCGCTTTCCAGTCTTGTCCCGTCCTCCATGATTCCGGATTTGAGGAATCTGCTGACATACCGCAGAAAGTTCTTGTCCGCGATATCATGCCCCAGGAACTCCATCAGCCATTCCTGGTCCAAGTTGTCGAAGAATCCTTTGATGTCCGCATCAAGCACGTAGTTCACTTTCCTGGTCATTATGGTCTGGTTGATGTATCTTACGGCATCATGCGCTCCCCGATTTGGCCTGAACCCATAAGAACAAGTTCTTTGATATTTTCGTCCAGATTTCCTCCGTATTCTTCCTTTGTCATTCCGTCTATGCCTACTGCCTTTCCAGTCTTCTGCCGACGGTGTGCTTCTTTCAAACTTTCTTCGTTGACACGGTTGATAAGCGTTGTCAGTTTCGCATATTTCTCTGACTGATACCTTATCCCCTTTAGTTCATGTTCCATGCTTTATTGAGCCTCCTGTGCCCTGCATGTTTCGCCTCTGGCGATTGTTGATTTGCTGACCCCTTTGCTCCGTCTGCTTTCACAGATTTCATCGCTACTATAAGTCAGTCCGACTTCTGCACACCCATAGACCGCTCTCCATTTGCAAGATTTCGTTTGGCTTTACTGTTGTTACAGAGATGTACAGACCTCCCAGGTACGCTTGAACTACCCTGCATACTCGCCACGCCCTTGGACCCCGGTGGAACCTTAACATTCTTGCGTTGGCGAATGTTAATTGCTGTCTGCGGTATAAGGAAATACATCGACTTCCACTCTTTATAACTTACGGGGCTGATTAGCTTCACGCTTTCGCATTGCGGCTCTTATGCTCCTTTGCCTACGCTTAAGCCTTACCTCACGGCTTCGGCTCCAAGGCTAAGTACTGGCTGTTCGCTAGACTTTACCAGAGCGGGTATTTCACCCACTTATATTTCAAGCGCCGAACTGGCGCACTCCTTTTAGCAGTATTATAGCAAATTTTGACTGCTTTTCAACATATCTAATATTTTATTATGCAGGAAAAACATTCCAAAAGTCTGCGCTGTATTGCATTCTGGCAGGGAAAGCCATTACTGCTCCCTGGATTATCAGGCACTGGCAAAAGTTTTTACCAATTCCCGTACCAGTTTTTTACCAACTTTTCCGCAAAATCCTCTAATTTCCATCATCCCAAAATGACACCCCGGAAACGCAAAAAACGTTGGAAACATACGGGTTTCCAGCGTTCTGCTTAATCTTATGAAATTGGAATTACATGCCCATCTGCTTTGCGAACTTTGGACTGGAACGCTGGGTTTATGCGGGGTTGGGGATATTCCATTTTCTGTTTACCAGATTTTGTGTTGGTAGAGTTTTTCTGTCCTTTAATTTCCTAATCAAAGCAGGTAATTTTCAAAATTGGTAAAGCATATTTTAAATTGGTAAACTATGCACTAACTTAAAACATCTTTTTCTCAAAACTTTCTTTTCAACATTCCAATATATTTAACTTTCTCTACTTTTGGTATTTGAATACTCCGATACCGCAGAATTATCTGTCTGATATGGATGATCTGTTCCTAACTAACAGCCATTATTCCCGATGCATCTACATACTGACCAAACACATCTATAAATTGATTGAATAAATCTTCTATCTGTTCGTAAGATGCTTCTTTTGCCACATCAAAAATAACATCTCGCATCTGTTCACCTGTTTCTTCCAGTATTCTTTTAATATCAGTGATTTCAGAAATATCAATTACTTTGTTTAAATAAATACACTCTATTATATTATTTAGCGAATTTATCGTTTCGTGTACAATATTGATTACCTTATTCTGATATTGACAATATACTTGCTTTACAATAAACTTTCCTGACTTACCAAATAATTCTTGTTCTATTTCTGTTGTATACATAAACATCCTTTTTAATGAGGTTAGTAAAGCTATACCCTGCACTGCTGCTTGGGATGGATTTATAATTTGCATCTCCATTTCTTCTTCATTTGGCAATAATGTACAACAAAACTTTTTATATTCCTGGTATATAAGGATATTTTTCACTGGAATACTAATTCGATGAAAAACACATTTCTCATCGTACATAATTTTCACGTTCAACTTGCTAAAATTCTTTTGCAATAAATATCCCGGAAAAGATACATTATCCACATTTTTAGCTAATCTTTTTATTGAATGATAAAACTGCGAAAAAAATTCCCCATACTCAAAAACATCCACATCAATTTCTACTATTTTTTCTTTTCGTATTACATTTTTTACTCCTGGCAATGTCTTTATTTCACATTCCATAAAGTGTATTATCTTACGTTCTGTTACTCGTATACTTTCTCTTGCTTTATAATTAATTGATTTTTCCCGCACAAAGCGATTAAAAAAAGCGATTGTAAATATTGCCGTTGCTTTTTCCAGAAGTTCAGTTTCTAAACCATTTTTTTGATAGTTACCGAACTCTTTAAAATAATCATCAAATCTTTTTTGAAAGACCTCTAATTTCATTAATGCCTGAACTAAGCTATAATATGCAATCCTGGATTGTTGCCCCTGCTGCTTTTTTAATTTAGCATCTATTAATATATTTTCACCATTCTCGCAAAAAGCATGAATGCATGAAAAATATTCTTGACATGAATATGATATATGCTCTTTGTCACTTTCTATTC
Organism: uncultured Lachnospiraceae bacterium; assembly: GCA_947367855.1. Taxonomy (GTDB): domain Bacteria; phylum Bacillota; class Clostridia; order Lachnospirales; family Lachnospiraceae; genus Acetatifactor. The sequence goes on along the minus strand of CANBFE010000001.1, from coordinate 479,278 downwards.
TGCGTCTATTTGAATATTTTTCACTATTGTCTTCCACCACATAATTATTATCACGAATTCCGTATTTGTCTACTGCACATTTAGGCTCAATATACGGCGTTAATTTTGTAATTTTTAATACATATTCTTTCTTTTGGTTGTAAGTATCCCTTTTAAAAACCTCAACATTTTCATTGCGATAAAATTTTTCTACCCCCTTAAGCAAAATTTCTAAATATTCCAAAACAGCATTCCTCGCATCAGCTATGCTTTTATAAACATCCTCCCAATTTTCAGGAAGAGTATCATATTTATGCATATTACCAAAGCAATTATTTAATTGAGTAATCCAAACATATGGTAGATGTTCCTGTGAAATATTCTTTTGAGTATCCGGAACTTCTATTCCCTCCAACAACTGATACCCACTGATTTTAACATGGTACTTTTTCTTTTCCGGGAATAAACGTTGACAAATACTTACCATTTTCATGACTCGTGAATGTGGTTCCCCTTGCTCATTCCCTAAAAGTACATTAATCAAAGCAAAGACTTCATTATCTGTAACCTCAAAATATATAACTCCATTTTCCTGCAAAACAGCAGGCAATATGTTTTCAGCAATTCTATTCCGTGCATTAAACCATCCTTGCTTACTAATGCCCAGCACATAATTCAATGTTCCTTCTATGTTTAAATTCCAATCAAGATCATTTGCAGAAAACTCATTTAAATAAATCTTTCTGTAAGACATCCAAAATAATATATATCCCCAAGCAGTCAGAGCATTTTCTCTAATTTGAAACCATGTATTCAATTCCTTATATGTGTTAATTAAATATGCATCTAAAAATTTGTATTCCAGCTTCAGCAGAGGAAGCTTATTCAATTGATCTGTCATTTGTTCTTCAAAATGTGGATTTACCTCATTAAAAACTTTAGATATATCATGCAATAAATCCATTTGCAATAATCCTGTAATATCTGTATTCCCCAAAAACATAAAATGTTTATTAAACAGTATATCTCCTTCCTCAATAACCTTCCGATTTATCTCAAAATAATAATAGATTTCACACCACAGCAGAGCTTTCAATATATCTGCATATATTTCAACACTTAAACATCTTATCTTTGCGATCCGACCAACTAATTCATGTGTTATTCCTACCTCGTACACATATTCTATAAGCATTTGTGTTGCGTTATGTTCTATTATCCCTAATGTATTTATCAGAATATCTTCTTTATTGAAAATCCCCATTTCCATTAGTATATTATATATAATCCTTGCCCTTAACACATGCAAACTTTCAACATATGAAGAATTTTGCGTAATTTTAACAAAGTATTCCTTTTCAAAATGTTTAATCATTTTAAATTTTTGTTTACATTGCACTTTCTGAAACAAACCGTTAACAGAAACACTGTTGTTATGAATTCCTGCCAAAGATATAATCATCAAACTTTCAAGCCAGGAATCCGCTTCCTTTTCATGATTTATTATATTCTCAATTTGAGCCTTAATCCTATCAGCTAAAGTTCTCGATTCATTAAGCATAAAAATGTATTCCATTAATGGCCCATTTTCGCCAAAAGACTTCCAAGCATTATCAAATGACAAATATGTAGTATTTGGATACATTTCGTATAATTCTATAGCCTCATCCTTTGAAAACTCAATCGATATTTCTTCAAAATTATGTTTTGAATAATCTATAGGACTTCGTTGAAAATCCTCTTCTCGAATAGAAATTAATATTTTTATATCTTTTGCCAGCTCCAATGCTTTTTCGCAAATCCACAGCCATTGGATATCATAAGGCTCCACATCTATATATACAACAATATCTTTCCTGGCATTCAAGCCTCTAAGAACGCTTAATATATCTATTGCCTGATCTTCTGAAATAACTCTTTGAATACACATAATATTCAGTTCCGGATAATTATCAATAAGATATCGGTAAGCTAAAGTAGTTTTTCCCTGGCCTGATGCTCCTTTTATCAAAACAATATTATTTTTCAAGAATCTATCTCTAATTTCGTTAAGCCATCTTCCTCTTCGCAAATCGCAACCACTTCTAATATGATCTGGACTAGCGTTAACCCCCATCCTATAATCATTTAATAACTCTTCACTTGTTTTATTTGATTTATAGTCATAAAGCGGAATAATTGTTCTTTGATATTGTCTTTGTATCGAATCTATTGCCATAAGATCCTTTGCTATATTATTTACTTTTTCTTCCCAGCATTTCTTTGATGTATATCCTTTTTCCCGTGAAAGTTTGTATATATAGTAAATCAGATTATCTTTCACCAAGTCATATGCTACTATTTCAACATATTTCTTCATAGTTTCTTTAATACTATTTTCGATTTCAGACTCTCGTATCTCTTCTATCTCTAAATGATTTAGCAACCATAATGTGTCATTCTCACTATAACCATACGATAATAACTTATTGTAAATACTACTTTTTTCTTTTTCCTTTTCTTTTATCATGTTTTGTAACTCAGAACCAATATTTCCAAATGATACGATTTTCAAGCATATTTCTTCACTCTTTTTAAACTTCAGACATCTTCTAAAAAATGAATCATTCTTTTTAGGAGATAAATCTGAAAGAGATAAATCATCAGATAAGTTTTTGACTTGGACAAGTTCTATAATCCTCTCTTTTCTCGTAATCATCAAATCTTCGACTTGTTCTGGATATAGCTGATCATCATTTTCTGCTGTCAAAAGCCGTTTTGCTATATATAATGTCTGAGTAGAAAATCCTCTCCAGGCAGCTTCTGACCCAATTTCGGACTTAACAATCTCATTTTTCTCCATTTTAAAAACTCCTCGCATTTTATAATTTTATCTCAATTTTTTGTGCCGACTGCACCTTCCAAATGGCCATCGGATGTTCTACAATATTTTCCAAAATCTGATTATCAGAAAATAGAAGCGAAGGCATATATTCACCTTTCTCAAACATATCCAAATACTCTTTTTCCTCCCCCGTCAAAACCATAAGTTCCTCAATAAACTTTTTTGCTTTCTTCTTACGTTCATCCAAATTAAAATTATCTTTTTTTCGAAGCACCGGAAACAAATCACGCCTAATCTTTGAAAACTCCAGACCATCAATTGCGGATGTATCAAAAATCTTATTGATCTTATCTGCTGATATGGATGCATAAAAAATAATACATTTGCGGAACAATTCATACTCCGATTCATCAAACAGACCAAAATAAATCATATTATTGAAGTCATATAAATCTCTGGCTGCCGCTCGGTTCATAAGCGCATTTGCTTTTGCAGCAAATATCTCTATCGGTTCCAAGGTCCGTACTATAACTTTTTCTTCAAAAATATCCGTTACCATCCTTCTCTCTACTGGCGCAAAAATATGAGAGCGCAGGGAATAATTAAACTCCAACTTTATATTGTCCCTGTTACCGCCAGTATTTTGATATTGGAACAGCATAGAATCCAGGCTATGACTATACCTGGAAGATCCTGACAGAAAATATCCTTCGTCTGTCATATAGTTTTCCACCATTTTTGTAATTTTCTCCCTGGCTTTTTCCATATCTTCCAATGGCAAATTGGGTGTAAAATCCAGGTCTAAGTCAACAGATAGCCTTGGCAGATTGAAAATGGTCATATTGATTGCTGTTCCACCTTTTAAAGCCAGATGTTCATGCAGATATTCATCTGCATTCAAATATGTCAATATTTCTTTCAGTCTCAACACTTTTTCAAATGTGTCCCGAACAAATCCATATTGCTTTGCCATTTGTCCAAGTTGTCCCTTATTATAATTCACACCTGCCTCCTTCATTTTTCAAATAATACATCTGTTCTGGAACTACAAGCCGCCATATAGCATCATATTTTCCTTCCTTGTAATCTTTCGTCAAATAACGTTTACTGCGCCCAATCTTATCTTTGCATATTTGAAAGAACTCATTTGATAATCCGATGCGTTCCTGTTGACTTTTCAGTAAAAAACCAACTTTTTGATATAAAAACTGATTATCATAACATTCTAAATATGCAAGCATACGTTTTTCTCTAAGAACAGATACCGCTTGAATATTATCAATCACTTCTTCCAGTCCTGCTATTTTATCCAAATCCTTAATACTGTCAATCACAGCCCGTTCTTTATCTGTTATCCGTACACCCCCGCTGTATTTTACTGTTTCAACTCCCTCATTACATTTAGAACATACATAACAAAATGTGTATCCATCAAATTCAAAATCTCGAAACATAGTATCGGAAGATACATAAACCTCATAAAAAATTTGGTCACTAATTCCATAATATTCCATTGCCGATCGATGAGAAAGATAAGATGTAGGTGTAATCGCACCCGCAATTTGATAACGGTTCGCCAATGGAGCATCTGTTTCTCCACTAATGCATGTGTAAAGATTATTTCGTATTTTTACTACAAGACCATCCTTTATCAAACGTTTTACTGCCGAACGCGCACTTTCAATGTTATCATAGTATTGATTTACATGTTCCATTGTGAATACGGGATATTTTAGTAATTGAAAATATAATTTCATGCTGTTTCACCGTTTATTTTTTATTCAAAATAGTTTGTTTTCAAACTGTTTAGCTACATTCTTAATTTATACTATAATATTTTTTTCTTTCTGTCAAGTTTAAAATTTTATCAAAACAGTTTGTTTTTGAACTATTTTACACAAATAAATTCTTATGAAATAATCCAAATTCCAGTTTCATAAAAGAAAAAGAGCCTCAGATTTCTCTGAAGCCCTTTGATTCTTATAATTAAATTTATATCGACTATCTTACATAGCCCCCATCTGCGCAGCCACCTCAGCTGCAAAGTCCTCGTTCTTCTTCTCCAGGCCTTCGCCGGTCTCAAAGCGGACAAACCTGCTGATGCTCAGTTCGGCATTGTTCTCTTTCGCTACCTGCGCAACATACTGCGCAACAGTCTGCTTCCCGTCCTCAGCCTTCACATATACCTGCTCCAACAGGCATACTTCCTTCAGTTCTTTATTCAGACGGCCGTTAATGGCACCCTCGATAACCTTCTCAGGCTTTCCTGCCATCTTGGGATCCTGCTCAATCTGGGCAGCAATAATCTCTTTTTCATGTGCCTTATATTCCTCGGACACATCGCCTGTTGCCACATATTTGGGATTCAGCGCAGCAACCTGCATTGCCAGATTCGTCAAAGCCTCTTTTACGGCTTCGTTCACAACATTTGTCTTAGCCTCAACGATGACGCCGATTCTTCCGCCGCCGTGTACATAAGTGGCAACACAGCCCTCGGCTGCTTCCACTCTCTCAAATCTCCGGATGCTCAGCTTCTCGCCAATCACGGCAATCTTGTCAACCAGAGCTTCCTTTACGGTTTTGGATGTGTCCTCATTCCATGCTTCCTCCATCAGGGCATCCACATCACCTGCATTGGAGTGAACAGCCTGAACGGCAACAGCCTTTACAAACTCCTGGAATGTTTCATTTTTCGCCACGAAATCAGTCTCTGAGTTTACCTCAACAACTGCGGCCTTGGCCTCGCCTTCGCAGGCAATGCAGCAGATACCCTCAGCAGCAATTCTGCTCTCCTTCTTTACTGCCTTCGCCTGCCCCTTCTTTCTCAGAATTTCCACAGCCTCTTCCATATTTCCATTGGTTTCACCCAAAGCTTTTTTACAATCTGTCATACCGGCGCCGGTCTGCTCACGCAATTCCTTGACCATAGCCGCTGTTACTTCTGCCATTTATATCATCCTCCTGCTTCTCTCTGTTTCTATTCAGCAACTGTTATTTATACAGTCTCAGTTTCTACTACTTCTTCAATATCCTCTGCTGCTCCGGCCTCTGCCGCAATGTCAGCCTCTGTATAGACGGCTTCGCCCTGATTAGCCTCAATGACAGCATCTGCCATCTTTGAAACGATCAGTTTCACTGCACGGATTGCATCATCGTTTCCAGGAATGATATAGTCAAGCTCTTCCGGATCACAGTTGGTATCGCCGATACCAATCAGGGTAATTCCAAGAGCATGCGCCTCCTGTACGCAGATTCTCTCCTTCTTGGGATCAACTACAAAAATTGCATCGGGAACCCTGCTCATATTTCTGATACCGCCCAGGTTCTTCTCCAGCTTCTCCCACTCTTTCCTCAGCTTGATAACTTCCTTCTTGGGAAGCACATCAAAGGTTCCGTCCTCGGACATCTTCTCAATGGCATGAAGTCTGCCGATACGGGACTGGATGGTCTTGAAATTGGTGAGCATCCCGCCCAACCATCTCTCATTTACATAATACATACCGCAGCGCTCTGCCTCGGTCTTTACAGCATCCTGTGCCTGCTTTTTGGTTCCCACGAATAAAATGGTTCCGCCCTGTGCAGCAATTTCAGATACTGCCCTGTAAGCCTCATCCACCTTGCCCACTGATTTCTGCAGGTCAATAATGTGAATACCGTTTCTCTCCGTAAAAATGTAGGGAGCCATCTTGGGATTCCATCTTCTGGTCTGATGTCCAAAATGAACACCTGCTTCAAGCAACTGCTTCATAGAAATAACGCTCATTTTTTTACCTCCATTTGGTTGATTTCTTCCGCATGACCGTAATGTCGATTTCCCCGGGTCTCCCGGTTCCATCGCCAGTTTTTACCGGATTTGCGTTATCATCCGGCAGTCTCCGGCAACTATTCCATATCCTGTCTTCTCTTAAAAGCATTATGACAGTCACCATGAAACACCATCACCGAATCGGCATACGTGCTTTGTCGTAACAGACAAGTCTGAAGTTTTCCACTTCTACCACATCGCATTTTAACACAATACCCCTTGTTTTGCAAGGGGTATTGTAAAAATTCAGTCGTTTTTTTATTGCTTTTCTTAATTGCTTTTCGTAATTATTTTGATAAGTTCTTCCTCATCGGTCCCCAGACGGATCTCATAAGTCCCTGCTGTAATTTTTCTGGAAAGGCCACTTGCGCACAGATATTCGTCAAACTTGCCCGCATCCTCCACCAGTCCGGCTTCCGCCAGGATTTCACTGACATGATAGGAGGTTACGCCAAATTCTATAACCACAGTTACTACATCCCCGGAAGCGCTTTCGTCATTCCCATCGTTCTCTTCTCCGGAATCCCCTGATGCAGCTGTCTGTTCCCGGCCGTCCGGGCTGTCAGTTTCTCCCACTCCAACAGAGCCTTCCGAACCGCCTGGCTCTCCGGCCCCAACAGAGCCTTCCGAACCGCCTGGCTCCGCAGCATCCTCCGGGCTGCCTGACTCTCCAACTCCCGCAGAGCCCTCCGAACCGTCTGACCCCGCAGAATCCCCCGGGCCGCCTGACTCTCCGGCTCCCACAGAACCTTCCGAACCGCCTGCTTCCCCGGATCCGGAACTCCCATCCACTTCGTTCCCGCTTTCTCCGGCATCTGCAACATCCGTCAGCTTCAGGGAATCGCTTTCCACCATTCCCAACTCCAGGGCTCTCGCCTTTATCTCCGCATCGCTTAAGGGTATTCCCTTCCCTGTCGCCACTCCCATCAGCAGGGCTGTGGTAATAATGCCGATTCCCAGTCCCCGCATTTGATATCTCAGTTTCACTTATATCCTCGTTTCTGACATTTTAAAAGTTCTGATTTCTGAACAGATCAATTACAAGCCTTACTTCGCCTATCCCCAGTCCCAGTTCCTTTGCGATGGTTACTGCGGACTTCCCCTGCCTGTAAAGTTCCCTTATTTTTTCATTATTGTTCAGCTCCCTGCCGCTGTTTTCCCCCGACAGTTCTTCCTCCTGTCCTGCAAAAGGCTGCAGCCACTTTTCCGTCATTCCCAGGGATTCAGGCGCCGCCTCTTCCTGTCTGTCAACAGGATAAAACTCTTCCGCAGGCTTTCTGTCCGAAACTCTATCCCCCAACTGCTGCAGAGAACGAATGCTCTCTTCCGCATCTTTCACGGTGGCATTAATCTCCGCCATGATATTTTTCAGACTGGTGTGCTTATTATTGAGCATATCATAAAGAAACACTGCTTCTTCATGATTTTTATGAATTTCTGCAAGAACCGTATCGGAATATTCGTTGACCGCCATGATTTTCTCATTGGACAGACGTTCCAGAGAACGTTCCGTTTTTTCCATTGCATAGGATACCGCTTCCTCTACCAGTCCGTCCACATGCTCCTTCAGCGCATCCAACTCCTGGCTGACCAACGCCTTTACCTCATTTCCCGCTGAAACTCCCTGAACTCCGGCCCCCTCTTTTCTGTCCGGAATAAAAAAGCTTAATACAAAAATAATACTTCCCGCAATCAGCAGGATAATCTCCATCAACTCCATCTTTCCGCCCATTCCCCTGCGGCAAAATACCTCAGGAAACTATATTTTCATATCAAAGCCCTGGCGTTTTTTTACCACTACCCGCTCCTGGGCAGTCTGCTTCTTCCTCTTGCGTCCGCCATCACCGTTGTACTGTCCGTTTCCCTTCTCCTTGGCATCCGGACGGCTTTCCCGCCACTGGGTATTGTCACTGTGGTGTACTTCCCGTATGTTCTGCTCCACGGATTTCTGAACCTGTTCACTGAAATTGGCCTGATCCACCACTACTTTGTTATCTTCGTTATGTTTTATCGTCGTATAATCCTGCGCCCTGGAAATGGTTGTCAGCTCTATTGATCCAAATGCCATAAATACACCTGCTTTCTCTCTACATCCCTGTCTCTCACAACGTCATGGCAAATGCAGTTTCGCCCTATAATCCCCCTATAGCGGCACCATCTTCACTTCGCCATCTTCCTGAACAAATTTGCAGTAATGATAATTGTCCTTCACAAGCCTGGACACACCGCCTATCACAATGGTGGTATTGGGATAAACCTGCTCATTGATAACCACACGCGCATCCTCCCTGCTCTCCATCATATCCTGCAGGGCCTGTCTCCGTGTATTCAGGCGCTCCAGTTCCGTTTTTTTCTCCTGAATCAGGGAAGAGACACTTCTCATATATCTCATCTGCCCCTCATTAAACTGGATGCCTTTCTTCTGTTTTTCCTTAAAATTATTGAAGATAACCTCTGCCGCATTGAGGGTTTTCTCCCTCTCCTCAAGGGCTGTCTGCACATGTTCAAGCTGTGCTATCAGCAAAGGTTCCACGCCCACTTCAAGAGTGGTGGCAGTACTCATGCTAGCTCCCACCGTTTTGGCAATAATTGCATTGGCTGCCTGGACACGGCCCCCCAGAATGATTCCCCTTCTTCCGTCCACTTTTACATCGCTTCCTGAAGATACCGTGCAGTGCAGAATAGCCTCTGTCTCCAGGAACCCGCCCGTCACAATCCGCGCATTCTCCAGGAATTTAACAATCACATCGCCCCTGGCTCTCAGATATCCTTTTCCCATACCGTTCATGCCCTTAGCGATTATGATATTGCCCCCGGCAATTATGGTAGCTCCTTCCACAAGACCGTTCACCACCACATTTCCGCCGGCCTTCACTTCAAAGTTGGCATCCACATTTCCGGCAATCTCAATACTGCCGTCATAACTGATATTTCCGGTGGATACATTTACCCCTTTCACCTGGTATACACTGGACACCACCACTTTTTTATCCACAATGGAAACATGTCCGTCCACCTGGGATGTAATGGAAAGCTTATCCTCTGACAATTCGATATTTTTGCCGAATTTCAATGTTTCACGCTTTACTTCCTTGGGCTTTGTAGCCTTCCCATATACATCATATCCCACTTCCCCCTGCTGTTCTGGAATAATACGCGCAAGCACCTGTCCCTTGCGGCACTGGTTTATGGTAGTGAGATTAAAATAATCCACACGCCCGTCCTCCCTGTGTGCAGGACGTTTATGTTGGTCTACATTAAAGGAATATTCTATCTGAGCATCCTTTCCCATAACGGGTTTCTTCCCCCGGGCAATCAGAATGTCTGTACAGTATAGCCCTTCTGTCTCAAAATGCTCCTTCAGTGCTGCCTCCTGTACTCCGTATACGATATTTTTTCGCTTAATATCCGCCAGAAAGCTCTCCCGGGAAAGTCTTTTCCCTCCTTCCGAAGGAGGAATAAAGCGGACGGTAGCCATCATTCCGTCCTCACTGACATCCAGGAAATAGTTCTCGTCGCAGACCGGACAGTCTCCCTCTCCCAGATGGCAGATACCGCTTTCCCCGAAATTGATCTGCGTTTCGATACGTTTTTTGTCGTAAGTAATCCTCAGATCATCCAGATACTTCCAGACTTCCTCTGCCCGGATCTCTTCCCCAAAATCACGGGGCGGATATAGTGCGATACCATACCCGTTAAAGTCATTTACCAACCGAAAGTAGCCATTCTGCATAGTTTAATCTCCCCATTTCAGTTATTTGAAAGAATACCCATGTAGTTTCCCATCTTTACCCTCATCTTTTTCAAAGCCCTGGTATGCAGCTGCGATATCCTTGACTCTGAAACCTCCAATATATTACTGATTTCCTTTAATGTAAGTTCCTCATAATAATATAGAGTAATTACCTTCTGTTCTTTCTCCGTCAAAAGCTGCAGTGCCTCCCCAAGCACCTTTGCCAGCTCTTCCTTCTCTATCCGTTCTTCCGGCGCTTCAAAATGAGAAGTCGTATGTCTCCTGTAGTCCTGTGAGATATCGCTTCCCTGTTCCATATATTCATTCAGGGAAACCAGTCCCGTAATCTTCATCTGAGACTGCCATTCCAGATATTCGTCATTGGAAATGCCGAGTCCTGCCGCCACTTCCTCATCTGTGGCCATACGCCCGGTCTTCTGTTCCACTTCCCTGATTACTGCCTCAACTTTTTTCTGCTTCTGCCTGATGGTTCTGGGGATCCAGTCCATCTTGCGGATCTGGTCCAGAATCGCTCCCCGGATACGCAGACTTGCATAAGTTTCAAATTTTACATCTTTCAGGTAATCAAACTTATCTATGGCATCTATCAGGCCGAAGATACCATAACTCACCAGATCCTCATATTCCACATTATAGCCCAGATACATGCTGAGCCTTCCAGCAACCACCTTGACAAGAGGAGCATATTCCAGAATTAACTGCTCTCTGGTTTCCGGTGATTTCACTTTTGCATATTCTTGTAACAGTTTCTTCCTGCCCGCTTCATCCATGAAATCCTAGCTCCTTCTTATACGTAACAGCCCATTACACAATGGGAACTGTTACATGTTATCATACTGTCCGCTGTTAAATATGTCAAGAGTAATTTTCTTCCGCCCTACTCCTGATCTTTCTCCTGTTCTGCTTCCCCCTCTTCCGAATCCTTCTCGATGACCTCCCCCTCTTCCTTCAGCCTTTCCTCGTTCTGCATATCAAAAAAGTCCAACGTCCACTTTAATATACTTCCCAACAGGTAAAAAATCAGCAATACCACAAACAGGGAAAGCAATTTCCCAAAAAGGGTATATTTTTCTATATATGTAATGATACATGTCACCGTACCGGCTGTCAGCATCAAAAGAAGCGGTAAATTCTTCCTGTTCATATCTTGATCCTCTTCAGATAATCTTCTCGGGTTTTCCAACGGCGCGAATATGGAAAGCACCGGTTTCCGGATAAAAAATAACCGTCCTGCCGTAATTTGCGCCGGTGTCCTGTGCCAGAATGGGAATCCGCAGGGTATTCAGCTTTGCCTTGGTAGCCTCCACGTTCCGGTTGCCCACCTGGGCCACCGAAGCGCCCGTACCCGATCCCTGAAAGCTGAACATCGTTGCGCCTCCGGCAATCTTAGCCACCATACGTACGCGCCTTGCCCCCATTCGCTCCAACTGCCTCACCAGCTCTTCTATACCGGTATCCGCAAACTTGGCAATATTATGCTGTCCTGTGGTTATCGCTTTACTGTCCGGCAGCATGATATGTACCAATCCGCCAATTTTATTCATCGGATCCCTGATTGCAATACCAACACAGGAACCCAGCCCCAGTGTCATCACTCCGTTGGGGCTAACGCAGGTCTTCAGGTCTGCTATTCCTACTTTGACTATTTCACTCATGAGCCACTTCCATATCCTTTTTGTCCATTCCGTTTCCGGTGATGTATTCCCTTATAAATCAACCGGCACTCCCAATGCCGTGAGTATCTTCTCATATGATTCCAGGTCCGGAATCAAGATAAAATACCCGTCCAGTTCCACCTCATCGTAAAACTGTGACTGTATCAGCAGAATCTTATCACCATATATGCCGAACTGTATGGCCGGAACGCTCAGGATTGCGCCCGCCATATCGACTGTAATTGCAGGCGGAGAAGGAATCACCTTCAGATTCGTCATAGTGGACAGGGAATTCAGGTATGCCCCGGTGATTATATTTCCTACCTCCTGCATGGCCGACATTCCCATCTCCTCAAACTCTTCTCCCTCCGGCAACATTCCCATGGTAATTTTCCGGATAAGGTGTCTTGCGCTTTTTTCCTCCACCATAAACATCATGCTTCCTGTAATATCGCCTTCCACGCCCAGGAAGACGCCTGCCATGATCTGCTCTTCCCCGCCCATCAGCTCCCCTACTTCGGAAAATTCAAGAAGCCTGACCTGGGGAACCTTCATGTCCACCTTACACTGGAGCATCTGGGACAAAGCTGTCATGGCATTTCCCGCTCCGATGTTACCGATTTCTGTCAGTACATCATAATAGTTTTCTGAAACCTGCTCTAAGATTGCACTCATACGCCGCCTCTCCTACTCCCGTTTTGCCGCCGGTCTGCCTATTCCGATGCATATTTTCGTTTCAGCCTGTTACGCCGTTCTTCCTCAAAGATATATTTAATGATTTCCTCCCGGATAGTGGGATCAAGATCGTAAAACTGTACCCTGTGCTCAAAGGTACCCTTGCGGTTGTCAAGTTCTATTGCGCTTATTACCCTGCTGATAACCTCGTATTTTTTATGCTCTCCATTGCTCATCAGATGATAGCTGCAGTAGATCAGACTTCCAGGCTCATAACGCTGTGTGGACAGAAAACGCAGTCCGCCGCCGCTGATGTCCACAATAACACTCTGCTTCAGCGGAAGTCCCTTTGCCAGGGTATAAGGCATCCTGCTCTCTATCGTCTGGACTTCCTCCTTCTCCAGATTACGTGTGTTCATCTCCAACGCACATCCCAGACGGTAAAACTCTCTTCTCTGATACTTGCGCAGATTACTGGTCATCTCCATCAGCAGGATATAAGTGTTGTTGCTTTTATACCTGTCTGTAATTCTGGCAAGGCACTGAAACAGGCCGCTTGCCCCATAAAACACCATGTCGTACTCTCCGTCCACGGGAAGAAGGATCAGTTTTGTCTTCTCCATCGGCATTGTAATCTCAATGGTGTCCTCGGACTGGATATCATGTACTGTACTGTGATAAACTCTTCCTGCCAGACCGGACTGTTCCTCGTCTTCCCGCGATACGGCCTGGAGCTCGATTTTATCCCCTACTGAAATAAATTTAGAAAACATAAAACCACCACCCTTTTCAATTCTTTTATCTTCTGCCTGCAATGATATGGGAGAAAAACGCGGCCATTCCCTTTCTGGGCTGACGCTCTGCCTCCTCCTTATCCAAAAGTCTCCCCGCTATCCGCTCATAGGCCAGTGTGGATTTTGCGCCGGGATTATTCAGGGACACAGGTGTCTGCTGCATCACCGACCTTAACAGCTGCGCATCTTCCGGCACACATCCCAGATATAATATGGGCACCTTTAAATATCGTTCTACCACTGCATTCAACTTATCATATAGTACCTTCCCGTCCGTCTCCTTTGCCACCTTGTTAGCTACCAGCTTCACCTTTGTGGTATCAGCATCAAATCTGTCATGGCGGTATAAAGCTTTCAACAGGGAATAAGAATCCGTTATGGACGTGGGTTCCGGCGTGGTCACAAGAAGAATCTCCCCACTGGCCACCAGAAACTCCAACACCGCATCCGATATGCCCGCTCCCGTATCCACAATGATGATATCCGTCAGGGAATCCAACTGTGCCAGATTCCGGATAATGTAAGCCAGATAGTCCCGGTTTAGATTAGACATGCCCGCAATACCGCTGCCTCCGGATATAAAGCCTACTTCCATGGGACCCCAGGTGATAATATCGGTAATACTCTTCCCCTGATAGATCAGGTCACACAGATTATGTTTTGGCACTGCCCCGAACATGATCTCTATATTGGCAAGGCCGAAATCCGCATCTAATATAATGACCCGCTTTCCCATCTTTCTGAACTGGATCGCCAGATTAATGGAGGTATTGGATTTACCCACGCCGCCCTTGCCGCTGGTGACAGTGATAACCCTGGCCAATGTTTTCGGCTGCTGACGGCCTGCTTTTAGGATACGTAATTGTTCTGCCTGATCCATGTATTACCTCCTGTTCCAGTTCCGCAGATACCTGCGCTCTAATCCACCCCGCAGGCATCCCTAATTTCTTTCCTGTCTGACACTCAGAATCTGCTTCACTGTCTTCTGTGGATTAAACTGCTCAATATCACTTGGTACATTCTGTCCGTTGGTCACAAAAGCTATGGGTGTTCCCATAAACAGCTTCATGTTCAACAGATTTCCCATGGCAGCCGTTTCGTCCAGCTTTGTAAAAATAAGCTGAAAGTCTGCAATTCCGTCATAAGTTGCCACTATTTTCAGAAGATCACGGTACTTTGTTGTGGCAGACAGAACCAGAAATGTCTGACACTCCCCGGCCTCCTGCAGGGCGTCGAAAAGCTGCTTCATGTGTCCGAGCTGCTCCTCGTTTTTATGGGAATGCCCCATGGTATCTACAAATATATAATCAAAATCACAGAATTCCTGGACTGCCTCGCCTACCTCTTCCTCCGAATAGATGACCCGGAACGGAACTTCCAGAATATTAGCATAGGTTCTGAGCTGCTCCACTGCCGCAATACGGTAGGTATCCGCAGTAAGAAGTGCAACCTTTCTTTTCTCTTCCACGGCATAGCTGCTGGCTATCTTCGCAATCGTTGTAGTCTTACCAACTCCTGTAGGTCCCATAAACACCACAATTCTGGGTTTTCCCTCTCCGGGAGTAATGCCCTGGGCTCTGCCAAACTTCAAAATCATCTTCTGATATACATTTTCCAGAATATAGTCCATAGGCAGATTGGACTGTCCCGAAATATCCACATCATTTACAATCTGGTTTGCGTACTTTTCGTCTACCTCGCTCTCCAGCATCGTGTTATACAAAAGTCTCAGAAAACGCTGCTGTTCCGTAATTTCCTCCGGCGCTTCCTCCTCCGGCTTCTCTTCCTCCGCCGCTCCCTCGTCTCCCGAAAACTCACCTGTTCCCGGCACTTTCTGCCGTTCCTCCTCGCTCTGCTGGAAACGATTCATCAAAAGGGACTGAAGACTGTCAAGTCTCTTTTCAATGGCGATTCTGTCTTCCTTCATCAGTACGCTTCCGCCGGGATTTTCCTCCGTCTGCGTGATACTCTCCCCGGAATTTTTCTCTGCAGGACGTGCCGCGCGGTCCCTCCGCACCGGCACAACCGTATCATTTTCTTCCTCCAGCGCAACGGTCACCTCTGTCTGTTTTGCCCGGAAAAGAGCCGCTAGCCCCTTTCTCTCCACAGCTTTGACATTCATGATGACAACACCGCTGCCCAGTTCCTTTCTGGCAGCTTCCAGTGCTTCCTCTTCCGTTTTTCCAACAAACTTCTTTATTATCATTTTATGCTGTCACCATCCCAACCGACTGTAATTCAACATTGGACTCCACTTCGTTGTAGGATACCACCACCAGATCCTTATAATAATCTTCTGTCAAACGCTTAAAATACATGCGGACGATAGGAGAAGTAATAATAATGGGATTCTTGCCAAGGTTCTCCAGTTTCTGGACTTCCTTTCCAACAGAATCTATAATCGCCCTTGACCTGTTCGGATCCAGATTCAGGAAAGCTCCGTTTTCGGTCTGCTTTACACTTCCCATGATCTCCTGTTCCACCTTCGGATCCAGGGTAACCACATTTGTAGTCTCGTGGTTGGGGAAATATTTTGTGGAAATAGCCCTTTTCAGGCTCTGCCTCACATATTCTGTCAATATGTCGGTATCACGCGTGGCCGGCGCATAATCTGCCAGTGTCTCCATAATTGTCAGCAGATCCCTGATGGAAATACCTTCCTTCAGAAGATTCTGCAGCACCTTTTGAATCTCTCCAAGTCCCAGAAGCTTGGGTACCAGTTCCTCCACCAGGGAAGGATTGCTTTCCTTCAGGTTGTTGATAAGGTTCTGCACATCCTGTCTGGTCAGCAGATCCGCAATATACTGCCGGATAATTTCCGTCAGATGAGTGGCAATAATGGAAGGCGGGTCCACCACCGTATATCCCAGGCTTTCCGCTCTTTCCCGCTGTCCCTCCGTAATCCATATGGCGGGCAGATGGAAGGAAGGTTCAAAGGTTGGAATACCGGTAATCTCCTCTTCCACATATCCGGGATTCATTGCCATATAGTGGTCAAAGAGAATTTCTCCTTCACTTACCTGAATTCCCTTGATCTTTATAATATACTGGTTTGGATTCAGCTGGATATTGTCACGAAGACGGATAATGGGAACCACCGTACCAAGCTCCAAGGCAATCTGCCGTCGTATCATCACAACCCGGTCAAGCAGGTCTCCGCCCTGATTTACATCCGCCAACGGAATAATGCCGTAACCGAATTCCAACTCAATGGGATCCACCTGAAGCAGAGTAGCCACATTCTCCGGCTGCCTGATCTCATCTGCCGCCGCTTCATCCATGTCAACCTCACTCTCAATGGCCGCAGTCTCCAGGCTGCTGGCAATCATTCTGCCTCCCACAATGAACAAAAGTCCCATTCCCATAAAGAGAATAGTATTCAGATCCGTAAACACACCCAGAAAAGCCAGTGTTCCTCCCACCAGATACATTACTTTGGGAATTCCGAACAACTGTCTTACAATGGCAGGACCAAACTCTGATTCCTTACTCCCCTTCGTGACCAGGACACCTGTTGACAGGGAGATCAGCAGGGATGGGATCTGGCTCACCAGTCCGTCACCAATGGTAAGAATACCGTAATTGTTCAGGGCTGTCATCACATCCATATTATTGCGCAGCATGCCCATGGCTATACCGCCCACTACATTGATCACGGTAAGAAGCAGGCCCGCTATGGCGTCTCCCTTTACATATTTGACAGCACCGTCCATGGAACCGAAAAAGCTTGATTCCTGTTGGATCTTGTCACGTCTTAACTTGGCTTCCTTGTCGTCTATGGCTCCGGTATTCAGATCGGCGTCAATTGCCATCTGTTTACCAGGCATGGCGTCCAGTGTAAATCTGGCAGTTACTTCAGCCACACGCTCGGAACCCTTGTTTATAACCAGAAACTGGATCATGATCAGGATTATGAAAACGATTGCACCGACAATCAGGTCGCCGCCTCCTACAAACTGCCCGAATGTCATTACCACATTTCCGGAAGTACCGGTGGTCAGGATCAGCCTTGTGGATGAAACGTTCATGGCAATCCTGAATATAGTGGTAAACAGCAGAATCGTCGGGAAGTAGGACATGTCCAGGACTTCCTTGATAAACATACAGGCAAACAGAATAGTGAAGGCTATGGCTATGTTGAAAGCCATGAATACATCCAGAACCGCTGCCGGAAGAGGCACGATTAACATGATAAACGCTATCAGCACATAGATAGCTATCATCGCATCTGTCTTTGCCAGTCTCTCATTCATGCCTTGTTCCTCCTCCCTTAGATTTTACCCTGCAGCTGATATACAAAAGCAAGGACTTCCGCCACAGCCTGATAGAGCTCGGGCGGCACCGCCTGGCCAATATCCACATTTGCATAGAGCATACGGGCCAGAGGCTTATTTTCCACAATTTCAATTTTATTTTCCCTGGCGACCTCCTTAATGCGGGCTGCCAGATAATTCTCACCTTTTGCTATAACCAGTGGGGCATCCGCCACCTCAGGATCATATTTAATGGCCACGGCATAATGCGTTGGGTTTGTAATAACCACATCCGCCTGAGGCAGCTCCTGCATCATACGGCGCATAGAGCTCTCCCTCATCTTCTGCCGGATCTTGTTCTTTACCTGGGGATCTCCTTCCTGCTGCTTATACTCTTCCTTAACCTCCTGCTTTGTCATCTTCATATCGTTTTTGAATTTGATCCTCTGATAGGCAAAATCGGCAAAGGCAATCAACATGTATAGCAGGGCCACCCGGATTCCAAGATCCGTGACTATGACAGCAATCAGCTCCAACGCCTGCATAAGGGTCACATCATACAGATTCAACAGGATTGGCCATTTATCTTTCAGATAATTGTAACACACATACAGGATCAGGCCGATCTTTGCTATGGATTTAATCAGCTCCACCAACGCATTCAGGGAAAAGAACTTTTTCATTCCCTTCAGCGGATTCAGCTTGCTGAACTTGGGCTTCATGGGTTCCAGGGTCGGCTTCCATTTCACCTGTGCAATATCCGTTATAAAGGCAATTGCAAATCCGATAGCCAGAATGGGGGCTACAATAATCAGCACCTGAAATACCATCTGACGGAATATAATCTCAATATCCGCTTCCGGCATTGCCCCCTGCCAGAATACCGTAACATCTGAAATTTTACTGTAAATATTGTTAAAGATATCCAGAAACTGAATACCCATATGTCCCACCCAGAATCTCAGGATCAGAAACAAGGCCAGTAATTCCAGACCGTTGGTAATCTCCCTGCTCTTGGCAACCTGCCCTTTCTTCCGGGCGTCCTCCAGTTTTTTCTGGGTAGCGGGTTCGGTCTTCTCTCCCCCCATGCCCTCCTTGGCAAAAAACTGCAGATTATAACGAATCATGTCATGCCTCCCACAAAGGAAACAATCATCCTCTTCATCTCTCTGAATATAAAATCGGCAACTCCCGGCATCATTCCCGCCGTGAAAAAAAGTATGGACAGGCCTACCAGAATCTTCAGCTGGATACCAACCGCAAACATATTCATCTGCGGTGAAACCTTGGCCAGAATGCCCAAAACCGCATTCAGCAGCAGGATAGAGCAGAAAATCGGCAGAACAATCCGGAATCCGATAATGACATAATCCCCCAGAAAGGTGATCATGGATTCCAACAGGGCATCCCTGCGGAAAACCGCTCCGTTGACGGGAATCAGTTCAAAAGTATCCGCCAGGGCGCCAAACAGGTAACGGTACATTCCTGTGGCAATCAACAGCAGCATCAACACATACTGATACAGGACACCTGTGATACTGGTACTTTCCCTGGATGTGGGGTCCATCAGTGTAACCATGGATAATCCTGTCTCCATATCCACAATGGAGCCCGCGAAATTCACAATCGTAGTACAGATACTTGCCGCAAAGCCGATCAGCAGCCCCACAATGGCTTCCTTCATCACAATAACGGCATATCCCGTAACCGTAGAATAGGCCACCGCCTGCCGCGGGGTCAGCGCCTGATATAAAAGCAGCGACGTAAAAAAACTTATGGCAATCCTTACATTGGCCGGTGTGTTTTTCATGCTGAAAAAAGGTGCCACAAAGACAAAACAGCTTATCCTTACCAATATCAGCAGAAAATATTCCAGATCAAATGCAGAAAACGAATAATGAATCATTCACCCTGACTCCCTCACTGGTTCATGTAAATGCTGAAATTCGTCCACAGCGACTTCATAAATTCCACCATGGCAGTCATCATCCAGTTTCCAAACAGCACCAACGACAGAAAAACACAGATAATTTTCGGCACAAAAGTGAGTGTCTGTTCCTGAATGGAAGTCACTGTCTGAAAGATACTGATCACCAGACCCACACACAGGGAGACAAGCAGTACAGGCAGGGATACCTTGATAATCAGAAACAGGGCTTCCCTTGCAATATCCATCACCAAATCTACTGTCATTTTGAATTTCCTCCCTGCGTTTTATACTCACTTTTACAACATATACACCCTTACCTACAAATAAAACGATTTTACCAGTTCCCCTATAATGAGATTCCATCCATCCGCCAGCACAAACAGCAGAATTTTAAAAGGCATGGAAATCGTGGTGGGAGGCAGCATCATCATACCCATGCTCATCAGGGTTGATGCCACCACCATGTCAATGACAATAAAGGGAACATATATCACAAATCCAATCCAAAATGCCATTCTCAGTTCGCTTATCATAAAACTCGGAAGCAGAACAGACAGGGGAATGTCATCCAGGGTAGCCCCATCCCAACTCTGCCTTGATATTTCCATAAACAGCTGTACATCCTTCAGCTGCGTATGATCATACATAAATGACCTCAGAGGCGCCACTCCCTTTTCCAGAGCTTCATCCAGATCAATCTCTCCTGCTTCATAAGGCTGATAGGCCTGTTCGCTGATCTGGGTAATAGTAGGTTCCATAATAAAGAAAGTAAGAATCAGAGCCAGGCCTACCAATACCTGGTTCGGAGGCGCAGTCTGCGTATTCAGGGCTGCCCGGGTAAAATGCAGCACTATAATGATACGCGTGAAGGAGGTCATCATGATCAGAAGGGTGGGAGCTAAACTGATCAGCGTAAGCGTAAGCAGAATCCGCAGAGAACCGCTGATTTCCCCGTTTCCATTGCCAAACGTGATGTTCAGGACATCATCCGCATTCTGGCCCGAACTGGCATATACTGTCATTGAACTTAAAATACACAATATGCCCACCATGGCAAGTAGGCATATTGCAGTTACTATTCGCTTGCATTTAAGCTTATTTTTCATCATGCATCTGATTTTCCTTTGGCTCTTCCCGGGCGGCTTTCGTCCTTCCTGCTGCTTTGTCGAGAAGTTCCTTAAAACTGAGACTCTGCACAGGGGTCCCCTCCTTCAGACTTTCCCCCGGAATCTCGCCCAACATGGTAACTGTATCTTTACAGACAGCAATCACCATATACTTCCCGCCTGCCCGTATAATCTGGATATATTTATTATTTGCAATACGAGTGGTCTCTATTACCTGAATATTTTCATTTACATTCTGCTGCTTCTGGTAATTGGCAATCCACCTGGTAGTCCATGCCGTAATCCCGAGAACCGCCACAAAGATCAGCAGTACGGTAATAAACTGCACATAGCCTCCCACACCGGAAGCAGCTCCGATCCGGATAATATTTTCCATCCTGACAGTGACTCCCGCTGCGGCAGCCAACATCATCAGCCTATAACCTTCTTCACAGCCTCAAGAACACGGTCTTCCTGGAAAGGCTTAACAATAAAGTCCTTTGCTCCGGCCTGAATGGATTCCACAACCATGGCCTGCTGGCCCATTGCCGAACACATGATAACCTTTGCCCCGGCATCAAGCTTTTTGATTGCCTTCAGAGCCTCGATTCCATCCATTTCAGGCATGGTTATATCCATCAGTACAAGATCCGGTGAAAGCTCCTTGTACTTTTCCACGGCTCTGGCGCCATTCTCGGCCTCACCTGCGATATTGTAACCGCCTTTGGTCAGGGTGTTCTTGATCATCATCCTCATGAATGCAGCATCATCACATATCAAAATATTCTTCGCCATTTAAAATTTCCTCCTACTTGATAATATCGGTTACTCTTATACCGAAACTTTCTTCAATTACTACTACTTCTCCCTTTGCCACAAGCTTGCCGTTTACCAATACATCTATGGGTTCACCGGCAATCCGCTCCAATTCGATAATTGTGCCGGGAGCAAAGTCAAGAATCTCGGAAATCGACTTGGTCGTGCGGCCAAGCTCCACGGTAACGTTCAGAGGAACATCCATAATCAGGCCGATATTCTCCTGTCCCGCAATGGCTCCGCCGTTATTGGAAAAATTCTGGAACTGGGCAGTCTGAACATTTGGAGTCTGCGGCGGTACCGCTCCCTGCGGATATCCCATCTGGGGATACATACCCATAGGCGGATATCCCATCTGAGGATACATTCCCATTGGATATCCCATCTGGGGATTCATGCCATTCATTCCCATCTGAGGAGGCATTCCGTTCATTCCCATCTGAGAATTCATTCCATTCATATCCGCCTGGGACGGCATACTACCCATCATACCCATGTTAGCGCCAACCCCTGCATTCATCTGGGGATTCATTCCACCTGCCATGCCCATATTGGCATCCATTCCCACATTCATGCTGCCTGTTTCCGCCTGGGCAACGGCTCCTGCTCCCACATTACCTGCAGATGCCGTCTCTGCTGCTTTATTCCCAGAAGCCCCCTGTGAGTTCATGAAGGTATCTACCACTCTGCGAGCAAAATCCACCGGATATAACTGCATAATGGAACTGTCTACAAGGTCGTCAATCTGCATACGGAATGATATCTTGACAAACACCCCTCCCAGAAACGGTGAAACATCCTCACCGTTTTTCACCTGGGCCAGATCCAATAAGGATGCCTCTGGCGGGCTGATATCAATCTTCGTCTGCATCATTGTGGAAAGAGATGTCGCCGAAGCTCCCATCATCTGATTCATCGCTTCGGATATAGCGCTTAAATGCAGCTCTCCCAACTCTCCGTCCGTATTTGTTCCGTCACCACCCATCATCAGATCGGTAATGACCTTAACGTCATGCTCCTTCAGAATCAGGATATTTGTACCATCCAGACCAACAGTATATTTAATCTGAATGAAGACACAAGGTCTTTCATACTGCGTCAGCAAATTATCCCATGTGCTGAATTCCACCACTGGTGTAGTAATGTTAACTTTTTTGTTTACAAGAGAATACAACGTAGTGGCTGAAGAACCCATACTGATATTGGCCACCTCACCAATTGCATCCTTCTCTACATCTGAAAGGAGTTCGTCGGCATTTGCTATCTCCTGAATGATATCTCCTGAACCTCCAGTGATATCTTCGCTAGTTTCAATCGTTTCCGGCTCTTCTTCATCAGCCAAATCCATGCCGGCAAGTAATGCATTTATCTCGTCCTGGGACAACCCACCGTCCATTGTCTACTCCTCCTCTCTAATAACGGATGTAATTCTGACAGCATAAGAGTCTTTGTCGATACCAGGTAATGCCGTAAACTTTTTGATATTGCCCACATACACATTCATATCCTGATCTACTCCGGAATCCAACCGGATACAATCTCCCACCTGCAGATTCAAGAAATCATTTACAGAAATCGTACTCCTGCCAAGCACTGCTCTGATCGGCACATCCACCTTGCGGATCATTGACTCAATATAAATCTCATAATTTTCGTCGTGATTCTCCTGCATGGTAGAATACCAGTACTTCGTATTCAGCTTATCCATAACGTCTTCCAGGGTAAAAAACGGAAGACAGATATTCATAAAGCCCTCTACATCACCTATCTTTATCTCCAGAGTCACCATGGCCACCATATCACTGGGAGCTATCACCTGCGCAAACTGTGAATTGGTCTCCAGACGGCTCAGCACAGGGGATATATCGATTACGTTTTTCCATGGCTCCCTGAGAAGCTGTGTCAGCATTACCAGTATCTTCTCAATAATGATCTGCTCGATCTCGGAAAACTCTCTGCCTTTTTCCAAAGGCTCACCGCTTCCCCCGAGCATACGGTCCAACATGGCATACCCCAGGTTTGTACCCATCTCCATAATGATGGAGCCGTTTAACGGCGTAAAAGCAACAATCCCCATAATGATAGGACTGGCAAGGGAATTTGTAAACTCACTAAAAGTAATGGCTTCGGAGCCCACCACCGATACCTGCACGTTCTTTCGAAGATACACCGGAAGATTCGTAGAAACCAACCGGGCATAATGTTCAAATATAATCTCCAAAGTCCTCAAATGCTCTTTGGAAAATTTTGTAGGGCGGCTGAAATCATAATTTCTGACCTTTTTTTCATCTTTTGGCTGCATCTGGTCAGCATCCAACTCACCTGAGGACATTGCATTCAGCAGGGCATCAATTTCTGCCTGAGAAAGGATCTCGGCCACACAAGCTCACCTCCTGTCACATGCTCACCGCATGTCTGTATTTCCCATTGCCCATATCTGCCATGCCCCATCAGCCAATCTTTATATTGCTGAGGGTTATCCCGTAAATAAACTTGGACTTGAACAAATTCTGGATAGCTGTCAGGATCTCAGTCCGGATATCTCCTGTAAAGGATGCCCGGCACTCCTCTTCTGTATGATTACTCACCACCTCGAAGATGGCATCTTTAATCACACTTTCGGAAGTTCCCACCGTTTCCACACCGGTGACATAATCTTCATGGGTCTTATCCATAAGCAGAGAAATATCAAATACGATATAGGTCTGCTTGGAGCTGCCTCCCTCTGTGTTTGTGGTGGCATATGCCAGGGGAATGGTCATGGTCTCCATAACGTATGTGTCAGTATCCGTCAGCGACACCTCAGGTCCCTCCCCAGGTGTGTACAGCTCCAGATTCAATGCCACACCAATGCTGTCCATCAGGGCAGCCGTCTTTTGGTTGGTGCCGACCACGTTGATCATCATAACCGCTGACAATGCAATATTTACAATCATCAGAACCAGAATCAGCACACTCAGTAAATTCTTTTTCATGTCTCAAAAGCCCTTTCTTCCATCCTCTCTGGTCTCCCCTATCTCACGGATGGATTGTAGATTAAGATTTCAACTCTCCTGTTTCTGCCCCTTCCTTCCGGAGTGGAATTGTCGGCAATGGGTACCCTCTCACCCATTCCCGCATGCTTCACATGCACCGGATCCAATGCAGTAGAATTCAGAAGATAATAGAAAACGGATAAAGCCCTGGCACTGCTCAATTCCTCATTGCTGGGATACTGGGCGCTGTTGATGGGAACATTGTCTGTGTGTCCCTCTATCTCAATGACTCCCTGTCCGTAGCGTTCCAGTATCGTTCCTACTTTCTCAATGATCTGTTCTGCCTCTTCCTTCAGCTGGGCGCTTCCCGAATCAAACAACAGCCCTCCGTTCATGGTGAGTTTTACATACTGCGCAGTAAAACTGAGCTCCACTTCGTCAGCAATGTCGTTCTCCTGCAGCGCTTCCTCTATTTCTTCCATGCGCTCTTCGTTTTCCTGAAGCATCTCCTCCTGCAGCATCTCCTCCAACGCCTCAGGCGACTTGTCAAATTCCTCCAGATCCTCGCCGTCGGTCTCGCTGTCTGCAACTTTACCCGTACTGTTGATATACTGGTCAAGCTCGTTCAGCTGGCTCACGCCATTGCTGATAAGGAAACCGTCCCCTATGGCAGAAGCGCCTCCTTCAAATATACTGAAGGTATTATTCATGGCAGCCACGAATTCCTGCAGCTTGGCCTCCTCAATACTGGACATAGCAAAAAGCATAACGAAAAAGCAGAGCAGAAGGTTCATCAGGTCACTAAAAGTCGCCATCCACGCCGGCGCACCTGCCGGTGGCGCATCTTCCTTGCGCTTCGCCATTATTCCTCACCCCCTGCATCTCCTCCGGCTGCCTCCCTGTCCTTGGGAGAAAGGAAGGATTTCAGCTTCTCCTCAATAACTCTGGGGTTTTCTCCTGCCTGAATGGAAAGCAGTCCTTCAATCATAACTTCTTTCAGCATCATCTCCGCCCCGTTGTCCGCCTTCAGCTTATTGGAAACCGGGGTACAGATGGCGTTGGCAAGAACCGAACCGTAAAACGTGGTGATCAATGCCACAGCCATGGCAGGTCCCAGGGTTGCCACATTATCCATATGGTACAACATGTCTACCAGACCAATCAGCGTACCGATCATACCCCAGGCAGGACCCATGGCGCCAAGCGTATCCCAGAAGCCGATACAGGTCTTATGCCTGCCTTCAATACTCACAAGCTCTGTCTCCATAATGGCCCGCACCAACTCAGGATCCGTTCCGTCTACCATCAAAAGGATACCTTTTTTCAAAAAAGCATCATCCATGTCCGCAGCAGCTTCCTCCAGTGACAGAAGACCTTCCTTACGCGCCACATTGGACAGGTCGATAATCTTGCGGATCATCTCGGCAGTATTCAGGGCCGGCGCTTTGAATACCAAACCAAAGCTCTTCAGGCCGTTTATGTAATCCGCCAGGCTGTACGATGCCAGCGTTGCGGCAAGGGCACCGCCGAAAGTAATAACAGCTGACGGAAGGTTCCAGTATTCTTTCACCAGATTCTCAATACCTGCACCAACTATAATACCGTACAGCATCATCACAAAACATAAAATAATACCAAGTAAAGACGCAATATCCACCACAATCACCCACTTCTTTTGCTTTTTTGATTATTCTGCAAAAATACCCTTTCTATATAATTTTACAAGATTTTTTAACTCTTGTCTACTTTCTTTTATAATTATTTTTTTTCCGGTGGTGAGTGTGATCACCGTGTCCGGTGTCTCCTCCACCATCTCGAACAAATGGGGATTCACCAGGATTCTCGTACCGTTCAACTTTGTCACTTCTATCATCCCGAAACCTCTTATTTCACTGCCATTATGCTCCGCGCTGCCCTGCTTTTGTCTGATCAGCCTGTTCTGTCATACAGGCCCTTCCTTCCATTGAATAGGGGGACAGCACACCTGCCCCCCTATTATAGCACATTAAACTTAATAATGCGAGTAAAAATTAACGTTTCAGATTAGTTAATTCTTCCAAGAGAGTATCTGATACCGTTATGATTCGGCTGTTGGCCTGGAAGCCTCTCTGCGTCGTGATCATCTCCGTAAATTCAGAAGACAAATCCACATTACTCATCTCCAACTGGCCGGTTGACATATAGTCGCCTTCTGCAGTGATATCCACGCCAATCCCGTCGAACTGACCGGAGTTCAGCGTTGCTGCATAGAGGTTATCCGCCATCTTCTCCAGACCGGATGCATTTGCAAACTTTGCAGTTGCGATCTGTCCCAAAAGCTTTGTCATGCCATTATCATAACTTGCGTAAATCATACCGTCCTGCTGAACGGAAAGACCAATCATGGCTCCGTTGCGCCGTCCGGACCCGGTACCGAATTCGTCATCCGCGCCATTGGTAGCTCCGATGGTGGAAGTTCCCTTGTTGTCCACATTAGTGGTTCCGGACATATCAATCTTAATATTCTCAAAGTTGCCGTTGCCCACCCCGGCTCCCTTTAAGTTCAGGGTAATTTCCGTAGAACTGCCGCTGCCGTCAACCTTCTGGAATTTACCGTTGGCCGGGTCGTAAGTAACGGTACAGCCTGTGAATTTGCGGCCTATGGTATCAAAGCTGCCGTCTTTTGTCGGATCAGCCCCGGTGGCATCCACAAAACTTGCGAGAGTTGGCGCCGTTGTAGCATTATCTGAAGCCATCTCACCATATATCATATCCCTGATTGTACAGGTCACAGCCGCCGTACCATTTACCGGATCTGCAGCTGATACCTGATAAATCTGATTCAGAAACTCTTCCGTGGATCCCTCATAGCCATATGCCTTGGCAATATTATCCAACTGCTGCTGCGCAGTGAGAGGACCGCTTCCTGCGGGAGTAGTCGGAGTATAATCCGTACCGGCTTTTATATTTGCTAAGTTAGCAAGCTCATTCCCATCTGCATCCGTTAAAATATCATTGTTCCACTTATAGCCTTTGCCAAAATTCACCTTCCCGGCCAGTTCCTGGGTCTGTGTCGCACCGAATACTGCCTTCTTCTGCTCATCCGTCATCTTGACTTCATTTCCGTCAGCATCCGTGATCTTATCCAGTTCAAGGCTGTAGATATTCCTGGCATCATTTTCCGTATCCGACTGTTTAAACACAAACTTGGCCGTATAGCTGTATCCCAGGGAATCGTAAAGCTTGAAGTTCACTACCCGCCCATTGTCACTGGTCACATCCGTATCCAGTTTGTCAATGATACCGGACATGTATCCCAAAGTAGTAGCCTCGGGAGGATAGGACATATTGGCAGTATTCATGATGCGCAGCGCGGATACGGTATCCTTCTTGATGGCTCCCGTCTCCTCGTCTACCTGCCAGCCCATGACATTATAACCGATACTTGTCATTGCCAGATTGCCCGCGCCGTCAACATAGAAGGAACCGTCTCTGGTAAAGTAATTCTCTGACCCATTGTTTACAATAAAGAAATTCTCGCCTGTAATCATGATATCAAAAGGATTTCCCGTTGACTGGCTTGCGCCCTGGCCTGTGATATTTACATTGATGGCACTGGTCTTAACACCCAGACCGATCTGTCTGGGGTTCACGCCGCCGGTTCCCGTACTGGCGTTTGCACCGCTGGCCTTCTGAGTCGTCTGGCTCATCAGCGCCGCAAATGTCATGGAACTGGACTTATACGCAACCGTATTTACGTTCGCAATATTATGGCCTATTACATCCATTCTGGTCTGATGTGTCTTAAGACCCGACACACCAGAAAAAAGTGATCTCATCATAGTAGCTTTGTTCCTCCTGTCTGAAAAGGGGACCATATACTTCTCTCTGTCATTCGAGAAGCCATAACCTCCTCAAAGGTCCGGTTATATAATAACTGCCCCGTTAATATTAGTGAATATGTTCTCGTCCGTCTCTGTACTGTCCATTGCAGTAACCACTGTCTGGTTTGGGATATTTACGATAAACGCCAACTGATCCACGATCACCAGGGAGTCCCTGATGCCCTTCTGTCCTGCCTTTTTCGTCCCGGACTCCAACCGCTCAAGCTGCGCATGGCTGAGCTCTATATTCCGGTCTGCCAGTCTTCCCATTGCATGCTTGGAAAACTTCAGGCTGCCGGAGTCTCCCAGTGTCTTCCGCTGCAAAACATCCTGAAAGGATAAACCCTGTAAAGCTTCGCCCTCCATGGCTTTCCGGACCGGTGTCTTCCTCGCCAGATACTGACCCGTCAGCTGCTCAATGGAAATATACCCATTGCCCTGAATATCCATCCTGTTACTCCTTTTTATACGTTTTCAGCGTCTCCTGGCTCCTGTGTGCCGGCATCATCCCCGGTCTCTCCGTCTTCTCCGTCCTCTTTCTCTGCCTCGTCAGCACTTGCCCTGATTTCCTTCAGTCTCTCAATGTACTTATTCAGGTTCTTGACTGTATCGCTTGCAAGGAAGCTCTTCTCGTAATCATTCATCTCATTATAGATCTTCTCAAGCTCGTCGATGGTCTCTGCATCGGACAGATCAATGCGGTTGGGATGAGGAAGCTTATTCATCCGAATCGTGAAATCATATGCCTTATCATAAGCATTCTTGTATTCCAGATTCACCACTGTATCCACATCGTCAATGGAATAAAGGGATTCCTCGATGGAAACATACGCCTTGTTATTCTCAAAGGCAACATAGTCCACCTTGCCATAAACATAATCCGGTTCTCCGTCAGATCCTGTGGTCTTTACATAGACATGCTGTCCCACCAGGGAAGTAGCCCTTGCCAGTTCGGAAGTAGCTGCCAGATTCTGCATCTGTTCCACCTGTGAGAACTGTGCATACTGGGATATAAATTCCGTATTGGAGGTAGGCTCCAAAGGATCCTGATACTGCATCTGAGCCACTAAGAGCTGCAGAAAAGCATCCTTATCCATGCCGTTTTGCTTTCCGGCAAGTTCCTTTTTCAGGGATTTCTGTGATTCTGTCTCCACAATCTGTCCGTTTTGCACGGGTGCCATTAATGCCATATGCGTACTCCTTTCTTCATATTAATATTATATTGTAAAAACAAACTGCTCCGTATTTCCACTATAACATATGCAGTCTGTGATTACGCTGTGTAGCTTACGGTGCTTCCGCCTGTCACGGTCATATCAGGCTCCGGCGCACTTTCTTCCTCTGTCTCCAGGGATACTGCCCTTCCATCCGAAATTCTTCTGCCACGGCCCTTTTTCTCTGTTTCCTGATGGTTTCTGCCACGGCCCTGCTCCAGATTCTGCTCAAACTCATGGGTCTGCACCATCACCTCAATGGCTTCCACCTTGACGCCCTGCTCCTCAAACTGCTCTCTAAGCTGCACCATCTGACTTTCGATAGCTGCTTTCACGGCCTCGTCCTGGGCTATGAAATTCGCCGTAACCACGCCGCCTCTGGAGGCAATCTGTATCTGCAGTGTGCCCAGACTGGCCGGATGAAGCTGCATTTCCAGACTGGTGGTATCAGCATTCAGGGTAAGCTTCATGTAATCCATGATCTGATCCATAATCTGCCTGGTATCGGCGCTCCAGGGACTGTTTCCGGATATCTCCTGGGTCTGCTGGAGTTCCGGCCTGAACTGCTCTGTCCTCAGATTCTGAAAGAACAGATTGACCTGGTTCCCTCCATCTGACCGGGCATCCGGCTGCGCCCCCCGCTGCTGACGTCCGCCTTCCTGCTTTGTGTTCTGTTCTTCCTGCAGTATGTCCGCAGACAGACCTCCTTCTGAAACCGAAGCTTTCTCCGTTGTGGAAAATCCCGTTTCCTCCCCGGTCTCTTCCCCTGTCAGAACCGGCTCTTCCGGAATGTCCTGCTCCTGTGAGATCCCGGCCTCCTCCAGAGCCTCTTTCAAAAGTCCGGCCAGTTCCCCCGGTTCCCTTCCAAGCTCTCCGGCTCCTTCCTGCAATACCTGGCTGAGCTGCTCCATTATCATCCGGTAATTTTCGTAAAGTCCCTCATCCGTAATCAGCGCATAGGAATCACTGGCTCCTCCCAACTGCAGCAGCAGATCTCCCATCTTGGATGCATCCAACAAATCTGCCCGGTCCAATCCAAGTCCGTCCATTACTGCCTGAAGTTCCTCCGCCGAAATGCCGAATACCTCTGCAATCTGCTCCATGAGCTTTACCGCTGCCGTCCCCAGAACCTCCATTGCCCGGATCTGCTCCTCGGGCAGCTCCGTCTCCGGCGTGTCCTGCGATTCTGCGGTTTCGGTGGTATTCTCCGTACTCTCCTGCTTCACGGCTTCTGTGGTTTTATCTTCCGCTTTTGTCTCCTGCAGCTTTTCCGGTTCCTTTCCTGCATCACTGCTCACCTGCTGGTCATCCCTGCCGTTCCGGGTATCACTATGCTCAGTCTTCGGCTTCACCTGATTCTGATTTCCTCCGTCCTGAACGGCGCCGCCTGTGGCTCCCTTGCTCATCTGGCTGCTCCACACTTTATGGAAGTCCCCCCCTGCGGCAGCATTCCTGCCTGTCGTGGAGACTGTTGTTCGGTTCAAAAAAGCCGAACTTACATCTCTTACAGCTGTGCTCATTGTCTCCAACCTCCTTTCCTTATTAATAGCGGGATCTTCTGATTTCCCATATATATATCGGCTGAGCTGCTGCCCTCCTTAAGAGTCGGGATGCATCATCTTCACCAGTTTTGCGCCAATCTCGGCATCTATCACGTTCATAATGGCAGCCCTCTGTTCCACATCCATACCCTCCAGTATCTCCGCCACCAGTTCCAGACGGTCGCTCATGGTCTCAAATAATTTTGCCACCGCCTTTGGCTTCATGACCGCAAAGGTTTCCAAATATGCCTCGGCCTCCTCGCTCTTCTGCTGCTGAACAGCTATCTGTTTTGCGATATATTCCATTGTAGCCGGGTCTATGGACTCATAATATTTCAGCAGTCCATCCGGGTCCAGGCTTGCCACCTCTTCATAAAACTCCGTCTTGATCCGCTGGAATTCCACCTGTCTCTGCTCAAACTCCTGCAGACGCAGAATCTCTGCCTTCAGCGCTTCCAGTTCCGTATCTTTTGCAGAGGAAGTCGTCTGTATCCGCTCAACCTCAGCCTCAAGCTGTCTGATGTATTCCACTGCCTCCTCCAGGCTGGAATAACCGCCATAGTTTTCCTCCTCTTCCGTATCTCCCGGAGCCGGGGAAGCCGAAGGCAGTATCCTGTTCAGCACAGGCACGTCTTTCAGAATGGGGGTCATTACGCTGCTTCCGAAGCCACCCACATCCATCTTGATCACCACACAGACAATAGCCACCCAAAGGGCAACAATCAGCAAAGTGGCCCCGAAAGTAACAAAACCGCTTCCGCCGTCATCTCCAAGCGCCTCTTCCTGCTTCTCGATCTCGGCGGCCCTGCGTTTTGCTTCCTTTTTCTGGGCCTTCCTGTCTTTTTTTAACTGTTTCTTCTCTTCTTTTAATCTTGTTTTTTCCTCTTCTGCCGCCGCAGCCAGAGAGTTCAAATCCTTCGCCATATGTCATCTCCCAGGCAGAATCCGTCAGGCATATTTCTGCCCCGGATTCTCCATATTTCTTCGCTGGCCATAGGTGTAACTGGTCAGCTGGTCGATTTCCTTGCTTTCCTGCCGCTTCTCCTCCATGAGGAACTCTTCGAATGCCTTCTCTTTCAGAGTCTCATGAGTCCTGCGTTCTATCCTTACCTGCTTCAGCCTCTCTGTAGCTGCCTCCAACACTCTGGAAGCCTTCTCCACATTCCGCTGCTGTCGCTCTATGTAATCTTCCATACAGCGGAGAGCCGCCTTGTTTTCCTCTATTTTCCGCAGATTCAGCCGACCGGCCAAAAGATTTCCGGCTTCCTGCTCATACTCCGCTTTTCTGTCATACAGCAGTCCCAACCGCGCTTCCTCTTCATCCAAGGCAGCCTTTGCAGTGGAAAAATCCTGCTTCGCCTGTGTCTCCAGCTTCAGCTTGATATTGAGGATATTCTGCATGGAATACCGAAACCTTGCCATTGCCGTTCCCTTTCTGCCGTCACGCCATATATTCAGCGATTCTCAAACAGTCTCTCCAACCGGTTAATACTCTCTTCAAAAGTAAACTTTTCTTCCACGTCCTGACACAGGAACTGGTTCACTGCCTCTATCTTGGAAATCGCATAGTCTATAGACGGATTACTTCCGTTCTTATACGCTCCTATGTTGATCAGATCCTCTGCCTCATTGTATGTAGCCACCACATTCTTAAGTTTTCCTGCCGCCTGTTTATGCTCTCTGGAAGCAATCTGGCTCATACATCTGGAAATACTCTGCAGAATGTCAATAGCCGGATAATGGTTTTTATGGCCCAGTTTTCTATCTAACATGATATGGCCGTCCAGAATACTTCTGGCCGTATCCGTGATAGGCTCGTTGAAATCGTCTCCGTCAACAAGCACCGTGTACAATCCCGTAATGGAACCCCTGGCCGCGCAGCCCGCACGTTCCAACAGCTTTGGCATCTCCGAGTACACGCTGGGCGGATAACCTCTTGTCACAGGCGGCTCCCCCCTGGCCAGGCCGATCTCTCTCTGGGCCATGGAAAAACGGGTCAGGGAATCCATCATCAGAAGTACATCCTTTCCCCTGTCCCTGAAATATTCCGCAATGGCCGTGGCCGTCTTGGCAGCCTTGTTCCGCTCAAGAGCCGGGCGGTCAGAAGTGGCCACCACAATCACAGACCTCCGCATTCCCTCTTCTCCCAGATCCCGTTCGATAAATTCCCTTACCTCACGGCCGCGCTCTCCGATCAGCGCAATAACATTGATATCCGCTTTTGTATTCCGGGCAAACATGCCCATCAGAGTGGATTTTCCCACACCGGAACCTGCAAAAATACCGATACGCTGGCCCTTTCCCACAGTAATAAGGCCGTCCACGGCCTTTACCCCCAGGGGAAGCACCTCATCTATAATCTTTCTGCTCATGGGATCAGGGGGCACCGCCTCCACCAGATACGGCACGCCGTCCAAATGTGTACCATCTATCGGAACCCCCATGCCGTTCAGCGTCTTGCCCAGCAGGGCCTCGCTTACAGTCACCAGAAGGGGCTGGTCCGTATTTTCCACAATGCACCCCAGTGCAATGCCATCCACTGAATCAAAAGGCATCAGCAGGGTTTTCCTGTCCTTAAAGCCTACGACTTCCGCCAGAATCGGCCCCCCGTCTCCTTCCGGGGTAATCTGACAGATATCTCCCAGTTTTGCATCCGGACCTGCAGACTCAATGGTCAGTCCCACCACATTGACAACCTTACCCTTTTTCTTATAAAAGGTCTGGTCCCATACTCTATTATATTTTGCGAAGTCTATGTTCATCGTCCGCAAAAATCTTCCTCCTTATTCCCTGTCTCCCGACCAGGCCAGAAGCATCAGCTGTCGCTTCAGCTCCGCCAGTTGGGTTCCCAGTCCACAGTCAAAGATACCGTTCTCCGTCTCAATCATGCAGGCATTCTTGCCAAGGGTCAGATCCTCCACCACATCCACACTGGTATTCTCGGAGGCGATTCCTGCAGTCAGCTGTTTTTTCTGCATGCTTACATACGGATAGTCATCCCTGGAAACATGAATCATAAAGCTGCGGCTTCCCTCCAGGTTATGCAGAACCGTGGAAATCAGTGAAGTCAGCAGCTCCCTGTATGACGAAAGCTCCACCTGAAAGATATGTTCATATATCCCTGTGATTGTATCCACAAACTTCGGCTCCAGAATATCAATCTGCTCCTGGTATGCTTCCTCCAGGCTGCGCGCTTTCTCCAGGTATTCCTGCTCCATTGCCCCTTCATGAGCCTGGGCTTTTACAAGGCCCTCGCTGTAGCCCTGCTGTCTGGCCTGGCTGATCACCTGCATCTTCTCCGCTTCCGCCTGGGTAGCTGCGTCGGAAAGTATCCGCTGCGCCTCTGCCCTGGCCTGCTCCAGAATGCCGTCTGCCTCCGCCCTTGCCTGGTCCAGGATCTCCCGGGCCTCGTCCTGGGCCTTAATGATATTGCTCCCGTCTTCCGGAGCCTCCAGGACCTCCGCAGGAATCAGGCCGGAAACAAATCCTTCTGCCCCTTCACTGCGCTCCTGTACCTCCATAATTTTTTCCAGACGTTTTCTTACCACTTCATCACTGTCGATGACCCGCTTTTCATCCCCGGCAGGCATTGACATATAAATCCTTTTCAGCAGATTATTAGACAACGATCTCGTCACCTCCGCCTCTGGAGATTACGATCTCACCTGCATCCTCCAGTTTCCTGATAATATTAACAATCTTCTGCTGGGCCTCTTCCACATCCTTCATACGGACAGGACCCATGAAGTCCATATCCTCCTTAATCATGACAGCAAGACGCTTGGATACATTGTTAAAGATCGTATTCTTCACTTCTTCATTTGCATTCTTCAGGGCTACGGCCAGATCATTGTTCTCCACATCACGCAGCACACGCTGGATGGCCCTGTCGTCCAGAAGCAGGATATCTTCGAATACGAACATCTTCTTCCGGATTTCCTCTGCCAATTCCGGCACTTCCACTTCCAGAGTCTCCATAATATGACGCTCCGTACCCCGGTCCACCGTATTCAGAATCTCCACAACGGCATCCACACCGCCGATAATGGTGTAATCCTGATTGACAAGGCTTGCAAGCTTGGATTCCAACACTTTCTCAACCTCCTTGATCACTTCAGGACTGGTGCGGTCCATAACGGCAATACGTCTGGCAACATCTGCCTGCTTCTCGGGAGGCAGGGCCGATACCACCTGGGCAGCCTGCTGGGGCGCCAGATAGGACAGGATCAGGGCAACCGTCTGGGGATGCTCATCCTGAATAAAGTTAATAAGCTGTGTGGCATCCGTCTTACGCACAAACTCGAACGGTTTCACCTGCAGGGATGCCGTCAGTTTGCCGATTACATCCAGGGCCTTCTCGGATCCCAGGGCCTTCTCCAACAGATCCTTGGCATAACCTATGCCGCCCTCCGCAATATACTGCTGTGCCAGACAAACTTCGTAAAACTCGTTGATTACATCTTCCTTCACCTGGGGCGTCACACTTCTCGTGTTTGCAATCTCCAGGGTCAGCTCCTCGATCTCTTCTTCTTTTAAATGTTTAAATATTCCGGCGGAACGCTCCGGCCCCAGGGAAATAAGAAGAATGGCCGCTCTCTGGATTCCCCTGATTCCCCCTTCATTTGCTGCAGTCTTTGGCATGATTTATGTACCTCATTAAAAGTTAATTCCAATCCTCGTTCAACCAGTTCCGCAGCAGATTTGCCGCTGCCTCCGGATTCTCATCCACAAACTTTTCAACCATCTTGCGTGTCTCGGACTTGGCCTCCACATCGATATCCTCTATCGTAGTTTCAGGCTGCGTAGACTGGAGTATCTCCTCCACAGGCAGCTCCGGCTCCTCCTCCACTGCCTTCTTCCTGGGTCCCATGCTCCTCAGGAGTACAAACCCCAACAAAGCCAACATCAACACGATCAGCACAATACTTGCAATGTCTGTGGCACTGACGCTGAAACCTTCCTTATCATAGAACCTGGGCTCTTCATAGGCAATGATTGTGACTTTGTCCTGGCTGATACCGCTGGCATTGGCAACCATCTGGAAAAACTCGGTATCCACCTCCCGTTTAATACTCTCCCGGTTGGCCTCCTTGAAATCCTCCCAGGTAATCCCGTCCAGAAGTCCCTGTCTTTCTACATTCTCCTCGTAGTACTCACGGTAACAGACCATGGAAACAGATACGGAAGAAGCATCATAATCAATACTTCCCGCCGGCGCATTGGTAAGGGTATCCGATACATTCAGCTGATAGTCTATGAGCTGTTCATTGGAAGAACTTGATCCGCCGTTGTAATCCGGATTTACATAGCCTGTCAGATCCTCTCCATTGGAATCCGTACCCGGAATTCCTTCCACGCCGTTGGTAGTCTCGGAAGAATAAATTTCCTCATGGGTTACATATCCGTTTGGATTGTCATTATGTGTGTAATACTCTGTAACCTGCTTGGTATAATTGGAGAAATCCACTTTCAGATGAGTGGCCACTTCAATCATGGGATACTGCTTTGTCCCAAGCAGCACCTTTTTCACCTGGTTTGTCACCATCAGTTCCGCCTGATTCTGCAGTTCCTGAACAGAATTGGCAATCCCCATAGTGCTGTAATCGTCCCCTCCGGCAAACAGAATATTAAAATTCTGGTCTACAATGGTGATGTTCGCCGTGGTTTCGTTTCCTATACAGGTGGCGGCACCCTTTGCCATGGCCAATGCGTTAGCCTGGGTAAAATCGTCCGTGACTGTCACCTGAATATAAGCAAAGGATTCCTGCCTGGTCTCGCTGAGCCAGCCTGAATTCTCTGCCATGGTCAGCTTTACGCTCACATCCTTTACAGGGGCGCCCTTTATGAACATGTTTTCTATATATTGCTGGTAATAATCCGTGGTCTGGTTTATTCTGTCCGCCGTAGTGGTGGACATGCCGCTCTCCACATAATCCTTGTATTTCAGGTCATCCGGTACATACCCTTCCGAAGCAATGGCAAGATTTGCCTGCGCCAGTTGGTTGGTTAAGACCTCCACCGTTCTTGCATCGGTAGACTCCCTGTGCGTAATCTTGGCCCCTTCAAGAATTTCCACAATCTCTGCTGCGGTAGTGGCATTCTCATAAGTTCCGAGCCTTGTATATTCAGGTTTGGTGAATGTATATAAAATAATGACAAAAGTAAACACCACAGCGGCAGCTATGATTATAATGATCGTTCTCTGCCTGCTGGTGAATTTCTTCCACCAATCCAGTATTTTTCCCGGTATCTCTTTTAGCTTGTCAGCCATGGTACTTCTCTCCTAGTCATTTCTAAATTCCTCATTTCAATTCACTAAGCCGCACTCACCCGCAACAGGAATCCTAGATCTGCATCTGCATCAGTTCCTTGTATGCATCCAAAAGCCGGTCTCTGACAGCCACTGTATACTGAAGGGCCGTGGAGGCCTTCTGCAGGGCAATTGTCAGGTCATGGGCATTATCCGTCTCACCCAATGCAAATTTAATATCCATGTCCTCGGCATCGGACAGATATTCATTGGTAGTCTTTATACTATTGATGGCGGAATTCAAAAAGGCATCAAATAACGTTCCCTCTGCCCTGTCTTCTTTTTCCGTGAGAAGCCCGGTAAAAGTAGTACGTCCCCCTGCAGCAGCTTCTCTGACTTCGTTCAGTCCATTGACTGGTGTAATCGCTGACAAATCCATAATATGTATGCCTTTCCTCTCTCAAAATCCGGCTCTGCAGAGCCGTCACTTTAAGCAACCTTTTTACGAACCGATCTCCAGTCCTCTCTGCACAATGGACTTGGTAGCATTAAACGCAGTGGCATTGGCCTCATAGGCACGGCTTGCGTCAATCATGTTCGTCATCTCCGTGATGATGTTCACATTAGGGTATGTCACATATCCGTTCTCGTCTGCATCTGGATGTGACGGGTCATATACCATGTTCATCTCCGTAACATGATCTTCATACAGACCGCTGACCCTGACTCCAACGCCCGTGTAGCCCTGCCGCCCATGACTGTGTGAGAGTTCATGCATATGCGCCGTATTGGCATTGGTTGCCACCCTGGCATGTGTATGGGGTTTTCCCCCCACCTCTCCGAACACATGGCTGAAAGAAACCTGACTCTCCTTCTCCGCAAAAGACACAACCTTCCTGCGGTAGGGAGTCCCGTCCGCAGTGCGCGTGGTGTTGGCATTTGCCACATTTTCCGAGATAACATCCATTCTGTATCGTTCTGCCGTCATTCCCGTGGCATTGATATTAAAAGCAGAAAACATGCTCATGTTCCGTCTCCTCTCTATTGTATGTATACTATGGCAGAATCATTAATATCCTTTTACCGCTTCCGTCATTTCATGACAGTCTGCAGATTGAGAAACTCCTGGTTAATTCCCACCATAAGACCCTGATATTTCAGCTGGTTCTCCGCCAGCATAACGCCTTCCGTATCCACATCCACATTGTTCTTATCCAGACGATAGGAAAAATTTCCGTGATCCGTAAAAACAGTAGGCTCCAGTCTGTTCATTTTAACGGAGGATACCTTTGCATCCATTGACTTAAGACGAGAGCTTCCCAGTTCCCTCTTTAAAACGGACTCAAACGCCACATCCTGCCTTTTATAACCGGGTGTATCCACATTGGCAAGATTATTGCCGATGGCATCATTGCGAAGCCAGCTGGCATCTGCCGCTTTATCCAAAACATTTACATAAGCAAATACATTTGACTGAAACATTCTCTTCTCCTTTCACCGTAACCTTTTCTATGTAATAAACCATAAAAAGCTTCCGTCACACCTGCCGACTTACATTATAATAAATTTTATCGAAAAGCACAATACACAACTTAAATTTACTTATTTTTCCAAATGTATGTTCGCAGCAGTCCAACGTTCTGAATTTCAGACAGGCATATCTTCAAAAAAGAAAAAGAGACTTAAACCAACAGGGGAAACATCTGATTTCCACTGTCATACCACAATAAGTCCCTTTATCCAACGGCCTGCCGGCCACTCCAAATCCGTTTGAATATGTATTTCTGCATTTTCCTCAGTCACGCCTGTTCTGACGCTTCAGTTCCTCGATCTCGTCAAACACCACATCGTTTAGCACTTTGATATATGTCCCCTTCATTCCTGAAGAACGGGATTCTATCACTCCGGCACTTTCGAACTTCCTCAGCGCGTTCACGATAACAGAGCGGGTAATGCCCACACGGTCAGCTATCTTGCTGGCGACCAGGATACCCTCCATTCCGTTCAGTTCATCAAAAATATGAGTAATGGCTTCCATCTCTGAAAACGAGAGTGTACTGATGGCTGATTTCACCACTGCCACCTTGCGGCTCTCCTCGGCATTCTCCTCGCTTACCGCCCTCAGCATTTCCAGTCCCACCACAGTGGTTCCGTATTCACACAGAATAATATCGTCTATATCATACTGGATATCACATTTATATATGAACAAAGTGCCAAGCCTCTCCCCTGCGATATCAATGGGAGTAATGATGGCCTGAAACTTTTTCACGTCCGTGCTCTCAAAGCCCAATGTAGCCAGGTTCACATTCTCTTTTGTGGAAAGAACCCCCAACAGCCTCTCATTCAGCA
Organism: uncultured Lachnospiraceae bacterium; assembly: GCA_947367855.1. Classification (GTDB taxonomy): domain Bacteria; phylum Bacillota; class Clostridia; order Lachnospirales; family Lachnospiraceae; genus Acetatifactor. Next base: position 439,492 of record CANBFE010000001.1, on the reverse strand, counting down.
TGGAATCCACATAACCGCCTACATTTTCGTCTATCAGTTCCGTTATGGTCTTAACCCCTTCTGCCTTTCCAACCCCCAAAACTTTACCTTTGCGGCTGATGACAAGGACATTGGAATCGAGGATTTCCCTCATCACCGTGCAGATATCGTTAAAGACTACCTTGCTGGAATTATTGTTATGCAACAGGTTCCCGATTTTTCTGGTTTTATCCAGAAGCTGTACACTACTCATACGCATCCCTCCATTCCGATGCTCATGGACATGCGCAATCACTTCGCACTTCTTTCATTTTCGCCCAGGAGACTAATAAAACAAATGGATGCTCAGCGACCGCTTTCTATGCTGACAGCCACAATTATACCATAAACACATCCTGATTACAATGTAAAAATGCCTAATTTTTTATATTGATTAAGTTTTTCCGGACAATTCCGACAATGTATGATATCCGCATTCCGCATTTGCGCACACAAGCTTGCTGCCTTTTACCAAAAGAAGCGAGCCGCAGTCCGGGCAAATTTCCCCGGAAGGCTTCTGCCACACCATAAAATCGCAGTCAGGATTGTCAATGCATCCGTAATATTTTCGTCCCTTCTTGGTCTTTTTCAAGACAATGTCCTTGCCGCATTTTGGGCAGGCCACACCTATTTTTTCAAAATAGGGTTTGGTATTCCGGCAGTCCGGGAATCCGGGGCATGCAAGAAAGCGTCCGTGGGGACCGTACTTGATTACCATCTGCCTGCCACAGAGCTCACAGACCTCCTCGCTGACCTCGTCCTCAATGGAAATGTGCTCCAACGCTTTCTCCGCCGTTTCCACCGCCTCTTCCAGATCCGGGTAGAAATTGGAGACCACGGTTTTCCACTTAACCTCGCCTTCCTCCACACTGTCCAGCAGTTTCTCCATACTGGCAGTAAAGTGTACATCCACTATGGAAGGAAAGGCCTCCTTCATCATATTATTCACAGCTTCTCCCAGTTCCGTCACGTAAAGATTCTTTCCTTCCTTTACCACATAATGTCTGCCCATGATAAGGGATATGGTGGGTGCATAGGTACTGGGCCGTCCCACTCCAAGTTCCTCCAGTTCCCGCACAAGAGAAGCCTCCGTATAATGGGCCGGGGGTTGGGTAAAATGCTGCTGAGGGTCAAAAGCCACAAAGGAAAGGCTGCTGTCCCTGTCAAGACCCACTGTCAGCGTATTGGCCTCCGCCTCCTCGTCCCTTGGATTGTAAACCTTTATAAAACCGTCAAACTGCAGCGCAGATGCCGCCACGGTAAAGATGCTGTCTGCCGCCTGTATCTTCACGGATGTAGTTTCATATCTGGCCGGACTCATGCGGCTTGCCATAAAGCGCTTCCAGATCAGCTGGTAAAGCCGGAACAGATCCCTTGGCATCTGCTCCTTCACACCATCCGGAGTCCGGCCCACATCCGTGGGACGGATGGCTTCATGGGCATCCTGTATCTTCTGACTGCTCTTTTTCTCCTCCTGTGCCGCGGAAAGATACGGGGTTCCGTAATTTTTCCCGATAAAGTCTGCAGCTGCGGCCTGTGCCTCCACGGACACGCGGGTGGAGTCCGTTCTCAGATAGGTGATAAGCCCCACCGTGCCCTCCCCCTTCAAATCCACTCCCTCATAGAGCTGTTGGGCCAGGCGCATGGTTTTCTGGGCGGAATAATTCAATGCCTTATTGGCCTCCTGCTGAAGAGTGGACGTGGTAAAGGGCAGCGGAGCCTTTCTGAGTCTCTCCCCCTTCTTCACCTCCCGGACGGTGTATTCCGCGTCCTTCAGGGAAGCCATGACAGCATCCGCCTGGGCTCTGTCCCTGATGCATTTTTTCTCTTTCAGGGAACCGTAATACTTTGCGGTGACAGTCTTTTTCTCGCCCTTTACCTTCAGGCTTACATCCAGGGACCAGTACTCCTCAGGAACAAAGGCGTTGATCTCGTCCTCCCTGTCACAGATAATCCGCAGCGCCACCGACTGCACGCGTCCCGCACTGAGCCCTCTCTTGATCTTATTCCACAACAGAGGGGAGATGCGGTATCCCACCATACGGTCAAGCATGCGCCTTGCCTGCTGCGCATCCACCAGATTCATGTTGATCTCCCTGGCATTTTTCAGGGATTCCTTCACCGCATTTTTGGTGATCTCATTAAACGTGATCCTGTATACCTTTTTTTCTTCCAGCTTATCCTCCAGTTTCAGGGCATAAAGCAGGTGCCAGGAAATAGCCTCCCCCTCCCGGTCAGGGTCAGTTGCCAGATAGATCTTCTCCGCTTTTTTGACTTCCTTGCGCAGATGGGCAAGCACATCCCCCTTTCCTCTGATCGTGATGTATTTCGGCTCATAGCCATGCTCGATATCTATTCCCAGTGAACTCTTGGGCAAATCGCGAACGTGTCCGTTGGTAGCAGCAACCTCATAGCTGGAACCCAGAAACTTTTTAATTGTCTTCACTTTTGTGGGCGACTCCACGATTACCAGATATTTTGCCATACCAGACCCCCTTATGTCTTTCTCCGTATAAGATACCATATTTGTGTCTAAAATAAAATATCCGTCGTGAAACAATATACACCAAAACTCGGAAGTGTGCAAGATTTTTATAAAATTTTCGAAAATATTAAATCTTTCAACATTATGGCAAAAATTATCATAATTAGGAAACAATTGGAATTGCAGGTAAAATTGCAAGATTAACCATCCCTGGTACATGATAAAAAAGAAAAAACTTTGAAATCTTTTATAGAGGTTTCAAAGTTTTCTTTAGCAGCTGATAGGGGAATCGAACCCCTGTTTCCGCCGTGAGAGGGCGGCGTCTTGACCGCTTGACCAATCAGCCATACTCACCTTTTGTTTCAACCGCACCCGCGGTACTTGTATATAATACAACACTTTTTCGAAATATGCAAGCCCTTTTTTAAAAAAATTTCAATTTTTCTTTTTTCAGACATTTTTTCTGTTTTCCCGCGGTTTTCAGACAGGAGACAGCCCTGCAAAGAGCAGTCTCCTGTCCGAAACAATATCCTTAAAAATCAAACAGGCTCAGCTGATTGGACTCCGGCAGATCCCCAAGCAGATTCAGGGACTGCATCAAATCCGTCATGGTCTTGGACACCTTGGTCCGTTCCCTGAAATCATCCTTGGACAGGAACGGCCCGTCCTTCACTGCCTCCACGATGGCATCGGCGGCCTTGTCCCCCAGCCCGTCTATGCTGTTCAGGGACGGCATCAGCTTATCCCCTACAATCTGAAAGGAACGGGACTGCGCCGTAAAAATGTCAATGGGAACAAACTCATATCCCCTGGCATACATTTCCTGCACGATTCTCATGTCGCTGTAGGCAGCCTCCTCCCGGTTCGTAAGCGGAACCGCGCCCGGTTCCTTGTCCGCCGCCGCATCCATGCGCCGCTTATAATCCGCCATACAGGCCTCCAGATGCGCCTGGCCCTGGCACATCAGCTCATAGGAAAACGCCTTTGCCCGGATACTGAAAAAGGCTCCGTAATAGGCAAGGGGATAATTGATCTTGCAGTAGGCAATCCGCCAGGCCATCATCACATAGGCTGCCGCATGGGCCTTGGGGAACATGTATTTGATTTTTTTGCAGGAGGCAATGTACCAGTCCGGCACATCTTTCTCCTTCATGGCAGCAATCCAGTCTTCCTTCAGCCCCTTTCCCTTGCGGACACTCTCCATAATCGTAAAGGCAAGACTGGATTCCACCCCCATCTGAATCAGGTATACCATGATATCGTCACGGGTGCAGATGGCAGTGGAAATGGTAGCCGTGCCGCTCATGATCAGATCCTGGGCATTGCCCAGCCACACATCCGTGCCGTGGGAAAGCCCGGCAATCCGCACCAGGTCGGAAAATGCCTGGGGCTTGGTATCAATAAGCATCTGCATGGCAAAATCCGTGCCGAACTCCGGAATGCCAAGGGCGCCCAGTTTTGTCCCCCCTATCTGTTCCGGCCTGATCCCAAGGGCATCCGTCTTCTGGAACAGGCTCATGACCTTTGGATCATCCAACGGAATAGTCAGGGGATCCCTTCCCGTCATATCCTGGAGCATACGTATCATGGTAGGATCATCGTGTCCCAGAATGTCAAGCTTCAGCAGATTATGGTCAATGGAATGATAGTCAAAATGAGTTGTCACGATATCCGTAGTCATATCGTTGGCAGGATGCTGTACGGGCGTAAAGGAATTAATATCCTGTCCGATTGGCAGCACCACGATGCCTCCGGGATGCTGCCCTGTACTTCTCCGCACCCCGGCCACTCCCATGGCCAGTCTCTCTATCTCACTTTTCCTCCTGTGCTTCTGTCTCTCCTCAAAATAATTCTTCACATATCCAAAGGCAGTCTTCTCCGCCAGGGTAGCTATGGTTCCCGCCCGGTAAGTCTGTCCCGAACCGAAAATCACTTCCGTATATTTATGAGCCTTGGACTGGTATTCCCCGGAAAAATTCAGGTCAATATCCGGTTCCTTGTCCCCCTTAAATCCCAGAAATGTCTCAAAAGGGATGTCAAAGCCATCCTTGTGAAGCGGCTCCCCGCATACCGGACAGTTCCTGTCAGGCATATCCACCCCTGCCTTACCGGCATAGGATTTTACGTCCTCGCTCTCAAAATCCACATAATAACATTTACTGCAGTAATAGTGGGGACTCAGGGGATTGATCTCCGTAATTCCCGCCATGGTAGCCACAAAAGAGCTTCCCACGCTTCCCCTGGATCCTACCAGATATCCGTCCTCCACCGACTTCCAGACCAGCTTCTGCGCAATGATATACATCACAGCAAATCCATTGGTAATTATGGAATGCAGTTCCTTTTCCAGACGTTTTTCCACAATATCCGGCAGCTCCGGTCCATAGATCTCATGAGCCTTATCATAACAGATCCTGGTCAGTTTCTTGTCGCTGTCCTCAATGACAGGAGCGCATTTATCCGGACGGACAGGATCTATGGATTCTACCATATCAGCGATTTTATTTGTGTTGGCAACCACCACCTCATAAGCCTTGTCACTGCCCAGATAGGCAAAATCCTCCAGCATTTCATCCGTTGTGTGAAGAAACAGCGGGGCCTGCTCATCAGCATCTTCAAAGCCCCGTCCTGCCATGATAATGCGCCTGTACACCTCGTCCTCCGGATCCAGAAAGTGCACATCACATGTGCCCACCACAGGCTTGTGGAACTGCTCCCCCAGTTTTACAATCCTGCGGTTCACCTCCTGAATATCCTCCATGGAATTGATATTCCTGATCCTGTCGGAGGCTATCATGAACCTGTTGTTTCCCACGGGCTGTATCTCCAGGTAATCATAGAAATTCACAATCCTTGCAATCTGCATCTCGCTCTGTTCATCCAACAGGGCCCTGTACAGCTCCCCGGCCTCGCAGGCGCTGCCCAGAATCAGCCCCTCCCTGTACTTCTGGACCATGCTTTTGGGAATCCTTGGATGCCTTCCCGCATAATAGCGCAGATGGGACTCCGTCACCAGCTTGTACAGATGAATGCGGCCCAGATCATTCTTTGCCAGGATAATGGCATGATAAGTGGGAAGCTTTTTCACCAGATCCGCACTGGATGCCCCCAGTTCATTCAGCCCCGTAAGGGTATGTATGTCCCTCTCCTTGAGCATCTGGATAAACTTCAGGAAAATCCAGGCCGTGCACTCCGCATCATCCACGGCACGGTGATGGTTTTCCAGGGAGATATTCAATGTCTTTGCCACCGCATCCAGAGTGTGCTTGGCCTGGTCCGGAAGCAGCACGCGGGCAATGCCCACCGTATCCACATAGGTACATTCTGTAAAGGGAATCTCCAGTCTCCTTGCGTTCTCCAGGATAAAGCTCATGTCAAAACCCGCGTTATGGGCTACCAGCACACAGCCTTCCGCAAACTGCAGAAACTGCGGCAGGACCTCCTCAATCACAGGAGCCTCTGTCACCATATCATCCCGGATTCCCGTAAGCTTCTCAATCTCAAAGGGAATGGGTACCTGGGGGTTTACAAATGCAGAAAAGCGGTCTGTGACCTTTCCTCCGCTTACCTTTACCGCACCGATCTCAATGATCCGGTTATTTACCGGGGAAAACCCTGTGGTCTCGATATCAAATACCACAAAACTATCTTCCAGTTTCTGCCCTCTGTCCCCGGTGACAATCTCTTTCAGGTCATCCACCAGATAGGCCTCCACCCCATATATGACCTTGAAAAATTTCTGCCTGTCAGGAGTCTCCCCCTTTTCCTTACACCTCTCCTTCTCCGCTTTCCATAAATCCTGCCATACATGAAAAGCATCTGTAAAACCCTGCACTACGCCGTGGTCTGTGATGGCAATGGCCCGGTGCCCCCATTTGCAGGCCCTCTTTACAATGTCCTTGGCCTCGGAAACGCCGTCAAAATCGCTCATCTTGGTATGGCAGTGCAGCTCCACCCGCTTATGCATGGCCGTATCTCTGCGCACGGTGGTAAAATCCGGAATCCTCCTGATACCCGTCAGGGAACCGATGGTCAGCTCATGGTCAAACTTATCCAGGGTCGCCACGCCTTTTATCTTTACAAAGGTCCCGCTTTTCAGGCTGTCTGTCAGCTCTTTCACAAATTCATTCCTGGCAAAGAGCTTCACAGTCATGGTATCCGTGAAGTCCGTCACGTCAAACATAACTATGGTTCTCTCGTTTCTGATCTGGCGGCTGTCTGTCTTTAATACCTTTCCCCGGATGGTTACCTCTCCCATCTCGCCGATAATATCCTCGATGGGAATGGCCTCCTCCTCAAAATCCCTTCCGTAGATCACATCCGGATCGTCGGACTGTTTCAGGGTACGCCCATAATCTCCTCTGCGGAATTCGCCCCGCCTGAACTCGCCCTTGCGCCGGAAACCTGTCCCCCCGTCTCCTGACTGGCGCGTCATACCGCCGAACTGAGCGTTATCCCCTGCAGGCAGGGCAGTTTTGGCCGGCGTATTTCCCTCCTGCCATCCGTTTCCGCCTGATCTGCCCTGTATGTTTCCCGGCCGGCTTCCCTGGGCTGTCTTTCTGCCCGCCAGATCCGCATCTGCCCCGGGCTTTGCTTTCCTGCTTCCCTCTTCCGGTCCGCCGGAAAGTGCTCCGGTTTCATTTTCCAGTTTTGCATTCAGAAATATGTCCTTGACCCGCATCCGGATCTTCAGTTCATCGTCTTCCACATATTTCCGCGGACCTGCCTCTCTGTAGGTTACCGTAACCCCTGCTGCCAGGCCGCAGCGTTCCACCAGTATTTTTTCCAACACCCGGACCAGCTCTGGTTCCTTGCTCCGGTTAGGTATGGTATCTTCTATATTCAGCTCTATCCCCCCGGATTCCGGATAGGAAATATCCGCCGTCCGAAAAGCATTATACTCCACATGACTGTACTCCTGCAGCTCCGCCAGAATACTCTCCCTGTAGATATCCATCAGGTTCTCCGGCGTGTACTGGGCCGAAAGCTCAAATCGTTCAAAGATGCGGACAACCAGGGACGCCTTTGGAAAAAGCTGGGCCTTGATCTCCCTCTCTGCCGCCCAGATATCCTCTTTGATGATCAGCCTTGTGCTGTATAAATAAACGGAAATTCTGTCCTTACGCTTCGTGGCGGACACCCGTTCCACCTTTGCCTGCTCCAGTCTGTCCCTGAGCTTTCCCTTGATTTCCAGAGTGGGAAATACTTCAAAAAACGGTTTTGCATTTGTCATCATTTCCAGTGATCCAGCTCTTTCTTCAATTCATCCAACAGTTGCTCTTCCGGCACCTTCCGAAGGATTTCCCCTTTCTTAAACAGAAGCCCCTCCCCCTGACCGCCGGCTATGCCAAGATCCGCCTCCCTGGCTTCCCCGGGGCCGTTCACGGCACAGCCCATCACTGCCACTCTGATATCCAGCGGATAATCCTCCACCAGTTTTTCCACCCTGGCAGCCAGACCGATCAGATCGATTCTGGTCCGCCCGCATGTAGGACAGGAAACCACTTCCACCCCTCCCCTGCGCAGCCCCAGTGTCCGCAGAATCAGTTTTGCGGAGCGAATCTCTTCCACGGGATCCCCTGTCAGGGATACCCGGATGGTGTCTCCTATACCCTGGCGCAGAATCAGGCCCAGGCCTATGGCAGACTTGATATTGCCGCTCTGTACCGTCCCGGCTTCCGTGATCCCCACATGAAGGGGATAAGATGTTCTCTCTGCCAGAAGTTCATGGGCTTTCACACACATAAGCACATCGGAGGATTTGATGCTGATAACCAGATTGTGAAAATCAAATTCCTCCATTACATGCACCTTGTCCAAAGCGCTTTCCACAATCCCCTCCGCAGTGACGCCGCCGTACTTTTCCAGAAGACGCTTCTCCAGGGAACCGCTGTTAACCCCCACCCGGATGGGAATCCCTCTGGCTGCCGCCACCTCCAGAACCGCTTTCACCCTGTCCCGTCCGCCAATATTCCCGGGATTGATACGGATTTTATCTGCTCCGTTTTCCATGGCGGCGATTGCCATTTTGTAGTCAAAATGAATGTCTGCCACCAGGGGAATGTGAATCTGCTCTTTTATCCGTGAAACAGCCCTTGCTGCCTCCATATCCGGCACCGTGCACCGGACGATCTCACAGCCCGCCCGTTCCAGTTCCAGAATCTGGGCCACCGTGGCCTCCACATCCTGCGTCTTTGTATTGGTCATGGACTGAATCAGTATGGGATTGCCCCCGCCGATTTTCCTGTCTCCTATCTGAACAACCTTTGTATTATCTCTGTGCATGATTTTCCTCCCCAACCCGACCATCCTTAAGAACTTTGAAATAAGTATACCATAGAAAGACGCCCGGTGTCAGCTGGAAAATCATTTTACCCAACGGTTCTTTTTCCGCCGTTGAGACAGAACTGTCCCGGACTGACCTGAACGGCCAGTTCCGCCATGCATAACTGCATCAGACTTGAGATCAGCTGCCTGTCTTCGTAATTCTCCGGCAGCAGGCTTCTGATCTCCTCTGCCGTCCTGGGAGAAAAGTCCAGCGCCTTACAAACCTCCGCAAGTTCTTCCGGAAGTCCCGACAGGCGCCTTTCCAACAGATCAGAAGATGCCGTACCGGATTCCCTGTGACAGGCCCCTTTTTTCTTCTCCTTCCTTTTTTCCCCGATCTGCATAATCTCCTCAAAAAAACTCTCCGGACTCAGGCACACTCCCGCGCCCTGCCGAATCAGCCGGTTACAGCCGTCGCTGAGCCTGTCCGTCACGCGCCCGGGCACCACATACACCTCCCGTCCCTGTTCCAGGGCCATGTCCACGGTGATCAGCGTGCCGCTTCTGGCCCTGGCCTCCACAACCACCACGGCATCTGCAAGCCCGCTTACGATTCTGTTCCTGGGCGGAAAATTCCGTGGACGGGCAGGCGTTCCGTTTGGATAAGCGGACAGCACCGCGCCGTCCCGGAGCAGGCTGCTGTAAAGACCCCTGTTCCGGGCAGGATAACAGACATCCACACCGGACCCCAGTACACCCACGGAAAATCCTCCGGCCTCCAATGCCGCCTGCTGGCTGATGCCGTCAATTCCCTTTGCCATTCCGCTGACCACCACCACGCCATGCCGCCCCAGTGCCGCGCCAAGTTCCCGGGCCACAAACCTTCCGTACTCGGAACACTCCCTTGCCCCGATAACCGCAATTGCAGGCAAGCCGTCATCCGGCAGCCGCCCCTTTACAAAGAGGGCAAAGGGCGGATCAGGAATATTTTTCAGCCTTTCCGGGTAATCCGCGTCCGCAACTGTCACAAGCTGAATCCCCTCCTCCCGCATCTCACTGTATCTTGCCCCGGGAGGCCATTTCCCTGTATAATCGGCAAGTCCCTCCACCTGCTGCGGCGTGAGTACCTGGGCCCACTGCTGCCTGCTCCCATGGTAAATCCCCTCCGGCCCTCCGCAGAGTTCCGACAGTTTATGCATCTGCGCATTTCTGATACCCGGGAAATTGCAGAGCCAGCAGGCGTACATTTTTTCCCGTTCCTTCCATTCTTCCTGGTTCATGTGCTCCCCTTCCTCCATCCTTCCGCCTTGTTCTCCGCCCGGCCGCACTGTCCCCTTAATGCCCCCAGTACTCCATGGAAGGTCTGTAAAACGCCGCTTCCATCAGATGCCGTACCCGGATTCGTTCCTCGCCGTCCAGATCTGCAATGGTTCTGCCCACCCTCAGAATACGGTGGTATGCCCTGGCGCTGAGCTGCAGCGAATTGTACAGCTTTTCCATGCACAGCTGCTCCTCCGGACCCAGAAAACAGTAATTTTCCATGACCGCAGCCTCGATATCTCCGTTAAACCGGTACCCTGTGCCTGCAAAGCGCTGTTTCTGAATCTGCCTTGCCCTTTCCACCCGCCGCCGGATCTCAGCGCTTCCCTCCCCGCCTGTCTTCTCCTTAAGACTGGCATAGTTTACGGACTGCAGCTCCACACACAGGTCTATCCTGTCCAGAATGGGTCCGGATACCTTCCCCATATACTTTCCGATGCGGGTTTTCGAGCAGCTGCAGCGGTTTCCGTCCGGATAATAGCCACAGGGACAGGGATTCATGGCACAGACCAGCATAAAATCGCTTGGATACGTGACATTTCCGTTTGCCCTTGCAATGTTTACATTCCGTTCTTCCATTGGCTGTCTCAGGGCGTCCAGCGCCGCTCGCTGAAATTCCGGCAGTTCATCCAGAAAAAGCACACCTCTGTGAGCCAGGGAAATCATTCCCGGTCTGGGCACTGTGCTCCCTCCAATCAGAGCTGCCTGGGAAATGGTATGGTGCGGGCTCCTGAAAGGCCGTTCCGTCACCAGGGATTCCCCCTCCTCCAACAATCCGGCCACGCTGACCACAGCAGTCACCTCAAGGCTCTCCTCCAGGGTAAGCGGGGGCAGAATGCCCGGGATCCGCTTTGCGATCATGGATTTTCCTGCCCCCGGAGGCCCCACCATCAACAGATTGTGAAAACCCGCTGCAGCAATCTCCGCAGCCCTTCTGGCGCTTTCCTGCCCCGTAACCTGGCTGAAATCAAGACGGTCCTGGATGTTTTTCCGGCTTTTTTCACCTTCCCCATTGAAAAGACGATCTGTGTCTACCCGGATGGTCTCCAGAATATCCCCCTGCTCCTTCTGCCCCGCCATCAGAAAATGCAGAATATCCAGGAAATTTTCTGCCCCGCGCACAGTCATTCCCGGAACCACTGCCGCCTCCTTTGCATTGGCTGTCGGCACGATACACTGCCTGATGCCGCTCTCCGCAGCAGCCTGTACAATGGGAAGCGCACCCCGTACTTTTTTTATTTCACCGTCCAGTCCCAGTTCCCCGAGAAACAGGATTCCCTCAGCTGCTTTTAGAGGAATCAGGCCCAGGGATTCCAACATACCCACCGCAATGGGGAGATCAAAAGCCGTCCCCTCCTTCCTTCGGTCTGCCGGTGACAAATTGACTGTAATCCGCTTTGGAGGAAGACTCAGCCCCACATTTTTCAGGGCAACAGTCACCCTCTCCCGGGATTCCCGCACCTCCGTGCTCAGGGAACCTACCATGAAAAAAGCCGGCAGTCCATTGGCAATGTCCACCTCCACGGATACCAGGTAAGCCGAGACACCATGAAGCGCCCCGGAAACAACCGTACTATACATATATTACCTCCCGATTTTTGTTCTGACTGAATTTTATGCCCGGACAAGCGGGGCTGAATTTTGATGAAAATTTTACATTTTGAATGAAAACAGACTTTAGAAAGGGCTCCGGAACCTTTTCAAATCAGGGTTCCGGAATATTACGCCCCAGAATGCTGCCAGTCTCAGACAGCACTCCTGATATTTCGTTTTACAAACTCGGTTCAGGCGGAGGGAATCATCCCCCGGCAGATCCGTTCTCCTCCAGTTCCTCCGGATTCCCCATGTAGCGGAGAGCCGTGTCCCTGCTGATCCTGCCGTCGGAATACAGCTTTCCCACAGACTCGTCCAGGGGAAGCATCCCCTGCTCCATACCGCTGTACATCTCCTCCCGCAGTCTCTGCATACTGCCTTCCCGTATGATCCGCCGCACTTCCTGGTTATTCAGCAGCACTTCAAAAGCTGCCACCCGCCCCTGGCCGTCCCCTGCAGGAATCAGACGTTGGGACACAACCGCCTCCAAAACCTCTGCCAGTCTCTCCCGGATTCTCTCCTGTCTGTGGGGCGGATACATATCCAGAATACCATCCAACGCATTGGCCACATTGGAGGCATGAAGGGAGGAAAGCACCAGATGCCCTGTCTCCGCAGCCGTAATTGCCTCACTGACGCTCTCAGGGTCCCGAAGTTCCCCCACCAGAATCACATCCGGGTCTTCCCGCAGGGCAGCCTTTAAAGCATCTGCGTAGCATCTGCTGTCCAACCCCATCTCCCGTTGGTTTACCATGGCACGTTTATGGGAATGCATATATTCTATGGGATCCTCCAACGTGATGATCAGCGCGTCCCGGTTCTCATTAATCTGATCCACAAGGGATGCCAACGTGGCAGACCGGCCGCTTCCGGAGGGTCCTGTGACCAACACCAGTCCGCTTTCCCTTTCATACAGCCCGGCAACGGACTCGGGCATGCCCAGCTCCTCAGGAGACGGCACCTTTGCATCCACAAGATGCAGGGCAAAAGCCACACTCCCCTTCTGTTTATAGGCATTGGCACGGCACCTTCCACATTCCGGAACGGCAAAGGAAAAGTCATATTCCCCTTTCTCCTCAAACTTCTGGCGCTGAACCTCCGGCATCACCGAAATCAGGATGTCCAACGTATCCGAAGGTGTTATTCTGGAATGGTTCATGGTCACAAGCGTACCGTTGACACGCATCTTCGGAGGCAGTCCCGCTGCCAGATGAACATCACTGGCCCCGGCCTCTCTGGCGGTGCGAAGAATTTCCTCTATTGAAAATGAAGACATAACAGACATCATTTCTCCCTTTTTTGCATATTCTGTAAATGAAACGCATAAGATGTGGCTGATATTTTTTATTATATAACTATTTGCCTCCTGATGCAATGGAAAATGAAAATATTTACAATATTCAGCCACAAAGTGAAAATCTGGCTAAACCCTGTCTCCATTCAAATTGACATAGGCAGACCGGAAGCCAATGGCACTGCCCCCGTGGTAATACCTGGGATTATAGAAATGCAGAGCGAACTGTCCGGCCCGGTCCCGGCTGTCATGCTTTCCGCCCCTTACTGCCATACGCTCCCCGTAATTGCGCATCACGAAGATGCCATCCCGCTCTCCGTTATTTTCCGGATAAAGCGCCAGGGCCTTCATGAGAAGCGGAATCTTCACTCCCTCCGCAGCCCGCAGCTCACTGAAACGACAGTCGTAATATCCGAAATTTCCCGTACTTTCCCTGTCCGTAAATGCATAATTCTCAATGGAAATATCATATACCGGGCTGCCCTCCAGCACATGGTCGGCCTCAATGCCGTCTCCGGGATGGCGGGAGGAAAGCTTCAGGGTATTCTTCTCCCCATGGGCAGCATACACACCTTCTTCCGTAATGGCATGCCATAAGTGGCTGTCGGCTTTGTGAATGCCGCGGTTAAAGGCAGCAGCCGTGCCGTCAGGAATCACCTGGATCTCACCGTTCAGCAGCCGCAGTCCACTGACCCACTCCCACAGATTCCCGGTCAGATCCGCAATACCGGAGACATTGTGGTTGTGAAACCAGGTGGAAGGCCCGGTTCCGGTGGCTGTCCGGTATACATTATCCCTGTATCCGGAGGATGGAACGCCCTTTTCATGAGGCGCGTAAAAATTCTCTCCGTTGTTGGTATTTCCCTCAGACATAGTTCCGTTCCGCTTACTCCAGAGGGCAATCGCGGCCCAAAGGGCATTTGTCATCAGATGCCACCCTGCTCCCTTATTCAGGCAGAAATCATTGGCCTGGTCATAGGTGAAAAATACTCTGGGATCCTGGGCCGGCAGGGAATAAGCTCTGTCATCCCTGACAATATTCATGTATTTGCTGACATAGATTACATCCTTCTCCATGCCGTCTACCAACCATGCCGGATGAGGAACTCTGGGAGCATCCTCCAACAGATCCGAGAGATACAGCTTCGGAACCGCCACCACGATGCTGGGCAGTCCCACATCATCCAGAATTACCGTGTTGCTTCCTCCGCTTAGGGCCTCTATGGCCAGTTTCAGATCACTGAAATCGTGCACCCCGTCACCTCCTCTTCTCTTCCAGTATTTTCAGGGCCTGTCGGATTCCCTCCGCCGCCCCTTCCGCGTATTCACGGATTTCCGCAGGAGCATTTTCTGAATAATGATAGGTTTTCAGAACCTCCCGTTCCCGCTGTTTTCTCTCGTCAGATTTGCTGATAATATACATTTTCCCTCCTTCCTCCTGGTTCTCCCTGACACCATGATCAGCAGCTTTCCACATCCTGAATCAGCGAATGCAGCTCCTGCAGGGAATGCACCTGGCCGTTATTGCCCACCCTCTGCACATGAAGGATACCCTCCGCTGTGGCTCTGGCAGCGGCAATGGTGGTCATATAGGGAATCTTTGCCTTGATGGCCGCTTTTCTCAGGTAGCTGTCATCATATTCACTGTCGTCGCCTGCCGGTGAATTGATGATCATGTCTATCTCGCCCCTGGTTATAAAATCCAGAACATTGGGCCTGCCCTCATAGAACTTTTTCACAAGCCTGGCCTCAATGCCCGCCTCCCTGAGCAGGGTGCAGGTGGTGCCTGTGGCAAGAATCTGAAAACCTGCTTCCTGAAAAGCCTGTCCCACCTCAACCACCTCGGCCTTATCCCTGCGGTTTACGCTGATAAGCACCGTCCCCCGTAATGGCAGTCTGGTCTGTGTGGCTTCCTGAGACTTGAAAAACGCTTCCCCCACGGAGGTGGAAAGTCCCAACACTTCCCCGGTGGAACGCATTTCCGGTCCCAAAACAGGGTCCACCTCCGGAAACATGTTGAACGGGAACACCGCTTCCTTCACCCCGTAATAAGGAATCAGCTTTTCCTTTAAGCCCGGAACCGGGGAAGGACGCCCGGTGATATCTGCAGTAATAATCTCCGTGGCCAGAGGAACCATGCGGATATTGCAGACTTTGGATACAAGCGGAACCGTGCGGGAAGCCCTGGGATTTGCCTCCAGCACATACACCCTGCCGTTTTCAATGGCATACTGCATGTTCATCAGTCCCCGCACATGCATCTCCTCAGCGATCTTTCTGGTATATTCCTTTATGGTTGCCACATTTTCCCTGGAAATATGTCTGGAGGGAATGATACATGCGGAATCTCCGGAATGGATCCCTGCAAGTTCTATATGCTCCATCACTGCAGGAACAAACGCATGGGTTCCGTCACTGATGGCATCCGCCTCACATTCAATGGCATGATTTAAAAATCTGTCTATCAGGATGGGACGGTCCGGTGTCACTCCCACCGCTGCCCTCATATAATCGGAAAGGCTGGCATCCTGATACACCACTTCCATGCCACGGCCTCCCAGTACATAGGAAGGACGCACCATCACCGGATACCCGATGCGGTGTGCAATCTCCAGCGCCTCCTCCACTGTTGTAGCCATGCCCGACTCCGGCATGGGAATTCCCAGCTTATCCATCATGGCCCGGAACAAATCCCTGTCCTCCGCAAGGTCTATCACATCCGGCGCAGTGCCCAGAATCCGCACACCGTTTTTCTCCAGATCCGCCGCCAGATTCAAGGGCGTCTGTCCTCCAAACTGCGCGATCACGCCAACGGGCTGTTCCTTCCTATATATACTCAGCACATCTTCCAGAGTCAGCGGTTCAAAATACAGCTTGTCAGAAGTATCATAATCCGTTGATACCGTCTCCGGATTGCAGTTGACTATGATGGTCTCAAATCCCAGTTTCTTCAGGGCCATGGACGCATGGACACAGCAGTAGTCAAATTCAATTCCCTGACCGATCCGGTTGGGACCGCCGCCCAGAATCATCACCTTGGGCTTCCCTGTGCTGACAGGATTTTTATCCGGCGCATTATAAGTGGAAAAATAATATGCGCTGTCCGGAGTACCGCTTACATGAACCCCTTCCCAATTTTCCTCCACTCCGATCTCCATGCGCCGTTTCCGGATCTGCCCCTCCGGAATATCCAGAAGCAGGCTCAGATACTTATCCGAAAATCCGTCTCTTTTTGCCCGGTTCAGTGTTTCATCACCCGGAAGTCCTCCCCTGCACTTCGCAATCTCCCTCTCCTCTTCCGCCAACTCTTTCATCTGTTCTATAAACCACTTTTTCACACTTGTAATTTCGTGTATTGTATCCGCAGAGGCTCCCTTTTTCAATGCCTCGTACATAATGAAATGACGTTGGCTGGAAGGTGTGGCCAACATGCGCAGCAACTGCTCCAGGGACTTCTCCTCCAGACCAGGGATCAGTCCAAGACCGTAATGCCCTGTCTCCAGGGAGCGGACCGCCTTCTGGAAGGCTTCCTTATAATTTTTGCCTATACTCATGACTTCGCCCACGGCCCGCATCTGCGTGCCAAGCCTGTCCTCCACGCCCTTGAATTTCTCAAAGGCCCAACGGGCAAACTTAATCACCACATAGTCGCCATCCGGCACATACCGGTCCAGTGTACCGTATTTTCCACAGGGAATGTCCTTTAATGTAAGCCCTGCCGCCAACATGGCGCTGACAAGAGCGATGGGAAAGCCTGTAGCCTTGGAAGCCAGGGCAGAAGAACGGGAAGTCCTGGGATTGATCTCAATCACAATGATTCTGTCACTGACCGGGTCATGGGCAAACTGCACATTTGTACCACCGATGACCTGCACGGACTCCACAATCCGGTATGCCTGCTCCTGAAGCCGTCTCTGTACTTCCTCCGGAACGGTAAGCATGGGTGCCGCGCAGAAGGAATCCCCTGTATGAACCCCCATGGGATCAATATTTTCAATAAAGCATACAGTGATCATGTTTCCGTCTGCATCCCGCACCACCTCCAGTTCCAGTTCCTCCCATCCAAGAATGGACTCTTCCACCAGAACCTGTCCCACAAGGGAAGCCTGCAGTCCCCGGGCACAGACAGTGCACAGTTCTTCCTTATTATATACCAGTCCGCCTCCTGCGCCTCCCATCGTATAAGCCGGTCGGAGTACCACAGGATATCCAAGCTCTTCCGCAATCCCCAGAGCCTCTTCCACGGTATACGCCACCTGGCTCCTGGCCATCTCAATTCCCAGAGCATCCATGGCATTCTTAAATGCGACACGATCCTCTCCCCGTTCTATGGCATCTACCTGAACACCGATCACCTTTACCTGGTACTTCTCCAGAATACCTGACGCTGCAAGCTCCGCGCAAAGGTTCAGGCCAGACTGCCCGCCCAGGTTTGGCAGAAGCGCATCCGGCCGCTCCTTGGCAATGATCTGCTCCAGGCGCTCCTTATTCAGTGGTTCTATGTAGGTGACATCCGCCATCTCCGGGTCCGTCATGATGGTAGCCGGATTGGAATTCACCAATACGATCTCGTATCCCAGCCTCTTCAGTGCCTTACAGGCCTGAGTTCCGGAATAATCAAATTCGCAGGCCTGGCCGATAATAATGGGACCTGACCCTATGATCAGTACTTTGTGGATATCGCTTCTCTGTGGCATGTTCTGTCCTCCTGACTGGTATCTTTGTTCGGCATGGTATATTCAAAGTACTATGATTCCGACCTCTGCCTGAAGAAATCGTCAATGGTTCCCTTTATTTCCTGTGGCCGTATGGTCTTTAACAGGTATCCGGCCGGTTTCAGGGGGAGAAGTCTCTGGATACGCTCCTTGTCCACCGTGCCGGTAAGAAAGATCACCGGAGTATCCAGAAACGCTTCTTCCGCCCGTATCATCCCAAGAACCTGCTCCCCGTTGCACACCGGCATCTCGTAATCCAACAGTACCAGATCCGGCTTATCAAGCGTCATGGCGCGGATGGCCGCAACCCCGGATTTTGCCGTAGCCACTTCATAATCCTTGTCAAAGAGTTCCTTCATGGCCTGCAGGATCAGGGCAGAATCATCCACCACCAGTATCTTCTTTTTCCCGCTGTTCTGATTCGCAAGCTCAGCCTCCTGCAGGTATTTCTGAATCTGCGCCATGGCATTATCCGCCTTCAATGAGGGTGCTGAAGAATCATCCAGCATATGGGGCGCCAGCATGCAGTAGGCAAAATACCCTGCCCCCGTATCAAAAAGCAGGCTGCTCTGAGGATTATGCTGTCCGAATACCCTGTCAAACTGCTTGTATGACAGCAGGTTTTCCTCTCTTAACTCCACCTGTCCCTGGATGGGAAAATGAGCCATGATGCGCTCCACAAACTGTTTTGCAATATACCTGGTGGCATTCATCATCATCACGTTCACCTTCTCGGAATCGGAATCCACAATGCTGCCCACCGTATTTACCAGAAGCTTCTCCTCAAATACCAACAAAAACTCCCACTTTTCCCCCTTGTCCGAACCATAAAGCAGACGGTAGTAAAAACCGTTTCCGAATTTCTCCCCGCTGTAGCTTTCGCTGATCACACGGGCGTCCAGCTGAAACAGCTCCTTCAGCATCTGGATGATAGTCTTCTTCATGGCAGCCTGCTCTTCCTCCGGCAGAAGACCGATCCACCTGCTGGAAACCCCTCCTGCAATGGCACGGTCTTCCGTCATGGTATGCCCGATAAGCCAGCCTGCGCACACGCCGAGAAAATGTTCCACCGCCTCCTGGGAATATCTGGTTTGCATCAGCTCCTTCTCGATCTCGGGAAGTGTCTTTTTTCGAAAAATATCATGCAGACGCCGATGGGTCTCATACCCTTCATAGCCAATGGAAGCCATGTAGACTTCTTCCTCTGCGAAATGCTTCATGGCATGGCCCTTGAAAAATTTAATTCCCTCCTGATAGGCCCAACGGCTTTTCTCGTCAACGGCGCCTCCATAGGAAAACAATTTGTTCATGACATTAAACAGTTTCCTGTGCTCCCTGTCAATATCCTCCACACCAATGTTGTACCTCTCATGCCATACAAACTTCTGATTCTCCATTTCTGACCCCCTGAATATGATAGCAACAAAAAAGCCCGGGCAACTGTTTATCCTGACTGACTAATAATAAACTCCCCCCATATTGAAACAGTATCCGGGCTGATTTTGCCTTTTTAACAGATTATAGCCTCTTTTACCATACATTTCAACTCTTTTTTTGAAATGGGCAATTGCCGACAAATGCCACGTCACTGGACTACAGCCGGACAATCAATTGGTTTGTACCACTGTTCCTGGGCTTCGTAGAGCCTTTTGTATTCTCCCTCCCGGGCGATAAGCTCCTCATGGGTGCCAAGCTGCACCGCCTCTCCGTCCTTCATGACCAAAATCCGGTCAGCCAGCTTCACAGAGCCCAGTCGATGGGTCACGATAACGGCGGATTTATCCCTGGAAATTTCGGCAAAACGATTGTAAATTCTTGTTTCTTCGTATGGATCGATGGCCGCCGTGGGTTCGTCCAGGATAATCAGATCATGGCTCCGAAAGAAGCCTCTGGCAATGGCAACGCGCTGCCACTGGCCTCCGGACAGGTCAATGCCGTCAAATTCCCGGGAAAGCATGGTTTCATAACCCTCTGGAAATTCGCCCGGCTCCGTTCCCGCCATGCCGCATACGCTGTCCAGCCGGGATTCTCCGCAGTCTGCCGCAGGATCGCTGATAACGATATTCTCGGCCAGAGTCATCTGATAGCGCTGGAATTTCTGGAATACAGCGGAAGTCTGGCCGGTAAGGGCCTCCATGGCAAGTTCCCTGGTATCAGTGCCGTTTTTCTTTACCGTGCCCTCTCCCGGGAGGTAGAGTCCGGCAATCAGGCGGATCAGGGTGGATTTTCCGGAGCCGTTTTCGCCCACCACAGCCAGTGTCTCCCCCTTATGCAGCGTCAGGCTCACGTTCTTTACGGCATATTTCTCCGGTTCCGGTGTCCCGTCTTCCTTTTTTCCGGCCGGGTAGGAAAAGCTTACGTTTTCCAGTACAATATCCCCCCAGCCCGGCGCAGCCTGAAACTGTCCTGTCCGTTCGTCCATCTCCAGAAAATTCACGTAATTGCGGATTGAACCTGCACTTGCGGCCATATTTCCCATATGTCGGCAGATAACCTCCTCCATGACGCCGTACAGCATGCCGATGGAATTAAAGACTGCAGCGAAAGCCCCCACCGTCACCTCCTGTTTTATCAGGGCGTCATACAGCATCCAGAGAATGCAGCAGTATCCGGCCGTCGAGACTGCCCGCATGGAGAGCTCAAACAGATTTGATTTCATGGTGGCTTTAAACTTCAGCTTCTGCAGGCAGATAAGACTCTCCTGATACAGCTTTCTGAAGTAGGAGAAGCCGCCCAGAATGCGGGTTTCCTTGAAATATTCCCGCCCTGCCATGCAGGTCTCGTAGTATTCGTATTCCCTGCGGACCGGAGCCGAGGTGTCCTCCAGATGGGAGAAGACCTTTGCGCGGATCAGCTGTGCCAAAGCGGTGGGCAGGAAAATGATCACAATGGCGCTGACCAGAATCGGTTTGAGGGAAAAGAGATACCAACCCATAAAAATGAAATAGGGAATATAAAACGTCAGAATTGCAAGCACATTATAGACAAACCAGAAAGCACTGTTTTTCCCCTGTTCCGCCTTATTGATATCATCGAGCTTTTCCGTGTCCTCAAAGACAGCCGGATCCAGACGGGCAATTTTTTTCTGGATGGCCATGGAGAGCCGGGCACTGGTCTTTCCCTCCACCACACCCGGCAGAAAATTCGCCGCGCCGTTCAGCACCTGACAGGCCACATTGGTAATGCCCAGAAACGCCAGGGCAAGAAATGCCCAACCAATCCCGGTCTTTCCCCCGGCCACATCCACTGCACTGTCAAAAAAGCGCTGCCGCATCATGGTTTCCACGCCGAAGGAGATGCTGTGTAAAACAGAAAGCAGCATGTTTACCGTGAACAGAAAGGGGGTTGCTTTTACCATGACCGGCAGGAGTTTTCCGAAAGCGCCTGCCATAGTTGTCTTATTTTTTGTCTCGTTTTGTTTTTTCATTGATACCAACTCCTCTGCGCCTCATACATGGAGGCATAAATGCCCTTTTGGGAGAGCAGATTTTCATGATTTCCCTTTTCTGCCACTTTCCCGCCGTCCACTACGATAATCTCATCTGCCAGACGGGCGGCGCCCAGTCTGTGGGTGATGAAGATGGTGGATTTCCCGGCGCTGATTTTGCCGAACATTTCATAGATACCGCTTTCCGCCACCGGGTCCAGCGCCGCCGTGGGTTCGTCCAGAATCTGCACCGCCGCCGGATTATACAGGGCTCTGGCAATGGCCAGTCGCTGCCACTGACCCCCGGAGAGGTCCACTCCCTGTTCCTTTATTTTTCCCAGAGGGGTCTCCATTCCCCGGGGCAGTCCGGCGATTGCCTGACCGAGGCCGATTGCCTCCGCGGCTTCCCGAATCTTTTCCCTGTCCTTCTGAAGCACATTTCCCAGGGCGATATTGTCCTCCAGGGATATCTGATATCTGGCGAAATCCTGATAGACCACGGAGAAAAACGCTTTCAGCTGAGCCTGGCTGAAGGTCTTCAGCTCTTTGCCGTTGAGCAGAATTTCCCCCTCGTAATTATCATACAGACCGGTCAACAGCTTGGTCAGCGTGGTCTTTCCGGCTCCGTTAATGCCCACGAAGGCATAATGCCTGCCGCATTCCAGGCGAAGATTGAAATCACTTAAAATATCCTGTTCCGTGCCCGGATACCGGAAAGACACATGGCGAAATTCCAGGCTTTCGAACGTGATTCCGGCACTGTCCGCAGGCACATCCAATGCGCCCGGGGTCTCGGACAGGGCGCAGAAAGCGGTCAGATCCTTGCAGTACTCCAGGTTCTGGGCAATTTGATTCATGGTGTCCGACAGCTCCCAGGACATCATCTGGATCAGGTTCAGGGTGGAGGTGATGAGGCCCATGAACATACCCGATGTGATGAGGCCCTTCTGCAGGGGAAGCAGAAGCACGCTGATAATCAGCATGGAGAGCAGCACCGTGATCAGGCTGGATCCTTTCACCCGCACGAAGAATCTGGCGCTCACGCCCACGGAAATCTTCCGGGCGGCTTCATATTTTTCCATCCACTGCCGGTTTATCTTCTCTGTATAACCGAAAAGCGTCCGTTCTTCCACGTTTTCCCGCCCCTGCAGTATGCTCTTCAGATAGTTGGCTCTGCGGCGGTGCTTCTCCGCTTCCTTGTTTTCTTCGTAGATCTGCTGCCCGCCCTTCACTGCCAGCCGGAAAAGAGGAACGGAGATGGCCACAATGGCCAGTCCTGCCCACCACACCTGGGCCATCAGTATGGCAAGCAGAGATCCCACCCGCAGGACGATGTTTGCCGCGCCGAGAATATTGTTGAATCCGTCCATCAGCTTCCCCACAGGATCGCCGCACACCCGGTTGATCAGTTCCCAGGTATCATTGTCCTCCACATGCCGGTATTCCAACGCAGCCCGCTTCTCGGCGATTCCGGTGCGGTACACAAAATCCAGGCGCATCTGCATTTTCAGGTTGATATAGCTCATCAGCTGCCAGTTCAGGTTGTTGTAGGTCACAATGGCGATCAGGCACAACAGGGGCGCCATGATGGCGGGCTGTCCGGTCTTTCCCGAGAAAATATCCAGGGCAGTGTCGATAAAGGCCGCAGTGGCAAACACCTGCAGTGACGGCAGGATGGATACCAATATCTGATTGAGTGTCTTAATTCCCGCGTACACCGGGCAGACTGTGAAGGGAATTCTTAAAAAGTCCCCAAAACCGTATTTTTTGTCTTTTACCAGTAATTTCTTCATGTTTTCTCTGCCTCATATTCTATATCAAGCGTGATGCCATCCCTTATTATACATGCTTTCCATATAACCTACAAGAAAATTACAAAAAATTTCGCAGCATCTATATCATAACCAATTATTGTATCAGCACGGTTTTTCCCTCAAATGCAAATCCATATTTGCGAATCCGTTCTGATGCAATCCCCCTGGCTTCTAAAGCTGATGCGTATTTCTGTTCTTCAATCTGTCTCAACGCGGCATTCGCGGTATAATAATTGCATTCCTATAACAATTATTTATTATGGCATTGTCTGTTTCATTTTTCGGCTCCAACATCACATCATATCTTCCAAAGCAAGCGTAACTTGCTTTGCGCTCTTCCCGATTGGAGGTAATGATATAGCGATCTGCCAACTTTACATAATCTGCTCATCTATTCCCTTGTACAGATGTTCCACTTTCAGCAGGTTCTCCATAGATATTTTTATTTCTGTGCTCCCTTCTCGTATTAGCTTATCTACCAACCCATTGCTGCTAGTGTTAGCCCAATAGGTGGAAAGCTTCCCCATTCTCAGATAATTTATGATTGACCAAGGATTATAAATATCTCTGCATTTTCCAAAGGTAAAGCCGTCATACCATAAAACTTTGCGGAAAAGCTCTGATTCCCCTTCTTTCAGGCTCCCGCCTGACAACAGGAAATCATACTTACGGTACACTTCTTTGATAAGCATACAAATCTTTTCCCTTGCCATAGCGAAGGTATTCGCCTTTACATCCGCGAAACTCAAAAATATAACCGGCCAAGTGCCCTGGATATTCTGATACTTCTCGTTCTTCCATATGGATGACCCATGAAAGACCTCTCCCCTACCCTCATACTCTACAGAAAGAAATCTCTCCAACATATTCATGTTCAAAGTCTTCCCGAATCTACGGGGACGGGCAATCAATCTCACATCGTCTTAATTTCCCACCACTGCCTGATAAAATCTGTTTTCCATTATCAGCTTTTCAAAACTCTGAATCCCTATTCCTACGGTTCTCGTCATGATAATGTGTCCTCCCCACTTCTCCAATTAATCTTATTATACATGTTTCCACAGAAAATGCATCAAATTTCCGTAAAAACTATATAGTCTCACCAAGCAAAATGGGACAAAGTCAGTGTAGCCGCTCCAACTAAACCAACTATGTCCCATTTTGAAAACAACGCTTCATCCCATTCGACGTCTATTCCTGCTCAAATTTCTCCCGCAGCTTCAAAAGGGCCTTCTTCTCAATCCGGCTCACATACTCTCCTGTCAAGTTAGGGCTAAAAAATTTCTACCACAACTTCACAATCTCTGTCTGCTCCTCTTCAGAATATATGTAAAGGTTCATAATGTCCTGCACTTTGTAATAATACAGGACCCCGCAGACATTTCCCGTTTTTTGCCACTCTTTTTTCTTTTCTCTTTCTACAACAGGCCCTCTTTTTTTCATACCCGCATAATCAGTGACCCGGATTTCACAATAGTATATCTTACCACAATATTCCACTCTCACATCCAAATCGTCATCCATAAAAAGAAGTTTATATTTTATGCCTTTTTCTTTCAATTTCTCTAATACTGTATATACCTCTTCTCCCACTTTCGAAACCCCACACCGAAACTCTTCACTTTCTTCGTTTATCAGGGTTCCATTGTTCAAATATGCTTTAATCTCCCCGGCGATTTCAGGGGATTTGAGATTGGGGGACTCACCTAACAATTGGTAAATCATTTTTCTTATTTTCTCATTTTGTGCCTGTGCCTGGCGCATTTTGCGGTAAAAGCGTGAATTTAGCTTCAAGCTATCAATTAGCTGTTGCCCCTGCGATGTAACCCCGCGCAATTTATAGTAATCTTCTGCTCCTGATTTACGAATATGCGGATTTTGTCCCCCATAGATGTCATCTTTACACGGATCCAGAATCATTTCTATATTCTGATTGCTTTTTGTCCCGTTACATTTACGGCAGGCATAAACCATGTTATTATAGCCGTCCACATCCACATCTGACTGCCTGGATACAAAATGGTCTTTCTCGAACAGCTGCTCACCCATCACATTATCTTTTTCTTTCATTCCGCAATATGCACACTCAAATTTGAAATCATTTCGAAGATACATTTTGCATTTTTCAGAATGATATGTCACCCAATGTCTTTTTCGTTTATATACCATCTATTTTTCCCTATTTGTAACTCTACGTATCTGTTGCAGTAACAAATTAAGTTCTTCATTTTTTTCATTCATGAACGAAAGCGTATCATTATCTTTCCGCAAAGCACATGCTCGCCTTATCTTGGCAATCAGTTCATTCATTTTCTTCGTATCTTTTAGTTCTGCCTTGTTCAGCTGATAATCATATTCTCCCAACTCATCCTTATAGTCATCCAGAGGATAATTCGTCAATAAAACCGCATATATATTGCTATCATGGCGGCGTATCTCCCGCAGCACCTCGATTCCTTTGTAGCTAACCGAAGCTTTATCCAATTCATGGTCAATCAGCAAAAAGTCCACATCATTTTCGACCACATAATCATAAAACCCCTCTAATGTATGGGGATACGTAACAATTCCTATCAATTTGATTCCAGGGAACAAACTGAATCGCCCCTGCATCAAAGTGATATTTTTGGGTTCATCCTCAATATACAATCCTGTCAAAGTCTGCATCAGACATCCTCCTTCATAAAATGCACAACAAACTTCGCCCCGCCAAGTTCTTTTGATTCTTCTGCGAGTACCGTGCCTCCATAGCTTGTCACGATATCCTTTACAATATTCAGCCCCAACCCGATTCCATCTTCCTTTGTAGTAATAAATGGCCTGAATATCTCTTCACGCATATTTTCCGGCACCCCTGGCCCACTGTCCTCAAAATAAAGGTATATATCTTCCTCTTTCTGTTCAAATGTAATCTGTATCTTCTTTTTCGGTCTGACCTTCACCTGCTCAAAAGCATTGGTAATCATATTAATGATGATGGATTCCAAATCAATCTGACGCATTGTAAGACAAATGTCTTCCTCTGCTTTTAGCTGTAAATCCACATGAAATGCCTCCAACATACCTTGATACAATCTGCAGATGTCTCTCAAAACCCCACTGAAATCCAAATCCGTATGAGGACTTCTCTTTTTCTTTCTCAGAAATTCCACAATCATCAAACTATATCCCGAAATTCTGGTAAAATCTGATTTGATATTATCTGTTATTTCAACAAAGAACGGATTTTCTATTATTGGTGCAATCTCAGTATAAAAAGACAAGGTGCTGTCCATCCTGGATATGATGTCCTGAGTCTCATGCCCAAAATTTCCTGTCAAAATGCCAAGCGTAGCCAGATTCTTGTACATGGACAGCTCCGTTTCCTGCATTTCCACATATTTTTCATAAGCACTCTCCGTTTTTTCGTACTGTTCTTCTGTCTCCCTCTGTCTCTTATCTTCTTCGGATTTCCATTCTTCCAGCGACCTTGCCACCACATCATAGGATGCCCCGTTTTTTAATAACAGCACCGTATCTTCATATCGCTTTTCCTGAATATTTTTCTGTTTCTCTGCTGTTCTCTTTTGTTCCTGCCTCTGCTCTTTCGCCTTTTCCAGATCGGACTTTGACTTTTCGTATTCCTCCCGTCTTATCTCTGAAATAACCTCTATACAACTAAGAACAAATTTTTTCAGATGCTCATATGCTTCATTTTCAATAATTCCCTCCCTGTTAGTCGCATCTATCAAAAGCGGGTTCTTCTCATCTGAAATTTTTATAACACCGATGGTCTGATTATTGCCCACACGGTATCCATGCGTATCGCTGACCTTTGATTTATCTAAACCTAACCAGTCATTTCCGACATCCCCATATGGCTTTACCCGGAAATTGTCTCGATATATTTTTATTCCGCAATATATATTCAAAATCTCTATTGCCAGACGGTAATTATAGGTTTCATTCGTCATATGAGCAGAATCCCGTAGAAAATAATACAATTCAAACGAAATATCTCCGCAGAGCAGGGGCGTTTCATATTCCATATGCTTTTCTTTATTTTTCCCTGTTATATCCGAATAACTAATCTCAGACCGGGTTCCATTATCATAAATTCTGGCTGTCAGTTTTGCATATCTTAAATCCAGAATAGAATTCACACTGATTTCTTCCGGAATTTTGAACTGATTGGCTATCAACTCAATATGAAAAGGATCTTTTTCAATAAATTCAGGCGCTATAAGCAAACGAAGCTCTTTCTGGAGTTTTTCGATATCTTTTTGCCTCCAGTTGTCCCTCAAACCCTCCAAAACCATAACCAAGCCTGTATGCACAGTTTCTTCCTCTCTGCCCTCCATTGCATACATTTCTTTTAAAATATGATATGCCTCCTCGTCTTCCCTATTTACAATGTCCTCCAGAGGATTATCAATATTTTCCAGTTTAAGTTCCACTTTTTCCTGTTTCTTTAGAATCGGGAGAATCTGGTCTTCGAATAAATCCAAAAAAGCAGTTCCATATGCAGCTTCATAATCATCGATAATTCTGCCGGCTTTTTCCCTTACATATTCCTGCTCGATTATATCATTTCCTTCCAGCTTCAGGGACAGATAATATTCCAGCTGGTTCGCAATATATTTTGCCGCCGGAACGTCTTTCTTATTACGCAAAATCTGAATTCTCTGT
Source organism: uncultured Lachnospiraceae bacterium (assembly GCA_947367855.1). GTDB lineage: Bacteria > Bacillota > Clostridia > Lachnospirales > Lachnospiraceae > Acetatifactor. Next base: position 411,891 of record CANBFE010000001.1, on the reverse strand, counting down.
TGTAATCCGGCGACTGATATTTCTTCATAAAGATTCCAGTTCAAAAAAACTCTGAATGTCTGTTCCGCGGTAAAAGAATAAATCATCGCACGCTCTGCCAATCGTTCTACAGAAAAACGCCCAATCCCCTTTTTACCCGCTTTTTTTCTTCCCTTAGGCGTATATGGCAAACTCAGTTTATTGCTTGTCCCAATTACCATCCAGCGATTTTCAAACTCATCTTCTGTCATGCCACAGCCCGTATCTGCCACGATAATGCGGCTATAGGGTGTGTTCACATTTTCAATTATTATGCGTACACCAGGCGCATCCGCATCATAGGCATTTTTGACCAGCTCTACCAGAGCCGTGACAAAGTCAGTGACCAGTTCGCGCCCTAACTGCCCAATATGCCTTGAATTTGTTTTAAATTGCAGATTTTTCGCCATATACGGTACCTCACTTAAACCTATATTGCTCAATATCATTCACAGAAATCCTATATGAGGTCTCTGTTGTCGGTGTCCCTACCATTTTGACATATTGATAGAATTCTGCGCTTTGCAGAATCCTTACAGCATCATCTAAAGTATAGCCTGCATCTTTTTTTTGCGTTATAAAATACCCTGCATAGGGAACCGCGCTTTCATCTCCCCGATATACTCTGGCCTGTCTTGTTATTACCATTGGAAGGACCAGTTTATCTTTCCATAGTTCCTTAAGCGCCTGAGATCTACCATATTCAAACCATTGTGCATTTTTGTCGCTTTTTCTGTCTTTCAATTTTTTTTCAAATTGTCTCAGATATCGATATGCATGTGGATACAACCGCCTGAACTCTTTTTCCCTAAATTTATAAATCTCCTCTTCCTTTCTTTTGTAAGGAAAGAGGATATATTGTTTCTCTTTCGTTTTTTTCTTTTCACTTTTTGTACTTATCGCTCTCAGACAAATTTCTTTTTCCACTTTCTGTTCTTTTACATAGAAAAATCGCTCATCTTCTTTTGTTGGCTTAATCAAATAAGCTTCATTCAACAATGTAGCTACGCTGTTACAAACATTAAAATAATTGCCAAATTGTTCTTCCCCATCCTCCACCTTCTGGAAAACCCATTTCTTATTGTCTTCGCACAGCTGACTCTTTTGAATCAACCTTTTTTTGCCCGTTTCATTCTCCTCATATAATATTTCATGCCTATATTTTCCCTTTTCATAAAGCAGGAAAGCAACCGAGCAGGTAATTCCTGGAAATACCTTTTCTCCGCTTAAATCAACTACACCTGTCATCCCACCAACTATATATTTTCGCAATTCTCTTGCATATAGATTTCGAAAAATACTAAAAGGAATCAGGTAAATCATCTTTCCCCCTGTTTTTAATGCGTTGATACTTGCCTCTATAAAAGCATAGCAATAATCAAATCTTCCTTTTCTGCACACTTCATAATGTTCCTTAAGATACATCCGTTCTTCTTCGGTCATATCATGATATGTAATATAAGGAGGGTTTCCGACAATAAATGATGCTTTCAGTTCACTTGCCTTATATGCCAGAAAATCCTGATTCAGTATATTCCACTGCACATTTTCTATGCCTGATAAAGCACAGGTTCTGTCAAGACGCTCGATACATTTCTCTCTTTGTTCTTTATCAATTTCAAAACCTATGATGTTTTGCGACAGGCTTTCTGCAATACATTTCTCAGACAAGCCTTGCATCTTTGCGTCTCTAATATATCTGCCAACTATCGGCACCAAAATGTTTCCCTGACCACATGAGTTTTCCAGAACAGTTTTACCTACCAGATTTTCTACATATCCTATTCGATCCAACATATCTTCCACATATTTGTCAGGGGTGAAAATCTGATCATTCCTATCCTTTTTCGCCATGAGCTAAACAGCCTTTCTGCACATTTCAATCATAAATTATCCCTGTGTACATTTTCCTGGACATTGACTTTTTTCATTATATGCAATTTATCCCAAAAAAGCAATACGGATTTCCTGTCCTTAATCTGGCCTCTGCCCGAAATATCCGCTAAAAAAATGAAAATGAGGCAAAATCCATCTAACCACATAAGTTTGACAGATTCTGCCCCCATTTTCACTATATCCCTCCTCTTGCGCTCACCTCTCCTCAAATTTCTCCCGCAGCTTCGAAAGCGCCTTCTTCTCAATCCGGCTCACATAGCTCCTGGATATCCCAAGGGCCTCCCCGATCTCATTCTGGGTCACCTCCCGGTTCCCGTAGAGGCCGTACCGCATGATGATAATCCGCCGTTCCCGCTCCGTGAGACTGACATCCATCAGAGCCAGAAGCCTTCGGATATTCCCCGTCAGCTCCATGCTTTCAATGATATCGGGCTGATTCTGTTCTATCACGTCCACCAGATGAATCTCGTTCCCTTCCTTATCCTGTCCGATGGGCTCAAAAAGTGAAACTTCCCGGGAGGATTTCTTTTTTCCCCTCAGGAACATTAACAGTTCATTCTCTATGCATCTGCAGGCGTAGGTAGCCAGCCGCCCCTTTTTCTCGTCAAATGTCCGGATCGCTTTGATCAGCCCGATGCAGCCTATGGAAATAAAGTCTTCCATATCCTCGTCCGCATTCTGATACTTCTTCACGATATGGACTACCAGACGCAGATTCCGCTCCACCAGTATCTTCTGTGCCAGTTCGGCCTCCTCAGGGGAACCATGGCGCAGCAAGCGGATATACCCGGCTTCCTCCTCCTGTGTCAACGGTTTTTGAAACGTCTCCAAATCCAACCCCCACGGATTACTCTTAACATAGTTTATGTCTCCGGCTCATCCATGGTTCCTGGGTTGTGTTTCAAAAGTTTCAAAATATATTCACTGTATAAAGCCTGTTTTCATCTGTGGCTGTAAATATAGTAAAACAGGGCCTTCAATCCTGCCGCCAGTGCCAAAACGGCAAAGGCTGTATAAAACACCGCCATGTGGAACAGGGAAGCTGTCCACGTAAAAAACAGCAGTGAAACCAGGAGAATATCCATCACCAAGCCTCCGCTCTTATCGTGGAGATATTGATTCCGTTCGTCCTGTTCCTCCCTCATCTGTTCTTTCAGCAGGATACTGCTGCCCAACACTTTTTTGTTTCGCAGAATTCCGGCGATCATATAAGCCAGACCGCCGAAATAAACCAGCCTGCTGAAATTCCGGGCCAGATCAGTCATAATCCGGGAATCGCCGCCCCCCAGTTCCACGACTACAGGCATATATACCAGCATGGCCGCCAGAACCAGGTACTGAATACGGATCCGCCGTTTGATTTTACCGCTGTAAGTTGCGTTTTTACCATCTCCCATATGCTTCGTCCTCCTCCCGTTTATTCTCTTCCAGACAACAGAGCTCCTCTATGGTGGTGTGAAATACCTGCGCCATTCGGTAGGCCAGCATCAGAGACGGCTTATACTGCCCTTTCTCTACGGAAATAATGGTTCTGGCGGAAACATGCACTCTGTCCGCCAGCTGCTGCTGAGTCAGACCCGCCTCTGTACGCAGTTCTTTTACTCTGTTCTTCATCTTTATCCCCTTTGATTCTCCCTGCCGTTCCGACTGCTTCCGTCCCTCTCTCATGAAAGCATTATGAAGTATACTTCACATGAAGTCAACTTCATAATAGCATAAACAGACGAACCTGTCAATGCTTTCCCTTCCGTCAGTTCAGAAACTGAGCCATCACATAGTTGCTGACGTCCAATCCCCTGTCTGTCAGAGCCAGCCGCAGGGTATCCCCCGGCGCATTCTCCCCAGAGAACTCCCTTTCCATGCCGCACACAGCCGGAGCTTCCCGGCAGCCATTCTCCCCAGAGAACTCCCTTTCCATCCCGCACACAGCCGGGGTTCCCCTGGCCGGATTCTCCTCTTCCCCGGTAAGATACCGCAGCAGCCCATCCTCCCGGTTCTTCCGGATTACTTCCCCGTACACCTCCTCCATGGCACACCCGAACTGTCTCCGGAATGCGCCGCTTTCCACGCCTTCCGTCATCCTCAGCCCCAGAAACATAAACTCCTCCATCTGTTCCCCACGGCTCAGCTCCTGCACATCCTCCCTGCATCCCAGAGGATTCTCAAGATAATCTTTCAGCCCGTCGCTGTTGCGGAAACGAACGTTCTCCACCAGGGAGGCCGCCCCGATGCCGAAACCCGCATAATTTTTTCTCTGCCAGTATCCGCAGTTGTGACGGCATCTGTATCCTTTTTTCGCATAATTGGATATTTCATATCGTTTATAGCCATGACTCTCCAGAATGCGCTTTGTCTCCTGGTACATCTCCCTGTCCGTGTCCTCATCCGGCAGTTCCAGTTCCCCGCTCTCATGCTGCCGGTAAAGAAGCGTCCCCTCCTCCAGAATCAGACTGTAGGCAGAAATATGCTCCGGCGGCGGCTCCAGGGAGAGGACCTTCTCCAGGGTATTCCTGTATTCGGAAAGCGTCTGGCCAGGCAGGGCGCTCATGATATCCACATTGATATTGGCAAAGCCCGCCTGTCTTGCCTTCCGGAAGGTCTCCTGAAACTGTGCCCAGGTATGGATTCTGCCTATGGCGGCAAGCTCCCTGTCATCCCCGGACTGCAGACCGATGCTTAAGCGGTTGATGCCTGCCTCCCGGAATACCCTAAATCCCTCCCCGGATACGGTCCCCGGGTTCACCTCAATGGTCACTTCCGCATCTTCCGCCATGTCGTAACTGCCCCTGACCGCTGCCATCAGCTCTCCGATACAGGCCGGCGGCACTGCCGAGGGCGTTCCCCCGCCGATAAACACACTGACCACCCTGTATGCTTCATATTGGAAAGCGCTCCCCACGGTTTCCGTGAGAAGCGCCTCCATATATCTTTTCTTTGTTTTCTCATCTCCGGGAGCGGACAGAAAATCACAGTAAAAACATTTCCTGACACAGAAGGGAATATGAAAATATAATTCCAGCTCTTTTTTATCCGACAATTGACTTTTACCCCCTATCCTTTTCCCAAAAGTGTTGCCCTCAGCGCCGAAGCGTTTCCGTCCGTTTTTCTATCAATCCTCGTCCAGCTTCAGCACGCTGAGGAAGGCTTTCTGGGGAATCTCCACATTGCCGATCTGGCGCATGCGCTTTTTCCCTTCCTTCTGCTTCTCCAGAAGCTTTTTCTTCCGGGTGATATCGCCGCCGTAGCATTTTGCCAACACATCCTTGCGCATGGCCTTCACCGTCTCCCGGGCGATAACCTTGCCGCCCACGGCCGCCTGGATGGGAATCTCAAACAGATGCCTGGGTATCTCCTCCTTCAGCTTTTCGCACATCCTTCTGCCCCTCTCATAGGCGGAATCCGCATGGACGATAAACGACAGAGCGTCCACTTCCTCCCGGTTGATCAGAATATCCAGTTTTACCAACCTGGACTCCTCATACCCCTTCATATCATAGTCAAAAGACGCATAACCCCTGGAACGGGATTTCAGCGCGTCAAAAAAGTCGTAAATGATCTCGTTCAGAGGAAGCTCATATTTCAGCAGCGCCCGGCTGGCCTCCATGTACTCCATCCCCAGATACCTGCCCCGGCGCTCCTGGCACAATTCCATGATGGAGCCGATAAATTCACTGGTGACCATAATCTCCGCGCTGACCACAGGCTCCTCCATATGCTCGATGGTGGAGGGATCCGGCAGATTGGAAGGATTGGTCAGCTCAATGACCTCCCCGTTGGTCTTGTACACCTTGTACACAACGCCCGGAGCCGTAGCCACCAGATCCAGATTGTACTCCCGCTCCAGTCTCTCCTGGATCACCTCCAGATGCAGCAGTCCCAGGAACCCGCAGCGGAATCCGAAACCCAAAGCCACAGAGGTCTCCGGCTCATACTGCAGAGCCGCATCATTGAGCTGGAGCTTTTCCAACGCGTCCCGCAGATCCGGATACTTTGCCCCGTCCGCGGGATAAAAACCGCAGTAAACCATGGACTGCACCTTTTTGTATCCGGGCAGCGGCTGCTTACAGGGATTGCGGTCGTCCGTCACCGTGTCCCCCACCGCGGTATCCTTTACATTTTTGATGGAAGCCGTGATATAACCCACCATTCCGGCGGACAGCTCCTCACAGGGAATAAAACGGCCTGCGCCGAAACAGCCCACCTCCACTACTTCTTCCTTCGCCCCGGTAGCCATCATCCGAATCATGGTTCCCCTGCTGACGGTCCCTTCCATAATCCGGCAGAAGATAATAACCCCTTTGTAGGGATCATACAGGGAGTCAAAAATCAGGGCCTGCAGCGGGGCTTTCGGATCCCCCTTGGGGGCCGGAATTTTCTTCACGATCTGCTCCAGCACATCCTCGATGCCCAAACCGTTTTTGGCGGAAATCAGGGGAGCGTCATGGGCCTCCAGGCCTATGACATCCTCAATCTCCTCGATCACACGTTCCGGCTCCGCACTGGGCAGGTCTATCTTATTGATCACCGGGATCACGTCCAGATCATGATCCAGGGCCAGGTAGACATTGGCCAGTGTCTGGGCCTCAATTCCCTGGGCAGCATCCACCACAAGAATCGCTCCGTCGCAGGCGGCAAGGGAACGGCTTACTTCATAATTAAAGTCCACATGGCCCGGCGTATCGATAAGATTCAGAATATACTCTTCCCCGTCCCTGGCCTTGTACACGGTGCGCACGGACTGGGCCTTGATGGTAATGCCCCTCTCCCGCTCCAGATCCATATTGTCCAGTACCTGGGCCTGCATCTCCCTGTTGGTCAGAAGGCCCGTATGCTCAATAATCCGGTCCGCCAGCGTGGATTTTCCATGGTCTATATGGGCGACAATGCAGAAATTCCGGATTCTGGACTGTTCGATATTCTTTATTTCTTCCATCTTTATCCCTCATTCTATGGTTATTCCATACGATCATATCATTTTTGCCCGGTCTTGTCCATAAAATCTTCACGTTTGCCCAAAGCCTTTTATCCAAAAGCCCTGCCGGTCCCATGTCTTTTCCCCTACAATATTTTCCATCAACGGTGCAAGATACTCCATTCCTTTTTGTACCCGAAAAAGTACAATGATGCATAAGCCCACAACCAAATCCCCCGCTGCGAATGTCCCCCGGGACGTCCACGGGAAAATACATAGGGCGAACGGGATGCAGGGCATTCCGGGGAGGTATACATATTATGACACCTTTAAAATGGTTCCACAGTTTTCTGAAACGCTACCGGGGGCTGATGATTCTTGGTCTCTTTCTAACCACAGTCATCGCAGCCCTGTCCATCGTAACCCCCTACCTGTCGGGGATTATCGTGGACGATGTAATCCAGGCCGGCAATTACGATCTGCTGCCCAGGCTGATTCTGTGCCTGCTTGGCGTCACATTGCTGACCAGCCTTCTGCGCTTCCTGTACCAGCTGGTCTTTGAGACGGCTTCCCAGGGGCTTCTCTACGACATGAGAGGCCAGGTGTACCGCAAATTCCTGGAAGAGGATTTCAGCTTTTACAACAGGACGCGGACCGGCGACCTGATGAGCCGCCAGACAGGAGATATGGAAGCCGTCCGGCATTTCATATCCTATGTTATCTATGCAGTCTATCAGAACATCCTGCTGTTTGCCTTTGCCCTGCTGATGATCTTTACCATCAACGCAAAGCTGGCGCTGTGCATGCTGACAGTACTGCCCTTCACCGCACTGGCCACTTTCCTGCAGTCAAAGGAAGTAAAACCAGCCTTCCAGAGAAACCGCAACTGCTTTTCCTCCCTGAATACCCTGGTTCAGGAAAACATCAGCGGAAACCGGGTGGTAAAGGCCTTTGCAAAAGAAGAATATGAAAAAGAAAAATTCCAGAAGGAAAATGACAAATTCCGGGATGCCCAGATCAGGGGTTCCCGTGTATGGATGAAGTATGTACCCATTTTTGAGATCCTTTCCTACTCCCTGACCATCATCCTGATGCTTTATGGCGGATACATGGTGATCCTGGGGGAAATCACCCTTGGAGACCTGGTTCGGGTGAACGGTTACCTGTGGATGCTGAACAGCCCTCTCCGGATGGCCGGCTGGTGGGTTAACGATATTCAGAATTTCATTACATCCATAGAAAAGATCTATTCCACCTACAGCGAGGAGCCCTCGGTGAAAACGCCCTGTCCTGAACAGGCAGGAAACCACGGACAGGACAATGCCGGAGACGGCTCCCACCCCAGGATCCACGGCAATATAGAATTCCGGGATGTATCCTACCGCACGGACGGGGAGGATATCGTAAAAAACATAAACTTCAAGGTGAAGGCCGGACAGACCGTGGGCATCATAGGCTCCACCGGATCCGGAAAATCCACACTGATGAACCTGCTCTGCCGTTTTTATGACACCACCTCCGGCCAGGTTCTGGTGGACGGCAAAGACGTGCGGAACATGGATCTGTATGACCTGAGGGACAATATCGGTATGGCAATGCAGGATGTATTCCTTTTTTCGGATACAATAGAGGGAAATATCGCCTACGGAAGACCTGACTGCAGCTTCGACAAGGTAAAACACGCCGCGGTTATGGCAGATGCAAACCATTTCATCTCCGCCCTGCCCGAAGGATATGACACCATTGTTGGCGAAAGGGGAGTGGGCCTGTCCGGAGGCCAGAAGCAGAGAATCTCCCTGGCCCGCGCCCTGCTGAAAGACCCTTCCGTGCTGATCCTTGACGATACCACCTCCGCCGTGGACATGGAGACGGAAAGCTATATCCAGGAACAGCTCAAAACCGTAAAGCAGGACTGCACCGTGTTCATTATAGCCTACCGCATTTCCTCCATACGGGATGCAGACCAGATTCTGGTAATGGACCATGGACACATTATAGAACACGGCACCCATGACGAGCTGGTGGCAGCAGGCGGCTACTACGCCAATGCCTTCCGCAACCAATACGGCGAGATACCGCAGCAGCTTATAAACAGACAGAATAAGAATCTGATCCGCTAAAAGGAATGATAACAGAGGTAATTATTATGGCAAGAAATCGATATGACATGGATGAAATACTGGAAGACAAGTTTGACATCAGACAGTTAAAGCGGCTTGCAGGCTATGTCTCCCCATATAAAGGCAGGATGGCCGGCATTATACTCCTGATGCTCTCCGCTTCTGCCCTGACCATGATGGTCCCCATTTTCTTCCAACGGATCATGGACTACTACATTCCCGGGAAGGATATGGACAAAATCGTGGCCGTCTCCCTGCTGACACTGGCAGTAGCAGCCTATTCCGCCGCTGCCATGGTCTTGAAGATCAAGACCATGAGCATTGTGGGGCAGGATATCATACACGCCATCCGCACGGATATTTTTAACCACCTGCAGGAGCTCCCCTTCTCCTACTATGATGACAGACCCCATGGCAAGATACAGGTAAGGGTAGTCAACTATGTAAACAGTTTAAGCGACCTCCTGAGCAACGGCATCGTAAATACAGTGACAGACCTGTGTAACCTGATCTTCATTATCCTGTTCATGCTGTTCTGTGATGCCAGGCTCACACTGGTCTGCCTGTGCGGACTGCCCGTCCTGGCACTGGTGATCATTATTATTAAGAAGAAACAGCGCCGGGCCTGGCAGATTCAGTCCAATAAGCAGAGCAACCTGAATGCCTACATCGCGGAAAGTATAGGAGGAATCCGGGTAACCCAGTCCTTTGTGCGGGAAAACGAAAATAACCAGATATTTAATCATTTAAGCGATAATTACAGAAATTCGTGGATGAGAGCCATCAGGCTTAACTGTACCATGGGTCCCAGCGTGGACGTGATCTCCGCTGTCACCACATCCTTTATCTATGTGCTTGGCATCCGCTGGATCCTGGCCCCTGACGCAACCCTGACGGTAGGTATGCTCATTGCCTTCACTGCCTACATCGGACGTTTCTGGGCGCCCATCAATACCCTGGCAGGATTTTACAATTCCCTGCTCACAGCTGTTTCCTACCTGGAGCGCATCTTTGAGACCATTGACGAACCTGTTCTGGTAAAGGATGCGGAGGATGCCGCTGACATGCCGGCCATCCGGGGAAACGTGGAATTTAAGGATGTGTGCTTCAGCTATGAAGAGGGCCACAGAATCCTGGAAAATATCAATTTTACAGTGAACGCTGGACAGACCTATGCCTTCGTAGGCCCCACCGGGGCAGGAAAGTCCACTATAGTCAACCTGATAAGCCGCTTCTACAATGTAGATTCAGGCCGGATCCTGATAGACGGAACAGATATTTCCACTGTGACCATCCGCTCCCTGCGGACCCAGATGGGCATCATGATGCAGGACAGCTTCATCTTCTCGGGCACCATCATGGACAATATCCGCTACGGCAACCGGGAAGCCACGGACGAAGAGGTCATCGCTGCGGCGAAAACCGTATGCGCCCATGACTTTATCAGCCAGATGGAAAACGGGTATTACACGGAGGTAAACGAACGGGGCAGCAGACTCTCCGCCGGACAGCGGCAGCTGATCTCCTTTGCCAGGGCCCTGCTTGCCAATCCCAGGATCCTGATCCTGGACGAAGCCACCTCCAGCATTGACACGGAGACCGAGATCCTGCTGCAGAAAGGACTGAATGAACTGCTGAAGGGGCGCACCTCCTTCATCATCGCCCACCGTCTTTCTACCATTAAAAATGCAGACTGTATCATGTACGTAGATAAAGGCGGCATCCTGGAACGGGGCAGTCATGAAGAGCTGCTGGCCCAAAAGGGAGCCTACTATGAACTGTATATGTCTCAGTTTGATTTCCTGGTACAGGATAAGACCGGAAAGGAAATGCCTCTGCGGTTTGAGACGGCTTAAAGACACAGCAGCCGGCTCCATCAGGAGCCGGCTCTGCGTTCTATCCCTCACAGCCCCCGGACCCGCTCCGCCAGTTCCTCCCGGTTCGTGCACTGCATTTTCTCCAGGATATGGGTCATGTGCTTCTTCACCGTAGCCGTACTGATATACAGCTCCCGGCCGATCTCGTCATTGTGCATACCCGTCGCCGCCAGCCTGGCCACCTCCGTCTCCCTGTCCGTAAGGCCCTGGGCCCGGAGGCTGAAGTAAAGCCGCTGCCCCTGGGCCTCTTCCCGCTCTTTCTCCCCATCCTCCGGCTCTTCCATATATGTGACCAGCCTCCGCTCCAGCCTGACCTTCACCGGAAGCAGGATCAGCAGGAACAGCACCATATAGAGCACTCCTGTACAAGTGACTGCAAGAGCCGGCCCAAAGGTTATCACATTATCCATATGGTAAAAGCAGTCAACCAACCCAAACAGACTAATCGCGATCTCGGATAAAAGGACTGCCCTCTCCGCACAGCCTACCGCGTTTACCGCACTCTGCAGCTCCATCCTGGAAACTCCCTGCCTTTTGGAAAAAGCAAGCCTCCATGCGCTGAAAAAATCCTTCTCCATCCTGCCCAGATAGAGAACCAGTGCCGCCATGAACAGAATACCCCAGAACAAAGTCACGTCCCAATACATAACCCTCAGCTGCTTTAAGTTTGTACCGACCGTTGATGCCACCACCAGATACAGCAATAATAATATTCCTATCACTCCTGTCAGTATCCTCGTCTGAAAGAAACCACCTTTTCTGCTCCCTTTTTTCTTCATATCCTTATCCTGCCTTTCTGCGCCGCTTTTCCATCCTGCTCCCGGTGCGGCGCCACCGGGATTTGCTTGTTTCCTGCCGTAATCCCATTTTACAGAACTCTGCCAAAATGAACAAGGCGTTTTCCTATACTACCCATCAAAAAAGAGGTAGTATTTTACTACTACCCCCAGAAAATCCTGATTTTATCAGCCTTTTCCCATACTGCCTATCCCGTGCAAAGTAAAGCGCCTAAATCCCCAGCAGGATCGTGGCAAACCGAAAATATACCAGCAGGGACAGCGCATCCACAATGGTTGTGATAAAGGGACTGGCCATCACCGCCGGGTCAAACCCGATCTTCTTTGCCCCGATGGGCAGCAGGCATCCCACCAACATGGCCATCAGCACTGCAGCCACCAGAGTCAGGCACACCGTAAACGCCACCCATATCCCCACCCTGTCAAACAGCATCAGCTTCACAAAATTTGCCGCCGCCAGTGTCCCCCCGCACAGCAGGGCCACCCGGATTTCCTTCCACATTACCCTGGGCACATCCCGATAGGCAATCTCTCCCAGGGAAAGACCGCGGATAATCGTCACACTCACCTGGCCGCCTGCATTTCCACCCGTATCCATCAGCATGGGAATAAAAGCCACCAACACCGCATACACACTCAGGGCATCCTCAAAGGAAGCGATGATGGCCCCTGTAAAGGTTGCTGACACCATCAGCAGAAGCAGCCAGGGAATCCGCTTTTTATATGTTTCCCCCACCCCGGTCCGCATATACGGCTTGTCGCTTGGCACGATAGCCGCCATCTTCTCCATATCCTCCGTGGTCTCTTCCTCCATGATATCAACGATATCGTCCACGGTAATAATGCCAACCAGACGGTTCTCATTGTCCACAACGGGCATGGCTGTAAAGTCATATTTCTTAAACTGCGCCGCAACCTGTTCCTGGTCCATCAGCGTATTGACGGAAATCACATTTTCATGCATGATATCCCCAATGATCTCATCCCCCTGGCTGAGCAGCAGATAACGCAGGGCAACAGTCCCCACCAGTTCCCTGCCGGCATCCAGGACATAACAGATATTGCTGGTCTCGCTGTCAAGCCCTATTGTCCTGATCCGCTCAATGGCCTGGTCTACCGTGAGATTCTCCTTCAGGGAGACATACTCCACGGTCATGATGCTCCCCGCGGAATCCTCCGGATAGCGCAGCAGCTGATTGATTGCCTGGCGGGTATCCGGATTGGCATTGGTCAACAGTCTCTCCACCACATTGGACGGCATCTCCTCCAGGAAATCCGCCGCATCGTCCGCCATCAGGTTGTCAATGACACTGCCTGCCTCTTTATCGGAAAGGGAATTAATAATGAACTCCTGGGAATCCGTTTCCAGATAGGAAAATACGTCTGCCGCCAGATTCTTGGGCAGAATGCGGTACACTTTCAGCATGATCTCCGCCTCCAGCTCTTCCAGAAGGAAGGCAATGTCCGCTTCGTTTAATTCGACCAGAAATTGACGAAGATTCGTATACTGTTTGGCATCAAACAGCCTTAAAAGCTCCTTCAGTTCGATTCTTGTTTCCATAGCATTTCTCCTTATGTGGTTTTATTCTCGGGTTGCAACTTCGACCAGGAAGAGGGCTTTCGCTGTTCTTTGTCTGACTCTTCATTCTAAAACCACCACCTTTCAAAATGCTATTTTTCCGGTACCTCTTTCATTTTATCCTTGGAACTGTCCTTTGTCAACAAAATAAATTTCCTTTTCCCGCTCAAACCGGGCCCGTCCATTGGTAACCTCCGCCATTTCCCGCTCCAGGCTCCCAAGCTTCTCCCCGGGAACTTCCAGCTCCAGGACAATCCGTTCCCCGTACTCCGTGGAAAGCGGTTCCAGTTTCAAATTCCCCAAAAGATACAGAAGCTTTCCGATCCAGAGATAATCCGTGGTTATCCGCACCTTATATCCATGGCGCATTGTCCCCACCAGGCAGTTCTTCAGCCCCTCCTTCACCGCCTGTGTGTAAGCCCGCACCAGGCCTCCGGTGCCCAGAAGCACTCCGCCGAAATACCTTGTCACCACCACTGCCGTGTCCCGCATCCGCTCCCCGGTCAGCACCTCCAGCATGGGGCGTCCCGCCGTGCCGGAGGGTTCCCCGTCATCGCTGCAGCGCGTTATTTCCCCCCTGCTGCCAATGACAAAGGCATGGCAGTTATGCCTGGCATCCCAGTACTTTTTCTTCATTTCCTCCACAAAGGAAACCGCCTCCTCCTCGCTTCCGCACTTACGCAGCGTGGCAATAAATCGGGATTTTTTCTCCATATATTCCCCCTGGCCGCCCTCCAGCAGCACACGGTAGGAATCCTCCTTTTTTCCGTCCATATTCTCCTCCCCGCCCGGGTCTGCCCGCCATATTTCCCTTTTACGCGCCCTCCCCAGGCCTCCTTTCAGATAACGATATTTTATCATAATTTGCCAAAAATGTGAAACAATTATAAATAAGACAAAGAAAACCTTTATTTACCTGTTCTTTTTTGGTATAATGGAATTTATTATTACAGGGTTCGTACCCGCGAATCGTTTTTTTTACAGAAAGGTGGGCATATGAATTACGGAAAAAGAGGTGTCCGTTCCAAACAGAGGGCACTTAATTCTAAGTCAAAAAAATGGGGGCGAAAGCTGGGAGTTTCCCTTGTCATGCTGAGCCTGGCCGCAATGATCGGCATAGTGATCTGCGGAATATCCGCCGGACTGGGTATGTTCAGGGGCATCCTGTCTTCCACCCCACAGATCCGGCTAAGCGACGTGGTTGCTTCCGGGGAGGCAACCATCGTCTATGACTGCGAAGGCAATGAGATCGACCAGTATGTCAGCATTAATTCCAACCGCATCCAGATTAACAACTGGGATCTGATTCCGAAACATCTGGCCAATGCCTTTGTGGCCCTGGAGGACAGGCGTTTCTATCAGCACAAGGGTGTCGACCTGGAAGGCATTGTCCGGTCCGGCTATCTCTTTGTGACCAGCATGGGAAAGAAAAAGCAGGGCGCCAGTACCATTACACAGCAGCTTTTGAAGAATACCATCTTCACCACATGGACGGAAGAAAACGGCAACATGATCAAAATGATCAAGCGTAAGCTGCAGGAGCAGAACCTGGCCCTGGCAATCTCCAAGTATTATTCCAAGGAGGATGTCCTGCTCCGCTACATGAACGCCATCAATCTGGGTCAGAACACCCTTGGTGTGGAATCCGCCTCCCAACGCTATTTCGGCAAATCCTGCAGCGAGCTGTCACTTTCCGAATGTGCAGTCATCGCCTCCATCACGCAGAATCCCTCCGGCTTCAATCCCATAAGCCATCCGGAATCCAATGCCAAACGCCGGAATAAATGCCTCAACGACATGTTGGAGCAGGGGCTTATCACTGACGAGGAATATGAGACGGCCATGGCGGACAGCGAGGCGGTTTACGAGCGGATCCGTATTCACGATGCCGATTACCGTGTCAACACCAACACTACTTCCGGCTCCTATTTTTCGGATGCCGTATTTGAGCAGGTACGGGAAGACCTGATTAACATAGGCGGATATTCCGAGACCATGGCGGAGAATCTGCTGTATGCCGGAGGCCTGCGTATTGAATCCACCATGGATCCCACCATTCAGGCCATTGCGGATGAGGAATTCGCCAATCCGGAAAACTACCCGGAAAACGTGAAATGGTATCTGAATTACGCACTGACCATATTTTCCGCCAATGGGGACAAGCACAATTACAGTAAGGAAAACATGATGTCCTGGTTTAAGGAGAATCAGGACAGAAGCTTTAACCTTATCTTCAGCTCCCAGGATGCCGCCCAGGAAGCCATAATCACCTACCGCACTGCCATGCTGGCAGAACTTGGAGTCGCAGACAATGAGGATAACTATGCAGAAACCATCTCCATGACACCGCAGCCCCAGGCAGCAATCTCCATCGAAGATCAGTCTACCGGTTATGTGGTTGCCCTGGTAGGCGGACGCGGTGTAAAGGAGGGACGCAGAACCCTGAACCGCGCCACCAACGCCAAACGTTCGCCCGGTTCCACCTTCAAGGTACTGGCGGCCTTTGCCCCTGCCCTGGACAGTGCGGGCCAGACTCTGGCCACTGTGTACAATGACGCTCCCTTTAACTATGCAGACAGCACACCGGTGAAAAACTGGTACAGCGGGTACCGCGGAATCAATTCCATCCGGGAAGCAATCCGGGAATCCATGAACATCATTGCAGTGAAGACCGAGACCGTCATCACTCCACAGCTTGGTTATGACTACCTGCTGAACTTTGGTTTCACCACACTGACAGACGGCGTCTGGATTACAAATTCCAAGGGGGAGGAGGATTTTTACACAGATGTCAACCAGACCCTGGCCCTGGGCGGTCTCACCAACGGCGTCACCCCCTATGAGCTGACTGCAGCCTATGCAGCCATTGCCAACATGGGAAATTATATAGAGCCCAAACTCTACACCAGAGTCACAAACACGGACGGAGATATCCTGTTGGACAACACCAACCCAGCCTCCAAGCAGGTAATCAAGGAAACCACAGCCTTCCTGCTCACGGATGCCATGGTTGACGTGGTGACTACCGGTACCGGAGCCGCCTGCAACTTTAACCGTAATATGGCCATTGCCGGCAAGACCGGTACTTCCACGGATTACTGGGACGTGTGGTTTGCGGGCTATACCCCCTATTACACCTGTGCCGTCTGGGCCGGTTATGACAACAATGTCAGCATGAGCCGTTCCAAGGGCAACCGGGAGGATCATGTGGCGAGGGATCTGTGGCGTTCCATCATGGAGAGGATTCATGAAAACCTTCCCAATGAGCAGTTTACCACTCCGCAGGAAATCGTCAGCGCCAATATCTGCACAAAATCCGGCCAGCTGCCCGTTCCCGGCGTCTGTGACAGCGTCCGGTCAGAGCTGTTCGCCGCAGGTACCGTTCCCACGGAATCCTGCAGCGTTCATTACCAGGGAGACTTGTGTGATTATCAGCATATTCCCGCAAGCCCCGAGTGTCCCTTCAAAGTGTACGGTACCTGTGTCATGCCTTTACAGGAGGACCCCTCCCTCTGGTCCGGCTCCGGTATCTCCACAAACCCTGACGGAAGCGCAGCCGGCAATACTGCCAGCCACTGCCAGCATGATGCCGCTTTCTTTGCCAATCCAGACTATCAGGCCATCATAGACGGCCAGGCCTGGGAGATTGAACAGGAACGTATCGCAAGCGGTTACTATGAAAATCTTGAAAACAACGGAGAAGAATAGGACAAGACATTGCTTATCAGAAAAGGAGGCTCTTGCGTGCCTCCTTTTCTGATTCCTTATAGTTTCTTTTTCAGTTCATCAATTTTTTCCTGAAGCTCTTTTTTGCCCTGTTCCGCATTGGACACGGCCTGGCACTGTTTTCCAAAAGGCGCGTCCGGCACATCCCTGTACTCCTGATAATACAGCCTTCCTATTTCCAGATAATTGTTCTGGATCACTTTATCGCAGGTGGAAATCTGGCTTTTCAGTTTTGCAGTCTCTGCCAGAATCCTGGCTTTATCCGCAGCATCCCTTCCCTTTGCGGAAATCTTCTCTCCCGCTTTCTCAAAAAAGTCCATGATACATGCCCCTTTCCATAATTTCCTTCTATATTACAGTATATCGCAAATGTTTCCCATTGTCTACCTGGAACAGCAACATGAAAAATTCCGGAGCCCTTGCATGTATACAATATTATATGATATAATAAAAATATTCAGGAAACTACTCAGGAGGACAGCTATGGAACAGCCGTTATATACTTCAAACAAGATTAACAATGAAATTGAACTCTGCGAAATCACGGATCCGGAATGCAAGGGCCAGATTGAAAAAGCTCTCCTAAATGCGCGTATTTCCTACTATATCCGCTGGCCGAAGCCCTCCATCTTCAACCGGAAAAAATACAACTGTATCATTTGTGTCAATGACAATTTCAGGGAAATGGCCGAGGGCCTGGTCCGCTCTGTCTGTGATGAGAGCGGATACCATGTGAGATTCCTCATGAGAAAATCTCCCAACCAGTATCTGTGAACCGCATATCCCGGAGCCACGGATATCCGGACCGGAAAATATAGAGAAAATACAGGTGAATTCCATGCGCATCAGTAAATTGCCCAGAAAATATATGGTTGCAGGACTGCAGCTTCTGATTCTTCTTACCGCAGTGGGTACATGGCTTATAAACCGCGGCAGTTCCTACAGCCGCATTTTTGCAATAGATGACTATACGGTCTCGGAATCAGCCGTTCTGGACGATGCCGTCATCATGGACCAGAAATCCGGCCAAAGCGGCATTTTTCTGACCACGCCTGCACTGGATCTGGACAGGGGCACATATCATGTTCAGGTGGATTACAGCGCAGACAGCGCCGGAAGCACGGTTTCAGCCCTTTCCGGTCTGGGCCCCATGGAAATGCACTGCACTCCTGTGGAACTGAAGCCTTCCACAGCCTCTGCCGTCCTGCCGCTGGAGCTTTCCCGGTCCACGGACACCGTCACATTTCAGGTCTCCTTTTCGGGAACCGGCTCTCTCTCCATCAGCAGGATTGCCGTCTTTGAATCAAGCGCCCGGTATAAGAAAAATGTTTTTTATGCGATAATTCTTTGTCTGCTCATCAGCCTGGCAGACTTTTTCCGGCGCTCTGATGCTCTCCGGCGCAGGATTATTATGGCTCTGGCAGGTATTTTTCTTATTTCCTGCTATCCCCTTTACACTGATTATCTCACCGTAGGCCATGATCTGCCCTTTCATCTGCTGCGGTTTGAGGCCATCAGCCAGGGACTTTCCCAGGGCGTCTTCCCGGTAAAAATCCATCCCCTGTGGGCAAACGGCCAGGGCTATGCAGTGGGTATCTTCTATGGGGATGCCTTCCTCTACTTCCCTGCCTTTCTCAGGCTTCTGGGCTTTTCCATCCAGTCCTCCTACAAGATTTTTGTGGCAGCCGTAAATCTGGGCACCGTATTATGCAGTTATTATGCCTTCCGAAAGATTTTTGCAAGCGAAAAGACGGGACTTCTGGGCTGTCTTGCCTATACCCTGGCCCCCTACCGTCTCATGGACCTGTACACCCGGGCAACCGTGGGAGAATATACCGCAATGATGGTCCTCCCCCTGGTACTGTGCGGTTTTTACCTGCTTTTCCGGGAAGACCACCGGGAGGGGAGGCGGAAAAACATACTCCTCATTGCCTTCGGCCTCACCGGGCTGATACAGTCCCATGTCCTGAGCACTATCATGATCGGCTTTGTCATTATACTGACCTGTATTCTTCTGTGCAAAAAGGTCTTCCGCTGCGGCAGGTTCCCCGCCCTCCTTCTGGCAGCAGGGCTTACACTGCTGATGAACCTGAACTTCATCGTGCCCTTCCTGGATTTCTATCAGGAAGATATCATGATCAACTCTCCTGAATGGACAGGCCGTACCTCCGGCTCCTTTCAGGCTGCAGGCATGTTTCCAGTGCAGCTCTTCACTCTGTTTCAGAAGGCTAACGGCGGCGCATGGTCCTCCGTGGCCGGTGTATACAGCGAGGCCACTTACGGAATCGGAATTCTGCTGACTGTGGGCATCTTCCTGTTCCTTTATCTGTCCTGCATTTACGGACCTGACTGCAGGCGAAGCCGCAATTATTCCGGAGTGCTGTTTTGCATGCTCCTCAGCGCCCTGCTGCTGTTCATGAGTACCTGCTATTTCCCATGGGATGCACTTGCCTCCCTGGGACAGGGCATTGAAAATGTGGTATACAGCCTTCAGTTCCCCTGGCGCCTGTTGGCTCCGGCCACCGTGCTGCTGACTTTGGTTCTGTGCTGTTCCTTTGAACTGGCAGAAAAAGTCATCCCCAGACAGGCCGGTCTGCTCCTTGCCTCCTGCATGGTGCTTTTCGCCGTAAACATCGGCTGGTACTTTTACGACTTTTCCTTTTCCGGGGAACCCTACCGGGTATACAACGCCCACGACCTGAATACCATGCAGATGTATTCCTATGATTATCTGCCCACCGGAACCATTCCGGAAGAAATTGAGGAAAACGCCGTTTCCTTTGAAAACACTGCGCCGCCTGAAAACTTCCGAAAACTGGGAAACACAATATACTGCCATGTGTCTGCAGCTTCCCAGGGCGGTTATATGGAGTTTCCTCTGCTCTCCTATAAATACTACCGCTGTATCGACACAGAGACCCTGGAGGAGCTTCCGGTTTCTCCGGGAACCAACAATATGGTTCGCGTTACCTTTCCCGGCGGATACTCTGGAAGCATCCGGATCAGTTTCCAGGAACCCTGGTTCTGGCGGCTTGCGGAAGGTGTTTCCTGCGTTGCGCTTGCCGGAAGCATTATCCTCTGGTTTTTCAACAAAAAGTACTGCGAAAAATTGAGAAAAAAATGTTTAAGAAAATTGAAAAATTTTGTTGACAAGTAAGGGGATAGCTGGTATAATATCACTTGTGGTTGTGGTAACACATTCACTTGCTGCTGTGGCTCAGTCGGTAGAGCGTCGCATTGGTAGTGCGGAGGTCACGGGTCCGATTCCCGTCAGCAGCTTTTATAAAACCAATCAAATTCATTTTGATTGGTTTTATTTTGTCTCAAATTTATGCACCCACTCCCAGAAGTTTCAATTCGGCCTCCGCCTGCTCTTTGGTCTGAAAGCAGATACCATGAATGCCAAGCGCCTTTGCCGCTTCCACATTTTTCGCAGTATCGTCAAGAAATACGCTTTCCTCCGCCTTCAGGGCATATCTGGACAGAAGAAGCTCATAGATCCCCGCATCCGGTTTCACCACTTTTTCCCTGAAAGACAGGATTCCCCCGTCCATGAACGGCAGAAAATCCAGGGCATCCCTGCAGTCCTCATAGGCTTTCTCAGAAAAATTTGACAGATAATACACCCTGTATCCCCAGGCCTTCAGCTCCTGAATCCAGGGAATCGCATATCCGCGTTTTGTCACCATGCCGTTTACATTGGCAAAGGCCCTGCGGATCTCCTGCTCTATCTCCTGGTCCATCCTGACAAATTCCTCCAACAGCCTGTCGGTTTCCCACACGCCTCTGTCAACCTCGTCCCAGAGCGGCGTCAGCACCGAAGCACGGGCAATCCGCGCCACCATTGCCTCATCAAATCCCTGATCCTCCAGAAATCCCTTCCAACGGAAATCCGTCAATACATTTCCGATATCAAATATTATATTTCGAATCATACAGTATCCTCCTTTCACTGCCAATCAAATTCCATTATACCCCGGATGACCTGCAGCGGCAACCATGTATCCTAATTTTCCCTAAAATACTTCTCCATGCCCTCTGACATCACAATTTCGCCGTCCTCCATGACAAACAGCACTTCCGCTCCGTATTCCGCAGCCAGCGCAATTCCCTCCTCAGGCCCCAGTAGAAAGCAGGCAGTGGAAAGCCCGTCGCTGAGCAGGCCGTCCTCAGCCAGGATGGTCACACCCTTCACGCCGCTGTCAGCCGGGTATCCGGTAGCGGGGTCCAGAATATGGTGATAGCGCACACCGTCTGCCTCCACATATCTCTCATAGTCTCCTGATGTGGAAATACACCATTCCCCCTCCAGCGTCAGTATTCCCACATTTGAAGCAGTGTCAAAAGGGTCCATGACACCCACCTTCCAGGGACTGCCGTCCGGTTTCTCCCCCCAGGTCAGGATACTGCCCCCCAGTGATACCACAGCCCCTGTAATCCGGGTCTCCTCCCCCAAAAGGCTGCTGACAGCGGACAGCGCCAGACCTTTTCCCACAGCTCCCAGGTCCAGCTGCATGCCTTCAGGCAGATAAACGCGGAACTCCTCAGAAGAAGCGTCCGGACCGTCTCCGGTGAGACGGATTTTTGCGCTTCCGCAGAGACGCAGCGCCTCCTGAATCTCCTCTTCCGAAGGAATCCCGAAAATAACTTCATTCTCTCCTGCCGCCCATTTATCGATATTCCACAGGCGGGTCAGCTGTCCCAGACTTATATCAAAATTTCCCCCGGACCGTCTGCCAAGCTCCAGACAGGCCTGGAGCAGCCGCGCCATATCCTCCGGTATTCCGCAGCCCTCCTCCTTCCCTGCCCACTGGTTCATACGATATACCTCGGATGTCTCCAGTCTCCAGGAAAGCTGTTCCTGCTCCAGTTCCGTCAGCGCCACCCTGGTCTGGCCGAAAAAGTCCTCCGCTGCCTCCCCGGATCCGTAGACGGTCTGCTGCACCACAGTCCCCATTGCAGTGTCCACGCACTGCCAGGCAGAATCTTTATCCTGTCTTTCCCCGTTCTCCTGCATCCCGCAGCCGAAACAGAAAACAATCATCCCCCAAAGCATTGTTATCCTGAAAAAAAGCTTCATTTTTTTCCTTCCTTTTGTTATACTGGATTCCAACGGGATGCATTTTCCAGGACATCCCTGCAAAATAAACCCGCAGAAAGGTTCTCATTGTGAATAAGATTTCCGGTTATAAAAAAAATGCCGTCCTGCTGACAGTGTTTCTGCTGCTTTTATGTCTGGTCAGCCTGGCTGCGCTCCTCCGGCCTGCCGGAAAGGAAGATTCCTTCACGGCGGATATCTATCAAAACGGTATCCTGATTATGAGCATTCCCTTAAACGAAGTATCGGAAAACCGAAGTTTTACCATAGAAGGCGAAAACGGCTGTGTCAATGAGATTGAAGTCCGGCAGGGGAGCATCTGCATCCTTTCCGCGGACTGTCCCGACAAGCTCTGCGTCCGTCAGGGTTTTATCAGCGATTCCACACTGCCCATCACCTGCCTGCCCAACCGGCTTGTCATCCGGCTGCGGCCCGGCCAGGATTCCCGGGAAAACCAGTCCGTCCCGGACATTGTGACATACTGAGGAGTATCCATGAAAATAAAAAAACTGACCTTTTTATCCCTTCTTACCACCCTCTCCCTGGCCGTATACGCCATTGAGAGCGCCATTCCCCCTCTGGTTCCCATACCCGGAATCAAACTGGGGCTTGCCAATATCGTAACCCTGTTTCTGCTGCGCAGGTTTTCCGCCAAAGACGCGCTGTTGGTGCTGCTGTGCAGAATCCTGCTGTCTGCCTTTCTGTTCGGCCAGGCCCTTTCCCTGCTGTACAGTCTGGCCGGAGGACTGGCCAGCCTGGCTGTAATGGCCGTGGTTATGGGCATGCTGCGCAGAAACATGCTCTTCCTCACAGGGGCCATGGGAGGACTGACCCACAATCTCGGACAGCTTTTCACCGCCTTTCTCATCACAGCCACCCCGGGCGTAGCCGCCTACCTTCCCTTTCTGGTGATAAGCGGAATCCTCACAGGAGTTTTTACCGGAATGTGCGCTGCCTTTATGGACAGGTATCTCTCCCCACGCATGCCCCGCTGAGCGGGAAATTACCCGGAACGGCGCTTTCTCCCGCTACGGCGCCAAGCTCTGTCAAAAGCGCAGTCACAGTCTTTCCCGTTACCGGATGTCTGAACCAGGGAGCTATGTCTGCCAGGGGCTCCAGTACAAAAAGGCGGTTTTCCAGATCCGGATGTGGTATCACCAGTCTCTCATTTTCCATCACTATTTTATCGTAAAACAAAATGTCCAGATCCAGTGTCCTGGGCCCCCAGCGCACCAGTCTTTCCCTTCCTGCCGCCTTCTCCATCTCCTGCAGCGCATCAAGAAGCCGCTCCGGATTTAACAGTGTCTCTATCTCTGCTGCCCCGTTTAAAAAATCTTCCTGTTCCACTCCCCCATAGGGTTTCGTAACCATCAGTTTTGAGATTTTCTTCACTTCAATCAAAGGGTGGGAATTCATGGCCTCCAGGGCTTTGGACAGATACGCCTCCCTGTCGCCCATATTGGATCCCAGCGCCACATAGGCCCTGTGCCATCCCCTGTGCACTTTCACGGATATGTTTTCAAAGGGAAGCGGAACCGGGGCAAAGGGTTTTTCAATTTCCAGGTCTATGGACCATACCATTCTATAGTTCAGCAGAATGGCCTCCGCCATCCTCTCCGCCACTGCCTCCAACAGTCTGCAGGTATTTTCCTGCATCCATCCGGTGACAAAGCGGCATACGGAACCATAGTCAACAGTCCGCCCCAGTTCATCGCTGCCCCCTGCCCCGGATGTATCCGTATACAAAACCGCATTGACATAGAAGATCTGCCCCTCCTCTGTCTCCTTTGGATACACTCCATGATGTGCAAATACTTCCAGCCGCTTAATGCGGATTTCATCTTTCCTGCCTTCCAGATACATATACAGCCTCCCATTCCTGTTCAACGGACCATTCCCCCAGCCGAGACTCCCTCCGCCGGGAAGCGAAGTCTCAGGCATTCAGCACAGCCTCTGTCATCCTCACCGCCCGTACATTTTCCCTTACATCATGGACCCGGACAAACATGCAGCCCTTCATGACACCCACAACTGTGGTGGCCAGTGTGCCCTCAAGCCTCTGGTCAACCGGCAGCTCCAGTGTCAGACCGATCACGGATTTTCTGCTGCATCCCAGAAGCAGGGGATACCCCAGAACTTCCAGTTCCTCCAGATGCCGGAGTATTTTCAGATTCTGTTCCCTGCTTTTCCCGAACCCGATGCCGGGATCAAGGATAATCTTCTCAGAAGCAATGCCCGCTTTCTCCGCCAGACGGATGGTCTCCCTCAGATCATTCGTCACATCATCTACAAAAGAATGGTATTCCGTATTACTGCGGTTATGCATCAGGCAGCAGGGAAGACCGCTCTGCGCAATTACTTCCGCCATTGCGGGATCGTATTTTAAGCCCCATATATCATTGATCAGATCGGCTCCCTCCGAAATTCCCGCAAGGGCCACTTTGGGTTTGTACGTATCCAGGGACACCGGAATGTCAAAGGCCGCCTTCACTGCCCGGATCACAGGCGCCACTCTTTCGATTTCCTCCTCCTCCGGGAGCATGGTATAACCCGGCCGGGTGGACTCTCCGCCAATGTCAACAATATCCGCTCCCTCTGCCACCATTTCCTCCACATGCCGAAGCGCTCTGTCCCTGTCATTCCACCTTCCCCCGTCAGAGAAGGAATCCGGCGTCAGGTTCAGAATTCCCATCACATAAGTATGCCCCTTTGTCTCAAATTCCTGCTTTCCTATTTTCATAAACCTACCTCCCCATCATCTGAAAAAATCTGTCCTGCAGTCCGGGCTCTGACTCAAAAATTCCCCTGGCGGCAATGGTCACCGTTCTGCTTCCCGGCTTTTTCACCCCACGCATTGTCATACACATATGCTCGGCCTCCAGCATCACCATCACCCCCCGGGGAGCCAGATACTTCATCAGGGCATCTGCAATCTGCCCTGTCATTTTTTCCTGGAGCTGAAGCCTGGCCGCATAAATCTCCACGGTTCTGGCAAGCTTGCTCAAACCCGCCACTTTCCCATCGGGAACATAGGCAATATGGGCTTTCCCATAGAAGGGCATCAGATGATGCTCACACATGGAATAAAATGTGATGTCCTTCTCCAGAACCATCCCTCCGTTGTCCGCCGCAAATACCCTGGACAGCGGAAGCGAGGCATCTGCCTCCATGCCGGAAAAAATTTCCCCATACATCCTGGCAACCCGCTCCGGTGTATCCAGGAGCCCTTCCCTTGCGGGATCCTCTCCCATTCCTTCCAGAAGCAGCGTCACTGCCTGTTTTATTTTCTCCTGATCTATCATTTCCGTCCCTTTCCTTTCTCCCCAAAACCTGCTGTCTCCATCAGTTTTCCCAGATACGAAAGGGATCCGAATGCCACGATCACATCATCCTTTCCAGCCAGCAGACGGCTCATCTCCACCGCTTCCTCCAGACTGTCTGCAGCCGTCACATTCCTGTGCGCCACTGCTGCCTCACAGGCCAGTTCGTAGGCGGAAAGCGCCCTGGGATTGCCCGGCGGCGTCACCGCGATGATCTGGTCCGCCAGGGAATGGGTCAGGGCGATCACCTTTCCATATTCCTTATCCTTCAGCATCCCCATGATAAATATAATTCTCCTATGGGGAAAATAGCGTTCCAGGCTCTCCGCAAGCCTCCTGGCCCCATCCTCATTGTGGGCCCCGTCCACAATAAAATAAGGCCTTCTGCCCACCACCGTGAATCTGCCGGGCCAGCCTGTCTCTTTCATTCCCCTGCGCAGTACTGCCTCCGTCACCGGAAAGCCCATGCCCCCAAGGACCTTAAGCGCTTCCAGGGCCAGTGCCGCGTTTTCCGTCTGGTACACTCCTCCCAGGGAAATCTCCATATTTTTCCATTCCTTATAGTCAAACTTCTGCCGCTCCGGCCCGGAACGCACATTCGTCAGCCGGTCCTTTTCCACAACGGTCAGCGGACATCCCAATTCCCCGGCTGTTCCGGAGATTACCGCCATGACCCCGCTGTCCTGGGCCGCGGAAACCACTGCGCAGTCCCTCTTGATGATCCCTGCCTTCTGGACTGCAATCTGAGGCAGCGTATCCCCCAGATATTTCATATGATCCATGCTGACGGATGCCACCACTGCCACAGAGGGCTTCTCTATCACATTGGTGGCATCCAAAAGCCCTCCCATCCCTGTCTCCAGGACCACGATATCACATTTTTTCTCCCGGAAATACCAGAATCCCAGTGCAGTCTCCATCTCAAACAGTGTGGGATGGGGCCTTCCCTCCTTTACCATCTCATCACAGGCCTGGCGTACCTTTTCCATTCCTTCACACAGGGCTGTCTTAGGAACAGGCCTGTCATTCACCTGTATTATTTCTCTGTATTCAAAAACGGCAGGGGACAGAAACCTGCCCACCCTGTATCCGCCACACTTCAGAACCGAAGACAAATAGGCTGACACGGAACCCTTGCCATTGGTTCCCGCCACATGCACAAATTTCAGTTCCCCCTGGGGATCCCCAAGCCTCCTGCAAAGCTCCCGGATACTGTCCAGACCGGGAGAAATACCATACTGCCCTGCCTGCTCTATATATTCCATCACTTCTCTGTAATTCATCTCCACACCTTCCTGTTCCCCTTTTCGCTGCCTCACATGTCCCGCCTTTGAAACAGTTTTCCGACAACAGTAATATTCCGCCCCTGTCCCGGGCATACTGATAGCACCCCTGCAGCATAACAACTTTTAAGAGGAGTGATTCCCATGAAAAAAAGGTTTGGTTTATTCCTGAAAAATTTCCTGAAATGCGGCCTGGCCGGTTGGTGCATTGAAATCTTCTTTACATCCATGGATGCCCTGCGGCGCAGGGACCTGACCCTGAAGGGCTTTACCTCCCTCTGGATGTTTCCGATCTACGGCAGCGCCGCTATTTTGGCCCCGGTGAGCCGTCTTCTTGGCCGGAAATCCTTCTGGACCCGGGGAATGGCTTACATGGCCATGATTTTCTCCGTGGAATATCTTTCCGGAATCCTGCTTTCCCGGCGCCGTCTCTGTCCCTGGGACTATGGACGCAGCCGTTGGAATATCCGGCGTGTGATCCGCCTGGACTATGCTCCCTGCTGGTTCTGCGCCGGGCTGCTTTTTGAGCATCTCCTGTCCTCCACCCCGGAAACACGGTGCTGAGCGCTGTGTTTTTCCGGAAACCCCGGGCAGGAAAATCCTCCGGCCCGTCAGTCATCCATCTCCTCCACATCCCCTGCCTCGCCGGAACCGATATCCAGCATATTCACAGTACGCCTCTTCAGCCTTGCCTCCTCCGACTGCTTCAGGATAAAATCCTTCACTTCCCTGGAGTTCCTGATATGCTGCAGAGCCAGCTGCGGATGGGTAGTGTCCCCGGTATAACAGATGACGGTTCCAAGACCGAAAATCTTCTCCGCCAGGCTGGCCGTGCGCGTCACATCCTGTACCTTGTACATATAACAGTCATTTTCCACTGTCTTCAGCAGCCCCTCGTCTATGGTAATCATGTCCTCCTTTATGGTATATTTCGTAAAAGTAAAAGGAAGTCCAAAAAACACCCATCTTTTTCTCTCCACATATTCCATCTTCAGCACCTGTCCTTTCTCTGGCATCTTCCATCCCATTATAGTCTAATCCTGCCGATTATGCAAATCTTTCTGTCCTCTTTGAAAAAATTCATTGAAACTCCCTGCGTAACGTGGTATCATAATAAAAATGGTTTCTTAGAAAAACAGGTCGTTGGATGCGGCCTGAAATCAAATGAAGGAGGTTCCAGAGATGACTGCAAACGAGTGTATCAAAGGACGCAGAAGTATCCGCAAATTCACCAACCAACCCGTTTCCCATGAGCTGTTGGCGCAGATTGTGGAGACCGCTTCCTACGCCCCAAGCTGGAAGCACACCCAGATCGTCCGTTACATAGCCGTAGAAGGGGAGAAAAAGGCTGCCCTTGCCAAGTGCACCTCTATTTTTCCCGGCAACGGAAAGATCATGGAGAACGCCCCCATGGTAATCGCCGTCACCATGATCAGGGGACGCAGCGGTTATGAGAGAGACGGTTCCTTTTCAACCCCCAAGGGAGACAGATGGCAGATGTATGATGCAGGCGTCGCAGGAGAGGCTTTCTGTCTGGCTGCCTATGAGCAGGGACTGGGCACTGTAATCATGGGTCTGTTTGACGAGGAAGATGCTGCAAAGCTGTTGGAACTCCCTGAGGACAGAGAACTGGTTGCTCTTATTCCCGTAGGATATCCCGATGAGACACCCGCTGCTCCCAGACGCAAGACAGTGGAAGAATTGTTATCTTTTCAATCATAATAACCAGGAGTCGAAGAGTTTCCTCTTCGACTTCTTTTTGGGTTGGGTCCGGACCCGCGTGCTGCCCGGATTCCCCAGCCCTGACAGGGGCTGCGTCCCCTTTTTATGTCAATCACATCCAGACGGCACGCAGAAATGAGGAAAACAATGAGACATTTGATGCGCCCCCTTGATTTTACCACGGAAGAGCTCGACAAACTCTTCGACCTTGCAAACGACATTGAACGCAATCCCGGCAAATACGCCCATGCCTGCGACGGAAAGATTCTTGCCACCTGTTTTTATGAGCCAAGCACACGGACCCGGTTAAGTTTCGAGTCCGCAATGACCCGGCTTGGTGGAAGGATCATGGGATTTGCCGATGCCTCCTCTTCCTCTGCCACCAAGGGCGAGAGCGTATCCGATACCATCAGGGTCATATCCTGCTACGCCGATATCTGCGCCATGCGTCATCCCAAGGAAGGCGCTCCCATGGTTGCTGCGGAAAAATCAGGAATTCCTGTAATCAATGCAGGAGACGGCGGACACCACCACCCCACCCAGACCCTCACTGACCTTCTGACCATCCGCAGCCTGAAGGGACGCCTTGGAAACTTTACCATCGGCCTCTGCGGCGACCTGAAATTCGGCCGTACCGTTCACTCCCTGATCAATGCCCTGGCGCGGTATGAAGGAATCCGCTTTATCTTTATCTCTCCCGAGGAACTGCGCGTACCTGACTATATCACGGATATGCTGAAGGAAAAAAGAATCCCCTACAAGGAAGTAATCCGTCTGGAAAATGTCATGCCCGAGTTGGATCTGCTGTACATGACCAGGGTGCAGAAAGAGCGGTTCTTCAATGAGGAGGATTATATCAGGCTGAAGGATTTCTATATTTTGAATCCGGACCGGATGACCCTTGCCAAGAAGGACATGCTGGTACTCCATCCCCTGCCCAGGGTCAACGAAATCTCTGTGGAAGTGGACGAGGATCCAAGGGCAGTATATTTCAAACAGGCGCAATACGGCGTTTATGTAAGGATGGCGCTGATCCTGACGCTGCTGGAAAGCGCAGCCTCATAAAGGATTTCCCGCCCTGAAAACAGAAAACTTCACACAATACCGAAAGGAATAACCACAACATGCTGAATGTAGGAAAAATCGAAGAGGGATTTGTACTTGACCATATCAAAGCAGGCAAAAGTCTGGACATCTATGATCATCTGCAGCTGGACAAACTGGACTGCACCGTGGCCATCATTAAAAACGCCAGAAGCGACAAAATGGAGAAAAAAGATATCCTTAAAGTAGAATGCGATATTGACATGCTGGATCTGGATGTGCTGGCCTTTATTGACCACAACATTACAGTAAACGTCATCAAAAACGGCAAGATCGTGGAAAAAAAGGAACTGACTCTGCCCGGGCAGATCAAAAATGTGATCCACTGCCACAATCCCAGATGCATC
Source organism: uncultured Lachnospiraceae bacterium (assembly GCA_947367855.1). Taxonomy (GTDB): domain Bacteria; phylum Bacillota; class Clostridia; order Lachnospirales; family Lachnospiraceae; genus Acetatifactor. The sequence continues at coordinate 382,092 of CANBFE010000001.1, read as the reverse complement.
ACCTCCATAGAACAGGAACTGCCCCATATCTTTTACCTGGCAGACTCCAAAAAGGAAATATACCGCTGTAAATACTGTGACGAGAAATATGCAGCCTCAGGAAAGTGGATTTAACCCCTCAGGAAAAGGGACTGTCCAAAAACAGACAGTCCCTTTTGCATCCTTCACTTCCATCAGGTTAAAAAGGACTGTAACGCGGAAAAGTCAGCACCACCTTGAACAGATCTCCGTCAATTATGATCTCCATCCGCCCGCTCTGCAGTTCCACCAGGCTCTTTGCAATCGACAGTCCCAGTCCGTTTCCTTCCATATGCCGGGATTTATCCCCCCTGACAAACCTCTCCTCCAATTCTTCCCCGGAGATATCCAGGACATACTTGGACATATTCCGGAAGATAATCCGCGCCTCCTTTTCGTATGCCTCCACACTCAGATATACCCTTGAACTCTCCCTGGCATACTTACATATATTATTCAGAAGATTTTCAAATACGCGCCACAGTCTCCTGCCGTCTGCAAGAATCTTTACAGGTTCCTCCGGCTGTCTTGCAATCAGTTCCAGTTCTTTTTCCTCCATCTTCTGCTGGTACTCTCCCACAGCCTGGGAAAGCAGCACCCCCACCTCGCAGGGCTCCAGATTCACATCCAGATTTCCCGTGGTAGCCTTGGATGCCTCCACCAGATCCTCCATAAGCTTTTTCAGACGCCTGGACTGACGCAGCAGAACTTCCGCATATTCCCTTACCTTTCCGTCCTCCCCGGGCAGCTGTCCTGTCTGGTCTCCCCGACAGTCTTCCGGCATTTTTTCCGCTGTTTTTCCTCCCCCATTCACTTCATCCCAGATCAAATCCGCATAATTAATAATTGAAGTCAACGGTGTCTTTAAATCATGGGAAACATTTGAAATCAGCTCTGTCTTCATCCTCTCACTTTTGGTTCTTTCCTCTACGGCCTTGGAAATGCCCAACGCCAGGCTGTTCAGGTTTTCTCCATGTTCCCGGAATGCCCCGATCATCCCGGAAGTGTCTACCTGGTAATTTCCCTGTCCCTCAGCCAGCGCCTGACTGGCCTGCAGAAGTTTCCGGAAAACCTGGGCTATATACAGCACCACGGGCAGCAAAATTAATTTTTCCAGTGCCCACAGCCAAAAACCATAGCTATGATTCAAATATTTCAGTACTCCTGCCAGTTCCAGAATGCATATGCCAAAGTAGACATTCAGGGTAGTGACAACCAGAGGCAGCCCCATAATCAGGCTTACCAGTCCCCTGCACAGGAAGCGCATTCCCCGCCACAGCCACCTGAATATAATATAAGCAAGACTGTATCTCCAGCATTTCCCCATCTTTACCCGCACTGCAAAATCCATGCAGTAAAAGGTTGCCCAGATCACCAGAGCGGTACCTGCCAGAACAAACAGAGCAAATACGACTCTCGCACTGGCAAAGGACGACAGCCTCAGGACAAAATCTGCGAAGACAGCACCGCCTCCTGCAAAAAGAACCGTCAGTACATCCAAATGAATGGTGGTAAGCGCTCCCGGCACAATCCCCTTCCTGCCGTTCCGATGACCTGCTCCACAGATCAGAAACAGAAAACAGACCAGACTCAGAAAGCTGCCTGCCACCGCAACCCCTGTAATTGCATATTTATGCTCATTCAGGAAAAATACCTCATCTGCCGTCCTCTTTAATCCGTCATCCCAGGGAAAACCTGAATCCACATACATCCTGGCCAGGTAAAGTCTGCCATCCACTAAGGTGTGCCCGTTGATCCGGACTGTCTTTTCCTGTTTATCATAGGTCAGCCAGATATCTGCGGTAAGGTTTGTGGTACCGCCTTCCCATGTACTCCAGACCACATTCTCACTCCCGTCTTCCTCCTTATATATCAACTCCATTCCCAGATTTCTCTCCCGAAACTTTTCCTCTGCCTCCTGTATATACCCTTCCTCAAGGAGACCCTCCACCTCGTATGCAGTGTTTATGCATTCCGGATACACCATATCCATCAGAACGGTACTCAGTTTTTCCGAATAGATCCCCTCCATCTCCATGTAAACACAGATAATTGCCGCCCCCATTCCCAGCACACAGGATGCTCCCAACAGAAAAAAGGCCACAATCTTTGCCATCAGGGAGCCTGTCAGACTGTATTCCCTCTTTTTCTGTTTTCTCCTGCCCGGAAAGCCTGCCTCCTGCCACTCCGGTTCTTCTCCCGTCTTATCCCCTTCCTCTGCATTTTCCCATTCTCCTGGTCCTTCCCATTCCTCTGCATTTTCCCATTCTCCTGAACCCTCCCCATTCTCCATCCGCTGCTTTTCCTGGATATCCTTCCCTGTCAGTCTTTCCTTCCCTGCTTCCATGCTTCCATCCTTTCTGCATTCCTGCGTCAAAGTTTCCATAGGGCGTCAATGGTCTCCCTCACATTTGTATCCCTGCCCCCACACTACCTTGAGATACCGGGGCTCCGCCGGATTGATCTCCAGTTTCTCCCGAATGTGCCGGATATGCACCGCCACTGTGTTCTCACTGCCATATGGCAGATCATTCCATATTTTCCGGTAAATCTCCCTGGGAGAAAACACCTGCCCCGGATGCTTCATAAGAAGCTTCAGGATTTCATACTCCGTGGGTGTCAGGGAGACCTCTTCTCCGTCCAACATCACTTTTTTCTGCTTGTCATCCACCTCTATTCCCCCGCAGCGCAGCACTTCCTGCCGCGCATTTCCTGCCCCCAGCTGCATATACCTGCGCAGCTGGGATTTTACCCTGGCCGACACCTCCACCGGATTAAAGGGTTTCGTAATGTAATCGTCAGCCCCCACTGTCAGCCCCAGAATCTTATCCGCATCCTCGGACTTTGCCGTCAGCAGAATCACCGGCACATTGCTCTTCTCCCTGATCTTCACCATGGCTTCAATGCCGTCCATCTCAGGCATCATAATATCCATCAGTACCAGGTGAATATCCTTTTCCTCTGCAATCTTAAGGGCCTCCCTGCCGGTGAACGCCTCAAACAGCGTGTAGTCTGCATCATTCAGATAGATTTTTAAGGCATTTACGATATCCCGTTCGTCGTCACAGATCAAAATATTATACATCTCCAACATCCTTCCTCATAAACACAAAAAATGTTGCTGCAATTCCAACATCCTTTCACAACAACATTTTACTAAATATTTTTTTAACATAAAACCCGGAAATTCTTTAAGAATCCCTTAAGAAACTGCATCCTCCAAAATTCTATCCCCGCTGCCCTGTTTAGTCTTGCGTCAACACTAAAAGTTATCTTTTTTGTTATGGTTGATTTATGCTCACATTTAGTTTATAATCGTACTTACGCGGAACTGAGTCCAACAGAAAATCAATGGAAAGAGAGGAATTGCCATGGCTTCAGTACAGGGTAAAAAACTCACAATAGACGATATCTATGCCCTTCCGGAGGGCCAGAGGGCCGAGCTGATCGACGGGCAGTTGTACATGGTATGCATATATATGGACTTTCATATCTGCATTTCTGATTTGCTTTAAACGCACTCCTGGCAGAAATCAGTAAGATAGTCAGGATATTTCAGTCTCACTGCCATCTTTCTTTTTGTTCCCATTCTCCTCCCCGTTCATTCCCTGCCGCAGTTCTTCAAAAGCCTCACTGTACTTCCGGGAAGTCATATGGGGATTGGACCGGATCATGTCTTTCTGGAAAAAATCCCTGATCTTTCCAAGACGGTTACGGTCCGCCACATAGACTGCATATCTTGTCTTCAACTCAAGAAGATCCTCCCTGATCTCACCAAAATACTCCGCATGTTTCGCCAGTACTATGTTCTTTGCCGCCTCCAGTTTGCTCTCGATACCGGATTTCACATCCTCGATGTGCAGGGACATACCCTCGGTCCACTCATCCACAGCTGAATTCACGCCCTCGGTCAGCGCCGCCCTGTAGTTGGCCACCTCCTGACCTGCCAGTGCGATCATCACATCCAGACGCTTCTGGAGATGCACCATTTCCCCCTTGATCTGCTCCATCTTCACAAGCACGTCCCGAAGGTCGATTGCCGCCTTAAAGGAGAGGGCAAAATCTGCCGCAATTCCCACAGACAGGATAAGTGTCAGCACTGTGAGAAGCTGATTGGGAAGCGAGAGCACAAATGTCTCCACAGGCACATGAACCACCTCCGTCATCAGAATTGTCAGAAATCCCCAGGCCAGGGAAGTTCCCAGACAAATATGGCCCTGAAAATTAAACCGGTTATTTGAGTAATCCCAGTACCGTATTTTGAACAGCGCCTCCATGGTCACCCCGGTGACATACTCCAGAACAGTGGCTCCCACGCAGCCCGCCACATAAGTCAGCACAAGATGGTCCCCAAATGGCATTGACACCACCAACATCATGATTGCCCCGCTCCCATAAAGGGGAAGAAAAGGCCCTCTCATAAAACCCCGGTTGGTAAACTTCCTCTCCTTAAGGGATACATAAGAAGATTCAATGCACCATCCTGCAAAACAATACACATAAAAAAAGAACATCCATTGTATGATCGAATATGTACTCATAAAAGCCTCTCAAATCTTTTGTAAATTACCGGTATACTTCAGCCTCCACAGTGAGTCTGCCCTTCCTGGTCTCCCTTGGTTCCCCCACAAGGACAAATTTTCCGTAGCCTCTGGCGTTCACCGTCTCCCCTGTTTTCAGCTGTCGTGAATGATTCTCGCACCGGCGTCCGCTTATATAAACTTTCCCCGTCCTGAAAAGCTCAGCGCTTTTTTCCCTGGACATATCATACACCCTGGCCAGCACGGCATCCGCCCGAAGAGATGGAACATGCAGGCATCTCTTCTCCGGTTCCTCCCCGGGAATCAGCCTGGCCTCCGTTTCCGGACTGCAGGTCACACTGGTGCGCTTCACCTGCACCAGGTTCTCACAGATAAATTCCGCAATGGAACGCAGGCAGAACAGACAGGCCTGTCCTTCCCCCACCCTGATATCCCCCAGAATGCTCCTCTCAATCCCAAGGTTCGTCAGCGCTCCCAGAAAATCCCTGTGTGACAGATCATCCGCAAATTTCCTGGCAAGAGGCCGGATAAGAAGACACGCTATCGGAAACTCTTCCTCATATCCCAACTCTTCCCTGGCGCCAAATCTCACCAACACCCTCTCGGCCCCCTCAAAACCGCCGTTCAGCTCATATCCGGCATACTTTAGACGGGGTTCCTCCTGCCAGAAAAGTTCCTGATCGCCCAGTCCCAGAAAGCCGGTATAAGTATATACGCCCTGCCGGAAACTTTTGTCTGCCAGATCATGAAACCTTTTTTTCAGCTGCTGTATCTCTTTCTCCTCGGAATTTTTCTTTTCCATTTTCCAAATCCCCATAAAAACTGCCGCCGGAACCCCTGCCAGGACCCTGCCTGTGCAGGGCCGTGCAGCAGCCCTGTTTAATCGTTACACACGCCTCAGGAAAAACTGATGATCTCCTCTTTAGGCGCCTTTGTCTTCACTACACTGACCGCCTGAAGAATGGGCCCCTCTCCTTTATAGTCCGCCCAATACTCCCTGGCAACAGTGGCAGTCACCTTCACCCACTCCCGCTGCTTCAGTTCCTCCGCCCCTTCATACCTGCAGGCATACCCCAGAAAAGCCATATCATCCGCACAGCAGGTCATTGCCATACGGCCCGGAACGAAATACCCTTTCGGAAAATTCTCCGGCTTTAAAACCATTGCCACAAACTGCAGCGTCTTCCCCACATACCGTTCCAGATGATCCATGGAATCCAGATACCAGATGCCGTATCCCTCGTTGTTCAGCTCTATCACAGGCTGATTCAGGTCATAGGGCAGATCCTCCTCAAAAATTTCGTCGATCTCCCCTTTGGCATCCTCAAAAATCACATCTGCGGAAGAATTCACGGCCTTGATATTCCGTTTATAGGAATTCAGCTGATCCTTCACCGTATCACAACGGTTAAAAATTATCATCTCCGACTTTCTGATCATCTCCGCCAAAAGAGAACGCATATTTGTGTAATACATGGGAAAAGTGGAACCGTCAATGACTGTGATCTGCTGCTCTATCTTCCAGTACCATGGCAGTTTCGCATTTTTGTAATTCCACATTCCGTTATATTCAATAATGATACGTTCTGCCCTGTGCTTCTTTTCCAGATTGGTCAGATTTGCGGGGTTAAAGTCCTCCTCCCGCTCAATCACCTCTACCGCCGTCCTGCTCTCCTTTAAAAGGGCCTGGTCATATTCCACTTCCCCTTCCTCACAGAGAATCAGCAGGGTCTTTCCCCTGATCTGAAAATAATTCTGCGCCAGTGTAAAACTGATAAACGATGACTTTCCGCTCTCCAGAAAGCCATTGATCACATATACAGCTTTCATTTCCTCTTTCCACGCCTTTCCGCTTCAGGTTGCCGGGGCATTGTGTATGCCGCCAACCGCCCCGTCAGCCTGCCGCAGCTATCAGAGACCTCCAAACAGCGCCTCCAGCTTATCCTCCTTCAGTTCCGCTCCGATGACGCAGAACTTCCCGGTAACCTCCGGCTTCCCTGTCCGGATATCATGCTCTTCCGGAACATAATCAAAGTAAATCCAGGTGCCGTCTTCTGCCGGAACCATTCCCTTTGCCCGGAGAATGGCGCCGTACTCTCCGCTGTCAAGCGCAGTCAGGATGCCTTCAATCTGCTCCCCGGTAAATCTGGCAGGGGATTCTTTCCCCCAACTGGTAAAGACTTCATCTGCATGATGATGGTGGGCATGCCCCTCATGCCCATGGCAGCATTCCCCCTCATGATGATGGTGGCGCTCATGCTCCTCATGCCCGTGGCAGCATTCCCCCTCATGATGATGGTGGTGCTTATGCTCCTCATGTCCGTGGCAGCATTCCCCCTCATGATGATGGTGGTGCTCATGCTCCTCTTTCGCATGCTCCAGCATTTCCTTCATCATGTTTTCCAGAGTATCCGCGCCCTCAATGGTCTCCAGAACCGCCTTTCCGTCCAGGTCTGCCAGGGGAGTGGTAATGATAACCGCCTTCTCATTGTGCTCTCTGACCAGCTCCACACACTGTTTCAGCCTTTCACCGTCCACCTTGTCCGTCCTGGTCAGCAGAATTGTGCCCGCATAGGCAATTTGATTGATAAAAAATTCACCGAAATTTTTGATATACATCCTGGCCTTTGCGGCATCCACCACAGCCACTGCGCTGTTCACCTGCACATCCAGGTCTGCAGCCACATTTTCCACTGCGCGCAGCACATCGGAAAGCTTTCCTACGCCGGAGGGCTCAATCAGAATGCGTTCCGGCGCGTAAGTCTCTATCACTTCCTTCAGGGAGGTTCCGAAATCCCCCACCAGGGAACAGCAGATACAGCCGGAATTCATTTCCTTGATCTTGATTCCCGATTCCTTCAGAAAGCCTCCGTCAATGCCAATCTCACCGAACTCGTTTTCAATCAGCACGGTCCTGCTGCCGTCCAGGGCCTCCTTCAAAAGTTTTTTGATCAGAGTGGTTTTGCCCGCTCCCAGAAATCCGGAAAATATATCTATTTTAGTCATTTCCCATCCATCCTTTCCGGGGTCTTCCCATGCGCGGAACCATGCAGGGCTCCGGATTCTGTCCTGCTGCCCCTTTCTGTCCGGTCCTTCAAAACCAGGATACCCGCTCCATTGGAAATCCCATTACACTGTACTATATTTTGTACCATAATACTACGATTGTCAATAAAGTTAATGTAAAACTTTTCTGAAAAAACCGCTTATCCGCGTCCCTCCAAAGCGGATGCAATATCCTCCCTCATGGCCAGCACTGCCGCCCTGGCCGCATCCGCATACCCGCTTCCGCCGAAACGGGCATATTCTTCCTGCTGGTAAGCAGCAATGATCCCCCTGGAGGAATTAATGATGGCTCCCAGGCCGTCCTCATTGAAGAAATGCACCAGATCCGCGCCTTTTCCTCCCTGGGCCCCGTAGCCCGGCACCAGAATGAATGTTCTGGGCATCATTTTCCGCAGCATTCTGCCCTGCTCCGGGTAAGTGGCGCCTACCACGGCTCCCACATAACTATAGTCTCCCTCCTCAGGCATGCACTGTTCTCCCCATGCCTTAACATACTGTCCCATAATCTCATACAGGGGCCTGTCCCCGGCTTCAGGCGATTCCGATTCCTCCGGCCGCACCAGGCGGTCCTGGATCTCCCCGCTGCTGGGATTGGACGTCTTGACCAGAACAAAGATGCCTTTCTTCTCCTCCCTGCATACATTCAGAAAAGGCTTTATGCCGTCGCTTCCCAGGTACGGATTCACTGTGGCAAAATCCTCGTCAAACCCGGAACAGAGTTGGCTCCCCACCTGAACCCTGCCCAGATGCGCCACTGCATAGGCCTCGGATGTGGAACCGATATCCCCCCGCTTCACATCCCCGATCACCACCAGGTCCTTTTCCTTACAATAAGCAACCGTTTTCCGGAAAGCCATCAGACCCGGAATCCCAAACTGCTCATACATGGCAATCTGCGGCTTTACCGCAGGCACCAGATCGCACACGGCATCCACGATTCCCCTGTTAAACTGCCAAACCGCTTCGGCCGCTCCCTCCAGAGTCTCTCCATACTCTGCAAAGGCCGCCTGCCTGATATGTTCCGGTATAAATTTCATCATTGGATCCAACCCTACCACAATGGGAGCATTGCTTTTTCGAATCTTTGCTATCAGTTTGTTAATCATACTCTTCCTCCGGCATATATTTTATTTTGCAACCATGCACATCTTACCATTCCTGTCACGGAAAGTCAATGCGCCCCCGGCGGAACTGTCCGTGAACAGGAAACTCTCACTTCGTTTCCATATGGTAAAAATTCAGCATGGCAACCACCATCAGCGAAACCACGGACAACACCAGAAACACATCCATCATCACGCAGGCCTGCAGCACTCCTCCTGAGGCAGCTCCCAGTATCCCTCCCACTGCCGCGCCAAAGACAGCCAGACCCTGAATCAGCATCTGCATCAGCTGCTTCCCCGTCCTTCCCAGAACATTTCCGCAGACAAGCTCCGCCACTGCGCAGGCGTACAGCTTATTCGCTGAAAAAAGCACATAAAACAGAATGCACAGAATGGTTACCAGCGGCGGCAGCTTCATGACCAGGGCCCCGGGAAGGGTAATCAGACAGGCATTAATCAGACTCTGCACATGCTGCATTGCCGTAGCGTACACCAGCTTCCGGAAAGCAGTATCCGGAATCAGGTATGTGTAGGGCGACTGGAGTTCCTTTGCCCACTTTCCGTTTAAAGCCGTAAAGACAAAAATCAGGTAGGCCGACAGCCCTGGAATGGAAAGAGCTGCGTATTCCCCCAGAAAGCCCAAACCACCCTCATGAGCATACACATACGCCATCCCGCATCCGCACAGCGCCGCTGCCCCAGTGCTGATGTCAAAAATGAAATACCTGGTTTTCCTGTATTCCAACAGCTGCCGGTAAAACAGAGCCCTGGCTCCGTATCCCTTCCACCTTACCCTGGCCCTGCCAAACTTCTCCTTCCTGCCCAACCGTCTCCTGTTATTCCCCTGTCTGCGGCTTTCCACCACCGCTTCGTAATCCTCGGCAAATTTCATGGCATCCTCATAAAATCCCCCGGTACATTCCATCCTCCAGGCCGCTGCCACCACCAGAACGAACAGCAGAACATAACAGCAGGCGCCTGCCAGATTCACCGCTGTTGGACCCAGAAACAGCATGCGCAGTACCGCCACATACCAGCCGGCCACAGGAACCATCTGCACCATGTCGCTGTGCAGCCAGGCAGTCAAAGCCCGAATCTCCAGGCCTCCTGTAAGATATGCATATATTCCCATAAGAGCCAGGATCCCTGCAAGGCCGTAAGTTCCCTTCGCCACCAGGCTCCGATGCTTTTCCCCGAGACGCTCCGAACCGTACAGCACAACCACAAGACATGCTTCCAGGATATTTTCCAGAAAGATGGAAAAAAGGAAATAAACGGCCATTTTCCAAGCTTCCACATGAAACAGCAGCCTTCCGCATACCACTGCAAACAGATTGAGCAGGGCCTGCACCGCCAGCGTCTTCAAATGGGCATACAGCAGAATCTTTTTAGGGTCCAAAGGAGACTGAAACAGAAACTGTACGTCGCAGTTCCGGTACAGCAGTCCCTTTCGCCTGGAATATGCAATCAGATTGGCCGGAATGGACCAGAGCGCAAAGACTGTCAGCACAGTCACCAGGCCTTCCGGGGAATCTGCCCCCAGCGTCTCCACTGTCATCTTCAGGGACATGGGGACTGCCGCAAAGTAAAAGAGAACCAAAAACAGCCAGACATAGGCAATCGGTTTGCGCACTGCCTTCCGGATCCTGTTGCGAAGTATTTTCCGGTTGAGATATCCCAACGCGCCCATCCTCTACCTCCCGTCCTTTCCTGAACTGTCCGGTGCCCGCCCGGCACTTTCCACAGACTCCGTTTTTTCCTGACCTGTAACGGAAAAATACAGCTCCTCCAGGTCTCTCCCTGCCATTGTCTCCCTTGGATAGGTTCCCACAATATGTCCTTTGTCCATCACAAAAGTCACATCCCACAGTTCCTTCACCATCTCCAGCATATGGGTACTGATCAGAATCGTACAGCCCTTCTCCTTCTGTTCCAAAAGCACTGATTTCAGCTCCCTGATCGCCCCGGGGTCAAGTCCCACCATGGGTTCATCCAACAGAATCACACGGGGCCTGATAACCAGGGCGCAGCAGATACTGACCTTCTGCATCATACCCTTGGACAGCTCGCTGCCCAGTTTATCCTGCTTCTCCGTCAGCTCAAAGCGCTGAAGCAGTCTTTCCCCTTCCTCCTCCGCACCTTCCACATGATAAGCCCTGGCAACAAACTCCATATGCTCCCTTATGGTAAGAGCCTCATACAGATACGGCAGCTCCGGCACATAGGCAAAACATTTTCTGGCCCCCAGGGTTCCGGCCTCCTGCCCCTCTATCCGGATTGTGCCTTGATACCTGAGCAGTCCTGCGATACTTTTGATCACCGTTGACTTTCCGGCTCCGTTGGGTCCCAGCAGAATCCCGATTTTTCCGTCAGGTACAGTAAAACCAATATTGCTGACAGCCTGGTTTTTTCCATATCTTTTTGTCAGATCCATCACTTCCAACATAACTCTCTCATCCTTTCATGCACCAGAAAGCAGTTCAAACACGCTCTAAAGCAGGGTAATGTTTCCCAGTCCAAGCAGCAGGGCGATTACATACAGCAGCAGCAGATGTACCGGATAAAAGGCGTAGAAGAAGTACTTCATCCGCAGCCCCCGCTTTCCGTTGTACATGGCAATGGGAACCGCCGCCAGAAAAGCCGGAATCTCGCTGACTGTCAGAACTGTCAGCACAACGCAGCCTGCCAGCATGGACAGAACCCTGCGCCTCCGGAATACATACATGGCAGTGATGGTAAGCACCCCCATTCCGCCGTAGTCAGTGTTCAGATATTCTCCCGCAAACATGGCCGCAGCCAATACCGCCATATCCCCGCAGACGGTCTGGACATGGCGAACCCCCTTTTTCATTCCATACAGAACAAGAATAATCGCCGTTACCCCTGACATGACTCCCGCCACTGCCAGTCGTTCCCCCGGATTCCCGTATCCGGAGGAAACCCCTGCAAATCCGGTCAAAACAGCCGCGGGGGAAAACACCCCTGCAACTGTCAGAAACATCCGCAGGACCACGGGCAGATCCCTTTCCTGACTCCCTTTCTCCCATTTCTCAAAAAAGGCATATCCGCAAAGAGCCAGAAGTCCCAGAAGCAAAGTGAAATACACATTCTGATATCCCGGATGAGTCAGTCTGCCGGTTACGGCCAGGTCAAAAGGCACCTCTGAAACCAAGGCAAAAATCCCAAGCCTCAACGCATATTTCCTGACATTTTTGGTCTTATGGAATCCCTCCACCAACAGAAAACAGAAGATGGGAAATCCCAGCCTGCCGATCATCCTCATAATCTCCATGCTGTAGAACAAAAAACTGTTTTCCGACAGCCACCGGTTCAGGACAGCCTGACCCCCTCTGGCCGCATCCAGATAGCCGCCGGCCAGAATCTGCCTGGTGAGAACTGCAGCCGCCGCATGGTCTATGAGCATGGCCGCCACTGCAATGATCTTAATCGTGCTGCCGCTGATTCCCCTTCTTCCCTCTGCCAAACATGCACTTTCCATTTCCTGTCCATCCTCCCTGTTCCCTTATTGATAAACATCATAAAATATATATATTAATTTGTCAATTCCATCCCAAAAAGGGCAGGCCCCAAAGCCTGCCCTTTTCCATATTTCTGCTCCCTCAGAAGCTCATCCCACTTTATATCCATTTCCCCAGACCACTTTCAGATATCTGGGCTCCTTGGGATTCTTCTCTATCTTTTCCCGGATATGCCGGATATGTACGGCAATGGTATTGTCTGCCCCGATAGCCTGCATATGCCAGATATTCTCATAAATCTGGCTGTTGGAAAACACTTTTCCCTTCTGCTGCACCAACAGGCGCAGTATTTTATATTCGATGGGGGTCAGTCTCACAATCCTGCCCTCCACAGTAACCTTTCTCTGAACATCGTCAATCACCAGTTCATCCACCCTGTAAATGCGGTCAATGTTGGCACACATATTCACCAGCTGGATATACCTGCGCAGCTGGGACTTTATCCTGGCAAGCAGCTCCAACGGATTACAGTCCGCCGTGACATAATCGTCAGCCCCGGCCTCCAGGGCCATAATCTTTGCAGTCTCTGCAGACTGGGACGACACAACGATAAGGGGGATGCTGCTTTTGTTCCTCAAAGCCGCAATCATTTCGATTCCCTTATCCCAACCCTTATCATTCAGCTCCACGTCCACCAGCATCAGGTGGATCTCGGATTTCGTCAGCCTGTAGTACAATTCCTCCACGTCTCCGGCCACCAGTACGGAGAGTCCTTCCCCCGCACACAAGGGAATCATTTTCTCGGCTATCCCTGTCTGATTATTATATAATAAAATGTTTTTCTTCATTCTAAATCTCTCCATCCTTTCTCAAATATTGACTGCCCGTATACTATTCTTCCTGGAAATAAACTGACAGATCAAGCTGATTTAAAACCCTCTCAATTGTCGCTTCCTCAAATCCCTCAAAGGAAAGCGTCAGATCCCTGCCGTTTATGGATATCACTGCATGGACGGATATCACAATTCCATTCTCGTCCACCGTGTCAAATACCGCATAATTCAGTCCCTGACTGTTGGTCACGCTTCTCTCATTGCAGCTCTGTCCCATATAGGCAGTGGCAGCGCTGTAGCTCTCATATCCCCTGTTGTCTGCCTGGCTCAGCGAAAAACCCACATCATCGTCGGATAGATGGACAAACAGCTGACGCCCACCCTCCATTACATAGATCCTCTCACTGGAAAATTCCCTTCCCAGCAGTTCTTCATCCGGAATCGGCGCCACCACACCGGATCCGGCATAAAAGTCATCCAGGGAATCGTATTCCTCCACCGGATCCTCTTCCATCTCTTCTACATTCCCATATGCCTCTATTCCTTTGTCCTCCCCTTCAGGGATACCGTCCTCTGTGGAAAATACCCCCCCTGCCTTCAAAATAGACGCTGCCGTGGGTATTCCCTTTCTATTCGCCTCTTCCAATGCATTTTCACTGGTAATGACAAAACCATTATCGTTCACTCTGATCACGCTGTCCCTGAAGCTCCTGGCTGCCACAGTTCCGACGCCGCACAGAAGAAAGACTGCCGCTGCGGTGCATCCTTTGATGATAATGTATTTCCTTCCCTGTTTCAACATTCTGTAATGGTGCAGTTCATCTGCCGCCTTATCCGCATCCATGCGGAATTTCGGCAGTTCATCTACTGCTTCCCGATATGCATCCCCAAATTTATCCAAAGTTGTATTCCTCCTTTAATACCCTGCCAAGCAGCTTCCTTCCTCTGGTGAGCTGCGAGGTCACTGTGGATTCCGCACGTTTTGTAATACGTGCAATCTCTTTTACGGAAAGCTCTTCATAGTAGAAAAGGTGAATCACATCACGGTATTTCGCCGGCAGGGCCATCACCAGGCTCATCAGGCGCTGCTTCTCCTCCCCCAGTACTGCGGCCTCTTCCGGTCCGGGAACCGCCTCCCCTGCCTCCGGGTACAGCGCCTCCTGACACACCGCACGCCCTGTTTCCGCATCCGGCGGATTCCAGTCACTCCGCCGCTGTCTCCATGGGCTGCGCCATACCTTCCGGCAGGCATTCATGGCAACCTTCAAAAGCCAGGCTCTCTCATGCTCTTCACTCTGAAAAACCCGGGAACTTTTAATGTACTGGTAGAATACCTCCTGCACTACATCCTCTGCATCCTGAACATTCTGAAGACGTATGTAGCTGAGTTTAAACAACATATCGCCATACCGGTCAATTTTAAGTTGTATGTCTCTCTCATCTGTATCTGCCATGTTCATTCGATTCGCTCTGTATATAACCTCTTCTATTTATTAATATCCCTCAGCATATCGTTTTACTGCAAATATTGTAAAATACTTTTGTATCAAAGTTGCATAACTTGTTTAGCGATATTGTAAAAATGAAAATCTCGAAAAAAGAGTGTGCTTTTTGCACACTCTTTCTATTATAGACTATTTATTCACCGCAAAAGTTTCACTTTTACAAAATTTTTTTATTTTTCTCCACTGCCTCCGCAGTCTCCCGTTTCCTCTGCTGCATCTCCTCCACCTCTGCCAGGTCCTCTTTTTCCAAACGGCGGAATCTGTTTACGCCTGCCGCAAGAATAAGCACACTGTTCCTGGTGGTCTCAAAAGCCCCGTCCTCATACATGGTATAGAAAAGCAGGCCAACCGGCACGGCTATGATCATGCCCACCACGCCCCCTGCCTTGTAGCCGATAAACAGAAGGAACAGTGTGGGCAGGGGCGGCACGCCTATGGAATCCCCCACAATCTTAGGCTGAATCAGCTGTCTGGCCAACTGTCCCACTCCCCATATTACCAGGAGGCCTATTGCAGTCTTGTATTCTGCCGTCAGAATGCGGATAACCGCCCAGGGAATCAGCACGGTTCCCGTTCCCAGAAACGGCAGAAAATCCAGAAAGGCAATGCCCAGGGCTATCAGCGCAAAATAGTTCACCCGCAGAATTCCCAGGCCTGCCAACAGAAGAAAATACATCCACACCTCTATCTTCAGCTGTGCCTTCAGATACCCGCCCACAGATTTCACAAGGCTGTTGCGGATCATGCGGTAGCGCAGCACCAGAAAGTCAGGCATATGCTCCCGGAACCAGGCATTGATATGCAGCCGTTCCGCCACAAAAAAATAAGAAGACAGCAGCGCCATAATCACGCCGATAAAAATGGAAGGCAGACGCTTTGCAAAGTTTCCCGCCGCCTCAATGGTGGGCGAACCGAATTTCTCCAACAGATCTCCCAGATAGGAATTCAGATCCACCGAACCTTTGTTCAGATTCAGCTGAATATTCCCCGGAAGTTTGTCCAGAAGCAGATTCAGATTGACTCCTATGCTGTAAAAATCTTCTTCTGCCTTCTCCAGCATCTCCGGCAGAGCGCCTGCCAGTCCCTTCACCTGTTCAAAAAGCTGTGCGCAGATGATATAAATTACCAGCACCACCAGCGCAATCACTGCGATTATGACAAAAGCGCTTCCTACCTTCCGCTTTAACCTGATTTTTTCCTCAAAAAAACGTACCAACGGTCCGGCCAGCAGGGCGATGACCCAGCCGGCCACAAAGGGGATAAAAAAGACCAGCGTTCTGGGCAGAATCCAGACAAGAGCAAACAGCATAAAGGCCGCCACTGCCAGATTCACCAGAGCCTTACAATACTTCCTCATGCATCCTCCTCCAGAATCCTGTCCAAAACCCCGTATATCTCCTCCCGTCCTTCTTTTGTCTGAGCTGAAAAAGGAATGATCCGGTTCTGTTCCGCCATGCTGAAAGCGGAACGGATCTGTCTCATCTGGTTCTGCCGCTGACTGCGCTTTATCTTGTCCAGCTTGGTGGCTATGATTACCGGCTCGTAACCGCTCTTCAAAACCCAGTCATACATAATACGGTCATTTTCGGATGGCGCGTGCCGGATATCCACCAGCAGAAAGACCTGCTTCAGCTGTTGTGAAACATGCAGGTATCTCTCGATCATTTTTCCCCACTGGGCCTTGACATTCTCATTGGCCCTGGCGTAACCATATCCCGGCAGATCCACAAAATAAATGGCATTGTTTACATTATAAAAATTGATTGTCTGAGTCTTTCCCGGCTGGGAACTGGTCCGCGCAAGGGACTTGCGGTTCAACAGGGCGTTGATCAGGGAAGACTTTCCGACATTACTCTTTCCCGCAAACGCCACTTCCGGCAGCTTATTCTCCGGCAGTCTGCTGGTCACACCGCACACCGTCTCCAGACTGGCCTGCTTTATCAACATTTACTTCATCCTTTCCCACCGGGTCTTTTGCTTCTCCGGTGCCTTTGCTCCCTGTATGCGCAAAACGCCGTCGCAGGGACGGCGTTTCCTCTTCGCCTGGTAAGGCAGCTCTACGATATGGCTTTATTTAAACCGATCCTCTGTTCGTTCCTGTGAATCGTCAGAGGAGCCTGGCCTGCCTCCACCGTATCTTCCGTGATAATACATTCCTCTATGGTCTCGTCTGAGGGGATCTCATACATGGTGTCAATCAGGATATCTTCCATAATGGAACGCAGTCCCCTTGCCCCTGTCTTGCGCTCAAAAGCCTTAGCTGCAATGGATTTTACTGCGGCCTCCTCAAAGGAAAGCTCTACTCCATCCATGTCAAACAGCTTCTTGTACTGCTTGATCAGGGCATTCTTTGGCTCGCTGAGAATCCTCACCAGAGCCTCCTGATCCAATCCTTTCAGCGCCACACAGATGGGCACACGGCCCACAAACTCCGGTATCAGGCCGAATTTCACCAGATCCTGGGGCGTTACTTCCTGCAGAAGCTCCCCAATCTCCCGGTTGGACTTCTGGGTCACTTCTGTATTAAAGCCTATGGCCTTGCGGTCCAGTCTTGACTCAATGATCTTTTCCAGACCGTCAAAAGCTCCTCCGCAAATAAAGAGAATATTGGAGGTGTCAATGGATAAAAGCTCCTGATGGGGATGCTTTCTCCCTCCCTGGGGAGGCACATTTGCCACTGTGCCCTCCACGATCTTCAAGAGCGCCTGTTGGACACCCTCCCCCGATACATCACGGGTAATTGACACATTCTCTCCCTTTTTGGTGATCTTGTCAATCTCGTCGATATAAATCATGCCGTACTGGGCACGCTCCACATCAAAATCTGCCGCCTGAATCAGCTTCAGAAGAATGTTCTCCACATCCTCTCCCACATATCCGGCCTCTGTCAGCGTGGTGGCATCAGCAATGGCAAAGGGAACGTTAATGATCTTTGCCAGAGTCTGTGCCAGATAAGTTTTGCCGGATCCGGTGGGGCCCACCATGATAATATTGCTCTTCTGAAGTTCCACATCATCCAGATCCCTGGGCGCCATCACCCTCTTATAATGGTTATAGACGGCAACCGAGAGCACTTTCTTCGCTTCCTCCTGGCCTACCACATATTCGTCCAGAAAATTTTTAATTTCAACGGGTTTCAGAAGATTAATGTCGGGACGAACAGAAGATTCTATTTCCTCCTCATCCTGCAGCTCCTCCTCCAGAATATCCGTGCAGATGTCAATACAATCGTCACAGATATAAACCCCCGCAGGACCGGCAATCAGCTTGCGGACCTGGTTCTGGGTCTTATTGCAGAAGGAGCATCTGATATCACTTCCGATCATTTTTCCTGCCATCACTTTACTCCTAAATTTTATAATCACTCAGGGCGTGCTTTATTTCCCGCCCTGTACATCATGGGAAGAAATCACCATGTCAATAATGCCGTACTCCTTTGCCTCTTCCGCACTCATCCAGTTGTCGCGCTCGGTATCCGCACATACCAGCTCATAATCCCTGCCCGTATTCTCCGCAAGAATATGGTTCAGCTTTTCCCTGGTCCTCAGAATATGTTTCGCGGCAATCTCGATTTCCGTTGCCTGTCCCTGGGTTCCGCCTGCCGGCTGATGAATCATGATCTCCGCATTGGGCAGGGCAAAGCGCTTCCCTTTTGCGCCGCCTGCAAGCAGGAATGACCCCATACTGGCAGCCATGCCGATGCATACAGTGGACACGTCGCATTTGATATAATGCATGGTATCATATATGGCCATGCCTGCCGTGATAACACCGCCGGGACTGTTAATATACAGGTGGATATCCTTCTCCGGGTCCTCCGCCTCCAGAAACAGCAGCTGCGCCACCACGATACTTGCAGAAGTGTCATTCACTTCCTCTCCCAGTACTATGATTCTGTCTTTTAAAAGGCGGGAGTAAATATCATAGGATCTTTCTCCCCTGCTTGTCTGTTCAATGACATAAGGTACCAAACTCATTCAAAAATCCTCCTGTTCCGTTTTTCTTCCTTAACCGCCCCTTCCTTCCGGTGTTCCCATCCCCGGGGCAGCCGCAAAATTCACAGGTGCCTGTACAGTACCGGCACCCGCTGTATGAGACAATTATGCTTCCACTGCATTTTCCACTACAAAATCGGCAGCCTTTCTGACGCAGATATCCTCGCTTACCTGCTTTCTGCCATCCTTACCAAGAAGCTCCACCACCCTGTCGGGTTCTACCTGATAGGCCTCTCCCATCTTTTTCAGTTCTTCCTCTATCTCTTCCTTGGTGGCAGACATATTTTCTGCCGCAGCCACAGCCTCCAGAACCAGTCTTGACTGGATCCTCTTCATCACCTGAGGCTTCACCTGCTCCATCAGCTGCTCGCTTGTCATACCGGTAAACTGCAGATACTGCTCAAAGGAAATGCCCTGATACTGCAGTCTCTGGGCATACTCCTGCACCATCTGCCTCTGCTGGGTCTCGACCATGGGTCCGGGGATCTCCATCTGTGCATCCGCAATAATGGCATCCACCACAGCCTCTTCCTTCTTCGCTCTGGCTTCCTCTTCCTTCCGGCCTGCAAGTTTCTTCCGGATCTCCTCCCTGTACTGTTCCACGGTGTCGCTTTCCCCGGAAATCTCGCTTACAAAATCATCATCCAACTCCGGAAGCTGCTTCTCCTGCAGTCTGGTAACGGTGCATTTGAATACGGCCGGTTTACCTGCCAGGTCTTCTGCCTGGTAATCCTCGGGAAACGTCACGTTTACATCCGTCTCCTTTCCCACTTCGGCTCCCACCAGAGCCTCCTCAAAGCCCGGAATAAACGCATGGGAACCAATGGTCAGGGGATAATCCGTCCCTTTTCCGCCCTCAAAGGCCACACCGTCCACAAATCCCTCAAAATCAATGGTTGCAACGTCGCCCTCCCGGACCGTTCTGTCCGTAACATCCACGGTTCTGGAATTTTTCTCCCTCTCCCTGTCAATCTCTGCGTTTATCTCATCCTCAGTGACTCCGGCATCTGCCTTTTCCACCTGGACTCCCTTATACTGACCAAGCGTTACCTGCGGCTTCAGCGCCACTTCCACGGTAAAGATAAAGGGCTTTCCTGCCTCCAGCTGCACCACATCCACCTTCGGACCGGACACGATCTCCTCTTCACACTCATCATATGCCTTCTCATAGGCATCGGGAATCAGGGCGTTCGCCGCATCTTCATAGAACAAGTCCTTTCCGTACATCTGCTCCAGCATCTTGCGGGGTGCCTTGCCCTTCCGGAATCCGGGAAGGCTGATTTTATTCCTGTTCTTCTGATATGCGCTTTCGATAGCCTTGTCCAGTTCCCCGGCGGACACTTCAATCGTCAGTCTCGCCATATTATTCCCTAATTTTTCTACCTGTAAACTCATCGTTACGTTTCCTCCTTCAATTCTGTGTCCTGTCCGTAAATACTTTTCTCCTGCTGCGAAGACACAGCCGCAATTACAAAGATTATAGCATAGGGTCCCTGAAAACACAAATAAAATTTTTGTTTATAAAGTTTTTGTTTAAAGAATTTTACTCTTCGCCAAGCAGTATATCATGGTTTACCGTTTTATTAAAAAGGCTTCGGAACCTGTCCGGCTCCCTGGTCTGTCCCAGGATCCACATCACCTTGGTCACTGCCGCCTCCAAAGTCATGTCATAGGCCTCCATCAGGTGAAATTCCTCCTTTATCACCCTTCCCACACGGTAAACCTCCATATCACTGCCTTCGTGGGTGACCTGTGTAGCCATCAGCACCAGCTTTCCCGCATCCCTCCACCGGCGTATCTCCGGATAAAAGGGCACATCCCCGTACTCCGGAAACCCTCCCACACCAAAGGCCTCAATCACGACTCCGTCATAAAACGGAAAGAACCGGTTGAGTATCGTTCCATCCATGCCGGGAACCAGCTTCAACAGCAGAATCCTGCGGTTCATCTCATGGAAAAATCTCACCTCTCCCTGGATTTTCTCCTTGTCGTCAATGTAAAATATGACCCTGCCATCCCTGATCACAGCTATGTTGGGGTAATTAATACTGGAGAAGGCATCATAGCTTTTTGACCTTTCCTTCTTGGCGCGGGTTCCGGCTATCACATTCCCGCCGAAAACAATGCTGACCCCATGGGCTCTCTCCTGAGAGGCATACAGCAGACTGTCCAGAAGATTGGTTCTTGCATCCGTCACGGGCAGGTCTATTGGTTTCTGGGATCCGGTAATGACAATGGGCTTCCTGCTGCCCTGTACCAGATACGACAGCGCCGCAGCCGTGAAGGCCATGGTATCCGTACCGTGGCTGACTACAAACCCATCATATTCAGGATAATATTTTTCAATCAGCTCTGCCAGTTCCAACCAGTGCTTTGCATAAATATTGGTGCTGTCCAGGCTGAACGGCTGCACCACATCCACCTGGCAGAACTTCCTGTATTCCTCCACATACCGCAGCAGTTCTCCTGCTCCAATCTTCGGAGACAGCCCTTCCTCCGTATAGCCGGAGGCAATTGTTCCCCCTGTTGCGATCAGCAATATCTTCTTCATTTCTCACTCTGCCTCTCTCACGATTCCCTCATCTGTGATTTCCACATTCACGGATATCTCCTCCAGAAAATCGTAAATTCTCCTCTGTTCCTCCGCCTCTGAAGCATAGGTGGTTCTGTACCCGGCCTGTACCCCGGGAATTACCTGCACCTCCAACCGGCTCTCCTCTTCCTCTCCGGAAAAATGAAGCTGCAGCAGCATGGTGTCCAGAGTCTTTTCATTAAACCAGTAGTTTCCCAGACTGTAGATAATGGGTTTTCCGTCATAATATTCCATTCCCTGAAGGCAGTGGGAATGGGCGCCGATAACGGCATCTGCCCCTGCATCCAGATACGCTTTCCCTGTATCCAGCTGCACCTGCTCCAGGTCAAAACTGTATTCCGTTCCCCAGTGCACATAGGCTATACAGAAATCGGCATTTTCCTTTCCTTCCCTGATGCTCTCCAGAAAGAGTTCCGTGTCATAGCAGCGCAGAATGCCCGGATCCGTTTCCGTCGCCTGGGGCGTCATCTTATTCTTTTCAGCCCGGGAAGCCCCAACCAGGGCAATCCGTTTTCCCTCCACCTCCAGGTACAGGGGCTGCCCCGCTTCCTCCAGGTCACGCCCTGCCCCGAAATAAGGGATTCCGTTCTCCTCCAGCGTCGTGAAGGTGTCCAGAAGCGCTTCCCTTCCATAATCATAGACATGATTGTTGGCCAGGCTCACTGCATCCACCCCAAGCTGATGAAGCACCTCCACCCGCTCCGGCATGGCCCGGAAGGTATAGGCCTTTCCCTCCAGGGGCGAGCCTCCGCTGCTGTAGGAAAACTCATTGTTCAGACACATTATGTCCGCATTTTTCATGATATCCACCAGTTCCCCGGAAATGCAGTCATAGATGCCGTTTTCCTGTTGATCCAGAAACTGAGTGGTACCCCAGTTCTCGTCCAGATTGATATCCCCCGCAAAACAAATGGTAAAATCATAGGCATCCCCTGTCTCCGGAACACCGTCTTCCTCTCCGCTTCCGTCTGTCTCAGGAATTTCTTCCACCGTTTCTTCCGTTCCGGACTCGCTGACAGCTGATTCGGGCGCCTTACCGGGTTCTGCCCCTGTCCGCTCCCGGTCTGCCGTCCTGCTGCAGCCGGAAACGGCCAAACACAACACAAACAGGCAGCCTATCTTCCTGCCGCTCATTTCAGATATCCTTCTTTTCCAGCAATGTGACCAGGTATTCCCATACCCGTTTAACGGAAGATATCCGCAGAGTTTCCTCAGTGGTATGAATCCCACTCATATCCGGACCTATGGACACGCAGTCCAGATCCTGGATCTTGCTCCCCAGAATACCGCATTCCAGTCCTGCGTGAATGGCTTCCACCTTCGGTTCCGCTTTATATAATTCCCTGTATACCTCAATCATCTTGTCCCGCAGCGGAGATTCCTTACGGTATTTCCACCCCGGATAATCCCCGGTGGCAGTACTGCTGCCCCCGGCCAGTTCCGTCACTGCTGCTACTTTATCTATCAGGGCATACTTTGCGCTCTCCACGCTGCTGCGCACTGCAAACTCCGCCAGAAGATTCCCTTTTTCCTTCTCCAGTTTCAGAATCCCCAGATTCAGGGATGTCTCCACCAGTCCTGGCATATCGGCGCTCATGGCCTGCACTCCATTGGGCAGGGATATCAGCAGCAGAGCCGCCCTTTTCGTATCCTCCCCTTCCACGCAGGCATAACTTCCCGCCACGGCTTCCCCGGCATGCAGAAAGAATCCCGGATCCCTTGCTCCCAGTTCAGACAAAATCTCCTTCTCCATGTCTTTTATGATACCGGACAGTTTTTCCACATCCCCATCCCCCACCAGGAGCACAGCCTCTGCCTCCCTGGGAATGGCATTGTCTGCCAGACCTCCCTGAATCTCCACAAGATTTACCTGCAGCTTCCCTGCCACCCTGTAAAGCACTCTGCCCAGAAGACAGTTTGCATTGCCTCTCTCCTTGTGTATCTCCCCGCCGGAATGTCCGCCCTGGAGACCGCCCAGCGTAACCCTCACTGCCATTCCCTTCTTTTCCGTAAAGGACAGGGGAAGGCTGCAGTGTACCCTGGCGCCGCCTGCACAGCTGGTCAGAAAAATTCCTTCCTCTTCCGAGTCCAGATTGATCATACGGTTTCCTGTGAGCATGGACAGATCAATTCCCCTTGCCCCGTCCATACCCACCTCCTCGTCAACCGTGATGATGACCTCCAGACGCGGATGGCGAATGGTATGGGAATCCAGAAGGGCAAGCGCGTATGCCACCGCAATGCCGTCATCGCCTCCCAGGCTGGTGCCCTCCGCATAAATTTCGTCTCCCCGGATGCCCACGCGCAGTCCCTCTTTTTCCATATCCAGGTCACAGTCCGGTTTCTTCACCGCCACCATGTCCATATGTCCCTGCAGAATCACCGCCGGCTCTTCCTCATAACCGGGTGCGGCTTCCTTTATCATAATGATATTTTTCAACTGGTCCTGGATGCAGAAGATGCCCCGCTCCTCTGCAAAACTAGCCAGGTAATCGCTGATCTGTCCCACATTCCCAGAACCATGCGGAATTCTTGTGATCTCTTCAAAAAAATGAAATACGCTCTGCGGCTCCAACCCTGCTAAAATATCCATTTTATCCTCCTGATTCCTCCTGCCTTCCGGCTGACTCTGTTGCCTCATCCTGTAAATTCTCCCTGTTCCGGACACTGCTTCCCATGAGAAACCTGCCCCCGTCTGCTCAGGAGACATATGGTCTCAATATTTGCCGTGTGGGGAAACATATCCACACAGCACCCTCTTTCCATCCGGTATCCATGCTTTAAAAACTCCCCCAGATCCCTTACAAGACTGGTGGGCTTGCAGGAAATGTACACGATCCTCTCCACTCCATAGGCAAGGATCTTGGGCAATGCCCTGGGGTGGACACCGTCCCGGGGCGGATCCAGAATGATGAAATCCGGTTTCTCCGCAATGGTATCCAGAACCTTCAGGACATCCCCTGCCAGAAACCTGCAGTTGTCCAGTCCGTTCTCCCGTGCATTGCGCACTGCCGCCTGCACTGCTTCCTCCACGATTTCCACCCCGATGACCTGCCCTGCGGCAGAAGCCATCAGCTGGGCAATGGTGCCTGTGCCGCTGTAAAGGTCATACACAACCCTGCCCGCATCGCTGTTCTCCGCACCGCCCAGATCGCCCACATATTCCCTGACGGTTTCATAAAGCACCTCCGCCCCCCGGGTATTGGTCTGAAAAAAAGAAAAAACAGAAACCTTGAACCGCAGTCCCAGAAGTTCCTCATAAAAATAATCCCGTCCGTAAAGCACCTTTGTGAGGTCACTCTGCACCACATCCCCGGGCGAATCATTTATAATATGAAGGATTCCTGCAAAATTTCCCTTCAATTTTCCGTCATGCTCCAGTTCAAGCAGACTTTCCAGAAAACCTTCTATCAGCTTTTTCTCCCCGGCCCCGCTCTCCGCAGCGCAGCTGTCATTCCACGGACATTGGGACGTTGTCACCAAAGCCGCCAGAATCTCACCCGTATGCGCCGCTTTTCTCACCAACAGATGGCGGAGATATCCCTGGTGACGCATTCTGTGGTAATAGGGAATTTTATCCTCCCCCGTATATCCGGAAAAATATTCCAACACCCTGTTCAGGATCAGCCTGTAATCCTCATCCACGATATGACAGTCTCCCACTGTCACCACATCATAAAAGCTGCCCCGCTTATGCATGCCCAAAGCCAGTGGTCCGTCCTTCACCTCGTCCCCGAAAGTAAACTCCATCTTATTGCGGTAACCATAAATCTGCGGGCTTTCCCTGATCCCTTCCCAACGCCATTCCTCTTCCTGCTCCGCCAGACAGGTGGCCAAAAGACGTTTCACCTGGTTTTCCTTAACCCTGAGCTGTTCCTCATAGGGAAGTGACAAATAGGTGCAGCCTCCGCACATCCCAAAATGGGAACACGGTGGGTCCGTCTCCAGAGGCGATCTTTCCAATACCTCCAAAAGACGTCCTTCCGCCTTCCCATTTCTCACCTTGCTTATTCCAAGCTTTATTTTCTGGCCGGGCAGGCTGTTTTTGACGGTAACGGCTCCTTCCTCTGTACGGGCAATGCCTTTATTGGGGAAGTCCACCCTCTCTACCGTGGCCTCATACACCTGTCCCTTTTTCATCTGCTCAGTTCTCTCCCTCGTCTGCGAAGAAGTCATCTTCATCTTCTTCCGTCTCTTCGTCCTCGAATTCATCTTCAAATTCGTCTTCGAAATCGTCCAGATACCGGGGATTCAGATAACGGTAAACAGCATATGCAATGGCTGCCACTGTGGCCACAGCGCCGATAATCGCCAGTACCCAGAGCACCTTCCTGCATTCCTTCTCTTCTTCCTTCTTCCCCAACAGTTCATTAAGCCTTGCCATATCGATTAAATTCTCGATCTTACTCATAAAAATCCCTCCATACCGGCAGAACCCTGCCTATTTTTTGCTGTTTTTTTGATAAACTGTCTAATCTTTCTTATTATACCATATCCCCTGAAAAATTACTACAATCTTTTCAATTTCGCAAAGGATGCATACATTATTTTTTGTCCTGCCCTGTCAAACTCCACGGTAACCTTGTAATCCCGGGGTTCCCTGTCGATCTGCAGAACCTTTCCTTCCCCGTATTTCACATGGGAAACTCTATCTCCCACACTGTAGTCAATTGCCGCAGGCGCCTTGTAGGGAACTCCCCTGGAGATTCCGGTCAGCTGGTTCAGACTGCTGATTCCCTTTGCAATAAAGGGTTTGTCCGCCTTCACGGCAGCCTTTGGACGTATGATTGCCTTTGGCCGGGATCCGGCCTCCTCCGTGACTCTGTCCTGAAAAGCGCTTCCTGATTCCCCGTCGTCCGTGGACCAGGCCCCCATTCTGCGTTTTGGGAAAGAGGAATCGCGATCCAGCAATTCTGCCGGAATTTCCCCCACAAAACGGCTTACCGGATAATACTGGGTCTCTCCCCTGAGCATCCGCATTCTTGCGCATGTCAGAGTCAGATCATCCTTCGCCCTGGTAATGCCCACATAGGCCAGGCGCCTCTCCTCCTCCAGGTCTGCCGCGTCATCTGCCGTAATGGCCAAATAACCCGGAAAAAGACCATCTTCCATTCCTGCCAGATAGACACTGGGAAATTCCAGTCCCTTTGCAGAGTGCAGCGTCATCAGCAGCACCCGGTTGTCATCGCTCCCCACTTTGTCGATATCAGCCACCAATGCCACTTCCTCAAGAAAGCCGATCAGTGAAGGCTCTTCATGAGTCTGTTCGTAATTTACCGCCTTGGAAATCAGTTCTTCCACATTTTCAACTCTGTCCTGACCGCCTTCCTCGTCGTAGTCCTCCAGATACGCCTCATATCCGATCTCTTGCACCACTGCCTGAATCAGTTCAGATACTTTCATCCGGCCGCTTTCTTTCCGCAGTCTGCCTATCAGCTCCACAAAAGGCCGTATCCTGGATACCGCCCTGCCCAGTCCCGGAATCTCATCTCCACGCTCCAATGCCGCATACAGCCCTATTCCGTACAGCTGGGCAAAATCTTCCGCCTTCTCCAGGGTGGTGTTGCCGATTCCCCGCTTGGGAATATTGAGAATCCTCCGCACTGCCACATCATCCCGCCCGGTGCCAATGGTTTTCAAATATGCCAGAATGTCCTTAATCTCCATTCTGCTGTAGAAATTAGTACCTCCCACCACATTATATGGCAGGCCTTCCATAATCATGCGTTCTTCCAACAGGCGAGCCTGGGCATTGGTACGGAAAAGCACTGCGCAGTCCTTATAATCCATGCCTTCCTTCTGTGTCCTGCGCAGGATATCCCCTGCAATATATTCCGCCTCCTCGTAAGCGCTGTCAAACTGGCGGAACTTAACCCTGTTCCCCCCCGTCCTGCCGGTCCACAGCGCCTTATCCTTACGCCCTGTGTTATTGCGGATCACAGCGTTTGCCGCATTCAGAATCCACTGTGTGGAGCGGTAATTCTGCTCAAGCTTTATGACCATGGCCTCCGGAAAATATTTCTCAAAATCCAGTATATTTCTGATATTGGCTCCCCGAAATTTATAAATTGACTGATCGTCGTCTCCAACCACACAGATATTCCGGTATTTTCCTGCCAACAGCCTCACCAGTTCAAACTGCGCCGTGTTGGTATCCTGATATTCGTCCACCATGATATACTGAAACCTCTCCTGATAAGAATCCAGTATGTCAGGGCAGCTCTGAAACAGTTCCACAGTCTTCACGATAATGTCATCAAAATCAAGGGCATTATTCGCCCGCAGGGTATTCTGGTACTCCCTGTAAACCCTGGCCTGAACAATCTTTCCATAATCCCCTGCCGCATCCCGCTCAAAGGCATCCACGGAGACCAGCTCATCCTTTGCCGATGAGATGGCTCCCATAAGCGGCCGTTCCTTATAGGTTTTGGGATCAAGATTCAGCAGTTTCAGGACCCCTTTTATTACTGTTTTCTGGTCATCCGTGTCATAAATCGTAAAACTGTTGTCATAACCGATTCTGTCAATATGACGTCTCAGTATGCGCACGCAGGCAGAATGAAACGTAGATACCCATACCTGACCGGCTCCGAATTCCACCAGACCGTTTACCCGTTCCCGCATCTCTTCCGCAGCCTTATTCGTGAATGTAATTGCCAGGATATTCCACGGCTTTACCCCCATCTCGTCAATAAGGTAGGCTATACGGTGGGTAAGGACGCGGGTTTTGCCGCTTCCGGCCCCGGCCAGCAGCAACAGCGGCCCCTCCGTCTGCAGCACCGCCTCCTTCTGTTCCTTATTCAGTGTGTCATATATGCTCATGTATCCCCCTTCATCCTCCTGCAGCAGCTTTTCTCCCTGGGTATTGCGCTCCCTGAGAAGCCTCCCCCATCCTGGTTTTCCTTATGATATTCTGTCTCTGTCGTCAAAAACATCCCCGCATTCCGGGCAGAACCTGGGGGGATTGGCAGGGTCCTCCGGCTCCCATCCGCACTTGTCGCATCTGTAGAGCGGCGCGCCTTCCGGCTTCCTTGTTCCGCAGTTGGTGCAGAATTTCCCCTGGTTCACGGTTCCGCAGCCACAGGTCCATCCTGCCCCCGAAGGTTTGGGACTGCCACACTCCATGCAGAATTTTCCACGGTTATCCCTGTGGCCGCAGCTGCAGGTCCACCCCGGCACGGGCGCTCCCTGGGAATTTCCCGCCGGATTCCGGTTTCCTGCCGCCTGATTCTGCGCCGCTCCCATGGCAAACAGAGATGCCGCATCCATTCCCCCTGCATTTCCGGCCATATTCATCCCTGCAAAGGCCATCATCGGACCCGTTGCGGTATTGGATGCCGCAGCCCGCATGGCATCCGCCTGGGCCCCCACCAGAGTGGCCGCCGCCATATTTGCATTGCGCATGGTTGCGGTAGTCTGAAGCTCACTGATTTTTTTCGCAATGTCCTCCGGCATGGAAGGCGGATTCATAGTCATGCTGACCACCACGATACCGCGAAGCTTCTGCCATTTTTCGGACAATTCCGCATTTACCGCATCCACCAGTTCCGTTACATGATAGGGAATATCCGACACTCTGACACGAAGTCTGCTGATCTTTCCCAGCGCAGGCTGCATTGCCGTCATCAGCTCCGCCTTCATCTGATTCTGAATCTCACCCCTGCTGTAGCTGTCCGCTATATTTCCACACACATTCTGGAAAAAAAGCAGCGGGTCGGCCAGACGGAAAGAATAGGAGCCGTTGCAGCGGATGCTCACATCCATGTCCAATCCGATATTATCGTCTATGTACCGGAACGGAATAGGCGTAGCCGTGCCATAGAGGTTATTCATGATCTCCTTTGTATTGAAGAAATACACCCTCTGGTCTTTCCCCGCGTTGCCGCCAAAAGCAAAACGCTTTCCAATGGCCTTGAACGTATTTTTGATATTTTCCCCAAGATCCCCGTAAAACAGGCTGGGCTCCGTGGAGTTGTCGTAAACAAACTCTCCCGCCTCCGCGCAGAATTCCACAATCTCCCCCTGCTCCACAATGATCATGCACTGTCCCTCATTGACAGCCACGATGGAACCGTTGGAAATGACATTGTCCGTTCCCTTGTTATTGCGGTTATTTCCTGCTTTTTTCCGGCCCTTTGCCACCAGAATGTCATTTGAAAGGGAGTCACAGTAAAAAAACTCCCTCCACTGATCCGCCATCATTGAGCCGACGGCATCCTTCGCTGCCTTAATCAGTCCCATCCCTTTGTCCTCCCATCGGTTTTATTTTTTATGAATTCTCTATATGGATTTCTCTATTTTATCAAACTTTTGCCATTCCCTCAACTGCTTTTACAAATAATCTTTACAAACGGGCATTTTTCTACTAAACTATATCTTGTACCATTCATTATTATACAGCAAAACTATACAGCAAAGGAATGAAATAAAATATGGGTAAAAAAGCTACCAAAGCCGCAGATAATATGTACTATCTGGCACGTTCCGAAGCGGCAGAACAGAATCCCGACTTTTCCAGCCGTGAGAAAGCGGCTGAAATCATAGGCATTGACCGCACCAGGCTGGCGCGCATTGAACTGGACACCATCCCTCCCTATCCGGAGGAGGTAAAGGCCATGGCCGATGCCTACAATGTACCGGAGCTTTGCAACGCCTACTGTTCAAAGGAATGCCCTGTGGGAAAAAACACCGTGAAGAAAGTCTCCATTGACGATTTCGACAGACTGGCCCTGAAAGTCCTGGGTTCCCTGAAGGATATAGACGCCCTCCGGGCCTCGCTGATCGCCATCTCAGAGGACGGAATCATTGAGGAGAGTGAACGCCCCGCCTTCCAGAAGATACTGGATTCCCTGGAGAAAATCAGTACCAATGCCAACGCCCTCAGACTATGGGCAGTCAAGAATATCAGAATGAGCTGAATTTTTTTGCCGGAAAATACGCCCCCGGAAATCCTCCATGTCTGCCTGGACTTCCGGAAGCGTATCATCCGGAATCTGTTTTATTTTGCCGCTTTTTCAGCAAATTCCCTGGTCACCAGATCTTCATAGGGCACATTCTTTTCCAACACTCCCGAATCCTTCAGAATGTTCTGGAGCAGGCTGAATGCATCCTCCTGGAAAATCAGATTCTCTTTCCAGGTATCCTGCTGATAATAGCGATCTACAATGGTAGTAAGTGTATCCATATTGGTTTCCGGAAACTGCGGAGCAATCACTTTGGCAATCTCTTCCGGCGTGTGGTCCTGGACATAATCCATTCCTTTCTGCAGCGCGTCCGTAAAGGCCTGTATGATGTCCCCGTTCTTTTCCAGGTAGCTCTTCTTTGCCGAGAAGGATGTGTAAGGCACATAGCCGGAATCCTCTCCCAGAGATGCCACCACGTATCCTTCCCCTTTCTGCTCCAGGGAAGTGGCGTGGGGTTCGAATTCTACGGTAAAATCCCCCTGTCCCCCGGAGAAAGCCGCTGCTGTGGAGCCGAAGTCGATGCTCTGGTCAATCCGCAGATCTGCCATGGGATCAATGCCGTTCTTCGTCAGAATATACTCGAAAACCATCTCCGGCATACCCCCTGCCCTTCCGCCCAGCACATCCTTTCCCACCAGCATATCCCATGAAAAATCATCAATGGGTTCCCTGGACACAAGGAAATTTCCTGCCCGCTGTGTCAGTTGGGCGAAATTCACCACATAATCTTCGGTTCCCCCAACATAGGTATAAATCGTACTCTCGCTTCCCATAAAGCCGATATCCGCTTCGCCGGTGAGCACAGCAGTCATTGTCTTATCAGCGCCAAAGCCGGTTACCAAAGTCAAGTCAATTCCATTCTCCGCAAAATATCCCTCTTCAATGGCCACATACATGGGCGCATAGAAAATAGAATGTGCCACTTCATTCAGAACCACTTTTTTCATGCTGTCTCCCGCTGCTGTCTCCCCGTTCCCGCAGCCTGTCACGGCAAGCGCAGCCATTCCTGCGGCAAGGCAGACTGCCCCCGCTTTTTTTAAGGATCCCCTTTTCATAATAGCCTCCATTTTATTTGATAAGCTATCATATGAAAAAAGTCTTATTTTTGTTCCTTTTTTTGATCTTTCTTCTTTCCTTCGTTTTTCCTCACCTGGTTCATTTCATCTATGATCTTCTCAATCATAAGCTTTTTCAGATAAACGTCAAAACTCAGGGCACAGACAAAGGCAAACTTCTGCAGGAAATCGGCATCCTCCCCGGGGGCATCCTGAAAGGTCTTCCGGGAGGCCTCATATTTTTCCCTTACATCCGCCTTCAGGGCCTGCATGGTCTTCTCTTCCATGGTAAACGCTTCCCTGTAAACGCTTTCCAGGTTAAATTTCTCTCCGTTATGGAAAAAACGTTCCGTAATCGGCCCCAACAGAGTCTGTATATCCTGAATGGATAAAATTCCCTTGTAATAATAAATAAAGATCAGGAGAAGCACATGCTCCTTGGAGTACTTCTTTTTCAGGGGCGGAGGCAGAAGATCATTTTTCGCATAATTATTGATCATGGTCTTGGTCAGAATCTTGTCCTCCCCGGGGTTTCTGGCCGATGAATGCAGTCTGCTGTCCATAAATGTGGTAATCTGGTCCATATACAGGTCAATATCAGGGATATCCTCCGGGCTGATGTACTGAACCCTGTCCAGGCTTTCCAGAATGCTGTTTAATAAGTCATTGTTGTCAATCGTCATATGCCATCTTCCTCTTCCAGGTCTGCTGTTCCCGCAGGCAGCAGACCTTTAAAACTGTAAATACCGAAACCATTCCAATCTAATAACCTTATTATATAGTATTGGATACTACATGACAACACCCGCTTTTCAATTTCCCATACTTTTTTATTTTCAGATGCCATCTTTACTTTACAACTTTAGTATGGTAAAATGATAAACGATGACAACTAAAAGAAACCGAGAGGTATTTCCCGATGAATAAGAAAGTGAAAACCCAGGCTGTAGATTTTCTGTTCGACGCAGTGCTCTGCCTGAAAAACCGTGATGAGTGCTATAAATTTTTTGAGGATTTATGCACTGTAAACGAACTGCTTTCCATATCACAGCGATTTGAAGTAGCCGCCATGCTGAAGAACCACTGCACATACCTTGAGATAGCAGATAAAACAGGTGCCTCCACTGCCACAATCAGCCGCGTGAATCGGTCCCTCCACTATGGAAATGACGGCTATGATATCGTATTTCAGCGCATGGATAAAAAGGAAGCGCCCGAAGATATTTCCTGATTTTAGATTCGGGCGCTTGTCTTTTCCTATGTACGGCTGTCTTTATTCTTCTGTTTTTGTCTCAGCGGATGCGCCCTCGGCTGTACTTCCCTCCGCGGATCCTTCCTCCACTTCCTTCAATGCTTCCACAATGGCAGATTTTGCCGATTTCTTCATTGCCTTCACAGCCTTGTTATTGGGTCTTGCCTTCTTGGAGGCATCCTGGTTCATATCGCATCTTCCCTGGAATATGGCTTTCTCATCAATCACAAGACCACTGGTGGTAATGTCCCCGATCACTCTTGCCGTGGAGGTAAGTTCTACCTTCTCAGGCACATTCAGATTCCCGTATACCTCACCGCCGATAACCACCTTCTGCGCGTTGATATCGCCGTTTATGCATCCGGAAGCCCCCAGAATCACTGTTTCCGGTCCTGTAACATTGCCGTTTATCGTGCCGTCGATTCTGATCACTCCGCCGGACACAAAATCGCCATTACATTCCGCTCCCATTCCGATAATCGTAGAAATGGGCGTTTCCTTTTTCTTCATCATTGCTAATCCCTCCGTGTTATATACTTCTGAGCAAAAAATAACCTTTTGTCAGCCGCTGATCTCCAACATGTCCATAGGGTTAATATACGCATCTCCCTGCATCATCTGGTATCCCAGTTTGCTGCTTTCATCACTGATCACAAACAATGTGCTTCCCTGTGTAACGGTTTCTCCCTGTTTCACTTTCACATCCCCCTGATTCCTGTATATGGTGGTATAGCCATTTCCATGGTCCACCCAGACATTGTGCCCATATTCAGGGTCTTCCGTGACGACAGTGACTGTTCCGTCTGCCGTGGCAACCACCAGGGAACCTGCGCCGGCAGTAAAAACACATGTAAGATCCTCTGTCACATTCTCCATGGTAGCCCTTTCAGACAGGGGCAGTCTGGTAGGTATATAACGCCTTTCCAACTGTCCGGACAGTTCGCTCTCCGCTGCCACCTGCTGTGACACGGTTTCACTCAGGATCTTTACTTTTTCATTCAGCTTTGATGTCTCCTCATTCAGCCCGGCTATCACTTCATTCAGCTCCGCCACCTGGCCTTCCAGTTCTGCTTTCTCCTGTTCCAGAATGTCTATTGCCTCATTCCGGGTCATGTTCTTCTCCAACTCTGCGGCCCAGATATCTTTTTCGTAAATGAAATATCCGATCAAAGCTCCGATTATGATGCACAGTATAACGATGACTGTCTGCAAAAACCATGGCCGGATACGAAACTGTTTCATTCTGGAATCCGCTGCATCAGATGTAACGATTACCACATGGTTGTTTTTACGCTTGTGTCTGTTACGTCCCATAAAAAGTCACCTCCGATAACCTTTCCTATTGATACCATGCCATAAAGGATATCATGGTAATTTGGGCCTTTCAGCCCTCTTCTGCCCGGAATAAAGACATTTTACCATAAACGTGCTTTCATATCAACGATAAACAGACTTTTTTATAAGATTTTCACAAAAAAGTTATTTCGCTTCAACGTCTAAAAGTAATTTTCGCAATAATTCATTGTGCATTATGCCCATTTCTACAGATTTCGGATACTCTCTTCCATGATAAGTTTCCACCGAATAAATCCAGAGCACTTCCAATTGTGACATTCAGGCGGTTCCTGCCCAGAATGCGGAGCTCCTCCAGATCCTCATAGCTGTGCACGCCTCCCGCATATGTTATCGGCCGTCCCTCCCATTTTCCCAATACCCTCACCAGTTCGTTTTCGATTCCATCTGCCTTTCCCTCCACGTCAACGGCATGAACCAGAAATTCGTCACAGAAACCTGCCAGTTTGTCAAGCAGTGTCTCATCCACCCTTTCCTCGGTCAGTCTCTGCCACCTGTCTGTCACCACGAAGTAAGATTCTCCTGTCTTCATACAGCTCAGATCCAATACCAGCCTTTTGCTTCCCACTGCACAGACCATCTTCTGCAGCCTGTCGTAACAGATCTTTCCTTCCCGGAACACATAGGATGTGACTATCACATGGGATGCTCCTGCATCCAGAAAACAGGCCGCGTTTTCCGGAGTGATTCCTCCTCCCGCCTGCAGGCCGCCGGGATATGCCTTTAAAGCAGACAGCGCCTGCCTCCTGGTATCCTCATAATATACGCTTCCCTCAGGATTCAGCAGTATCACATGCCCTCCCCTGATACCTGCTTCCCGGTACAGTTGGGCATAACAGGCTGCGTCCTGTTCCGCCACAAAATTCTCTCTGGCCGCATCCCCCTTATCCTGAAGACTACCCCCTACGATCTGTTTTACCTTTCCGTTATGAATGTCTATGCAAGGCCTGAATTCCATTTTTTTCCTCACTTTTTAATTTCTGAATATTTTTTCCGACATGCGGTATACTATTGACAGATCAGTTATGCAGCCTGTTTCGGTATCTTATACAGGATGCGCATGGGCTGGTTTTGATGTTCACAAAGCAGAATGGAGGAGAGTATGGAAAAGAAAAAAGGAGCAGGAGCAAGGAAACTCCTGGCGCTTGGTCTGGTGCTTGCTTTCGTGTGTACAGCAACTGCCTGTACCAACAGCGCAAAAAATAATAATAACAAT
This sequence comes from uncultured Lachnospiraceae bacterium, assembly GCA_947367855.1. Taxonomy (GTDB): domain Bacteria; phylum Bacillota; class Clostridia; order Lachnospirales; family Lachnospiraceae; genus Acetatifactor. The sequence continues at coordinate 347,120 of CANBFE010000001.1, read as the reverse complement.
TCTGACAGCATGGCAGGCAACAGCAATGACACTACCACCGGATCCAACGAAGGAAATTCCCCCGGCGGCAGCCTTACTAATGTAGTAGACGACGTAGCAGACGATGTGGAAGATTTCACAGACGATATTACAGGCAGCGGAAACGGGAATGTCAACAGTGTCACCAACGGCAACGCAGGCGCCAACAACGGCAGTACAGGAAGTTCCACAGATACCACTAACGGCAATACCACAAACGGCGCAGGCAGTACCGGCAACGGCTCCGGTTCCAGGTCTGTAGGAATGAACCGGGGCATTGGCAACAACTACTCCGGCAGCACCATAACACCATAAACCGAGCAAGGCAATACCACCTGAACCCCTTATACCCGCCCAGGCACACACCGAATCTCATATTACGATGTGCGCCTGGGCCCTTTCCCGCTGTTCTCTCACATGGATCCATCAATTACATTGCCCATGTCATATTTCCCCGCCGGTTTTCCGGCCAGAAATTTTGCAGCCTGTACCGCGCCTTTTCCAAAGACTGCCCTGGAATAGGCCGTATGGGAAAAGGTCACCACCTCGTCTGTCCCCGCGAAGATTACGTCGTGTTCTCCCACAATACTGCCGCCACGGACTGCGCTGATTCCGATCTCCTTTTCCGGCCGCTTCTCCCTTCTTCCGCTTCTGTCGTACACATAAGCATAGGAATTCCCCAACTCTTCGTTGATGGAATCTGCCAGGGCCAGGGCCGTACCACTGGGAGCATCCACCTTCTGATTATGGTGCCGCTCCACGATTTCCATATCAAATCCTGCAGGCGCCAGGACTCCTGCCGCATTCTTCAGCATCTTCAACAGAAGGTTGATTCCCATTGACATATTTGCAGATCTCAGCACGGCAATGCTTTCGGAAGCCTTTTCAATTTTTTCCAGCTGAGCCTCGCTCAGTCCCGTGGTGCACAGCACGCAGGGCAGCTTCTTTTCCACACAGTAATCCAACATATCGTCCCATGCTGCAGCAGAGGAGAAATCAATGAGACAGTCAGCCTCTACAGCACAGTCCCTGATATCACTGTATACCGGATAGGGATTATGCCCGTCATCCACCAGATCCACACCGGCCACCAGCTCTGCCCCTTTATCTTCCTTTAAAAGCCCGCTGATAACACGGCCCATTCTTCCATTGCAGCCACGCAATATTATTCTAACCATACTTCCTCCTGTTAAAAGTCCCTGTGACAGCTCTTACAACAATCCGTAAGTCTTCATTGCCTTCTCCAACCGCGCCACATTTGCCGGCTCCATTCTGCTCAGCGGCATTCTCAAAGCCCCGTTACATATTCCCATCAATTCCAACGCTTTCTTTACCGGAATGGGATTCACCTCACAGAACAGGGCATTGCAAAGCTCCATAGCGTCAAGCTGGCATCTGCAGCTTCCCTCCGCATCACCGTCAAAAAACTTCTGGCAGATATCATGAGTCTGACGGGGAGCCACATTGGCCAATACGGAAATAACGCCTTTACCGCCCAGGGAAAGAATGGGCACAATCTGGTCGTCATTACCGGAATATATATCTACCGCTCCCTCTGCGATGGCGGCAAGATGCGCAATCTGGCTTATATTGCTGCTAGCTTCCTTCACACCCACAATATTTTCCACATCCCTGCACAAACGCACCACAGTCTCCGGCTGAATATTGCAGCCCGTCCGGCTGGGAACATTATAGAGCAGAATCGGAATCTTCACGGAATCGGCAACTGTCTTAAAATGCGCATACAGGCCGTTCTGGGTAGCTTTATTGTAGTAAGGACTTACGAGAAGCAGACCGTCCGCTCCGGCCTTTTCCGCTTCCTGAGACAGATACACGGCTGTCTCCGTGCAGTTGGAACCGGTCCCTGCGACTACGGGAATCCTTCCTGCAACTGTCTCCACACAATACCTGATTACCTCCAGGTGCTCCTCATGGGTCAATGTGGAGGATTCACCGGTAGTGCCACAGACTATGATGGCATCCGTTCCATTTGTAATCTGGAACTCCAACAGCTTTGCAAACTGTTCATAATTCACTTCCCCATTATCACACATGGGTGTAACAACAGCTACTCCCGAACCTCTGAAAATTGACATCTTTTTTCCTCCATTTCAATAATGCGGCTTTTATGTATGCAGAAGAATCCGTTATACAAACATCGCCGGCACAAAAGTGCCGGCGAACACGTATTTCTCTTTCCTTCTCATTCCGTGCACCTATTGCATCAAAAGTACTCCTGAAAAACGCAGCCCAATCTCCTCAGCATCATGTATATACTAGAATCATAACATTTTACCCGGATACTGTCAACGAATTTATTCCCAAACCCTGAATTTTACGGTCTCAATTCTGGAAATCTCATCCGCCAGCATGCAGATTTCATCGCTGAGCCTTACACCTGTCAGAATAACATCCGTATCCTCCCTGCATTCCAACAGCTCCCTCAGCCCATCTGCGGGAACGATTCCTATCTCCGTCAGCTTAAGTACCTCATCCAGTATCAGCAGATCGCACTCCCTTGTAGCCAGAACTTTTCTGGCGAAATTCATGCCATTCCTGATATTGACGATCTCCTCCTGCTTTTTCTTCTCTGAGAGCTCATTGTAGCTCTCATCTGATTTCTCAAATGAAAAAAGCTTGATCTCCGGCTCCATTCTGCGCAGGAAATCCGAATTCCCAGTACTGCTTCCCTTTAAAAACTGAATGACAACTACCTTCTTTCCCTCCATTGCAGCCTGCAGAGCCCTGCCCAGAGCCGCCGGTGATTTCCCCCGCCCGTCCCCGGCATATATGTATACCAATCCTTTTGCCATACCGCACCCCATTTCACCCTTAAAGGAAACGCCGCCTTCCGCAAGCCCCGAAGCGCGGCCGCCAAAAGCATGTTTTATAGCATGTTGATTTTAAAAACCATGCACTTAGAATACCACACTTTCCTGTATTTGGCAAATGCTTTTCCGGTTAACAAATTATGAATAAAGCCGTCCCGGGAAGACTTTGTCCTTATACAACAATCCGGATCCCGGTTCAGGCTTCCGCAGTTTTTATGCCAGCTCCTCGTCGGTCAGTTCCAATTTGCTCACCGATACCTCAAAAGCCACCCGTCTCTCCACGTTTTCCTCATCCAGTTTTTTCATGTATTCCCTGCTCTGTATTCTTCCCCATACGGCACAGCGCTCTCCCACCTTAAAATTATTGGCATAGCGCGCGTTTCTCCCCCAACAGATACAAGGTATGTAATCGGATTTTCCATAGGGACGGTTCACGGCAAGAAGCAGATCCGCTATCTCTCTTCCCAGGGGTGTCTTCCTGTAAATCGGCTCCTTACAGATAAAGCCGTCCAGAAAGATCTGATTTGTCTTGGAGCTTTCCTCCATTTCATCTATGAAACATACCTCCCTGGCAAATACCGACAGCACAAGTCTGTTCTTACGTTCCTCATGACGGTTGTAGGAGCGGAACTGACCGTTCACACATATCAGCTCTCCCGTATAGTCCGCGCTTACATCCATCAGCCGTTCCGATACCATAATGGGAATCGTGTCATAGCTCTCGCTGAGGCGCTTGCATCTTACATCCATCATGTAGAAGCCCTCCCCGAAAATCTCATGACTGTAGCTGAAACCGCTGGCGATCTCCCCCATAATTGTTACCTGGTTGTTTTCAATTACCTTATCTGTCATTGACGTTCTCCCTTCTTGTTTTAAGACTTTTTCCGGCAGCATCCTTGAAGAACAGCCACACAATACTGCTATCCTTTCGGATGATATTACTATTTATACAATAGATATTGTCATTTTAGTACAACTTTCCGTCGCGTATTTCGACAATTATATCTAATTATGTTAATATTTTTACGGATTATAACACATCCGGTCATAAAAAGGAACCTTTGACCCCCAATAAACCTTGCGCCTGAAAGAAAATAGTGCTATACTGTAACAGTTTGATTTTTCATCAGACAATTCATCGACAGTAACACGCAATTATCGACAAGCACACAAAATACAAGGTATTGAGGTCAAATTTATGAAGCAAAAAAGAGAAGATGTAAGGAATGTAGCCATTATTGCCCATGTGGACCACGGCAAAACCACCCTGGTGGATGAACTGTTAAAACAAAGCGGCGTATTCCGCCAGGGACAGGCAGTAGCTGAGCGGATTATGGATTCCAATGATATCGAGCGGGAACGCGGCATCACAATCCTGTCCAAAAACACTGCCGTAATGTATAAAAACACAAAGATCAATATCGTGGATACGCCAGGACACGCGGATTTCGGCGGTGAGGTGGAGCGTGTTCTGAAAATGGTCAATGGTGTCATCCTGGTGGTAGACGCCTTTGAAGGACCCATGCCCCAGACCAAATTTGTACTGCGAAAGGCTTTGGAACTGAAACTTCCCGTCATAGTATGTGTCAACAAGATCGACCGGCCGGAGGCAAGACCAGAGCAGGTGGTGGATGAGGTTCTGGAACTGTTTCTGGAACTGGATGCAGACGATGCGCAGCTTGACTGCCCGTTCATCTATGCCTCTGCCAAAACCGGTGTCGCCTCCGCAGATTCTGCCGATCCCGGCATCAGCATGGAGCCCCTGTTTGAAACCATCGTCAATTATATCCCTGCTCCCGAAGGAGACATGGAAGCCGGAACCCAGGTACTGATCAGCACTATTGACTACAATGAATATGTAGGACGTATCGGCATCGGCAAGGTTGACAACGGCATTATCCGGATTAATCAGGAAGTAGTCATCTGCAACCATCATGACCAGGAAAAGCATGTAAAGGTAAAAGTCAGCAAACTATATGAGTTTGACGGACTGAATAAAGTGGAAGTAAAGGAAGCGGGCATAGGTTCCATCGTAGCCATCTCCGGAATCGCTGATATCCACATCGGAGACACCCTCTGTTCCCCGGATGCCATCATTCCCATTCCCTTCCAGAAAATCAGCGAGCCCACCATTGCCATGCAGTTTATGGTAAATGATTCTCCCCTGGCAGGACTGGAAGGAAAATATGTCACCAGCCGCCATATCCGTGACAGACTCTTCCGGGAACTAAACACCGACGTATCCCTTCGCGTGGAGGAAACCGATACCACGGAATGCTTCAAAGTCTCCGGCAGGGGTGAACTTCACCTGTCCGTGCTGATCGAGACCATGCGCAGGGAAGGTTATGAATTCGCAGTCAGCAAGGCTGAAGTCCTCTACCACAGTGACGAAGAGGGAAAGCGTACCGAACCCATGGAACTGGCTTACATTGATGTGCCAAACGAATTCGCAGGTGTAGTCATCGAGAAACTGGGGCAGCGCAAAGGAGAACTGCGGAATATGGGAAGCATCTCCGGCGGCACCTATACCCGTCTGGAGTTCTCCATTCCTTCAAGAGGGCTTATAGGCTACAGGGGCGACTTTCTCACCGATACCAAGGGAAACGGCATCCTGAATACTATTTTCGACGGTTACGCCCCTTACAAAGGTGATATCCAGTACAGGCGGCAGGGTTCCCTGATTGCCTTTGAGGCAGGGGAAGCTATCACCTACGGCCTGTTCAATGCCCAGGAACGCGGCACTCTTTTCATCGGTCCCGGCGAAAAGGTATATGCCGGAATGGTGATAGGACAGACCGGCAGGAGCGAGGACATTGAGGTCAATGTATGCAAGAAAAAACAGCTTACAAACACGCGATCCTCCAGTGCAGATGAAGCCCTGCGCCTTGTACCGCCCAGAATCCTCTCCATGGAGCAGGCCCTGGATTTTATTGACACGGACGAATTACTGGAGGTCACTCCCACCCACCTGCGCATCCGTAAAAAAATTCTGGATCCCACCCTGAGGAAACGGGCTGCCATGCGCAGATAACTGCTGCAGAAAAAATTTCATCCCGGACAGGACAATGGAAAATACCTGATTTTCTGTTGTCCTGATACTTATGATAATCCCGCATACCTACAAGATTCTTCTCCATAGATTTTCCTTCCCGTGGAATAAAACGCAGACAACCGCCCAGACAACTTCTCAGTCCAAGATACAGAAATTTTCTGACTACAACCTTCTTTCGACACCATAAATGTATCAAATATTTCCCCCCAAGTCAAGCTTTTTTTATAAATTACACATTATCCGGCTTCTTCTCCAGTTCCTGTTGTCTCATTATATCGTGCCGTCATTAAGCCGTCAATCAATAATTCTCAGCATTTTTGACATTATAATAAAAAATGTAAAAGTAACCCTACAGGATAGCATACTAAGGAGAACGCATATGCAGCCAAAAATTTCCAAATTCACGCTGAGAATTGACAGCGACGTGCTGAAAAAGTTTCGTTACGTGGCAGAATACAAGGCCCGTTCCGCCAACCGGGAACTGGAAACTCTTATGAAAAAGGATATTGCTGAATACGAAAATGAGCATGGGAAAATTGAACTCGAATAACCTGTGTAGAATAAGCCGCATCTGTCTGAGAGTCGGACGTTCTGTCCATTTCAAAAGGCATATGCTGTCTGCATATGCCTTTTGAATTTCAGTCCTCCATTATTTTTTGCCGTTTGCCTCCAGCCACTGGTCAAGCTGTTTCTGTACCTCTGCTTTGTATTCTTCAATGCCGGCCTGCTCCATCTTCGCCACATACTCATCAAAACGTGTCTCAAAATCATCATACAGACCGATGAACTTATATTCGCCTGCAACCGAGCTCATCTGCGCCATCTGTGTGGAAACAGGTTCCTCATTAAAACTGAAACCGGAAATGGGAGACACTTCTGCGTTATTATTGATTTCCATGGTTTCCTCCCAGACGCCTTCCTTCTGCCCTTCTACCAGAAAAGCGTTAAACTGATTGCCCAGCGCCCAACCGCTGTTGAAGAAATATCCGCTGTCGGGAATCTCTTTTACAAAGCCGTTTTCCATGGTGTAGTTGACGCCTTCAATACCGAAATTAATCATGTTGTAGATTTCCACATCGGTATTCATCACTTCAATCATCTTAATGGCCGCTCCCGGATTTTTACTGCTGGAGGAAACTGCGTTCATGGCCGAGCGCGCGGACAATGCGTTTACAAAAGGAGTGGTCAGGGCAATCTGTACATAATCGTAGCCACCTGCCTGCTTTTTCTGTTCGATTTCGCCGCCGGGTTTGACGATTCCCAGACGGGAAGCATATTTACCGGCTGTTACATCTGCGCTGTCATCCTGAAGGGTGATAATATCTTCGCGGATATAACCATTTCTGTGAAGCTCGCCAAAGGCGGATTTGTACTCTTTTACCAGTTCAGGGAACCAGTCCACCGTATAACCGTCGTCGCCCTTTCTGATATACATGGGCACGCCGCTGTCGCTTGCTTTATAGTAATTTCCAATCATATTCATCACTACAAAATCATCTTCAAAGGCCTGAATGCTCAGGTCTCCCACAGGGTATAAATCCGGCTCGTTGTCACGGATGGCATCCCAGAAAGGATACATATCTTTTATGGTTTTCACATTTTCCCAGTCAAAATCGTATTTTTCCACCAAATCTTTTCTCATCATAAAGCCGAAGGAATCATAACAGATCTGATAGTTGGGAATGGCATAAACAGAACCGTTCACCCTGGCCTGCTCAAATAAAAATTCAGGCAGAATATTCTTTAACCCGGGCGCGTCGCTGTCAATCAGATCATCCAATGCCAGAAATGCTCCTCTGGATACATTAGGCTGATATTTGTTCAGCCAGCTCTGGGTGGTAAAGCATACGTCAAATACCTCGCCGGACGAAATCATCATATTCAGTTTTTCATCATAGCTGCCGTAATCATAAATCTCCAGCTGCAGATTCAGGCCGTACCGCTCGCCCAGAAGCCGGTTTACCTCCTGCATCACCGCCTCCTTCCCTGTCTGGGGCGTACCGGCTGTCACCCACCTTACGGTGGGCACTTCACCTGTTCCCTCATTCGCCTCAGGCGCGCTTCCTTCCGGCGAAGATGCGTCTGCAGCAGGCTGTTTTCCGCAGCCTGACAGCAGCATTGTCCCCACAAACACTCCCCCAAGAACTGTTCTGCCAAATAAGTGTTTCTTTGTCATACCGTTTTCCTCCTTCTTAAATTTATGCTCTCAGCCTGCCCTGTCCGGGCAAGCTGTCATTGCCTGATTCCAATAAGTTCTCTTTCTCTAACCTTTTACTGCTCCTACCGTCAGTCCCGAAATAAAATATTTCTGAAAAAAGGGAAATACCACCAGCATGGGGCCTGCAGCCACCACCGCCATTGCCATCAGCAGATTCTGACCGGGAATGTTCCGCACGTCCACACTGATGCCTCCGCCCTGCCTCAATGCAGTCAGCAGGGACTGAATATTCTGCTGAATCCGATAAAGCATGTACTGTAACGGTTCCATTTCCTCTTTTGTAATATAAAGCAGTCCTGTCTGCCAGTCGTTCCATTTACTCATTGCGGTAAAAAATGCCACAGTGGTCAGCACGGGAACAGACAGCGGAAGCGCAATTTTAAAGTAAATCACAAACTCATCTGCCCCGTCAATCTTTGCCGACTCAAAAAGTTCCGCCGGCAGCTTCTGAAAAAAGGTACGAATCATAATCACATGAAACGCGTACACCAGACTTGGCACTATCATTACCAGATATGTATCTTTCCAGTGAAGCACCTGCGTCATCAGAATGTAGGAAGGCACCATTCCACCCGAAAACAGCAGGGTAAAAAAAACATAAAAGGAAAGGGGCCTTGCAAATCTGCAGTTTGAACGGGACAGGGTATAGCCTATCATGCTCATAATAAATACGCCTCCTGCCACTGTGGCAGCCGTCACAAAAAAGGTCACGGCATAGCTCCGCAGTATTTTTACAGGACTTTTAAAAATATATTCGTAGGCCGTCAAATCAAACTCAGCCGGAATCAGCCGGAATCCCTCCTCACTCAGCGCCGCCGCATTGGTCAAAGACGCTGAAATCAGCAGAATGAAAGGTATAATGCAGAGAACCAGGTAAATCATACTGATAACATGAATCAGGATCTGGGGTTTCTTTTTGTTTTTCATACTGCAGCCCTCCTTTAAAATAATGCACTCTCGGGATCCATCCGCCGCACAATCAGATTGGTAATCAGTATCAGCACAAAACCAACCAGCGACTGAATCAGGCCCACCGCCGTAGACATCCCAACGTCACCAAGCTGAATCAGCGCACGGTACACATAAGTATCCACCACATCCGTTGCAGGATACAGAATACCCACGTTTCTAGGTACATTGAAGAACAGTCCAAAGTCTGCCCGGAAAATATTTCCTATATTCAACAGAGTCATAACGATAATAATCGGTTTCAAAAACGGTAAAATAATATATTGAAACTGCTGCGCCTTAGTGGCCCCATCCAACCGGGCCGCCTCAAAGAAAGAAACATCAATGCCCATCAGGCTTGCATAATAAAACAGACTGTTGTACCCTACGCCATGCCAGAGCTTTACAAGCAGAAGTATCACCGGCCAATATTCCGCTCTGGCATACCAGTCAACGGGTTCTGCGCCAAACAACAGGAGAATCTGATTGACAAGTCCTGTCTCCCCCGGCATCAGCAGCGCATATACCATGTATCCTGCCACAACCCATGACAGAAAACTTGGCATCAGCGTGGCAGTCTGGTACAGCTTTACCATGCGCCTGCTCCTCAGATTAAACATCATCACTGCAAACAGCACGCTGCACACGGTAGTAAACATGATAAAGAGGAAATTCATTCCCAGTGTATTTCTCACCACTCTCCATGCGTCGGAGGAAGTAAAGAAAAATTTAAAGTTGTCAAATCCGTTCCAGGGGCTTCCAAAAATCCCCAGATTCACTTTAAATTTCTTGAAAGCGAGAATAATTCCTCCAATAGGGACATAGCAAAATACAAATAAAAGGATTATTGCCGGAAGCGCCAGTATAAAAAGCTGAATGTTATCAATACGGCTGGTCTTTGTCAATCTGTTCCTGCGCTCAGACGCGGTCCGCGCCGGTGTTTCTTTTTTCACTGCCATATTCCTTCCCCTCCCTGCCTCTTTTTATGTAATTCTATTTTATCAACTACTGCGGCAGATGAAAACTGCACGGATTTGCATATTATGTCACTTTGTTGTCAGCTTTTTCGATGCCCGTCAGTGATAATGTACATTTTTTTGCTTTTATGGTTCTTTTTTGTCATCAACTTTTCTATCAGTTGTTTTTTGACTGTTTTTATGGCATACTTATTGTAATTTAAATGGACCAGGTATATGGCATTACAGAAAGGAAACAGGCAAATGTATCGTGCGGCAATCGCTGATGATGAAATCGGTATCCGGGAAGGTTTGCGTGAATTGGTGGACTGGAACAGTCTGGGATTTTCTCTGGAAGGCACTTTTGAGGACGGAGAAGGTCTTTTGTCCCTGCTTGCCCGGAATCCTCCCGATTTAATCGTGACGGACATCCGCATGAACCGTGTTTCCGGTCTGGATGTTTCCAGATGCATATCGGAAAACAACCTTCCCACCAAGGTTATTTTAATCAGCGGCTACAAGGAGGCAGACCTTGCCATGTCCGCCATCAAGTACGGTGTCAAAGACTATATTTTAAAGCCAGTGGATTTGGATGAACTCACCTCCCGCATCAAAAAAATACGGGCAGAACTTGACGAAAAAACCCTTCTTTCCCACCAGGAATCTGCCCTGAAACAGGCAAGAAATGATATGAGGAATATGATGCAGCTCCTGCAGAACGCAGCTCTCCTTTATGAAAATATGGGGGCTTTCCCTGATGATTGCGTAAAGACAGATTCCCCTGAACCAAAAGCAGAATCCACAGCAGAGAACATGCAGCCCTGTCCCGAATCCAGTACCGGTTCCTCTGCGGAACCACCTCTATCCGGCAATACAGAGCCTTTACCGGAGGGCCCCGTCATGGAAGTGGATTTCGCCCTGCGGACCAGGGAATATATTCAGAAACACATTGGAGAAGATATTTCTCTTGAGGATGTCGCAGAACATTTCTACTTGAGTTCCTCCTACTTCAGCCGCATTTTCAAGGCGCAGACAGGAGAAAACTTTGTGCGCTTCGTGAGCCGCTGCAAAATGGACTATGCAGCAAAACTGTTGGCTGAAACGGATTTGAAGATTTATGATGTGTGCGAACGAACCGGATACCGGAGCCTGCGTCATTTTAACAAACTGTTTAAGGCCCACACAGGAGTGCAGCCTTCCATTTACAGGCAGCGCATGCGCATGGGAGGCAATGATCATGAATTCTAAAAAGGCGATTACTTACAAAAAAGAACGCAGATTTTTCCCTGGCAGAATCTTCTTTCACAACCTGTTTATGCTCACTGCACTGGTGATTGTACCCATGCTTCTGGCAGTAGCCATAGGCAGCTATTCTCAGCGCATAGTGGTGGAAAAAGAGGTCTCCCTCTACAGTCTGCGCACCATCTCCCTGCTGCAGAATTCCATGAATCAGCTCTTTTCAAGCTGTCTGAAACAGGCAGATTATCTGCTTGCGGAAAACAATATCAATCTGTTTTTGATCACGGAAAAAGACGGCTATACCTTTTACCACAACGATGTAATTTATAAACTCATGCATGCCCAGATGCAGGCCAACACGGAACTTCTGAGCATTTACATTTATTCTGACAAAAACAACAAATTTGTATCAAATTACGGCGAAACATCCCTTGAACGCTTTTTTGACAAAGGCTGGATGGAGGCTTATGATGCGTATGAGGGCGACGATACCTTTTTCTATGCTTTCCGTAACGGCACTACCAATTACCTGCAGCCGGTGCGGATTTTAAGCCTGTACAAGATCCTGATGCACGGAAATATCCGTCAGGGCGTGATTGTGTACAGTATCAATTTCGACCGCTTCGCAGAATCCATTTGCGACTACCGCGGAGAATATGATACCAATCTGAGTCTGCGGACAAAAGACGGCACACTGGTACAGAACCTCTGGGGTGATCCGTCGCAGTTTCCTGCGGATATCCGTCTCTCCGAAGAAGGGGGCGTATGGGAAAACAGGGAATCCATCGTGCACTATTCGCCTGTGGAATACACGGACTTGTATTTTCATTCCGTCTTATCCAGAGATGCCCTGCAGGCCAGTCTGCAAAAGCCCATGTACCTGATGATTCTGCTGATAGCCGGTGTATTCCTTTTCGTGCTTGCCCTTACTTTCCTTATCTCCATGCGCATCTACCAGCCATTTAAAAAGATTCTCTCCGGGCTGGAAACTCCCGCAGGCCTTCTGCAGAACAGAGTGCGCATTACCAGAGATGAGGAAGGTTTTATTCTGGATTCCATTTACAAAATGTCCCTGAAAAATGAACAGATTACGGAGGAGCTTGCAAAGCGGGTGGCACTGTTGAAACAGGCCCAGTCCATTGCTCTCCAAAGCCAGATTAATCCCCATTTTCTTCACAATACTTTAGACAGTATCAGCTGGGCCACCATGCGCCTCACCGGCGGCAAAAACGAGGCTTCCGTCATGCTGTCCAAACTGGCTCAGATCCTGCGCTATTCCCTGGACGATGTGGATTCCCTTGTCTCTCTGCGAAAGGAGCTTGACAATACCCGTCTGTACCTGGAATTGCAGGAGCTTCGCTATAAAAATTGTTTTCATGTAAAGTGGGAAATAGAAGAAGAAATTCTTGACTGTCAGGTAATCAAAATCATGCTGCAGCCCATTGTGGAAAATGCCATCCAACATGGCCTGAAACCTCTGACCAAAGACGGCATTCTGCGAATCAGCGCAAAAAGGCAGCAGGGACTCCTTGTCATTGCCATCTGTGACAACGGAACAGGAATCCCTGCGCATCGCCTTGCGTCTATTCAGACTGCCCTCCATGCAGACATGATTAAGCAGCAGGAAAGTATCGGTATAATCAATGTGCACCAACGAATCCAGCTTTTCTACGGAGAGGACTATGGTGTGAAAATATCCTCCGGAGAAGGCACGCAGGTGATACTCAGCCTTCCTTTTGTGGGGATGTAGTTATTTTTTCACCGTGAGGATAGGGCCGATGAATTTTCCGTTCTGGATAATAGTTCTGACGCTCATGAGTGTGTCAGGAAAATGACAAACTATTTTAACAGATTATTTCAATTTATAACAGCTTCCCCTTAATTTCCCTTCTTTTTTCAATATCCCGTCCTCAACCATTTCCTTCAAAATCTTCAGGGCACGAGAATCCTTCACATTCAGCAGATTCTGGACTTCTCTATTTGTTATTGTTCCTCTCTGTTCTATATATTGAATTATCTTTTTACGATTGTCATTCAATTTATCCGTACTTTTCCATACTTTTCCGTACTTTCCGGCACTTTATCCGTACTTTTTCCAATCCGCGTCTTATCAGGATACCGAAACAGATTGATGCGGAAGTTCCCGGCAATTTCCAGTAACTCCGGCTCTTCCATCCCAAGTTCCTTACACCGCCTGATAATCCTCGGAATCCCGCTTCCCCAATGCTCCATAATATTCATATACGTAAATGCATATACTAATGAACGGTTCCTGGGTATAGAAATGCCTTCTCTGATATCCTGCAACCTCAGACTTCCAAACAGCATCCCCGGTCTGCCCGGACTTAATGCTCCAGCATATTTTCTATAAATATCCCATACCCTTTCCTGGAATCCTGCACCAGCACATGGGTCACGGCGCCGACGAACTTTCCGTTCTGGATAATGGGGCTGCCGCTCATGCCCTGGACGATGCCGCCGGTCACGGCAAGCAGGTCAGGGTCCGTCACAGTGAGCTCAATCCCCCGGTTTACATTGTCGTGGTCCAGATGCACCGAGGTGATCTCCACATCATAGTATCTGGTATGGCCGTCCACCGTGCAGAGAATCTGCGCGGCTCCTTCCTCAATTTCCTGCTTCAGTCCAATGGGAAGGGGTTCCCTGACTCCCATTTCCAGGGCCCTGCTGTTGCACACACCAAAGATTCCCCTGGCGCTGTTATCCGTTATCTCTCCCAGAATGCGTTCGTCGGAATAGATGATCATTCCTGTCATCTCCCCGGGATTTCCTGCGCTTCCCTTTTGAATGTCCACAATGTCCGTGCGGTAAAGGGTCCCTCCGTCCATGTGCATCAGGGTACTGGTATCCACGTCCGTTATGCCATGGCCCAATGCCCCGAAATTTCCCCTGGAGTCAATATAGGTCATGGTACCCACGCCCTGGGCATTGTCACGTACCCAGACACCCACTTTATATTCCCCGGCGGCATTTTTCACGGGGGGCACCTCCACTTCCATGACTTCCCCTTCCCGTTCTATTTCCATCAGAATCTCACTGCCGCCGCTTTCCTCCACCAGGCGGATGAACTCATCCTTCTGGTTTACCGGAGTCCCGTTGACTTTCCGGACATAATCTCCGGATTTCAGTATATATTTACCCGGCGAATAGGTAACTCCGTCCACACCCTGAAACTCTCCGGTACCTACCACCAACACGCCGTCCGTTTTGACATAAATGCCCACCGGCGCTCCCACCGGAATCAGCTCCTGGTCCTCGATTACCTGTATGCTGACATCCTTAAAGTTCAGGAAGCCGAACAGCTTTACCTGCATATGGTAACTGGATTCCAGGGCCCCTTTCAAAGTGATGGTCCTGCTCAGGTCAATGTCCACAGCGCCCTCGGGAATATTGCTGATTCCCTGCTCACTGACGCTGACAATCTCTCCTCTGGCCGGAACTCCCAGATGCAGTGACTGGGCTTCCCCGGCCCTGATATTGATCACCGAAGGGATGCTGCTGTCCACATAATAATAGAGCATACCTACCAGGACAGTACAGCTGACCGCAAGCGTCAGGCCCAGAAACGCCCTGTAAACCTTATAGCGCCTGAGCCTGCTTTTCCAGTTCTGAAGCAGAACCACCATCTCGCTTCCCGCCTGGGTCTTCAGTCCCCCTTCCGGTTCTGATTCCGATATAACCAAATGCCTGTCCTGTCTTGCCTTCCGGACAGGATTTCTGCTGTTCCAAATCTTCCTGAGCCATCCCATATCCACATACTCCCTAACCGCTGACAAAATTTTCCTGTCAATTTATTCTCTCAATAGTATGTGAATATTTTTATTTTTCATTCCGTGATTTTAGGAATCAGGATAAATTTTCTTTGTGGGCGCCTGCCTGGAGCCGCATTTCCCTGGCATTGGACAGCGCGGCCTCACTCAGGGAATCGCTTCCCAGAAGCCTGGCCAGTTCTCCAAGGCTTTCTTCCTCTCCAAGCACACGGATATCCGTGATGGTACTGTCGGAACTGCTGCTTTTCTCGATGACAAAATGGCGGTCTGCCATGGCTGCAATCTGGGGCAGATGGGTAATGCAGAGCACCTGATGGGCATGCGCCACCGTGTCCAGCTGCTCGGAAACCCGCCATGCCGTCCTGCCGCTGATACCTGTGTCGATCTCGTCAAAAATCAGGGTATCTATGTCGTCCCTGCCTGCCAGTACGGTCTTGATTCCAAGCATGATACGGGACAGTTCTCCTCCGCTTGCCACCTGTCCCAGGGGCTTCAGCCCCTCTCCCGGATTGGTGGAAATCAGGAATTCCACATCATCCCAACCCCTTGCAGTAATGTTCTGGGCCCGGGACACCGCTGTCTCAAATTCCACAGTAAGGAAATTCAGGTGCACAAGCGCGTTTTTAAGTTTCTCGGTAAGCGTCTTTGCATTTTTTCTGCGGATCCTGGAGAGCGCGCCGCATGCCTTCTCCAACCGCTCCCTGGCAGCCTGAAGCTTTTGCTCCTGCTGCTGCATATAGGCGTCGTAATCACTTATTTTTTCCAGGAAGGCCTCCCGTTCCCTGCCATAGGCTATCACCTGCTCCAGGGACTGGCCGTATTTCTCCTTCAGGCGGTTCAGCAGGTTCAGACGCTCTTCCACAACCGAAAAATCCCCGCTGTCAAATTCGCAGTCGCCCATGTACTCTGCAAGGTCCCGGTTATAATCGGACAGCAGGCTGTCAATCTCGGAAAGCTGTTCCTCCAGCTCTCCCAGACGTTCATCCAGTCCGGAGACACTGCGAAGCGCGCGGAGAGCACGGCTCAGGGCCGGACCCGCGCCGTTTTCAAAATCGCTTCCTGTATACTGGTAACTTTCGGTAAGGCATTCTGCTATCTTTTTGCTGTTCACCATCAGCCGGTAACGTTTCTCCAGTTCATCGTCCTCGCCCGGCGTCAGTTTTGCCTGCTCTATCTCCTCCAGTTCAAAGGCGGCAAGGGCCTGTTCCCTGGCCTTTGTCTCTTCATCCATGGCCTCTTCTTCCAGCGCTTTCTCAATCTCCCTGCACTCCTTCCAGGCCCCTTCCACTGCCGCAGCCGCTTTCAGAAATTCTTCCCCGCAGTAGGCGTCCAGAATCTCCATGTGCTTCTTTTTGTTCAGCAGTGACTGGTGCTCATGCTGGCCGTGAATATCAATCAAAAGTTCCGCCAGCTCCCTTACCTGCCTGGCCGTCACAGTCTCCCCGTTTACCCTGTAAACACTTTTTCCCGGCTGCATCCTGCGGCTTATTATTACTGTTCCGTCTTCTTCCGGTTCCAGGTCCAGCTGGAGCAGCTTTTTGCGCACTCTTTCGTCTTCACTGCAGAAAACCAGTTCCACAAGGGCGCTTTCCGCCCCCCTGCGCAGCATCTCCTTCTCGAATTTTCCCCCAAGGGCCAGCGTGACGCTTCCGATAAGCAGGGACTTACCCGCGCCGGTCTCCCCGGTGAGAATGTTTAAGCCCCTCCCGAATTCCACTTCCGTCTCTTCCATCAGAGCCAGATTTTTTACATGCAAACTCTGCAGCATTTCTCTCTCCTTCCCGGCAAACCGCCAGAATGTGCCTTCTCCCCTCTGTCATGCCGCCCGCTCTAATTTCTCTCCCGGGGCATTTCCACAGCCTCTTCCCTTGCTATGGTTACCCGCACTCTCTCTGCCAGGGACCTCGACTCCTCCACGGTATGCACCGCAACAAAAATCGTATCGTCTCCGGCTATACAGCCAACTATTTCCGGAAAATTCAGGGCATCCAGGGCAGCAGCCACAGCCATTGCCATACCCGCCACCGTCCTGACAACCAGAATGTTCTGGGCTGTTTCCGCCCCCATAAAAGCCTCCCTGAGCACATGGACATATTTGTTTTCCATCCGGCTGCCCTGCTCCAGAAATACATACTTCTGCCCGCCGTTTTCCGCAGGCATCTTGGAAAGCTTCATCTCCCTGATGTCCCGGGAAACCGTTGCCTGAGTCACGGCAAATCCCTCTTCCCTGAGTCTGTCCGCCAGTTCCTCCTGTGTCCCTACATTATATTTCCGAATGATCTCAATGATCTTGCCCTGTCTTCTCTTTTTCACAATGCCACCATGCCTTTTTATAACCTGTGCCCCGTACTGCCTTTCCTTCAGCCCATTTTCCTGTGCAGAACCTCCAGAAAACTCACCTGATTCAGCCTGATAAACTCCGTCACCTTCTCCGACCGTCTGATGCGGATTCTGTCGCCTGTGCGCAGGGGAACCGCCTGGCTTCCGTCGAAACTGACCTCCACCGTCTGAACTCTGTCCTCCCGCAGCTCCGGTATCCCGATTTCGATAATATCCCTGGGCGAGAGAATAATGCTTCTCTGATTCAGGGAATGAGGACAGATCGGCGTCAGCATAATCAGCTCCGCTCCCGGCTCCACCAGGGGACCTCCTGCCGAAAGATTATATCCCGTGGAACCGGTGGGGGTGGTGACTATCATTCCGTCAGCATTATAATGATTTAAAAACTGTCCGTTTACATAAATGGTAAACTTGATAATCTGCAGGGAACCACTGCGCGAAAGCACGATATCGTTGAGAGCCCATCCTTCCCGGGAACCGCCGGAAACCAGATCCACCCTGCCCTCCAGCATCATGCGGCTTTCCTGCATATAATCCCCTGCCACCAGTCTCTCCAGGGCCTCCTCCAGGCCGGAGGGCTCGATCTCCGTCATGTAGCCCAGGTTCCCCAGGTTCACACCGATAATGGGAATCTGCGCCGCCTCCCTGGCCGCCTGCAGTACGGTGCCGTCTCCCCCCAGGACGATCATGCAGTCTCCATCCGGAGGCATCTCCCCTCCGGCATTCTTCCCGCCGTCCTCTTCCGCCACCCTCACCGTGACACGCTGTCCCTTCAGCTTCAGAAAGTCACAGATGCGCCTGGTCATAAGCAGGTTTATGTCCTTATATGGGTTGGTATACACCAGAAAATGCTTCATAAATCCTCCCGCCGCTATCTGGCCAAAAGAGCCGCCTCCGCAGTCACTTCCCCGATGGCAGCCTCCCAGACAGGACTGTGGGAAAGCCCGGTTCCTTCCGCCTCCACTGCCTTCAGGGCTGCTTCCGCCTCCCGCTCCGTGAGATTCCTGATGTTCTCCGCCAGACTCTCCCTTTTCTCCAGGTGCAGCAGGTACTCAATGTTTCCCTCAGGTCCCCTGATAGGGGAATAATCCAGATTCAGCACCTGAAAGCCCACAAGGTCCGCAAAATCCACAATCCTGGCTATCACCTCCCGGTGGGTCCCGGAATCCCTCACCACGCCCTTCTTTCCCACTTTCTCCCTGCCGGCCTCAAACTGCGGCTTGATCAGGCACACCATCTGCCCTCCCTCCTTCAGCAGCTCCCTTGCAGGAATCAGAATCTTGGTCAGGGAGATAAAGGAAACGTCCACACTTGCAAAGTCCAGCTCCTCCTGAATATCCTCCTTTACCATGTAGCGGAAATTTGTCTGCTCCATGCAGACAACTCTGTCGTCATTCCGTAGTTTCCAGGCCAGCTGCCCATGCCCTACATCCACGGCATATACTTTCCTGGCCCCGCTCTGCAGCATGCAGTCCGTAAATCCCCCCGTGGAGGCGCCGATGTCCATGCAGACCTTTTCCTGCAGGGAAATGGGCCATTTCTCCATGGCCTTCTCCAGTTTCAGACCGCCCCTGCTCACATATTTCAGAGTGTTCCCCCTGACTTCTATAACACTCTTCTCACTGTCAAACATGGCTCCGGCCTTGTCTTCCCTCTGCCCGTCCACATAGACACTGCCGGACATGATGACTGCCTTGGCCTTCTCCCGGGAATCAGCATAGCCCCGGGCTGTCAGAATTACATCCAAACGTTCCTTCATTTCCAGTCACAAACCTCACAAATCCGCTCCACAATACTTACGGCGTCAATACCGATCTCCTGTTTCAGCAGCTCCACGTTCCCGTGCTCCACATAGGCGTCCGGAATGGCAATATTCAGCACACGGCCCGGACAGCCGCTGCGGTTCATATAATCCAGGACTTTTTCCCCGTATCCGCCGCAGGCTACATTTTCCTCCATGGTGACAATCAATTTATGGTCCCTGGAAGCCTCCCTCAGAGCCTCCTCGTCGATGGGCTTTACAAAACGGGCATTCACCAGGCTCACGTCAAAGCCCTTTTCCTTCAGCCCGTCCCTCACGGCCTCCCCTGTCTTCACCATGCTGCCCACTGCAAAGAGGGCAATCTCCCTTTCCCTGTAAATCCATTCCGCCTTTCCCAACTCAACCGGCGCCCTGTGCTCCTTCAGCCCTATGTACGCCGTCCCCCGGGGATAACGCACCGCTATGGGCCTGCCCAGCCCCACGGCAAATTTCATCATGTCCGACAACTCCCATTTGTTTTTGGGAGCACATACATGCATATTCGGAATTCCGGACAGATAGGTAAAGTCAAAAATACCCTGATGGGTCTCCCCGTCGCTGCCCACAAGCCCGGCCCTGTCTATGGCAAATACCACCGGCAGATTCTGAATACAGACATCATGCAGAATCTGGTCATAGGCTCTCTGCAAAAAGGAGGAATAGACCGCCACAATGGGCTTCATGCCTCCCGCAGCCAGTCCGGCCGCAAAAGTCACCGCATGCTCCTCCGCTATGCCCACGTCGAAGAATCTTTCCGGGTATATATTGTGAAAACGCTTCAGTCCGGTCCCGTCCGGCATGGCAGCCGTAATGGCCACAATCTTTTCATCCCGCTGCCCCAGCTTGCACATCACCGTGGAAAAAATATCCGTATAATTGGCCGCGGTTCTGGGCCTGGAAGGCAGCCCTGTCTCAATGGCAAAAGGCTCTGTCCCGTGAAACCTTGCCGGATGGCGCTCCGCAGGCCTGTACCCCTTTCCCTTCTGCGTCAGCACATGAATCATCACCGGGCCCTCCACCCGCTTGGCATCGTTGATCACAGACACCATGGACGGAATATCGTGGCCGTCCACAGGCCCCAGGTAGGTGATTCCCATATCCTCAAACAGCATGCCCGGAATCACCAGCTGCTTGAAACTGCTCTTTGCCCTGCGGATCCGGCTGATGGCGCTGTCCCCCCTTTTGGTGCCCTGGAGGACATTGTAAATCCCCTTTTTCAGGTCCAGATAACTGGTGGCGGTACGGATATTGTTCAGATACTTGGATACCCCTCCCACGTTCTCGGAAATGGACATATTATTGTCGTTCAGGATAATGATAAAGTTAGTCTCCAGCTTGGACGCATTGTTCAGGGCTTCATAGGCCATGCCCCCTGTCAGGGAACCGTCCCCGATCACGGAAATGACCGTCTGTTTTCCGCCCGTAATGTCCCTTGCCTTCACAAGCCCCAGGCCTGCGGAAACAGAAGTGGAGCTGTGCCCCGTGTCAAAAACATCGCAGTCGCTTTCTTTTCTCTTGGGAAAACCGCTGAGGCCATGAAACTGGCGCAAAGATTCGAAACCGCCCTTACGTCCGGTGAGAATTTTATGAGTGTAGGACTGGTGCCCCACGTCCCAGACGATCTTATCCTCCGGCAGGTTCAGAGCCAGATGGAGCGCCATGGTCAGCTCCACTGCCCCCAGGTTGGAGCCCAGATGCCCCCCTGTAACACTGATGGTCCTGATCAGAAATTCCCGTATCTCCTGGGCCAGGATATTCAGATCCTCTTTCCTTATCTTTTTGATATCATTTGCCTGTTCTATGGTCTCCAGCAGCATAGTCCAACCATATCCTTTCCGATGTGTTCTCCCCGGTCTTTCGTTCTTCTGTCGCTTCCCCGTATCTATCACATCATTTCCGTCTGTATATCAGATGCAGGATCAAATTCTTCAGAAATTCATGTTCCCCTGGAAAATCATCCAGAATAGCGGCCGCTTCCCGTGACAATGCCTCCACATCAGCTTTCGCCTGCTCCAGGCCCTTCAGATCCACATAAGTCCTCTTATGATTCATGGCGTCACTTCCCGTGGCCTTACCCAGTTCCCTGCTGTCTCCCACCACATCCAGAATATCGTCCTGAATCTGAAAGGCAATCCCTATATTGAGAGCGCATTTTTCAATCTTTCCGGTCTGCTCCCTGTCTGCCCCGGCAAGAATGGCCCCTGCCATCATGGCTGCCTGAATCAGGGCTGCCGTCTTATGCTCATGGATGAAAAGAAGCTGTTCCTCCGTAAGGCTTCTTCCCCCTGTCTCTTCCTCCTGCCAGACATCCACAGCCTGTCCCCCGACCATACCGTGGATTCCCGCCTTCCCTGCCAGAACGGAAAGCGCCTGCTGCACCCTGCCTGTCTGCAGGAGTTTTTCCCGGTCTGTCATATCCTGCTTTCCCACACAGTATTCCAGGGCTTTCAGGGCAGTCTCAAAGGCATAATTCAGCAGACCGTCCCCGGCAAGAATCCCCATGGCATCCCCGTATTTATACCATGTAGTCTCCGCACCCCTGCGGTACCTGTCATTGTCCATGGCCGGAAGATCGTCATGAACAAGGGAATAGGTGTGGATCATCTCAATGGCAGCCATAAAACAGCCCACAATATCCGTTCCGGAGCCTCCGCACATCCGGAATGTCTCCCACATCAGTACCGGACGCAGCCGCTTTCCTCCCACTGTAAGGGAATAATTCATGGCCTGTATAACCTGCCTCTGCTCCCCCTTCTCCTCCGGGAGATGGCGCCGGATCTCCTCCTCCGCCATGGCCGTCACCTGCCCAAGCTCCCTGTCAAAATCCGCTTCCCTGTCAAAGCTCTTCGTTTCCCTCATGATCCAACTCCTCCAGCCGACCTTCCACCGTAAGCTTCAGCACCTGTTTCTCCACCCTGTCTATCTGATCACTGCACTTCCTGAGCACTGTCATTCCCTCTCCGTAAATACGGAATGCCTCCTCCAGGGAAATACCGTCATCCTCCAGATGTTCTATCATCTCCTCCAGTCTGGCAAAATTCTCCTCCAGACCGGGCTCCTTTTTCCTGCCGCCCATATGCTCATTCCTCTCTGTCCTGTCCCTGCTTTTCTGCCTTCGCCTCCGTCACTTCCGCCCCGATAACGCCGTCCGACACGCGGATTCTCAGGACCTGTCCCCTGCGCACCTGCCTCACGGAGCGGATATTCCCGCCATTCTCATCTTCCACATAGGAATAACCGCCACACAGTCTCTCCAACGGAGAAAGCCCCTTCATACGCTCCGCATAGAGCGCCAGGGCATGTCTCCTTTTCTCCAGAAGATATTTCATCCGCTCCCGCAGCCTGTCCTCCGCAGACATAAGCTCCATTTTCTTCTGGCTGATCCTGTACTCCGGACTGGCTATCTTCAGGCGAAGCTTCCATTTTTGAACCAGACTGCGCCTTTCCTCAATGATCCCCCCCATCAGCCGGTCCAGGGCGTCCCGGTAAGCGGAAAGCTGCGCAAAAATCTCCCGGATATCGGTCACAGCCAGTTCCGCTGCCGCGGAGGGCGTAGGCGCGCGCAGATCCGCCACAAAATCAATGATGGTGGTATCCGTCTCATGGCCCACAGCGGAAATCACGGGGACACTGCAGTCAAATACAGCCTGCGCCACCTCCCGCTCGTTAAAAGCCCACAGGTCCTCTATGGATCCCCCGCCCCGGCCAACGATCATCACATCCACACCCAGGGCTTCCAGGGCATGAATCCCCTGCACAATACTGTGCACGGCGCCGTCTCCCTGTACTATGGCCGGGTACAGGATAATCTGCACATAGGGGTTCCGCCTGCCAGCCACCTGGATAATATCCCTCACAGCCGCCCCGGTATCCGCCGTCACCACTCCCAACGTCCGGATAAACCTGGGTACAGGCTGCTTGTACTCCTGGGAAAACATGCCCTGTTCCTGGAGCTCCCGTTTCATCTGCTCAAACTTCTCATAGAGAAGCCCGCAGCCGTCCAACAGAATCTCCCTGGCATAGAACTGGTATTTTCCGTCCCTCTCGTACACGTCAACATATCCCCCGGCCACCACCTGCTGGCCTTCGGACATACGAAAAGAGAGACCCGCACGGCTGCCCGCAAACATTACGCAGCTTATGGTCCCCTTGGAATCCTTCAACGTGAAATAAATATGTCCGGAGGAATGGTACTTGCAGTTGCTCACCTCTCCCCTGACGAAGAGCCCCCGCAGCATATAATCCTGTGTGAACATATTTCTGATATAGGAATTTAATTGTCCTACGGTATAAATATTCCGAATCTCAATCACCTGGCTTTGCCCGGCCTGCCTGGGCCGTTAATCTAATTTCACAATCTTGGCCAGAATGGCGTTGACGAAACCGCCGGAGCTCTCCTGTCCGTATTTCTTCGCTATCTCCACCGCCTCGTCAATGGCCACTCCCGCGGGAATGTCATCGTCAAAACGCATCTCATAGACAGCCAGACGCAGAACGGCTAGCTCCGCCTTTCCCATACGCGCAGTCTCCCAACCTACCGTATTGTCGTCTATCAGCCTGTCTATCTCCGGTATCTTCTCCCTGATCTTACTACACCGCTCCTCAATGGAGTCGGCATCCTTCTGGGATACGATCTCCTCGTTATCCTCCAGAAACAGTCTCATCTGCCTCGGCATTTCTTCCGGCCTGTGAAATTCCACCTGAAACAAAAGCCTGAAAACCTGTTCTCTCTGCTCATGTCGTCCCATTGTATCTTCCTACCTGACCTTTACCCCGGCTATTCGTATATTTACATCACTGCAGTTAAGACCTGTCATATTTTCGACAGCAGCCTTCACCTTGCCCTGTACCTGATGGCAGGTGGCAGGTATCCCGTAACCGTACTCCATGGTCAGGGCCAGATCAACCTTTACCTTCCGTTCCTCCACAGTCACTCTCACGGACTTTGACAGCTTCTTCACTCCCACCCTGCTGATCATCTCATTGGTAATATTCCCTGCCAGGCAGCTGACGCCTTCCACCTCTGTGGCTGCCAGAGACGCTATCATGGCCACCACGTCGTCTGCTATCTGCACCATACCTACTTTTTCCTCTTCCTTCAGCACTGTACTGTTACCCGTTTCCTTCTCCATAAAAGAGTCCTCCTATAATAAGCTCCGCATGTATAACCATATATTGTGTAGTATACCACATCTTCTATTCATTTGTCACCCAAAATGTCAGTGACAGTTGTTTTTCGTTCTGGGCATAGGCAATCTGGCTCTCCCCATCCGACAGGTAATCGAAAATCTCCTGTTCCTCTATCAGCCTGGTGAGGATTTCTTCATAGCAGGCCTGGTCTGCGCACTTTACGGTTACATCCTTCCTGCCCTTTTCCAGGGCGTTCCCAAACAGAACCGCCATCTGCTCCCTGTCATAGGAAGTGAAAAAAGCCCCTTCCCGCACATAGTAGTTGGCCGCCCTGGCCGTACACAGCGGCATTGGCACCTCCCCTCCGATGGAATGGGTGCGCAGAAGCTCTTCCGTAGTGACATTGAGGTAATCATAATTGATTTCCGGCATGACGATACCGCCCTCCTGCTCCGGCGCGGAAGTCCCTTCCGTCCTGTAGGATACATCTCCCCAGGTGGTGTCCAGATAATAATATTCACCGTCCACATTCACCAGATTCCAGGCATGTCCCTCCCCGGTCTCAACTGTCCCAAGCACCAGGCTGCATTCCACTCCGAGCCTGTTCAGCAGATACTGGGTGGCTTTTGCATAGCCCTGACATACGGAAAAATGTCTCACAAAAACGGAATAGATATTCTGGTTATCCGGGGCATTCAGGTCATAATCCGTATTCCGGATCAGAGTCTCATATACATACTTTACCTTCTCGTAATCCGAGGCCTCCTGGCTGACACCCGCAATAAGCTCCTCCACAGCTGCAGAAATCTCCTCCCGGCGCGCCAGGGCAGTCTCTGCGTCCATACTGTAAGTGCCTGAAAAATCCAACGCATTGACCTTCTCCCCCCGGGTATACTTTACATAGGAATAACCCTCCACATAAAATAATTCCGGATGATCACTGAGGACACACTGAAAAATTCTGTCAATATCCGTGTCGTCAAGCCCTTCCGCAAGGCCTGACTGGCTCAGCCGCTCCTCCTTCCCAAGGCTCCCCAGAATCTGCTCCATGTCACGGTACCAGATCTGTTCCGCCCTGTCCAGACTGTTGTAGGCATATCTGGAAGCCTCCTCCGCCAGAAAGCATACCGCCGGTTCCTCCTCTTCCTCCGGAAGCGGCTCCGGGGAGGCAGTCTCACCGGAAACCGTCTCAGATTCTCCCCACAGCATCGCAAAATCCCTGGGAATTTCATCCAAAATCCCTGTATCCGCACATCCTGTGGTTTTCCCGCACAAAAGCGCCACCCACAGGAGAAGCGCAAATCTGCCCGTCCTCTTCCTCATTACCGGCTCCCCTTTACACTGCCCCTAATTTCTACTGAATTCCGATAAAACCAATCCTTTGTTCCTGTCAAGCGTCATGCCAATACTCCAGGAATTTACAAACAGAAGCAGCGGATTCCCCTTCATGTCCTTCACCTTCTTCATATCCGAGGTTCCCGTAAGCTTCGCAATATCCACTTCCTCTTTGTTTTCAATCCAACGGATGTGCTCATACGGCAGGTTCTCCAGACGTATCTCCACATTGTACTCGTTTTCCAGGCGGTATTTCAGCACGTCAAACTGCAGAACACCCACCACCCCCACAATGATTTCCTCCAGTCCCGTATTGTACTCCTGAAAGATCTGAATGGCGCCCTCCTGGGCGATCTGTTCGATTCCCTTGACAAACTGCTTCCGCTTCATGGTATCCATCTGGCGCACCCTGGCAAAATGCTCCGGAGCGAATGTGGGAATCCCCTCATAGCAGAATTTTTCCCTGGGTACGCACAGGGTATCCCCGATGGAGAATACACCCGGGTCAAATACCCCAATGATATCCCCCGCATAGGCTTCGCTGAGAATCTTCCTCTCATCCGCCATGATCTGCTGGGGCTGGGAAAGTCTCATTACCCTGCCTCCCTGCACATGGCGCACTTCCATCTGGGCGTCAAATTTTCCGGAGCAGATACGCATGAAAGCAATCCTGTCCCTGTGGGCCCTGTTCATATTGGCCTGAATCTTAAACACAAAGGCGCTGAATTCCTTTTCCGCAGGCTCTATCATGCCGACATCCGATTTTCTGGGAAGGGGCGTTGTAGTCATGGCCAGGAAATGCTTCAGGAAGATCTCAACGCCGAAATTGGTCAGCGCGGAGCCGAAGCACACCGGCGTCAGATCCCCGGCCCGTACAGCCTCCAGGTCAAAATCCGCCCCTGCACCGTCCAACAGCTCCATCTCCTCCAGAAGCCTGTCCACCGGGGCATCGCCTATGGTTTCCCGCAGAAGCCCCTCTTCCTCCAGTGGAATCTCCGTGGTCTTTCCTTCCTTTGTTCCCTTCTCCGTATCGGAATAGGAGATCACGCACTTTTTCTCCCTGTCGTAAACCCCCCTGAACTCCTTTCCGGAACCGATGGGCCAATTCAGGGGACAGGTGGCAATGCCAAGCTCCTTCTCGATATCGTCCAGAAGATCAAAAGTATCATTGGCATCCCTGTCCAGTTTATTGATAAAGGTAAAAATGGGGATCTTCCTCATCACGCAGACCTTAAACAGCTTTCTGGTCTGGGCCTCCACACCCTTGGAGGCGTCTATGACCATCACAGCCGAATCCGCCGCCATCAAAGTGCGGTAGGTATCCTCGGAAAAGTCCTGATGCCCGGGCGTGTCCAGTATATTGATGCAGAAGCCGCCGTATTCAAACTGCAGCACCGAGGAGGTAACGGAAATTCCCCTCTCTTTCTCTATCTCCATCCAGTCGGAAACCGCATGTCTGGCAGTGGCCTTCCCCTTCACGCTTCCCGCCAGATTGATTGCGCCGCCGTACAGCAGGAATTTCTCTGTAAGGGTGGTCTTTCCTGCGTCCGGATGGGAAATAATCGCAAAGGTGCGGCGGCGGTTAATTTCTTCCGTATAATCGTTCATTTATCTATATTCCTCCGTTTTAGGTCGCAAAGTTTTTCTATCGTCCAGCATGGACGTTCCCGCAAAGGCAGGACTGATGCCGAAATAATGCAGCACCGTGGCCCCGATGTCCGCAAAAGTATCCCTTGTGCCCAGATTCTCCGGCGCAATTCCGGACCCGTACATCAAAAACGGCACATACTCCCTGGTGTGGTCTGTGGTGGCCAGATAACCGGGATCGCAGCCATGGTCCGCAGTCATCATCAGGATGTCCTCCTCCCGCATTTTTCCCAGAATCTCGGGAAGCCTCCTGTCAAAAAAGGTCAGGGCCCCTGCATAACCGTCCACATCCCTGCGGTGCCCGTAGAGCATGTCATAGTCCACCAGGTTCACAAAACACAGCCCCTCAAAATCCCTGTCCAGATATTCCAGGGTCCGCTCTATTCCCTCTGCATTGCCGGATGTGTACACGGATTCCGTGATCCCCTTTCCGGCAAAGATATCATGAATCTTGCCCACGGCGATAACGGCTTTCCCGTTTTCCGACAACTGGTCCAGCATTGTGGCGGATGGAGGAAGAATGGAAAAATCATGCCTGTGGGCGGTTCTCTTAAACTCTCCTCCCCGGGAACCTGTAAACGGACGGGCAATCACCCTTCCCACGCCGTGCTCCCCCTGAAGTATCTCCCTGGCAGTGCGGCAGTATTCGTAAAGCTGCTCCAACGGCACAATCTCCTCATGCGCCGCGATCTGAAACACACTGTCCGCAGAGGTGTACACGATGAGATCCCCGGTTTTCATATGGGCATCCCCATAGTCCTGAATCACCTCAGTACCGGAATAGGGCCTGTTGCAGAGCACCCCCCTGCCGGTTCTTCTGCAGAATTCATCCAGTATTTCCCCCGGAAATCCCTCCGGATAAGTGGGCAGGGGCCTGGGTGAGCAGACTCCCGCGATCTCCCAGTGTCCGATGGTGGTATCCTTCCCCCTGGAGCGTTCTTTCATACGGGCTACAAGGGCCGTATGGCGCTCTGTTTCCCCGCGGCTCCCGGGCAGAATGTCCCTCACTCCGTCAATCTGGAACAATCCCATTTTCCGCATGTTGGGTATTTGTAAAAAAGGGCTTGCGGAGACGGTTCCCAGGGTGTTTACACCAATATCACCATAAGCAGCCGAGTCCTCCATGGCCCCGATTCCAAAACTGTCCAAAACAATCAGAAACACTCTTTTCATAGGCCTCTCCCGTCCTTTCCATGCATACCGGCCTCCTGCCGGAATAAAAAGCAGAAGGCCGGGAATAAGGACATTATACCACAACTCCTATGTAAAACAAGAAGATTTTGTGGAAAGTGTGGTAAAAACCGTTACTGTGCCACCGTACTGATGATAATATTTTCTGCGGGAACTTCGGTTTTCCGTTTTACAATGTCTTCGATCTGGGCTCTCATGACATCGTCCAGGGCCGCGGCATTGACCACTACATCCACTGCATCCCCGTTAATGCTGACCACCACATCCTGAAATCCTTTTGCCTCCAGAAGAATCTCAGCGGCAGCCTCCTTCTCCGCGATGGCTGTCATGGCCACCATGCTGTCCACTGCAGCCTGCTTCTGTTCATCCGTGATGCCTGCGCTGTTGATGATCTCAAGCAGGGTTTCCTTGTTCTTTGCTCTTGTCTGCTCCTTCAGGAGCTTTGCATCGGACAGCACTGCTGTGCCGGGAGTGGATGAGGTGAAAACAGCCTCTCCGGGAATCTCCCCTTCCTCCGGTGTATTTCCTTCCACTTC
The DNA here is from genome assembly GCA_947367855.1 of uncultured Lachnospiraceae bacterium. GTDB lineage: Bacteria > Bacillota > Clostridia > Lachnospirales > Lachnospiraceae > Acetatifactor. The sequence continues at coordinate 318,090 of CANBFE010000001.1, read as the reverse complement.
CCCTTCCGCGTTTCCAGACACATCTACTATTCCCATGTCTTCATCCAGATAATCGTCCACTATCACGTTGGCATCGGAATCCAGACTCTCGATCTCCGTGATTCCTGTCCCAAGGTCCTCCTCCGACAGGTCAAGCAGACCGTCAAGAGTGTAATTCTCCGTTACGATGCCGTCCGAATCCACCGGACTGGCATTCCCCGTATTTACCTTGTCGTCATCCATTTTCGCAGCTTCCTCCTCCAGTCCCGTGCCCGCAAACTGCAGATAGCCTGCAATTGCAATCATGATCGCCAGAGCGGTTATCATTAGCTGATTTTTCTTAATTAGGTTTTTCACATGCATTCCCCTCTTTGCGTTTTACTAATTCATTGTATGAGCCCCCGGTTGGATATATTCTTGCCATTCCCGGAAATTATTGGGATTTCTGCTCCGTCTCCTGCTCCATTTTCACCACCTTCACTTTATGGGCCTCCACGCCGAAAAGCGCCTCCGCGATCTCCACGATGGTTCTGTTGACAGTGCCGTTTCCCGCTCCCTCTGCCACAACCAGAATGCCCTCAATCCGGGGCGGCAGCGTCTTCACCACATAGGGCTCACTGGTGCTTCCCTCCGTCCTGTATACCGTATTTTCCCGGGAATCCACCTGGCTGACGGCCCGGGTTCCCCCCTGGGAATCGCTCTCGTTTGTGGAGGAACGGGTTACAGGCTGCTCCTTCTCCACCACCAGCTCGCTTGAAGACTTTAACGTAATCATTACTTCCACTTTTCCCACATATGCCATCCGGGACAAAATCTCCGTCAGGCGCGCCTCCAGGCAGGCGGCATAGTCCTCCTCTGCCTCTCCGGCTCTCTCCCCGCCCGCCTGCCCCTCCGTTCCGGAGACGGCCGTTATACTGCCAGCCCCCTCTCCTTCCACGGTATCCTCCTTCCGGGAGCCTGTGGGAAGCGCTATGATGACCAGCAGAATCCCTGTCAGCACCAGAATGATAAGATTGTCTTTCCGGAACCATTTCTGTATGCCCTTCTTCTCTGCCCACTTTTTCCAATCCCTTCCCATATCCCTTCATCCTCCTGTCTCCGTCTGCCCGGCCGTCTCCGTTTCCCCCTCCACCGGAGAAACAGGTTCCACAGGTTCTATCCCGATCCGGATGGTCACGGGTCCGCCTGCCCCGGCATCTTCCCCCTCCGTGGAATCTGTCTCCCCGTTTTCCTCCGTTTCACCGGCCGAAGAACTCTCTGCCTCCAACAGCTTCCGCACCTCCTCCAGGGTCATCCGTTCCAGGATGGCATCCGCCTCCCTGGCCTCTTCGGCCGCCTCCTCCATCCCCCTCTCCAGTTCCTGCCTGAACTGTCCCAGAACGTCCCCTGCCTGCCCTCCCTCTTTTCCCAGAACAAGCCTTCCCACGGGCAGAAAAATCTGAATCAGTATCATAATGCCCACCAGAAACCGCAGGTATTTTTCATACACCTCCCGCGGCCTGAACTGTATGATGGCCCTGGCGCATATCATAAAAATCCCGATTCTGCATATAGCCTGAAAAAGAGAATTCTGCATTTTTCCCTCCTTTCCCATCCCATCAGCCCATCGCAGTCACTGCAATGGCCACCAGAAACAGCAGAACCGCTGTCCCTGCAGTGCGCAGAAGCAGCAGACAGGTATTCCCGGCCCTGTCTGCGCAGGCCGTAATCCTTCTGTCACTGATGATCCCCATAAAAGCGGCAGCCGCTTTCAGCAGCAGGGCAATCAGGGCTATTTTCATCAGGGGCGCCGCGCACAGCAGCAGCAGGAGCAGGAGAAGCACCACCCCGATGCTGTTCCTGATCACCACCGCGGACCCCAGGGCCAGTTCCGCCACTCCACCCACTGCATCTCCCACCCCCGGAATGGCGGAAATCAGTTTCTGCAGGACCGAATTTCTGGCGGAATCCACCACCGGGGCAATCAGTCTCTGAAAAACGCCCAGACCAGTCACAACCCCAAGCGCCCCCTTCAGCCCCCATCCTATGACTTTGCCCAATAAGTCAATAAGGAAATTCAGCTTTTCTTCTATCCAGATACCGTTCACCACAGACAGCATGCACAGGCTGCCGATCAGGGGCAGAAGCAGGGACGACAGAAGGGACTCCACCCCGTATATGGCAAGCAGCATCAGCTGGTGGGAGGCCCCTGCCGCCACCGCCCCGGAGGAAACGCTCATGGAAAGCAGATATACAGGGGCCAGAAGCCTGACAAACAGTACTGTATTTTCCATCACGGTCCCAGCCGTATCCGCTGCCTGTCCGAAACATTTCAGCAGCACTGTGGTAAACAGAAGGTACATAAAATAAAATCCCATGTCCGCAACCTGGTGCCTGTCAAATATCTCCACAAAATGGGTGATCAGGGATGAGACAATACCCAGAATCAGCAGCCACACAAAAATATCTTTCATGCCGGCGGCCTGGGCGGCAATGTCCGCAAACCAGTCCTGAAACAAAGAAGCAATGGCTCCCAACACATCTCCCGACATCACCTGGGCAAACAAATGTTCCGGATTCAGCCTTCTTTCCGGAAACAATCTTGCGATTCCCTCCTCCAGGCGGTCCAGACCGTAATCCTGCCAAATCAGATTCAATTCCATACTGCCCTCCTTTAAAGAAAGCTCTGGATCTGTTCTATGACGGCAAAGAGGATGGGCAGTCCGGCAAACATTACGGTCAGCTTGCCCAGCACCTCAATCTGTCCCGCCACGGCCTGATATCCGGCATCCCTGCAGATATCAGAACTGAATTCACATAAATACGTAATTCCAACCACCTTCAGCAGAATGCCAAGATAGGCATCCGCCCCGTCCAGATATCCCTTTATCCTGTCAAACTGTACAGACACCGCCTCCACCTGGCGTATGCAGAAAAAAAAGATAAGGATGCTCATGGCCAGTCCTATGTATGTGGCATATTCCGGCCGGCTTCCCCGAAACTGCATGGCCAGAAGCACACCTGCAATTGCCAGAAATGCAACCTTCAAAAGTTCCGACATAACACGCTCCTATTCCGGTCCCGCATGCCCCGGCTCCGCCTAGAGGGCAAACAGCGCCTGTATGGTCTGAAATAGTTCATATATATAGGGCACAATCCAGGTCAGAACCAGAATCAGTCCCGCAAGGCTGATCAGAAAAGCATGTTCCTCCCTGCCGCTGTGTTTCAGGATCTGGCTCAGTATGGTTACCAATATTCCGACTGCTGCTATCTTAAATATCAGACTTACTTCCATAACTCCTCACCTTCCGGATGCCGCAGCTGCGCGTCTCCTTCCCTGTCAGCACAGCACCAGGATCAACAGCAGTCCTCCCATGGCTCCCAGGCCTACGGCCATCCTGCACTTTTCCCCGTTTTCCTTTTCCAGCCGGCTCTCCGTGGCGGAAAGCAGCTCCACGCCCTGTTCCAGAGTGCGAAGCTGCATCCGGCTGTCCGCAAATCCTGTCTGCAGGGTAAATTTCAGGAAATCCTCCCTGTCACAGTCCTTCAGGGGCAAATCCTTCAGGACAGCCTCCATTTCCTGCCGGAAAGCCTCCCCGAACGGAATTCCCGTATTTTCCTCCATCCTGCGCCCGACCTCCAGAAACGCGCTGTCAAAGGGAGGATGCAGATACCGCGCTATATGGCCGCAGCACTCGGGCAGTGTGGCTCTCCCGTACCGCACCTCTCCTGCCAGAAGCTCCAGAATATTCCGCAGACTGCGCAGTGTACGTATTCTCCCGTTCAGCTGGCATCTGTACCATATTCCAAGACCAAGGCATCCGGCAAAAATCATACAACATCCCAATGCCCTCACCAGGCCTCCTCCCCCCTTTCCTCCACCCGTCTTACCACACATTTTCCGTCTTCCTTCCCCAGTATGAGAAAAAGGTCAAACATTCTCTCCCAGAAATCCTGCTTCAGCCCGAACCTGCGCTCCACGTCCCGCCTGTCCTCCCCGTGAACGGTGGCCAGTATCCTGCATCCGCAGGCCGAGGCCTTTCCAAGCGCCTGAAGCTCCCCGTCGCCTCCTAGCTCGTCTATGGCAATTACTTCCGGGGACATGGAGCGCAGGAGCAGGAGCATCCCTGTTTCCTTTGGACATCCATCCAGAACATCCGTTCTCATTCCCACATCGTTCTGCGGCCTGCCCAGAAATGATCCCGCCAGTTCGGAGCGTTCATCCACCACTCCCACATTCATTCCCCTTCCGTAGACGCTGCCGTCCGAAATCTGCCGCACCAGATCCCGCAGCAGCGTGGTCTTTCCGCAGCCGGGAGGAGAGATGATCAGCGCGTTTTTCAGTCCCTGTCTGCCGTACATAGCAGAAAGTATTTTGTCTGCTGCGCCTCTCACCTGATGGGCCACACGGATATTTAAGAAAGAAATGTTTTTCAGGGTCCGTATGCTGCCGTCCGCCTCCAACACGGCTTGTCCCGCCACCCCCACCCGGTGTCCCCCTGCCACGGTAACAAATCCCCTGCGCAGCTCCTCCTCAAAGGCATAGGGGGAATAATGGCAGATATGTTCCAGGATTTCCTCCAACATCCGTTCCGTCACCAGTAAAGGCTCCCCGGGGTCCCGGATATATCTGCCCTGTCCGTCAAGAAAGACTTCCCCGCCGTCCCGGTGCAGTATCGCAGGTCTGCCCGCCCGCAGGCGGATCTCCTGAATATGTTTCTGGTCCCTGGCCGCGGCCTGCCATACTGTCCGGTACTGCAGCGGAAACAACTGTAAAATAGAGTTTTCCATTGACCTGTCCTCCTTTTTCAAATATATGAACAAAAAGGCCGGATATTCCTTTCAACGAAAAAAAGTCAAAGGAAAGCGTCCCTGCGGACTTTCTTTCCTCTGACTTTTCCCATCCTCCTTTGAGGGGCTGCAGGCCCTGCTGCAGTTACTCCGTATATACATTATGGTACAGGCGGTAATATCCCCCGCCCAGTTTATCCACCTCCAACTGGATCCAGAAGGAATCCGCCTTCAACGTCTTCAGCGCATCCTCCACATAGCCTTTCCAGTAATCCCCGCTGCTGTAGGCCCGTTCCACCGTACTCCACAGCTGTTCCGGAATCACATTTGAAAACTGACGGTCTCCCGTTCCCGCCGCCTTCAGCAGCCTTCCGCAGTCATCATAGTATTCCCGAAGCGTGTCAAGCACATCCTCTTCCTCAATGCCTGCCTTCTCCAGATTTTCCTGTCTTCTCTCTTCCGCCGTTGGTTCGGTGTCCAGATCTGATCCCGTCTTGCTCTGCCACACCAAAGGTTGGGAGGGATTCGGATTAATGAGTTCCACGCTGCCTGACTCCTCCCCGGAATCCGCGGCGTCCCCGGCGCTTCCGTCTTCAGCCGCTCCCGCAGGAGCATCCCCGGCGCTCTCTCCCCCCTGCGCCCTGCAGGCCGGCAGGTACACCGCCAGCCCTGTCCGCACATGGGTAGCACCGAACTCCCTGTCCGTCCTGTTGAAATAATCATAGGTAGCCGGATCCGTGTCATCCCAGGTCACGTCCACATTATGGTAATCCGCACCTATTTTTACAATATTCCATGCATGATCCTCTCCTGCGAAACCGGTACAGTAATAGCAGGGAATCCCAAGCTGCTGCATCAGGTACTGAAAAGCCCTGGCATAACCGGCGCAGACGCTCTGTCCCCGGGCCAAAGCGCTGTAGGCGCTCTGGTTCATGGGAGCGCTTACGGCATACTCCACGGACTGCATCAGGGCGTCATGCACATGCCTCTCTTTCTCCCCGTCGCTTCCCAGTGTCCGCGCCCCCGCCAGGATCCGCTCTGCGCTCCCTTCAAACTCCTGCTTTGCAGCTTCCAGGTTTTCCGCCGCCGCATTGTATTTCAGGGTTACCTCCACACAGCTGCCGTCCCTCAGGTATTTGCATGAATATCCCGTCTCCAGCCAGAACAGTTCCGGATGGTCATTATAGACCGCCTCGAATACCGTTTTCAAACGGGTCACAGACACAGGCGTCACAGGCGAAAAGCTCTGCGCCATATCCATGGCATTTGCATAGATCTGCCTGTAGAGCTGGCGCATATCCTCTTCCAGCATGGCGTAATAAGGGTAAAATGTCTCGTCAAAATCAAGGTCGCTGCCTGTGTTTCCCGGAGAAATGCCTTCCAACAGGGCATCCTCCCCCTCCGGAATCTCCTCAGCCTCCTCCTGCACAGGTTCATACCCCGTCCTGCCGCTGACCAGATCCGGTGTCTCCACAGACTGTTCCCCGGGAAGTTCATATCCATCCCCGCCCTCCAGCCAGCTGCTGTTGACGCCGGGGATGGATGCGGAACCGTCCCCTCCGGATTCCCCGCCCAGGGTTCCTGCCTGTTCCACACTCTCCCCGTTATCCGGAACATTCGTCTGTATTCCGTCCTCCCCGTTTTCCGCTCCGGCCCGGGGCATGCTTTCCACCTTCTCCGCAAGCATCTTTGTCAGGGAGGGATTCAGGGCGCACACCAGAACCCCCAGGCACATAATCAGGATCAATGACATTATCACAAAGAAAATACTCTTTATTATTTTCATCTCGACACACATTCCGCCGCATGGTCCGGCTTAAGATATTTCCGTTTCCGTTTCTCCGGAAGCGGATAACGATTCCTTCCTTTTCCACATTCTACCACAGAACCGGGTTTTTCCGCAATCTCTTCCTCTGCTTTGATCTCGCCATTTGCTTTATCCGCATTCCTCGGCGATCCATTCTCTCAATTTCTCCTGGAGCTCTTTCTTATCCGGCAAATACAGTTCATATTTTGAAAGCCGGTTGTAAAAAACCAAGTCAACCCGAAAATGCTCCTCGTCAAAGGTAAAGCGCACCTGCCGTCCCACAAAGGTAAACCCCTTGCCAAGCTCCAGAAGAAATTGTTGCAAATGATTAATAATCCGATTTTCCAATTCGCTCTCTGAATATTCCGGCAGCTCCTGCATACCCAAAAATTCCAGAATATATGGATCCTTAACAAGGTCCGACGGCTTTTCGACAACTTGCCCCTTCAGAGCAAGGTCGTATACTTTATCTTTTTCGGTACTGAGAAGCAGTCGTTCATACAGTGCACTATTAAACTGCCGTTTCAACTCCGACAGGCTCCAATCGTTTTTAACCGCTTCAATTTCGTAAAAGTGCCGTTCGTCCACATTATCAATGCGCATAAGCTTCAAATAGTGCGACCAACTGAGCCCAAAATGTCTTCCTGTTTTTGTGGCAGGTTGATTCTCAAATTGGCTAAACACTGTTTCGCCAATCTGGTCGTGAGCATAAATACGGTAAAACTGTCGGATGTTTTTCAAATTTCCTACCGAAAAACCCTTTCCAAATTGAGCGGTCAAATACACGGAAAGTTCCTGCAAAATTTGTTTGCCATAGGCGGCGCGATTTTTCCCGTTCTGCTCTTCCTCAACAATCATACGTCCAATCTCAAAATAAGCATAGACCATGGTAATATTTACCGCTGTTTTTGCATTCTTTCTGGCGTTTTTCAAAACCTCCACAATGCTTTTCAAAAACTCGTCATTCATATCGCACCTCCCTGCAAAGCTGCAATCTGCTTTTGCAGCTCTGTTTTCGCAATATTGGGCATCGCAGGAATGACATCAATATTGCGCTATACGCCCTCGTAAGAGTATACGGTATACTTTCCGTCCTCATAGACGATCTCGCCTTTTTGCAGTGCCCGGGTTTCCCGATACTTTGAAGCCTCCTCCTCTGTCAGCAGCAGGAATGTCCTGCCCTGATGATACCCTTCCTCATAATATCTCACCGGGGAGGACCACTTGAAAAATTCCATGGTTTCCAGATCATGGATATTGGCGATTTCCACCGCTCCGTCCGTAAGTTCCGTTATGATATTGGCATTCCAGTAGGTGGCATAACCGAAATCGTAGCCATTTTCCTCCAGAAAAGCCGCCACCTTCCGCCTGTCTGCGTTTTTGTCTGCAGACAGATAGGAAAGTGTCACCTTGCCGGATGCCACACACAGACAGAGTCCCAGAAGAAAACCCACAACCGTTTTGTCAAACAGCAGTTCCTCCCCTTCAAAGTAAAAAGCAAGCACCGGAAGGGCAAACAGCACAATGGTGATATAATATCTCGGAACCATGGTGCTGGTGGTAAATACAAATACAAATACATTCAGTGCAAAAGCCACTCCCAGAAACAGCGCCACAAAAAACCGCTCCCCCCTGCCTTTCCGGTACACCCTTACACAGCAGTACCCCAACAGGACAATGAGTGCAAAGGAAACCAGGGTCACAAGCCCCCTTACGGAAAGAAATCCCTTATCCGGAATATAACCGAAAAGCATGAGAAAGCTGCCTATGGCATTCTGCAGCCGCTCTCCCAGAACTCCCTGGTACACAGCGATAAAATTGGTAGTCCCATAGGTCTGAAAGACATACCTGCGGCTGACCCACGCTACATTCAGCCCGTACCCGGCCACTCCTGCAGCGGCTCCAAGAAGACTGTAATGCATATAACGCGCCTCCGCGCTCTTCCACAGGCCCTTCCACAATCCCCCAGTCTCCTGTTTTCTGCCGAACCCGCTTCTGAACAGCTGAAACTCCCCGGAACCCAGCAGATACAAAAAAGAAGCCAACAGCAGGGGACACTGCATTGCCAACAGGTACCGCACTCCGGACACACCGCAGATGATGGCAAGACCCACATAAAACATGGTGATCTCCCACCTTCTCCCCCGGGAATACCCCTCCTTTTTCACAAGGCGCAGGAACATTCCAAAGAAGAAGCACAGAAGAATCACATGGGGCATATAGGTATTCCCCATCTGCATATGTGTCATCATGGTCTCGGAAAACGGCAGCAGCAGCACCGTCCCTGTAAGCGCCGTCCACCGCCTGTCCACCTTCAGGGGCTCCATCATATAAAAATAAGAAAATACCATCAACACATAAGTCACCAAATTGGCAGCCATACGGATGAGATGCCAGTTATCCGTGAGAAGGAAAAGGGGCGTCATGACAAGTTGTGTATACAAAACCCTGAACTCTGTGGAATAATACCACTCCGGCGTGGCAAAGAAATGCCCGCTGTCCGCAAGGAGCCTGGAAAAAATCATTTCCGCAGCCATATCGGAATCCAGCCAGTGGTCATGATAAAACAGATTCAAGAATATCAGAAAAAGCACGACAAGTCCCAGAAGAACATACGCGCCATATTTTTTTATTATCGTTTTCATTCCCATTTCCATCCTTTATTCCGCCTGCTTTCCCGCCGGAACTATTTTTAATCTCCGGGAATGCGGGGCGGTTCCTGCACCACGTCCCTATTATAACAGAAACCCGGGGGTGTGTAAATCATTCTCTCCGATTTCACCTCTTCCGAAACACACCCGGATACCCGAAAACAAGTATCCCGCGGCTTCCTGAACAAAAACCGCGGGACAACCCCTTCTTTCTTATCTGTTTTCCATAGGTATGTACTCTTCCTGCCTGGTCATAACGCTCTTGTAGGCAGGACGGATGATCTTATCCATATTAATCAGCTCTTCGATTCTATGGGCGCTCCAACCCACGATCCTGGCGATGGCAAAAATGGGGGTAAACATCTCCAGGGGAATCTCCAGCATGCTGTACACAAATCCGCTGTAAAAGTCCACATTGGCGCTTACGCCCTTGTAGATACGCGCCTTTTCTGCAATGACCTGGGGCGCCATTCGTTCGATCATGGAATACAGGGCAAAATCCTTCTGCCTGCCCTTGGCGGATGCAAGCATTTCCACAAAGCCCTTGAACACCTGGGCCCTGGGATCGGACAGGGAATACACCGCATGTCCCATGCCGTAGATCAGTCCCTTCCTGTCGAATGCCTCTTTATTCAGAATTTTTTTCAGATACGCCCTGACAGCCTCCTCGTCCCCCCAGTCGGACACATTGCTCTCAATGTCCCGCATCATCTCCACCACCTTGATATTGGCGCCGCCATGCTTGGGTCCCTTCAGGGAAGACAGGGCAGCCGCAATCACAGAATAGGTGTCGGAACCTGAGGATGACACAACACGGGTGGTAAAGGTGGAGTTGTTACCGCCGCCATGCTCCATGTGCAGAACCAAAGCAATATCCAGTACCTTGGCTTCCAGTTCCGTGTACTCCTTATTGGGCCGCAGCATCATGAGCAGATTCTCCGCCGCGGACAGCGCCTGGGAAGGACGGTGTATGTACATGCTTTCGTCATTTTGATAATGATTATACGCATGGTATGCATAGACGGCAAGCATGGGAAATACCCCTATGAGACTCATGCACTGTCTCAGCACGTTCTCAATGGAAGTATCGCTGCAGTTCTTATCATAGGAAGCCAGGGTCAGCACGCTTCTGGTCAGGGAATTCATGATATCGTTACTGGGCGCCTTCATGATCACGTCCCTGGTAAAGTTTGTGGGCAGTGTCCTGTTGTCCGCCAGAATCTCACGGAACTGTTTTAACTGCTTTGCATCCGGCAGCTTTCCGAAAAGCAGCAGATAGGATATCTCCTCAAATCCAAAACCTGTCTCACGGAATCCCTTTACAAGCTCAATACAGTCATAACCCCTGTACCAGAGTTTTCCCTCACAGGGCGTTTTCACCCCGTCCACCATCTTGAAGGCGTCTATGCGGGAAACATTGGTCAGTCCCGTAACCACACCATTACCGTTCTTATCACGCAGTCCCCTCTGAACCTCATATTTGTCGAACATCTCCGGCTCCAGATGGTCAGCCTCTCTGCATAACTGTGCATAATCATTCAAAAGCAATTCTCTTTTCTCCAATAAACAGTCCTCCTAACTTCTTAAAAACCATTTCCTACAGATACCAAGTCTTGCTCTTATTTTATCGTTTTTTCATGCCCCCTGTCAACAAAAATTGTATAAAATTTTTTCCTATCCTTCCGGCAAATTGTTAGATTTGCACCAAAATGTCTCTTTCATAAGCAAAAGGGATAATCCACAGCCCCAGGAAAAAAGGCATGTTCCGAAAAACATGCCCTGGAATACACTGTATAAAAGTACCAAATATCCAACTCCGTCTCCAGATTACTACCCAATCATTCCCCCAGCAGCAGGTTCGCCCGGTTCTGAATCCGCTCCGCTGCCTCCTGCGAGCTGATATTCCCGTCAAAAAATGCCGCCGCCTCCTCGTTTATTATCTGAAACAGGCTCTTATTTTCATAGAAATACAGATGTTCCGTTATCTCACGCAGCAGTCCCGTTTCCTCCGGCGTTACAGACGCAATCTCCTGCCATCCTTCAAAATTTTCGTCATAGTCATTGCGCCATATAAAATAGGATCCCGATTTGTCATAACGGATCTGCTGTTCAAACTTGTCTTTCAGCACCACAAAGCGGTCCGCCACATTGTCGGATCGGTTTGTATAGGACAGGCAGAACGCAATAAAGCTCCAGGCTTCCTCCTTATGCTCCGAAGCGCTGTTTATCCCCATCCAGTCATAGAGCTTCGCCGGATACCGAAGCTCCCCGGCGCTGTTTGGAAATCCGGCGATCCTTCCTTTGCCGGAAAAGGCAGATCTGATACAGAAATAGTCGTCCAGGCAATTCACTTCTTCTGTCACTGCCAGAAGCTGTCCTGCGTGAAACAGCTCCGCCCGCTCTCCTCTTTTGCTGATTCTCCTCAAATCCCCCAGTTTATCCAGACTCTCCAACAGACTGACAAATTCTTCCCCCGCAAAAGAGCTGCTCCTGCCGTTTTCGTCCACATAATGGTCCATCTCCGCTCCCGAGAGAACCTGCAGCAAAAATGCTTCCGGCGAAACCAGGTAGTCAATACGGGTGTCCTCACCCTGTGCCATATATTCTGCCATTTCCCGGGGCGTCAAAACTTCCTGGGGCATGTCCTCGGGAAGAATCATGACATCTACAGCAAAGCTCAAGGGAATCCGTGGTATTTTTCCGTTCTTTGTAATCAGATCCAGAATACCCGGAAGAATATCTTCGGCGGACACATCTTCCGCAGCTGCCAGATAAGGCATCAAATCCTCCACCGCCCCCTTGGCGGACAGATCGTTCATATCAAAAAAGGATTGGCGCTCCAGGAGAATGTCAGGCCCCTCCCCTTTCAGGAGTTCCAGTTGGAAATCCGAAACCGCTTTTTCCTCATATTCCTTCACCGTAATATGACATTCCGGGTGAATCCGGTTGTAGGACAATACCACCTGGTCAATCTTTGACGCCAGGGAATCGTTATACCAACTGGTGCCTGCCACTCCCAATACCAGTTCCTTTTTCTCCGGAATCTGGGAAGCCGGCACCGGTTCCAGGGCCACCCAATAGTTTTCCTGTTCCAGGTTGTCAAAAATATACAGCAGGAAACCGCCGTCCTCCTGCCGCCTGACAGCCTGCAGATATTCGGCCTTTATATGAATGTTCTCCCATTGGAAAAGCGCCTCCAGTGAACCGTCTGCCATATCTATCTGCCACATCCTGTTCTGGTCCGCCATATAAAGCCCGTCCGAATAGCCGCTGTATATATGCATGTCACCGGCCGCTGCCACCGTTTCCTCTGCAGATGCATAATTCACCCGCAGCGGCTCTGCCTGCTCCAATTCCGCTTCGCTCATTTTCTGCAGCCTGTTCAGCTCATAAAGGTGGATATTGTTTTCTACCCCTTCTTTGCCTCCCCAAAAGGCATAAATGCCCGCCTCACCCCCATTGGCAAGTCCAAAGCATATCCTCTCCTGCCCATTGGCGGTTGTTCCGTCCACGGGCAGACCGAAGCGGCCCTGGAACGCCCCGTTTTCATCCTAACACAGCACAATGCCCCTGAGCGTCAGGCCGTACAGCTTTCCGTCGGACGCAGCGGCCATATCATAGACAGCGCCCAGTCCCTCCATGCCCTCTGTGGCATCTACGGAATAGATTTCCTCCATCTGGCTGCCGCGTTTCTCCAAAGTACAGGCTTCAAATCCGTTTTCAGTCTCATTTTATCCCCACAGAAAATACAGGCTTCCGTCTTCTCCCGCTGTCATTGCCAGCAGCTTCTTCCCTTTCCCGAAATGCAGCAGCTGTCTGGCTTCCTGGCCTTTTTCCTGGACATGGATATCCCTCACATGGGATTCCTCCTCCGAATCATAAACATTGGTAAAATAATATATTGAACTGCCTGCCATACAGGCATTGTGCATTCCTGCCTCTCCTCCGGCATCCTCAAAACGGGCGGACAGCACATACCCTTCCGGCAGTTCCCGGCTTCCCTCCCCCGTCTGGCTGCCGGAAGACGCAGTTTCGTCTCCCTCCCCTGCGGACGGAACCTCCGATTCAGCGGACTCTTTACCACAGCCCCACAGAAAAACCGTCAGCATTGCGAAACACATTGCCGCAAGAAAATGTTTTTTCATATATTTTCCTCCGTTTTTAAACCCAACAGTTCTCCATCCTGCCTACCTTTTATGAATGGTAAAGAGAACTGATAAAAACTGCCCCGGATAAAATTACAAAAGATATACAGGAAGCTGCTGACCTATCCCGTAAGCCTCATAAGCGCCGGTATTTTCCGCCGCTTTGCCGGATGCTTTCATTTCCGGAGCCTCCTTTTTGGCAGACTTCGCCTTTCTGCCCGCTGTATGTGCTTTTGCACTTGACTGTGCTTTTGTATCTGTCTGTGCTTTTGCGTTTGACTGCACTTTTGCATCTGCCTGTGCTTTTGTATCTGTCTGCGCCTTCGCATCTGACTGTGTTTTTGCGTCTGACTGCGCTGCCGTCTCGCTCCCGGCTTCCGGCTCCGCCTTTACGGAACCGTTCTCCTCTGCCTTGGGAAGCGCCGTCTTATTTTCCTTCTTCCCGGCCGTCCTTGCCGCCCTCTTAATGCTGCCTGCTCCTACGGACATATTTCTCTACCTCCTTTGCCAGTTCCCTGTATTCTCCGGCGCTTCTGGCCGATTTCTTATATGCCCCGACGGGCCTGGAATTGTCCTGTGCCCATTCGATCTCGCTGTCCACCCGGATAATGGTATCGAAAACCCTTACCTCCTGAAACTCCTGCAGAACTCCCAATGTCTGCCTGCCGTAATTTTTCCTGGCATCCATCTTGGTGATCACCACCCCCAGAAGGGTCAAGGCAGGCGCCTGTTCCTTCATGTCTTCCAGAAAATCAAACATATTCGCCACACCGAAGAGTCCCCAGGGGCTTGCCTCCACGGGTATCACACAAAAGTCCGACGCGCAGAGAATGTTCATCACCCAACCTCCCAGGGTGGGCGGCGCATCTATCAGAATATAGTCATATTCTGCACTGTTTTTCAAATTTTCCAGGCATTTTGTAAGAATCTGTTCCCGCTGAAGACGTGCGTAAAGCTCGTATTCCACTCCGCTCATCAGCATGGAGGAAGGTACCAGGTCCAGGTTTTCATAGGCGGTAGAGACCACATAGTCCGTCAGGTCCGCCTCCTGCCGAAGGGCCGTATATATATTTTTGTCTCCGGAAGCAAAATCCAGAACCTTGTCTTCCGCAAAATATGAGAGGGTCAGGTTCATCTGCATATCGCCGTCCAGAAGCAATACCTTTCTGCCAAGACAGGAAAGGGAATAGCCCACGTTGGCACAGGTAGTTGTCTTGCCGCTGCCGCCCTTGTTGTTCACAAAAGCGATGGTTTTTGTCTGTTTTTCAGATTTCTTCCCTGCCATAGAGACACTCTATCCCCTTTTCTTCAAAATAGTCCATCCATTCCCGGCCGGGCCGCACATCCGTCACCACCATGTCCACCGCATACAGTTCACAGATCCGGGAAAAAGCCACATTTCCGAATTTGGTATGGTCCGCGGCAACAATCCGCTGCTTGGCAGACCGGAGCATGGCCTGCTTCACCTGGGAAAGGGCTTCGTTGGCATCGGTTACTCCCTTATTCAGGTCAATGCCCTTGCAGGATATAATGGCCTTGTCCGCATAGAAGGAGCTGATCATATCCGCCGCCCGGGAACCCACCAGAGTCAGGTAATTTTCCCGAAGCACGCCTCCGGTGCAGATGATATCCCATCCGCTGACATCCGAAAGCTCGATCAGTACTTCAATGGAACTGGTGATCACCGTCAGCTTTTTCCTGGTTTTCAGGGCTTTCACAATGGCCACCGCCGTGGTACTGGGATCTACGATGATATGTTCGTCTTCCTTCACCAGGCTGCCGATGAGGTCCGCAATCTCCTGCTTCCCCTTGATATTGCGGTTTTTGCGGACATTAAAGGGCATGTCCAGGGCCGAATTCTCGTTCAGCACAGCCCCGCCGTAGCTCTTGATTGCCAGGCCCTGCCGGTCCAGTTTATCCAGGTCCCGGCGGATCGTTTCCTCTGACACGTCAAAAAGGGCGCTCAACTCGCTGACCACCACCTTGCGCTCATCCTGCAGTTTTTCCAAAATCATATTTCTGCGCTCTACTGCCAGCATACCCGTCTCACTCCCCGCCTCTTTTCTCTTTAGCAATCCGTTTTAATAATTAAAATCCAGGTCCTTTCGTTTGCCGTCCACGCGTCCCCTGCGCCGCCTTTACATATACTCTTCCCTACAAAATCGACTTGCAGATCTGGGGATCCGGATGGGCTATCACCGTGGAATCAAGGAACATGCCGCTTTCGGACACACTGGCTCTCGCTTTCGAAATGGCAGCCTCCACAGCGGATACCTCGCCGCACAGGAACACATAGGATTTTCCGCACATGCCTTTGGCGATCCGCAGCTCGATCAGCTCCACATCCGCCGTCTTGGCCGCCACATCCGCCGCAACGATGATGGCCGCAGCGTCAAAGGTCTCCAAAATCCCCAGGGAACTGATATGCTCCACATGGGTGGTTCCGTAGATTGCGGGGAAAATGCCCTCGTGGGGGTTTCCCAGAACAAAGCTGTCAATCAGGTTCTCCCCATATCGTACCTTTGCCGTCTCCACGGCGGCATCCACCGCGCTCAAATCTCCGGTGATCAGAGCGATGTATTTGCCGGGGCATACGGTCTGGGCTTCCACCAGTTCCACAGCCGCCGTTTTTACCATGGCATCCGCCGCCGTCACTCCGGCAGATACCGTCTTAAATTCTATCATGCCCAAAGCCTTGCCCATGGGTGTACCTCCTATTCCAGTTCCGCATAAATTCCCTTCCGTACCTATAACTATGCTGTTATTCCAGTTCCGCAGGTGTTACGGCCCTGCATGCGTTTCCTTACTTAAACGTATATACAGAAAGAATTCAAAAAAGCGTCCGTCTACTGCCGCACAATCGTAATATATTTCTCCGTCACTTCCTGTACAATGCCGTCCACGGAGGCATGAATGCCTACGCTCAATCCTTCCGCCGGCCGGGCAATGCAGTCTCCCTTTCTGACTTCTGCCCCCTTTTCCACCACAGGAACCGCCGGGGCGCCGATATGCTGACTTAGAAGCAGTTTCACTTTATGAATCAGGTTTTCTTTTTCCCAGTAACCGTCCTCCTGCAGGGGCGCGTCCACATTGTATTTGGAGAGTCCGAGCCGTGCCTCCAGTCTCTCCTCCGGAGCCTTGCGGTAATCCCTGCCCTTGTTCACGGGGGCAGGCTTTACGTCCTGGGGCACTTTTACCCCTGCCTTGCGCAGTCCCAGTTTGTAATCGGCGATCAGGCTTCTGGGCGCCAGTCCCTGGGGACAGGAGAAATTCTCGCACAAACCGCAGGAGCTGCAGAAAAAGGTGTTCAAAAATACATTGGTATCCTGAAAATCTTTGTTGGCCGCGCTGCGCATAAATTTATGGGGTTCGATGGGGTGCCCCAGGGCATGGCGGGGACAGAGACTGGTGCAGGTCTCGCACTGGCAGCAGGCGGAGGCCGCACGTTTCAGGTCAATGGCCGCGTTCCTGTTTTTGCGCTGAATCAGGCTGTGGCTTTTGTCCAGGACAATCACCGCATTGGTGGTCTTGGTCACCACGTCCGTCTCCTCCTGCAGGTTTCCCATCATGGGACCGCCCACAAGGTAGGCCGGATTTTTCACCAGGATTTCTCCTGCATGAGCCACCACATCCCGGATAGAGGCGCCGATTGGCACCCGCACCGTTACGGGATGGGATACTTCCCCTACAATGCTCACCAGTTTGTCTGCCACAGGAATCTGTTTTTCCAGGGCACGGCAGACATTATAGACCGTCTCCACATTGAAAACGGCTACCCCTTCCTCTATGGGAAGCCCGCCGGGCCGGATAACCCTTCCCGTGGCTTCGTAGATCAGCACCACTTCATCCCCCATGGGATAGGCGCTGTCCAACAGCTGCACCCGCATATGGGGGTATCTGTCTATGTATCGTTCAATCGCCTTTACGGCGGACTTGTATTCTCTCTTAATGCCGATGACGGCTTCCCCTGCTCCCACAGCCCGGGCCATTCCGTCAAAGGTTCTCAAAATCTCTTCCGCGCACTGTTCCATCAGCTGCCGGTGAAGCTTCAGCAGCGGTTCGCACTCTGCGCAGTTCATCAATATAACTTCCGCTCTCTCATCCAGTTTCGCATAAGTGGGAAAGCCTGCGCCTCCCGCGCCGACTATGCCGCTTTCCCGCAAAACCTGCTTCAATGCCTGCATCTCCATATCATATTCTCCAAAATGATCATTACGGCAGCCGCTCTGTCCATTGATACTGCCGGGCAGCCATCCCGATTGGCAGCCCGGAATTACCTTTCTGTCGTATAACAAAGACCGGAATGCCGTCTATTCCCTCACTCGTCAACAATTCCCACAATGGCTGCGTCCACAGGCGCCTTTTCCATCCCAACCCGGGCGGCGCTTCCCGTAGCCACCAGAACCGTCTCGCCGATTCCCGCGCCGATATTGTCAATGGCAACAAAACGGGCGCCTCCGGCGGACATTTCTTCCAGGGGTTCAATAATCATAAATTTATTTCCAACCAGATTCTCGCATTTGCGGGTGGAAACGATGCTTCCCACTACTTTTCCCACAATCATGGTATGTATCTCCTATCAGTGTACTGCCTCTCTTTAACTCCGGGCCTCCCGGAAACTGCCGCAGGCTAAGCCTGTGCGCCGGGCACGCCCCCGGTATTTTGAGACAGATCGGCGGGCAGTCCAAAGCTGTCTGCCCATGATGTCAAATTTCCGCCCGCCGTCCGCCCCGGAACCGCCGCAAATATGCCGGATTCAGCGCTTACCCTGTTTTACAGGGCTTTGCGGACAGCTCCTATTGCAATGTTTTATCGTTGCAATCCGATTCAGCTGCAGCCTGATTCTGCAGATATGCTTATTCCTCTGCGGACCTTTTTGCCTGACGTCCGCAAAGCTATTTGATAATCGTCACCCTGTCGCCTGTCTTGATCTTACCGGCATTGGCTTCGTCGGTATCAATATGCATCTCCAGGGTAAAGCTCTCGTCTACACGGATTTTCACCTGATCATACACGGTTCCCCGCTCGTTATCCACTTTCACGGACACGATATCGCCGTCCCTGACTCCCGCCGCATTTGCATCCGCCGGGGACATATGAATATGGCGCATGGCCACAATGCAGCCTTCCTCCAGATAGATAACGCCCTTGGGTCCTGCCACTGCGATGGGGGCGCTGCCTTTTACATTGCCGGATTCCCGAATGGGAGCCGCTACGCCCAGTTTCATGGCATCCGTTGCGGATATCTCCAGTTGGGAGGCCTTCCGCACCGGTCCCAGAACCCTTACGTTTTCGATGGCCCGAAGTTTCAGGCCCACAATGGTCACCGTCTCGTTGCAGGCATACTGACCGCCCATGAGATCTTTTTTCTTCGTCAGATGATAGCCGGTTCCGAACAGGATTTCCACATGCTCCTGTGTCAGGTGGATATGTCTTGCGGATACCCCTACCGGTACCTGAAATCCGCCGGCCTTCTCCTCCGTTCCGCGAATGGCCTGAAGCACCATCCGGGTAATCATTTCCACTGTCTGTTGTTCCATGTTCTTCCTCCATTGCCGCTTCCCGACCCGGGCGGAAAACGAGCCTACTCTTCCGGACCGTGAAGTTCCTTCCCTGCACCGCTTATCGCCCTGTCCTTCTCCCTGCGCCTGTACCCAGGGAAGCGGGTTTGGCGCACTGCTGTCTTGCCGAATAAGCAAGGGAGCTTATTCGGACTGCGCGTTTTCCGCAAGGCAAGCAGCAGGACTTTCACAGTAACTACGCCTTTACTGCGGGAAGAATCATCTCAACATCGCTGTGAGGCCTGGGAATTACATGGGTAGCTACCAGTTCTCCCAGTTTGGATGCGCTGGATGCGCCGGCTTCCACAGAGGACTTCACTGCGCCTACATCGCCGCGTACCATTACGGTTACCAGTCCGGAACCGATTTTCTCCGTGCCTACCAGGCTGACATTCGCAGCCTTACACATAGCGTCCGCAGCTTCGATCGCCGCAACCAGACCTCTTGTTTCCACCATTCCTAATGCTTCCTGTGCCATTTTACTTTCCTCCTGTTAATCGTTCCATAACCCTCTTCCGCCGTTTGGAATGCCGGGAATCCCGGCACGGCCAGGGGGTGCTGTCTCTGTTCCGGTTACCCTTTTCTACACTTCCTGGATGGTTCTTTCGTCCAGGCCAGGCTGTGTGTCTTTATTCATGAAACGGCTTGCGCTTAAGTTCACCAGTCTCACGATCTCTTCGTGGGGGTTCGCCAGGACGCCTTTTGCCACAGGCTTTTTGATGGCCTTTGCAGCGGCGGTCTCCACGGCTTCCGTGACAGACGCCACGTCACCCTTTACCACAATGGTTACAAGCCTTCCCCCCAGTTTTCTCTCCCAGGTGGCCAGCTCCACGCCGGATGTCTTGCACATGATGTCCAGGGCATCCACGGCGGCAACCACACCTGTAATTTCGATAAAGCCCAATGATGTATTGCTCATTTGCCGGCTCCTTTACTGATATTGCAATCTCTTCCCTGTCTGCAGCAGTTTGTCAGGAGGCGGTCAGTCACCCCGCCGCTCCCCGCTGTCCTGTCAGATCTTCGGGAGAATCTTCTCCACGTCGGAATGGGGTCTGGGAATCACATGGGCCGCCACCAGTTCGCCAAGCCTGCCTGCGGCTGCGGAACCGCTTTCCACGGCTGCCTTTACGGCACCTACATCTCCCCGTACCATTACGGTTACCAGTCCGGAACCGATTTTCTCGGTGCCCACCAGAGATACCTCCGCAGACTTGGTCATTGCGTCCGCTGCCTCAATGGCTGCCGTAAGACCTCTTGTTTCTACCATTCCCAATGCTTCCTGTGCCATAGTGCTCTCCTTTCCTGCCTATACGCTCTTTCTGATTTCTTTCGTTACCGTTCACGGCTTCCCACGGCTCTGCCGCTCCTACCGGCGCCTGCAGTCCCGGGATTGTTCATGCAGAGTGCCCACGAAAACGTCCGGCGGAACTGCCTGTAAACCGTAACGTTCTTACTTCCTATCAATTTTTGTCAAATGCGCTGATTTTCAGCATTTTGCCGGTGTCCCCGGTGGGTCTGGGGATAATGTGCCTCTGGACTACGCCGGTGAGGGATTTTGCCACCGCCTCTCCCGCTTCCATGGCCGCTTCCACAGCCGCCACGCTTCCCCTGAATTTCACCGTCACCAGTAAGGGTACCGGCAGCGCGTCCGCATTTGCCGGTTTGTTTTTATCAAAAGTCTCCAGTGTGACATCTGCGGCCTTACAGCCTGCGTCGGCCGCAAGGAACGCGCAGGTCAGTCCGAATACCTCCAACAATCCCACCGCTTCTTCCGCGGAATTTGTTCCTTCCTTCTTTTCTTCCATAGACTTACTCTCTTCCCTTGATTTCTTTTCTTCCATAGACTTTTTTATTACTGTTTACAGGTACCTCCGCGAGGTGTTTT
Organism: uncultured Lachnospiraceae bacterium; assembly: GCA_947367855.1. Taxonomy (GTDB): domain Bacteria; phylum Bacillota; class Clostridia; order Lachnospirales; family Lachnospiraceae; genus Acetatifactor. The sequence continues at coordinate 297,292 of CANBFE010000001.1, read as the reverse complement.
CGTGCGCATTTTGCACGGAAACCCGAGACAGCAAGCGCCAAAATGAACGCACTTTGTTCATTTTGTGTGCATCATGTTGCTGTGAACGGCGAAGCCGTGAACAGTAACATTTTTTTCTCTCCTGGAAAGCTGTCTTCCTTGAAAAGAGTTGATTCCCGCATCTTTATCTTATTTATTGATAATCGCAATCTTCAGTCCTGTCATAGCCAGATTGGTCTTCAGCGCCTCATTGATCTCCTCCAGGGGATAAGTATGGGTAATCAGCTTATCCATGGGAAGGCCCATTTTCTTGGCGCTCTTGAGGAAATCAAAGGTGGTGGCATAATCCCGCAGGGTATAAACCCAGGAACCCACCGTGGTAATCTCCTTGGAGCAGATATCAAAGTGCGGATTGATGGTGGCGTCGCCGCCGTTGATGAAGAATCCCAGTTCGCAAAGTCCGCCGCCGTTGCGGATGAACTTATAGATATTGGAATGTCCTGCCGGAGAACCTGTGCACTGGAAGGCGAAATCCGCCAGATGTCCTTCGCATTTCTCCTCCACGGCTGCTGTCAGGGCCTCAATCCCCTTATGTTCCTTGAAATTCACGGAATCGGAAGCTCCCAGTTCCTTTGCGAAATCCAGACGCTTCTGTTCTCCGTCCACAGCCACAATCCTGTTGATGCCCATGGTGCGCAGGATGGCAATGCAGATCAGCCCGATGGGGCCGCAGCCCTGTACCACCACTCTGCTGTTGAACCGCAGTATTCCCGTACTCTTGGCCCGCTCCACAGCATGGATCAGCACTGCGCAGGGTTCAATGAGCACTCTGGAATACAGATCCAGATCGCTTACGTTAAACACGGTGGAGCCTTTCCGTATCAGAATATAATCGGAAAACCATCCGTTCAGGTGAATATCGTCGTCCGGAAGCAGGCCGTACACATCGGCGCCGCCCACATTCTGCTTGTTCAGGTCAAACATGGTGATATCCGGGTTATCCTTGAAAATCATGCAGGTAACCACCTTGTCGCCAAGCTTTAAATCCTTGCCCGCGCTGTCCTTCTTTACATTTTTCCCCATCTTCACGATCTCGCCGGTTCCCTCGTGTCCCAGGGCCACGGGAATCAGGCCGAAGGGGTCTCTCTTGAATTCATGGGCGTCCGTACCGCAGACGCCGCAGCCTTCCACCTTTACCAGAATGTCATCGTCTCCCACTTCCGGCATGGGGAATTCCTTTACGTCAAAATGCTCCAGACCGGTGAGCATTGCCACATGGGCCGTCCTCGGAATCTCTGCGCCTGCCGCCCCGCTGCCTGACGCGGAAGCCGCGGCTGCGGTTCCCGAAATACTGGCCAGCACCTGTTTCACAATCTCTTCTATCTGTGCCGTATCTGCCATTCTATAATCTCCTTTCTGTTTATCGCTTCTGCCTTCCGCACTGCTGCCGCGCATTGCCGGAAAATTTCCTTTTACCGGATGCAGAGGCTGTCGGACATGACGCAGCGCCTGCTCTTGGTGAAGGACCGGGTACTGGTCAGGCCCTCGCCTGTACGGCTGGCAATGGTAAAGGTACAGTAGCCTTCTCCGCCGAAGCCAAGCGCCGCGTAGGAAGGCGCGTTTTTCACCAGGATGGCCGTATCAATGGCTCTCGCGTACTTTGTAATATTGTCTATATTCTTGGAGTGAATATGGGCGGAGTGACGGTTGCCATGCTCAAGCCACACGGCCTGCTCTATGGCGTCGTCGATATCCTTCGCCCGGACCATGCCCAAAACAGGCATCATCAGCTCCTCGGCAATCAGAGGATGCTCCTTGGGTCCTTCAAAAACAATGCAGCGGATATTGTCGGGCACCGTTACCCCAATCATGCCAAGCAGGGTTTTGGCATCCCGGCCCACACAGTTGCGGTTCAGCCCCTTGGGGGTGAGCACCGTTGCCGTAAGCCTTTCCTGCTCCTCCCTGGAAATCAGGTAACAGCCCTGTTCGGCTATCATGTAGTGCATCAATTCGTCCGCAATGGATTCCACTGCCACGATCTCCTTCTCCGCGATGCAGGGAAGGTTGTTGTCAAAGGTACAGCCGTTGACGATATCCGCTGCTGCCTTTCTCACATCCGCCGTCTCGTCCACCACTGCGGGGGGATTGCCCGCCCCTGCGCCGATGCCCCTCTTGCCGGAGGAAAGCACTGCCGTCACCACACCCGGCCCTCCGGTGGCCACCAGAAGCGGGATATCCTTGTGCTTCATCATCACATTACTGGTGTCCAGGGTGGGCTGTTCCACGGTGCAGGCCACATTGTCCGGCCCTCCTGCCTCCAGGGAAGCCTCATTGATCATGTTGATGGCAAAGATGGTGGTCCTCACCGCCTGGGGATGGGGATTGAACACCACCGTATTTCCTGCGGCAATCATGCCGATGGAATTGCAGATGACGGTCTCGCTTGGATTGGTGCAGGGGGTGATGGCTCCGATAACCCCGAAGGGTCCCATTTCAATCAATGTCAGTCCCCTGTCTCCGGACCACGCCGTCGTCTTCAAGTCTTCCGTGCCGGGGGTTTTGTCCGCCACCAACCGATGCTTTAATATCTTATGTCCCACATTGCCCATTCCTGTCTCGTTTACGCCCATTCTGGCAATGAGTTCCGCATTTTCATGGGTTCGTCTGCGGATATTTCCGATGATCTGCTCTCTCTGGTCAAGGGACATTCTGCGGACTTTCTCCTGGGATGCCTTTGCGGCCGCAATGGCTTCGTTCATGTCCTTAAAAATGCCGTGCTTGCCGCCTGGAGATTCCGCAATCTGCATCTTCGCCACGACTTCCTGTACAATGTCCTGTACCAGATTCTCATTTATAAGCACTTTGCTACCTCCTATTTTAGTCGCTGCGCGACGGCTCTTTTAGGCAAAGTATTCTCGGCGTTCTCTCCCACGCCTTCAATACTTTGCTTTTGCCGCTGCGCGACGGCTCTTAATTGGAAAGTCCCTCTAAATTTTCAAAAACTGATTTTCCGTAAGCAGCCAACGCTGTGTCCTGTTCGGCGCTGCCGCCGCTGACGCCCAGGGCGCCCACAATCGCATCACCCCGCTTCAGCACCTCCCCGCCTCCAAAAATAACGATTCTGCCCTCATTGGTAAACTGTATGCCGTACAGACTCTCCCCCGGCCGGCTTAAAGTCCCCAACTGCGCAGTGGACATCTGAAAGGCAATGGATGTATATGTCTTGTTCAGCGCCACGTCAAAGCTTCCTATGTAGGCTCCGTCCATACAGTGAACGGCCACTGGCCTGGCGGACGCATCGGAGACGGCGGTAACCACCCGCATGCCCCATTCCGCAGCCTTTGCCTCAATGCTCTTGATGAGCTTCACCGCAAGGGCCAGGGGCATGGTCACGGGAACCAGACCGCCGTTTGCCGCCGCAAGTTTTCCGGACCCGGGAATTACCTTCCTGCTCCCTGTCCAGGCGGCTGTCCCCGAAATCTCCCCGGCTTCGGCAGATGTTTTCTGTTCTGTCGGGAATGTCTCCCCTGGCTGACGGAATACCGCCCCGTTTCCGCCCTCTGCTGCTTTCAGGACCTCACGGACGATTGCTTCTATCTCTCTGTTTTCCATGGAATGCCCTTCTTCCATATGATACGATGACTCTCCTGAAATGCCTGTCCTATAGACATTTCCTCAATGGGAGATCCGGAATCCTTATTTTCCTAACTGCTCCAGCACCTTCCTGGTAATCTCCGCCACCATATCGGCAGAAACGGCTCCGCTCTCCTTGCCGCTGTGGCATCCGCCTCCGCAGGTATGGCAGCTGGGCTTGCCTTCCTTTGCGTTGGGGCAGAGATTGGCGGGATGACGTCCCTTCATGCCGAACTGTCTTCTGATTTCGTACAGATCTTCCACCTGCTGCGGGGTAAATTCCTTGGGTCCGCCCAGTACTCTGGACTGGTACAGAAGCTGCGCGTAGAATTCCACGGATTCCATCTTCAGGTATGCCGCAAGCAGGGAATCGGAATAGGTCAGCGCGCCGTGGTTCTCCAACAGCACGGCGTCAAAATGCTGCACATACTCGGAAACCGCATCGGGAATCTCCATGGTGGAAGGTCTGCCGTATTTTGCAATGGGAACGCAGCCCAGTGCAATAACCGCCTCGGGCATGATGGGCTGGGTCAGGGGAATGCCTGCAATGGCAAAACTGGTGGCATATACGGGATGGGCATGTACCACGCTCTTTACGTCAGGTCTCTCCTGATACACTCTCATATGCATCTTGATCTCGGATGAAGGCCGGAAATTGCCGTTGGCCTGAATGACATTGCCCTGGGCGTCCACTTTACAGATGTATTCGGGGGTCATGAAGCCCTTGGACACGCCGGTAGGAGTACACAGAAATTCATTGTCGCTGATCTTCACGGAAATATTGCCGTCGTTTGCCGCAACCATGTTCCTGTTGTAAATTCTCCTGCCAATGTCACAAATCTCTTTTTTTACTTCGTACTCGTTCTGCATTTTGCTTCCTCCTGATTCGTTTTTGGTTTCTATGGAAATGCTTTTCCTTCATTATAAGCCTATCCACCATACAAGTCAACAAATAATTGTTGGATTGTGTCGTTTTTGTTTTATTTTTGTGGTTTCTATATCCGTCTTTTCCGGCATGGGGCGGAAACAGACCAATCTTTGGACAACTCCGGTTCAGCGTAGTCTCCCCGCTTCCCCACAGACCATGCCGGAAGCCGCTACTCCCGGAAGGCCCGGAGCATGTTCTCTATCCGCTCTAAATCCCGGGCTTCCTCCGCGGAATCATAGGTATAATTTTCCGGCACGGAGGAAAACAGTTCAACACGGCTCATTTCGCTCTCCGGCAGCTCCCCCATGGAATGAACCTCTGCATAGAAGACTCTGCCGTTATTCTTTCCCACGCCATCCTCCCACTTCTGTTCATAATCCCACAGCGGCGTCAGATGACAGTCCGTAATCCCCGATTCCTCGTACAGCTCCCGTCTCGCCGCCTGCAGGGGCGTCTCTCCCCGCTCCACATGACCGCCCGGATGCTCAAAGCTTCCCCGGCGCTTATGCAGACAGTAAACCCATTTCCCTTGGTAATTTGCAAAAATCACCACAAAGCTGATGTCAGACAGCCATCCCGGCGGATAATTTGTCTTTTGTATGGGAGGCTGCTGCGGAAAGGCCCGGAGAAAGACAGTATTTCCATCCGGGTCATAAAAGCTCATATTCACTGCTCCCCAGGGACGCGCTGCAGGCGGTTCTATGATTTTGGCCCCCAGTTCCCTGACCCTGTCATATTCCCGCTGAATATCCTCCACGGTAAATGCCAGGCAAATATTCTGATTCCGGTTATTTTTCTCTGTGCCGTCATGATATATGGTCAGCATGGTTTCTTCCGCGATCAGGGTCTGGTGTACCCTGTCATTGCTTCCGTTATCAATCTGCAGCAGCTTTTTATAAAAGTCCGCCAGTCTTATCACATCATTGGTCAGCAATCCGACTTCGCCTATTTTCATGCCGCTTCCTCCCATATTTTGTTATGCTTCCACAGCCCCCACGCTTCTATAGGCGCCTTACTCCACCCTTTCGATCACGCAGCTGTGCATTTTCTCACTGCTGTCCTTATCATAATTCACGCCCACCAACAGAATCTCGCCGGAATACCCCTCCAGAGCCCGGGTATACTGTCGTTCCCTGATCTGCGCAAGAGCTGCCGACGCGGATTTATCAAATTTTAATTCCACCACAATAGCCGGTTTCCTGCGGCCGGGCAGGGGCAGGAATACCACATCGGCAAACCCCCGGCCGGTGGGAAACTCCCGTATCATTCGATAATCCCTTCTGGCACTGTAATACGCCAAGCTGACGGCCGCCCCCAGGCAGCTCTCGTCATTGTAGGTCAGAATGGAAGCCACCTCCCTGTGGGCCCTGTCCAAACCTTCCGCAACTCGTTTTTCATCCCCCCGAAGGGTATCCTCCAACAGCCGTTCCGATGCCCTCAACACATTCATGACTTCCGCCCAACCGCCCACACTCATGGCGTTCTCAAATTCCTCGCTGATTTCCTTATTGGGAATAAAAGCCTCTCTCTCCACGGAGTCATATCCCAGATATCCCAGGTGAATCAGCAGGGTCAGTACATCATCCTTTGTCCGGAAGGTACACATGTCATTCTGGAAGCTTCTGGTGTTTACCCGGACGCGCTCCCCGCCCAACATCCCAATGACATCTGCCCGCAGTCCGTCGAAATCCATATCCATGTATATCTTCAGTGCATCATAGGTCTCTGTGGACGTCCAATAGTTTGAAAATCTCCGGCGAAGCATAGACTCCACAACGGATTTGGGATTGTATACATGCTTGAATTCCGTCAATTGATATCCGTCATACCAGGCCTTTGTCTCCTCATAATTCATGGAAAACCGCTGACACAGCCCCCTGACCTCCTCTTCCGTAAATCCGGTATATTCCTCCAGGAAAGCCTGATCTGTCATGGAATATTCCCAGAACATATTCAGCGCTGAATGTTGACCGTATTTTTTTACCGGGAGAATTCCTGTCATGTAGGCAAGCGCCACATAAGCCTGGTCCTTCAGCAGATTCCTTAGAAAATCAAGATACTCCTTCTGCAGCGCCTCTGAATCCTGCCGCTCTCTCATTACACAGTCCCATTCGTCAATCAGGAAAACAAACTGCTTTCCGGTTTTGGCGTAAATTCTTTCAAGCGCCTCCGCCAAAACAATTGTATCCTGCGGAAGCAAATCTCCATATATTTCCCGAATATCCTCAAGCACCACCCGCTCCAGATATTCTATCATCCCAGAATCCCTAGCGCGTATCACAAACTGCTGCATATTCAGCAGAATCACGTCAAACCGGTTCAGATATTCGGAATAGGATTTGTTTTCTTCTATCTTCAGCCCTGCAAACAGCTCTTTGGAATCACAACTGCTGCTGTAATAAGCCGCAAGCATCTTAAGCGCCATAGACTTTCCGAAGCGCCTGGGCCTGCTGACGCAGAAATATTTCTGTTCCGTATTCAAATACCGGTTCGTACAGGCAAGCAGTCCTGTCTTGTCCACATAGATCTCCGAGCGAACTGCTGTCCAAAAGCCTTCATTTGTCGGATTTAAATAAATACCCATATGGAGTCTCCTTTCTGTCCACATTGTTTCCACCTGCGGCTCCCGCTTAAATTGCTCTGTATCTTTCCCAACCTTTCCCACAATTAACTCATCATTGATTTCCCAGACCGTTTACAAACAGGGATTGCATATGATATAATGCAAAAGGAAATCATTCTGTATGCTTCTGCCAACCTCATATGCCTGCCACAGGTATACGACAGGTTTTCCACCAGTTCCTATGCAGTTCCGCGGCTGACACACAACGATTAACAGCACCTTAATAATTGAATAAAGGCTTTACATCTTTTCTCAAATCCGCTATACTGATTCTATCAGAAAGGCGGTGATAGGATGGCTACAGATATGGGAATGACAAATAAACAGTTTCAGGGATTTATCCGGCTCGCTTTGGAATTTATCAATAACGCTCTAATGAAAACACCCGATAACGAGGATTTACAAAAGTTAAAAGATATCTTTCAATCAATGTTGGAAGACGGCAATTAACCATACATAAATCGTAACTCATAACAGGAGGTGTAAAGTCTTTATTGAATGATTAAGGCTTTACACTTTTCTTTTTACATTCTGCCACTCCGGCGTAAGCTCCGGGGTAAACTGTGTCCCCAGACGTTTCAATTCCCCCAGGACTTTCTCCTGCCCCCGTTTTGTCCGATACCAGTTTTCCCTGGTCACATCCACATAAACCGGCGCAATGAGAAATTCCGTTTCGGGAAAATTCAACTGGTAATACATCAGGCACCTTCTGGAATGGTATCCCTTACAGCAGAGAATGGCCTTTTTCGGGTGAATGCCTTTCCCGTCCAGGATTTTTCTGGAAAATCTGGCGTTTTCTGCGGTAAACTGTGCCTCCGCCTCCGGAAAAATGCCGTCCAGGGCGACTCCCTTCGACAGAAGTACATCCGTATAAAATTCGCACTCCGTAGCATAATCCTTTCCGTAGACATCCGCCTTTGACTTCGCGCCCGTGAATTTTCCCACTGTTACAGAATATCTGCCCGACGGCACGATATAGGGCGCATACCCCGCTTTCCACAGCTCCGCCGCCCGCTCCGGCAGTTCCGGATAAGAGCCGCCCGGAATGAAAATAACATCGGAGTGCTTTTGTTCCATTGAAATTCCATCCCCGGGAGGAATATCTTCCAGAAAAATAAAATTGGTAATATCGTCTATCATCCTCATTCTTTTTTATCTCCTATCCTGGCCCTGTCAGCTGTGCCGTCCACTCCTCTGCCCCGGAAACGCTTCCCCCTTAAAGCATCCCAAAGTCAGGCTTCCCTTCTATAATAAAGCGAGATAAAGCAATCCTGTTTTGGCTTTCTTTTCCACAATTTCAAGGACATTATATCGTGCAGCACCTTTCGTTCGATTTTCCTTGCGAAAGCCCCTGTGCTGCCATCAAGCTTTGTCCTTTCCCAGTCTTACATCAAATCCACCCTTTTCTGAAAAAGAAAGATCAACCGCCTACATGGCACTTTAATTTGGTACAGTCCTCCACTTCCCTCTTCAGCTGCTCCATATGGGACTGCTCCGGCGGCAGGATATCCGGCAGTTCATAGGTCCGCCCAAGTCCCGCATACTTGTCCTGCCCAAGCCTGTGGTAAGGAAGCAGGTAGATCTCCTCCACCCCGGGCAGGGCATCCGCGAACCGTGCAATGGCTTTCACTTCCCCGCTTGTATCATTGAAGGTGGGAATAACGGGCACCCGTATGCTTAGATACGTCTGGCCGGAAGCTGCAATCTTCTTCGCATTCTCCAACATCAGCTCATTGCCCTTGCCCGTAAACTGTCTGTGTTTGCCGCTGTCCATATGCTTGATATCCATGAGATAATGATCAAGATATGGCAGAATCTCCCGGATAACCTCCCATTTGGCGCAGCCCATGCTCTCCATGGCCGTGTTAATTCCCACCGCCTTTGCCGCACGGAGCAAATCCCGGGCAAACTCCGGCTGACAGAGACTCTCCCCGCCGGAAAGGGTCAGCCCCCCGCCGGAACGGTTGTAATAGGGCCTGTCCTTCTCCACGGTCTCCATGACCTCCGCCACCGTCACGTCCCGGCCGATGGTTTTCGCCTTCCCCCGGACAATCATCTCCTGGATGGGATACTCCTGGGATTCCGGGTTACAGCACCATTTGCACCGCAGTACGCAGCCTTTCAAAAAGCATATAGTACGGATTCCCGTTCCGTCATGTATGGAATAACGCTGTATATCAAAGATTCTTCCTTTTGTCTGTAAATAATCCGCTGCCATTTTCTACCACCTTCGCTCCGCTGCCGCAGGCCTTCCGATCACAAATTATCCCGGAACCGCCCCGGCCCTTATCGCCTTATCATGATCCCCTTCATTTACTGTGTTTCATTATGCGCCTGATACACAACCATTTTTTCTTCTTCCACCGTTCCCTTTGGCCTGCGATTTCCGAAGCATGAACCAAAACATCCAACATCTCCCAGAATTCCTTGTCATAACGTTTCATCTGCATTCCTCCGGTATACACAGCCTCTCCTTTCTCACAGCATGCACAGAGCCTCCAGGGCAAGGGCAAACAGCCTCTCCCTGGCGGAAACATTATTGTTCCAGTCCCTGTCGTCATAGTCTTCCGCACCGCCGATGAGAATATCCCCGCTGTAAAGCAGCTGTCCGAAGGTCTTTCCCCGAAACTCCGCAATAGCCGCCATGGCTGCGCATTCCATCTCCACTACTTTGCAGCCCTCTTCCCTCCGGTAGGCCACCATCTCCCGGGTTTCCCGGTAAAAGCCGTCAGTGGACCAGGTGGCGCACTCTATGTAGGGAATGTCATGTCTCTCCAGGACTTTCCGGAAGCTCTCTATGGGACCGGACTGCAGCTCAATAAACCGGGCAGGGGGCAGGTATTTATAGGAAGCCCCCTCGTCCCGCAGAGCACGCACCGGGATAATCACATCCCCCTCCGGAATATCATCCAGTACGCCGCAGCCCCCGCAGCAGACGATCACCTCCACACCGCAGCCATAGAGCATTTCCGTCATCATGGCAATGGAACCGGAGGCCACCACCGCCTGTACGGCACAGATTTCCGTTCCGTTTACAGCAAAACGGTACACATGAAAATCCTTCATTTCGGACACATAAGTCCCTATCTTTTCGCCTCCATACCGCTCCACTGCTGCGGCAAGAACCTCCTCAAAAAATGTCACCAGGCAGAGCCTTGGAAACCGCCGGAATCCACCCTCCCCCTGTCCGTCCCTGTCCGGTTTGGATGCCTCTCTGTCCGGATTGATCACAGCGATTTTATCCGTACTGTACTCCAGAATCGGAAATTGGTTTTTTACGATCATCTACTATCCCTTTCTCGACTTTCCCATATAAAAAATGTGATATTCTCTTACGGTAATTCTCCAACCGATGAAATATCCCGACTACATTCACCTTATCTGTTGCAATATTGAAGACGACAGAGGACTGTTCCGGCATCCTATGTCTGTCCGTTTTCTATCTGCTGCTCTGTAAAAAGACTTCCACCTCTTTATTGAATGCGGCATATTTCTTATTTGCAATAAAATGAGTGCCCTTCACGATTGCCAATTCAGCACCGGGTACATTTTCCGCAATCTTTTTTGTATGGGATTCCTTAATCATATCGCGGCTTCCGCAAATCACCAGTGTGGGAGCTGTTATTTTTGCCAATTCTTTCGGCTCAATATTCGGCTCATTCACCATCAGGCCGAGCATTTCGGCACTCCTTTTTGCCCCCGGCGACTTGGAGGCAAATCGTTTTGCTATTTTATATCCTATTTCAATCGGAATCTGTGTCGTCCTTTTCACACCATCCGGATTCAGGTTTCCTCCGTTTAAGATCAATGCCTTTACCTTATCCGGATGCTTTATTGCAAACTGCATGGCGATATTTGCCCCGTCTGAAAATCCCAAAATGACTGCGGCAGGAATTTCCAAATCTGTCATAAAATCATACAAATCCCGGGAAAACTGCGCAATCGTAAAAGGAGCCGTACCCCTTGGCGACTTACCATGCCCTCGTGTATCTAAGGCAATCACTCTGTATCTGCGGCTGAAATATTCTATTTGGTGCCTGAAATAAGTGCCGTCCTCTCCGTTCCCATGCAACAGGATAAAGGGTTCTTGATTTCCTTTTTCCTGATAGTATAAAGCGATATCCATAAAGCTTCCTCGCAAAGCAGAATGCTTCCCTCATCGGGTATAATCTTTCAGTTCCTCCAGAAATTCCTGATATTCATCATCAGACCAGTAAAATGTCAGCTCTTCTTCCGTAAAATCTTCCGGCTTGTAACGCATGAAATCATCTCCGATATCATATGCAAACCTTCGCAGAACAGCTTCCGCAAATTCCCGGAAAAACATCCCGATACCCGTTATCACATTTCCATCTTCCACGACTCCCTTGTGCAGAAAGTTTGGCTTTTCCACAAAATCAAAAACATCTGCCATCTGCATAAAATAACCCGAAGTAAATTTCCTGCCGCCAAGAATTCCCGCTTTGGACAGCAAAATCGGAGCGGAAGAAATCGCCGCAAAGACAACATCCGAATGCATTCCGCTTCTGATAAAGTCAATCAATGCATCATCGAACAGCGCAGGCAATGGATGGATTGTTCCCGGCAATATCACGCAGCTGTAATCGGTTATCTTTGCTTCTGCCGTTGTCTTTGTGGGAAGGATACGGAAGCCTTCCTCGCTCACATATTCTCTGTTTTCACCGGCAATAAAATCAATCTTCTCACCAAACCAGACTGTGATCGCAGATGTAAGACAGGTGATCTCCTGCAAAGAAAAGTCCGGATATAATAAGACTGCAAACTTCCTCATTCCTTTTACCTCCCTATATTTTCCTCCCTGATTTAAATCGCTGCGCCATGGCACGAAAGGGTATCTTAAACCGGAGATTCCGCTACGCCAATTCCTCAATTAAAAAGTCCTTGTAGTCCGTTCCCGACTGCACACCTTTCAGTTCAATGGCAACCGAACACCAGACATTCGCTCTGTCAGCCACTGTAAAATGAAAGTCTTTTTGCAGCCAGGTATCGTTCACCACATCCTCCAGAAAATCTTTTTCCCCATCGTATTCCAGAAACATTTCCACCTCAAATAAGCTGTCTGTTTCCGTAATAAAATCATTAAAGATTTCGTCAGGTACAGCAATGCCTTCTCCGCAGATGAGTCCGTCATAACCATGCAGCGCAAAATCGTACAGCAGATAATCTGTCCCGCAGTCCCCGCAAACTGCACGTACCGCCTGTGCATATTTGTTCTCATATTCACGGACTGACATTTTGTACCTGCCATAAAACTCGCCAAAGCACCGTATTTTAAATGCTTTGCATCCGCACTGGCAAATAATCCTGCCCTCATATCCTTCTTCATCTGTAGGATGGTATATTTTTTCAAGATGCTTCGGCTTGATCATCCGATTCTTTCCCTCCCGGCTCCTGTTCTCTCCATAACCGAAGAAAATCAGCCCTGCAGAAATCTGCAGGCCCCTTCTCCCCAGATTATCTAAACTCCCTTTTCCAAAAAGTGTTCTTCGACAACTTAACAGTTCTATAAACTGGAAATTACTTATCTTCCTTCAAGGCTTTGGCTGCGACAACTATTCCTATAACGGCGAGAACATAGAAAAAAAGAATAATATAACATTCAATGCCACCAAAATCAAATACATTTAAAACTGTTGACCACGCTCCTTCCTGAATGATAGATGCGCTTGCGATCAGCCAACCAGTTCCGCCAATAATTCCACATAGCATTAAGACACAACCAAAAATCAGCTTTTTCATGCAGTCAAACTCCTTTATGAAATTCCAGTTTATATATTTAATTATAAAATCTTTATTTTCCATTTACAATGTATATTAATAAGTCATTTTCCAATGGGTACACAATTCCGAAAAGGAAGTATCTAAATACCCTTCTTGTTTCCGCATGGAAAGCCCTCTGCCATACCGCCACCAACTACGCTTCTCCCGATACCTTACGCATGGAAGCCCCGCTTCTCCTGATACCTTACGTATGGAAGCCCCGCTTCTCCGGCGGCCGCAAAACAGGCAGGGCAGACCGCGGCGGCTTTGTGAAAACACTGGGCGCGTTGTGGAGAGGAGACTTTCGGCGATGCGCGTCCTATGGCGCGCATTGCCGATGCCAAGGCTCCTCGGAACGCTCTTAGCGCCGATGAGCAAAGCCGCCGCGGGCTTCCCGCCGTCCCCCGGTCCCCCAGCAGGCAGCTTCCTCATCCCAGGCATCCCGGCGCCCCGGCAGGCAGCTTCCCCCATCCTTAGAACCCCTGCTCCGTCCTACGGATAATATCATCCTGCAGCGACTTGGACAACGTAGTAAACAGCGCGCTGTACCCTGCCACACGCACCACCAGATGGGCATATTTCTCCGGATGGGCCTGGGCATCCAACAATGTCTGCCTGTCCACCACATTGAACTGCATATGACTGCCCTTCTGGTCAAAATAAGAACGGATTAACGCCACAAAATTCTCCAGTCCCTTCTCCCCGCTTAGAGCCGTGGGATGAAATTTCTGATTAAACAAAGTGCCGTTGGAAGCGATTCCATGGTCTAACTTGGACACGGAATTTGCCGCCGCAGTGGGTCCCAACACATCCTTGCCCGCGGAAGGCGAAACCCCGTCCGCCACAGGCGTATGGGCCAGCCTGCCGTCAGGAGTCGCCCCGGTCTGGGCGCCCAGAGGCACATTGGCGGATACGGGATACAGTCCCGCCTGGAACTGGCCCCCTCTGGGATTGCGGTATTTCAGCAGGGGCCTGGTATAGGTATATGCTACATCCCGTGCAAACATATCCACTTCTTCGTTATCATTTCCGAACTTGGGCACCTCATCAATCATGGCCCGCAGCTCCTCATACCGCTTCTTCTCCTCCGGCGAAACCTCCGTATTCATCACCGCCGCAATCATGCCCGCCACCTGGTCCTCGTCCACGGACATGCCGTTCCTGCTCATCTCCCTAAGGATTTCCGTAACAATCTCCCCTGCACTGACAGCGTCAAAGCCCTGTCCGTAATTCATGGCAAGGGCACGTTTGTACTCCGCCAGAGTCACCTTTTTCTCGTCAAATACCAGTTTCTTAATGGCATACAGCGAGTCCGCCATATTTGCAATGCCGAAGCCCTGTGGCCCGGTGAAATTGTAGACCGCGCCGCCCTCCTGAACGGTTTTGCCCCGCTTAATGCAGTCCTCCACCATGCAGGACAGGAAGGGCAGGGGACATCTGACGGCATGGGCCACGTCAATGGCATTGTCCGCATTTACCAACAGAGATATATTGTATTCCATCTGCTTTTTGTAAGCATCGTAAAATTCTTCAAACGTGGACATATTTTCCACGTCCCCGGTCTCTATGCTGATCTTCTCCCCCTTGTCCCATCCGTTGGAAAATACAAGTTCCAGGGGACGGCACATATTGTAGAAGGCCGCGTCATGCCACCCTTCCGTCTTGCCTGCCTTCTGTGGCTCCACACAGCCGATGATATTGTACTCCCTGGCGTCCTCCAAAGTCAGGCCCCGGCTCAACAGGGAGGTGATAATCACCTCGTCATTATAATAGGCAGGAAGCCCGATTCCCGTGCGAGTCAGGTCCGCCGCCTTCATCAGCAGATCATGGGGAGACTTGTTCCACACCCGGATAGACAGAGAGGGCTGCGGCAGAAACACATGCTTGGAGGCGCTGATACACATAAAGGACAGATCGTTTGTCACGTCTAACCCTTCCTTGTCCTGTCCCCCTACGATCAGATTCTGGAACAGGCTGTAGCCCGCAAAGCCCTCTGCACTGGCAGCATCACGACATTTGTTCAAATCGTTTAATTTTACCCAGATACAGTCGATAAGCTCCTGGGCGAACTCCCTTGACAGCTTTCCCGCCTCCAGATCCTTCTTATAATAAGGATACATATACTGGTCAAAACGTCCCGGCGAAATCGAATGCCCACTGGACTCCAGCTGAATCAGCTGCTGCACAAACCAGAAGCTCTGGCAGGCTTCATGGAACGTGGAAGCCCCGTATTCCGGCACCCGGGCGCAGTTGGCCGCTATCTGCAGCAGCTCCTGCTTCCTGGCCGAATCCCTGCAGGACGCCCCCTCTTTCTCCGCCAGTTCCGCATACCTGCGGGCATACCGGATCACGGCCTCACAGCTCAAGATGGCCGCCTTCAAAAACTGGCTCTTGGTACAGTAATCCGCATCCCCCGGACTGCACTTGTCCAGTTCCGCCTCCATCTCCTGAATCAGTCCCCTGTAGCCAATGGCCAGGACCTTGTCATACTGCACGGTCACATGCCCCACGCCGTTATAAAAATAATTGCCCGGAGTGAAAATATTGTGCTCCATGGCCTTCTTCGTCTCCTCGGTCATGAGGGCGGTGGCCAGTTCACTGGTGGTTTTCCCTTTCCAGTAGGCGTCCGCCTCCAGAAGGTCTTTCTTGGTCTGCTCCGCTATGTAGAAAGGGTCCGCTTTCCGCGTGGCCACGGTGTCGAACTCCGCCTCCAGCCATTGATAGGAAAATTCCGGATAGGTCTGGCAGCCCCGGGGTGCAATGGTACTGCTGCCCACCACCAGTTCGTCCTCCCTGATAATAATGGGAATGTTGTCAAGTATATGGGCAAAAGCCAGAGCGCGCCGCATGACAATGGGCCTGTCCTCCGTCGCTTTATAAGATTCCGTGATCAGCTTCGCCCTGGCGGACTCGATCTCCGGCATTTTGGCGTAAAGATGAGCTACCAGTTTGGGGATTCGCTCCGTTTTGGGAATTTCTTCTGTGTAATACTTTGCCATTGCTGCTCCTTTCCATATCCAGTACTGTGTGCTGTTTTTCCTTTATCTGCGTTATCTCTTTATATTATGATGTTGGGATCAGACTAAATGATCTCCACCAGTTCCCTGCACAGCATAACCAAATCATGCCGGATTCCCTCCCGGGTGTTCCATCCTCTTCCAGACCATTCTTCTCCGGAAACATCATCCCCGCCATAGATCAGCGCACCATAGGCAAAGTTCCGAAACTGGGCAACGGCAATGCACCCGGCCTGTTCCATTTCCACAATCTTCGCACCTTCCTCTTTTCTCCTGCTGATTCTCTGGGCTGTCTCCCGGAAAAGAGCGTCCGTGGTCCAGGTCAGGCCGTTGAGATAAGGTATGCTGCGGCCGTTGAGATAATTTTTGATTTTACCGGTAACCTCCGGATCTGTATAAATCACTCTTGAGGGCGCTATGTACTGATAGGAGAAGCCCTCGTCCCTGATGGCTCCGTCTACCACCAGAATCTCACCCACCGCAATGTTCCGGTCCAGAACGCCCCCGCCGCCGCAGAACATGACTTTCTCAATTCCCATTGCATGAAATTCGTCCAGATTTCCCCCGCAGGCGGGACAGCCCACCTGTCCCAACGTCAGCAGCACGTCAGGATGTTCTATAAAATGATAAACCATAAACGGATTTTCGCCCGACATAAGCCGCTCTTCCCTGATTTGTCCCTGCGCCGCCAGTTTGTTCACCACTTCCGGAAAAAAGGTAATTACCATCTTGTCCGTCCCGAACTTCTCATGCCCAAAACTGCCGGGATTTAATTTCGCTGTGGGATTGTCATCAAATTCCAATACCGGAAAGTCATTTCTGCTAAGCATACTGCGCTCCTCCTCTACAGAATCCGGCCTGTCTCTCCTGCCGGATTTTCAAAGTTGTCCATATTGTTCAGTATATGCTTATATGAAAGGGATGTCAATAAATCTGGCACTATTTTTATTGATATTTTTGTGGATTTATTTTGTTTTATGTTGTTTCTTAAACATCGCAGCAAATTTCCCGCAAAGCTTTCTGTTTCGTTTGCGCCCCATCCCGCTATGACTGCCCGGAAGCCTCTCGTTTCGGAATCGTCTTTACGCCAAGCATAAAATAAAAGACATGGAACACCCACACGCAGGCAAGGACAATCCTCCCCACGGGAACCTGATCCATCATGATAAATCCCACTGACATCAAAAGCGTAACCGTCACCATAATCTTAACTTTCGTTTTCCGCGTCATGCCCCTGCCTTTCACGTAGCTTTCCAGATTATTTTTATACAGCTTTGTCCCGGTAAACCAGTGATTCAGCCTTTCCGAACTTCTGGCAAAGCAGAACGCCGCCAGCAGAAGAAACGGGAAAGAAGGCAGAAGCGGAAGAACCGCGCCTAAAGCACCCAACCCTGCACCGATGCATCCTAAAACCACGTATAAAATCTTTTTAAGCCTCATTATATTACTTAAGCCTCCTTCTCTTTTTCTTTGTTTCCAACACATTGCATGCCGCTCCGTATGGAGGAAGATCATCCTGCCCGGAACAGGCGCCGGATATCCGCACAGGCGCGGCTACCTGGTCTGTTGCCCGCAAAAATACACCATATCCGCAATCCTCATGGTGGACTGCCTGTGTGACACCAACAGCACCGTTTTTCCATCCTGCCCTTCCCGCAGGGATTTCAGGATGACCGCCTCATTTAAGCTGTCCAGGTTACTGGTAGGCTCGTCAAGGAGCAGGAAAGGCGCGTCATGCAGAAATGCCCTTGCCAGCCCAAGCCTCTGCCTCTCCCCGCCCGAAAGAGTATCCCCAAGTTCCCCTACAGGCGTATCATACCCCTGGGGCAGCCCCATGATAAAATCATGAATGGAAGCTTTCCGGCAGGCCGCTTCCATTTCAGCGTCCGTGGCGTCCGGCTTCGCAATCCGCAGATTGCTTCTGATGCTGTCACGGAACAGATGGGTTTCCTGGGTCATGAAGCTCTCCATATCTCTCAAATCCGCCGTGTTTATTTCGGCAATGTTCCTGCCGGAAATCTCCACCCTTCCGTTTTCCGCATCCCAGAAACGCATGAACAGCTTTAACAGCGTGGATTTCCCGCTTCCGCTTTTCCCGACAATCCCGGTGATCTTTCCTTCCTGAATCTCCAAAGACACACCGTCAAGAATGTTTTCCGCCCCATAGGAAAAGCTGACGTTTTTTGCGGCAGCGCCTTCAAAGGCCGTTTTTCGGCCCGTATTTTTTTCCCGGCCCGTCTCCTCCACTGCGGGCGTTTCGTCTAAAATGTCCAACACGCGGCTGCCCGCGGCGAAGGTATTCTGCAGCGTGCTTCCCAGATTTGCCAACGCCACGGTGGGGCCAAAAGAAGAAAACAGGGCAATGACCGGAACGAGTACCCCGTCAAAATCCGCTTCCGCCTTTTGGTACAGCATTGCGGAGACGAACAGCATACACAGATCAGATATCAGGATTGCCGTATTCGTGACCGCCATATTCCTCCCCGCGGCACGCTTCATCCGTTGTTCGATCTCCGAAAGAGCCTCCGTCCTTTCATTCATCTGCATCAGGCGTTCCCTGCCCCGTCCATACTGTATGATTTCGGACAGCCCCCGCAGACTGTCCAGGACAAACCCGCTTAAAGCTCCGGAACCGGCCCGGAACTCCGCAGCGGCAGATGCCTCTGTTCGTCCGCCGCCGCTTAACTTTGAAGTGACAGCCGGTATTGCAATCCCCACTGCCAGATATGCCAGAAGCGCCAGAATCCCCAGTGCCGGGTGGAAGGCGCCGATAAACAGACACATAACGACGGTATACAAAAATGCGATTGCCGCCGGAGAAATGGTGTGCGCATAGAAAACCTCCAACAGCTCGATATCCGACGTAATGACCGAGATCAGATCCCCTTTGTCCCTGCCCTCCAGTTTTGCAGGGCAGAGTTTCCGTAATGCAAGGAACACCTTATCCCGGATCAGCGCCAGCAGCTTAAACGCGATAAAATGGTTGCAGGACTGTTCCGCATACCGAAGACCCGCCCGCAGCACAGCAAACACAAGTACACAGGCAAATATGCATTTCAGGCTCAACGGCGTATCAATGCCAAGCAGCCCAAGCACGGCGTATCCGCCGAAAACCGTGATAAACGATGCGCACAAATGACCTGCAAGCCCCATGACCACCGCCAGGACCATAAATCCCGCAAGTGGCTTCACAAGGCATGCCAGCCTTGCCATAACCGCAAATCCGCTCCGCCTTTTCATATATCCGTACCGTCCTTTCCAAAATTTTCAAGACTCTGCTGTGTGTTCCACAGCTTTGCATAAATGCCGCCCCGCGCCAACAGTTCCTCATGGCTGCCGCTTTCTGCCACGCTCCCCCCATCCATCACATAGATATTGTCTGATTCCGTCACATTGGCAAGGCGGTGGGAAATAAGGATTACCGTTTTATGCCCCGCCAACCCATGGATTTCCCGCATAATGTCATTCTCACTCTCCACATCAATATTGGAGGCAGCCTCGTCAAAAATATACACGGAGCTGTCATGGAGCAGCGCCCTTGCCAACGCAAGCCTCTGGCGCTGCCCGCCCGACAGGTTAGAGGCTTTTTCCGTAAGAAATGTATCAAGCCCGCCTCCGGACCTCAAAAAGCCTGCCATGTTCACCCGCTCCAAAACCTCCCACAGCTCCGGGTCAGAGGCGTCCGGCTTCCCCATCCGAAGATTCTCTCTCACTGTGCCCTTGAACAGATAACTCTGGTGGCTGACATAAGTAATGTTTTTCATCAGTTCCGATTCCCTTATGTCTGCCAGTGCCCTGCCTCCGATTTCCACCGAACCGCCAAAGCCCCTGTTTCTCCCCATTAAAACTGCCGCCACAGTGGACTTTCCGCAGCCGCTCTCCCCCACAATGGAAACAAATCTCCCTTTCGGAAACTCCATGTTAATTCCGCACAGAATTTCCCTTCCTCCATTGTCAAAACCGCCCCCACCTGAAGAATTGCCGTCATAGGAAAACCGCAGTCCGGTACAGACAATATCGCAGTCCGGCGGAAAGCATCCTGTCTTCTCTTCTGTTTCAGGCAGATCCAGCAGACGGAAAATCTTGTCGCCTGCCGCCATGCCGTTCATCGCCACATGGAAGAAACTGCCAAGCTGCCGCATGGGGATAAAGAAATCCGCCGAAAGAAGGATAAGCAAAAGACATCCCGAAAGCGTCACATTCCCTGCACGGAACTGCGTTGCCGCCATAATCACCCCTAATGCCGCGCCCCCATAGGCAATCAGGTCCATGATGGTAATCGAATTAAGCTGCATTGTCAGAACTTTCATGGTTATTCTACGGAATTTTTCCGCCTCGCGATTCATCTCCTCATTCTTAAAACCGTCCGCCTGGTAGATTTTAAGTGTGGTAAGTCCCTGCAGGTTTTCCAGAAAGGTATCTCCCAAAGCCGTGTACTGCCCCCAGTATTTAGACAGCAGCTTTTTCGCCCATGTCTGCACCGCCGCTATGGAAACGGGTATCAGGGGCACACATACAAGCAGGACAACCGCGGAGGGCACATTGACAAAGCACAAACAGACAAACAATGTAAGCGGGGCAAGCATCGCATAGAAGAACTGCGGAAGATATGACCCGAAGTAGGTTTCAAGCTGCTCCACCCCCTCTACCGCCACCTGCACCACTTCCGATGTCTTCACCTGCCCATTGTAAGAAGCGCCCAGCCGCAGAAGTTTTTCATATATTTTTTCACGCAGTACTTTTTTTACCGTTTTTGATGAGAGATATCCCATACGGCTTGAAAGGAGTGTACAGACAAAACGGACCGTAACCGCTGCCCCTGCTGCCGCAGCCGTAAAGAACCCGCTGTTTTTATCTGCCGTTTTATGGAAAAGAGAAGCAAGCAGGCCTGTCAATGCCGTCATCAGGGCTATATTCGCCGCAAGGGAACACCACTGGGCCGCCACGTTGCCCGCTATATATTTTTTGCTCTCGCTGACAGTCCCGATCAGCCTTTTATTGATCATCATAAATTTACCTCCTATTTAAATCGCTGCGGATGCAGCCCTATTTGGTTAGCAAAAACTAACCCATGTCCTAAAAAAATGCGGCCATTTTGTGTTAGTGGCCGCTAACTTCTTTAAGTATACATCTTATTTCCTGTTTTTGTCAATAGGGAAAATTCTGTTCGTCTGCCAGTACCGCCTGCCCTTCCTCCGGCAGAAACTCCGCAAGCATATCGTTTTTGAAGGTCCGTCCCGGCAGGAAGCAGGCCACATGGGCAATCTCCCTGTTCACCGCAAACTGGGTGCCGTGGAGAATCATGGGGTCCAGCCTCACAAAGGTCCCCTGGGGTACATAAAAGGCTTCCACCGTATCCACGCTGAATTTTCTGCCCGGCAGGGGCGTGCCCACAAAAATGACAACATCGTCATCTAATGGCAGCAGTCCCTCGCAGGTAAACTGATGGGCCTCCAACATGGTAATCCGCTTCTCCTCCTGCTTTTTGGCCTGGCACACGGACACCGTGGGCAGTGTGGTACTTCCCAAATCCAGTTTTACCACATCCGCAAAAAAACCGTAGGGAAATATGGACCGGGCCGCCAATGCCTCATCGTCCAACAGATTCTGGAACTGCCCGTATTTTGCAAATGCTTTTTCGTCCAGTTTCTTAATCCTGATTACTTTCGTTTTTACCTCATTTTCTTTCACAGACATTTCGCTCCCTCCTCTTCCACAGTGTCAAACTTCAGTCCAAGGTATCTCGCCGCCTCCCGCAACACCGGATACAGGGAAGCATATCCCCCGCCCAGATGATGGATGTAGGGACCGAACATCAGTTTTTCCTCCCAGGTCTTCCAGTCCTTTACCTCCACCCATACATAGGTGCCGGTAGTGGCAGGCCCTGTGGTGGTCTCCGCCTCTCCCGCAAAGAGATAATAGTCGTCCTCCCCGTCGTCGAATCTGCAGAGCGTGAGATGTCCCTGCTTCAGCTCAAACTGTTGCTGTCCCCCTGCCAGGCAGGCTTTCGACTCCGGAGACTTCAGGGAATAGGGAAAGGGACCGCAGTGCCACAAAAGCTCCCCGTTGTCATTTTCCGGATGGCGTATGGTCAGATCTGCCAGGAACTGCGCACCCTCCCCCAACATGGCGGCCCGAAGGATTGCCAGGGTAATGGCTCCGTTGATATCCGTCTCACAGGCCACCGGAATCCCCATATCCGTCAGCTCTCCGATCATGGCGCAGGAGGGAAGCTGCATCAGCGCTCCGCTTGGCCAGCACTCAATGGCCGCCACGGTACAGTTGCTTTTCTCCATCTGCGCCAGCATGGCCAGTTTCAGCGCTGCCAGTCGTTCCAACTGCTCCTCCTTCAGGGCGGAGCAGTCCATTCTGCCGCGGATATCTTCCATCTGTCTCTTCAGTTCCCCGCCGCCCTCTGAAACAATCTTCTGCACTGCCATCTGCAGCATCACAGGGGCCACTGCCACAGTCTGAATTCCGAAACGCTGCATCAGTCTGGCTTCGTTGGTCATCACGCTGCGGAAAGGGGAGGGACGTTCGCCTATCTTGGCAATCCGCAGCCCTCTCACGTCCTTCACCACACAGGCCACTCTTAAAAAGCGGTCAAATCCTTTCCTGAACTCCTCCGAATCCGCGGGCACATTGTAAATATAGCTGTAGGTAACGCCGTATCGCCGCAGCACCTTTGTAGCCGCGAACATACCGCACTGGGTATCCCTCCCCCGCTTCTCCGGCGAGTTGGGGGCTTCGTCCCTGCTGCCCCAGATCAGCACGGGCACCCGGAATTTGCTGACCACATCCGCCACGGCTCCCTCCTCGCCGAAGTCGCAGAAGGGCACGAATATGGCGTCCACCTTCTCCCCGGCGAATTTATCCGCAACCGCAGGCGCATGGCTCTCCGATTCTATGATTCCCCTGACGCAGATATCGTCTATATCCACCAGTCTCACCTTGTCCGGATGGATTTCCCGGATGACGGCCATGCATTTTTCCTTCTCCGCAGCCGCCGTTTCCAAATCCAACATTCCTCTCCTTGTAGGCATCACGCCCAAAGTAATCTCCGCTTTATACATGTTCCAGTGCCCTCCTGTAATATTCTACTCTCCGGTCAATTTCCTCATAATCAATCTCCCCCGTCTCCAGGAAACGCTCCAGTACGGACTCGTCCGGAATTCCCGCCCTGCCTCCGATTCTGGTGCATTTGATGGCCGACACGGCACTGGCGTACCTGGCGCACTCCCTGTGGCTTTTTCCCTTCAGCAGCGCCGCCAGAAAGGCTCCGTGGAACACATCTCCTGCGCCCACCGTGTCCTTCACCTCCACGGAAAAGGCCGGCAGGGTGAAGAATCCTTCCCCGCTGACTCCCACGCATCCCTTCTCCCCGAAGGTAAACACGCACAGCTTCGGACCCCTGCCCAGAATTTCCCTGCAGGCCTCCTCCAGGGCCTGGTCTCCCTGCTCCTTCTTCCCCGGGAAAAGCCCGTCAAACACAAATTCCGAGCCAACAAACACGTCAATGAGGGGAATCATCTCCCGCAGCGCCTCCGTGTAATAATCCGCGTCAATGAACACCTCCGTTCCCGCTGCCCGGGCCGCCTCCGCCGCTTTCCGGGCGAGGGTTCCGGCGTCGGCCAGAAACAGGTATCGGGAATCCGCCACCGCGCTCATGTCTAACTCGTTTTCCTCCAGGGGCCTCACGGAACCTGCCCGGAACAGTATGGTCCGGGTCCGGGTCTTTCTGTCGCTAAGTACCACGGACAGGTGGGAAGTCTCCCCCCTGCGGATCAATACCTGGTCTACATTGATTCCGTGCGCTACAAAATCCCGACGGCAGAATTTTCCGTAGATATCGTCCCCCAGGGCTGCCGCCATGGCGCATTTCGCTCCCAGTCTGGCTGCCGCCACCATACCGCTGGACACCTTGCCGCCCCCCTGCCAGCTCATTTCCTGAATTCTTGTCCCATGATTCGGTTCCGGCATACCGTCAATATTTACATTTAAATCCATACACGGAAAATCCAGTCCAAATATGTCATATTTTTTCATCTTCGTACTCCTGCGCGCCTGGGCGCGCCTCTGTCCAATCCTGCCTCCGCCGAAACACGCATTTCGGCAGGAATGCATTACCGCTTACATAGTATATTTATTGGGGTTCAGCAGGCGGATTTTATTCACCACGAATTCCGTCATGCCCTTTGCCGCCCCCAACATCAGCCGGATACCGTCCGCCTTATGTTCGGTGGCCTGTATCACCTCATCCAGGGAACGGTACATGGCCGCAAAATACTCCGTGGCGATATTGAATTTGCTCATGCCCAGGTTCACCGCCCGCTGCATCTGCCAGTCCGGGATTCCGGAGCATCCGTGGAGCACCAGGGGCACGGACACCGCCTGTCTGATTTTGGCGATTCGGTCAAAATCCAGGTTCGGCTCCTGTATGTAATCTCCGTGGGCATTGCCCACCGCAATCGCCAGGGAGCCGCATCCCGTCCGCTCCACGAACTCTGCCGCCTGGTCCGCGTCGGTGAACAGATCCCTGTTGGAGATATCTTCCAGTTTCATTCCGATCCCCACATGTCCCAGTTCCGCTTCCACGTCCACCCCGAACACGCCTGCGGCTCTGGCCACCTCTTTTGTCAGCGCCACATTCTCCTCAAAGGGAAGAGCGGAGCCGTCCACCATGACGGAGGGAAAGCCGTCCCGTATTCCGCCCAGAGCAATCTCGTAGGAGGCGGAATGGTCCAGATGCACGGCCACAGGCACCGATGCCTTCCGGGCCATATCCACGGCCATGTCCGCGATATATTTCAGGGGAATGTACTTGTCCAGTCCCGGGAAAAACTGCAGAATCACCGGTACCCGTTCCGCCTCGGCGGCCGCCACCGCGCATTTGATTGTCTCGTAATTCAGTGTATTTATCGCCGCCACGCCGTATTTGTGTTTCCAGGCATGCTGCAGAATCTCGTTTACTTTTACCAAAGACATATTTATTCTCCTTTTACTTTTGAATCAAAAAACAATTGATACTCCGGCATTTTCTCACAGAATGCCCGGCTCACCCGGTCTATCCGCAGGTATTCCTCCGGCTCCAGTTCCAGTTCTATGGCCCGGATATTTTCCAGGGCGTGTTCCCTGTCTGCCCCGCCCACTATGGGGGCCGTGAGGCTGTCGTTGTGCACCAGCCAGTTGACGCAGATCTGCGCGGCGCTCCGGCCGTATTTTTCTCCTATCCCGGTCAGCTCCTCCGTAACCTCAAGGCATTGCTCATAAACCCCCGGCTGAAACAGCGCCGCTTTTGCCCGGCCTCCCGTTATGGGCGTATCTTTTTTAAATTTTCCCGTCAAGAGTCCCTGGGCCAGGGTGCTGTAGGGGATCACGCTGATTCCCTGTTCCCTGCAGTAGGGCAGCAAATCTCTGTCCGCATAGCGCCACAGCAGATTATAGCAGGGCTGAATCACATCCACCGGCCCGCTCTGCACGGCTTCCCGGAGCTGTTCCGCGGAAAAATTGGACACGCCGATGCTGCGGATTTTCCCATTCTCCTTCAGACGCCCCATATTTTCCATGGCCTGTCCAACGGACATTCCCTGGGGCGGATAATGCAGGAAATACACATCCAGGTATTCCGTTCCGAGACGCTCCAGGGACGCGTCGCAGGCTTTTTCCATGTCCTCCGGGGCATAATGGGAGGGCCATACCTTGGAGATTATCGTGCATTCTTCTCTCTTCCGTCCCTTCAGCGCCTGCCCCAGTACTTTCTCCGCCCGGCCCATGCCGTAGATCTCCGCCGTGTCAAAGGTCTGGATTCCATGTTCCAGATAAGTCTCAATGCAGGCGATGCTGTCCCGGTCCTCCACACTGCCGAAGTAATCGCCTCCCATGGACCAGCAGCCCAGAACCACCGGCGACACTCTCACCCCGCTTTTTCCCAGTTTATGATATTCCATTCTCTTCCTCTCCCTTTCTTCTGTATTCATTGGGGCTCATCCCCACAAATTTTTTGAATTGTTTTGAAAAATGGGCAAAACTCGGGTATCCCGTCTCCTCCGCAATCCTGCTGATACTCATTTTGTTCTGCTTGAGCAGGCGCTTTGCCTTCCCCATTCTTTCCTGCTGAATAAATTTGCTTAAGGAGTCCCCTGTCTCTTTTCGAAACAGCTTGGACAGATAATTCGGTGACAGGAAAAAAACTTCCGCCAGCTGGCTCCTGGAGACATCGTCCAGATGCTCCCTGATATATTTCTGAATCTCCTGAATCAGCTGTTTTTCCTGTCCCTCCTGCTCCTGCCCTTCCGTCTCTCCCTCTGTCTCCTTTTCTCCCTCCGTCTCCTCCCCGTCCCGGCGCAGCAGACAGTGATTTCCGTACTCCATGAGCCGGCGGTCCCGTTCCCTCTGGTTTCTCCGCTCCACCAGTTTCTCCATGACTTCCCTGATAACCGCTGTCTCCACAGGCTTTAAGAGGTATTCAAAGCACTGGAAGCTCACTGCCGCCCGGGCATAGGAAAAATCCGCATAACTGGTGAGAAGGACCGTGTCCACCTCCATTTCGCGCTCCCGGAGCCATTTGAGCAGCTCGAATCCGTCCTGCCCAGGCATCTCAATGTCCGTAATCAGAAAGTCAATGACATGCTCCTTCAGGATTTCCACGGCCTGGGGGACACTGTAGCATCCATAGACACAGTCTATTCCCAGTTCTTCCCAGTCCAACTGTCTTTTTATCCCCTCCACCACATATTTGTTGTCGTCCACCACCAGTAATTTCATTCGCTATTTTACCTCTCGTGGAATATAGATCTCCACGCATGCGCCGCCTTCCTCCGGGTTGGAAAACAGAACCCTTGCCTCCTCATTGTAAATCAGCTTCAGTCTCTGGAGCACGTTGCTGATGCCGATATGCCGTCCCTCCTGTTCCATATCCCAGGTTCCGCTGTTCAGTCTCCGGAGCATTTCCCCGGGAAAGCCCTCCCCGTTGTCCGTAATCTTCAGATAAAGCGTCTCTTTTCCCGCCTGTGTCTCTCTGCGCGCAGTCAGCCGGATTGCCAGGGTCCCGCCCGGTCCCACCGCATGCTTCAGGGAATTTTCCAGAAAAGTGCTGACCATCAGCACGGGAATCTCCCATTCTCTCACCGCGTCCTCCATGTCATAGTCAAAGGAAAGCCCCTGGCTGTTCCACTCGAAATTGACCCGGATAATGGTCTCCATATGGTGGATTTCCCTCCACAGCGGCATCATATCCATGCAGTCGTGAAGCAGGTAGCGGTAATACTCCGACAGGCACACTGTCACCTCCTGTATTTTCCCTGTGTCCTGCACCTGCGCCATGCCGAAAATCATGGCCAGACAGTTGACAAAGAAATGGGGTCTGATCTGGAACTGGCGGAAGTTGATTTCCAATTGTTTTTTTGCCAGTTCCGTTTCATACAGCTCCACGGAGAGTTTTTCCGCCTTTTTGCCCAGTCTGTCCAGGATTTCATAGGCGTCCTCCACAGCCGCGGGGATCCTGCTCCCTGCGTGCTCCTCCTCTTCTTCCGCCAGGCTGCCCCGGTACCTGTCCAGTACCCGGGAGAGATTTTTCACCGGCACAATCAGCCTGCGTCTCACCTGACGGATAAGCAGAAGCATCATCACCATAAGCTGGGAGGTGAGAAGAAACTGCGCGATCTGCAGCAGCATAATCTGGTAGATTTCACCCTGGCCCGACACAGCCACTCGTATCTCAAAATCCGCCTCTATATTCTCCAGGCGATACCACAGCACACTGGTTCCAAACCCCGCCCCCGCGTCCCTGTCAACCGCCTCCCGGCGGACTAAGCTGATTCCGCCGCCCGGTCCGCAGTCCAGCATGCTCATGCCCGAGAGAAAGCTTTCCTCACCGATCCACGAGCCAACCACGAAGTCCCCGTAAATCCAGGCAGTGGCCAATATCCGCTGTTCCGGCGTATCCAGAAGATGCAGGCTTCCGTTCCGGGGTTCCTCCCACAGCCAGTCTATGATGCACGGCCTGATTTGGCGGTAGCTTGAGAAAGAGAGATGGACGGCTGTGAGTTCCACGAACTTTTCGTCGTTTCTGTCAAAGATAAAGAAATTATACTCGCTCTCCGAGAGCGCACTAAGCAGTTTATACATTTTCTGCAGCTCTTCAATCCTGTTCACCAATTCCAGACTGGACTGTTCGAACATTGTCCTGTAGTCTTTCACCAGTACGGTATTCTGGCTCATATAAGTGTTGTTTCTGTTTAAATCAGCCTCCACCCGCTCCACATACCGGTCCGCATACTGCCGGATATTGTTCTGCGCCACCCTGGATATCCTGGTGTGGGCATAGATCAGCAGGCAGACACAGAGTATCTGCACCCAAATACTGCCAAACAGAATCCATCTCATATTTCCCTTATATAAGCTGCGCTGCATACCGTTCCCCGTTACCCCTTCACCGCTCCCAGGGTAATGCCTTTCTCAAAATATTTCTGGAGAAAGGGATACAATATCAGAACCGGGACCATGGCCACAAAGGCAATGGCCATCCGCAGGCTGATACTGGGAATTCCCTCCCCCGCCACACTCTTGCCGTACTGTGTGAGATACTGGATATTCTTTACCATCACATTCAGCAGCTGCTGAATGGAGTATTTTGATGATTCACTCACATAGTATAACCCATTCATCCAGTCATTCCAATATCCCAGTCCGGAGAAGATTCCGATGGTCACAAATATGGATTTTCCCAGGGGTAGCACCAGTTTTCTGAAAATACACAGTTCGGAGGCCCCGTCTATCCTGGCCGATTCGTACAGCTCCTGCGGAATATTGCAGCGCAGGTAGGTTCTCACAATGATAGCATTAAAGGCGCTGAAAAGCAGATTGGGCATCAGCAGGGCAAAGTAAGTATTCTTGATATGCAGTACCGTGGTGTAAACCATATAAGTGGGCACCAGGCCGCCGTTGAACAGCATGGTAAACAGCAGCAGGAAGGAAAAAATCTTTTTCCCCGGCAGATAGTCCAGAGAGAGGGGATACGCCACCAGTGCGGTGATCAGTACATTCAGGCAGGTCCCCACCGCCGTAATACATATGGTGGTAATGTATGCCCGGAATATGGTATCTCTGGACTGCCAGATATAGGAATATGCCCCCAGACTGAATTCTTTCGGAAAAATGGAGTAACCGTTGATAAGCAGGGAGCTCTCCTCCGTAATGGAGGACATGAACAGCAATAGGAAGGGGAACAGCACCAGAATCATCACAACCGTCATAATGATGCAGGCCGCGGCTTCAAAATATTTGTCCTGTTTTGATCTGATCATAATCTGTACCTCCTAAAACAGCGCATTTTCTTTGCTTAGCTTTCTTGTCACGGTATTGAAAATTAATATCAGCGTAAAACCGATTACCGATTGAAAAAAGCTTGCCGCTGCCGACATGCCGATATTGCTCTGGCTCGTCAGCGCCTTATATACGAATGTGTCTATGGTCTGTGTGGCATTGGTAATCAGCCCGGATCCCTGGGGCACCTGATAGAATAATCCAAAGTCGCTGTTGAAGATTCTTCCCACCGCAAGCAGCACCACCGTGATCATGGTGGGCTTCAAAAAGGGGAGGGTGATGTAACGTATCTTCTGAAATTTTCCTGCGCCGTCCAGGGAAGCCGACTCGTAGAGCGACATGTCAATCCCCATGATCGCGGATATATACAGAATGCATCCGTATCCCACGCTCTTCCAGGTGTTCACAAAGATCAGAATAAAGGGCCAGTACTGCTCCCTGTCATACCAGGAAATCCGCTTTCCCCCGAAGCTCTGCAGCAGATGGTTCAGAAGCCCCGCCTCCGGGTCCAGGAATCCCCTCACCATGTAGGATACGATAATAATGGATACCACAAAGGGAAACAGGACGCTGCTCTGTGCCAGTTTGCGGAATCTCTGACTGCGGATCTCCGTGATCAGAATGGCCAAAGTCACTCCCAGAACCAGATTCACCAAAATGAAACAGATATTATACCCCAAAGTATTGCGGAACAGTATGGGAAGTTCCCTGTTCTTCAGCAGAAAAGTGAAGTTTGACATTCCCGCCCAGTCGCTGCCCCATATCCCGTCCTGGACATTGTATTTCTTAAACGCCAGTACCAGACCGCTCATGGGAAGGTAGTTATTGATAAGCAGATATAGAAATGCAGGCACCATCATGAGATACAGCGGCAGAAAGCGCTTCAGTCCGGCCCGCTTTTTCTTTCTCTTTGATCCTTCCGCCATAAACCCTCTCCTCTCTCCGGGCGCGGTACGGACACCGCACCCGGTCAATCTTTCCTGTCCCTTTACTGTTCAGCCAGCCAGGCGTCCACCTGCCTCTGCATCTCCGCAATCACTTCCGCGGAACCGGCATCTTCCATCTCCTGCAGCAGAAGGGGAATGTATTCCTCCGGGTCCACCGCCCCGGTAATCAGGGCTTTGTAATATTTGGAGCGCACATTGCTCACCGCGCTGATCTGATCCTGCACGGGGGAAGGGTCAAAGGTGAATCCCATGGTTTTGGAAATAATGGAGGAGGCATTGTAATCCTCTATCTTCTGGTAAATATCTGCGCCGTCTGTGGCCCAGGGTGTGCATACAAACTGATTGGGCAGCATCCATCCGGCTCCCAGGTGGTATCCTACGGTGGAAGCATCCTTCCCTTCGGGGAAGTCCAGAAGTCCCTCTCCATTCACCACATAGTCCTCGCCTTCTATCCCCCAGTTCAGCAGGTTCATGGCTTCCGTGCTGCTCATCAGGAAATTCAGCATCTTCATGGCCTTCACCGGGTCTTCACTGCCGCTGCCGATGGAGTAGCAGAACACGGCACTGGTGGCTGTGGTGGCCAGGGGCTCGGTCAGATGTACCATGGTCAGCTCCACACCGCCGCAGTTATTCTGCTGATCCACCACAGAGAGGGGATGGCCGTAATCGCTGAAGAAGGAGAATGCCTGACCGGATTTAATGTAGGAATAATAGGACTCCGTATCGGAAGCTGCTCCGCTGTTCACCCATCCGTTCTCAAACCATTTATGAATATAGGTACACCACTTTTTGAAAGGCTCCGTGTCAAAAAAATTCTCCACCGTGGTATTGTTTTCAGGATCCAAAATGGCGTAGGTCTCCAATCCGCCCACATAGTCCAGTGGAGTAAGCTCCGGCATGCCCAGGTTGTCCGGCGCAATCATCCACATTCCCGGTTCCAGGGCCGCCACCTTTTCATACAGGGCATCCACATCCTCGATGGTCTTGATGCCGCTGACGTCAAGATTGTGTTTCTCCAGAATATCCGTGCGGAAGAATACGGAAGCCTGCTGGGAGATCTCTTTATGCACCGGCACCCCGTATACATAGCCGTTGAGACTGGGCGCCGTGGCTACCTCCGGGGAAGCGTAGCTGATCAGCACATCCTGTCCGTGCTCTTCCAACAAGGGTCCCATATCCGCCACATAACCCGCATTTACCCAACTTGGGCCATAGGCAGACACGGAAGTAAAGATGTCCAGTTTGCTCTTGGAGCTAAGCTCCAGCTGTATCTGCTCCATATATGCCGCAAAGGGCAGAATCTGCAGGTCCAATGTCATATTCAGTTTTTCCAGGGTAAGTTCATTGAGCTTTCCCAGTACTCTGTCCACTTCCCCCTCACTGGGAGAGGCTGCCGGCAGCGCAATAATCATACGCACCTGGTAGGGATCCTCTCCTGCAGGCGCTTCCTCGCCGGAAGCATTGTCTGCTTCTGAGGTCTGGCTTTCGCCGCTGTTTTCTACTGTTGACTGGGAGTCCTGATTGTCGTTTCCTGTGTCTCCGCAGCCTGCAAGCAGGCCTGCAGTCATTGCCGCTGTCAAAAATAATGCAATTTTCTTTTTCAGTTTCATTTTTTCCTCCTAATTTATGTCGCTGCGCGACAGCTCTGAAGAGTAAGGGCAGATTAGATAAGTATTTGCTTCTTTGCGCAGTGTCCATGTCTCTCCGTTCACCTGGGCCTGGGTGAGTTCCTGTGGCACGTAGGCCTTGATTTCTTCCACATCCATGCCCTGTGTCTCCACGGTCATGACGCCGTCCTGCAGGCGGGCTTCCATATAGCCTTCCACACCGTCATCGAAATAAACCTGCTTCATGGCGTCCGTGAGGTTGACCGCTACCTGGAGGCGGGAGAAGTTCTCGTCCGCAATATGCATGGGCGCTTCCTTCAGCATGGGCAGCATATGGTTTTCTCTGAGGTAGAGCGGAATCCTGTCAATCTCTTTTCCCGAGACAATCCATCTGTCTCCCTGAAGCCGCTCTCCTGTGTGGAGATCCACAAAGCTGCCTTTGGGCAGATAGATATGATGCACCTTCTGATCAAACACCGGGGCTACCAGCAGGGATTCTCCCAGCATGTACTGTGTGGACAGGCTTCTCACGTTCAGGTCCTCCGGGTATTCCAATACCATGGCCCGCATCATGGGAAGTCCTTCCGCGCAGGTTTCGCAGGCGGTGCTGTACAGATACGGCGTCATGCGGTATCTGAGCTTATTGATTTTCAGGAAGGCGTCCTGGGCTTCCCGGGAGTAGAACCAGGGTTCCCTGGGTGTTGACTGTCCGTGGCTTCTGCTCAAAGGCGCCATCAATCCCATCTGCACGGAGCGGATGTATTCCTCATCTCCCGGAATGGCTCTCCTGCCTTCGTAGTCACAGTTGTAGAAGCCTCCGATATCAAAGCCCCAGAAGGACACACCGCTGAGTCCCATGCTGAGTCCTCCCCTTAAGATCGCCGCCAGATTGTTCTCCGATGCGGAGGAATCTCCCGCCCAGTGAGCCGGATATTTCTGGCTCCCGGCGTAACCGCTCCTGCACCAGATCAGCGCTTTCTCTCCCGTCTCTTTCTTGATCTCCGCCGAGGCCTCGTAAATGGTTTTGGAATACAGGTATGTGTATTTATTATGCCCCTCCACACCTGTCAGTCCGTCATAGTACACGGCGGTTTCCGGCAGTTCCTCCGAGAAGTCTGTCTTAATCACGCCCACGCCCATGCGCATCAGGCGTTTTACCCGTTCCTTCACATAGGCCGCGCATTCCGGGTTGGAGAAGTCCAGTGCGGCCATCATGGCGCTTCCCGTATCTCCGCCCTCTCCCAGTTGGAAGAGGCATACGTCCCCGTTTCTGTCCTTTACCAGGTAACCCCGCTCCTTCATGAGTTCAAACTGCGCGGAATTCTCTTCGCTCCTTCCCCATCTGCTCTTCAGGGACACATAGGGGAACATCCACAGCGAGAGATGGAAGCCCTTGTCCCGGAGTTTTCGAATCATATCCTCCGGCTCCGGAAATCTCTTCTCGTCAAAAGCCAGGATCTCCGTACTGCCTTGGGGAGACATCATGTCAAGCCAGCCGTCGATATGTACCACGTCCGCCGACATGCCGAAGTCTTCCATCTGGCTGACGATTTCCTCCACCTCCGCCCTGTTCATATAGCTCATGCGGGACATCCAGAATCCGAAGGCCCATCTGGGAATCATGGGAGATCTGCCTGTATACGCGGTATAATCCCGGAGAAGCCCTTTGTAATCCCTGTTGCAGAACATGTAATAATCCAGGTACGGGTCCTCCGTTTCCATGGTGTATGCCACGCCGGAAGAGGCTCCCATATTAAAATGGGTTCTGGTGTATGTGTTCATCAGAATGAAATAGCCCGAAGAACTCATAAAGCAGGGCATTCCCTTGTAGGAAATATCGGAATTGGTGGACTGGGCATCCCGTTGCCATACCGTGATGCGCTGTCCCCTCTTGTTGAAATCCGTGAATTTTTCTCCGAATCCATAGAAAGACTCGTCACAGTACATATACATGGTTTCAAAGGTATCCGTAACCTGTCCGTCCGCTCCCACGGTGAATCCCAGGGGAATGGATTTGTATTTCTGGCCCACGTCGAAATCCTTAATCTGTTCTTGGGTAAGCACCTCGCCGTCCAACAGAACCGTCATTTCCCAGGGACATTTCCGGAAACGGAGAAGCACCCTGTCCGTGGACGCGGTGATGTACTCCGCTTCCTCCTCCACCTTCACTTTTTCGTAAGGGGCAAAGTCGAAAACCTGGTTTGGACGCGCCGGTTCCCTGCCCTCCGGAAACATCTGCAGCCGAAATACCGTCTCCCCGGAGAAAGTCACCTTTACCAGGGCGCTTCTCTCATGATAAGTGTCCGCCGCCAGTAAAATGCCGTCCTGCCGGGTCTCATAACCGGTAATCTTCCTGAGAAAATCTTTTTCTCCGTTTCTGGCAAAATGGGCATATCCCAACTCTACGTCCAGGGGATGCTCTTTTTTGTCTAAATTGTATCCAACCTTCCCCTGATGTTCCAACAAAACCATCTTATCGCCTCCTTTTCCTATATTTTTTCTTTATCTCCCGTCAACATAACCGCCGTCATTACTCTTTCGGTTGTATTTATAGTACAATATGCACATGCAGCTTTCTATAATTTATATACCTCTGATTATAACTTTTGTATCCTGATGTCCTTTTACAGGGATTCCGCGGCATTCACTTCCAGTTCAATTCTCTCATGGCTGAAAAGCCTGATCAGCACCGTGCCGTCAGATTCCTCATACCATCCTTCTTCAAAATACAGGCTGTGTCCGGCATGGGTTTCCTTCAGGGGGCGGCGGTTGAGTAAAATCCCGGAAGGCTTCCCGGAGAGTCCCTTCAGGATCAGATACGGTATCTCCCCCATGCCGTCGCAGAACAGCTCAAACCCATCCTCCCTGTGCCGAAAATGATACCGGGATGCGTCTGCGGCAGAGCGATACCAACAATCTCCGCCGTCTTCCTCCGGCGGCGTCAGCAGCAGCGCGTTTTTCCGGCTTACCGTCATACTCTGTCCCGGCTCCAGGGAACCGTTCAGCTGCAGAGGAATCAGAGCGCCGGAACGCAGATAGACGGGGATGGAGGACAGGGGAACCTGCCGCTCCACACTCACAGACCCTTCCACCGTCTCCCGGTTGTCCCAGAAACTGACCCATTTTCCCCGGGGAAAATAAATTCGGCGCGTATTGTCCTCACTGTGCACAGGCGCCACCAATAGATATTTCCCATAGAGGTACTGGTCCTCACAGCCCATGGTTTCCCCCTGTTCCGGGAAGGCCATGGCCATGGGCAGCATCATGGGAATTCCCGTCAGATGGGCATGCACGGCCCAGTCGTAGGAATAGGGCAGCAGATTCTCCCGAAGCCACGCATAGAATCGATAGAGTTCCACCGTGCCCGGGCTGTATTCCCAGGGTTCCCGGGGCTCTGTCCCGTGATAGCGCATCAGCGGGCAGAAACAGGCATATTCCGTCCAACGGATATAGGTTTCCTCGTCCCCGAATCCTCCGTATCCTCCCGCATCCACTCCCCAGAAGGGCAGTCCGGAAGCAGCAGCGGACAGTCCCCCATGGATGGAGTAGGTCATTCCCAGGAAATTAGACTGCTGATCGCCGCCGAACTGACAGGCAAAGTGCTGAGAACCTGCCGCAGCGCCTCTGGTAAACAGCACATGATCGTCCCCGTAGCGTTCTTCAAAGAGTTCCCTGTAGCTTCTGGCGTACTCATAGGCATATCCGTTGTGCATCTCCGCGCCGCGTCTGCCGTCATAAAACAGGGCTTCGTCCGGCACCACGTCGCCGAAATCCACCATGCTTCCCCGGATACCGGCGTCCAGTCTCTCCGCCCACTGAGCCTTCAGCAGTTCCATTCCTCTCGGGTGCGTAAAGTCAATCACCTTGGGCAGGGGATGTTCCGGGAAAACGGCGTCGGTGAGATTTTCCGTCACCGGCAGTTCTTCCCCGGGAACTTCCGGAAGCAGCGCCGCGGCGGTATCCGGGGACATATCCGGATACTGCCAGGAAAAAACACGAATCCCCTTCCTGCCTGCAAAGTCCACGATTTTATACAGTTCTTCCTTTCCCCCTCTGCCGATCCACCCCGCCCCGGCGCCCTCCGCATAAAAACCGGAATGAGGAATGTCCAGTTCTTCAAATCGCTCCAGTACCGCCATCTGCTCCCTGCACAGATCTTCCAACGGCCCGTGATACCACCGGCCCGCGCCTCCTCCTGCCCAGGGTTCGAACACCCATTTGGGCGGCAGCAGCGGAGCCCCTGTAAGTCTGGCGTAATCTCCCATCACCTGTTTCGGTTCCCCCAGCCATACAAAGAAATCCAGGCAGGGGCCTATTCCCGTAATCCGCATTCTGTCGGGAACTTCCTGTCCCACATCCGCCCGGATGCGGTAATGGGTATTGAAAAACAGGGAATATCCCCGGGAATCATGCAGCAGGGGAATGTTTTTGTAGGATTGGTTGCCGATGGAAGCAAGACATCCCTCACAGGCGTCCCTCTGCCACAGTGTCAGTATCCGGCCCCGCTGATGAAGTCCGTCAAATCGTTCGCCGAATCCGTAGATTACGCTCTCCTCCGCCAGCTTCATGTACAGGTCAAAGCCTTGGAGTTCCTCCTGTTCTTCTGCCTGCAGCAGCAACAGGTCTCCTGCGCCGAACAGCCGTTTTCCTCTCTGCTGCCGGGTCTTATCCTGGATTTTGTTTTCGTCCCGGATTCCGTTTTCGTTCCGGGTTTCCTGCTTTTTCCAGTTTTCGTCAGCGTCCTGGATTTTGTTTTCGTACAGGGGTTCCCGGCCTGCTTCCGGGAATCCGGACACAACAGAAATTTCCCATGTCTCTCCCATGCGGATTTCCAGTCGCCCTGCCCCGGAAAATACTTCCCATATTCCTGTTTTTCCCTTTCTGCAGGTAAGTTTACCCCTTTCTCCGGCAAAGAAGCCTCTTCCTCCTGCCCGGAACCGGTAGGCCTTCCCGTCCGCTGTGCATACCAGTTCCTGTATGCCCCCCTGTTGGGTCTCAAAACAAAGAATAATGCTGTCTTCTTCCTCTCTGCATTCCTTCAGCTTTCCCAGTGCCGTCCATTTTTCTCTCCGGCGGTTGCCCAGAGAATGGTCTGCATACCACCATTCCGTCACTCTGCGCAGAAAGTTCAGATATTCGTCCAGTATTCTGCAGGCTTCCTCCGCATCTCCTTTGGCCAGAGCCTCGTTGCACAGCCTTCTGTCCACCCATGGCTCCCTGGGTTCCCATGGGTTGGCCCTCACCTGGTTAAAGAAAAAATCCATTCCTTCCAGCATCAGGGTATCCTGCCAGCGCTGCGCCAGACAGATTCTCCTTCCCAGATTGTCCGGTCCCGTGGGCTGCTTCGAATCCTGCAGAGCCAGTATTTCCGCCCTCTCATCCTCATCAGGCCAGCATAAAAATCCCGGTCTCTGCCAAAGCCTTCTTCCACCGGGCAGGGTAAAAAATACTTCCTTCCCCCGTCCTGTCCCGGCCCTTCCGCCCAGTCTCGTCTCCAGAAAGGTGAGGGGGTCATATTCAAAGCGGTCCGAAAAGTTTACGTTTAAATCCAGGGGAAAGGGTGTCAGCACTTCTCCGGTCTGTTTTTTCTTCCGATACACCATAAGGCCGAAGCTCTCCCCTGGAAAGCCCCCCAAAAGGGTCCAGGGAAGCTCAAGATATGCCTTCCAACAGCCCTTCTCCTGCGCTGCCCGGCTTACATAGCTTCCCTCCTCCACAGGTATGATGCGCGCCCGGTTGTCCAGTCTCTGCTGACCTCCCCTGTACGCCTGCTCTCCTCCGATATAGGTCATTCCAAACTGCTGCTCCCCATGGCTCTTTCCGTCCCGGTCCACGCTGAACACCGCAAAATCCCTGGGTCCGAAGCTTCCGCTCTGCACCGCAATCTCCACCTGATCTTCTCTGTGGAGAAATACCTCCCTGCCCTCCTTTTCCGGTTCCGGAACCTCCTTACAGCAAAACAGGATGTACAGACAGGAAGCATCCCACAGGAAACGGCATTCCGTGGCAGATATCTGCCAGCAGGTTCCCTCCGGGGACAGTGTGCCTCCCGCCCTGTAAAAACTGTCAATCACCGCGCCGTCCCACTGCTCCGGGTTCATTTCCTCACGGGGCAGCTGCTTTACGTCAGGCCCCAGACACAGGGACGAAATTCCGAATTCCAATTTTGCCATAATATTCATATACCTCCTTTGATTTCTTTCGCAACACTTCCTGATTTCCATGATAATTTACCCCTGGATTCCCGGGCTATAATAATTGTAGCCATTCTATATCGTTTTTTACGCAAAAAAATTTCTAACGCCGCAGAAAACACAGCGAAAGAAATTTTTTTAATCACAAACAAAACGAGAACGGTAAAAACGGCAGCAGCCTGAACCGGTTCAGACATAATACCTTGCCTGGGCATTCCACATCTGCGTATACCGGCCTCCCGCGGCATAGAGTTCCTCATGGCTGCCCCGCTCCACGATTTCCCCCTCATGGAATACGATAATTTCGTCACAGAACCGGCAGCTGCTCATTCTGTGGGAAATGTAGATACTGGTTCTGCCCTCCACCATTTCGTTAAACCGGGCGTAAATCTGTGCCTCCGCCTTAGCGTCCAGGGCAGCCGTGGGTTCATCCAGTATGACTACAGGCGCATCTTTGTACAGGGCCCTTGCCAACGCCAGTTTCTGGGCCTCCCCGCCGCTGACGGCTACTCCGTCCCGAAGATCCTTGTACAGATAGGTGTCCAACTGTTTCTCCATATCCCTGACAAAGCCGTCCGCTTCCGCCTGGCGCAGGGCATCCCAGAGTTTCTCCTCCTGCCATTCATAGCCTGCAGCGACATTTTCCCCCACAGAGAAAGAAAACAGTTTGAAATCCTGGAACACCACGCTGAAGAGGCCCCGGTACTCCTCCTGGCTGTATTTGCGGATATCCACGCCGTTTAAGGTGATTCTCCCCTCAGTGGGGTCATAAAGACGGCAGAGCAGCTTGATAAACGTGGTTTTTCCGGCGCCGTTGCGTCCCACCACCGCCATTCTCCCCCGGATATTGATTCTGCAGTTCACATTTTTCAATACGGGAATCTCACTGCCTGGATACCGGAAGCTCACGTTCTCAAAGGCCAGCTCATACTCCCCGTCATCCCGTTTCTCCACCGGGATACTGCCCTTCCCATGAACATTCTCCGTGTCCAGAAACTTCAGAAATTCGTCTGTATAGGTGCAGATTTTCTGCAGTTCTCCATGCTTTGCAATCACGGAAAAGCAGGCTCCGCCAAACTGGTTCAGCGCCCCCGCATAGCGGGTGAAAGCGCCTACGGTAACGGCTCCCGTCACCGTCTTCAGCGCCACCAGGAAATAAGTGACAACCGTAAAAAAAGCATTTACCAGTCGGTTGGCATTGGCCTCCGCCCTTCCCACGTCGCAGCTGGCGGAAAAATAGTCCCGGGCTCTTTTGCCGAATTCCGCGGAATTGTGCAGAATCATCTCCTCCATACCGTAAATGCGGATGATCTTCCCCACCTTTGCCTCCCCGAATATCTGCTGATTCAGATACATCAGCTTGTGCTCCTCCCCCGTATGGGCCTGGAAAATCTCCATCTGTCTGCGGGCAAATTTTCCGAATCCCCTAAAGGCGCAGAAAGCCATTCCCCCAAGCGTTCCCGCGAACAGCAGAAACGAGGGCAGCGGCCGGGCCAGTATCCCCAACAGGCCAAACTCCCCCCGGGGTCCGGAAGCGCACAGACAGCCCACCAGAAAAACCGACAGGAATATATTGAGAATCGCCTGTAAAATATCGGTATAATGGCACAAAAGGACGCCAAGACCGCCGTACATATCCGATGTCCTCTCGGAAAAAAGAAGCTTTTCCGCAGCTTCCGGGTTCTCCATGGTCTCGTAGTCCATGGAAAAGGCTTTTTCCCGCAGCCAGACATAGAAGATCAGCCATATCTTCGTCAGCCTGCCTTTGAACTGCCGCCGGAGCAGCTGCTCTGTAAGTCCCAGGAGCAGGCCAAGTCCCAGCAGCAGAAGCGCCAGACCCGCCGCCTTCCTGTATTCCTCAAGGAGCAGGGCGTCGATCATCTCCGCGGTCACAAAGAGTCCTGCATAGGTCTGCGTCAGGGAAAGCGCCACCTTGAGCAGATGCATCGGAATAATAAGGGAATCCTCCCTGTGGATCATCTTCATGATCCGAAAGCCTGTTCTGTGAATGGATTTTAATTTCTGCATGTCAATTCTCCTATTTCAGATTCATCTGTATCACTTTTTTGCCTTTTGGTAATACCTTGCCTGCAGGGCAAAAAGCTCCGCATAGGCCCCTCCCTGTTTCATCAGGCTCTCGTGGCTTCCCTCCTGGAGAATGCGTCCCTGTTCCATAAAAAGGATACGATCGCAAAACCGTGTGGAACTTAACCTGTGGGAGATAAATACGGCTGTCTTACCCCGAATCATCCCGTCATATTTTTCGTACATTTCACTCTCTGCAATGGGATCCAGAGCCGCGGTGGGCTCGTCCAGAATCACCACCGGCGCGTCCTTGTACAGCGCCCTGGCCAGCATCATCTTCTGCAGCTCCCCTCCGGAAAGCGTCACCCCTTCCTTATCCATATCCTGATTCATGCTGGTTCCCGCCTTCTTCGGAAGCGCCTGTACACGCTCCCACAGCCCTGCTTTTTCCAGACAGCGCCGCAGCCTCTCTCCGTCCTCGGTTCCCGCCTGCGCACAGGACACATTCTCCGACAGCGGGAAGGAAAAGGCGAACACCTCCTGAAATACCACGGCAAATTCCCGGAAAATCTCCCTCTGGGACAGGGACTGCATATCCTGGCCATCCAGATAAATTTTCCCGGAGGAGGGACGGTACAGTCCGCACAGCAGCTTGATCAGCGTAGTCTTCCCGGCGCCGTTCCTGCCCACCAGAGCCAGCTTCTCCCCGGCCCGGATGGTCAGGCTCAGATCCTGTATGGTGTCCTCCCTGCTGCCCTCATAGCGGAATGTCACATGCTCCAGACGAATCTCGTGCGGTTTTCCCTGTTTCCCGGGAGCGGGCTTCCCCTCCTCCACAATCCCGTAATCCAGGAAATCCCGATAGGATTTCATGATTTTTTCATTACTGAAAATATTGATAACCGCTTCCAGAAATCCCCTTACCCAGGCCTCAAAACCGGCCACAATGCCCACATACAGCAGAAAGGCCGGAAGTCCCAGGCTGCCCAGAAGCATCTCCCTGATCAGCCATCCGTAAACCACTGCGCTCCTGGCAAAGGTAAGCAGACGATTGCCCATCCCGGCAGCCATGTATCCGTTTTCCTCCCGGTCAATCAGGGCGCATATCTTTCTGATGCTCTCCCGCATGGCTTCCGGAAACCACCTGTCCATCCGGTACAGACGGATATCCTTTCCGTTGCCCGGAAGAATGGATTCCCTCCTTAAATACCGGAACTCCTTCCAGATATCCTCGATCTCCTCCTCCATCCCGTAAGTCCGTCTGGCAGCCAGAAGATGAAAACCTGTCACAATAAAAGTCTGCAGAACCAGAAATGCCAGAAGGAATCCGCTTTCCCTGCCCACAATCACCCCGTAGACCGCCAGACCGCCCAGGTTGGCCAGCATATCCCAGTAGCTTTTGGCATAGGCCTCTATCCCGGCTCCGTTTCCCATGTAGAGATTGCGCTGCGCAGCCTCCCATTTCTTCCTTCCCCCGGCGCTTTCCAGGCTCTGTATGTCCATTTCCAATGTCTTGCGTTCAAATTCCCTTGTGATATCGATGCGGAACAGGAAAAACAGCTTATTCCGCAATTCCTTCAGATTTCCCTGAAGAAAACGGGCTCCCTGGAGCAGAAGAATGTACCCTGCCACCATCAGCAGCCTCACCCAGGGCGCTTTTCCGCTTACCAGGCAGGCGGCTGCAGCTCCCGCCATGGCAGCCTCCAGAAAAGGCAGCAGCACGCTGCACAGAGTATCCCCCACGCAGACCGCAAAGGCTCTTGTCCCCTCCTCTCGTCTCAGCGCCCTGAAGGTGTAAAGACAATTACTCCAGATGGGATATTTTTTTAACTCTTTCATTTCCGCTTTTTTCATTTCCTTTTTTCCTTCTTTTCTTCCCGGATTTTGCACCCCGGTCTTCTCCGCTGCAAAAACCCTGCCCGGTTCTTCCGCCTCAGCAGCCCTCTTTATTTACGTAATATTTCGCCTGGGCATGCCACATCTTCGCATAATGCCCCTGTTTTTCCAGAAGCTCCTCATGGCTTCCCCGCTCCGCAATCTCTCCGTTCCGGAATACCACAATATCGTCGCAGAACCTGCAGCTGCTCATGCGGTGGGAGATGTAAATACTGGTCTTGTCTCTCACCATCTCATGGAACCCTGCGTACACCTGGGCCTCGCTGATGGGGTCTAAGGCGGCTGTGGGTTCGTCCAGTACCACAAAGGGCGCGTCCTTGTACAGCGCTCTGGCCAGGGCCAGCTTCTGGGCCTCCCCGCCGCTGATGTCCACGCCGCCCTCCCTGTCCTTAAACAGCAGCGTGTCCATTCCCTCCGGAAGCTTCCCCGCAAATTCCGCAGCCCCTGCCCGCTCCAGACAGTCTCTGATCCGGGCATCGTCCCGCTCATAAGAGGTGACAAGATTCTGCCACAGCGGAAAGGCAAACAGCTTGAAATCCTGAAAAACCACACCAAACAGCTCTCTGTATTCCTCCTCCCGGTATTTCCGGATGTCTATGCCGTTCAGGGTAATGACGCCCTCGGTAGGTTCATACAGCCTGCAGAGAAGCTTTACAAAAGTAGTCTTTCCCGCGCCGTTTTCTCCCACCAGCGCCAGCTTGTCTTTCATTTTAATCTTACAGTTCACATGCTTTAAAATCATCTCCTCACTGCCCGGATAGCGGAAGCTCACGTCCTGAAATGCAATCTCATACTCTCCGTCCAGACGCTTCTCCACGGGAATGCTTCCTGCGGCATGACCGTTCTCCATCCTCATCAGCTCCAGGAAATCCGTCATATAATCATTGGCCAGTTTAATCTGTGTGTTGTACCACGCAGCGCCCTGAAAACCTCCTGACAGCTTCATCATGGCTCCCGCATACTGGGTAAACGCGCCTATGGTGACAGCCCCTGACAGTACCTTTACCGCCACGAACAAATAGCTGAACACCGTGAAAAATCCGTTGGTGAGATTCCCGTTCAGTGTACCTTTAATCTCCATATCGCACATATTCCCGTAAAACTGATTGCTCTTTTCCCACCACCTGTCCATGTTGTCCATCAGCATCCCCTTCATGTCATAGATGCGGATCACTTTTGCCGCCTGCAGATTCATCATCACCCGGGAAAGCAGATAAGTAAGCTGCAGTTCCATTCCCGCATGGTCCTGAAGATATTTGCCCGTAGCCTTTACCATTCTGGCATTCCCACTGGCTCTGATCACCATGGTCAGGGCCAGAAAAACCAGCACCAGAATCACAGAGACTGCCGGCCTGGCGGCAAAGGCCAGCAGGAAACCCTCCTCCGACGGACTGCTGAAGCATAATACGCCGATAAGTCCCACTGCAGTCCCTATCTCCAGAATCCCTGTCAGCAGTCCCTGGTAATTGTTTACCACACTGCCCAATCCTCCGTACATGCCGGCTATGCGCTCCGATGTAAATATCTTTTCCGATACCCTGGGCTGTTCCATGGTCTCGTAATCCAGAGTGACTGCTTTCTCCCGCATCATGACCTCAAAAGCCAGACTGCACCGCTGGGCTGATTTCCCATAAGCCTTTTCCACCAGTTTGGCTGCCACCCCCAGGAAGAGTCCTGTCAGAACCACCGCACAGCCCCGGAAAAATCCTTCCGAAAACCTGCCCGCCAATAAGGTGTCAATAAATTCAGCTGTCAGGTACAGGGTCAGATAAGTTCCCGTCACCTGCAGGGCGCTGTTTATGATCCGCAGCGGAATGGCCGCAGAATCCACTTTATGCGCGATTTTCAGCAGTTCCAAACCTGTCTTATGATATTTCAGGA
This sequence comes from uncultured Lachnospiraceae bacterium, assembly GCA_947367855.1. Taxonomy (GTDB): domain Bacteria; phylum Bacillota; class Clostridia; order Lachnospirales; family Lachnospiraceae; genus Acetatifactor. The sequence goes on along the minus strand of CANBFE010000001.1, from coordinate 253,458 downwards.
CTGCGCGCAGTCTCCCGATTATCCCTTCTGATCCTCTTCCTTCACCGCATTTCCTGTCTGTTCCCTTTTTGTTCTCTTTGTCCATACCCATGCCTTTCTTTTTTGAAAACCGTTTTTCGCAGCCATTCTGTCATTCTCCGTAACAGTTCAGCTCCCTGTCTGATTTGTTACCATTCTCCAGTCTCACCTTCTTTTTTCCGGTAATCCTCCTCGTAATACTGGGCCTGTGTGCGGAACATGGCTGCATAGGCGCCCTGCCTTTCCATCAGCGTCTCGTGGCTGCCTTCCTCCGCAATACGTCCATTCTCCATATATAAAATACGGTGGCAGAACTTGGTGGAGCTCAATCTGTGGGAGATAAAAATACTGGTTTTATTCTGCGTCATCCTAAAATATTCTTCATACATCCGGCTCTCCGCCAGGGGATCCAGGGCAGCCGTGGGCTCGTCCAGAATCACAATGGGCGCGTCCTTATAAAGAGCCCTGGCCAGCATCAGCCGCTGAAGCTCTCCCCCGGACAGGGTTACGCCTGCGGCATCCAGATCTTTATTCAGATTTGCCCTCTCTTTCCCCGGAAGCTCTAAAACCCTGGTCCACAGCTCCGCGTCACGGAGGCTTTTTTCCATTTTGGCATAATCGGTATCTTCCGCCGCCCTGCAGGAAACATTATCTGCCAGAGAAAAGGAGAAAGCGAACACTTCCTGAAACACCACCGCGAATTCCTTCCTGTATTCCTCCGGCGAAAGAAGGGACACGTCCCTGCCGTCCAGATATATCTTTCCGGAGGCGGGTCTGTACAGCCCGCAGATCAGCTTGATTAAGGTAGATTTTCCCGCGCCGTTCATCCCCACCAAAGCAAGCTTTTCCCCGGGTCTCACGGTCAGCGTCAGATCATGAACCGCGTCTTCCCCGGCTCCCTCATAGCGGAAGGATACATGCTCCAGGCGGATTTCGTGGACACTTCCCGGATTCTCCACTTTTCCCTCTCCCGGAGAATCGTCTCCGGAATACTCGAAAAAATCCCGGTAACGGTTCATATAACGGTTATTTTTCAGTATTCCCCCCATTGCCCCGGTCAGAGAATTCATCCATTGCCCAAAGCCTGACACGATTCCCACATAGAGCAGAAACCCGGCCAGATTCATGTCCCCCAACGCCATACGCCGGATCAGATAGGCATATACCAACAGATCTCTCACTGCGGACAGCGCCTTCTCAAAAAGAGAGGCATTGATGGAACAGTTCCTCTGCCTGCCGCTCCAGTAAGCCATTTCCTCCGTCATCTTCCGGAATTCCGTCCGAAACCAGCCCCACATCCTGTACAGCCTGATATCCTTGCCGTTGGCCGGAACCAGAACCTCCCGCTTCAGATACTCATATCCCTGTCTGACTTTGATACTCTTTTCTTCATGCTTAACCGTGCGTTGATCCCCATAGAAATTCACTGCCATAATCACTCCCGAAGAGCCGAACAGCAGCAAAAGCACCCAGAAATTAATTCTGCCCATGAGCACCGAATATATAATAAGCCCGGCCAGAGCAATGACCGCATTCTCGAACTCTCCTAAAAAAGCTTCGATTCCCGTATCATTGCCATAATAAATATTTCCTCTGGCTCCTTCAAGCTTCTGCTGTCCCCGTGTGCTCTCAAATTTCTCGAAATCCGCGCTCAGCGCTGCTTCAAACAGCTCCGCTCCCAGACCGATGCGGAACATGAATCTCCCCTTCCGGCTCACATTCCCCAGATAATCTCCCGCTGTGCCCATGATCTGCAGCGCCAACACATATCCTGCCAGGGCCAGAAAGATGATCTCCGGCTTCCAACCGCTTCCCAACAGATATACCACTGCGCTGGGCAGAGCCATGGCCGCAAAGGGACGCAGCACGGATATCCCTATTTTCCCGCCGACAACCGCCAGATACCGGACTCCCATGGCCTTTCTGAACTTGGAGAAGGCTGCTCTGTAATTGTCCCACAGGGGATAACGCCTGTAATCCTCTTCTTCTTTTGCTCTTTTTGTCTTCTTCCCCTGCCTCTCCTTCATCTGCACTTCCTTTTCCTGATTTTTCTTTCCCAATGTTTCGGTTCCTCCCTTCTCACTTCCGCTCATACGCCGTATAATGTCAGCATAATATAAAAATCCCCCAAACGGGGGATTTCCTCACAAAATGTTCAATTTTCAGCACGAAATGTTCCCGGCAGATTTCTCACAGGGGCAGGGTCACCTCCGCTGCAAAGATACCCGGTTCATTGGCCAGGGTAAGATACCCCTCATATTTGTCCGCCAGAGCCTTCACCCGCTTCATGCCCAGTCCATGATTCCCCCGCTTTGTGGAAATATAATTCCTCTCGTTAAAATCCAGTTCCTCTCTGGCGGAGTTCTGAACGGACATGTAAAGCTGCGATCTGTTCACTACCATGTAAATACGCAGAAACCGCTGTTCCTCCGGAATCTTCTCACAGGCCTCCAGGGCATTGTCCAACAGATTGCCCAACAGCACGCACAGGTCCACATCCTCCACGGACAGCACGTCCGGCAGTACGGCCTTGCAGTTTACCCGGACCCCCTTCTGCCCGGCAATGGACAGTTTACTGTTCAATATGGCGTCCGCCATGAGATTCCCTGATTTCACATAAGTGTCCACCTGCTCCAGATTCTGCTCCAGATCGTCCAGATAGCTCTTCATCTCCTCCAGCTGTCCCTGGGCAATCTGTACCTTCATCACCTGCAGATGATTGTGGTAATCATGCCTCCATCCCCTCATATTCAGATATATTTCCTTCACTTCCTCATACTGATGGCTCATGATCTCTCTCTGGAAAAGCTCCGTCCGCGCCTCGAATCCTCTGTGCCAGGAAGAAAGGGTCCCCTCAAGGGAGAGAAACAACAGCAGCTCCAGGGCCAGAAAACAGAGCAGCTGGACGGTCCCTTCCTGGTTTCTGATATTCCATAAATAAATACACAGTATACCATATACAGAGGAATTCACCAGGGCGTTTCCCATCCGGAAATATCCCTTTGCAAAGGAAAGCATCCACAGGAAAAAAGTCAGCACTGCCCCGTTCAGCAGCACGGCCCAAACAGGCCCGTCCTTCAGGGCGCACAGAGCCAGCAGCGCCCCCGGAGCCAACGCTTTCCACCACTGCTGCCCCAAAGGCTCCCGGTCATAAAACACCACATACAGAAACAGGACCAGCGCCGTAAAAAGCCAGCCCCCCAAAATCACCAGGTCAGCGGCAAATGTCCCGGAAACCAGTCCTGCCCTGACCACAGCCTCCGTTGCCAGCAGCGCCGTTCCTGTCATTCCCCACACGATAATCCGCTTTCCCCGGCCTTTTTCCAGATCACAGATCTGCTCTATATAATACTGATACAAGACCAGCCATATAAGCCGGATCCCCAACTGCAGCATAGCGCCTGTTCCCTCCGTTTTTTGTCAAATCCCTTTCCCGCCGGATGCCGTCTCAAAAGCTCTGCCTGCGGAAATATTCCATATACGCCCGGTTCAGCTCCTCCCATTTTCCTCTGGCCAGAGGAACCGACATCCCGTTGTCCATGCAGATTTCCTTCTTTCCGATTCTTTCCACATGCTCCAGATTCACAAAGTAGGATCTGTGCGGCTTGAAAAAGGAATCCGTACATTCCTGCAGTTCCTGTTCCATCTGCTGAATGCCTGTCCTGCACACAAGCTCCCGGCCTTCTTTTTTCCACAGGATACAGTCATGCCCGCGGCTTTCCACACAGCAGATATCTGCCGCGAAAACCTTTTCCACTTCCCCGGCTGAAAGGCAGGCCAGAATCGCCGCCCTGTCCCTGACCCGCTTCCCGGCCCTGCCAAGCGCCGCCCACAGACGGTCTTTTTTCACCGGCTTCACCAGATAAGACACCGCCTCCAGGTCATAGCCCTCCAACGCGAAGTCCGGATTTCCCGTCACAAAGATAATGTTCACAGGATTGCCCAGCTGCCGCAGCCGTCTCGCCAGCTCCATGCCATCCGTCCCCGGCATCTCAATGTCCAGGAGCAGAATATCCGTATCCTTCCGTTCTTCCCACGCAAACAAAAAGGCATCCGCAGAAGCATACCTTTCCACACTGCAGGCCCTTCCTTCCGCTTCCGCCCAGTTCCCGGCTTCCCCTGCCAGATACTCCAGGGTTCTCATGTCATCGTCACATACAGCCAAATGTAACATCTCCGGCTTCCCTTCCGGCCAAAACACAGTCTCCAGGCCTCATTGCTCATTCTCCGGAAACCGCAGCCGTAACTGCAGCCGGGTCCGTCAGCTGGGGGCCTTCCCCCATCACTTCCCCGTTTTCCGCCGCCTCCCGGGGATCATCGTATACCTTCTTCTCCTCGTCACCCCAGAGGGAATCGTATTTCTCCTTCTTCTGCCGCTGTACCATGGCGCCTATATTCTTCGCTGTCTGGTACATTTCTTCACTGTATTCCATTAATTTCCGCTCGTCTGACGCAGGTACAATGGCTCCCCTCATGATACGGCGGGCCACCTCCATAATTTTGGCCATATCCACCGCATACTCTTCCGCTGCGTCCGCCTGCTGTTCCCCCACCGTGGCATTCCAGTAGGCGCAGTACTGCTCTGCCAGATCACTTAAATAATCCTGATACTCTTCCTGCTTCTCCTGCAGGGTCTCCAATGTCAGCTCCAGGGTGGCAGCCTCGGACTCATACTGCTCCTTTTCATCCGGATGCGCCTCCATCCGGCGGCGAAGGTTCTGAAGCTGCTTTGACACCGACGCCCTCTCCTTCTGATATGCCCTGACCTGTTCCCTGTAGATCCCCTGCGCTTCTCCAATCTTCATTCCGCTTCCCTCCCGGTGTTCCCTGTTCCGGCTTTTCCATCCGATACGGCCCTCTGAATCTCTCTGTCACGAGTCCAGAAGTTCAAACAGCCTGGCCCCATGGGCAGGCACAAGATCCGTCAGCACCCCTCCGACAGGCGCAATGTCCCTGCCGCTCCAGAGTTCCACAGCCCTGGAGATTTCTGATGTTCTTCCCGCAAACTGCTCTACTTCCTCCAGGAGGCAGGAAACCTGCCTGGCCTCCTCCATAAAATTGAAAAACGCCAGATACCGTTCGCCTTCCTTACGGCAGCTCCAGATGGCATACTCCTCATTTTTCTCAAACTGTCTTCCCACATATTCATTTGAGACCAGTTTCAGGATCTCCTTCCTGGTCAGCAGCCACAGGGTCCACTCATCCAGCTTCGTCAGCTCCGCCCCTGCCATAAGCGGCGAACCAAATACAGACCATAATGTCATCATTGTGATCTGTTCGTCCCTGGTAAAACGGGTATCCCGCTCTCCGTTCCCGAATCCGCCGCCCAGTTTCCCAAGCGGCAGCATGTCACAGTCAGGATAAGAACCAGGAGCCACATGATTCTGCCACAATTCACATCTGTCAAACATATTCCGCAGCAGATCCCACTGATCCCAGAAATCATCGGTAATCCGCCACATATTTGCGTATTTTTCGTAATGCCACGCTTTCTCAATAACCGCCGGGCCCGGTGAAAGGGAAAGGATGATATCCCTGCCCGTTTTTTCGATGGCAGCATGCAGCATCTCCACCTCATGGGCGGCTGAATAGGGATTGTGGGGATACAGATTTGTATTGCAGATATCGTCGCATTTTATATAATCCACACCCCATTGCGCATACATGCCGATAATGGAGTCATAGTAAGCCTGGCTGCCCTCTGCGTTTTTCCGCAGACCGTACATATCCGGGTTCCATCCGCAGATGGAGGAGGGGTCCGCAGCCTGGTCTGCCCTTGCGCCGCTCCCGAGAATGGGCAGATGCCTGTGGGCGGCAAGCCTCGGAATTCCCCGCATGATATGGATGCCGAACTTCAGCCCCAGTCCGTGCACATATTCCGCCAGCGGGCCGAAACCCTTTCCTCCCGCCGAGGAGGGAAAACGCTTTACATCCGGCTGCAGCCGTCCGTATTCGTCCATCTCCGCTTCGCCGAAGGGAATGTACTGGTATCTGTCCCGCATGGTACCGGCATCCCCGGCATACCACTGAATATCCACTACCACATACTCCCAACCTGCATCCTTCAAATGCGCAGCCATATAGTCTGCATTGGCCCTGACTCTCTCCTCACTGACAGTTGTGTCATAATAGTCATAGCTGTTCCACCCCATGGGTGCTTTGTACACTTGCATTCTGCCCATCCTCTCTGCAGACAGAAGCAGGCAGACCCCTTCCCGCCTCTGCCTTCCGCTCTGTTATAAATCCCGGGCCGGAAAATATACGGCCCCGCCGGTTAAATGGAAAAATACAGCCGTCCGTTCTTCCCAAGGGCCAGAACCGTAGGAGAAAAGGTAATCCCATACCCCTGAAGCCTGCCGGGGTCCATGGTCAGATTTCTGGGCGCCAGGGCATGGCTTTCCGTATCTCCTCTCAGGCGGGCCGTGTCCCATCCAAGGGCGCGGAACAGCTCCACTACCGTTTCATAGGTATTTCTGTCATTGGGGGAACCGAAATTATAGACTCCCCCCTTCAGTTGAAATGCCTGCTCCATATTGCGCACCACCTCATTCACGTCCGTAATTCCCCGCCTGTCGTGAACCGGATATTTCAGCTCCTCCGAATTCTTCAGATTTGCCGCCAGTATCCGGAAGAAATCCCCATGCTCCCCCTCCCTGATCACGCATGCATCATACATCCATGACAGACGCAGCAGGATACATTCCGGGTTTACCTTCAGGCATTCCTCCTCGGCTCTCAGCTTCTCCCTGCCGTACACATTCCCGGGGCGCAGTTCCTCGTCCTCCCTGTGCGGCTCTGTCCCTACGCTCCCGAAATATACCTGGTCGGAACTGGCAGCCAGGCATTTCGCATGATGGAATGCCGACATCTGCGCAATATTCCGGCTCCCATCCACATTGATCTTCCAGGAGCTCTCCGGCTCCCTCTCACAGGCCCCCACATCCGAAACCGCTGCGCAATGTACCACCACATGGGGACAGATCCTGTCAAATACACGCTTCACACTCTCCAGGTCCGCAATATCCATCTCCCCATGTGACGGGACGCAGACCTCATACCTGTCCCGGTAAAATGATGCGATTCTGCTTCCCAGGAACCCGGATGCCCCCGTTACCAGCATCTTTTTTCTGCCCTCTGCCATTTTCCAACCTCCTCTGTCTTATGCTTCGAACCCTGTCCTTCCGTCTCCTTCCAGGCTCCCATGCAGAGAAAGCTTTCCCTGACACGGGAAGTATTTATAATTATAATATGGCACATGGTATCGGGAAAACAATGGGACACTCCCATTAGACGGATACAAAAAAATGGAAGCAAAGGGGCTCGAACCCTTGGCCTCCCGCTAGTCAGGCGAGCGCTCATCCCAGCTGAGCTATGCTTCCATGTCCTTAAGTATAACACAGATATCCCAAAATGGGAAGCTGTTTTTTTAACTTTAAATACTTTTAAAGTCTCCCGGTTTCAGCGCAGCCTTCTCCTCCTGCTCAGCACTGCCCCGGCTCCAATGGCCAGTATAGCATAAAAGCCCAAAAAGATCACCTGTTCCCCCAGGGAAATTTTGTGCTCTCCCACCCACAGACTGATTCCCATAACCTCCCTGAAAAGGTCTTCCGCCTCCTCCGGCAGTCCCGCAAAGGTTTCCCTTATCGCATCCTTTGTACACACAGTACGCATCATGGCCGCTCCGTGAATCACGGGCAGACATTTCAGCACGGACTGTACCCTGCCGGACAATGCATCCATGGGCAGATAGATCCCTCCCACAAATCCCACCAAAGTGCCGATAATGGTAAGCAGGCCGCTCCATGCGCTGCTGTTATGGACAAACAAAGCCAGTAAATAAGCGATTGCAGAAAACACAAAGGTATTCAGGGCAATCATGCCGCAGAGCTTCAGCAGCGCCTCCATTCCCAGAAGCCCGTATCCATTCAGCGCAAAATAGCCCTCTCCAACCGCCAGGGTCAGCAGGCACATTCCCGTTCCCACCAGCCAGGCTGCCAACACATACCCAAGCGACAGTCTGATTCGATTTACGGGTGTGGCATAAAATGCCATAAGCCGCTTCTCAGCTTCATCCTGTACCATGCTTCCGGTAACAGTCAAAGTAACAGTCACGGAATTGACCACCAGGATTCCGGCAAGTGTCCAGAGCTGTATCAGATAAGCGGCATTCCTCTCATCGGCGGCCCTGTCCCGCCTGCCTCCAAGCTTCGAAAGCAGATTCACCAGGCTCTCGCTGTTCATCCGCCCCAGAAAGACCACCATAAGCCCCAGAACGATCAACATGGACAACAGTGAAAAAAACACCGCGGACCGCTCTCTCAAAAATACCAGAGTATTTCTTTTTACCAGATAAAACAGCTCACCCATTCCGCACCTCCTCAGCCAGTGTCTTTCCCGTTATATTCAAAAACACATCATCCATGGTACCCTGGACCAGTTCAAACCCCTGCAGACAGTCTTCCGCTTCCTTAAGAACCGGCAGGGCGCACAGACTGTCCGAAAGAATTACCAGAAAGCCTTCCCCGCTCTCCTGTCCCATGGTAATGCCGCTGTTCCTCCCACAGTGCCCGGCCAGGATTTTCTGCAGTTTCCCGCGCTGTCCCTCCCCCGGAACCAACCGCAGCTTATCCCTTGCAAAACGCTCCTTCAATGTAAAGGGCGTCCCGGTCTCCCGTATCTTTCCGCCGTCCATCACGGCAATATGATCTGCTCCTGCCGCCTCTTCCATATAATGGGTGGTGAGAAAAATGGTCATGCCTTCCTGCCGCAGTTCCTCCAGACTCTTCCATACCATCTGACGGGTGGCGGGGTCCAGTCCTGTAGTGGGCTCATCCAGAAACAGGATCTCCGGCGTATTAACCAAAGCTGCTGCAATTTCGCACCGCCTCTTCTGCCCTCCGGAGAGCTTTTCATATGGTCTGTTAAAAAACTCCGAAAGCTCCAGTCTTCCGCACACCCTGCTGACGCTTTCCCGCAGCTGTTTTTTTGTCAGGCCGTACAGAGCGCCCCTCACATATATATTTTCCTTTACGGTAAGCTTATTGTCCAGACAGTTTCCCTGCCACACCACACCGATTTTCCGGCGGATGTTTTCGTCCTCCCGCCCCAGTCTGTAACCACAGATCTCTGCCTCCCCCTCCGTGGGCGGAAACAAGGTGCACAGCATATTGATGGTGGTGGACTTCCCTGCCCCGTTCACCCCCAGAAAGCCGTACATCTCTCCCCTCTCCACCTGAAAGTCAATCCCGTCCACTGCCCTGATCTCTTTGTAGTATTTCCGCAATCCCCTGACTTTTATCACAGCCTCCATGCTGCTCCTCCCCCCCTGTGCCCTTCCTGAATCCGGCTTAACTGCTCTCCTCTTATCTCTTTAACTGAACCTCATTCTCATATTTTCTGATCTCGCCGTAGAAATCCTTATCGGACACCACCCCGCAGCGCTCACAGTACTCGTTCCACACATCTCCGAAGGGCAAAATCTTCACTGCCTCCTGCTGCACCATCAGCTCCGTCATCCGGTTCTCGTCCTGCAGCTTCTTAAGGGCTTCGTTTGGGGTACACAGGGCGGAAAGCAATGCCTTCTGCCAGCTGCGGAAGCCCATGGCCCATGCGGACACACGGTTGATGCTGGCATCAAAGTAATCCAGGGCCATATAAACCCTGTCCAGTCCGCCGCACCTGACAATCTCTTTGGCCATCTCCCTGGTCTCGTCATCAAAGAGCACCACATGGTCGCTGTCCCAGCGGATTGGCCTTGTGATATGCAGGGCAATCTCCGGGTAGAAGCACAGCAGCGCCGGAATCTTGTCGGACACCACTTCCGTTGGATGATAATGTCCATTGTCCATCAGAGGCAGGCAGCCTTCATGGGAAGCTGCAAAACTTAAGGTAAATTCCGCGCTTCCTACAGTATATGCCTCCACACCGATGCCGAATACCTTGGACTCCACACAGAGCTTCACCTTATTCCGGTCAAAGGGCTCTGCCAGAATCTCCTCAATGGATTCCTTATACCGCAGCCTGGGCCCCATGCGGTCTGCGGGAACATCCTTATATCCATCCCCAGTCCAGATGTTCATCACGCAGGGAATTCCCGTCTCCTCCGCAAAATACTGGGAAATACGGATGCATGCCCTGCCGTGGTTGATCCAGAACTTCCTGGTCTCCTCGTCCGGACTGGACAGGGTCAGCCCGTCCTTCACCCTGTCATGGGAGAAAAAGGTTGGATTAAAATCAATGCCCATGTTTCTCTCTTTTGCAAAAGCCACCCATTTTGCGAAATGCTTCGGCTCCAGCCTGTCCCTGTCCGCAAATTCCCCTGGCTCGAAAATGGCGTAGCTTGCGTGCAGGTTCAGTTTCTTTTTCCCCGGCATCAGACCAAGCGCCCTGTCCATATCCTGCATCAGCTCTTCCGGAGTCCCTGCCCTGCCCGGGTAATTGCCTGTGGTCTGGATGCCGCCGGTCAATGGGCCGTCATGGTCAAATCCGGTGACATCATCTCCCTGCCAACAGTGAAGGGCAACGGGAGCTGCCATGCAGTCTGCAATTGCAGCCTCCACGTCCACACCGTAGGATGCATAAATCTCTTTTGCGGATTCAAATCTCTCTCTGCCTGTCATCTATGTTTTCCTCGCTTTTTGTCTGCTTCTCGCACGCCTCCCGGAATCTGCGGATTACTCATAGATCTGGATGGGGAACGACCGGAATACACATGCCCGGGCCGCTTTCAGTCCTTCCAACTCCCCTGCCGCAATCATCTGGGCCGCCACATTGCCGATGGCCGTGGCCTCCGTAGGCCCGGCATATACCGGAACGCCCGTGGCCCTGGCAGTCAGCCGGTTTAAATATTCCGCATTGGAGCCTCCCCCCACGATATGGATGCGGTCGTATTTTTCTCCTGTCATGCTCTCCAGTTCCGCTATGGTTCTTGCATAGCATTTCGCCAGGCTGTTATAAATCACGGATGCAACCTCGGCAATCCCTTCCGGAACCTGCTGCCCGGACTCCCTGCAGGCCTTCTGAACCTCTTCCGTCATATTGGCAGGAGCCAGGAAGCGGTCGTCGTTGCAGTCCACGATAGAAGAAATCTCACACCTTGAAGCCATGTCGCAGATCTCCCCGAATCCCAGTTCTCCCCCGATCTCCTTTTTAACGGACTGGATCATCCACAGGCCCATGATATTCTTCAGATAACGGAAACGGTAATCATATCCGCCCTCATTTGTCAGGTTGTTCGCCTTGCTCTCCGGCGAGCAGTCCGCCTTCATGCGCTCCGTCCCCATAAGGGACCAGGTTCCTGAGCTTATGTACAGTGCATTGTCCCTGTCCGTAGGCACCGCTATCACTGCGGACCCGGTATCATGGCTTGCCGGCACTACAACATCACAGTCAAATCCCACCTCTGCTTTTACACTTTCCGTCAGGCTGCCGATGCGGGTGCCGGGAGCCACGATTTTCTGAAAGATATGGCCGGGATAACCAAGTCTGTCAATGAGCTCCCTGTCCCAGTCTTTGGTCAGGGGGCTGACCAACTGTCCCGTGGTTGCTTCCGTATATTCCGTCACAGCCACACCGGACAGCATATAATGGAAATAATCCGGCATGGTCAGCAGAATCTCGGCCCGTTCCAAAAGCTCCGGCTTTTTGGTCTTCAGAGCCATCAGCTGGTAAATGGTATTGAAGATGGCCTTCTGAATTCCGGTGCGGGCATAAAGCTCATCCTCCGGAATGATCTTATATACTTCCTCATCCATTCCCCTGGTCCGGCTGTCCCTGTAAGCCACCGCATTGCCCAGGCGTTTTCCCTCTTTGTCCAACAGAACAATGTCCACCCCCCAGGTGTCCACTCCCACGCTGACAGGAATTTTCCCAATCTCCGCGCATTTCTTCATGCCCAACACAATCTGCGCAGACAGCTCGTCAACATCCCATACCAGCTCGCCGTCCTTCTCCGTCATTCCGTTGGGGAAGCGGTGTACTTCCTCCAGGACCATATTGCCGTCCTCCAGATGGGCCAGTATATGGCGCCCGCTAGATGCCCCGATATCGATTGCCAGATAATACCTGACTGCACCGCCTTCCAGGCAGTTCTTATCCTCTGCGTTCATTGCCATCCCTCTCCTTTCTCCAAAATCCCTCCAGGCCTGCTCAATTAATTTATAAAAAATTGTAACACATTTTCTTCCACAAAAAAAGGGGATTATGTGAAATTTGCCCAAATAATACAGCCTATCTGTGATGCCCCAGCTCATAGGGCGTCACCTGATACACATAATAATTCAGCCAGTTGCTGTACAGGTTATTGCTGTGCGCCCTCCACTGCAGCAGGGGTTTTGCCTCCGGGTCGTCCCCGGGATAATAGTTGTAGGGAATCTGTATGGGCAGTCCCTTGTTGAGATCCCGGAAGTATTCGTTATTCAGGGAATACCTGTCATACTCCGGATGCCCTGTGACAAAAATCTTCTTCCCTTCCTGGGCAATGGCCAGGTACACGCCTGCCACCGGAGATTCCGCCAGTACTGTCAGCTCACTGCAGGCATGGATGGCTTCCGCCGGGGACTCCGTATGCCTGCTCTGGGGCGCCGGAAAGATATCGTCGAATCCTCTCACCAGGGGAATCCTGCGGTTCTGCACCCGATGATCGTATACTCCGAACAGCTTCCTGGGAAGCTTCTTCTTGTCGATTCCATAATAGTGATACAGTCCTGCCTGGGAGGCCCAGCAGATATGGAGGGTGGATGTCACATGAGTCTCCGCCCAGTCAAAAATCTCACAGATTTCCTCCCAGTAGTCCACTTCCTCAAAGGGAATGTCCTCCACAGGAGCCCCAGTGACGATCATTCCGTCGTACTTCTGATCCCTGATCTCATCCCAGGTGACATAAAATTTATTCAGATGGTTTGCAGATGTATTCTGGGACAGATGGCTCCTGGCATTCATAAAAGTCACATCCACCTGCAGGGGAGTGTTGGACAGGGCCCGCAGAAGCTGCAGCTCCGTATCCTGCTTCACCGGCATATTGTTCAGAATCAGCACCTGCAGGGGACGGATATCCTGATGCATGGCACGGAATTCATCCATGACAAATATATTTTCATTTTCCAAAATTTCCTTTGCGGGCAGATCCCGCTGTGTTTTGATGGGCATTTTTTCCTCCTAAAATCCAGTTTTCTTTTCTCAGGTTTCACGCCTGCTGCCCGGGAGCCTCCAGTTGATACTGCTCCAGGAAATCCGTTTCGGACAGTACAGGAATTCCAAGTTCCCGGGCCTTTTTATTTTTGGAAGAGTTGGAAGCCACGTCATTGTTGATCAGACAGGTCGTTTTGCCGGTAACGGTCCCTGTGACTTTTCCCCCCTTCGCTTCAATGGCCTCCTTCAGTTCGTTTCTGCTGGCAAATTTTGTCAGTGTCCCGGTTACCACAAAGCTTAACCCGGACAGGGTCTGGCTGCCCTCCTCTGTCCTGGGCACCTGAATGGTAAGCTCCTTCATGAGGTTGTCTATCTTCCGCAGATTATCCGGATCCTGCATGTAACTGACAAAAGCCGTGGCAATGACTTCCCCCACACCGTCTATGGCGCTCAGGGTCTCCACATCCGCTTCCTGCATCCGTTTCAGGTCATGATCAAAAAAGCGGCAGAGCATCTTGGCATTGGCGCTGCCTATGTTGGCAATGCCAAGACCGTACAGCACCCTGGGCAGAGTGGTATTCCGGGCCCGGTCCACACTCTCGATGAGATTCTGGCAGGACCTTTCCCCAAAACCTTCCATCTCCACGATCTGTTCCCGATGACTTTCCAGATGAAATAAATCCGCAAATTCATGCAGAAATCCCATGTCCACAAATTTCTCCAGGGTTGCCTCAGAGAGTCCGTCAATGTTCATGGCATCCCTGCTGACAAAGAGGGCGAATGCCTTTATCTGCTTTGCGGCGCACTTTCCGTTGGTGCAGTAGAGTGACTGCACGTCATTTACCTGACGGATTTCCGTCTGTCCTCCGCACACGGGACAAATCCGGGGAATCTCCACCAGTTGTCTGTCCTCCGGCCCTTCCTCTTCTGCCGTCAGGTTCTCCGCAATCTGTGGGATGATCATATTTGCCTTATATACGGTGATTCTGTCCCCGATCCCCAGCTGCAGCGCGCGCAGAATGCTGATATTGTGAACAGAGGCCCGGCTCACTGTGGTTCCCTCCAGCTCCACGGGTTCAAAGATGGCCACAGGATTAATCAGACCGGTGCGGCTGGCACTCCATTCGATTTCCTTCAGAGTCGTCTCCCGCAGTTCATCCGCCCATTTGAAGGCAATGGAATTTCTGGGAAACTTTGCGGTCCGCCCCAGGGACTGTCCGTACCCGATATCATCATAGACCAGGACCAGTCCGTCTGATGGAATATCGTAGGTTTCAATTTTCTTCTCAAACCCTTCCAGGATTTCCGCAATGGTATTCTCCTCCGCCAGGTAGTGCTCCACCACAGCAAATCCCTGCTGTTCCAGAAAACGAAACTGTTCCGTCACCGAATGCATGGGCGCCGCTTCCTCAGAGACGCTCACCAGTGCATACGCGAAAAACCGAACATTTCTGTTTGCCGTAATCTCACTGTTCAGCTGCCGCACGGAACCGCTGCACAGATTTCTGGGATTTTTATACTTTGCATCCCCGTCCTCTATCTCCCTGTTGATCTTCTCGAAATCCGAATAGCTGATCACCGCTTCCCCCCGCAGCACAAGTTCGCCCCGGAAGGGAATTCCAAGGGGCAGGTTAACAAAGGTTTTCGCATTGTTTGTGATCACCTCCCCTATCTCCCCGTTCCCCCTGGTAACCGCCTTTTCCAGTTTCCCGTCCCGGTACGTCAGCACGATGGTCAGACCGTCAAGCTTCCAACTCATAACCGCAGGATGTCCCTGGAGCCATTCCCTCAGATCTTCCCGGCTCTTTGTCTTGTCCAGGGAAAGCATTGGGGCCACATGGCGTTCTTTGGGCAGCTCCTCCACCGCCTCATATCCCACCCTCACCGTAGGACTGTTTGCCAGGATAATCCCTGTCTCTTTCTCCAGTCCCTCCAGTTCCTCATAGAGCCTGTCATACTCCAGATTGCTCATAATCTCCCTGTCCTGTGCGTAATACGCCCCGGACGCTTTATTCAGAAGTTCCGTCAGATATTTGATCCGTTCCATCTTCTCAGCCTGCATCATACCTCAACCATCCTTTTCTTTCTTCCGGCCTTTATGAATTCCCCGTCTCCTGTACGGCTATTGCCCTTTCCGCAGTCCGCAGTCCCTGTATAGCCTCTCCACATCCGAGCTGTCCAGTCTGCGGTATTCCCCGGGCTTCAGGTTCCCCAGCTCCACATGCATGACCCTGACCCGCTTCAGGCTCATCACCCGGCAGCCGCAGGCCTGGCACATCCGCTTAATCTGCCGGTTCAACCCCTGGGTCAGTATAATCTTAAACGAATGGCTCCCAAGCTTCTCCACCCTGCATTCCCTTGTGGTGACATTCAGTTCCTCCAGGTAGATTCCCCCTGCCATTTTTTCCACGAAAGCATCCGTTATCTCCCTGTCCACCCTTACAATGTATTCCTTTTCATGAAGGTTTGCTCCCTTCATCATGGCCTGAATCAGGTCCCCGTCATTGGAAAGCAGCAGCAGGCCTCTGGATTCCTTGTCCAGCCTCCCTGCATAAGTGACCCTCACTGGATAGTCCACCAGATCGGATATTGTTTTTTCCGCATGGGAATCCCGCTCCGTACAGGTCACTCCCCGTGGCTTGTAAAATGCCAGTACCACCGTCTCCCTGTCACCGCGCACTATTTCCCCACGCACCCTGATCTCATCCTCTTCCGTCACCTGCATTCCCGGTTCCCCTGTCCTGCCGTTTACCTCCACCTGGCCCTGCTCAATCAGTCTGTCCGCGTCCCTTCTGGAACAGACACCGCTGTGGGCAAGAAATTTATTCAGTCTCTGTGCCTCCATCGCTTCCCCCGTTTCTTCCTTCCCGGCATCAGTCCTGCATCTCATCCAGCATGCATACTCCGGGAATTCCGCTTCCCTGCCGCAGGCCCGTCTTGGCTGTCCTGTCCGCCAGTTCATTATAATACACATTTGAATGTGCCGCCACCTTTGTAAAACTGATGGCAATCTTCTCTCCCCACTGCTGCATGGCCCGGGCATACTTCCCGGTGAGCTCCGTTTTGGACCGCCATGCACCGGTTACCCATTTTTCGATACCCTGGTAGTCGTACCGTATCTCTATTCCCGAAAAACCGTTTGCCATCGCAACCTTCACCGCGTACATTGCCCCCAGCATTTCCCCGGTGACATTGCGGTGCCGCAGGGACTGTTCATTGTCCCCGTTTCCATACATTGTGCGGATCCGCCCGTCCGGCAGAATAAACACGCACCCAAAGGCATATTTTTTCAGGGAATGGTCATAGCTGCCGTCCACATAGGCCAGAAGGGTTCCCGGCGGGGGACATTCCCCCGGCTGCGCCTTTTTCGGTACGGATGCCTGTTCCGCTCCCGGAACGCCTCCTCCCAGATAGGCCTCAGCCTCCGCAAGCCCGGCAAAGCCCTTGTATTCCGCTCCCGGCCATCCCTCCACCGAAGCCCTGCATGACTCCCAGTCCGTAAACACACCTGTGACTTTCCCTTTTTTTACCGCATAATACTTTTTTTCCGCCATGTTCTCTCTCCTGTCCCTGCCATTCCCTCTCACTATATCACATCTGCGGCATTTTATCCACTTTTTCCCCTCTTTTTCCCCGTCCGGAAAATATATCCGAAATAAAAATCACAAAAAGACTTGCAAAAAAACAGAAATATCGTATCATAAAAGAAAGCCACTAATTCTAAAGAAAGAAGTGAGGATGTATCAATGGCAGTGAAAAAGAAAAAAGCCACACTGATGAAAGCCGTTTCGGAATTGCAATCCACCGATTATTCCCGGGAACCGGAACTGAACGGCATCTACCAGCGACTGTTGAGAGGGAGAAAGCAGTTTGCGGAAATTTTTGAAAAAAATATTAACGCCGTGATGCAGATCAGCTCTCTGGACCTGACCATGCAGCATCAGACGGATAAGATCATCGATATCTCCCAAAAGGTGGCCAGTGCCACAGAAACCATTTTCGGCGCTTCCATGGGGGTCTCAAGCAACCAGCAGGAAGAGCTGACAAATACCATCGTCAAAGTCTCCGGAGCCACCGACGAAGTGTATCAGAAAATGGAATCCGGCCAACATGAGCTCACCGATATAAAGGAACTCTCCGAGCAGACCATCGCCATTTCCCGGGAAATGCAGAAGGATCTGGACGAACTGGTGGAAATTGTCAACCGCATCAGCGGCGTCATTTCCGGTATCGGCTCCATCTCCATGCAGACCAATCTGCTGGCGCTGAACGCCTCCGTGGAAGCCGCAAGGGCCGGAGACGCGGGAAAAGGATTTTCCGTTGTCGCCAATGAAATCCGGGAACTGTCCCAGGAGACCCAGAACCTGACTGCAAATATGGAATCCTTTGTGAAAAATATGAAAAGCGCTTCCCACAAGAGCGTCACCAGTTCCTCCAACACCATCAACTCCCTGATCACCATGACGGAAAAGATCAAAAATGTGTGGGAGCTGAACAATGAAAGCCAGGAATATGTCTCGAAAATCAATGAATCCATGAGTTCCATCGCCGCAGTCAGCGAGGAAATCAGCAGTTCCATGGCAGAAATGCAAAACCAGCTGGTGGAGAGCTCCGAATTCATGCGGAAAGTAGGCGAAGATCTGTTTCAGGCCGCAAAACCGGTGGTTGGAATCGAGAAGACACTGGACGACAGCATAAAGCAGATGGGAACCATGACAAAAGATGCCTTCTTCCACCTGGAAAACAGGGAGTTTGCGCAGTATATGCGCAATGCCATATCCGCCCACCACACCTGGTTGGATAATCTGAAAAAAATGGTAAACACACAGACCATCATTCCCCTGCAGCTGGATTCCTCCAAATGCGGTTTCGGTCATTTCTATTATGCCATGACCCCGGATATCCCCGGTGTTCTTCCCATCTGGGAGGCTTTGGGAGCCAAGCACCAGAAGTTCCATAAATACGGTGCTTCCGTAATCAATGCCATCAACAGCGGCAAGCATTCCGAAGCGGAACAGGTATACTGGCAGGCAGAAAATTATTCCAGGGAACTGTTGTCTGATATGGAGCGAATCCTTCAGATTACAGAAGAACATATGCAGCCGTAACATTTGCTCAATGCGGCTGCCCCGGCATGGGGCCGGTACAGGACGGAAAATCCTTCCATCCTGCATCCGGAATCCTGCCGGGGCAGCCGTTTTTATCTGTGTCCGTTCCCTGATTCCTATACCACACCCTGTGCAGTCATGGCTTCCGCCACCTTCAGGAAACCGGCAATATTTGCTCCTGCGACATAATTTCCCTCACAGCCGAACTTCTTAGCCGCCTCGTCCAGGCTGTGGAAAATATTTACCATAATGCCCTGGAGCCTGGAATCTACTTCCTCAAAAGTCCAGCTCAGCCTCTCGCTGTTCTGGCTCATTTCCAGAGCCGAAGTGGCAACGCCGCCTGCGTTGGATGCCTTTCCCGGGCAGAACAGCACACCGTTCTTCTGAAGATATTCCGTTGCCTCCATGGTAGTAGGCATATTGGCGCCCTCCGCCACGGCAAAGCATCCGTTTGCCACCAGAGTCTGCGCATCCTTCAGGTGCAGCTCATTCTGCGTTGCGCATGGAAGGGCAATGTCACACTTCACGGTCCACACATTGCTTCCTTCGGCGCACTCATGGTACTGGGCGCCGGGTCTCGCTGCCGCATACTCTGTCAGTCTTGCCCGCTTTACTTCCTTTACTTCCTTCAACAGAGCCACATCAATTCCCTGGGGATCATAGATCCAGCCCGTGGAATCCGAGCATGTCACAGGATTTCCGCCCAGCTGCTGCGCCTTCTGGATGGCATAGATTGCCACATTGCCTGCACCGGAAACTGCAATGGTCCTGCCTGCAATATCCCTGCCGTTGCACTTCAGCATCTCCTGGGTGAGATACAGCAGACCATAACCCGTAGCCTCCGTTCTGGCCAGGGAACCGCCGTAGGTAAGCCCTTTTCCGGTGAGAACACCCTCATACAGCCCTGTCAGCCTTTTGTACTGGCCGTACATATAGCCGATTTCCCTGGCACCGGTTCCGATATCTCCTGCCGGTACATCCGTATCGGCTCCGATGTATTTATACAGCTCCGTGATAAAGCTCTGGCAGAATGCCATTACCTCCCTGTCCGATTTTCCCTTGGGATCAAAGTCGGATCCGCCCTTGCCTCCGCCAATGGGAAGACCGGTGAGGGAATTCTTAAAGATCTGCTCGAAACCCAAAAACTTGATAATCCCCAGATTTACGCTAGGATGCAGCCTCAGTCCTCCCTTGTAAGGACCGATGGCGGAATTAAACTGTACGCGGAAACCGTTGTTTACCTGCACCTGTCCCTTGTCATCCACCCAGGGAACCCGGAAAATGATCTGCCTTTCAGGGGTTACCAGACGCTCCAGCAGAGCATCCCTGCGGTATTTTTCCTCATTTGCCTCAATCACCACGCGGAGGGACTCCAATACCTCCTTCACTGCCTGATGAAATTCGGGCTGTGCAGGATTCCTGGCTACTACCAGATCAAATACTTCATCAACATATGACATTTACATGTCCTCCTTCTATATAGTATGTACGGGACGCCCGTGCGTCACGTCAGTGACATATTTCCACTGCGTGGGTCTGCGCATAGTGAAGGGGACACAGGATTCCGGCCCTGTGCCCCCTGACGCCATCGTCCAATACTTATTATACCCCTAATTCCAGAAATTCACAACACGCTTTAATGCACTAAATTGAAAAAGAGTTTTTTAGTTTTTTAGTCGAGTTGCACAAGATATTCCTATAAATAACTCTTCAGGGCAGCTATATTCTTCTGCTGAAAATCAATCAGCTCCTTTGCCAGGGCCACGGATCCCTCCCCCGCCCTTTCATTGTGCTTTAAAACCTTTTCCATCTCCAGTATCCCGTTATTGCTTTCCTTTATCATAATTTCCGCCATATGCCCTGTGCTGGTGTTCAGCAGGGTATTGTAATGGATCCCGGTCTTTAACAGGGCATCGGACAGCGCAGTGCTCTGATACCGTCCTGCCTTTGCCTCCACCAGCTGCCTGGAGGCTTCATTATAGATCTCTGCATATTTCAGGGACTGTTTTGAAATCTGCAGCGCAAAATCATCATCATATACCTTTCCTGAGATGGTATCAATAGCCTTCATGGCATTTTCCGTATTTTTCTGAATTTCCCTGTAAATAATCGCTTCCTGTGATTTCATCCCATCCTCCTGTCTCCGGCTGCCGCCCCACACATTTCCAGGGTCTTCCTCCCAACCCTGTATTTTCCGGCCAGACGCCGAAAAAGCCTTCTATGGAAAACGGTTTCCGCTCTCCATAAAAGGCTTCCCTTTTTTCAGAAATTTATACGGTTACAGCATACTTTCCTACTGCTGTGTCACAAAATCGGACTTCACATACCCGATCTTTCCGTCGTAGATAACCTTACACCAACCGTTCTCTGTGGCCAGAAGCTCCAGGGAGTCGCCTCCAACCATCAATCCCACCTGCTCTGCATCCTCACTGGCCGCGCCACGGATGCGCACGTTTTCATTGGCGGTTACGGTTCCGATAACGGTCTGCCCGTCTGCGCTTTCCTCCATCTGCAGATATTCCGACTTCACATATCCCTCTCCGCCTTCAAAGACGATCTTGCTCCAACCGTTCACACGTACTTCCTGCACCTGCACCTTTGTACCACCAGGCACTTTGCCCAGTTTATCGGCCTGTTCACTGTCCGAGCTCCTGACATTTACCGTGGTGGTTGCCGTGGCATATCTGGGTCCCATGTCTGCAGGCGCCTGGGACTCAGGAGCGCTCTCAGGATTCTCTGCGGGAGCTCCTCCCTCTCCGCCCTCGGGGTTCTCTGCAGGAGGCACTGTGCCCTCGCCGCCCTCAGGGTTCTCTGCAGGAGGCACTGTGCCCTCGCCGCCCTCAGGATTCTCCGCAGGAGGCACTGTGCCCTCGCCGCCCTCGGGATTCTCCGCAGGAGGCACTGTGCCCTCGCCGCCCTCAGGATTCTCCGCGGGAGCTCCGCTGGTACCCACGTTCTCCTCTGCAAGTCTCACTCCGATCATGGCGTTTACCTGCTCTCCCAACTCCCCCATGTAGCTGAGCAGTTCAGGATGCTGCGTGGCCAGATCATTATATTCCACAGAGACACGATTGTTAAACGCCACCACATCGTCCTGGGCTGAAACCGATACGATATAAGCTTTCTCCTCTTCCGTAAAGTTCGCCTCATTCTTGATATACAGGCCGCCTGCCTCATTCCGGCACACATAGAAGGTCTGCCATCCCGGAACCTCTTCCACATGATTCAGGAAACAAAGCCTGTAGTACACATATACCACTGTAGTCCCGTCCACAAGGCCAGGCTTGGTATAAACCTCTATAGCAGGAAAGCGGTCCAGATATTTCGCCGTCTCCTCATACCGCAGCAGGTCATTTTCCGATATCTCATCAAATACTGCCGCCATCGCTGCGCTGTCCCCTGTGGCCATGGCATTGTAATACTGGACCACAAGCGCATTAATGGCCTCATCCTCATTGACCACCAGGGGAACCTCTTTGGGAGCGCTTTCCTCCGGCAGGGATTCGGATTCGTCTGTGGCCTCCGTACCCTCCCCGGAAACCTGCGTCGCTTCCGGAATCTCCTGGGGACTGCTTTCCTCCCCGTCCTTTGCCCTGCCTGCATTTAATGCAATGGAAACGGTGATTGCCACAACGGCAATCAGAATCACCGGAAACAGAAACTTTGAATTTTTAACTATATAATCACGAACTGTTGTGAGTTTGTCATTTCCCATATGGCACCTTCCTTTTCAATGTGGTATTTCAGCATAACGTCCTGCCTGAATTCTATAAGCGAAAAAGCCGCATGCGGCTTTTCTTACAGAAGACATTATTAAAGCCAGAGCGATGTAAATGCATCCGACAGGAATCGAACCTGCATTAAAGGCGTCGGAGGCCTTCGTTCTATCCATTAGACTACGGATGCAAATATTACAAAATTGTTACATCGCTCTGACTATAATATCACAAAATATTTAATATGTCTACCACAAATTCAAGGAATTTTTTAGAAAATTATTTTTACCCTTTTTTCGGCAAAATCATAATAATACAGACTGTCTGAAAGAACCTCCTCCGGAGCGACCTGGGTATGATTGATCTCGACTATCATCTTCTTAAACGCCTCTGCTTCCCCTCTGCCGGTATCCGCCAGGAGAATCACCTCATGGACGGAACTGGGAAGGATAAAGAAGCTGCGCGCCTCCTCCAATGCCAGTCTGGCCAGTAATTCCGGATAAATCATGCATACGGCCCCGTTTATCCGCTTCGAATTGCTCAATACCCGCATGGGAATCTCTTCCCAACATTCCTTCGGAAACTCCCCGCCCGCGCCGCTCCCTCCGCATTCTGCCACACCTGCCAGAATGTCCTTTATGGAACTGCACACCCAGGGAAACAGTCTCGGCGTGTTCTTTCCCGCCAGTCTGAGCAGCTCTGCCGTACAGGTGTCCCACATCTTCATATGGGAATCATGGATCAGAATGGATCCCTCCCCCAGCCTGCTGCCCTGGTATGCATAGTAAAAGCATACCGCCAGATCAAGAAATTCTATATAGGGCACATCCCTCAGCAGCTCCTCGTTTCCCTTCCTGCCGATCAGCCTGTAGCAGATTCTGTCCTTTACCTGTTCGAAAGACTTGAAGAATTCCATATCCACGGAATCCCCCGGGATATCCTTCCGGTATACTGTCAGCAGTCTACGGACCAGCTCGCTGAAAGGAGTCCCTCTCTCATATGCTTCCAGAAAAGCATCCAGATAAATGGTTGGCGCAACATTCTGACTCCGGGCCAGTATTACAAGCCCATAGTGGATAATGCCATTGTTCTTTCTGACTTTCTTAACTTCCACCCGGTAATCCTCACCGAGTTCTCTTCTCACTGCCCTGCAGATCTTCTCTGCAAATTCATTTCTTTCCATGCCATTCCTCTCTGCGCCGTCCGGTGATTTTGACAAACCGCCCTGCCCGACGGCACCTGCGCCGGAGCGGTTATCAAATCACTGACATTGTCCGATAGGATATGGATCCTACAGCATTCCGGTATCTCTTCCGGAGAAATTCTGCATGGAAACTCTATATGCAGTCTCTTATACCCTGGACAGATACTCACCCGTCCTGGTATCGATCTTGATCTTGTCACCCTGGTTTACGAACAGAGGCACATTGACCTGGGCCCCGGTCTCCACTGTGGCAGGCTTGGATGCGCCGGTAGCGGTATCCCCCTTAAATCCGGGCTCCGTCTCCGTGATCTCAAGTTCCACAAACAAAGGAGGCTCTACGGAGAATACGCTGCCGTTATGGGAACAGATCTTGCACATCTCGTTTTCCTTCACAAACTTCAGCGCATCACCCACGGTATCCTGGTTCAGGGCAATCTGCTCATAGTTCTCGGTATCCATAAAGTAGTACAGATCTCCGTCTGCATACAGATACTGCATATCTTTTCTATCAATCCGGGCCTGGGGGCACTTCTCGGTAGGACGGAAAGTCTTCTCCACCACGCCGCCGTTCTTGACGTTCTTCAGCTTGGTCCTGACGAAGGCTGCACCCTTTCCAGGTTTAACATGCTGGAATTCGATGATCTGGTATACATTGTTGTCGTACTCAATGGTGATACCATTTCTGAAATCTCCTGCAGAAATCATTTCATATTCCTCCTAATTTTCGCTCACAAATATAATTCCCCATTAGTTTAATATAAATTAGTACAAATTTCAACTCTTTTTGAAAAAAAGTTGCAAAAAACTATTTTCACCGATTCAGAATGAAGTCTATGGCCTGAAGATAGCCCTCAAGTCCCTGTCCATAGATCTGTCTGTCGCACACGGGCGCAGTCACGGAAACCTTACGGAAATCCTCCCTCTTTGTGATATCCGAGATGTGGATCTCCACCTTTGGCACAGTGATGCTGGCCAGGGCGTCCCGGATGGCATAGCTGTAATGGGTATAGGCGCCTGGATTGATGACAATCCCCTCCGTTCCGTCAAAATATGCCTCCTGAATCCTGTCAATGATTGCCCCCTCATGGTTGCTCTGGAACACGGTGATATCATTTCCAGTCTCCTCCGCCTTTTTCCTGATCAGGTCAAGCAGATACTGATAATCCTCCGCGCCGTACACACTCTTCTCCCGGATGCCCAGGAAATTGAGATTGGGACCGTTTATGACCAGAAGTTTCATCCTGTATATCTCCTCCGCTATTTTTTCCGTAATTTCATCCACGCTCATATCATCCGTATCCAGAACCAGATGGGCGGCCGATTCGTAAGCCTCCCTCCGGCTCTCCATCAGCTGCCGGATGCGCCCCAGAGGATCCGTACACTGCAGAAGCGGTCTGGTATCGTCCCCCTTCAGGCGCTCATACACGGTCTCCGGCCTTACCCTCAGATAGACCACCTTTCCCAGCTGCCGCAGCAGTTCCCGGTTCCCGGGCCTCACCGGCGTCCCGCCTCCCAGGGAGTAAATCCTGCCCTGCTTCCTGTCCGGGAGCTCCCTCAGCAGCTCCGTCTCCCTCTCCCGGAACCAGTCCTCCCCCTTTTCCGCAAAAATCTCCGCCACAGAGCATCCCGCCCTGCGCTCTATCAGCTTATCCGTATCTTCCACGGGCATGCGCAGTCTGTAGGAAAGCCTCAGCCCCACGGAAGTCTTTCCGCTGCCCATGAAGCCGGTCAGAATAATATTCTTCCTTCTCATGAAATCTCCATGGCCTCCTTCATAGCCGCATAGGCCTTCTCTGCCAGTTCCTGCCCCACCTCTGCCCCTGTCCAGAGTTCATATGCAATGATGCCCTGGTACAACAGCATTTTCAGACCGCCGAAGGCCCTTCCCCCGGCCTCCCGCACAAGGGTCATGAATTTTGTCTCCGCAGGATTGAACACCAGATCATATCCCGTATGAATTTTCCCGTAAAATGCCCTGTCCTCAATAACCGCCTCCTCCACATTGGGGAACATTCCCACATTTGTGGCCTGGATAGCCAGATACCGCTCTCCCTCCGGCAGGAGAGCCCATTCTCCCAGTTCCCTTCCCTTCGCAATCCGTCTGCCTGCGATGGCGTTTACTTCCTCCGCCACCTTCACGGCCCTGTGGGCAGTGCGGTTCAGAATCGTGATCTCTGCCGCTTTTCTGTCCGCCGCCAGGATGGCCACTGCCCTTGCCACCCCTCCTGCTCCCAGGATAAGCACCTTCTCCCCCTCCAGGTTCACGCCGTCCCGGCGCATGGCCCTGTAAAGTCCTGGCATGTCCGTATTGTATCCCTTGAATCCTCCCTGCACACGGACCAGCGTGTTAACCGCCCCAATGGTTTCCGCCAGGGGATCCGTCTCCTTCAGAAAAGGGATCACCTGACTCTTGTAGGGAACCGTCACATTCATCCCCAGAAGATTCAGGGCATAGGCTCCCCTCACGGCCTCTCCTGCCTGTCCGTCAGGCACCCGGAAAGGCACATAGACCAGGTTCTCCCCCAGGGCCTCTGCCAGGGTATTGTGGATAGCCGGCGACATGGTGTGTTCCACCGGATTCCCCATCACACCGCAGACTCGGGTATAACCGTTTATCTTTCTGTCATTTCCTTCCATTCCCGTTCCTTTGGCAGATGTCCCGGCTCCCCGCGCTCTGCCGTCCTTCCTTCCTGCCTGCCTTTTGCGGCAGCCGCTTTTCGATACCTCTTCCGCCCCCTCAGGCTCCGTTCCGCTTTCTTCTGTGGTAAAAAAACAGGACGATCCGTTCCAGACGGCGCTTCAGAACGATCTGGATCTCCTCCTTTGGGTGAATGGGCTTCACCAGATAGCTCAGAATTCCCACCCTCCTGGCTCCCCACACATCCGTAAAAAGCTGATCCCCCACAAACAGGGTGCTCCCCGGTCCGGTCTTCATCAGCTCCATGGCCTTCTCATAGCCCGCACGCCCAGGTTTGCCGGCCTTATAAATATATTTTGCCCCTACCTTTTCCGCAAAGCTTTTCACCCTGGGTTCCTTATTGTTGGACAGCAGGAGCGTCTCGAATCCCATTTCCCGCAGCCCGGCAAACAGTCTCCCTGCCCTCTCATCCGCAGGGGCTCCATGAGGCACCAGTGTATTGTCTATGTCAAAAATAATGCCCCGAAAGCCTCTCCCGTATAGTTCCCCGTAGTCAATCCCGTAAGCATTTTCCGCTTCCGCATCCGGATAGAATCTTTCCAACATGTCCTTTCCTCCGCTGTCCCCTGCCGCATTCCGCTGCTTTGATACCTTTAACACTATAGCATGGGGCATGGGCTTATTTCAAGCGCATTTTTATATTTTGTATGTAAGAATCCCTGCCGCGCTCTAAATCCGGGCATGAAAAATCCCCCGGGCAGCCCCGGAGGAAATCCCATATCCTCCGCCTTGAATCAGCGCATGGAAACATACTTGTGCAGTGTTCTGCGGACGGCCCCGGGCCCTGCAAACAGCTCCCCGGCCATTTTCTCAATGCGATCCCCCAGACCTGCCCCGTACAGATCCGCCCCGAACACATCCTGACGGCTGAACAATGTCTTCAGACAGGAAAAATCCTGCCTTCCTTCCTTTACATCCAGAGGTTCCACGATGGCGCGCAGCTCTTCCAACAGGGGATCCGGGGAGGGTTCGAATGCATTGCCCGCATCGTCGATTCCCTTGAGATAACGGGCATATCCCGCCAGAACCAGAGGAAGCAGCACCAGTTCCTCCATGTCCAGTCCCCTGGCCTGATAAGCCCTGATGGTCTCGCCGAAGCGGATGGGCAGCTTCTGGCTGGTATCCGTGGCTATTCTCTGGGGAGCATCCGGCATAAAGGGATTTGGCAGACGGCGGTTCAGCACTGCGTCGATAAAGTCCCCGGGCTTCAGTACCCCCGGGTCCACCACCACGGGCATGGCTTCCCTGTAACCCAGTTTGGTGACCAGTCCCCGGATATCCTCATCCTCCATCTCCGCGGAAATCAGGTTGTACCCCAGCAGACAGCCGTAGAGGGACATGGCTGTATGGAGAGGGTTCAGGCAGGTGCATACCTTCATCCGCTCCACCTTGTCCACGGTCTCCCGATCCACATACAGCACCCCTCCCAGCTCCAGGGGCGGGCGTCCGTTGGTGTAATGGTCTTCAATCACCAGGTACTCCGTCTCCTCCGCATTGACAAAAGGAGCCGTATAGGTGCGTCTGTCCGTAAGGATGGTATCACTGTCCTCAAATCCGTCCTTCTCCAGCATCTTCTGCACCTTTTCATCCGGCCTGGGGGTAATCTTATCAATCATGCTCCAGGGATAGGCGACCTTTGCGGGATCCTGCAGATAAGCCGGAAATTCCGGGGGAACCAGTCCCTCTTCCTCCCACCTGGCAGCATAGGCCAGAACGGCCTCCTTCACCCTGTCTCCGTTATGGGAGCAGTTGTCCATGCTCTGAAGCGTCAGCGGCATGGCTCCCGCCAGAAAACGCTCATATAAAAGCAAAGTCACCTTCCCCATGATCAGCGCCGGGTCCAGGCCGCGGCCCAGATCACCGGAGTCCACTCCATAGCCCTTCTCCGTGATGGTAAAGGAAACCATCTGCAGGCCCGGAAAGCAGAAAATCTCCGCAAGCCGCATCCAGTCCTCCTTAAACCGGGCATCCGCCTTAAGACTCTCCGTGACGGAGGCGATGACCTTTTTCCGGATCGTGCCGTCAGACTGAAGGCACACCAACAGACTTAGATTGTCATAAGGCCTGTACGCCCTGTCAATAATCTCAAAATCAAATCCCTCCGCCACTATGACGCCTCTGTCATATTTTCCCGAATCCAGGACCTGCTGCAAAACCGCCGCAGGAAACGCCCGGAAGAGGTTTCCCGCTCCGAAATGTACCCACACAGGATTTTCCCGGGTTTTCTCCTTTACCGCCTCCATGTCAAACTGCGGCATCTGATACCCTTTCTCCGCCCATTCTGCAGAGATTTCTTCTCTGATATCCGTCAATTTCATACCGAACCAACTCCTTTTCCCGCGCTTTTTATTTTCTGCCGTCCAGCTTCTCCAGCATATCCCAGACTCCCAGCATATACATAACACCCAACGCCCTGTCATACAGCCCATAGCCCGGACGGACATTGCCGGGACCTTCCCCCCAGAGGTGACGCCCGTGGTCCGGCCGGATATATCCCTCAAAACCACAGTCATGATATGCCTTCAGGATATCCAATATCCCCGTATCCCCGTCGCAGTCCCGGTGGCTGGCCTCAGAAAAATCTCCGTTGGGAAAATGCTTCACATTGCGGATATGGGCAAATGCAATGCGGTCACAGTGCTTTCTGACAATATCCGCCACATGATTCTCCGGATTGGCG
This sequence comes from uncultured Lachnospiraceae bacterium, assembly GCA_947367855.1. Lineage (GTDB taxonomy): Bacteria > Bacillota > Clostridia > Lachnospirales > Lachnospiraceae > Acetatifactor. The sequence continues at coordinate 224,906 of CANBFE010000001.1, read as the reverse complement.
TTCAGGCTTCCGGAACAGAGCGTCAGGCAGCTGCAGGGATCGTCCACCATCTCCAGGAACCGGTCCACGGAAGCCCCGTCCACCAACAGCCTGGGCAGGCCGAAAATATCCCATGGCGGATCATCCATGTGAATCGCCATTTTGATATCGCACTCATGACATACCGGCATCAGCTGCTCCAGAAAATATTTCAGGTTCTCCCACAGCTTCTCCTTCGTCACCGGTTTATATGCCGCAAAGAGTTCGTCCAGCCTCGCCATACGCTCCGGCTCCCACCCCGGAAAGGTCAGCCCGTGCAGATTATTCAGAATATAATCCGCCATCTCCCTGGGATCGTCGTGAATCTTGCCCGCCTCATAGTACAGCGCCGTAGACCCGTCCCCCACCGGATGGAACAAATCCGTTCGTGTCCAGTCGAAAACCGGCATAAAATTATAGCAGATTACCTTAACCCCAAATTGGGAAAGGTTGCGGATGGTCCGGATATAGTTTTCAATATACCCGTCTCTGGAGGGCAGACCGATCTTGATATCATCATGGACATTCACGGATTCCACCACGTCCATATTGAAACCATATGGTTCCAGCTGTCTCTGTACCTCCCTGATCTCCTCCACTTCCCAGACCTCCCCGGGCATCTTGTCATGCAGTGCCCAGACGATACTGGTCACCCCCGGAATCTGCTTAATGTCCGACAGCTTAATGCCGTCATTGCCTTCGCCGTACCAGCGAAAACCCATCTGCATTCCCATAAATTTCCGTCCCTCCCGCCTTCTTGTTGTATTTTTGTGCAAATCGCCGTGTAAGCGCTTACATCTCCTATTTTAATACATCACCACGTCTTTTGCAACCATTGTCTTAATCTTTTATGCTTCCGCCGGGTGTTTTCGTGATGCTGTTCAGCCTGGCATTCAGACTCTGCGCAAACCCTTCCGGCATCATGGCCCCGGCCATCTCGCACATTTTCTCCGGCGTCATGGATTTCATCATATCCCACATTCCCTCCCCGGGAACAAGCTTCATATTTGTGGCAAGCTTCACGGCCTCAGATACCAGTTCCATGGCCCTGGGGCACTCTGCGATCTCCTCCATGGTGTCCCGGATGCTGTACCGCCCCTCCGGAAATTCCATGGGCGCCTTCAGATTCAGGTCTCCCGCAAGCCGAAACCAGTTGGCCACACCCTCTGCCCTCTCGTTCACCTCAGGCAGAACATAGACGGACGGTTCCTTCTCCACCTTCTCCAGGGTTATGCTGTCCTTCACCTCTCCCGCCACTGCCGTCACAAAATTAATCCCCTCCTCCAGGGCCGCCCGGAAGGAAAACACCCTGCCTCCGCTCTGCACTCCGACCACCCTGCCGTTGATATACAGGGTTACCCCGGGCTGGTTGGAATAAACCCGGATCTCCGTGGTCTCACCTGCCCGCTGCGCGTAACGCCTGCCGCAGATATGAACCATGGGCTTTCTGCTCCAGTATGCCTGGCAGACATAGAAGCTGTCCTTTCTGGTCCTGCGGTCCATGGTCATCAGGCCCTTGTTGTTTCTGCCTGCCACACCGCCCTCGTTTCTGGCTGCGCAGCCGAAATCAAACATATTCCACACATGGCCCGACCAGATCCAGGGCCGCTCCTCCAGAACCTTTGCCATATGCTCATGGTACAATGCCTGATATTCCTCGCTGTAGTCCTTACAGGCAGGTTCCGGCCCGTGATAGGTGATGATTCCCTCGCATCCGTATTCGGCCAGGCCCAGGCAGATTTCCGGATGCATCCGGTGAAAGTGATCAAGCCAGGGTCCGTTATCCTCCATCTTTCCGCCGTACCAACCGAAGTAATGATTATAGCTCTCCACATCCGTAATTCCATGCATGGGACTGTCCTCAGGCGTCATGGAAACATGGGCAATGGCAGTAAGTCTGGTTGGATCAAGCTCCTTGCACAACCTGTTCAGCTCCCTGTGGTTCTCCACCAGCTTTTCCGAAATGCCGCCGATAAGGATCTCATTGGATATCCCCCAGAAACAGATACTTGGATGATTGTAATTCTGAATGATCATCTCCTTCATCTGACTGATACAGTTTTCATGGGCAGCAGGATCAGGGTCCATGACACTGATAAAGGGAATCTCCGCCCATACGATAAAACCCAGTTCGTCACAGGCATCATAGAAATCCTGGGAATGCTGATAATGAGCCAGACGGATGGTATTTGCCCCCAGTTCCTTTATAAGCTCCGCGTCCTCATAATGCTCCTCTCTGGTAAGCGCATTCCCTTTGTACAGCCGATCCTGGTGACGGCTCACTCCCCTCAGAGGAGTCCATGCGCCATTGATGCAGAATCCCCTCTCCGGATCGCAGGAAAAGCTCCTCACTCCCGCTTTTACCCTGACCTGGTCATAAGCCTCATTGCGCCGCTGCAGAACAGCCGTGACGGTATACAGATAAGGATTGTCCGGATCCCATCTCACCGCATCCGGCACATAAACCGTCACCCTGGTGCTGTCAGCAGGCCTTACGGCGGAGGCCGCTTCCCTGCCCTCCCCATCCAGAACCGAATACTGCACGGTAAAATTTTCGTCCGCGTTTCTCACCCAGGAAACCAGTTCAAATACCGCCCCGCCCTCCCCGGGCCTGGACGTCACCTGCAGGCCCGGGCCTCCATAATAATCCAGGTCAAAATGAGCTTCCGGCACACTGATCAGGTTCACGCCCCTGTAGAGTCCCCCGTAAAAGGTAAAATCCGCAGCCTGGGGATACACACCGCTCTTTTTTTCATTGCTGCAGGCGATTGCCAGAAGATTCTCCCCCTCTTCTCTGCAAAGCTTTGTAATATCTGCCCGGAAGGCCGAATAACCTCCCTCATGGTACGCGGCCTTCCTGCCGTTGACATATACTTCTGCCTGCTGCCCTGCCGCCAGAATCTCCAGATACACCCTTCCCCCGGGCAGAGGCTGCCGGGGTGTCTCAAAACACTTTGCATACCAGCACCTGCCCCGGTAATAGTCCCCGTTTCCGTCATGACCGTCCACTGCGTTCCAGGTGTGGGGCAGGTCCACCGCAGCCCACCCGGAGGGCAGTTCCTCAGGCACACCTGCATCCTCCCTGCAAAATCTCCAGTCCCGGTTCAGACAAATTACTTTCCGCATTCTGTTTTCCTCCGTTCCGTCTGTATATGACTTCCCTTCCAGTATGCCCGGCTGCACTGATATTATCAAATTTATTCACATTTCACATAGACTGCAGCTTCCTCAGAAAAAAGCTCCCTTCTGTAAATACGCCCATGGACCTCCATCACATCCCGGTCAATGTCATTTCTGCCGGATACAAAAATACATTCCGGAATATATTCCGAATCCTCATAGACGCCGGATTCATTTCCCACTGACACATGCTCAATGCGCTCCGTATGCTTCATCAAAATACTGCAGAGCGGATATTCGTAGCTGTCCTCTCCCAGTATAATCCCGACTCTGCCGTATCCCCCATCTATAATAAACCTGCAGGAGTCCACATAGGCATCGGTAAGGTTACTGCGATGATAATAATATCCCCCCGGCCTTTCCGCACCCTGCCACTTTATCACATTCACATGAAAAGAAAACAATGCCACAAGCTGCGCGATACACAGACAGCCTGCAACAGAAACGCATACAGCAGATCCCGCTTTTCCCCTGATATTTTCCGCAAAATCCTGCAGCTGCATGGACACCATTGGGCACAGCAATGCCAGATAGGGAAGCATATATCTGGACACAAAGGGTTCCCAGCGCACAGCCGCACACATAAGCAGCAAAAGAACAGTAACCATACAGGCATACTTCCTCTGAAACAGGTTCTCAGCCGTCTTCCGGGCTTTTCCGCCTGATTTCACCCACCTGTACAAACACCATAAAATGCTCAGACCTGCCATGATCATAATCAGTGAATTCACCGCAGTGTCGTGTCCGTAATCCCCCGGCGCCCCCAGGGCAAAATTTCTGCCATCCTCAGCGATACACGGGGCATTGACATCCACCCCCATCAGGGAAGCCACACGGCCAACAAGAGACGCAATTCGCCTGCTGCTCTGCGGAATAATCACTGTGGGCATATTAAATGCCAGATTCTTGAGACAGTTAACTAGCAGATAGCGCGGATCCAAGGTTCCCACCAACTGCCTTGCGCCCGTCCCCGAATGCAGTACTGATCCAAAAGTACGGAGATTCCTTATCATTTCCGGAGCCAGAATCACTGCCATCACAGGTATCACGATTCCAAGCAGTTTTCCGATTACCAGGACCGAATCTCTCCTGCGGATACAGACAGCCAGCAGAACCAGTGCAAGAAACATCATTCCGATACAGACAGAGGGCTTCGTCAGATAACCATATCCCACGCTGACCGCCAGCATCATGCATCTTTCTGCATTTCTGCGGTCAAAACGCAGTTTTTCATCCAGGAAATCCAGGAAATAATACATAAAAATCAAAAGCCACATTCCTGCCAGCTGATCGTTCTGTGTTGTCAGAGCCTCGCCGAAAGCAATGGGCATAGAGCAGAACAACAAGGCACCGATTTTGCAGAACCTGCTTTTACACCCGGCTTTCCCTGCGATTCCATAAACCAATACTGCATTGGTGAGAAAAGCTGCGAACTGTATTCCATTTAAAAATATATCTTTTCCGCCAGAGAGAAGATATATTTGTAATCCTATAAATTCATGAAAGGGCGGAGATGATACCTGCCTGATAATATTTGTCCCATAATGAGCCACAGACCGGTTCTGTGCCCAGTGGACAATCCTTGGCAGATGATATGTCATGGAATCCCAGTTATAGGGAACGGTTATCAGGGAAAGGAAACCTGTGAGAAGAAAAAGAACAGTCAGCAGCTTATTTTGCCGCAATACACTCCCCAGAGTCCGAAAATTCCCTGTGACATTCCGCAGCCCTCCCAAATACAGTCTGCAGCCGGCCCCGATGCATACAACAATCCAAAACGCCAATGAGGTTATTGGTGTAATGCAGCGAAAAACGGACATTACTTCTGTCTGTATAAACAGAAAGCTGCACCAGACAGCAATCCCCTTCAGCCATCCATCAAGAAGACTGTCCTCACGGGACCGCAGGCAGAAACACAGCAAAATCAGAGCCAACAACAAAATAATTACCATAACAGCATCCTCTCAGAAAACAGACGGCAGGGGATGGCCTGTCACCACCACCTGCCGGAACTGTACCGAACATGTATTCTTTTACTATTATTTAAAATACGACACACCCGATTCGAAAATAAGGCAATTCTGTTCCCCGTAAATATTCATGGCCACGCCTGCATCCCTTCTCTCCGAATGGGCCATCTTGCCCAGACACCTGCCGTCAGGAGACGTAATGCCTTCAATGGCGCAGTAGGAACCATTGATATTGTACTCCTCATCCATGGAAACATTACCGTCCTGGTCACAATACTGTGTGGCTACCTGCCCATTGGCAAACAGCCTCCGGAGCCATTCCTCCGGAGCCACAAACCGTCCCTCCCCATGGGAAGCCGGATTGCAGTATACCCCGCCCAATGCCGCCTTCTGCAGCCAGGGAGACCGGTTGGAAACCACCTTTGTATATACCATCTTGGAAATATGTCTGTTGATGGTATTAAAGGTCAGGGTAGGAGAATCTTCCTTCTGCCCGACAATCTCCCCGTAAGGTACCAGGCCAAGCTTCACCAGCGCCTGGAAACCGTTACAGATGCCCAGGGCCAGACCATCTCTTTCCTCTAAAAGCTTTTTCACAGCCTCTTCCATCCTTGCATTCCGGAATGCCGTGGCAAAAAACTTCGCGCTTCCGTCCGGCTCGTCCCCCGCGGAAAATCCTCCGGGGAACATGATAATCTGAGCCTGCGCAATTGCTTTCTCGAATTCTTCCACGGAATCCCTGATATCCGTCGCGCTCAGGTTGCGGAACACCTTTGTAACCACATCCGCGCCCGCCCTCTCAAAAGCTTTCGTACTGTCATACTCGCAGTTGGTTCCCGGAAATACCGGAATAAACACTCTGGGTCTGGCAACCTTATGCTTACATACATAGACATGCTCTGCCTTATAACAGCTGTCTGCAAGAGGGGTGGTGTCCTTTACCGCTTTTGTGGCATATACCTTCTCCAGTTTTGAAGTCCAGGCATTCAGCGCCTCCTCCATGTCAATCCGTACCTGGCCGTATACAAACACAGGCTCTTCCGTCACCGTACCGATTACCTTACAGTCAAATCCGGATTCCAACAGTGCCGCCACATCCTGTTCAGCCACCTCCACCAGAATATCTCCCAACCCGTTCCCAAAAAGCTCGGATTCCGTGACTTCGCAGTCTATGGCCACACCCAGTTTATTTCCAAATGCCATCTTTGCCACTGCCGCAGCCACACCCTTTGCATCCAGGGCATAGGCAGACACTGCAGACCGGTTCTGAACCAGATTACAGAGCAGGCCGTGGATATACTCATAGAGCGCCGACACCTCGTCGTAGACGGGAATATCAAATTCATCCTTCTCTATGGAAAAACGAACCAGCTTATTTCTCGCTGCCTTCAGCTCCGGCGTCACGATTTCTCCGGTCTTTGCGATATTCACTGCAAAGGATACCAAAGTGGGCGGCACATCAATCTCATTAAAAGTACCCGACATGCTGTCCTTACCGCCGATAGAGGGCAGTCCGAAGCCTATCTGGGCATCATAGGCACCCAGCAATGCCGCAAACGGCTGGCTCCAACGGGAAGGATCCGAGGTCATCCTGCGGAAATATTCCTGGAAGGTAAAGCGGATGGTGGAATGGTCCCCGCCGGAGGCAACAATCTTCGCCATGGACTCCACCACAGCATACACTGCGCCGTGATAGGGGCTCCAGGAGGAAAGATAAGGATCAAACCCATAACTCATCATGGTAACCGTATCCGTTTTTCCCTTCAGTACCGGAAGCTTTGCCACCATTGTCTGTGTCTCCGTCAGCTGGTACCTGCCGCCATAGGGCATCAATACACTGCCCGCGCCGATGGAAGAGTCAAACATCTCCACCAGTCCTTTCTGTGAGCAGACATTAAGATCATTCAAAAGCGCAAGCCAGGCTCCCCTGACATCGCCCTCTTCCAGCTTTCTTCCCGCCTCCGGCACTGACCATTTGTCAAAATAATTTTCTTTCTCATCCGGAATATCCACCTTTACCAGGGTCTCCTGATGAGCGCCGTTGGTATCCAGGAAAGCCCGCTTCAAATCCACGATGGGTTTCCCTCTCCAGTTCAGCACCAACCTGGGTTCTTCCGTAACCACTGCCACAGGCACAGCCTCCAGGTTCTCCTCCCCCGCATACTTCAGGAAGGATTCCACATTCCCCGGGGCAACCACTACTGCCATGCGCTCCTGAGACTCGGAAATGGCAAGCTCCGTGCCGTCAAGTCCCGCGTATTTTTTCGGAACCCTGTCCAGATCCACCTTAAGGCCGTCCGCCAGTTCCCCTATTGCCACGGACACTCCGCCCGCGCCGAAATCATTACATTTCTTGATCAGAAGGCTGACTTCCTCTCTCCTGAACAGTCTCTGTATCTTCCGCTCGGTGGGCGCATTTCCCTTCTGCACTTCTGCGCCGCAGGTCTCTATGGACTGCTCCGTGTGAACCTTGGAGGATCCCGTTGCGCCGCCGCAGCCGTCACGTCCTGTGCGCCCGCCCAGCAAAATGATAATGTCTCCCGGGTCCGAGGTCTCCCGGATAACGTTTTTTCTGGGAGCCGCGCCCATTACGGCGCCTATTTCCATTCTCTTTGCCACATAATCAGGATGATAGATCTCCTTCACAAATCCTGTAGCCAGACCAATCTGATTGCCGTAGGAAGAATAACCGCCCGCTGCTCCCTTTACCAGACGTTTCTGCGGCAGCTTGCCCTTCAGGGTATCGGACACCGGTACGGTAGGATCCGCAGCGCCGGTTACCCGCATAGCCTGGTAGACATATCCCCTTCCGGAAAGGGGATCCCTGATAGCGCCTCCCAGACAGGTGGCTGCGCCGCCAAAGGGCTCAATCTCCGTGGGATGATTGTGGGTCTCGTTTTTAAAGAAGACAAGCCATTCTTCCTTCTCCCTGTAAGGTCCCTCGGCGCCCTCATATTCTATCTCCACCGGAACCACCACGGAACATGCATTGATTTCGTCGGATTCCTCCATATCCCCCAACCGGCCCTCTTTCTTCAGCTTCCGCATGGCCATAAGCGCCAGGTCCATCAGGCAGATGAATCCTCCCCTGTCCAGTTCCTCCCTTGTATCCAGATAACTGCGGTATGTAGTCTCCAGGGGAGAGCGGTAATATCCCTCCCCGAATTCCACATCCGTCAGCTCCGTGGAAAACGTGGTATGGCGGCAGTGGTCCGACCAGTATGTATCCAGAACCCGAATCTCCGTCATGGTGGGATTCCGCTTTTCATCCTCCCTGAAATAATTTCTGATATGCAGGAAATCCTTCCATGTCATAGCCAGAGCCAGGGAATCGTAGAGCGTCTTCAGCCCCTCCTCCCCCATCTCCGTAAACCCGTCCAGGACCGCCACATCCGCCGGCTCTTCAAACTCCGTAATCAGGGTATCGGGCTTTTCCCTGCCCGTCTCCCTTGAGTCCACCGGATTGATGCAGTATGCCTTGATTCTGGAAAATTCCCCGTCCGTGATATCGCCAAGGATCATATAGGTAACCGCAGTGCGTATTACAGGCTCCTCGTCCTCCTTCAGAAAACGGATACACTGCACCGCAGAGTCCGCCCTCTGGTCAAACTGTCCCGGCAGATATTCCACGGAAAACACCCTGGCATTCCCCGGAATCTCTATTTCTTCCTGGTACAGCATGTCCACGGGAGGTTCCGAAAATACGGTTCCGCAGGCCTTCTCAAAAACATCTCCGGAAACATTCTCCACGTCATAGCGGATAAAAATCCTGACTCCCTCCGCCCTGATTCCGAGAAAGCTTCCAATCTCCTCATAAAGCTCTTTTGCCTTTACGGCAAAAGGCTCCTTCTTTTCTACATAGACACGTCTGACTGTTCCCATATGCCCTCCATTTCATTTTACATGTATCCGGATGTGTATTTTTATTTTATCCTATCAGAATATTCTTTTCCTCCACACCGAGCATTTTCAGAATAAACAGGATTTCCCTGTCCACGGCCTCTGCCGTAATGCCGATGGTCTGGGCGGAAATTTTCAGTCCCTCCAGTACAAACATAATGTTCCGGGCCATTCCCCTGCAGTCCTCGCAGTAGAACTCCCCGTTTTCCACGCCGGTCTCTATCAGCCTCTCGATGATTCTCACCGCAGAGTCAAACTGCCGCTTCAGGACATTTGCCTTTTTGGCGGGCCTGCCGTCAAAATAAAACTCATAGACCGCCTGTGTCAGGGTATCATCCTTTCGGAGAAGTTCTTTCTTCTGTTCTTTCAGAAAAAGGATCAGAATATCCGCAGCCGTGGCATCATCCGCAATGCTGTCCGAAAACACATCGTCGGTCTCTTCGCTCTCCAGCTTCATTACCTCCATGAATATCTGGCTTGTGCTGTCAAAATACAGATAGAGTCCGCCCCTGCTGATTTCACAGGCTTCCACGATGTCCTTCATCGTCACCTTCTTAAAGCCTTTTTCCATGAAGACCTTTCTGGCCGTCTCCAATATAAATCTCCTCTTCTGTACGGATTTATCTCCCATCCTTCCCCTCCAAACGCTCTCTCCTCACCTTTGTCCCTTATCCCAGTATTCAACAATCGTACGCATCTGCCTCAGCACCAGGACGAAGATCTTCTCCTGTACCGCCTCTCCCCACAGGGTAGCCTTCGTCATACCGCCCAGAACATATCTGGACAGGATTCCCCTCAGAATATCCCAGTCTGACAGGTCCGCAGCTGCAATCACTTTTCTTTCATCCTCGTGTGACTTAATACGGTTCCTTGTATACACATAACTGTAATTGCGGTCCATCAGGGCTGATGCCGACGCCTCCTTCACAAAGCTCATCAGATTGGAATCATATACCGGAAAGCTCATGGAGCTTTTGGCGATTCCCTGTCCCTGATAGCTGCTGCTTGCCGTCTTTCCCGCATTTTTTTCCAACCAGGGCAGGTACCGCAAAAGAGGTTCCAGTACCCTCCTGTATTCCTGTATGATCTGTTGCCGGTATTCCGTTTTCTGTTCCATTACAGCATCCCACCTTCTGACTGTATTGCTTCTGCCAAAAATGACACATATGTAATTTATTTTAACATAATTTTTAGAAATGTACAGTATAAATATCTCTCATTTTTATACTCATTTCCGCCTTCACTGCGAAATTTGTCCGATCCTGTCAAAAAATATATTTTTTTCAAAAAAACTGTTGACAAAACCCATACCGCTGTATATAATAATAAACGAATTCCCCTTTTATAGGCGAAAGCACTTGCATGTTTCATGCGGGTGCTTTTGTCATTTCTGTCTGTTTTTCCTGTAAATGCTTTCCCATCCGGTATTTTACCCGTTCAGAATGTCCTGCCCTGTCTCGGAACACATTTTCTCCACAAAGCGCTCCGGCTCCTTCTCCATCTGCAGCATGGTGTCAAAAGCCGCCAGCAGCAGCCTGGGCTGCCGGTACCGGTTCATCTCCTCCGGCCTGTCCATGTACAGCTTGAAATGATCCACCTGCCACACCAGCACATCTGCCAGGGTATATCCCGCCACCTGATACCTGCACAGAAATTCGCCGTAATCGTGATAATATGCCAGCTCCTGCAGCAGTCCCCCGGAGTTCCTGATGCCCGCCCAGAGCCTTTCCCCGTATTCTTCCGTTTCTCCGGCCTCCCCGGCCAGTCCAACCACAAACTTCCCCAATGTCTCCAGAGCCTTTTCCAACTGTTCTCTTTCGTCCATTTTGTCCTTCCTTTCCGAAAAATGCTTTCCGGGAAATCCTCCCGCAAAATGACTTGCTTATAATTGTTACCCGAATGATTGTTACCCGATCTGAGCAAGATTCCGTTAATCCGCAGACAAAAAAAGAAGTGCCAGTCATGCTGTGAAACAGCAGCACTTAACGCTTCTCTTTCGTAGCAGGGGAAGAGAGGATCGAACTCCCATCAACGGTTTTGGAGACCGCCGCACTACCATTGTACTATTCCCCTGTGTGTCAGCTTTTTGCTGACGAAATGTATTATAGCACACACCCCTTATAATAATCAAGTATAATTTTAAAAAAATTTACGATTAAAATAATCTGTCTATAACATCCTGAACCGTTTTCACGCCCAGGATCTTTATTCCGCTGTTTCTGCTGCATTCCTCCGCGCACACAGCCGGCAGGACACAGGTGTCAAACCCAAGTCTCTCAGCCTCCGCAACCCGCTGCTTTGCCATGCTCACACCCCTGACTTCCCCACTTAATCCCACTTCCCCAAAGGCAGTGAGCCGCATATTCAGCGGCCGGTTCCTGAAACTTGACAACACGGCAATGACAATCCCCAGGTCTATGGCCGGTTCCAGAATTTTAATTCCCCCCGTGATGTTTACATAGGCATCACAGGCGGACAGCTGTATGCCGGAACGCTTTTCCAATACAGCCATCAGGAGATTCATCCGGTTAAAATCCGTACCTGTAGCCTGTCTTCTGGGGATACCGAAATTGCTGTGGCATACCAACGCCTGAATCTCCACAAGCAGGGGCCTGGTTCCCTCCATGGTACAGGCCACCACAGAGCCGCTGGCATTTTCCGGCCTGCCGCTTAACATGTACTCCGACGCATTCAGAACCTCCGCCAGGCCCTGTTCCCGCATCTCGAATACCCCTATCTCATTGGTGGAACCAAAACGGTTCTTCACTCCCCGCAGAATACGGTAGGAGGCATGTCTGTCCCCCTCAAAATACAGCACAGCATCCACCATATGCTCCAGTACCCTGGGACCCGCAACCGTTCCCTCCTTGGTCACATGCCCCACAATGAGCACCGAGACCCCCAGGCCCTTTGCCAACTGCATCAGACTGCCCGTAGACTCCCTCACCTGGGACACGCTGCCCGGAGCCGCCGAGACATTTCCATTGTACATGGTCTGAATGGAATCTATGACCACCGCCTCCGGCTTTCTGCTGCGGATCACCTCGGATATATCCTCCAGGTCCGTCTCGCAGAGCAAAAACATGTGGGGTGAAAATTTCCCTATCCTGTCTGCGCGCATTTTGATCTGGGACAGGGATTCCTCCCCGGAAATATACAGCACGTCATGTCCCTGGTCCGACAGATTATGGCATACCTGCAGCAGCAGTGTGGATTTCCCAATGCCCGGGTCCCCTCCCACCAAAGTCAGGGACCCCTGCACAATACCTCCACCCAGAACCCTGTCCAGCTCCCCCATTCCCGTGGAAAGCCTGCTCTCCTCCCCTACCGCCACCTGTGACAGCACTGTGGGAACAGATCCGGACCGTCTGCCGGAAGACAGGGCAGGACCGCCTCCCCGGACTGTCCTGCCCACTGTCTCTTCCACAAAAGTATTCCATTCCCTGCATCCCGGACACTGTCCCATCCACTTGGCGGATTCATGCCCGCAGTTCTGGCAGAAAAAAACCGTGGAACTCTTTCCTTTTGCCATATGACAACCTTTCTTTCCGTAACCCGGATCAGATCTGCACTACCCTTACCGGAACCTCGTCCGCAGCCCCCAACTCAACGCTCAGGGACAGCTTTCCGCCGAATCCAGTCTTGATGGCTCCTATACTGCCGCCATCCACAAATACTTCATAGGCCCTGTCATCCGTAAGTCCGATGGTGATCTGTGCATCCTCGTCCCCTTCCACGATAAATTCCACACCGTCTTCCTTTTCCACAAAGTGCAGAACACTGGTTCCCGGTACGGATTCGTAGAGAAACATTCCGTTTTTTTCCAGTTTGGTGATCTCACTGCAGGTCTTCACTTTCAGCAGATCCCCCCCGTGCGGATAATCCTCCACCTTGGCCTTCTTAGCCAGCTTATGATTTCCGAAACTGATTGTACCGTCCGTCTCACTCCGGAGCAATTCCTCCACCACTGCCATCTGTGTACCCTCCTGTCATTCTTAACATGCATTTGTACTTCTTTGTCTATAGTATAATATAAACCAGCTCTATTTTCTACAAATTTTTTTACTTTTTTAACCGTTGGCTCCGGGCTTTACCGTGAAGGCAACCTTCCCGTTCTTAAACCCTGCGGTAACGGAATCTCCCGGTTTTACCCTCTTCAGAAGAATCTCCTCCGCCAGGGCGTCCTCCACCACGGACTGGATGGCCCGTTTCAGGGGCCTGGCGCCCATTTTGGCATCCGAATAGTTCTCCACCAGATACTCTTTCAACGCTCCCGTCATGGTCAGCTTAACATCCATCTGCGTCTCACAGCGCCTGTAAAGATTGGAGGCCAGAAGGCTTATGATGGACTTCATATTATCCTTGTTCAGCTGATGGAAGACAATAATGTCATCAATCCTGTTGATGAATTCCGGCTTGAAGCCACGCTTCACCTCCTCCATAACCCCGCTCTTCATCTTCTCATAGTCCCGCTTCGCGTCGCTCACCGCGGCAAAGCCCAGGTTTTTGGGATCCACAATCCGCTGCGCCCCGGCGTTGGAAGTCATGATGAGAACCGTATTTTTAAAGCTCACCTTTCTGCCCTTGGAGTCCGTTATATGGCCGTCATCCAGAATCTGCAGCAGAATGTTGAACACATCCGGATGCGCCTTCTCGATCTCGTCAAACAGCACCACGGAATAGGGATTTCTCCTCACCTTCTCACTGAGCTGCCCGCCTTCGTCAAACCCCACATAACCAGGCGGTGAACCGATCATCTTGGAAACGGAATGACCTTCCATATATTCCGACATATCAACCCGGATAATGGCATCCTCCGTTCCGAACATGGCTTCTGCCAGAGCCTTGGACAGCTCGGTCTTGCCTACGCCTGTGGGACCGAGAAACAGGAATGAGCCAATGGGACGCCTGGGATCCTTCAGTCCCACCCGGCCCCTGCGCATGGCCTTTGCCACCGCAGTCACGGCCTCCTCCTGGCCGATGACCCTCCTGTGCAGAATCCCCTCCAGCTTTAACAGTCTCTCGCTTTCCTTCTGCGCCAGTTTCGCCACAGGGATTTTGGTCCACACAGCCACCACCTCCGCGATCTCATTCTCGCCGATGGTGTATTTCCTGTCACCCTCTCTGCTCTCTCCGCGCTTCTTCATCCTCTGGTACTTTTTCACCAGCTCATCCTGACTGCGCTTGAGTTCCACAGCCTGGGAAAAGGCCTCCATCCGGATGGACCGCTCTATCTGCAGATCCATATTCCTGATCTGTTCCAGGAGGTTTTTCTGTTTGTCCGGCATGTCCACCGCCCTCAGCCTTGCGCTGGCAGCCGCCTCGTCTATCAGGTCAATGGCCTTGTCAGGCAGATTCCGGTCGTTAATATAACGTCCGGACAGCCTCACGGCAGCCTCCACGGCCTCCTGTGTAATGTTTACACGGTGATGCTCCTCGTACTTCTCCTTAATGCCCTCCAGAATACGGATGGCCTCCTCCTCAGTGGGTTCCTCCACATTCACCGGTTGGAAACGTCTTTCCAGGGCAGCATCCCGCTCAATATACTTACGGTACTCCACTATGGTGGTGGCGCCGATCAGCTGCAGTTCTCCCCTTGCAAGGGAGGGCTTCAGAATATTGGAGGCGTCGATTGCCCCCTCCGCTCCTCCGGCGCCGATCAGTGTGTGCAGTTCATCCAGGAACAGTATGATGTTTCCGTCCTCAATTACCTCCCGGATGACTTTCTTAATCCTCTCCTCAAACTCACCGCGGTATTTGCTGCCCGCAACCATTCCCGACAAATCCAGGGTCAGCACCCTCTTATCCTTTACCGTAAAAGGAACCTTTCCCTCCACGATACGCTGGGCCAGTCCCTCCACCACAGCAGTCTTTCCCACGCCGGGCTCCCCGATAAGGCAGGGATTGTTTTTCGTCCGGCGGCTGAGGATCTGAATCAGGCGGCTGATCTCATCCTCCCTTCCGATAACAGGGTCAAGCTTTCCCTCCCCTGCCAGGGCTGTCAGATCCTTGCTGTACTGACTCAGCGCAGACCCCCTGCCCCTGCCGGGCATCCTCTTGTTCAGGTCTTCCTTGTACAGGTTTCCGTCCTGTCCTATGGCCACGAGAATGTCCACATACAGCTTCTGCACATTGACACCAATTGTATTCAGAAGACGGAAAGCCACATTCTCCCCCTCCTTAATGATGGCCATGAGAATATGTTCCGTTCCCGTCTCCTTCTGTCCGAATCTGGCGGCCTGTCTGTGAGCCTCCTCCAGAATCTTCTTTGCCCTGGGGGAATAGCCCTCCCTCTCCTTCAGGCCTACGCCGCCGTCAAATGCGATCAGCTCCTGAATCATATCCAGGACCTGCTGCTGTTCCACGCCGTTATCCGTCAGAACCCTGTGGGCCACTCCCTCCTGCTCTTTTAACAAACCTGCAAGAATATGCTCCGTTCCCACATATCCCTGTTTCAGACGGCCGGCATATCTGGAGGCATGTGACAATGCCTCCCGCGCTCTGTCCGTAAATTGTGACTGCATAAATTTTCCTCACATTCTTCACTCTGATTCATATTCTTCATATATTTCTTCTACTAATTCAAATATTTCTTCTTTTGAGATATTTTTGCAGCAGCCCTTTGCCAGAATGACCTGCAGCTCCTTTTTCAGCTCTGCCAGTGTACGCATTCTGTCCACATCTATGGCAATTACCGCCCCTCTTCTGCCAACCTTTACATAGCCCTCCTGTTTCAGGACAGTATACGCCTTGTTTACCGTATGCATATTGATGCCTATGGAGTCGGCCAGCTGCCGCACACTGGGAAGGGCGTCCCCCTCCCGGAAGCGGGAAGTCGCTATTCCCATGATAATCTGATTGCACAGCTGAAGATACAGCGCTTCCTCACTGTTAAAATCTATTTCAAGAATCACAGAATCCCTCCCTTTCCCATTTTCACGTATAAATCATAAATCAGCCGCTGAATACTGTCAACCCCAATTTTAAAACAGGGAGCATCCCTTTGGAATATTCCCTGTTTTACCTGATCTCACTATTCGTCGTAATTCAGAAATTCATTGTCAAAATCGTCGTCATCCGCCATAAAGTTCTTGGGCTGCGACTTCTGCGCCGCTGCCGGAGCCGGTCTTGCCGGCGGGACCTGGGACGCCCCTGCAGGTCTCTGAACCGGTCTCTGGACGCTTCCCGCAGGTCTCTGGGCTGCGCCCTCAGGCCTTCTCACCGGCCTGGCAGTCTGGCCGGTTCCCATGGGTCTTGGTCCCTGGGATGCCCCTGCTGGTCTCTGCCCCTGGACAGGAGCGGCAGGTCTCTGGCCCGTTCCCACAGGCCTGGGTCCCTGCACGGCTCCCCCCGGTCTCTGGCCCTGGGATGCCCCTGCCGGTCTCTGGCCCGCACCGGTTCCCCCGGTCCTCTGCCCCTGGGCATTTCCACGCTCACCCTGCCTGCTGCCCTCAGGACCCTGGCCGTATCCCGCCGTCCTGGCGCCTGTGGGCCTGGCTGATGTTTTCTCCTGTCCCGCTCCTCCTGCCCCTCTGGGTGCTGTACCCCTGGGCGCTCTCTGACCTCCCCTGTCAGATGAGGAACTCTTCTTTCTCATGGTCTCGTTTTCCACTTCCCTGAAATAGGCGGAATCCATCATATCCCTGATCTTGAAAACCAGGAATGCAATGGCTGCGGCTGCAGCCACCAGGAAAAATACCATGACAATGATAATAATCTTCTGGCTCTTTACTGTCTTTTCGCTCTCCTGGTACAGCTTACTGTTATTTTCCACACTATCGAACAGCTTTGTTATGGAGTATCCGTCAGGTTCATCCCCTGTGTTGTCAACCAACAGCCATTCGCCGTCCTGCATCAGAGTATAGTAGTCCTCCTTCTCCGGCTCCGTTGGCGCGGGGGGCTCCTGGGGCTCATTCTCCACAGGTGCGGAAGGGTTCTCCGTCAGCGGTGTCAGCTCTCCGGCCAGGGTGACATAATCATAACGGATAAAGCCCTGTACCTCGGTTTCCCCGGAAATAAAGCTCACCTGATACCATTCCCTGCCGTCCGCATCCACTGCCTGTCCCGTAACCGTGAGAACCGTAGACGCCGTAACCTCTGCCAGAATCTGGCCTTCCGAGGATGCGCTGTCCCGTATTTTGCCCGACTCACTGGAAACAGTTGCGCTTATGGGGTTAACAGCCGTAACCTGGGTTGGAGCCGAAGTACCCTCTCCGCCCTGCCCGCTTTCTCCGCCTTCCCCACCCTCCGTGGGAGCGCTTCCCTCTGTAACTTCCACAAGGTCGGAACGAATATATCCCGTGACTTCCCCGCTCTTCACCTGATACCAGGTATAGCCGTCCCCGCCCTGTACCTGGGTGATTACGGTGAGTACTTTTCCATTCTCAGCGCCTCCCACTGCCGCACTGGAAGTACTTGCCTCTTTTCTGATATTTGCACCTTTGGGAGAAGTTACCTTTACCTGGGATTCCGCATAACTCACAAACGCCGTCATGTCGAATCCCAGTCCAAAGATCCCCAGTCCAAGTACCAGCGCAAGAACCCCCGTCAGAAGCCTGCGCCTCAATCCCTTCGTTTTCTTCATAAAGTCTCCTCTCTTTGGTTTTAATTCTCTCTTGTAAATCTCCTCTGTCCTTCCTCGGACCTTTGCTCCAGGCCAAAGCCATGGGCATTCTTGTTCAGCATTTCCCTCTGCTTTGCCTCCAGGTTACGGTGAACCTTGATCTCACAATCCGGACAGTACTGGCCGGAACGTATCTGCTTCCCGCAAAGCTCACAGCGCAGATATACCTTGGATCCTTCTGCAATCTCTATTTTGCCGTCTCTCAGCAAACGTCTTATAGTGCGCTGCGGCACGCCTACCGCGCCTTCAATCTGCGCGGCAGTGGCACCCTTATGTTCCTCGATATAGCCTCTGACTTTTCCGTAGTCGTCAAAAGCCACCTCTCCACAGTCTTCGCAGTGATACTCACCCACTCCCTTAAAAACCATCACTCCGCCACATTTGCTGCATACACGGGGAATATTATACATATCCAATGCCCCCAGCCCACTCATATTTACGCCTCCATTCCTGTTTTTTATTTGAAATTCCGATTATACCTCTTCTATGGCCCTGCCTATATCATGCCGCATATATTTGTTGGCAAAGGAAACCCATTCCGCAGCCTCATATGCCCTGCTGCGGGCCTCCTTCAGCGAACTGCCCCTGGCCGTGACCCCCAGGACGCGCCCTCCGTTTGTCACGATACGGCCTGCCCCGTCAAGCCTGCTGCCTGCATGAAAACAGTAACAGCCCTCTTCTTTTTCAAATCTGTCAAGTCCTGTAATCTCAAAACCTTTTTCATAGGAAACCGGATATCCCCGGGAAGCAAGCACGACGCATACCGCCGCATCCTCCTCAAACTCCAGGCTGACCTGGTCCAGGGTCCCGTCAATACAGGCATCCACCACGTCCATGATATCATTTTTCATCCGGCAGAGCACCACCTGGGTCTCCGGATCCCCGAATCTGGCATTGTATTCCAGCACTTTGGGTCCTTCCGCAGTGAGCATCAGTCCGAAAAAGATAACTCCCTTAAACTCCCTTCCCTCTGCCGCCATGGCATCCACGGTTGGCTGGTAAATGTGCTCCCTGCAGTAGGCGTCAATCTCCTCCGTATAAAAGGGACTGGGGGAAAAGCAGCCCATACCGCCCGTATTGGGTCCCTGGTCCCCGTCTTCTGCCCGCTTGTGGTCCTGGGCGGAAGTCATGGGCCTGACCGTCTTTCCGTCCACAAAGGCCAGCACGGACACTTCCCTGCCTGTGAGGAATTCTTCCACCACCAGCCTGTCCCCGGCGCTGCCGAAATGTTTGTCCTGCATAATCTCCCTGACGCCTGCCCGGGCTTCCTCCAGGGTGGCGCAGATCAGCACGCCCTTTCCAAGCGCCAGACCGTCAGCCTTCAGCACAACCGGCATCCGGGCGCTTTCCAGATAGGCAAGCGCCTTCTCCGGATCGTCAAAGGTCATGTAGTCCGCAGTGGGTATCCTGTATTTCTTCATCAGATCCTTGGAAAAAGCCTTGCTTCCCTCCAGAATGGCCGCATTCTTCCTGGGTCCGAACACCCGGAATCCCTCTGCCTCCAGTACATCCACCAGGCCTGCCGCCAGGGGGTCATCCGGCGCCACAAACACCAGGTCCACTTCCTTTTCCCTTGCATATGACACGATTCTGTCAAAATCCATTGCGCCCACGGAGGCGTCACACTCCGCAATCTGCGCGATTCCGGCATTGCCCGGAACACAGTAAAGTCTGTCCACTCTTTTGCTTTTCTTCATGCTGACGGCAATGGCGTGTTCCCGGCCGCCGCCTCCTATGATCAATACCTTCATGCCGCACCTCTTATATTCTCAATTGATTTTCAGCTTTTGCGCGCTGCCTTTCATAAACTGCTTTCCCTGAAGACTACCCTGTCTCCTTCCACAGCAATCCGCCCGTTTGCAAAATCATCTATGGCCCTGGGAAGCAGAATCCATTCAGCCTGTTCCATCACCCTGCGCTGAAGAATCTCCGGTGTATCCCCTTCTTCCACACATACCGCCTTCTGGGCGATGATCGGACCCTCATCCATGCCTTCATTCACAAAATGCACTGTGGCCCCCGTCACCTTCACGCCCCTCTCCAGCACCTTCTGGTGCACTTTGAGACCATAGTACCCAACCCCGCAGAAAGACGGAATCAGGGCCGGATGTATATTTATGATGCGGTTGGCAAACAGGGACACCATCTGTGGAGGAATGCGCACCAGAAACCCGGCCAATACGATCAGATCCGGATTCAGTCCGCGCATCTTATCCGTAAAGGCTTCATTAAAAGCCTCCCTGTCCGGATACCGCTTCGGGGACATGACGATTCCCTCAATGCCCCGGGCTGCAGCCCTTTCCAGAGCCTTTGCCCCGGTATTGTTGCTGATAACGGCTGTGATCTCCACATTTGTAATCCGTTTTTGGTCTATGGCATCCAGTATGGCCTGAAGGTTGGTGCCCCCTCCGGACACACATACAACTGCCCTCAGCATATGTCAACTCCTTTTTCCCCGGCTTTGCACAGACCCACCCTGTAGGGAGTCTCCCCTGCCCTGCGGATGGCTTCCATTGTTATATCGGCATCTTCCGGTGAAACGGCAAGTACCATACCCAGCCCCATGTTATAGGTATTGTACATGACCTGCTCCCCGATGTCCCCCTTCTCCTGGAGAAGCCTGAAAATGGCAGGCACCTGGTAACTGTCCTTCCTGATCTCAGCCCGGATTCCCTCCGGAAGCATCCTGGGGATATTCTCATAGAAGCCCCCGCCCGTGATATGGCTGGCGCCCTTCACCCTGACGCCTGCCTCCTTCACCGCTTTTAACGCTTTTACGTATATTTTTGTGGGTGTAAGCAGAATCTCTCCCAAAGTGCCGCCCAGTTCCTCATAATAGGTGTCCAGGCTCTCCCTTGTCATCTCGAAAACGCTGCGCACAAGGGAAAAGCCGTTGGAATGCACTCCGGAGGAAGCCAGGCCGATGAGCACATCCCCCTCCCGGATCTCTGCTCCCGTGATCAGATCCTTCTCTTCCACCACGCCCACGGAAAATCCTGCCAGATCGTACTCCTCCTCAGGCATCAGATCAGGATGCTCTGCCGTCTCACCGCCCACCAGGGCAGCTCCGGCCTGCTTACATCCTTCCGCCACGCCTTTCACGATGTCCGCGATCTTCTCGGGAAAATTCCTGCCGCAGGCAATATAATCCAGAAAGAACAGCGGTTCGCCTCCGGCGCAGGCCACATCATTGACGCACATGGCCACACAGTCAATTCCCACTGTATCATGTCTGTCCAGAAGAAAGGCCAACTTCAGCTTGGTGCCCACTCCGTCGGTTCCGGACAGAAGCACCGGATTTTCCATTCCCTTAAGGGCCCCGGCGGAAAATGCGCCGGAAAATCCGCCGATCCCTCCCATCACTTCAGGCCGCATGGTCCCTTTCACATATTCCTTCATCAGCTCCACGGACCTGTATCCCGCCTCAATATCCACTCCTGCTTTTTTATAATCCATTTTATATTCCTATCCGCGCGCTGCGCCGCGCGCTTTTCTCCTCAGAGCCTTACCGTGGCCGGACACGCTTTTTTCTCCGGCCTGCCTCTCATCCCTTTTTCTGACTTTCCAGATACGCCTTATAGCCGATTTCCTGCAGTCTGGCGTCCTTCTGCTCCACCTGCGCCTTCAGTTTCGCGCTGTAATCCTTCAGCTTTCGAAGCAGCTCCGGATCGGAAGTGGCCAGAATCTTCGCCGCCAGAAGCCCGGCATTTGCCCCGCCGTTGATGGCCACTGTAGCCACCGGAATGCCGGATGGCATCTGCACTATGGAGTACAGGGAATCCCTTCCTCCCAGGGATGAAGTATGCATGGGAATCCCTATCACCGGCATGGGAAATATGGCAGCGCACATGCCGGGCAGATGAGCCGCCATGCCCGCTCCCGCAATAATCACCTGAAAACCCCTTTCCTCCGCCTTTCCCGCATATTCGTAAAACACATCCGGCTCCCTGTGGGCGCTGATGATGGACATTTCATAGGAAATCCCCAGTTCCTCCAGGATATCCGCCGCCTTTGCCATCACCGGCATGTCCGAATCACTTCCCATCACGATCCCCACCCGGGGCCTGCCTGTCTCCGCTATGTTCCTCTCCGCCATATCTTCCTCCTTCTGTCGTTCCATGTATGAAAGCGCCCCACAGCCCGGGGCCCTGTTTCCCTACTGCACAGTTTACTTGAATGCCAGTCCGTTAGCAACCACTCATTTGTAAAATCTTAATCTTCAAAAGCCCTGTTCAGCTCTTCGCAGCCCGGAAGCACAAAACGTCCGTCCTTTATGATACAGATTCTGCAGCCGTCCTTTCTCACCGCAGTCAGCTCCCCCAGTTCGTCGTAGGGGATAGTGATATCCGTGTGGCAGTTGTAATAGGCCTCCAGGGGCTTTGTATCCCTCAGGTCGGCCCTGGCATTGGACTTTGCCACGATCTCTTTTCCGTCCGGATTATACACCCTGATATCCTCCGCATGGGAATAACAGGTATCCCCCACCGCAAAATGCGGCCCCATCTTTTCCCCGATCAGAACGGGAAGCTTTCCCTCCACGCCGAGACGCCTGGCTGCCACATAGGCCGTAGTGTTGGTTCCAATGGCAAATTCCCCCAGGGGAAGGGTATCATGCCGTCCGAGAATATTCTCATAGATAAAACGTCTGTTCTCTTCCTCCGACTGGAAATTGCCGCAGGAATAATCCTCTATCATGCCGTCCTTAAAGGTGATGGCCAGATCCCTGTACTCCAGTTTGTTCAGAAAAGCCCTGGTCACATGAAGAATGCCCTCCGTCCCCTCCAGCACCGGGGAAGTGAACACCTCTCCCACCGGAATGTTCACGTCTGCCACGCAGTTCTCAAATATGGTCTCCTTCTCCGGGTCCGCCAGCTTATACAGATTGACCCTCAGCCGGGTGCGGTTGGCCCCGCAGCCCCTGATCTCGCAGTAATCCGCAGTATCCAGAACATCTATCAGGTTTTGCTGCACCCTGCGGTACAGCATGTAATCAAGGGTATTGATGCGGACGGTCTCCTGAAAAAGCTCCCGGAACACAGGCCCGATCACAGGTACGGGAAATGCTATGGCAGTAAAGCTTCTCCCCTCCTCCGGAATAAACTCCCTCTGCAGCTCCCCCATTTTAAACCTGTACTCCACCCACATGCGGTTCTGCTCCCCGGAAAGCTTATAGGCCTCCTTCCTGGTCACAGGCCTGAAATCCGGCTCCCCGAAGGTCTCCACCAGGGCAGGTCCCGCATATCCGGCGGCCTCCTCCCGAAATTCCCCGTAAGCGGCTCTTGTGACCTCAAGCCTGCGGTTCATGTAATTCCTGTCCAGGAAAAGCGCCATATCGTCCTTGTGGTCATAGTTGTACTGTCTGTTGGGAATGCATCCCCGGAAGCCGCCGCCTGCTCTTCCGTCCAGCACACTGCCGGAGGGGCAGGAAACTGCCGCCTTCAGTCCCATCCTCTCAAAATTCTCCACGGCCCGTCTCATCATACGCTCAAAGCCGATCTGGTAGTACAGTCCCACCGTCCGCTTCCTGCTCAGATCCTTGCCGCTCACCTCAAATCCCATCCTGTATCCTTCGGTATAGGTATCCGCCATGGCATTGATGGTCTCCTGGGGCAGTTCTGCCAGAAAACGGGCCGTTTCCAGTTCATTTTCAGTGACATATTCCCCATAGCCGTACAGATATCTCACATCCTGCAGGTCGCTGTCCCGAATCATTCCCACTGCAAAGCAGTCCCCGGGATCCACCATTTCCTTTATCCTGCGCCGGGCTGCTGTTTCCGAGTAATCGCTGACAAACCAGTACAGCTTCTCCCTGATCTCCTTTCCCGCAGGCAGGTTTCCTTCCCTGGCTTCGTAGACAAAAGCCGTGTAAACCTCCATAAAAAGCTCCATCCGGATTACAATTTCCTCCAGTTTATCCTCATAGGCAAAACCGATAAGGCTGCGCAGCTCCGCATACAGAAAACACAGCTCCGCGCCCAGGTCCTCCCCAAGACGCTCCACCGCATAAGCCGGATTTGCATAGCTCTCCTCATAATGTTCCGGCAGGATGTCCGCATACAGGGCCCGGTTCCGCAGGGAAAGCTCCTCCAGGGACGCTTTTTCCAGTCCTCCTTCCCGCAGAAAACGGTATGTCTCCTCCACCATCAGCAGAAAATCCCTGCAGAAGGCGAAATAATGCTCCAGTTCTTCCTTCCCCAGACTCTCCTCCAGGGACCGGATTCTGTCTGTCACCAGACCGTAGCGCTCCTCCAATATCTCCTTCTCGTTCACCACAGGTAACCTCCCATATACAATATCAGTCCGATACACGCCAGCGAGGCAGTGTTCAGCAGAATCGCCGCCACCGGTACCGGCTTGTAATAACTCTTATCCAACAGTGTGACAATGCCCAGAATCAGTCCGATGACGGAGTACACAAGGGCCAGCAGACCGGTAAATCCATACCCGGGCCTGGCTGTCCCTCCGCTTCTGTAAGCGGCAAATATCACCGCTCCCAGGGCCGCAAGGCTTATAATTCCCAGTATCACGGCCATAATGGCGCGGTTGGACCCCTTTTTGTCCGTAAAAATATAACCTTTTCGTTTTCCCATATTTAACCTAAAGAGGGCACTCCCCTCAGGAAATGCCCGCCAGTCGCTCCTCATTTAAAATAGAATTTTAGATTTGCCTGCAATCAGCTTCCCGCCTGCGACAATCAGAAGAATTCCTGTCACGATTCCCACCACAAGAGTAATGACTCCCAAAGCAATATTGGCAGCTCCCGCACCACTCATCACTTTGTATACCTTCTCCTCCATATTTCCGCTCCCTTCCTGCTTTCCGTCATGCCCGCGCAGCATGACCCTCTCTTATTTTTCCGGATCCTCTCAGGCTCCGTATACCTTATAGTATTCATCCAGTGCGGCTTTCAATTCATCGTCAATATAAATCCGTCCTTTATAGGGCCTGTTGTACAGATATTCCACCACATCCTGCATGGTTATGATGGAATGGGCTTCAAAACCGTAGCGCTGCCTGATCTCCTCCAGAGCGCTCACTTCTCCCCCGGGGCCCTTCTCCATGCGGTTCAGGGAAACCATCAGTCCCCTGATTTCCACTTTGGCCTGGGCCGTGATAATGGGAAAAGTCTCCTCGATGGACTTGCCGGAAGTGGTCACGTCCTCTATGATTACAACTCTGTCGCCATCCTTCAGCCTGGTGCCAAGCAGAATTCCCACATCCCCGTGATCCTTAACTTCTTTGCGGTTGGAACAATACCGCACTTCCCGTCCGTACAGCTGGCTGTATGCTATGGCAGCGGCAACACTCAGCGGAATCCCCTTGTAGGCCGGTCCGAACAGTACATCAAAGTCGTCTCCGTAATTGTCATGAATGGCCCTGGCATAATACTCTCCCAGTACCCTCAGCTGACCGCCTGTCTCATAGGCCCCTGCGTTCATAAAAAAGGGCGATTTCCTGCCGCTCTTTAAAGTAAATTCTCCAAATTTCAGTACGTCGCTGTCCATCATGAACTCAATAAATTGCTGTTTATACTGTTCCATCTGCGCTGCCTGCTCCTTTTTATCCGATTTTAAGACCGGCTGTCTTCTGCCGGGAATCTGGTGACATTTTACCATATTTTTGATATCTGTTCAACTGTTTCCGCCGAATCAACATGATATTTTCACAAATTCCTCCGGATGCAGCGTTACGCACTGTTCCAGGCGCCGGAAAATGACGGAAAAATGCCGGGAAAACCCTTTCCAGGGAAAATTTCCCGGCATGGAAAAAGTGAGCGGGACGATAAGCCGGGTTATGTCGTGAATGATCATCTATCTAGCACGTCTGTCGCCAGACGCGTCAAGCGACCCACCTGAAAGCAGGCCGGGCAGGCCTGTCGCTTTCTTTTCGGTCTTGCTTCGGATGGGGTTTACATGGCTCCGCCCGTTACCGGACGAACGGTAGTCTCTTACACTGCCTTTCCACCATTACAGGACCCGGGCCTTATGCCCCGATCCTGCTGTATATTTCTGTTGCACTGGCCTTGGAGTCGCCTCCACCGGACGTTATCCGGCATCCTGCCCTGTGAAGCCCGGACTTTCCTCACCCGTGGTCCCCCTGCGGACACAGATCCGCAGGCTTCCCGCGGCCGCGATCATTTATCCCACTCACCCTTCCCATTATAATGGGAATTTCCAAAAAACACAAGGGGCATCCCTTGCTTTTTCCCACAAACTAGGATATAGTGGAAGTAGGCGGAAGTCCTGCTTTGCCGCCGGCTTTCCATGTCAACCATCTACAGCAGAGAGGAATCGAAATTTATGAACTCATTCGACATCATCGGCCCCATTATGGTAGGCCCCTCCAGCTCCCACACTGCCGGAGCTGCAAAAATCGGAAACATCTCCCGGAAGCTGTTGGGCACACCGGTACAAAACGCGGATATTTTCTTTCACGGCTCTTTTCTGGCCACCGGCAAAGGACACGGAACGGATAAGGCTCTGATTGCGGGACTCCTGGGTTTTCCTGTGGACGACCCCAGGATTGCCGACAGCTTCCGGTACGCCGAAGAGGCCGGCATGCAGTACTGTATGTCCGGCATTGACCTGGGTGAAGTGCATCCGAACTCTGTAAAGCTGCGCCTTACCGGAACCGACGGGCGTAAGATGGAGGTTGTGGCTGCCTCCGTGGGCGGCGGCGCCATCCGGGTTACGGAAATCGACGGACTGCCCGCAAACTTCTCAGGCGACTATCCCACTCTGGTGGTAAACAATCTGGACCAGCCCGGCCACGTAACCGAAATCACGTCCATGCTGAGCCACAAATCCATCAACATTGCCACCATGCAGCTGTACCGCTCCTCCAAGGGAGGACATGCCGTGATTGTACTGGAATGCGATCAGGAAGTGCCGGAGACTGCCATCCGCTGGCTGGCTCACCTGGAAGGCATATTAAAAGTAACTTATCTGGGCCTGAAGGATATCCCATAACACACTCCGGCATCCTTCAAAACCACACGGGACCCTGCCCGAGAACATTATTCACATGGAGGAATCATATGTATCAATCGTTTCAGGAAATTATTGAAATAGAAAAAAACACCGGCAAAAGCTTCTGGGAAATTGTCCGGGACAACGACTGCCAGGAGATGGAAATCACAGCGGAAGAAGCGTTTTTGCGAATGGAGAAAATGTACGATGCAATGCGCAGCGCAGACGCCTCCTACGATCCCACACTCTCCTCCGCCAGCGGTCTGGTGGGAAAAGACGGGGCAAAAGTCGCAGCCGCCAGGCTTGAAAACACGCTCCTGTGCGGCTCCTTTCTGGGTCTGGTCATGGAAAAAGCCATTAAGATGGGAGAATCCAACGCCTGCATGAAGCGCATTGTGGCAGCCCCCACAGCAGGTTCCTGCGGTGTGCTTCCCGCAGTCTTTCTGTCCCTGGAAGAGGAAAAGGGCTATCCAAAAGAGCAGATGATCAAGGCTCTCTATGTCAGTGCCGGAATCGGCGGCATTATCGCCCAGAGAGCCTCCGTATCCGGCGCTGCCGGGGGCTGTCAGGCCGAGATCGGCGCCGCCTCCGCCATGGCTGCAGGCGGCGTGGCATTCCTTTTGGGAGGAGACGGGGAAGCCATCGCCCATGCTGCTGCCATGGCCATGAAAAATCTCCTGGGGCTTGCCTGCGACCCTGTTGCCGGTCTGGTGGAAGTCCCCTGCGTAAAGCGCAATGTCATCGGCGCAGTCAACGCCCTGACCTCCGCAGATCTGGCCAATGCGGGAATCCGCAGCAGGATTCCGCCCGATGAGGTATTTGACGCCATGCGCAATGTGGGGCGTATGCTTCCGGAAGATTTAAAGGAAACCGGCAAGGGCGGCCTGGCGGCAACCCCTACAGGAACGGCTTTCCGGGATAACCTGAAGACATTCTGACAAATACGGAATATGCGGAAAAGATTATCATTCTTCCGTGTCTCCCCCCGGAAGAAACTTCTGGTACAACTCCACCTGGTCTGCTATGCATCTCCAGGTGCCGTTGGCCCCTGCCGTTACACAGAGATATTCTTTTCCGTCATTTCCCCTGCTGAGGCTGGCGGCGCAGCTGCCGGACTGATCCACAAATCCGGTTTTTGCGCACAATACCTCGCCATGGGTATCCCTGTCCTCTATTCTGCGCAGGAACCAGTTTGAAATCACCAGCCCTTCCGGATGTTCCTTGGTCAATGCGGTCTGGTAGGTATGCGCTGACAGAATTTCCCTGCAGAATGCATTGTCCGCTGCCGCCTTCAGAATCACTGCCATATCATAGGCAGTACTGTAATGGGCCTCATCATACAGACCCACACAGTTGGTAAAATGTGTGGTCTCCCCAATCCCCAGCTGGACCAGTTTCTCATTCATCATATCCACAAAGGCCTCGTGGGAACCGGCCACATAGACAGCCAGAGCCAGTGCGGAATCGGCTCCCGAAGGCAGAATAGTCCCGTAAAACAAATCCCGGACAGGCACCTCCTCGTCCCGCTCATATCCCGTGATACTGCACTGGTTGACAAAGCAGTAATCCGTAATGTCTATGGTGATGGGCACCGTCCTGTCCAGATCTTTTTCCGTGAGATGCTCCGCTGCCACCAGCACTGTCAGAATCTTGGTCATGGACGCGGGATTCATTCGTTGAAAGGCTTCCCGCTCTGCCAGAATGGCGCCGTCCTCCACGTTGATGAGCACACCGTACTGGCTGATAATGCTCTCGTCAAAACCAACGGTGCCAATGCTGCCCTCCGCCTTCAGTATCTGTCCTTCCACCATGGGCGCGCTGAGGGGAATTGCCGCTTCCTGAGCGCTCATTCCCTCCGGTCCCACAGCGGCTCCTCCCGTGGCCAAAGCCGTCTGTTCCCCCTCCGGCAGCGAGGAACCGGACGTTCCTCTGTTACGGCTCTTTCCCCTGAGGGTTTCTTCTGTCCGGCTCTCCTCCCCGGAAATGTCTCCCTGGTTTTCCCCTCCGGAAACGGTATCATCCCCTCCGCCGTTTAGCCGTTCTGCGCTGCTCTGCTGTCCGCTGTCTGCTTCAGCCGAAATATCCCTGAGTGTTATCATCTCAGGCGCAGGATTTTCTTCACCGGAATCCAGAGCCATTTTCGCGATTCCGAAAATCCCCCCGGCCACTACCATTGCGGAAACTCCGGCCATCAGGCCCCATCTTCCCAACCATTCTGCCCTGCGTTTTTTTCTTCTCATCTCCTCAATCCGTTTTCTTCTGCGGATCTGGCGTTCCTGTTCCGTCTCCATCTATCTTCTGATTCCCTTCTTTCAATTTTATCCGGATCTCCCGGCCTGTCCCGAAAAACCCGCCCGGGTTCTGTCTCCCCGCTTATCCCGGGATGCCTGCCCCGTTAATCCCGACATCCCTGCCCGGGTTCCGTCTCCCCGCTTATCCGGGGATGCCTGCCCTGTTAATCCCGGTATCCCCGTCCGGGTTCCGTTTCCCCGGAATGCGCTCCTGCAATACAGTATACTTGTACAACGCGCTTTTTATTCAGAATATTTGTCCAATAACTGCGGCACAGCTGTCTCGAAAGCAGCCGCCCTCTGTTCAAATTGCTGGTAAAAATCCTCTTCCGTGTCATAATGATCCATAAAAAAAGTCCGCAGCATCAGCAGATTTATCTGCTTTGCCGCCTGGCTGTCCTCCCTGCCCGCCACCTGCTCTTCCAGATGATTCAGAAGCCCATGCCACCTGCACAGAAAGTCATGGTTTCTGCCCTGTTCCGGCGTGTCTATCCATTTACTTATCTTTATTTTGGACCGGTTGGCGGCCGGACATTCATTCACCTGCAGAAAATACCGAAAATCGTCGAAAACACCGTCCTGGTAATACCTTCCCAGAGGAAACAGCCTGCAGATTCCCGGACGGGCACTGTGAATGCTGCAGCGTCCCTCCTCATTCAGAAATACACACCTTTCATCCCTGCCTGTCATCTTCAGATTGGGCAGCACAACACCGTCCGCCACATTCAGCTCTGCCATGCCCTCCGCCAACAGCTCCAGCAGTCCCTTTCCCAGTCCCTGCTGCATACGATACACATCACAGGGGTCCAATACCACGGAGTTTCCCATCCCCGTGCAGCATTTGTGGCAGCCCCTGCAGCCATGGCAGTCCGCCTTCACCATATCATTGCCCCTGTACAGCCGTCCGTCGGAAATCTCCGCAAGAGAGACATTTCGTTTCATCGCAATCCCCACCCCTGTTTTTCTGCATCCCATCGTCATTATTGCCGACGCTATTATTTTACAGGATACCTCCTGAAATGGCAATAAACAGGATGTATCTATTTTGTAAATATCTTAGGTACAGAAAAACTCCCACAAATCTCACAAATTATTTTGTTTCGATCTATGGGAGTTCTCCTGCAGATTCTGTATCTTACTTCCGTATCTTCATACAATATCCGCTGTTTATATACTTTAAAACCTCTTTTTTTATCCGTTCTGCCGCAATTAGTTCTTCGCAGCCATCTCTGCGCGGAGCTTTTCCGTGAGGGCGGGAACGATCTTGTTCAGATCGCCTACCAGACCGAAATCAGCCACGTCAAAGATGGGAGCTGTGTCGTCCTTATTGATGGCGATGATGATATCGGATTCCTCCATGCCTGCCAGATGCTGAATGGCGCCGGAGATACCGATGGCAAAGTACACATTGGGACGAACGGTCTTTCCGGTCTGGCCTACCTGCAGATCCTTGGGCTTCCAGCCTGCGTCAACCACTGCACGGGAGCAGCTTACAGTACCGCCGATGACTTCCGCCAGCTCTTCCAGCATCTTGAAGTTCTCGGGGCTGCCCATTCCACGGCCGCCGGATACCAGAATCTTCGCATCCATGATATCCACTGTCTCGGAAACGGCCTTCACTACTTCCAGAATCTCCACGTAATTCTGGTTGGGAGTGAATCCGGGATTAAACTCGATTACATTGGCCTTCACGCCTGCCTGCTTCTCCTTTTTCTGCATAACGCCGGGGCGTACGGTGGCCATCTGAGGACGGAAATCAGGGCAGGCAATGGTAGCGATGGTATTGCCGCCGAAAGCCGGACGGGTCATCAGCAGCTGATTGTGCTTCTGCTCCTTGCCCGGAATGGGATTCAAAGGGAAATCCCCGATATCAAGCTGTGTACAGTCTGCTGTCAGACCTGTGTGAATCCTTGCGGAAACACGGGGGCCAAGGTCACGTCCGATGGCTGTGGCGCCTACCAGGAAAATCTCCGGCTTGTACTCGTTGATCACGGATGCCAGGGCATGGGCATAGGGCTCTGTCCTGTATTCCTTCAGTTCGGGATCGTCCACCACGATAACTTTGTCTGCGCCGTACTCGGCCAGTTCATCCGCCAGGCCTTTTACGCCGCTGCCTACCAGAACAGCAGTCACTTCGGTGCCCAGATCCGCTGCCAGATCCTTGCCTTTGCCGATCAGTTCAAAAGCAATGCTGTTGACGATATTGTCCACCTGCTGCGCGAAGACATATACGCCCTTATATTCTTCTAAGTTCATGCTTACTCTTCCTCCTAATTTTAGTTCCGCAATGCGCATATCCAGTGCGCGGTCCGCCTCTGCACGAAAGTACGGGCGGTTGCTGTTTGATCTTATGATTTTCAGCTTAGATTACATGCTTCACTTTCAGCTTGTCAACAATGTAGTCAACTGCCTCTGCGGGATCAAGGGTAACCTTCTCGCCGGCTCCCTTTCTCACCTTATCGGATGCCTTTGCAATCTGGGTGGGTGAGCCCTTTAATCCCAGGTTGGAATCTTCCACATCCTTCAGATCATTTCTGCCCCATACGGTGATCTCTGCCTTGCAGGCATCGAAGATTCCGCCGGGTGTCATGTATCTGGGCTCGTTGAGTTCTGCCAGAGCCGTGATCAGGCAGGGCATCTTGGCCTTCAGCACATGATATCTGTCGTCATACTGACGCTCTACGATAACGCTGTCGCCTTCGATCTTCAGGTTCTGTGCATAGGAGATAACCGGAATGTTCAGATGCTCGGAAATCTGAGGGCCTACCTGGGCGGTATCGCCGTCAATTGCCTGACGTCCGGTGATGATCAGGTCATATTCCATATTGCGCAGCGCGCCTGCCAGTGTCTGGGAAGTAGCCCATGTATCTGCGCCGCCCAGGACTCTGTCTGTCACCAGAACGCCCTTGTCCGCACCCATGGCCATTGCCTCCCGAAGCACATCCTCTGCCTTGGGAAGACCCATGGTCAGAACGGTTACTTCCGCGCCGTACTGATCCTTCAGGCGAAGCGCTGCCTCCAGGCCTGCCTTGTCGTCAGGATTCATAATGGTCATCATGGCAGCTCTGTCCAGAGTACCGTCGGGATTGAACTTCACGCCGCCCTTGGTATCGGGAACCTGCTTAATACAAACAACAACTTTCATTGTATTTTCACTCCTTATATTCTTTTTCTATACTTGGTTATCCGCCGCATCCGCTGCCCGGGCCGGTTCACGCCTTCCGCCCGGAGCAGACCGCAGGCTTTACCGCGAAAATCAGGAAATCCTGCCGCTTACTTCAAAAGCGCAGCGCTGATGACCATCCTCTGGACTTCGCTGGTGCCTTCGTAGATCTCCGTGATCTTGGCATCGCGCATCATGCGCTCCACATCATACTCTCTTGTGTAGCCGTAGCCGCCGTGCAGCTGAACAGCCTTGGTGGTAACTTCCATGGCAACCTCTGCCGCATAGAGCTTCGCCTGAGCAGCCTCGAAGCCGTATTCCTTCTGAGTAGCCTTGGCCATGGCTGCCTTGTAAACCAGAAGCTGCGCAGCCTGTACCTTGGTAGCCATATCAGCCAGCTGGAACTGAGTATTCTGCAGAGCCGCGATAGGCTTGCCGAACTGCTTCCTCTCCTTGGTGTAGGCA
This sequence comes from uncultured Lachnospiraceae bacterium, assembly GCA_947367855.1. GTDB lineage: Bacteria > Bacillota > Clostridia > Lachnospirales > Lachnospiraceae > Acetatifactor. Next base: position 192,327 of record CANBFE010000001.1, on the reverse strand, counting down.
ACGGTTCTCTCCAAAGCGCCCTCAGCAATGCCCAGAGCCTGTGCGGCGATACCGATACGTCCGCCGTCCAGGGTATGCATGGCAATCTTGAAGCCCTGGCCCAGTTTGCCCAGCATATTCTCCTTGGGAACGCGGCAGTCCGTGAAGATCAGCTCATATGTAGAAGATCCGCGGATACCCATCTTCTTCTCCTTGGTTCCGAAGGTAAATCCGGGGGTTCCCTTCTCTACGATGAAGGAGGTGATCTCCTTGATCTTTCTGCCCCTCTTCTCGATCACGCCGGTAACGGCAAAAATGACATACACGTCAGCTTCCTTACCGTTGGTAATGAAGATCTTGGAGCCGTTGATGATGTAGTCGTCTCCGTCCGCCACGGCCTTGGTCTGCTGGCCCTGAGCGTCCGTTCCTGCTCCGGGCTCAGTGAGGCCGAATGCGCCCAGTTTCTCACCCTTTGCCAGGGGTACCAGATATTTCTGCTTCTGCTCTTCCGTACCGAAGGTCATGATGGGATCGCAGCACAGGGAAGTATGTGCGGAAACGATAACGCCTGTGGTACCGCAGACCTTGGAAAGCTCTTCCACGCACATTGCGTAGGTCAGAGGATCGCAGCCCTGTCCGCCGTACTCCTTGGGAACGGGAATGCCCAGGAATCCGTTCTTCGCCATCTTCTCCACGGTTCCTCTGGGGAATTCCTCTGTTTCATCCACCTCCTGAGCCAGAGGCTTTACTTCTTTTTCGGCAAACTCCCTGAACAGGGTGCGCGCCATTTCATGTTCTTTTCGTAACATAAAATCCATGATTACCATTCCTCCATCTATCTTTGTCTAAGTATCGGCAGACGCACGGCGAAAATCCATGCATCCGCCGCTCCTCCATTCTTTTCTCTGTTCCCCACGGTACCCGCAAGGGGTTCCGGTGCCTTTCGGCAATAACAGGGAAAATCACAGTCGGTTTTCATACTGTGCTCCTTTTTGCGCACAATACACGGAACCACCGCAGATCTACTCCGAAGTGATTCCGTATTCTTTTTCACAGCCCATGCTCCGGTCAGGCCGGATGCCCACAGCAGATTTTATTTCTTGCTGTAGTCATAGAAGCCCACGCCGGTCTTCTTGCCCAGTTTGCCTGCGCGAACCATCTTGCGCAGCAGGGGATGAGGACGATACTTGGGATCGCCGGTCTCATTCTGCAGTACTTCCATAATGGCAAGCACAATGTCCAGGCCTACCAGGTCGCCCAGAGCCAGAGGTCCCATGGGATGGGATGCGCCAAGCTTCATGGCTGTGTCGATATCTTCCACACTGGCAATGCCCTCTGCGTAAATGCCGATGGCTTCGTTGATCATGGGAATCAGAATCCTGTTTACCACGAATCCGGGAGCTTCCTTCACTTCTACGGGAGTCTTGCCGATCTCCGTGGAAATGTTCTTGATCTTCTCCACCAGGTCTGCAGGGGTGTTTGCGCCTGCAATAACCTCAACCAGCTTCATCCTGTCTGCGGGATTGAAGAAGTGCATGCCGATCATGGGTCTGTCAAGGCCTGCGCCGATCTCGGTGATGGACAGGGACGATGTATTGGTGGCAAAAATGCACTCGGGCTTCACGATCTCCTGCAGCTCTTTGAAAGTGGTCTTCTTGATCTGCATATTCTCGGGAGCAACCTCGATCACCAGATCGCAGTCCGTGCAGATATCCTTAAGGCCTGTGGCGATCTTGGCGGAGATAGCGTCTGCCTTCTCCTGGGTGATCTTCTCCTTGCTTACCAGGAAGTTCAGATTCTTCAGAATCCTGGCCTTGCCGCCGTCAGCAAATTCCTGCTTGATGTCGCAAAGGCATACCTCATAGCCCTCTGTCATGGCAAATGCCTGGGCAATTCCTGCACCCATGGTGCCTGCGCCGATAATACCTACTTTCATTAGTCAATCCTCCTTAATATTTGTCATTTTTCTGATCAGCAGTTCTTGAAGGGCTCCTTCACTTTCTCCTTGTTCTTGTCAAGGAAGAAAGCCATGCCGTACTTCTGATCCTCTGTCTCGAAGCAGTCGCCGAACAGCTTCTCTTCGATGACGATGGCTTCATCCATATTCACATCCAGACCGTCGTTGATGGCCTTCTTGCAGTTGCGTACCGCAATGGGAGCGTTCTTTGCAATGCCTGCAGCCATCTTCTCCGCAGCGGGAAGCAGTTCCTCCTGGGGATAAACCGCATTCACCAGGCCGATGCGCAGCGCCTCATCTGCCTTGATATTGCGGGCGGTGTAGATCATCTGCTTTGCCATGCCTGCCCCTACCAGACGGGCCAGTCTCTGGGTGCCGCCAAAACCGGGAGTGATGCCAAGGCCCACCTCGGGCTGTCCGAATACGGCGTTGTCGGAACAGATTCTGATGTCACAGCTCATGGAAATCTCACAGCCGCCGCCCAAAGCAAAGCCGTTCACTGCGGCAATCACAGGGATGGGGAAGGTCTCCAGCTTGCGGAAAACATCGTTTCCCTTCTTGCCGAAAGCTTCTCCCTCCGCCTTTGTCAGGGTGCTCATCTCTCCGATATCCGCGCCTGCCACGAAGGACTTGGCGCCTGCGCCGGTAAGAATGAGGCAGCGCACCGCGTTCAGATCCACTGCGTCAAGAGTCTGGTCCAACTCCTCCAGTACGGCGGAGTTCAGGGCGTTCAGGGCCTTTTCACGGTTGATGGTGATAATGGCATATGCCCCTTTCTGCTCATACAATACAAATTCCATTTTTATTCTCCTATTATAGTTCCGCATGAATTCCTTCCGGCGCCCTTCCTCTAGATGGATTTCCGGCCGCTTAATTCTGCGTCCGTATCTCCATCTGGCGCCTCACGGATTCATGCTGTTTTTTTAGTTCCGCATGAATTCCTTCCGGTGCCTCTTCTCTAGATGGATTTCCGGCCGCTTAATTCTGCGTCCGTATCTCCATCTGGCGCCTCACGGATTCATGCTGTTTTTAGTTCCGCATGAATTCCTTCCGGTTTCATGCTGTGTTTTATGTAAATCCTGCTTTCATCAAAGAAAGAATGCCTCAAATGCAAGAGCCATTCCTTCTTTATTCAGCTTCCGGAAAGCGCATGTCCCGCTTTCCGGAGGCCTCCTTCCTGAAACTGAAACCTTAGTCCTCGATCTTCACGATGGTGGAGCATCCCATGCCGCCGCCGATGCAGAGAGTTGCAAGTCCGGTCTTTGCTCCCTTTGCCTGCATCTCGTGAAGCAGGGTTACCAGGATACGGCATCCTGACGCGCCTACGGGATGTCCCAGAGCGATTGCGCCGCCGTTGGGGTTCAGCTGTTTGTCAACATCAATGCCCAGGTCCTTGCCCACTGCCACGGACTGTGCCGCAAATGCCTCGTTTGCCTCGATGATGTCGAAATCTTCAATCTTCATGCCGGTCTTGGCAAGCACCTTCTTTGTGGATGCCACAGGGCCGATTCCCATTACTTCGGGACGAACGCCTGCCAGAGCACCTGCCACAAAGGTAGCCATGGGCTTCACGCCCAGTTCCTTTGCCTTCTCTTCGCTCATCACCACGATGGCTGCTGCTCCGTCATTGATGCCGGAAGCATTGCCTGCGGTTACGAAACCATCCTTATTGATGGGACGAAGCTTTGCAAGGCCTTCGATGGTGGATCCTGCACGGGGGCCTTCGTCCACCTTGAACTCGATCATTTCTTTCTTTTTCTTCACCATAACGGGCACGATCTCCGCGTCGAATGCGCCGGACTTCTGCGCCGCTTCCGCCTTCTGCTGGCTCTTGAGCGCAAACTCGTCAAGCTCCTCACGGGTCAGATTCCACTCACGGCAGATGTTGTCTGCAGTGGTAATCATATGATAATCATTAAAAGCGTCCCAGAGGGCATCCTTGATCATGGTATCCACCAGAGTGCCGTTATTCATCCTGTAACCGTAACGGGCCTGGGGAACTGCGTAAGGCGCCATGGACATATTCTCCATACCGCCGGCTACCACCACATCGGCATCTCCTGCCATGATCATCTGCGCAGCCTGGTTCACACAGTTCAGACCGGAACCGCAGACTACGTTCATGGTAACTGCAGGCACTTCAATGGGAAGACCTGCCTTGATGGAAGACTGGCGCGCCACATTCTGTCCCTGTGCTGCCTGGATGACACAGCCCATGTAAACCTGGTCTACATCTTCGGGCTTCACCCCTGCCCTGTTCAGGGCTTCCTTGATCACGATTGCACCCAGTTCCGCAGCGGGGGTGTTGCTCAGCGTGCCGCCCATGGTACCGATTGCAGTACGGCATGCACCGGCTAAAACTACTTTTCTTGCCATTTGTTTTCCCTCCAAATTAATGATTTGTATTGATTGTTATTTTTTTATCATACAGGATACTTCCAGTTTAACATAGTCCTTTTCCATTTGCAATCACTTTCCCATTAAAATTTGATAAAGTGACATCATTTTTCCCTGCCGCTCAAAATTCTGTCCAATGTCTCAAACAGCATATCCACATCAATGGGCTTTGCAATGTGACCGTTCATACCGTTTTCCAGGGCCTCCTTCTTATCCTCCTCAAAGGCATTGGCCGTCATGGCAATAATGGGCACGGACGCCAGTTCCTTATCTTCCAGGCTGCGGATCGCTTTGGCCGCCTCATAACCGTTCATTACCGGCATCTGCACATCCATCAGAACCACCCTGTAATATCCGGGCTGTGACCTGCTCAGCATCTCTACGGCAATCCTGCCATTCTCGGCCACTTCCGTGGTAAACCCGGCGTCTCCCAGAATTGCCACCGCAATTTCCTGATTCAGCGCCACATCCTCGGCAAGCAGAATCCTGCCTGTGTGCTGCCTCTGCTCCGACTTTCCTGCCTCCCGGGCTTCCTCTTCCTCCCCTGCGTTGATAACGGACTTGAGGCAGCTCCTCAGTTCTGACAGGAACAGGGGTTTACTGCAGAAAGCAGTGACACCGGCCTCCTTTGCCTCTTCTTCAATATCCGACCAGTCATACGCAGTCAGCACGATTACCGGCGCTTCTTCTCCGATTTCCTTCCTTATCCTCCTGGTAACTTCCACACCGTTCATATCCGGCAGCAGCCAGTCAATTATATACACCTGGAAACTGTCCCCCCGCATAAATGCCTGACGGGTGCGCAGTACTGCTTCTTTTCCGGAAAGAGTCCATTCCGCGCGCATTCCGATCTGCTGCAGCATATAGGAAACACTGTCGCAGGTATTGAAATCATCATCCACCACCAGAGCCCTGCAGTTGGCCAGTTCCGCTATTTCCCTGGCTTCCTTCGGCGCGGAGCCCAGGCGGAACGTAAAGGAGACTCTGAACTCCGTTCCAACCCCCTGCTCGCTCTTCACCTCAATGACACCGTTCATCATGTCCACAATATTTTTCGTAATCGCCATGCCAAGACCGGTTCCCTGAATTCCGCTTGTTGTCGTATTCTCCTCCCGCTCGAAAGGTTCGAAAATGTGTGCCACAAATTCCGGAGCCATACCGATTCCGTTATCCTTAATGCAGAATTCATAGTTGGCATAACCAGCGGGCGCCCCCGCCTTTTCCGTAACCCGCATGCTGACAATCCCACCCGCGCCGGTATATTTTACGGAATTGCTGAGCAGATTTAACAGAACCTGGTTCAGACGCAACTTATCGCAGAAGATATCCTCATCCCAGACATCCACCGCGTCCATGTAGAGCTCCAGTTGTTTTGCATTGACATCCGCCTGGAGAATATTGCGCAGACCGTGGAGAATATCCGGCAGACTGCAGGGCTTTTCCTCCAGACGGATTTTGCCGCTTTCGATCCTGCTCATGTCAAGCACATCATTGATCAGGCTCAGCAGATGATTGCCTGAAGTCATGATTTTTTTCAGATATTCCTCCACCTGCTCCTTATTGTCGATATGAGTAATGGCAAGGGCCGTAAATCCCACAATTGCGTTCATGGGAGTCCGTATATCATGGGACATATTGGAGAGGAACGCGCTCTTGGCCTTATTCGCCTTGTTTGCCTGCATAAGCGCATCCTCCAACAGCTCTTTCTGCTCCATTTCGTTCCGGATCTCCTCATCCACGCTGCGGATGCCCAGAACTATGCCATGCTCCCCTTCCCATTCTCCTGCACGGGCCATCTTAACCTGAAAATACTTTGTGTTTCCGTCTATAACTGCTCGGTAATTAGTATAATACTGAAGGTCGCTTTCCAACTCCTCCCTGATTTTTTCCAACGAAACGGCCTGAGCAAGCATCTCACGGTCTTCCTCATGGACAAATTTCCTTATATAGGCTCCCATGTCTTCCGTCAGTGAAATACTTCCGTCAAACATGCCTTCCGACATATGCTCACTGTCGTCGTCCCGGAGCACTGCCCCCGTCCCCGTATCAAGGTCAAAATAGCAGACCAGATTATAATCCGTACTCAGGGCCCGGATCAGCTCCATCTGACGGCGCTCATTCTGCTTCTCCTGCAGCTTCTGCGCAGTACAGTCCAGGAAAAACCTCTGGTAAAACAATTCCCCGTTTTCCTTTATCAGCCTGAAATTGCCCGTGATGTGAAGAATGTCTCCGTTTTTATGTCTGATGCGGTACTCTGTGCTTACACTGTCCCCTTCCTTTTTCAGCTCGGCAATCTTCTCCAACAGCTCTTCCCTGTCCTCTTCCAGGACAGACGACGCCACCATGTCAAAGCCTTTCGTCGTCAGATCCTCCATGGACTCAAAGCCCAGAATCTCCAGGGCAGCCCTGTTAACGCTTATCACCCTGGAACCATCCATTGTATGGCAGATCACACCGCAGTCAATATTTGTAAAAAGAGTCTCCAGGGTATGGTTTTTCTGCACAATCTCCTGTTCATAGGCCCTCTCCTGCGTCACATCAATGGCCACGCCAACCGTCCCCATCACGCTTCCGTCAATATCATACAGTGGAGATTTATATGTAGTAAGGGTACGCATTCCCTCCCCGGTGGTGATGATTTCCTCGGACACACAGGTCTGCCCCTTCTCCATCACTTCCCGTTCCGATTCTATGCATGCAGGATCGTCATGCTCAACATCCCAGATATACGCATGCCCCTGTCCTTCCACCTGTTTTTTTGTCTTATTGACAGTCCTGCAGAAACTGTCGTTCACCTTCTCATGGATACCGTTCTTATCCTTATACCAGATCAGGTTGGGAACATTATTGATGGTTGCCTCAAAAAAATGACTGGTTTCCCAGAAATCCTTTTCCTTCTTATACTGCTGCTGCCATCTGGAAATACGGAAGCGGATCTCTGCATCCGTCATGGGAAATGTCCACAGATCCGAGACGCCTGCCAGAAGTCCCTCCTTCTCCTTCCCACCCGGACTGCCGGAATCTCCCGGAACATTCTCTGACGGCAGCTCCTGCGTTAACACTGCGGTCTCTGCACTGCCTGCAAGCAGGATCAGCTGCGCATCCCCGCGCTTTGCCGAAACAAGCCTGCCCAGGGTCTCCTTTACATCCCTATCCTGCAGATTGACCAGAATAACATCGGCCCCGGAGGCCAATGCTGCTTCCGGCCGACTGCTTTCAGCAAATACATGGCTAAAATGTTCCAGGGGAATGCTCTCCCTGATGATATCAAATACCCTGCACGGACGACCTGAAAAATAAAAGTGAATCTGGCAATGGTACATTTCCGCTCCTCCTGTTCCAGTTCCCCATCCGTCCTCACGGTACCGGAACATGCAGGGCTGCTGTTTTCAGCTCCCCCATGTATCCCCGGACCCATACGCTATGGACTGAATCTTTATATGAAATGCACGTATTCTCTGATAGCTATTTTAACAAGTGTACGAAAATATGTCAATGCTTTCAGTGCGTTCCTTTAATGGCAAAAAGCCGGAGCCGACTCCCCGGCCCCGGCTGTCGAAAGGTTTTCCGTCAGCCCTCCATGCAGTTGTCTCTTTTGGCAGATGTTTTCCCTGCCTTTTTAAAGTACCGGAACAAAAACAGTGCCGCAGCACCTATCAGCATCCTGCCAAACAGCTTTCCGATTCCCGTTTTCTTACCCATAATCCTTACCACTCCTTTCTGCTTACTTTACCTGCTGACGATTTTATAATAAGTTTTTGCCGTCATGGCATAAATCACTACATACATAACGCTGAAAACCAGAAAAACCACTGCCGTACAGGCTCCGTGAAGCACTCTGTCATACAGGCCCATCAGCGCCACCAGTCTTGAAATCAGGGGAAAGGCCGCTGCCACATGAATCCCTGCCGCAACCAGGGGCAGGAAAAATACCGTCAGCACCTGGGAATGAATCGCCGCCTTTACCTCGCTGCGGCTCATGCCCACCTTCTGCATGATCTCAAAACGCATCTTATCGTCATATCCCTCAGAGATCTGTTTATAGTATATGATCAGCACTGTGGCCATGACAAATAAGACTCCAAGAAATATCCCGACAAAAAACAATCCCCCGATAATCTCCAGAAAGGCATTCCTTCCGTCTTCCCTGCTCTCCGCCCGGAATCCGTCTCCGTTATCATGCCCCAGAGAGAAACCCTCCGCCTTCAGGGCCTCCACAAATTTCTGCTGCTGCTCCTGCCCTGAAACGGTATCAAATCCGTATACCCAGCTGATCTCATTGGCATACTTACCGTAAACCTCCTTCTGCCTGTCGTAAATCTCCCGGATCGTATCCATATCCGGCACCACAATATAATGCGTAACGGACATCAGGGACTCATACATACCGTTTCCCACAAATTTCTTCAGTTTCTCCACTATGGTATACTCCCGGCCGAACAGTTTCAGGGACGTATACCCGTATTCCTGCCTGTTGGAATAGATCATTATCTCGTTGTCTTCAAGCGTCTTCTCTTCCCCCATTATCCGATTATAGTCATCAAGGGAAAGAAAGAACAGACTGTTGACATCATCCTCCACGGAACGGACACGGTCCGGTCTCAGAATATATTCGCCCTCCATACGGACTGCCTGAAAGCCCAGAAAGAGGTATTCCATTTCCCGGTCCGCCTGCACACCGCTTGTCTCCTGCAGACGGCGCAGCATCTCCCGGTCCGTCTCCCTGTTCTCCTCCCCTCCCGTATGGTAAAACATATAGTCCATGGGATAGCGGTTGTTGTTCATGGCTTCCATTCCCACCATCATGGACACCACTGTGGAAAGCATCACCAGCACCATGGTGGACAAAATACAGATATTAGCCAGTCCCACCGCATTCTGTTTCATGCGGTAAAGCATACCGGACACACTGATAAAGTGTCTTGTGCGGTAATAATACCTTTTATTCCTCCGAAGGGCTTTCAGCAGGGAGGGACTGCCAACTGTAAACAGCAGATAGGTTCCCACAATAACAAGGACAACCGCCACAAAAAACATCAACACGGATGCAATGGGGTTCTCTGTGACAAAGGCGATATAGTAGCCGCCTCCCAGAAACAAAAATCCCCAGACGGTCAGAAGCCAGTTTGACCGGGGCTCCTTCTCCCCCACATTTCCGGCCCGGAGCAGTTCAATGGGGTCCGATTTCCAGACCTGTCCTGCCCCGCTTACGAAAATCATGAGAAAAATCACCCCAAACAAAGCCATGGTGACAGCCACTGCCTCCCGGGAAAGGAAAAATCCCAGCGCCACCTCCCGCCCCGTTATCCTGACTACAGCCAGAAACATAATCTTATCCAGGGCAATTCCCAGGCCGATTCCCAGACCAATGCTGATCAGCATGGTGTAAATGGTTTCCCAGAACATTACCCTTGCCAGATGCTTTCGCTCCATTCCCAGAATGTGAAACAGACCAAACTCCTTCTTTCTGCGCTTTACCAGAAAACTGTTGGTGTAAAACAGGAAAATCACGGCAAAAAGAGCCACCACCCAGGTTCCCATCTGCATTGCACTCCGTGTAAAACCGCCCCCTGCAATATTGCCCAGTCCCGGGTTCACAGACAGGGACTTTACTATATAAAACACCATCACTGTCACAATGCAGGTCACGATATAAGGAATGTATGTCTTTCCGTTCTTTTTTATGTTTTCCGCCGCAAGTTTTGCAAAAAAACCTTTTTTCATGCCTGACCACCTCCCGTTGCCAGAAGAGTGAGGGTGTCGGAAATCTTCTGGTACAGCTGCTCATTGGTGCTGTTTCCCCGGTAGATCTGATGAAATACTTCCCCGTCCTTGATAAACATTACCCGTCCCGCCCGGCTGGCTGCCTTTACGGAGTGAGTCACCATCAAAATGGTCTGGCCGTCCAGATTGATATCGTTGAATATGTCCAACAGCCCGTCCGCAGCCCGTGAATCCAGGGCGCCTGTAGGTTCGTCCGCCAGCACCAGCTGAGGGTTTGTAATCAGGGCCCGGGCCACTGCCGTCCTCTGCTTCTGTCCTCCCGAAACCTCATAGGGAAATTTCTCCAGAATGTCCCGGATACCCAGTCTCTCCGCAATGGGCTGAAGCCTTCTGTTCATTTCCCCGTATTCCTTTCCGCCCAACACCATGGGCAGGAAAATATTGTCCTTTATAGAAAAATTATCCAACAGGTTAAAATCCTGAAAAACAAATCCCAGATTATTGCGCCTGAATGCCGCAAGCTCCTTCTCCCTTACCCCCGACAGGCTTTTGCCCCCCAGAATCACCTGCCCGGCAGTCGGTTTGTCCAGTGCGGCCAGAATATTCAGCAGTGTGGTCTTTCCCGATCCGGACTCCCCCATGATTGCCACATATTCGCCCTGTTCCACGGAAAAGGATACCCTTGCCAGGGCCTGTACCTGATTGCTGCCAAAACGGGTGGTATACACCTTTTTCAGACTCTGCGCCTCCAATAATGCCATTTTTAACAACCTCCTTCAATCTTGATGCCCTCATGGCTCATTTACAAACCCATTATACAAAACAGCGGATTTCACCGACATCGAATCAGGTGACATTTCCGCTGTTTCATGTGACATTTTTGTAAGCTGCCGCAGAGCCCTATTCCACCTCCAGTCTGTCCCTGTGGAGATCCAGATAAAAGGTGGTTCCCTGGCCCGGTGTGGATTCCACGCTGATCTTATGGGAAAGCCTGTCTGCAGTCAGACGACAGAGGTACAGTCCAAGTCCTGTTGATTTTTTATCCGCGCGTCCATTATATCCTGTAAATCCTTTTTCAAAAATCCTTGGCACGTCCTCCTGCGCAATGCCGATTCCCGTATCCGCGATGCTGAGAACCTCCCCTGTGACGGCAATGGAAACAGTGCCCTCCCCGGCATATTTCACCGCATTGGAAAGCAGCTGTTCAATAATGAAAAGAAGCCATTTTTCGTCCGTGAGGACCCTGATCTCTGCAGGCTCATAAAAAAGGCGTATTCTGTTCCGGATAAACTGGGGCGCATATTTCCGGATGGCCTGCCTGATGATTCCGTCCAGCTCATATTCCCGAAATACAAAATCCGTGGAATCACTTCCCAGACGCAGCCAGTTCAAGGCCATACCCACATACTGCTCAATCCGGAAGAGTTCAGCCAGAAGCTGCCGGTTTTTCTCCGTATCCTCTCCCTGCAGCATCATGCCCATGACAGAGATTGGCGTCTTGATCTGGTGCACCCATGTGGTGTAATAATCCATACTCTCCCTGCGTTCATTCTGCCACAGGATCAGAGCTTCGTCGTATTCTGCCTTCAGTTTCCGGAGCATATCCTGGTAATCTGCCTCAGCCCATGACCCCGGCTCAGGCAGTTCCTCCAGCGAAATCCCCACATTTTTAAGAATCCTCCGCCTCCTCCCGTGGTCCCTGCAGCCCACAGCCACGCTGCAGGCCAGCACGCCCGCAGTCAGCAGAACACTCAGCGCCCCCGCATACAACACGGCCTCCATCTCCAGATCATATAAAAAACAGACAGTCCCGAAAATAAAAATGTATACCGCAGGCATCAGGATATACATTCTGTACTGTTTTACATAAATTCCCAAAAGCTGATACCATTTTTCTTCTTCCATCCCGGCCTCCTGTCATGCAAAACACTCTGTTACCACTGTCCCATTCTCCCCCCGGATCTTCAGACAATGATATAGCCGCTTCCCACTTTTGTGGATATAAAATTTACAAGCCCCGCGTTCTCCAGCTTCTTCCTGAGCCTGGTCACATTCACTGTCAGCGTGTTTTCCTCCACATAAGCGTCCATCTGCCATAATTTTGTCATCAGGGTATCCCGGCTTACCACTTTTCCCTTGTTCTCCAGAAGGGTCTGCAGAATGCGGAACTCGTTTCTGGTCAGTTCTATCTCTTCTCCATTATAGACAAGGGAGGTACTGTTCAGGTTCAGCACAGCCCCCCTGTGCTCCAGAACCGGGACTCTCCCCGCCAGATCATAAGTTCTCCGCAGAACGGCCTGAATCTTGGCCATCATCACCTCCAGATCCACCGGTTTGGAAATAAAATCATCCCCGCCCATGTTCATGGCCATGACAATATTCATATTGTCCGACGCAGACGAAATAAATACCACCGGAACACTGGAAATCTTCCGAATCTCACTGCACCAGTGATATCCGTTAAAAAAGGGCAGCATGATGTCCATCAGAACCATATGGGGATCATACTCCGCAAAAGCGCCCAGGACATTCCGAAAGTCCCTGACGCACATAACCCTGTTTCCCCAGGACTCAATCTGCTGTTTCATCACATCCGCCATTGCCATGTCATCTTCTATGATCATAATACGATACATATATCATCCTTCCTCTCCCATGTCCATCCACCAGCACTATTCCTTTGGGGACTAATATAGCATTTTTCCGGACAAAAAACAATCCCGGCTTCCCCCGGAAGAAATACAGCAATTGTACTTATAAAAATACACGGAAAGCATGCACAGATACTTGAAAATCAGGAAAATGGTGGTATAATCTAACCATGCACTTCCCAAAGGGAGAGTGACATTACATAAAAAAGGAAATAAAGGAGAGAAGTAACATGAAAAAGAATGTATGGGCAAAAATGCTGAGTCTGGTATTGGTACTTACATGTGTGATCGGTCTTGCAGCCTGCGGTAAGGAAGGCGGTTCCAGTGCTGCCGGTACTTATAAGCTTCAGACCATCGACATGGGCGGAATATCCATGGATATGGAACAGCTTGCCACGACTCTGGGCGTATCTGAAGACGACATGAAGGTTGAACTCGTCCTGAAGGAGGATGGCAGCTTCACCCTTGACATGAGCGCCGTTGAGGAGAGCCTGTCCATGGATGGTACCTGGAAAGAAAGCGGAAGCAACATTGAGCTGACCGTAGACGGAGAAACCTCTAGCGCAACCCTGGCAGACGGTGTTATCACCATCAGCGAAGAAGGCGCTTCCATGACTTTCAAGAAATAAACACGTAGCTTTCAAAAAAGAACGATGCCAGGGGCATCGTTCTTTTTTTGTCGTTTACTGCCATACTCCGCAGTTCTTTGTCCCGTCACGTAAAATCAATGAGCTCCCAACTAAGGGGAGTTCCCATTTTCACATCCCGGTTCACCTTTCTGCCAAGCAGTTCCTCATAATATCTGGTGTGCAGCCCGTTTGCAGGCCGGACAGAACGCACGTTTGCTTCATTCAGAACATCCCCTGCCTTCATGTCTTCGGCAATGAAAAGAGACCTTGCGTGCTCCCTCTCCCCTTTCTGCTTTTCCGTCAGCTCATAAGTGACTCTTCCCAGGGCCTTTTCCACCATGCGGATCTGCTCTGTCATCTGCTTAAACTCTGCAGGTTCCATGGAAAAAGCAGAATCCACACCTCCCTCAGCCCGGCTCAGCGTCAAATGTTTTTCCACCACCTTTGCCCCCATCGCCACGCCGGCAACCGCCACTGCATGTCCCATGGTATGGTCGGACAGCCCAACTATGCAGTCAAAGGTATCTGCCATGTTTACCATGGTTCTCAGATTGATCTCTTCATAGGGCGTCGGATAGGCGGAACAGCATTTCAACAGAATCACATTTTCATTCCCGGCCTCCCTGCAGGTTTTAACTGCCAGTTCAATGTCCCCAAGAGTGGCTACTCCCGTGGAGATAAGCACCGGCCTGCCCAGTGCGGCTATCCTGCGGATCAGCGGAATGTCCGTGATCTCAAAGGACGCCACCTTATAGGCAGGAACATGCAGGCCTTCCAGAAAATCCACACTGACAGGGTCAAAGGGGGAGGAGAAAAAATCCAGACCTATCTGCTTTGCAGCCTCCTGCAGCCTGGGCTGCCACTCCCACGGGGTATAGGCCTTCTCATACAGCCTGTGCAGGGTAGTACCGTCCCACAATGTGCCCTGGGTAATCTGGAAACAGGGATCGTCACAATCCAGGGTGATGGTGTCCGCCGTGTAGGTCTGCAGCTTGATGGCATCCGCGCCGCTTTCCTTTGCAGCCTGAAGGATCCTCAGCGCCCTGTCAAAATCCATATTGTGGTTCCCGGACATCTCGGCGATAATGTAGGTGCCTGACTCAGGGGATATCACATGCTCCCCGATTTTAATTCTATGATTCAATTCTCATTCCTCCTGCCCCTGCTTTTCTTCTGCCCGCTTTGCTCCTCAGGTTATTTCTCTTTGGATTTTTCCTTGTCTTTCTCTTCGTCCTTTTCCTCTTCGCGGTGGAAGTATTTATCCAGTTCCTTCCTGGTATCCTCCGGCATTCCCTTCTTTACGGGAAGCACTGCCGCATTTGCCACATCTCCGATGATCCTGATGGCAAACGCCACATTTCTGCTCATGGCCTTTTCGCTCAGAGTGGGCAGCAGATCATGAATGGTATGAATCTCCGCCGTGGTGGTCTCCCTGCTCAGTCCCAGGGCCGGAATCCCCTTATCACAGAAGGGAGCGGAATCACTGGAGTGAACTCCATACCCAAACTGTGCGGAATATCCTGTGATCTTGCAGTACTGCTCCGCAAAAGTCTGGAGCTCCTTCTCTCCTGTCACAATAATCTTGTTGGCTCCCAGAACAGTCCCGCACATGTCAAAGTTAAAGCAGAACCCGATCTTTTCCAACAGGTCTTCCTTCTGCTCCACATAGGCCTTGGATCCAAGCAGTCCAAGCTCCTCACTGCCGCACCATACAAAACGCAGCGTCCTCCTGGGAGGATTTGCGGCAAAATGTCTGAAAATGGCCAGAAGCGCCGTGGTTCCTGTGGCATTGTCCCAGGACCCTGTTCCCACGGGAACGGAATCATAGTGCGCCGTGAGAACAATGCTCTCTTCCTTCAGGTCAGTTCCTTCAATCACAGCCAGTATGTTCCGGCTCTCCGGCTCTGTGTCTTCCTGCTCCAGAACAAGATGTACCTTCTCCACTTCCTCCTGAATCAGCCACAGGGCATCCGCAGCCGTAATGACGAATCCCGGAATGAACCCGATCTTCGTAAAATGCTCCCGCAGCCTCCTGGCATACAGGGAGACCTCCTTCTCCGGAAGGTAATACTTTCCCTGCATAACCAGAAATGCCGACGCCTTATGCTCCACAAGGCGCTTATACACTTCCTTGTCTGTAAGTTTGTTCAGCAGTACAACCTTGCCTTCCAGATCTCCCACTCCGGCAAAATCAATCTCGGAAGCCTCGTCCAGATAGACCAGGTCACACTCCCTGTCAATACTGCCCGAGCGCAGAAAGGGCACGCAGGGAATCTCCCGTCCTGCTGCCTGTACGGAGCACTTCTCCACTTTTGCGTCGGGAATCCGGAAAGTCATATACTCCCCGCGGATATCCTCCCTGCCTGCTTCCTCCGCAGCCCGGTTAACTTCTCCCATAACCAGCTCCGCAGCCTTCTGCTCCTGCGCGCTTCCGCCCACCCGGACAAAGCTCAACTCCTTGACAAAATCCATCAGTTCCTTCATTTTCCTGTCCTCCTGTGTTCCCTGCTGGCCCGTAAATCCTGTGCAGCGGGTCTGATAAGGGATTCTCCTGAATTCATTGGATATATCCATTATACATACCAGGCTGGAAAATTACAATAGAAAGTAATTTATATATTCGCTGTAACACTATCCACGATTCCGCGAATCTGGATTATTAATCTTTCATCAGCCCTTTCCTCTGTCATGGAAGTTTCAGGGATATAGGAATTTTCTGTCATTGCCCTGCCTGTTATGGTTGCATACCAGGCAGCAGCCAATGCATATCTCCCGTAAAGCCAGCTCATATGGAAGCCGTCCCTGCAAAGGGACATTCCTCCCGCCTCATACCGGAAGGGCGCTTCCCTGCGGATCGCCTGAATCACGTCTCCGCAGGGAATCAGCGGAATCCCCCGGCGCTCCGAAGCCGCCTGATAGGCCGCGCTTAACCTGGCAAACATTTCCTTCTGGTCATTATGGTACCTGGCAAATTTTTCGTGGGTACTGTCCACCTCATATGCCCATGTTTTGTTCAGGTAAATCCGGGCAGCAGGGCACTGCCTCCTGATATAGTCCACCATATTGCCCAGGAAAGGTTCATATGTCTCCATCCACCCGCTGTCATGACTGGCCTGCTGGGTCACAATGACATCCCATGTGTCTTCCTCCAACGCCTCTTTCACCGAAACGTATCTCTCCTGCGAGCGCCCGTTCAGTTCATATAAATAATCTGCCGCTCCGGTAACGACGTTCTGCCAGTGCCGCTCCAGGCTGCAGCCGCCTATGTATAAGTTTGCCACCTTCATTTCAACATTGTCCGCCAGGGCGATCTGATGCAGATAATGTGTGGCATCCTGCGAAAAACTGTTGCCGATTGCCAGTATACGAATCATAACGCTTCTCCTCTTCTAAGTATATGCTTTTCTTCCAGATGCGGGCATCCTAATCAGCATCAGGTCTGTTCTTCCACTTCCGGTATCCGTAAGCTCCTCCAAGCCCTGTCAGCAGGATTACTGCCGCCACGCCTGCTGCCACACCGCCTGTTCCTTTTCTTTCGCCCTCTGCTGACCCATCGGCGCTTTCCGGTTCCTGTCCTTCGCTCCCGTTCTGTGTTTTAAGGGCTTCGCTGTCTGTGACCTCTATGTCCTCCTGCGTCTCTTCCCGGCTTTCATCGGGTTCCGGTTCCGGACTGGTTTTTGCCTCCTCATTTCCCTCTGCTGAGGAATTCTCTTCTGACGATTCTTTCGATGCCGAATCTTTATTTCCCTCTGTCTTGCTGGAAGCTGTTCCCTGAGATGTACTGCCTTTTGTCTGGGAAGGCCTTCTCCCTGTTGCCAACCCGGCATTGTCTTCCGGGTTCGGGTTCTTCTCCGGCTTCGGACTGGGGCTTTCCTCCGGTTTCGGACTTGGACTCGGACTGGGGCTTTCCTCCGGTTTCGGACTTGGGCTAGGGCTCTCCTCCGGCTTCGGACTCGGACTCGGGCTTTCCTCCGGTTTCGGACTCGGGCTCTCTTCAGGCTTCGGGCTCGGGCTCTCTTCAGGTTTCGGACTCGGACTGGGGCTGTCCTCCGGTTTCGGCCTCGGACTGGGGCTGTCCTCCGGTTTCGGACTCGGACTCGGGCTGTCCTCCGGTTTCGGACTTGGGCTAGGGCTCTCCTCCGGCTTCGGACTCGGACTCGGGCTGTCCTCCGGTTTCGGGCTTGGACTGGGGCTTTCTTCCGGCTTCGGACTCGGACTGGGGCTCTCTTCCGGCTTCGGACTGGGGCTAGGGCTTTCCTCCGGTTCCTTATCGTCGGGTATGCTTGTGTCCTTTGTCAAGGTAAAAGTCTCCCCTCTTCCCACAAGCCCGAAATATCCAGGCTCCGTGATGGCATCCGCCTCCTCATCTGTAAAGTCAAACACGGTCACACCATCCACACTCAAGAACAGTCTCACAGTATCCCCGTTTGTCAGCGCGCCCACCTGTACCTCATGTTCTTCCCCATGCGTCAAAGGTTCCGGCTGTATCACCGGCCCTCCAAGACTGGTATAGCCATCCATGCTTCCGTAAATCACGGTACGTCTGGAACCTATAAACCTGTGAAGCTCCAGTCCCGAAGCGCCGAAACAGATAATGTAGCCTGTAGCGCCTCCGGATACCGCTTTGTCTGCAGACTGCGCCCTCAACACAATACTGGGCCACCCGCCCTTGCCGTTGGCATCGATTTTCATCCGGAATGTCATCAGTTCATTGCGGAATTTGCAGCCTGTAAAGGTAGCAAATTTGGTCAGTGTGGTGGTAATCTGCCCTTCTCCGGTCTTCTCCAGGCTGCCGCCTTCCACCACCCACTCATCCGCATTCTCTGTGTCAAATATCTCCCATACATTGTCTTCCCGGAACTCCTGCTTCTCCTCTATCTGCAGGGTAAACTCCTGTTCCACGATCCTGCCTTCCCCTTCCGCCGTCACCGTCAGAACCGTATTTCCGGCTTTCACAGGCGTAATATAGCCATCCGCTGTCACAGAAGCAATGGAAGTATCCGCCAACTGATACGTAATATTCGCCAATTCCACCTGGCGCCCCATGTCTGTCAGGCCACTGGGTTGCGCCTGGAACCCTTTACTGGTTTCTCCCAGAAGAATGGTATCGTTTTCCACGCCCTTCAGTGAAATTTTGCTGAAAACATCTCCCACATACAATTTTGCCTCAATCACATCCAGAATTCCGTTGGAAACAACATAAATTTCCAGATCCGTGGTTCCGCTTTTCAGCCCTTTCACTACTCCCTGGGCGGACACTTCCGCAATCTCCGGGTTGGCCACACGGTAACCTGTCAGCGCATCTGCCATGGATACGGGCCTGTCCTTGCCGTCCGTCCCGCTTACTTCCACGGCAAAGGTTCCCCCTACGGGAATACTGATATTTCCCTGCCCCGCATTGGTCCGGATGCGTTCCGCCTGGGAATTGCGCAGCCCGGCGTATGCTTCCTGCAGGCCGGATTCCTCTATGATGCGGACGGCGTCTTCGGGCCATACGGCATCCGGATGCACATGGATATCCGATATTTCCACCCAGGGCGCTTCGGGATTTACATGCTTGTTATCCGTGGTGGTGTAAATATCATTTACCTTCAGATGCTCAATGGTGGGAACATACACCAACATCCACCTGGGACTGGCGTTGTTGTGCCAGAGCGGGGATTCGGACAAATCCACCACATTGCGCTCCCAATGCCAGTATGTGGTTCCCTCGTCGGCATACAGCGGCGCATTCAGATCCATCTGGTTGCGGATGTAATTCTCCGTCACACGGTTATAATTTTCATCGCTTCCCCCGGAGTTTCCGTTAAAATAGACAGCTCCCCCGTCGTATATACCGTCCCCCATCAGGTCATGGATAAAATTATGCTCTATGACCATGTTTCTCTGGACGTTTTCAAAACGTTTCGCCCATCCGTAACCGATATGGAAAGCCGAATAGGGAATATTGAAAATCTCGTTGTACGACAGGTCCATATCCGCCGCAAATCCTACAGACACCGCAGCTGCGGACTGATAATCCACACCGATATCATGGATGTAGTTGTTTTCCACATCGCAGTTTTTCATCAGCTTCCGGATATCTTCCGGGTTATAATTGTCCGGGTTATTGGTATACGGATCTCCGATATTGACGGCGCTTCCCGATATATCATAGAACCGGTTCCCCCTGATAGGGCTGTTCTGCACGCCTTCCACCATCTTCAGGGCAGTAATTCCCATTCTGGTAAAACTGCATCCGAAGAAACGTACGGAATTCGCCCTTTTCACGGTAACGGCCGCATCCGGCAGGCGGTCCGGAAACCCATGCTCCCGAATGTGGTTATTCTGCGCATCCGCATGTCCGTAAGAAGTGCTCGGACGGTTCCATGTGGTGTCAGCAAACGTAATAGCGATAAATTCTATATTTTCCACCATATGGTCATAATCGGTTCCCTGAATGCGCACCAGTTCTTCCAACACCGGCGCCGATACCTCCGCCCGGCTCATATCCTCCCAGGGCCTGGGCATATAGTACACCTTTCCCTCGTGAATGTCCAGATACCACTCACCCGGCTCGTCCAGAAGTTCCAGGGCATTTTCATAATAAACCGGAACCGACGCGGAAGTCCCGCCCTTATCGGATACATAATTCCATCCCGGCTGGTCCATAATCAATGCTGTCCTGCCGCTGCGCTCCTCCACGGAAGCCACGCCGCACCGGGGATTTGTCCACTGCTCCTGGAAGATCAGCTCCAGGTCCTCCGGATGCCGATATTCCAAAATCTCCGGGTTCGCGCAGGTATATCCCCTGTTGACGCCCCCTTCCATCAGGGCAACCGGGCTGTTCAGCCCCGCCTCGCTTCTGGCCCTTACGGCCCGGACGCCGTCCACATACAGCTGCCTTGTCTCCAGACCCGGCGCGTCCGCCACGTAAATGCCCTTCTCCTTATCATACAGGGAAAATCCGGTAATGACTCTCCTGCCGCCGATAACCGCTTCCCCCTGCCCCTCATGGCGGTATACTACATAGTGCTGCTCCCTGCCGCCGTCCTGTTCGTCCAGAGCCAGGGTTTCCGTCTGCAGATAATAACCGTCTGCCAGAATGACTTCAATGTCCCCTGTCATGTTCCGGTTGTTCTGCCGCACCAGTTCCTTTGCCCGCTGCAGGGTCTTTACAGGACCGGAAGCGCTTCCGTCGCCCCCGTCATCCCCCCGGGGAGAGACATAAATCTGTTTCATCACATTTCGGGCCGTAACCGTCACTGGAATCTCGGCGAAAATCTCCGGACGTTCTTCCGAGACAACCCGGATCACAGTGCTTCCTTCCCCTGCGGCAACAATTTCTCCCCACTCGTCAACCGTGGCTACCCCCCGGTTATCGGAACTGAAAATCACTTTGGGATTCCCCGTATCCTCCGGCAGCACCTTTGCATTGACAAAGAGATGTCCTCCTGCGGGAATTGTCACCGTTTCCGGCGTCACCTCTATCCGCTCCGGCAGTACATTTGTCACCGTCACCTGCGTGGATACCGGCGGCAGTGATTTCAGGGACGGAGTGGCAGTGATTGTCACCGTGCCTTCCGTTACCCCCGTCACAATCCCAAGGTTGTCCACCGTGGCAATACTCTCATCCGAAGACGTATATACGGCGCTTCTGCAGGAAGTATCCGCCGGTTCAAAGGAAAGGCCCAGCTGCAGATTACGTCCTTTCACCACCTCATAGGAACTCTCCGCAAAGGCTGCGCCGGTGCCCTCCACATAGTCCAGAATTTCCAGATCATCCAGGTAAAAAGTATTGGAAGTCACCTTGTAAATTCCCATTGCCATCCGGTTAATTTCCCCTGTGGCGTAGGGCTTTTCCTGGGAAACCACAAGCTTTCCGTCCAGATACAGGTCATAGACCCCTGCAACGGTATCCAACATCAGCTCTATTTCATACCAGGTTCCCGCGTCACAGGACGTAATGTCAATCCAACTTTTACCGTCCTCGCTCCCCTTCTGCAGCTTTCCTCCATTCAGGGCAAGCTTTACAAGCTGCGCACTGTTGCTGTAGAAGGAAGGCAGGTAAAATGCGCCGCTGCTCTCCTCCGCTTTCACACGGTACTTTAAGACTGCCCTGGACGCACTGGCCCCGGCTGCAAAAGGATACCGAAGCGTCAGCGAAGTTCCCTGGACTGTAGGATGCGCCAAGACCAACACGCGCTGACCTTCCTTTTCCTGAACGGAGATATTGGTGGTGGCTTCCAGATTGGAACCGGCCCAGCCTGCCGGAAGCTTCCCGATTTCCACATTTTCAAAGTCCTGGCTGTATGCCACACTTGTCTGTACCGGTTCTTCCGGCTCCAAATCCCCCGGCTTTACAGGCTCATGGTCTTCCACTGTCATACGGACATTATCCAGATAAAATATGCCTGTATTCTTGCGGTACAGCGTGGTGCTGAACCCGGACACATCTCCCTGCGCCCTGGGCGACGGATGTTCCAGTGTGACCGGATTTCCGTCGATAAACACGGAATAGGCGGCCTCTGCACCCGTGTTGTCATAGACGATTTTGACCGTATACCAACGCATGGTTTCATATGGCTGAATCGTATGCCAGTTATTATCATTTACTGTCTGGTACTTAATAAAATCGCCGCTGCTTGTATTAAAACTTAATTCTGCAAGACGTTTCGTACTTCCGCCAACCGTTCCTGTCACACTGGGCAGATACAGTACGCCTCCGGACGACTTAGCCGCAATGCTGTAGGAAAATACTACCTTTTTATAACTTTGGGGCAGCACATAACTAATCCCGGGATTATAATTGGCATTGCTGTTGTCCTCCGACTGGTCCAGTACCAGTACATGGTTTCCGTCTATTATCTTCACGCCTGCTCCGGCCTTGGAATTTCCCGGATTTCCAAATGTCCAACCCTGGGGAAGAGCGCCTTCCGCTGTACCTTCGAAATCCTGATACAGGATATCGGTCTGCCGGGCTTCGGTGTCCTGCTGATCTGATGTATCTCCATCCGAGACGATTCCTGTTCCAGGTTCATTTTCTCCCGGTATCGTGTTTTCCGTTCCTGGCTCTTCTCCAGGCGTCTCGTTTCCTGTTCCAGGCTTATTTTCTCCAGGTGTCACCGCTCCCGTTCCTGGCTCATTTTCTCCTGGCGTCGTGTTTCCTGTTCCCGATTCATTTTCTCCTGGCACCACGTTTCCCGTTCCCGACTCATTTTCTCCAGGTGCCACGCTTCCTGTCCCAGGTTCATTTTCTCCCGGCGCCACGCTTCCCGTTCCTGGTTCTTCTCCAGGTGTTGTGTTTCCTGTTCCAGGATCATTTTCTCCTGGCGTCGTGTTTCCTGTTCCTGGCTCATTTTCTCCCGGCATCGTATTTCCCGTTCCAGGCTCTTCTCCGGGCGTCGTGTTTCCCGTCCCGGATTCGTTTTCCCCTGGCGTCACCACTCCCGTTCCAGGTTCTTCCCCGGGTGTCGTGTTTCCCGTTCCAGGCTCTTCTCCAGGCGCCACGCTTCCTGTCCCAGGCTCATTTTCTCCCGGCGTTACCGCTCCCGTCCCCGGTTCTTCCTCCGATATCACGGCTCCCGTTCCCAGGTCCCCACCCACGGAATCCGGCGTCTCCTGCACATTTCCGGTTACAGCCTCACCTGCACTCTCCTGCCCCCCCTGTGCCTTGCTGTAAAAGCCGGACTCCCAAAAGCCGCTCCCCATCAGGCACAAAGCAACCAAAACGCTGCAAGCCCTCTTCCAGTTTCTTCTTTTCATCCTTCGTCTCCTCTCCAGTCTGCCAACCTCTTCCGTCTGCCTCACACCAGAAAATCACTGATTCTGATGAAATTCCCCTTGGATTCCGCATCCCTTCCTGCCGCAACCCGTATACACAGTCTGTGTTCCCCAAATTCCAGGTTCTCTGCCAACATTCTGACACTTCCCCTGTCAAAGGAACGCGCATAGACATCCCATGCGGAAAGTTCCTTAAAATCCCCTCCGTCCAACGCCCATTCCATCTGCCCGCCGTCACAGGAAATCATATAAAAAAGCCCTATTTTATCCCCCTGAAATGTAAATTCCAGAAAATCCCCCGGTCTGTTGCTGCTCACATAACTCCCATATCTTCCGCACATGGCAATATGCTCCGTGGCGAATCCCTGCAGCCTTGCCCGGGACGCCGGTATCATTCCGCATGTGGTGTACTTTCCCGCCTTCCTCCCGGTTTCCGCCCGAAGACTTTCTGTCTCCTCCCTCCCGATTTTCGTCCGAAGGTTATTCGTCTCTTCCCTCCCGGTTTCCGTCCGAAGGTTGTTCGTCTCTTCCCTCCCGATTTCTATCCGAAGGCTTCCACTCTCTTCCGGGCAGCCTGTCTCCTCCCTGCCGCTTTCGGTCAAAAGAGCCTCCTTTTGTTCCAGTACATTCCAGAGAAACTCCCACACCCCCTGAAAATAAATCTGATACCCCTCCCGGTTCGGATGTACCCCGTCCGGCAGCAGTTCCTCCAAAGCCGTTCCCTCCGCCACTCTGGAAAACAGCCTTTTTCCCACATTGACCCAGGGGATTTGATACTGCCCGGCCACTTCCATATGAACCGCCACCGACTCCGGCAGACAGTCAGGATTTTCCTCCGCCATCTTCCCCGTGGCGGTGAGTACGAAAACCACATCGCACCGGGGCGCAGCTTTCCACAGCTTGGAGAGAATTCCCTCCAGGGATTCCCGTATCTCCTGCGACGGCCTGGTGTAGTCATTTACGGCAAATTCTACAAAAAGCAGGTCCGGCCTGCGGCACAGCACATCCTTCTCCATCCGGAATGCCCCAAAACGGGAGTCCGTCCCCCCAATTCCTGCATTGAAAGCCGAAAATCTGCATTCCGGATAGGTTCTTTCCAACTTACTCTGCACAAGCCCCTGCCAGCACAGCCGCTTGTCCTCCACCCCCTGTCCCTCGGTAATAGATCCCCCCAGATAGACAATCACCGCCTCTTTTCCTTCTCCCATCCTGTTCCGAAAATAATCAAGCATCGCCTCACCCCTGTTCCATGGCCAGATTCACTTCACACTGTCCGCTCCCGTCACCAATTTCACTTCACACTGTCCGGTCCTGTCACCAGTTTCTCTTCACACTGTCCGCTCCTGTCAACAGTTTCACCTCACACTGTCCGCTCCTGTCAACAGTTTCATCTCACACTGTCCGCTCCTGTCAACAGTTTCATCTCACACTGTCCGCTCCTGTCAACAGTTTCATCTCACACTGTCCGGTCCTATCACCAGTTTCACCTCATGCCGCCCTGCCCCAAACTCGTGGTAAGGTATCAGCCGTCCTTCCAGTGCCCTGCCGTCCACAGTCAGGGAATTTTCCTTTCCCTTTTCCATAGATATCTCATACACAGCCTCCCGGAATTTCCTTGTCACATGCACCTGCTTCCACGCGGAGGGCAGGCAGGGTTCCACCACCAGACCCTCATAAACTGCCCGTACCCCCAGAATATACTGGCTCACCGCCACATACATCCAGGCGGCCGTCCCCGTCAGCCAGGACACGTTAGCCAGACCGAACCGAAGGCTGTCCGGACCGAATATATTTGACGCATATACATACGGCTCCGCCTTATAGCGCCAGATACCCGCCTTTCCGGCAGCCACCGCCGGAATCAGCTGACGATAGTACTCATAAGCCCTGTCGCCGTTTCCCAACATGCATTCCGCAATCACTGCCCAGGTATTGGCGTGACAGAATACGGAACCGTTTTCTCCCGTACCCGGATTATAATTGGTCAGCGGCTCCTCCGGACTGGGAAAGTTTACAATGGGCGGCTCAATCTTTTTGATTCCCAGAGGCGTGTTCAGCATCTCATGAACCGCATCCATGGCCATACGGCACCTTTCCCTGTCCCCCATTCCGGACAGCACTGACCAGGTCTGGGCATTCAGCCAGATTCTGGCTTCCCCGCTCCCGGCTGTTCCCACATACTCCCCGCTGTCCATGATCGCCCTGCGGAACCACCTTCCGTCCCACCCAAGTGTATTCACAAGTTCCTTCTGTTCCCTGTAAAATTTCCGGTAGAAATGCTCTGTTTTCCCGTCTCCCATCCTCCGTGCCAGTTCTTCCATCCTGCCCAGTACCAGTCCAAGCTGCATGGCCGTCCAGATACTCTCCCCCCTGCCTTCCCTGCACACCCTGAACAGCGCGTCGTTCCAGTCGGAGCGGAGCATCAGCGGAAAACCTCTCTCGCCCAGATGCGCGGCACTGAATTCAATTGCCTTCCGAAGGTGTTCATAGACGCTCCCCTCACCGCCGTCATAATAGGGAATGCTCTCCTTCAGAAAATCCAGTCTTCCCTCCTCGCTGATAATATGCCAGACCGTAAGAACCGTCCACAGATGATCGTCCGAGTGAACACTGGTCACCGGCTCGTATCCCTCCACCGGAAAAAAGTAATGATTCACATGGCCGTCCCCATACTGCTGTGTCAAAAGCAGCCTGGTCTTCTCCTTTGCCGCCGCCAGATCAAAGGGAACCACCGCCAGAATATCCTGGGTCGTATCCCGGTACCCCACTCCCCGGAAGGTTCCCGTGGCATAATAGGACAGATTCCTGGAAAACAGGAAATTCCTGTGGGCCTGATAAGGATTCCAACAGTTCACCATCCTTGCCGTTTCCGCATCCGGCACCCTGCATTGAAAACGCCCCAGATACGCCTCCCACCTTTTTTCCAGTGCCGCCTCCTCCTTCTCCGCAAAATGCTTCTCCCTGCAAGACGCCAGTGCCCTGGCAATGTCCTGTTTGTCCGAAGCCGCTCCCAGGAAAACATTCACTTCCGACTCCTCCCCGGCCTTCAGCTCCAGTTTCAGCTGCAGCGCGAAACAGGGATCTCCTCCCTTCAGCAGGGAATTTCCCAACGCTTCCTGCTCCAGTCCCATAGGATTTTCCTCGCTGCGGTAAGGCCCGATGAATTCATCCCTGTCCCCCTCATAAGCATGCACGGCCGCGTCCGTCCCAAAATAGATCAGCGGCGTCTCCTCCGGCTTCGGCTGCGCCTCCACCCCATAGCGGTACACAAGCGCCTGCGCCTCTTCCATCCAGGACACCTCCAGTTGATGCTTGTTATAGCACTGCCACTGCAGCTCCCGCATGAATTCCATCATTCCCAGTTCCACAAAAGGATACAGCTCAATCTTCCTGTCCCTGTCACTGACAAACTTCAGATTCCAGATGAGCGCATTCTCCCGCTCACCCACCAGATATGTGGCCGTTACCCCAAGACCGTCCTTTTCGGCCCGGAACCTGGTGTAGCCCATCCCATGGCAGGAACTCCAGGAATCCGGCTTCACCGCCACAGGCTGACTGGTGGGACACCATACGCTTCCGCCATCTCTGATATAGGTATAAAATCCGCTCCTGTCCGCGGGAAGATGGAAGAAACGATAATGATTGATACGGAAAATCTGGGGGGATTTATAGAAAGCCACCCCGCCTCCGGCATGGGAAATCATCGCCGTAAACGTCCCGTTGGACAGATAATTCATCCAGGGCGTGGGCATATCATAACGGTGAAAACAGACCTCCCTGCGGGCATCCGCAAAGCTGTAAAACAGTTCCGGCGCATCCTTCTCATACATGATCCACATCCTCCTTTTCTGTCACGGAACCGGCTTCCGGTTCCCCCCGGCCCGCCTTCCGAACCTCAAATCCTGCATCCCTTTCCGGACAAACCACATTCCGGACATCCTCCCCTGCCGTCTCCGGCCGCACATCTAGCTCCCGGCAGACCAGTTTTACGCCTTCCCACTGAATCCCGTCAATGTGGCGCAGGTACATTCCCCAACAGGGAAGCGGGTCAAAAAGATGGAATTCCGGATACTGCTCCCCCATTTCAGGCACATTTCCGCAAACCTCCTCCATCACGCCCCCGGGCATTTCAAATTCGCAGTCCTTCAGCCGCACGTCCTCCATGGGCAGATTCTTCAGTCCGGAAAACACCACACAGCCCCTGGCATTTCCCCAGGGCTTTCCCTGATAAAATCCTCCCACGGCGCTGACCGCATGCGCCCTGATCCGTTCCAGACGCACACGGGAAATTCTACCCGGCTGCTCCTTCCCCTGTCCGAAATATCTGCGCAGCCGCTCTCCCTGGCTGAAAAATATGGGTCCGGTGCAGTTTACCATGCGGATGTCGTGCAGGTACAGCCCCTCCACGCTGCCTCCGTCCACAGGCACCACCTTGATTCCGCATCCCTTTACATCATAAAATACGCAGTCCGCCACCTCTATCTCCCGGAAATCACCCACGGACTCCGTTCCGATTTTAAAAGCAGACCATCCCGTAGTCACCCTGCACCCTGTAACGGATATCCCTTCACAGGCCTTTTTTCCTGTAGCCTTCAGGCAAATGGCATCATCCCCCGTGTCCAGATTGCAGTTACGGATTCTCACCATGCTGCAGCCGTCAATGTCAATCCCGTCATTATTGCCGTTGCACCGGCTGACCACCGTGACTTCTTCCAGTAATACACCGCTGCACTCCTGCAGGTGCAGGCACCATGCCGGTGACTGCCTGCATTCCAAACCCCGGATTCTGACCTCCCTGCATTGTACCAGTCTGACCAGAAACGGCCTTATCATATGGGCAGGATGCTCCGGCGGAAATTCCCCGCCCCGGCCGTCAATGATCCCGTCTCCCTCCAGGCCAATATCCTCCGCATCCACGGCATACAGCAGGGCGCGCCCTCTCCTGTGTCCCACAGCGTCCGTAAAGCAGGTCTCATTGTCCGGGTAATCTTCTATCCGCGTGCTGCCCAACAGCAGGGCGCCTCCGGCAAGGCACAGCGTCACATGGCTTTTCAGCCGCAGCGTCCCTGACACATACACCCCTTCCTCCAGAACCACCTTCCCGCCGCCCCGGCTGAAACAGTCGTCTATGGCTTCCTGTATTCTTGCCGTATCCCCGGCTCCTTCCATCTCCTCTGTCATCCCGCCCAGGGGACTTATCCTGATTGTCAACATGATTCCTCCTAACTTAAGTCGCTGCGCGACGACTCTGAAGGACAGCGGCCCTTCGGCGCACACTTTTTGCCTTCGCGACTCTGCCTGTGATGTTTATACCCGGCCAGTGCCAGACACGGGGTTCTTACTGTTAAGTCGCTGCGCGACAGCTCTAAAGGGCAGCGGCCCTCCGGCGCACATTTTATACCTGTACCGCCTATATTTGCCTGCCTTAATCCCTGCACGCCTCCACCAACATCATCAGCGCCATGGACTGCCCGTAAGGCATGGGGCAGACCTCCACCTCCCTGTACTCCTGCAGGGTTGCAAAGACAGGTGTGCCATAGGACACGCCCTCCACGGTTCCGTCCTCCCGAATCTTTTCCAGGACACCTGCCACGGCCCGCTCCCCTGTCTCCGCAAACCTTCCCGGCAGATATCCCTTCCGTACTGCCTTCAAAATCCCATAGGCGAAGGCACAGGAAGCCGAGGTCTCAAGATAGGATTCCGGATCATCCAGAAGCGTGTGCCACAATCCGCTTTCGTCCTGCAAACGTTCCAGGGCCTCCGCCTGCCGCCGCAGCGTGCTTAACAGAAATTCCCGCACACCCTGGTTTCCCTCCAGGCATTCCAGATAATCCACCAGGCCTGCGGTGTACCACGAATTCCCCCTTCCCCACAATGCCCCTGCAAAGTGGTGCCATCCCTGAAATGTCCAACCGTGATAGAAAAGCCCGCTTTCCACATCCGACAAATATTTGATATGTACCATGAACTGGCGGATACTCTCCTGGATACAGCTCTCATCCCCCAGAATCCGGCCCATCCGCGCCAGGAAGAGCACCGCCATGTACAGGGTGTCATCCCAGAGCTGCCCGGGATTCAGGATACCGCTGACCACATGCTGCAGGCCGCCTTCCTCCGTTCTGGGCAGCCGGTACATAACGCCGTCAAGCCACTCCTTCAGCAGCGGCAGATATTTCTCATCTCCCGTCTCCTCATAAATGCACGCCATGGTCAGCATGGGACAGGTGGTATTGATATTCTGCGGGGGAAGCCCCTTTTCCATCTGCCTGCCAAACCACTCCTGCAGATACCGCAGGACGGAACTGTCCCCGCTCTCCCGGTAATACTGGTACATGGCAAATAAGGCTACTCCCTGGGGCCACTCCCAGGCATCCATGGAAATAATGCTGATGGGACAGCTTTCCCTCACAGTGCCGTCCGCCTCCATGCCCTGCATCCGCTGCAGAATGGCCGCAATATGTCCCTCCATCCTGGCCCTGTCCGGCTGATCCAATCCTATGGCACGTCTGTAGGATACCGGATAGCAGAAGCCCTCCACCTCCACAGACTTCCACCTGGCCCGGACCCTGCCGCCCCCTGTTTCTACTACCAAATTTGGTACCTCCGTATTGCCTGTCTCTGTGTTTTCTTTGGGGAATGCAGATTTGCCTGTCTCTGTCTTTTCTTTCGCGAATGCGGCTTCGCCTGTTCCTGTTTTTTCTTTCGCGAATGCAGCTCCGCCTGTCTCTGTCTTTTCTTTGAGGAATGCGGCTTCTCCTGTCTCCGCCGTCAGCGTGAAAATCCCCCAGGTATCCCCAAGCTTCCTGGTATCCAACCATGTCACCGGGCCTTCATACCCCGCGAGAATCACAGCCTTTCCGTCCCCGGAAACCTTCACCTCCGCCGCTTTCCCATCAAAAAACCACTTCTCCACATGAAGCCGGATTCTCACTGTCTCATCCTCTATCAGGAAATCCCTTCCCTCCTGCCTGATGCGCAGCTCCCCCGTAGCTCCGCCCAGTTCAAAGCAGAAATACAGACGCTCCGTCTCATAGCACCCGCTTTTATCCCGATCCAGAATATAATGGAAGCTCCCCCTGTCCGTCACCAGGCCCAGATGCCCCAAAATGCTATTTTCCACCTGGGCGGCCCGGGTAAAACCGGAACAGAAATCGTGGTCTCCCATGATGCAGCGGAGCCTGAAATACTTCGGCCGCTCCCTGTCCCATACCGCCATCACATTCCTTCTCTGTCCCCAACAGTCGCACATCCCGAAAGCCCCCATGGAAAGCCCCGGTGTTTTCCAGGAATATGCCGTCAAATCCGGACTGTCCGGCTCACGGATGATGGTCAGATCCGCCTCCCTGCTGCGAAGGGAATTCCGGCGATAATACGTATGTGCCAGAAAACGCTCCCTCTCCTCAAAAAGGGGCAGCAGATCCTCCGGACATTTTGCCGGAAAACACAGGGATTCCAGGGAAACCGCCCCCTTCAGAAGCGCTTCCTCACCGGGAAGCCTCCCGAATTTTCCCCCGGTTCCCTGCCAGATTGTCCAGGCGAGGGAGCCGTTGTCCACATCCCGGTACGCCCTGGCCTGGGGCGGCGTCAGCTGGCCGATGGATGAATTGTAATGAACCGCCAGCATCTCCCATGCATACCGGTTCAGTTCCCCGGCAATAAAACGGCATCTCTCATCTCTGAAAAAACACAGCATCCTCATGATTTCGTTGATTGCCACAAGCACATAGGCAGAGCTGTTGTACTCGCTGAAAGCCCCGTTATGCCGGGTATACGCATACAGCCGCTCCAGACGCTGCTTTCCAATGTCCATAAGCCGCTCATCCCCCAAAAGCTCCCCCGCCGCAGTGATGGTCATACAGCCCATAATGCTCATGTTGGTGTAGTCTTCTCCCACATTCCGCCGGATACTGCACTCCATGGCATTGCGGACAGCCCCAAGAAGCCTGGAATACAGCTCCTCCGGCAGCCTGTCCCTGCACAGGATACATATGCCGATGAAATCCTTGCCGATAAAGTCTGACCAGTTATAATCCGGCGCAAGCATATGCTCCAGGTCTTCTTCCAGATAATAGGGCCAGAGCCCAAAGGTTTCGCTGCCCTCTCTCACATCCTGCAGTTCACAGAGCCGGTATAATCCCCTTATTGCCCTGTCATAGTCCTTTTCCCGTTTCAACAGCAGAACGCCCGCCGCGTAATCCGCAGTATCCCTCACCACATGCGTCCTGCCCGTGCGCCTGGTATGGTATCCGCCCACCCAGTTTTTGTAATCCCTTACCACCATGGATTCCGCTTCATCATATGCCCCGGCCGCATCGTCAAGCAGCCTGTCAATCATTTCCTGTTGAACCATCTTTCCTCCTAGTATTCCAGTTCCGCATGTGCCGAATCTGTACCTGATATTGTCAGAACAATTCCTGTCCCAAATACAGGGCCAGTAATTGTTCTGGGCACAAATTCGGCACATGCTGTTTAGTCGCTGCGCGACGGCTCTAAAGAGTAAAGGCACTTCGGCGCACTTATGGGAGAGCCAAATTTCATTCGATAGGTCCCTCATGAAATTTGCTCTCGTCCGCCTTCGCGACTTTACTTTGTCCCTGCGCGACGGCTCTACATTCCATAGGTCCCTCATGAAATTTGCTCTCGTCCGCCTTCGTGGCTTTACTTTGTCGCTGCGCTGCATTTCCCTGTCGCGAAAAGGGACTGCCTGCGGCAGCCCCTCTCAATTTAATCTATTTTGCCTTGAAGGCGTCCACCTGCTCTTGCAGAGCGGTCAGAATATCCTGCAAGCCTGCATTATTCATTTTTCCCGCATAATCATCATAATAGCTCTTCCAGTCGTCTCCCATGGCGCCGCTCTCCAGAGCCATGCGGTATTCATCCGTCACTGCCTGGGTCTGCTCAAGCTGTGTGGCAATTTCCGTTACATTTGCCGAAAATCCCATCAAATCGGAAATGTCATTGTCCGTGGCATTGTTGATTTCAAGAGCAAGTTCATTGTCCCCGTCCTTGCAGCCCTGGTTCAGATATGCGTGGAAGGTGTTGCCCATAATCCACTTCATTGCCGCGTAGGATGCGTCCACGCCGCCCTGGGTGCCGTCATATTCCAATGTCTTAATATGCGTGTCATCCAGTTTCTCATAATGAGTGCCTTCGATTCCGTATACCACCAGATTGTAAAGCTCCGTACCCTCTTCCATAGTCATAAGCTCAATCAGACGCATGGCCTCATCCGGATGTGCGCACTTGGCAGTAACGCCGTTGCCGCCTGCCGCCCATGTATTGGTGATGTAATAATTGGTAAAGATGGGGATCGCATACACCTCAAATCCATAGGTTTCGCTGTAATACTGTGACACGGACGCCTCATCTCCCGCCTGGTTGTTCATACAGTAAATATAGGAAATATCATTCATCATATTGGCGCCTTCAAAGTCCTTGGCGGTTATGGTCAGAATGTCAGGATGCACATACCCCTTTTTATACCACTCTGCGGATATTTCATAGGCCTTTAAAATATCCTCTGTCATATAGATATTTTCTACCGTATCGCTGTCCTTTGACTTGATGAACTTGCCGTATATGGTATCATATCTGTCCATAAAGCCATACTGGGTAGAATAGGAAGTGCCAAGGGAGGGCATGTATTTCTGTGCGCCCTCGCCTGCCTGGACGGCTGCGCAGTACGCTTCCAGTGTGGCCGCAACGGTCTCCACATCCCTGTCTTTGTTCTGGAATACTTCCCTCATGGCGTCAATATCGCCGTATTTGTCCATGTAGTCTTTGGGCGTTATAAAGTACATCATATTTGCCGCCCTCTGGTAATTGGGCACGATATAGGTATGCCCGTCAATGCTGCCCAGTTCCCACAGCCAGTCCGGAAGCTCCGCCTTCAGAGCCGCATTGGAAGCCAGGTAATCGTCCAGAGCCAGGAAGGAACCCTTCCCCACCTCCTCCGCAAAATCAAGTCCCACGGTGTTCAGAATGTCAATCTGCTGATTGGCAGACTGGGCCAGAATGACGGAGTTTTTGTACTCTCCTCCGGTATAGCAGTTAAAATGAACCGTCACATTCTCCATGCCCGGATAGGTCTTGAGCAGCTCGTTAAAGGCATCCTCCACCAGTTCCGTGTCCTTCTGGACACCGTTGCCCCGGTACCACCACTCCAAAGTCACCGCTTCTCCGCCCGTTTCATCTGACACAGACTCCTGGGAAGAAGACTCCTCCGAAGAAGATTCCCCGGAAGCGGATTCCTGACCTGACGAATCCTGTGCCGCGCTGTCCGGCGTGCTGCTGTTATCCTGTCCGCCGTTATCCCCGCAGGCGCAAAGCCCTGCAATCATTACCGCAGATAAACCAAGTGCTGCCAACTGTTTTACTTTTTTCATAACTTTTCTCTCCTTTTTGATAAATTTTAATAAAAATTACATCTGGTAGTGAGTATTCCCCTTCCTAAAACCCTTTTAACCCTTTACGCCGCCCAGTGTCATTCCTTTGGAAAAATACTTCTGGAAAAACGGGAAGATACACAGTACCGGGCCTGCCGCCACCATGGCCATGGCGTAACGGAAACTTTCCGAAGGGAAAACCTCCCCTCCCATCAGCTGCCCTGTCTCGGCCAGCTGTTTCAGATACTCCGCCTCCTTCAGAATCTTCTGCAGCAGATACTGCAGGGAATACAGATCCGGCTTGGTGATATACAAAAGCGCCGTATTCCAGTCATTCCACTTATTTACCAGGAACAGAAAGCCTATACTGGCAAGCACCGGTTTGCACAACGGCATCACAATTTTAAAACAGATATAAAGCTCTCCCGCGCCGT
Organism: uncultured Lachnospiraceae bacterium; assembly: GCA_947367855.1. Classification (GTDB taxonomy): domain Bacteria; phylum Bacillota; class Clostridia; order Lachnospirales; family Lachnospiraceae; genus Acetatifactor. The sequence goes on along the minus strand of CANBFE010000001.1, from coordinate 158,409 downwards.
CAATCTTCGCCGCCTCTATCAGCTCCACCGGAAGACTCTTGTAATTGGTTCTGATGATAATCAGGTTATAGGCCGATACCAGTCCCGGCAGAATATAGACCCATATGGTATTGTTCAGGTGCAGATACTTTACGATCAGCAGGTAGGACGGTACCATACCTCCGCTGAACAGCATGGTGAACAGTACGAAGAAGGACACCGGCCGGTTAAACCGGTAATTCGGCCTGGACAGCGGATACGCCATCACCCCCATCACCAGTACAGCCAGGAAGGTGGAGGCTGCCGTGAAAATAATGGTGGTCCGGTAGGAATGAAAGATCTGCGTCGGATCACTGAACACCATCTTATATGCGCTCAACGAAAACTGCCTGGGAATCAGATGGTATCCGTCCCGCACCAGAGACACCTCATCCGTAAATGAGATGGACAGCACCATCAGAAAGGGTACGATATACATGACCACCATGAGCAGGAATAAAATATGTAACACCACCTGCCCGGTAGGGATTTTTTTCTTTTTTCTCATGCCGAATCTCCTCTTTTCCCGTCCTGCTTCTCAAAATAAACTGTTGTCGGGACTGATTTTTCGCACTAGTGCATTGGTTCCTGTCACAAGCAGCAGACCCGTGACGGACTGGAACAGGCCCACAGCTGTGGATTTCTCCAGGGCTCCGTTCTGCAACGCCCGGAACGTGTATGTATTGATAATATCCGTGGTAGAATATAAGAGTCCCACATCCTTCGGAACCTGGTAAAACAGACCGAAATCACCGGAAAACAGATGCCCGATGGCCAGGATGGTGGTAATCACCATCACCGGAATCAGATGGGGTATGACCACATGCCAGGTCTGCTGCCGCTTATTCGCGCCGTCCAGTGCCGCCGCCTCCAACAGCGACTCATCCATTCCCATCAGCGATGCATAATAGATGATGCTGTTCATACCCACGGTCTGCCACACATGCGTGATTGTCAGGATCACCGGCCAGTACCCCGGCTTCATATACCACTGAATCCCGCTTCCCCCCAGTGCCTTAATCAACTGGTTCGCAATGCCGTAGGAAGGATTGAGAATGATAAATACGATGAATGCCACAATAACCGCCGACATAAACCTGGGCAGAATTACTACTGTATTGTAGAATTTCAACGCCTTCCTGGACTTCAGATTGTAGAACATCAGCGCCAGTCCCACGCCCGCAATCAAATCCACAATCAGGAACGTGATACTGTACATCACCGTGTTGCCTATGACCCTGGCTGCATCCTGGGAAGTGAAGAAAAAGGTGAAATTCTTCAGGCCGCACCACGGACTGTCCAGAATTCCCAGGTTGGGATTGTAGTCCTTAAATGCGATGATGATACCCGCCATAGGGAGATAATTAAAGAGCAGGAACAGCAGAACCCCAGGAAGAACCATCAGATTCAAATGAAAGTTTTCTCTCCGCGCCACCTTTCCGGAAGCTGTCCCTTTTTGTTTTGTTCTGGCATTCATCCGCTTCTCTCCTTCTGCCCTCTTGTGTTTTATGATGCTATTATACGCCCTTTTATGCGTCTTCTTCCAGTGGCGTTTTGTGACTTAACACTCCCTTTCGTATCACAAAAATACCTCTTTGTACCCTTTTGTGATTTTCGTAACGCTTTGTGACAAGCCTGTTGAAAGCCTGCCCCAGGTATGGTACACTTCCACTCAACAGATACCTATAGAAGAGATTATATTAGGGACTTTATCCCTTTAGTGCCGTCGCGCAGCGACTAAACAGCATGTGCCGAATCCGTGCCCAGAACAATTACTGGCCCTGTCAGATAAAGTCGCGATGGCGCACGAGAGCAAATTGCATGAGGCTCTTACGAATGAAATTTGCTCTCATAGCAGTGCGCCGAAGAGACTTTATCCCTTTAGTGCCGTCGCGCAGCGACTAAACAGCACGTGCCGAATCCGTGCCCAGAACAATTACCGGCCCTGTCAGATAAAGTCGCGATGGCGCACGAGAGCAAATTGCATGAGGCTCTTACGAATGAAATTTGCTCTCCCGTATGTGCGCCGAAGAGACTTTATCCCTTTAGTGCCGTCGCGCAGCGACTAAATTAGGAGGTACTTATGTATCCATTGATTATCGTAGATGATGAAGAAATTACAAGAATCGCCGTCAGCGGATATATCCAGAAAAAACACCCGGAATTCCGGGTAAGCGGCCTCTTTTCAAACGGCGCGGACGCCCTGCGGTTTCTGCGGGAAAATCCGGTGAGCGTCGTCATAACGGACATCCGCATGCCCCGCATGGACGGACTGGAACTGGCCAGACACATTTACGAAAGCCATCCGGGCGTCCTCACCATAATCATCAGCGGCTACAGCGAATTTGAATATGCGAAAAAAGCCATCCACTACGGCGTTGTCAATTACCTGCTGAAACCCCTGGATTTCGAAGAACTCTCCCAGAACCTGAACAGCGCCCGGAAGCACCTGGACTCCCTGCTGCCTGAAACGGATGTAAACGAAGAGGAAATCCAACTGTTTTTTCTGGATATGATAGGCGGAATGTTAAAAGATGCAAAAGAAGCCGCGGAACGTTTTGAACAGCTTTCCCTGGAAGGAACCGTCTCCGATTACAGCGGCTGCCTCACCGCCCTCACCCTGGAGAAAAACGAAACCCTGACCCAGTGGAAATACGGCCGGGAAAAACTGGCAGTCTCCCTGCTGAACGGGCTGCGCATGCTCCTTCCGGACTACAGTGTATACCACCTGTTCCGAAGCGGAATGCGCTACTATTTCGTGGTGCTGTCCACAGGACAGATTCCTGCGTTTCTCCCGGAAGAACTTGGCAGCGCCCTCTATCATCTGCTGCATTTTGACTGCAGCCTGCAGATTCTGTCTTCCTTCGAGAACCTGGAAGCCCTCTCGGTGACTTCCGCTCCCCTGGAGGAGGGCAGACGCAGCAGCAGCCCGGAAAACGCAGGAGACGACGATATTGTAATCAAAAAGGCCATGTCCTACATCCAGGCGCATTTCCAGGATGACCTGACAAGGGAAGACGTGGCGGACGCCGTATTTCTTTCCTCCGCCTATTTCAGCCGCTTTTTCAAACAGAAAACCGGCATGAGCTTTATCGACTACCTCACCACGGTACGGATGCAGAAGGCCGTGGAGCTTCTGGGCACGCGCATGAAGGTGGGAGAAATTGCCAAAAAGGTGGGCTACCAGAGCCGCAACCGCTTTTTTATCAATTTCAGGCTCTATACCGGTTATACACCCACGGAATACCGCAGACAAATCCTGCGGATGGAGGATACGCATGAAGAAACCGAAGAATAACCCCTCCGGCAGCCACCTGCCTGCTTTTCTGAAACAGCTGATGGCAAGCCGGCTGTTTCTGCAGAATTTTTTGTTTATCATGGGAATCATGACATTGATGTTTCTAAGCTTTGCCCTGTTCATCTACAGACAGTCCGCAAGTATACTGAAACGCGAATTTACCGCCTCCAGTCAGTACCGCCTGGAAGTAACCGCCCAGGCAATCGACAATCACCTGATGGATATGCGTTACATTGCCGCCACCCTGGCCACCAGTAAAATGGTCCAGGCATTTTTCGCCTATCCGGACCCCGGGCTGATCTACGACGAATTCTACGGGCGGGTACAGGAAAACCTGAAGGCCTATGTGAACGGGTACTCTTCCATTGACTCCATCTATCTGTACTCGGGCGCCTCCGGCAGCGTACTCACTTCCAACGAACGGACCAGTATCGCCTATCACAGCGACAGGAACTGGATGGAGCATCTAAGCCGGGAATCCGGGGATTTTTCCTTTTTCTTCCGGTCAAAAAACAACGCCTATCCCTACCTGCTCTGCATTATGAAGCAGCAGCAGGTAAACGGACACGACGCTGTCATTGTAATCAATCTGAATCTGGGAAACCTCTCCCACCTGACGGAAGTCAGCAGCAATCCCTATCAGGAGATCTTCCTGGTATCGGACGACGGCAATATCCTGTTCCGCCACCACCAGAGAGCGCTTATGGAATCCCTGGAAACCGTGCCGGAACTCTCCGCGTTTTCCGGCTCAAAGGACACCTTTTCCACCCTTATCGATGACGGCACAGACCCCTTTACCTATACCCAGGTACACTCCGCAGACTATCCCTGGAGCTATATTACAATCACCCATCTCCAGGAATATACCTCCATGCTCTCCTCCAGCAGGGCATTGCTGTCCGCGCTCCTTTTTGCCCTGTTCTGCGGAATTCTTCTGATTGCCTTCCTGTTCAGCATGCGCTCTGTAAAGCCCATCCGGAACCTTCTGGCGCTGCTGCGGAACCCCCAGGACACCCTGTCCCGGAGCCTGTACAACGACAGGGAAATCTGTTATATCGCCGATCAGATTACCAGTTACATCCAACAGAATCAGATGCTCTCGGACGAGCTGTCCGCCAGGCTGAACCTGCTCAATGAAACCAGGCTTCTGGCGCTGCAGTCCCAGATTAATCCCCATTTTCTGTTCAATACCCTGAACACAATCCACATCCAGGAAAGCGAAGCCCTGGGATATGACCATAAGATTCCACGCATCACCCTTACCCTAAGCCGCCTGCTCCGGTATGCCATTGAATCCACGGACCTGGTGTCCCTGGAAACGGAACTGAACTTTACGAAAATGTATGTTTCCATCCTCCAGGAACGCTACGGAAACAAGCTGAATGTGATTTATGACATCGGGCCGGACACGCTGAAAGCCCGGGTGCCCAAACTGTTCATACAGCCCATTATTGAAAATGCCATCTTCCACGGCCTGGCGGAAAATCTGGACCTGCACAGTACCCTGACGCTCTCCTGCCGCCGGGAAGAGGGCCTCTGCGCTGTCAGCGTGTCCGACAACGGCGCCGGCATGTCCCCCGAAACACTGGCGCAGCTCCGCCAGGCCCTGGGCGACACCTCCCCACTGAAGGGAAGCATCGGCCTGAAAAATACCGTGACCAGGATGCACCTGCTGTACGGCGAAGCCTTCTCCCTCTCCATCGACAGTATTCCGGATAAAGGCTCCACCTTTACGCTGCGCTTTCCCTTTATGCAGTAAATCCAGGCATGCCGCAGTTCCGTCAGATACCGGGTATCAGCCCCCTGTGCCGCCTCCGGCCATGCCTCCTGCCTCCATTTTACCGTTCAATGGAAACACTGCCTTTTACCTTCCCCAATGCGTCCTCCGGAGCCTTCAGATACAGTTGGTAGGTTCCGGGTCCGGCCGGAGATTCCACGGTAAAATCCGCCATGCATTTCAGCTCTTCACCAGGCTGACGCAGGATGCTTGCCGCCCAATAGAACACGTTCTTCTGCCCCTTTTTGGCAAAATAAACCTGTATCCTGTTTCCCGTTTCCACATAAATATCATACAAGATTCCATCGCCTTCTAACAGCGTATATTCCCCCAGAAGGATGTCTTCTCCGGCCGATATGGATTCGAAATCCACAGGGATTATTTCCACATCCTCCTTCTCCTCCGGTTCCTCCATGTCCCCAAACAGTTCCGTCACTTCCTCCTCCGTCATATAGGCAATGCCTGTGATTTTGTTCTCCTCATCGCGGACAATCTTGATATCCACGGTGCCTTCCGGGTTCATATTCAGCATGTAGAAGGATTTGTCGGGCTGCACAATATCCAGAAAAATACGGACCAGTTCACCCTGATAATAATATTTCTTTCCGTCCATGAAAATGCCTGCAGCCCGATATTCCTCCGTCTGCTTTTCTTCCCATTCTTTTTCCCACTCATCAAGTTCGTCTTCCCGCCCCAACGCCTGAAGCAGGACGGACTGGAAAGCCCAGTTGTCATCTTCCAACGCCTTATCAAGCCATTCTTCCAACGTATCCCGGCTCATGTGCCTGGCCAGTACGGAAAACCAGGCGCTGCTGCCATCCCCATAGGTTTTTTCCGCATATTGCCGGATTAAGGCACAATCCTCCTCCAGAAGCCCCGCCGCGACTCCCCAAAGCCAAAGATTACCATCCGTGTAAATCCTGTTCAGCCACTCACCCCGGTCTGCCTCATCCAGTTCGGCAAAAGCCTTTTGAAACAGGGGAAGGCTGCCTGCTTCATAATATTCCTCTATGGGGTAAGAATCCTCTTCTGCATCCGTGCCTGCGGGATAGGCGAAATTATCATAGGAGCGAACCTCCTGCCCAACCGCAAGAATCGGCCCAACCGATTTCCCCACAGCATTTCTGCCTGCCCCTGCAATGTCGTAATCCCGCAGGATCACATTATAAATATGCGCATTTACGGCAACGCCAAACAATCCCACAATCTCCGCATCCGGGTCTGTCATGGTAAGCCCTTTAATTTCATAGCCATTCCCTGTAAAAGTGCCCGTAAACGGGTTATCCCATGTCCCGATGGGCACCCATTCATCCGCGGATAACGCAATGTCCGCCTGCTGCATATAATGCCGGTCCATATCGTACTCACCTGTGCCGATGGCTCTAAGCTGCGCCTCATTAAAAACCAGATAGTATGTTGTCCCCCTGAAATCCAGTGTTTCCATTTCCGGCGAATCGTCTGCCACAGGCAAAGCATCCGGCTGTGACGGCTCTCCTTTCATTTTGCCCGCCGAATCCGGCGCATCCGCAGCGGCGGAAGAATAAATCCCCACAAAGGACGCACCCAGAACGATGAAGAGCGTCAGCATGGCAGTCAGCATTTTCATTCCCTTCGATTGTGTCTTAAAACCCATAATTGCCTTTAACCTCTCTTTCAATAGCTGCACATTTTCACTTAAAGTAACGACTCCGAAATTTTCCCTGTACTTCCCCACCGCCGCCATGGCGTCAAGCAAAGTTTTCCCATACTCCTGCGCGCTGCCGCTCCCCATTTTTGCAAGGACGGCCTCATCACAGGAAAACTCACAGGCTCCGGCAATTTCCCGGCTCATCAGATACACCAGAGGATTAAACCAGTGAAGACAGACCGTAACCTGCACCAACCATTTATAGAACAGATCCCGCCGCCTGTAGTGGGTCAGCTCATGGAGAACGATATATTGGAAATCCTTTTCCGGAATATCCGCCCGCGGCAGTACGATACAGGGACGGAAAAAGCCAAGCAGCAGCGGAGAAGAAATCAGCGGATTGACACATAGCTCAATGGGCTTTTTCACACCCGCCCGCTCTGCCGCGCAGGAAAGCCGGTCTAAAATCTCAATGTCGGAAACCGGATCCAGTCCCGCATGGATATACCGTACAAAACTCTGATACATTGTTACCTTTCGGATCAGCATCCCCAGTGCGGCCGCCAGCCATATCAGCCAGATATACTCTGCCAGAATCTTCCCCATATCCTGAAACGGCGCGGCAGGCGGCAAATCCTGCGCCGGACTGTCCGCCTTTTCCGAATCCGTCCCTGCGGCAAACGTAAGATTACCTCCCTGCGCATCCGGGTCCCATTGCTGCCCCGGGAAAGACGAGGTCCGGGGAACTGTCTCTTCCATGCGTCTTTCTTCTGCCTCTGGCCACAAGGCATCTGCCGGGAAAGGTGAAGTCCGCGTAAGTACCTGCTCCACAGCCTGGTAAGTTCTTCCCAACAGGCTCACTTCCGGCCCGAAGGGAAGCAGCAGCCGAAAAATCACAACAAGCCAGATATAATACTGCCATTGCCGGCTGATTTTGTCTTTCAGCAATCGTTTCCCCAAAAGCAGAATCAGAATAAGCAAACTGCCGGAAGCGGACATGGACAGGAAAATTTTCAAAACTGCATTCATGATTTCTCCTTCCCCTTCCCTTTCTCCAACAGCCCTTTCAATTCCTCATATTCCTCATCTGCCAACAGGTCTCCCATAATCAGATTACAGACCAGGCCCTTTGCGCTCCCCTCATAAATCCTGTCCAGGAAGTTTTTCGTCTGCGCAGTCTGATATTCCTTTTCGGAAACAAGGGCGGTATATTCGTTGCGGCGTCCGATTTTCCTGGCGCTCAAAAAACCTTTGTTCATCAGCCGCGACAGCAGCACAATCAATGTATTCTTCTGACACGGCTTGCCCCTGGCAGCCAGTCCCTCCATGATATAGGGAAACAATGTCACCTCCTCCGTATTTCCCCACACAATTTTCATAATTTCCAGTTCTGCATCGGATATTTGCTGTACCATCTTTCCTTCCTCCTTAATGTATAACATGATGTTATTTTTAATATAACACCGCGTCGTACTTTTGTCAAGACTGTTTATTGATGTGCGAATTGGGAGCAGAAACAGCGGGCACAGGGAACTACGGTAAAAAAGAAAGAGGACATCCAGACATGTCCCCAAAAAGAAATACCCACAACCGGCAGATACTTATGTCGGTATCATCACGCCGATGACAGCTTTGCCCCAGGAATGGAAAAAGCCCCTGGGATAAGACTGGGATGACGTCCTTTCCATCATCCTGTGGAAGCAGGCGCCGCAGACTTACCTTACAAAAGAAATACAGCGCTCCAGACTTCAGCGGAATAGCTGATTTTTATTGATAAAATAAGTATACTGGATTTGAAAAAAGTGTAAATAAGATTGAGAGGATATTTTGCGCTTCTTGACCGGTGAAAGTAACTGGTAAGGAAGAAAAACTGTGAAAGCAGTCATAAGACCGGATATCGGGTGGATTGACAGCATGTTTTATCATATATGATGCTGTTTGGAATGCTTCATGAAACAATCCTGTGCCTGCCATGAGTATATGTTGTGGATGTAGTCTGCTGTATGCTATAATTCCTAAGTAAAGTATCCTATTCAGGACAGAAAGAAAGAGCTGCCTTCTACAAAAGCTAAAGCTGCCCTGTTCAGTTATGCGGTTCAGGCCCTCATGACATAGGATCTGCCGAGAGGGCGCATATTGCGTTTGGGAATGAATGGCATAAAAGACGGAATAAATAAATTTCGATTGCCTGGTCATGCTTTGACTGTACTGTTAGATTATGGTGATGACATTCAGGTTAAGCCGAAAGGAGATAGATAAAATAACCATGAAGGAAAAATTTCAGCGATTGATAGAACAGAAGATATCCGAATGGCAGGAAGATGATATCTATGCCGTTTCACTGTATGTGTTTGATGAAGAAGACGATCCTTGCCGTCCAGTGGCGGTGTTGGGTTATAATACGGAAAGACAGGTACAAAAGAGTTTGCCGGAGGCTTCCGATGAACAGGAGGCAAGATGGAATTATGCTTTTTGGATACAAAATGCAGAAATGTGTTTGGGACAGGGGAATACGGCGGAGGATATCAAGGCGTGGGTCACAGAACAGGGGTTATGGGATAGCGAAGATGAGATTACTCCCAAATTTGTGGAGTTTCTTGTTGCCATAGTTCAGGACATTCATGCATCGGGATTATTGAAAGACAAATTCGGAGAAGAGATTCCTATTTTGATCCACGAACTGGAGTATTATGAGAAAACAGCCCGGCAAAATATTACGGCAAACGGAGAGGCTCTGGACAGAGATTTTGTTTCGTTTTGTATGCCATGTATTCCGGAGGTGCATGATGAGGTGCTGCCGTCCCAAAATGAGATGTCAGGAACAGAAAAGAGTACCGCAGCTCCTCAGCCTCAAGGATTTCACAACGGTTCCGGTATGGGGAAACAGTCTGCAGATAAGCGGAAAGCAGCAGTTTTTATGATTGCTATTATCCTCATCATAAGCATGTTCTGGGTATTGGGGCTGATAATCAGCAACCATAACAAAGCGGCTTCTAATGGGATGCAGCAGACAGAGAAGTTGGCTGAAACAAGTGGGGAATTGCCGACAGCCACTGCATCGACAGTGGAAGTGGAAACGGAATATGACAGCCAGACAGTCTCCGAATCCACGCCGAAAGCAGAAACGGATAGTTATATTCTCCGCTATGAAGGATTTGATACCGGAATAGAAATCTTTTTTAAGGATTGTATCTGTGAATATGATAAGGATGGAAGCTATGTATATACATATTATGTGGATGATTCTGCCGTGGAAGCAGAGGGGTATGCCATTTATATTCAGACCCCGGAGGATACTATGGAGATATTTCCGGTAGCGGATTATCTGGTGGATCGGAATGCCGGATGTATCTATATGATATGGGGCATACAGGCTTTTGAAAGGGTTCAGGGAGTTGAGTTTGTAAATGGTATAGATAGTTATAAGATTCTGGGCGCATACAATATGGAAGAGCTGATAGCGGAAGCCTATGGTCTGGAGTTGCTGAATTACGATGAGGATTTTGATTTTATACAGGCTGAACTTACAGGACTTTATGAGAAAGATGGCAAAATTGTGCTGCGTGGCAAAGGTTCTGCCCTATATAACGCTTCCCATAATGGTTTGGGGAAAATATATTCTATTGAGTGGGAGATCGACACGGAAACCACTCATGAAAGCGCAAAGGCGTACCTGTCGGATTTTGATATCCATCCTCTCTATACGGCTTTTTTGCTGAATCAGATCAGTGTAGAAAATCCCTTTGTGCCGGAAGGTTATGACTATAATACAAAACTGACTTATTTTGATGACAGGATAGATTATGATGATCGTTTTTGGAAAAGCTTCTCTCTTGTGGATGTAAATAACGATGGCAATCAGGAGCTTGTCTTCAAGATGTGTAACAGCCCCAGTGAAGTGGTGTACATATTGGGAGTTCAGGACGAAAAGCTGACATGTTATGACATACTTGTGACACATACAACCCATATGGCTTTTTGGGTATATGACAATGGAATTGTCGAATGGGGACAGAACTATGACGGTGAGGAGGTAAGATACTATACTTTTACCGAAAACGGGAAGGAACGTGAATTGATTCATTTTATCCGGGAATCAGACTCTGATTCTGATTTATATTATAATTACTATTATTTAGAGGGAAACGAAGATGCCCGGTTCAGCCTGCAGAATAATGATGAGTATGAGAGTCTGGTTTCATCCTATAAAGGAGAAGAACCGGAATGGTTTGATTGTGAATCTTTCGCAGATATACCCCAAAATCAAGAAATCACGGAAGCGGAAATTGTGGAGAAAAATGCAAAGAATACCGGCGAAATCAGAATCTCTACCAGCATTACCAAGCTATGGCTGAATGATGAGGAGGAAGGCGCTGCAGAGATCAATGCCGCCTTAAGAGAAATCTATGAAGCGGCAGAGGCTGAAATGGAGGCGTACAATCAAGAAATACTTGATGAATACCTATTTGAGGACGGAGTGCTTCAGGAAGGTTTAGATGAATGGCTGGCCATTTCAATGGAGAACTATGTGGCATCTATCGAGTATGTAGATGAGAACTACCTGTGCCTAAGTATGAACGGTGAGAATTATGTGGCGGGAGGGGCACATGGCTATTATTGGAGCGATTATTATGTTTTTAATCGACACACAGGCCAAAGGCTGTCTTTGGAGGATTTTGTGGATAACAGTCCAGAAGATATCAAGGAGATAGTAAAGAATCATATAGTGGCAGCTATGCCTTACAGCAAGAGTGAGCAGTCGAAGAATGCCCTGGAACAGAACCGTTTCTTTTTGACGGCGGAGGGACTGGGTATTCACTATGATGTCTACGAGATAGGCGATTATGCGTCTGGTTCCATTGATTTAGTTATTCCTTTTGAATTGTTTGACATGAAAGAAAACATGCGGCCATGAAGAACAACCAAGTAACCATGAAAACCCTTAAGCTTTATTTGCAGGCTTAAAAAGTGTGAAAGCATTTCAATCCTTCATGTCCTGTTCATATTGTGTTATAATTTGTTACAGGTTTTTCCTTCCCTTATTTTGCCCTTATGAGAGTTTGTAATACAAGGGAAAAGGATGGAAGAATCCCCGGACTGTACGGCAATACGGTTCGGGGACAGCAGGATTATCATTTTTGAAAAAAACTTGAAAATGGTGCGTTCACGCCAGATACCATGCATCAGACCCCTGCGCCTCCTCAAGCCGCGTCACCTTTCGCAGTGAGGGTTCCAAAACCAGGGAAAGCAGCAATGTGGTTATCCCCGGAACGGCAGCCACAAGCAGCGGCTCCCACACCAACAGCAGAAGCGCCCCGGAAAGAAGCACAACGGAAAGAAGCGTAAGGGGAAGGCACCGAATCAACAAATACAGGGCAGCTTCCGCCAGCTTCAGCAGGCGCTCCTCAAACCGCGACAGCAGCGGATAGAGCCAACAGGGCATGCCCACCAGGAAGACCGCCTTCAAAACCAAAAGCGACAACAGCACTTTATCCGGAATCCCTTCACCGTTTAGAAGCGCTGCAGCCAGGGGCAAGTCACTGACAAACATCATGGCTGCAAACAGCATCCATATAACCTGTATCAGAATCCCCTTCCTGAGATTTGCCCGGAAGCTTTTCCAGAACTCCCGGACCGGATAGCCTCTCTGCCGCCTGACAGATTTCACCACTGCATGGTACAGCGCCGCACTGGACGCCCCTGCCGTTACCACCGGAATGCAGCACAGCGCCCAGACCAGGCTTAACATCATCAGGTCCAGAATTCTATTTATCACACAAAACACTGCATTTTCAGGGTCAAAAATAGTCTCCCACATGGAACACTCCTCCTCTTTCCGCAGTATGATACAGGCGACTGCAGGCGGCGCGAAACGGCTTCCGGATTTGCTCCGCTTCCCGCCTGGAATATGGTCATTATACCACACCAGGCAGAGCAGTTCCACGTCCGGAAGCCCTTTGCTTACCAAAAGGTGCATTTGTCACAAAACAGAACAGAGTTCACCCTGACCTGGCCAAAATTTTCACCGGCCCGGAAATCACCTCCCTTGCCACATACAGGACGCTGTCAGTCCGGGCGTCCATGGTCCATTTCACCAAAGTCATTTCTCCCCTCTGTACCTCAATGCAGGTAATACAGCGGGGATGAACACAGCTCCCCGTATTATAATAGAAGGAAGGCTCCTCCGGCAGAACAGGGCGGTGGGTATGCCCTGTGACCAGAATATGGCGGTTGGCTTCGGCCCAGCTGCGCAGACGCTCCTCGCACCGCTCCTTTACCTCGTAGTTCTTGGCCGCGCTGGTTGGGTCCAGAAAACCCAGATTTTCCAGGGGACTCCAGAAATACCGCACCAGAAACCTGGCCAGGGGCCACAGGGTGGAATTCAGGAAACTTGCCTGGTGCCCGTGGGTCAGGTACAGGGATTTCTCCGGCATGGCTTCCGCGTACAGGATTACGGCTTCCAGAAAGGCCGGATTCTTTCTGCGGACAATGTTATGATTGCCGTACAGCAGATGAAGCCGCCCCCTCTCCTCAAACCGGGCGAACATACAGTACACATCCTCGTGAATCTCCGTAATGTTGCGAAGCTTCCGGTTTTCCCAAAGCTCCTCCCCGTCCCCCAGTTCAATATACGTAAAACCGTTTCTGTAGTAATGTTCCATAGCCGCATAGTACAGATGCTGATTCTTCAGGAAATTATCCGAGGAGGTGCCCACACCCCTGTGGCAGTCGCTTACCAGCACATACCTGGAGCATGGGCAGAAAGGCAGCACCAACGCCTGGGAAAAAGCCCTGTTCAGACGGCTTGCGGCGGTCATGACTTTCTCCGGCCATGCGGCCTGCGTCTGCGGCAGCATTTCGGGCGGCGGCAGCCGTGTTTCCTGTGACAGCGCCTGTGGTAACGGCGCAGACGCATCAGCCTCCGGAAACAGAACGGAATATAGTAATACAGAAACAGAATCCGGTCTTCCGTGCAGGTAAAGGGCCTGGTGATCCACAGGAAGAGACGGCAGTACATCCGGTTCAGGCACTGGGACAGCCGACGGTGAAAGCGGGTCAGGAAACCATAATGCACCGGCCCCGGATGATGGAAGGTAAAGCTCAGGCAGAAATTCTGTGCCGTAATTCCCTCCGGAGGGAAACCAGCCCTGCACAGGCCCCGGTAGAAAGCTTCCATCATCTCCCTGTTTTGAAAACATACCGCAGCTTTCAGGCACAGCTGGGAGGGCTGGGAAAAAACACCCGGCAGAAATGCCGTGAGCCACCAGTGCCTTTCGGACATCCTGACACAGATACCGTTTTCCCTGCACAGCTGCAGCGAACAGGTCAGCATTTCCTCCTCCCCTGCCGCCTGGAAATGGGCAGTGGCGTATTCCGACTCGGACAGCAGCCTGTCGCTGTGGTAGATGCCGATCTCCGCTCCGGTGTTGATGCCGTACTGACCCTTCCAGAATTCAATCAGCCATGTTCTGCCCCGGTAGTTAAAATATACCGGAAGAGAGTCGAATACCATCTGAAACCGGGGCGCAAGATAATCGTAAATCCGCCCATAACCGGCCTCCTTCTGCCAGGCGTCCAGGGTGGAGGAAAAGAACCCGCAGCAGCAGTGGTACATGTAGCCAAAGGGCTGCGCCAGTTCCTCCAACAGAGAACATTTTTCGCACTTCTCCATCCCCCGGATTCTGCAAATGATTTTCTTCCTGCGGAAACGGCAGAACAGCATGCTCACAAGAGCAAGCAAAAGTAAGATAAACAGAGCAGCATACATAATATATAACCTATCATCCTATGTTGTTTTGCTCTATTATATGCCGTCCGGAAGAAAGATGTACCGAAAAAACTTCTCCTTCCCCTGGAAAAACATAGCAGTTCAAACAGGGCGCTGAACTGCTGTGTAAAACAATATTCGGAAAAACTTCAGATCATCGCCTCCTGGCTGTCTTCAAAATCCAGTCCACTGCCGCCTCGGCGCGCACAGGCAGACTTTCAGGGTCCGGCGCGCCCGGGCCTGACTCCGCGCCTTCCCTTCCTGCATAAAAGGCATCCAGGGCATATCTGGCCAGCAGCCCGGAGACACGTCCCCTCTCCACGGAATCCTCAGCCCCCAGAACCACAACCACCAGATCATGTTTCATGATTCCGTCGTCCGCAGTCAGGGATGTGACCAGACAGGCTCCCGCCTTGTTTGTGGTTCCGGTCTTCAGGCCGGTAACTTCGGAGAAATTGCGCAGAAGGGGATTGCTGTTGCGCACTTCCAGTTTCCGGGACTCCAGGACTGCGGACTGTTGGGAAGTAATCTCGGTAATCCGGGGATACACGTTCAGCAGATGTGAGACCATCCGAAACATATCCTCAGCGCTCATACGGTTCTGGCGCTTTGCGGGCACCGGATCCTCCGTATAAACGGGCAGACCGTGGCTGTTGAAAAAGACTGCCTGGGAAAGCCCCAAATCCAATGCTTTCTGATTCATCATCCCCACAAACGCCTCCTGGGAACCCGCCGCCGCTTCCGCCAGACACAGGGCACATTCATTGCTTGAAGGCAGAAGGGCGCCCAGGAGAAGCTCCTTCACGGGAATCTGCTCTCCGGCCACAAGCGGAATTACGCCGTCGGATGATTCGGAAAGCAGCTGGGCCTCTTCCGATACGGTCACCAAATCCTCCGGGTCCATCTGCCCTGCCGCTATGGCGTCCATAACCAGAAGACAGGTCATCAGCTTTGAGGTACTGGCTATGGGATAGGGCAGGTCTGACTGATAACTGTAGTAAATCTCTCCCGTTGTGGCATCTCCCACCAGTACGCCGTTGACACCGTAAAAATAGCCTGTCTCCTCCAATTCCCGGGGAGAGACGGCAAAGGACTCCCGGGTATTGATCTGCAGGGAATCCCCGGCAGGAACGGTGATATTCATATCCAGAATCATGGCCAGATCCGCCGCCATCATGAAGCAGTCGTAACTGCCCGAGGACAGCGGCATAATCACCGTATAATAAGATACAGTCTCCCCGTTTACCTTAAATTCGTTTCTCCGAATAGAACCGTCCGGTATTTCCTCTTCTCCCCAGGGGACATTCTCCGTTCCCAGGGGCAGATAGCCCTCTCCCGGATTCAGAGCCACTGCATTTTTCGTGACCTCCAGGGAGAAAGATTTCTCCGTGTCCTTCAGAATCATGGCCAGGTCCCGCAGAGACAGATAGGTATTGTTGGCGTAGTCATAGTCCAGAGTCTTTACCGTGCCCACAGCGCCGGAATCCGTCTGTACCTGGCAGCTGCCGGGAATCCGGAAGGCTGCGTCTGCTCTCACCGACGGCAGGGAACACAGCAGTACGGCGCACAGCATCAGAACGGTTATTTTCTGCAGCATTGATTTCATCTGATTTTCTCCCCTGATATCATTTATTCTCATACGTTATTCCGCCTCGTCCTGTAAGGTGTACAATACAGGATACTGCTCTCCAAAATAACCGGAGCCGTCCGCCGCCTCCCCGGACAAAATCAGACTCCCTTCCTTCCGGATGTAATTCTCCGTCTTCACCGCCCCGGCTCCGCCGGTTTCAAACTGCCTGGTGAGAATCCCGTCCCTGGCTTCATAGACGCCGCTGCCCTCGTACCTGCCCTGCAGTTCTTCCAGAGACGGCAGCAGCGCCGGTCCCCGGGACATCAGATACTCCAAGGTGGACATGCCGAAGGTCTCTGTCACAAGGGCTTCCAGATTCTCCCTGTCCATGCCGTCCCCATAACCTGCCATGCGGAGCCTTTCCGCCAAAAGCGCCAGAAATTCCGCTGCAAATGCCTCATAGGCCGCCTGCCTGCAGGCTTCATAGCTTTCCGGCGGCACACTGCCGTAAAACACGCCTTCAAAACGGCCAGTCTCCTGAAAAACCAGGTTGACCTGTACGGTCAGATTCTGCATGCGGGCTTCCACCTCCTCCCGGGAGACGGAGATCCCCTCTATGTCCTGCAGCCAGCCAAAAGCCTCGGCAGCAGCCCGGCCGGTCATGTCCACTTCCATCCTCCACTCTCCGGCAAGCGTCCTGTCTCCCGGCGCGAAAAAGTGCAGGTACACCAGAAGCGCCGTGGAAGCGCTCAGGGTTAAAATCAGCAGAATATACAGGAAATTTTTGATTGTTCTATTCACAGAAGTTCCTCCCCTGGGAAAATACCTTTTCTTCTTAAACTTTACCATAATTACACAAAGATTTCAACACTCCGCCCGGACTCCCTTCTGAAATCCTGTCCCGGAATTTTCCTGCAAAATGCGGACAAAAACACCTCACAAATTTACCTGTAAAAGATTTTTTCGAAATTTACAAAAAACAGTTGGCAAACCGGAGCAAAGTGTGCTATAATAACTTCTGTCAGAAGAAAACCATCTTGCAGATATAGTATATCGGTAGTACATCAGCTTCCCAAGCTGAGGGGGTGGGTTCGACTCCCATTATCTGCTTATAAGGACCGCACATTTTCCAGGAACGGAATGATGTGCGGTTTTTATTTTCTCTTTATTTTCCTGCCCTGCGCTCTATCCTGTTGTATCCTTCCACAATTTCATCCAGGGTTCTGGGTGTATAATTCATATAGTCTATCATCACACCGCAGTTATACATCCTGCAGGGCTTGTCGTACAGCGCCTCCATCTCATATCTGACCCTCTCCATCATATTCCACTCAAAACTTCTGTGCACATGCCCGTACATATGGCACCACTCATAATAATGGTGGTTGAAGCAGGGAATGGGATAATGGCTTAGCACCACTCCTTTATTGTTAGGAAACAAAATCTCCTTATAATCCGTAATCTCTGCAAACATAGACTGAAATTCTCTGTTTTTCAGCAGTTTTTTATCATGATTTCCCACAATAAGATGTTTGATGCCATTGAGTCCTTTTAGAATCTCAACCGTTCTGGTGGCATTGTACCAACTGATATCTCCCAGAACAAACACCTCATCCTCCATTCCCACCGCCTGATTCCAGTTTTCAGCAAGAGCATGGTCATGCTCCTCTATGGTCTTAAACGGCCTGTTGTCAAATGCCAGCGCATCCACATGCCCAAAATGCATATCCGCGATAAAGTAGTAAGCCATTTTTCACTCCTCAACAATGTCAATCTGGCACATCTTCATGGTTTCAAGCGCTGCCCTGTGGGTATCGGGTGTTACACCGGCACAGCAGGAAGCACACACTGTTATTCCCGTCTCCGGAAAATATGCCTTCAGAAGCAGTGCATTGGAAACAACGCAGATATCCGTGCACAGCCCCATCATCTCCACTTCAATCTCCCCTTTTTCCCGAATTTCCCGCAATTCTTCCGCCAGTTTCAGGGAGCCAAAGGTTGGCTTTTCGATGGCTTTAAATATTTTTCCGGACAGTGCCTGCCGCACCTTTTCATTGAGGTACCATCCCTGTGTATCCTTAATACAATGGGGAACCGGCAGTTTTCTTCCTTCTGCGGTCTCCAGATAATCCGTCTGATGTGTATCCATGGTAACAAAAATCCTGCCTTCGAAACCTGAAATCTTCTCTGCCACCCTGTCTACAATCTCCCGGGCTTCCTTTGTTCCAAGCGCTCCATCCACAAAATCATTCTGCATGTCCACAACGATCAATATTTTCTCCATATTTTTCCTCCTCTCGCTTTTGCTTTTCATATCCCCTATAATTCGCTCAAACAATGCAAAAAAGCCCAACAGATTCTTCTGTCAGGCTTCCTGCCATTTATGCCGCTTTACTCTTGGCGATCTCTGCCAGGGTCTTGAATCCCTCAGCATCGTTTACTGCCATCTCCGCCAACATTTTTCTGTTGATTTCCACGCCTGCTGCCTTCAGTCCATACATGAACTTACTGTAAGACAATCCGTTCAGTCTTGCAGCAGCATTGATACGAGCGATCCAGAGCTGTCTGAACTGGCGCTTTCTCTCTTTTCTACCTGCGTATGCACTGGCCAGAGCCCTCATTACAGACTGCTTTGCAATTCTGTACTGCTTGCTTCTTGCGCCCCTGTATCCTTTTGCGAGTTTCAACACTCTATTATGCTTCTTTTTGGCGTTCATGCCGCCTTTAATTCTTGCCATCTTGATCTCCTCCTGATTTCACTCCACAGCTGCTCATTCACGGCTCCAAACGGGGGACCGACTCCACCCCTGATTATCAAAGCCTCTGTCTGGTCAGCTGCTGATTTGAATTTGTGCTAAACATTCGCCCGACTTGTCTGCTCTTATTTCAGATAAGGCAGAATTTTCTTCATATTCTTCTCGTTTGTTGCATCTGTGATAGTAGCCTTTCTCAGATTGCGCTTGGTCTTTGCACTCTTTTTGGTCAAGATATGGCGCTTGTAAGCCTTATTTCTCTTTAACTTACCGGTTCCTGTTACTTTAAAACGCTTTGCAGCTGACCTGCTTGTCTTCATTTTAGGCATAACACATTCCTCCTATACTTTAAATAATCTATTTTAACTTCTTCGGCCGGAAAATTTCCACCGGACACTCTCCCGGACTGTCCGGTGCACCTTCCTAACGCTTTTCAGTTAAAAACATTGTCATACTTCTGCCTTCCACCTTGGGCGCCTTCTCCACAACTGCGATATCGGAAACACTCTTTGCAAAGTCATCCAGAATATGCTTGCTGTTGTTCATATGGGCAATCTCCCGTCCCCTGAAGCGAAGCGTTACCTTCACCTTGTCTCCCTTACTCAGAAATTTTCTGGCTGCATTTACCTTCGTATTCAGGTCATTGGTGTCAATATTGGGCGACAGACGGATCTCCTTGATCTCAATGGTCCGCTGCTTCTTCCTGGCTTCCTTTTCCTTTCTGACCTGCTCATACTTGAACTTGCCATAATCAACAATCTTGCACACAGGCGGTTTTGCGGTAGGTGCAATCTTTACCAGGTCCAGACCTGCTTCCTCGGCCAGTCTCATGGCTTCCCTTGATGACATAATGCCAAGCTGCGCACCGTCTGCCCCGATCAGGCGCACCTCCCTGTCCCTAATCTGTTCGTTAATCATTAATTCGCTAATGGTTCCGTACCTCCATACAAATGTATTAAATATTAAATATAAGAAAAGTGGATAGCACCCACTATCCACTTAAACTCACTCAACAAAAATACACAACGAAACTCTGTGCAAAACAGTTGAAAATGTTAACGCTTACCAGCCTGATTGCCGTAAGGTGAGAGTGGATACTCTGCTTGCTGTCTCATGCTTTTCACACGCCTTGTTACTATACCATAAAACTTACTGACTGTCAACAAAAATTTCCATGTTTTTCAGTGCTTTTTCAGTTATGCCTTCAGCTGCCGAATAAGAGATTCCGCTGTTTTCAGCTTTTCCTCGATTGCTTTCAGCCTTTCCTCTGCATCCTCTGCCCTTTTCCGTTCCCTCTCCGTTTCTTCCCGCTGTTTCTCCGTCTTCCTGCGTTCTTCCTGAATACTTATTTTTTCCATGTTTTCAAACAGATATCCCATTTCCCGTTTCCTCACCTTCCGGACACACTGTTTTCTCTCCTCTGCAGATGCATCTATCTTAAAACACAGACTTTCCATCACAGACACCAGAACATCCACAACATGCTCGGGGCTGTCTCTTACAATAGGGTCTAACGCTTCTGCCGGAATACGGATAAACTTCTCCAGATCTCCGGTGTCCTGTATTTTATTGATCAACATGACAAGAGACATCTCGTTTCCCCGTTTCAAAAGTTCCTGATTGCTGTAATCATGAATCCGGATAACCTCATACCGGAAGTCCGGGACCCACTCCGGAAATTGGGGAATTGCCCCGATTCGGTCTCTCAGATTTCTGTCAGCAGTCCATTCTTCTTTTCCTTCATAGTATACAATGGGCATAATCACCGGATAACGGAATTTTTTCTGCCTGGTGCAGCCCGTTTTTTCCGCCTCCTTTTCTCTCCTGTATTCTGTCCATATGCACATCATATACCGGAGCAGCTGCATGGATACGTCATAATCCACCAGGCTTTTATGCTCGATCAGGGAAATGAAAAAGGGTGGGGAATTCTCCTGCATCCTGTTCTCCCCAATATCAAAAATACGGATTTTGGCCACAGAATCAGAATCAAACTCAGTTCCCAGATATGGAATATATCTGTCCGTGATATCTTCAATATCCTCTGGACGTATATTTTTCAACGCAGACACGTCAAAATTATCCCGCAGAAACTGGGCGCACAAAACCGAATTGGCAAAAACAGTTTTGCTGTTAATATCCCTGTTATGCGCACTGCCCTTCCCCTCCGGAATCTTTTGCTCTATACAGTTCCCCTTTACCAGGTTTTCTACTGCATGAATCCTGCCTTTTTCCATACTGCTTCCTCCTGTTCCTCATTTGACAGGAAGAATACTTTCCGCCTGCCATATCCAGTTTTATTTACTTGAGTCAATGGCGAAAAGCCGATGCTGTTCCAAGAAATCAGATGCCCCGATGAAAACTGACAGTTGCTTCACCGATGGCTGTCATGTGATTTAAATGATAGAATAACCATAACATAAATTTCCGTCTGTTGCAAGACATTTTTCAGAGAAAACTCTGGACTGCGAAAATAACTGCAATTGCGCCAGGAACGCAGCCCGGTAATCCGGTTGTAAAATTCCCACAGGTATGTTACAATAAAAACCACACAGGGGTAATCGTAAGCCGTCATTCACAGGCGGCGGAATGGAGACTATTATGAAAAAAGAAGAAAAAAACAATGCAGTACAAAAGAAAAAAAGAACCTCAAAACAGATTGTCGCCCTTGCAGGAGTGGCAGCCCTGGTACTTCTCTACCTCATCACCCTGGTCACTGCCATTGCGGACAGCACCGACTCAGGCAGCTGGTTTCGCCTCAGCCTGTTTGGCACCGTTGCCATACCGCTTGTAATCTGGCTCTACACCTGGATGTATGCCCGTCTCACCGGGAAACATACCATCGGGGACCCCGACAGCCCCCAGGCCCCCCTCAGTGATACGCCTGACCGGAAAGACGGTTCCGATCCCACATGATATCCAGAAGCCTGCCTGCCGCTGCCGAGAGAGGTCTGTTCCGACGGGTGACAACACAGATCTGCCGCTTAGGTATCATCTTATTAAAACGCAGTTCAAAAAGCTTCCCCGACTCCAGAGCCTCCTCTGCAAAATCCCTGACCACACAGCCTATTCCCAGGTTTCTCAGGGCAAACTGTACGATCATGTCACTGGTGGAAAGCTCAAATTCCGGCTGCAGCTCCACGCCGTTTCCAGCCAGATAGGAATTCATGTAGCTTCTGGTACTTGTATTGCCCTCCAGAAAGATCATGGGCAGCGCCTCCAGCTCCTGCAGGTCCATCATCTTATTTTTATAGGAAGTAAAACGTCTGCCTGCCACAAACACATCTTCGATCTCACGTACCTCCTCCGCCCGGATATCTCCACTCTGTTCAAAGGGGGCGCTGACCACACCGAAATCAATTTTTCCCGCCCTGAGAAACCTCAGCGTTTCCGGAGTGGGTGCATTTGCCACCGTAACCTTGATTCCCGGATGCTGTTCATGAAATTTTTCCAGAAACGGAAGCAGATAAAACCGAAGCGTCATATCGCTGGCACCGATATGTATCTCCCCCAGTTCCAGGTTCAGCATCTGTTTTACCTTTTCCACCCCCTGCTCAATCTCTTCATATCCTTTTTCCACATGGGAATAAAGGAGCTGACCTTCCCGGGTAAGCCTGACACCCTTGGAATCCCTCTGAAAAAGAGTGGTTCCCAGACTCCGCTCCAACGCCTTCAGGGACTGGCTTACAGCAGGCTGGGAAATGGACAGTTCACCGGCGGCGCCGGTAACACTGCCCAGTTTTGCCGTATAGTAAAATACTTTGAAATATTCCAGGTTTCCTACCATGGCCTCTCTCCCGCCTGCCATCCGTCCTAACGGAGCCCCTGCCCGGACAACGGAGACTTCCTGTAAATAATATCTTCCCTTCCCGGCCCATTGCTGACCATGGTGATGGGATAACCGATCCGATCCTCTATAAACTCCACATATTTCCGGCAGTTTTCAGGAAGTTCCTTAAAACTGCGGATTCCGCGGATATCGCATTTCCAGCCGGGAAGTCTTTCCAGTACGGGTCTTGCCTTTTCCAACTTGCTGGTCACGGGGAAATCCGTGGTAACCTCGCCGTCGATATCGTATCCAACGCAGACCGGAATCTCATCCAGATACCCCAACACATCCAACACGGTAAACGCCACATCCGTAGCGCCCTGCAGCCTGCAGCCATAACGGGATGCCACACAGTCAAACCAGCCCACACGTCTGGGACGTCCTGTGGTAGCCCCGTACTCACCCCCGTCTCCGCCCCTGTGACGCAGCTCTTCCGCCTGTTCCCCAAACAGCTCGGACACAAAAGCCCCTGCTCCCACTGCAGAGGAATAAGCCTTGCACACCGTTACGATCTGTTTGATCTCATAGGGAGGAAGTCCTGCTCCAATGGCACCGAAGGCAGCCAGTGTGGAAGAAGAGGTCACCATGGGATAAATGCCATGATCCGGATCCTTCAGCGTTCCCAACTGCCCCTCCAACAGGACAGTCTTTCCCTCCTTCAGGGCCCTGTCCAGAAATGCCGACACATCACATACATAGGGTGCCACCATATCCCTGTAATCATGCAGTGTGTCCAACAGCTCTTCCGGTTTGATCAGCGGCTTGTGGTAAAGATGCTCCAGGAGGACATTTTTCGTCTGACAGACACGCTCTACTTTTTCCTTCAACAGCTCCTCGTCAAACAGCTCGCTTACCTGAAAACCTGTCTTCGCATATTTGTCAGAATAAAAAGGCGCTATCCCTGATTTTGTGGAACCGAAGGATTTGCCTCCCAGTCTCTCCTCCTCATACTGATCAAATAAGATATGATAGGGCATGACAATCTGGGCACGGTCCGACACCAGAAGCCTGGGCACAGGCACCTTCCTGTCAACAATGGACTGAACCTCCTGGAACAGCAGCGGAATGTTCAATGCCACGCCGTTTCCAATAATATTGGTTATATGACTGCTGAATACGCCTGAAGGAAGGGCATGCAGCGCAAATTTACCATAATCATTTACAATAGTGTGGCCGGCGTTTGCCCCGCCCTGAAACCGCACTACAATATCCGCATCCTGTGCCAGCATATCGGTGATTTTGCCCTTTCCCTCATCACCCCAGTTAGCTCCTACGATTGCTTTAACCATGTTTCCTCCATTCCCTGCCGCCAGAGAGCAGGACACTCATTTTTACTTACGGTTTCATTATACTATATCCAGAGGCATAAGTAAAATCAATATATTTTATATTTCATATCAGTTTATCTTATGCAAAAAAGTGCCCTCCGGCCTTTTGTCTGCCGGAAGACACCTTCCTGGATCTGGTCCTTTTTTACCTTTGTTACTTTTCCTTAAATGTGGAGCACTCAGTTCCTCCGCAGTTGCATGCCCCGCAGCCTTTGATGTCCACATGGTCCGCATGACATTTGTAATTGGAATTATAGACACACTTTACTGCTTCGCAGTCAATACTGATGGTCTTGCTGGGATGGACAACAGAACTTTTGAAAGAGTCCATGCCCTCTCTCTGCTGCATAAAGCTCTCGCAGCAGGTATCTTCACAGCTGCAGGCACGCTGCCCGCCAACCATGATATCTCCCTTGCAGCACAGGTGCTGGTCATTGTAGGTACAGTTTTCCACCGCACATTTCAAATCTGCCATAGTAGCCTCCTTCTGCGCCGCTTTCCTTTCGAACCGGCCGGAAGCGGCGCCTGCCGCGGCAGATTCGGACCGGCCCGCCTCCCTGCAGTTTCCCGCAGCCCGGAGTCGCCTGTCTGAATTAGTATGCCTCTTTCCGTCATTTTTATGAAATTATTTTTCCCCTTCCTGTACTTCCTCCCTGCGGATTTCCTTTGTTCTGATCTCACGGCAGATCTGTTCCACAAACTCCGTCAGCGGTTTCTGGCCCTCGTCCCCTGCAAAGCGGCTTCTGACAGACACAAGCCCCTGTTCCTCCTCCTGCTGCCCAACCACCAGCATATAGGGCACACGGGCAAGCCTTGCCTCACGAATCTTGAATCCGATCTTCTCGGAACGGTTGTCAGCCTCCGCATCGACATCAGCGGCACGGAGTTCCCTTACCACCTTCGCCGCATAATCCTCGTACTTCTCGGAAATGGGCAGAACCCGCACCTGTTCCGGGCAAAGCCAGGTAGGAAATTTTCCCGCGTATTTCTCAATAAGCCATGCCAGAGTTCTCTCGTAGCAGCCCATGGAAGTTCTGTGTATGATATAAGGACGCACCTTATCGCCATTCTGGTCCACATAATACATATCAAACTGTTCTGCCAGAAGGGCATCCCACTGAATGGTAATCATGGTGTCTTCCTTGCCGTAAACATTCTTCGCGTTGATATCCACCTTGGGACCGTAGAACGCGGCTTCCCCCACATCCTCCACAAAGGGAATCTCCAGCTCTGTCAGAATATCACGGATATGCTGCTCCGTCTCATTCCACACATCCGGTTCACCGATATATTTTTCCCGGTTTTTCGGATCCCACTTGGACAGATGATAGGTCACATCATCCCCCACCCCTAATGTGGTCAGACAGTACTTTGCAAGGGCAATGCATCCCTTAAACTCTTCCACCATCTGGTCCGGACGAACCACCAGATGCCCTTCCGTGATGGTAAACTGACGCACGCGGGTGAGGCCGTGCATCTCCCCGGAATCCTCGTTGCGGAACAAAGTAGAGGTCTCGCTCATCCTGTATGGAAGATCACGGTAGGATTTCTGGGTATTTTTGTAAACATAATACTGAAACGGGCAGGTCATGGGGCGAAGGGCATATACCTCCTTGTCCTTCTCCTCATCCCCAAGCACAAACATCCCTTCCTTATAGTGATCCCAGTGCCCTGACATTTTATACAGATCGGATTTTGCCATCAGGGGCGTTCTGGTACGGACATATCCCCACTCCTTATCCTCCAGATCCTCTATCCATCTCTGAAGCTTCATCAGCATCTTTGTTCCCTTGGGAGTAAATAAGGGCAGTCCCTGGCCGATGACGTCAACCGTGGTAAAGAGCTCCATCTCCCGGCCAAGCCTGTTGTGATCCCTGCGCTTTGCATCCTCCATGCGCTCCAGATGAGCCTGAAGGTCTTCCTTCTTATTATATGCAGTGCCATAGATACGCTGCAGTCTGGCCTTGTCGGAATCCCCGCGCCAATAGGCCATGGAAGAGGACGTCAGCTTGAATGCCTTTACCCCCTTTGTGCTCATCAGATGGGGACCTGCGCACAGATCAACAAAATCCCCCTGCCTGTAGAAAGAAATTTCCGCATCCTCAGGCAGATCCCGAATCAGCTCCACCTTATAGGGTTCCTGCCTCTCCTCCATAAAACGGACTGCCTCCGCCCTGGGCAGGGTAAACTTCTCCAGCTTTGCCCCCTGCTTGATAATTTTCTTCATCTCCGCTTCCAGGGCATCCAGATCCTCCCTGGAAAATGCCTCATGGTCGAAATCATAGTAAAATCCCGTGTCAATACTGGGCCCAATGGCCAGCTTCGCATTGGGAAACAGATTCTTCACCGCTTCCGCAAGCACATGGGACGCAGTATGGCGGATAGCAGCCAGACCTTCCTCATCGTTTGCGGTACAGATGCTCAGTTCGCAGTCACTGTCCACTACTGTCCGCAGATCCACGGTTTTTCCGTCTATTCTTGCACAACAGGCCGCCCTGGCCAGTCCCTCGCTGATGTCTGACGCAATGTCATATACACTGACAGCGCTTTCATATTCCTTCACGGAACCATCTTTTAATGTGATTTTCATATCCCTTTTCTCCTTCTCTATTTGCTCTGATCTGAATCCATGCTGGTTTTGAGTTTTCCATGGGCACTGCCCGGTTCTCTGCACTTTTCTGCCAGTTCTTCCATATCAAACCTCCTCCCAATGCGCTTTGGTTTTCCGGAACATCCAGGGAATTTACATTATAAAAAGTCCCCTGCAATATTCCTATTGCAAGGGACGTTCCAACACTTTGAACGCGGTTCCACCCTTGTTGCAGTTTTTAAATACACAAAACTGCCGCCTTCTTTTGCTGATAACGGATGCCTCCGGGCTGTATGAAAGCCACTCCGAGATGGTCTTCGCAATGATTCCCGCCAAACTGCTTCCACCACCGGCTGCCCGGGCAGTTCTCTCTGCTGCGTTCCACATCCTACTCTTCTCTTCAACGTTTTATCCATCATAATACTTTTTGTTCTGATTGTAAAGTATTTTTTTCCGGAAATTCTACACGGATTATCTGCTGTCAATGGCTTCCGCTATATAGCCTTCCACTTCCTTACGGCTGATATTCAGGGCCACGGCCAGTTCGCCGTACAGATTCTCCTCAGCTATGTGGAAATATTTTGCATCCACCGCCGTCACTTTCCTACCTGCCTTGATCCGCGTCTGCTTCCGGGTATAAATGGTTTTGATAATCCTAACCAGATCCTCACAGTCATTGGTCTTAATACAGTCCTTATAGGCCTGTTCTGACAGCTTATCGTTGGTAATGACAAGCAGCGGAATCTCCGGAATCTCCCTGATCAGCTTTTCAGCTTCCTCTCTCTTCAGTACCTTCCGCATGGATTCCCTGGGGGAATCCACCGGCACATAAACCGTGCTTCCGGACACATACAGAGGCTTCAGAATATAATACTGACGCTCCCTGTCCACTCCCGAAATATTCAGGGTCGTGACGTTCTCTACTTCGCAGACGCCCTTGTTGCCACAAATTACATAATCACCAATTCCAAACACTAGAACCTCACTTTCCGCATGCTTGCCGACTACAAAACACCTCCACTATATGTTATAACCATATTTTAACAGATTTAATCCGAAATTGTCAGCAAAATATGCAAGTTTGGATAAAGTTTGTGAAATATGCCTATAGCAAAGCCTCCGTACCTTGTGTAATAATAACTGTTTCAGCCTTAAAATTCCTTAATCTATCACCTTGATACTCTCGATAACAGGCTGGCTCTCCTTCTCCACTGCTCCGTTGTTGTCCAGGAACGCATTGACAGTATCACAGATGGCATCCACCACCTCAATTCCCTCTGTGACGTAACCGAAGCATGCATACTGTCCGTCCAGAAAGGTGCTGTCCTCATGCACGATAAAGAACTGGGAACTTGCACTGTCCATGGCGGATGCGCGTGCCATGGAGATGGCGCCACGGGTATGTGACAGATTGTTTTCCACACCGTTCTCGGAAAATTCACCCTTGATATTCTCGTCGGAACCGCCTGTGCCGTTGCCTTTGGGATCCCCACCCTGAATCATGAAACCTGAAATGATACGGTGGAAGGTCAGTCCGTCATAAAAACCGTCCCCTGCCAGTTTCAGGAAATTTGCCACCGTAATGGGCGCCGCATCCCCGTCCAGTTCCACTGAAATCGTACCGTAATCCTTCACTGTGATCTCCACATGATGCTTTCCGGAAGCCGTGTCCCCACTGCCGCCCTGCTCCGTACCGGAAACATCGGTCCCCGCTTCTCCGGAGGAGGTCTCCTCCGTGCCGGAAGCGTCGGTCCCACTGCCGGACCCGCCGTCCTCCCTGCCGCAGGCCGACAACATCAGCACCACCGCCGCTACCAAAATAATCCATTTCTTTTTCATAATGCCTCTCTCCCTGTTTTTCGCTCTCACGGAAACTCCTGCCTCGGTCCACAGCTCCGTCCCTGACAGTATGACAATGCCACCACAGGGATCACTGCCTGTGATGGCATTGTAAAATTCCTATGAAAGCTTATGATATTGACAGTACCCCGACTGCCTTACTTCTATAACATTCCCATTATACCATGAAGTCAAACCTTTGTCCAGTAGGATTCGGGCGTTCTTCCTTTATTTTGCTCCAGTCCACCTGGGAAATTTTTTCCGCCAGCTCCTCAACAGTGGATGCAAAAACAGTGGTCCGCTTCTCCGCTGTTCCCTGTGTCCTGTATTCGGAAGCATCCGCCTTTTTGGTATCCCTCTTCTCCTCACGCTGCTTCTCTATGCGCTCACGCTGCTTTTCGCTGTTCTTCTCCAGCTCCGCAAAGAAGGATACTTCCCCGTCGTTGCCGAAGGAAATGCCGATGCGGGTTACATCGTCCGCCTTGTCCCCCAGTTCTTCCTTCATCTCATCCAGTTTGGACACCGCGCCGTCCAGAATCTTCAGATTCTTCTCCTTGACGCTCTCGTCTGCAGCCATCTTCTCCAGTTCCTCAGGAGTAAACAGCGCACTGTACTCACCGGTACCTCTGGACATCAGAGCTGCCGCCTCTTCTTCCGTCTCAAAATCAGCCACCATGAAATCCATGTTCTTGTATGTTTTCTGCAGCTCCTTCAGCAGCTTCTGGGCTGCGCGGCTCAAAGAAGGCGCCTTCTTCTCCTCTTTTACCCCGCCTGCGGACCTGGTTTTGTCCGTCTTCGCATTTTCTGCAGTGGCCTGGGCCGTCCTCTCATAGACACTGCTCTGATAATAACTTCCTATTTTTTCCATTCTCTGCCCTCCATAGCGTTTCCCGGCATCCTGTATACCGGCTTTCAAATCCTTTTCCTTCCGGCCGCTCCCGCAGCCTGCTACTTTTTATTTCGGCAGAATCATGGAAAACTTTACCTGGAAATAATCCGGAATCCGTTGACAAAAATCCTCCTGTAGGGTACAATAAGCCATACATTTGTTCGATTCGCAGTATGCAGCGGCAAAAGAAGCCGCTGAAGGGTATGTCTGCAGACAAAACAGGAGGTCATGTATGAATTATCGAATTTTGGGCAAAACAGGACTCCGGGTCAGCGAGATCGGTCTGGGCGGAGAATGGCTGGAGCGGCACAGCGAAGCGGAGGTAAAACAGGTGGTGGACCACTGCCGGGAATGCGGCATCAATATTCTGGACTGTTGGATGTCGGAACCCAATGTGCGCACCAACATCGGAAAAGCGCTGGCCGGACACAGGGAAAAATGGTACATCCAGGGACACATCGGCTCCACCTGGCAGAACGGCCAGTATGTCCGCACCCGGGAGCTGCCTGCGGTAAAAGCCGCCTTTGAGGACCTGCTCACCCGGCTGCAGACAGACTACATAGACCTGGGAATGATTCATTTCGTGGACGAGCCCGCAGAATTCCACAACGTCATGGAAGGGGATTTCTTCCGGTACGTGAAACAGCTGAAGGCGGAGGGCCGCATCCGCCACATCGGGCTGAGCACCCACAATCCGGCTGTGGGAAAACTGGCCGCGGAGCACGGCGAGATCGAGATGTTCCTCTTCAGCGTCAATCCGGCCTTCGACATGCTCCCCGCCACGGAAAATATCGACGACTACTTTGCGGACACTTACGACGAAGCACTGGGCGGCATCGCTCCCGAGCGGGCGGAGCTCTACAGGCTGTGCGAGCAGAACCAGGTGGGCATCACGGTGATGAAGGGCTATGCGGGAGGACGGCTTTTCTCCGCGGAGCGCTCTCCCTTCGGCGTGGCCATGACCCCCGTTCAGTGTATCCATTATGCCCTGACCAGACCGGCAGTGGCCAGCATTATGGTAGGTTACGACACCACTGAGCATGTGGACGCCGCTGTGGCTTATGAGACGGCCTCCCCGGAAGAGAAGGATTACGCCAGCATCCTGGCAAAGGCTCCCCGCCATGGCTATTACGGCCAGTGTACCTACTGCGGCCACTGCGCTCCCTGCCCTGCCGGAATTGACATCGCCATGGTAAACAAGCTTCATGACCTGGCTGCCATGCAGGAAAAGGTACCGGACACCCTGAAAGCCCATTACAGACAGCTTTCTGCCAATGCGGATGCCTGCATCGGCTGCAGAAGCTGCGAGAGCCGCTGCCCCTTCGGCGTAAAAATCGCGGACCGGATGGCAGAGACCAAAGCAGTGTTTCAATAGGACATAACGGCAGTTCGTAACCATCCTGCCATGGATAGTCTCCGGACTCTTCCAAAATCAAAACTAAGGAGATGTACTTAATATGGCCAGATGTAACTAAGTTTAGGCAAAATACAAACTGGAAATCGTTCTTCTCCGCGGAAAGGGCTGTGCCTACGGAAAATGCCCTTTCTGCGATTACCATCTGGACAGCAGCCCGGACGAAGGGGCCAACCATGCCCTGAACCGCCAGGTGCTGAGCCATGTGACAGGAATATTCGGGGATCTGGAGGTGATCAACAGCGGCTCCAGTTATTTGATCTATCTCTTCACCTCGCTTCTGGATACGCCGGTTCTCTACCTGGCCAGGAGAATGCGTTCCAATTCCGCAAAATAGGTCCAGACGAATCTCTCCATGTCCTCCACGGACCTTTCACAGGACAGGCTCCACTCATCGGCGTTTTCCCTCCTGCAGTCCGGTCCTATGGGCACGCCCCTTCTGCCCAGGGCATACTTGGCGCTTCTGGGATAACACTGCCTTTCGATATGGGCGGTTATGGTCATCAGCTGCTGCATCCGTTCCGCCAGCTGCCTGTCCTCATTCCAGTTATCCATCATCCAGCGGTACAGTTCCGGATGAAAATTCAGCATTACGCCGCAGTGACCATGGCCGCCCATCTTCAGGAAGCCGTACATCAGGGAAGAATCTGCATTGTAAATCTTCAGGGGCGTTCCTTTCACCGCCTCCAGTTTTTCCCGTAAAATATCCAGACTCAGGGAAGTCTCCTTATAGAAGACAAAGCGCCCCGTGCCTGCGCACCAAGCCACCAGTTCCGGGGAAAACAGTCTCTTGTACGGTTTCGGACACTCGTACAGCCCAAAGCGGACATCCGGCGCCTCTTCCAGAACCCGGGTGATAACCTTTTTGATCTCCTCCTCACTGCCGTCCCGGCAGACAAAGGAATTGGTCAACAGAACTACAATGTCCACATTTGCAGCTGCCGTCCTATGCACAGATGCGATCAGATCCTCCGCCAGATCCGTTCTGTCCGAATCCACAGCCCTGTTTTTGTCCGTGTCTCTCTCCGGTATTTCCACATAGGCCGTGGAAGCCACGGGGACCGCCCCGGCAGTCTCCTTCACGCAGGCTGCAATCTTCAATCGCTCCTCCTCGGTGAGAAGCTCCATCTCATTGGAAAGACATACGGCAAACAATCCTGCCGCCCCATTGTCCAGATACCACCTGGTCAGCGCCTGCAGTCCTTTGTAATCCACTTCCTTTTCCCCTGTAAATGGAGTCAGCATCACCGGCCAGAGCCCCTCCGGCAGTCCCTCCTTCCTCTTCCGCTCCGGAAAACGCAGCTGCCAGAATGCAATGGTTCTTCGTTTCCAGGTGTATGTAATATAGACATCATTTCCCTCCGCCACAATGGCCGGATAGGAAAATTCCGCTCTTTCCACATTGCTCCTGCATGGCACATAATCCAGAACCTCCGGACTGCTCCAACTTCTGCCATTATCCTCCGATACACTGAATGCAATGGGGGATCTGGCTGCCCAGTTGCCGGATACCGGATTGTACACCAATACCAGTCTGCCGTCCCCCAGTACTGCCAGATCAATTCCGCAGTTATTATTAGGCAGATTTGTCCTCCGGGCCGTGCTCCAGGTCTGCCCTCCGTCCCCGGATTCGCTTCTGAAAATGGCGCCTTCACTGCTGCGCATCAGCATATGTACGGTTCCCCGCTCATCCTGCCAGAGAGTGGGCTGTATCATACCGCTGCCGGAAAGAATTTCCCTGTCAAAAGGCACATCTTCGCTCCGCCGCCAGGTTTTTCCCCCATCCTCAGAGCGGTCCGTAAAGCAGGCCCAACCATTTTCCTCTGTGGAAGCCGGGGCCAGCACTGCGCCGTCCCGCAGGCGGATGCACTTGTTTTTCACCGGACCCCTCCCACCGGAATCTCCGGGCACAAGTTCCCGCTCCTCACTCCAGGTTTCCCCCCAGTCTCCGGATTCCTTCACAAAGGTCTGCCACCTGGGAATCTCCTTTCCCACCTTATAAAACAAGAGCAGCCGTCCATTGTCCGCATACAGCACGGGATTCCAACAGGGTATCCCCTTCCGCTCCGCCACCTTCCGCGGTTCCCCCCAGACGCCGCCGTGTCTCACCGCAAACCAGATCGCCACGTCCTCCGCCTTCTCGTGTTCCCCACCGAACCACGCCGCTCCCACACGCCCCTCCGGAAGGACACACACAGTGGAAGCATGGCACTGCCGGAACTTCGTCTCCGATTCGAATATATGCTGATGATTGATTACCTGATATTTCATAAGCGTTCCTCCATTGTTTTTCTTTCTCCAGGCTCTATCCTGACCAGTCTTCCCTCCCTTTCAAACCACAACCGCTGATCCGTGGGATTGTACACCAGATCCCCCCGCAGGGATGTCTGCAGCGCCCCCAGTCCCCTGACATAACGCACAAATTCCCCCATGGTGCAATACCAGATTTCCTCCCGCTTCCCCATAAGACGACAGAACTGCTCCAATACTTCCCAGTTGCCTTCCCGCTGAAAATTGTGGCTGTGCCCCCACATGCAGAATACTGACAGACCTTCTCTGTAATCATATTCCAGATATTTTTCTGCCAGTCCAATGCAGTTTTCCCGGTGATGACAGGTAGGATGCCATGCGTAAAAATCCTCCGGCAGCCTGAAGTCATAGCGGCTGTCTGTGGTACGGGCATAGGAAAATCCCACTGCCTCCATAAGCGACTTTAATCTGCCGTCATATTCCCCGTATGGGTAGGAAAATCCGTCCACAATATTTCCCCATATCTCTTCCAGCCTCTCCCTGTCCCTCCAAAGTTCCATAAGCCTGGCTTCCTCCGGAATCTGCAGCATATGGGGATGGGAATAGGTATGCGCCGCAATCTCGTGCCCCCGGTACAAAGCTGCATCCTCCGGCCCCAGATACCCCTGCCGTCCCAGATTACCGGCATTCAGGTGAAATGTGGCCTTTATACCATAGTAATTCAACGTCTCCACCATACGCCTGTCCGTCTCCTGCCCATCGTCATAACTCAGGACAAGTGCCTTTGTCTTTCCCTCATAATATCTGCTGAATTTGACCACTTTAAACCCTCCCCTGCCCGTTTTCCCTCCGGGATACTCCTGCGGCCGGGCAGACAGTTAGCCCATAAAAGCCGTACATGGGAAGTCCCCTGCCGTCCACAGGAACCGCTGCCCCCGGGTATGCCCGCCATGCCCCGTGAACCTTTATTTCCCCCCTTGTCTTCCTGGCAAACTGCAGTTCCAACAGGCATCCGTCTTCCGTCATCTCCGTGCGGTAATTTACCAGGGGAAGAAATCCATCCCCGTCCTCCGCCTCTACAGGCAGCCGCTCCGGCTCCAGATCATGCAGCTCCAGCCAGTGGACCGTGTCCCTGAAGAAAATGCTCACCCTGTTTCCCTCCCCCCAGGCTTCCGCCGGAGAAGGCCCTCTCCAGGCACGCTCCCTTCCGTAAATCATGTCAAGCGCACAGGCCGCGCATCTCTCCCCTATGGCCAGATCAGCCAGGGAACTGTTGTGCATTACGTCACTGACCGGAAGATCCCCGGAAGCAATGGTCCACACACCTTCCATCCGCTCCATCACAGACAACTGCGCCTGCCGCACCAGGCCGTATCCTCTGTCCTGCTCCACATCCTCTCCGCTCAGGCACCGGTTGGTCTGGACCATCAGAACAGGCAGACCGGCCCGGCCCAGGCGCTCCCTTGCCCGCTTCAGAAATTCTTCCAGACGCTTCCCGTAACTGACAGCCTCCGGCCCGGTGTCCGCCTCCCCCTGGGACCAGAGCATAGCCCGTATCCCGCTTCCGCCCTGCCCAACCAGTTTCACCGCACAATCCAGCAGATTCCCTTCCTGCCGGGAATCCCACCAGCTTAAAGGCGTTCCTCCGCTGGCCGCAGGAATCAGACCGATGGGATATCCCAGTTCCCGGTGCAGAAGCTTCCCGAAATGAATCCAGGGGGAATGCCCGGGATTGTGATTCTCAAAATAATCCGTATAGAGCATATCCGTGGTTTCTCCCAGGGGATGGGAAGCCATGTCCCATTTCCCGTCAGCCCGCATTACATGAACCGCCGTACTGGGACTATCCTCCACCGGAACCTTGGATCTGCCTGCTGCGTTGCTCTGCCCGGCAATCAGAAAAATATCCCCAACCCCCACATGATGCACCATATCCCCCCGGGTACACCTTCTGCAGTCCCACTGCTCATACTTCAGACAGCTCTCTATCCGGTAAAGACCTCCCGCAGGAACATCAGGAAAGGAAATCCGCCACTGTCCTCCGCCCAACAGCTGCGCCCTGGTCCAGTCCTTCACGGTACTGCCGTCACCCTCCCTGACAATCCGGAGCTGAACGGATTCCGGCTCCTCCCCGTCCCGTTCCACCGTCATGGGAAACCTGGGCAGCACATGGGCGCTGACATAACGGCCCTCCAGTTCAATCCGGCCGGTTCCCTCCTCCTGTTGGAAAATCTGCCAGTCCGACGCTCCCTTTTCCAAAATCACTCCATATTCGCTCATTTTCCTCCCCTGCTCTGCATAAACCAAAAAGCGGGGGCTGTGCCACCATTCTGTACACAGCCCCCTTTCTCCTCATGATACCCTTCGCTATTTAATCCTGTCGTAAGCGGTATTGAAGATACCCTCCAACTCCTCGCTGCCGGCGCCCTTCAGGCTTTCCACCAGGTTCGTCCACTCATCCATGGACTTTTTCCCGGTGATAAAGGCATCGATCTCCTGGTTGAAAATATTGCTCAGGTTCTGCTCGATCTCCGTTACCCGCTCCTGCTCCTCCTCCGTAAAGGACAGCCAGTTGGGAAGGAAAGTCAGTTCCCCGGCCTCTGTCCAGGAATCAATCCTTTCCGCCTGATCCATGTAAATCGGATCCGATACCTGCGCGCTGAAGGTCTCATCCACATAAAAAGCCATTCCCAGAAGTCCTGCTCCCAGTTTGCCCAGAACCGCGCTGGTTATGTCATCCGCTCCTGCACACTCGTCTATGAGCTCCTGCTTTATGGTGGGCACGCCGTCAACCATGTCGTAATGCACGCCCTCTACGCCGAAATTGGAAAGCAGGGACCCCTCCTCTGTGTACAGCCAGTTCATCATCTCCACAATCCGCTCCGGATGCTCGGTTTGGGAGCTGATCACTGCCACATTGTCTGTCCAGTCCTTATTGTAACGATAAGCGCGGATATTTCCGTCCTGATTCTTCAGCGGCTCCAGGATATCAAAGTAGGCATCCGGCTCAATCTGCTGCAGGGCAGGATTAAAAGTACGGCTGATAAAGGAATTGTTGTCGCATACGCTGATCAGTTCTCCGTTAGACAGTTTTTCGAACATAGTGTCCTTATCCATATTGGCATAGTCGGGATGCAGGATACCGTCTGCGTACGCTTTCCTCAAAAACTCAACAACCCGGGTAAATTTCTCGTCCGTAGGACCATAGATATAAGAATCCGTACCGGGTTCCAGATACATTCCTCTTGCAGTGTTAAAGGTGGGGAATCCTCCTGTGCCCATGCTGTAGGCAAAACTTCCGATCAGATAATTGGTGCCGTTGCGGGTGGAAAAACCATACATCTCCGGATGGGCTTCCTTAATCTTCAGCAATGCGTCGTAATACTCGTCAAAAGTGGTGGGAACCGCAATATTCTGCTCTTCCAACAGGTCCATGCGGATGCCGACCAGAGGCGCTATGGCCACACGGTACTTCTCCAGCTTCTCAAAACAGTACAGATTGCCGTTTACCCTCATCTTGTTGGTCTCGATGGCCCTGTCCCCGCCATCCACAAGGCCGAAGTAATCCGGTGCATAGCTCTTGTATTCGTCCAGGTTCAGGAACATGCCGTCTGTCCCCCCGTACTGCTTCACCTCATCCACGGTCATCCCGCAGATCACATCGGGCAGGTTTGCCGTTCCCAGAACCGTGGCCTTCTTGGTTCCGTAATCTGCGCCGGGAACAATGGTCAGCTCCAGATTGATGTTGAACTTCTCCTTGACGGCATCCAACAGCGGGAAGCTGTCCGGCAGTTCCTGGGTTACAGGCTCTGTGACCATCATTGTCACAGTGATTTCTTCCCTGTCATTCTCCGCTTCCCCGGGCTGACTCCCTTCTTCTCCCGCATCGGAAGAACTCCCGTCCCCGGAATCCCCGGCAGAAACCTGGGAAGACTCCCCGCTGTTCTCCGGGGTGCTGCCGCTCTCCCCGCCGGAATCCCCGCATCCCGTAAGGGCAGCGGACAATACCAGACTCAGTGTCAGAAAAAGCGCTACTGTTTTCTTCTTCATAATCTCTCTCCTTTTCTCAGGAATTGTATTTCCCAATACCGTTAACTTGTAGCTTATCTAAAAGGGCGGACTGTGTCTCAGCCCTTTACAGATCCAACCATAACACCTTTGACGAAATATTTCTGTACAAAGGGATACACTACCAGAATCGGCAGTATGGTAATAAAGATTGCCGCATATTTTATGTTCATACTCATGGTGGCCACATCCGACGAAATGGACATGGAACCGCCTATGGACGCGTCCGTCCCCATGACTATATTCCGCAGAATCAGCTGCATGGGCAGTTTGTTTCTGTCATCCAGATAGATCAGCGGTGTGAGGAATGCGTTCCAATGCCCTACCGCATAGAACAAAACCATGGTGGCCATCACAGCCTTTGACAGGGGCACCACCACACTCACAAAGATCCTCAGATCATTTGCGCCGTCCAGTCTGGCAGATTCAAACAGATCCTCAGGAATCTCCGCGAAAAAGGTCCTCATAATCATCATGTACCAAACGCTTATGGCCCCGGGAATGATCAGTGCCCAGATGGTGTTTCTCATATGCAGAGAATTGACCACCATATACTGGGAAATGATTCCCGCATCGAAAAACATGGTAAACACAATCACCGCGTTAAAAACATGTCTCCCGTAAAAGTGCTTTCTGGAAAGCGGATAGGCGCACAGTCCTGTCATCACCAGATTGACCAGGGTTCCCGACACCGTATAGATTATGGTATTTTTATAGGAATTTGGCACATATTTATTGGACAAAATCGCTTTGTATGCCGCAAAATTGATGCCCTTGGGAAGCAGATTTACCTCCCCCCTGGTTACCGCGTATCCATCGCTTATGGATACAATCAGCATATAATAAATGGGATAAACCACACACAGACAGACCAGTATCAAAATCAATATCACCACAATCGTAAAAACGCGGTCTCCCGTACTTAATTTCCTTTTCACCTTATATTCCTCCGTTCCGGCAGCTTCCTCATGCCTTTCATACCATACACCCTGCTCCCGGCGTTCTACCACAGGCTTGTCTGTCCCACCTTCTTCGCAGCCTTATTGGCAATGACCACCAAAAACAGCGCTATCACGGACTGGAAAATACTCACTGCAGCTCCGTAGCTGTAATTGGCCTCAAGCAGCCCCCGCCTGTACACATAGGTGGAAATCACATCCGCCGTCTCATATGTGGCTCCGTTATACAGAAGTATAATCTTCTCATAACCGATGGACAAAATACGTCCTATCGTCAGCAGAAACTGAATGGAAATCACCGACACAATACCCGGAAGACTGATGTGGAACAACTGCTGCAGCTTGCTCGCCCCGTCTATGGACGCAGCCTCATACAACTGCTGATCCACCCCTGCCAGAGCCGCCAGATAAATGATGGATCCCCATCCGCATCCCTGCCACAGCTCGGACAGCACATATATGGGCCGGAACCAACCCGGTTCCATCAGGAAGGTTACAGTCTCCATCCCCATAGCCTTCAGGAGCTGGTTAATCAGTCCGTCCGACGCCACAATATTGGTGATAAACCCGCAAACCACCACTGTGGACAGAAAATAGGGCAGATAGGAAACGGTCTGGGTAAACTTTTTAAAGGCCCTGCATTTCACCTCGTTAATCAGCAGCGCCAGCAGAATCGGCGCCGGGAAACAAATCACAATACTCCACAGATTCAACACAATGGTATTTTTCACAATGTTCCAGAAATACGGATCATTGATAAAGGCCTTAAACCATTTCAGCCCCACCCACTTGCTTCCGAACACCCCTTTGAAAGCTTTGAAATCCTCAAAGGCTATGACCAGCCACACCATTGCGCCGTATTTAAATACGATAAAATAGAGGAAGGGCAGCGCAAAAATCAAGTAGAGCCATCTGCTCCGCTTTACATTCTTCAGGAATGTCTTCCTTCCCGTTTTTACTCCCACTGCTTTCATCTGCTACCTCCCTGCCTGTATTATCCCCGGAAATTTCTCCTGCATCCAAAATCACATTTCAAGGGAAAAACAATCACTTTTGTTCTTTATTTCAGAACATCGTTCTCAATATTGCGAAAAAGAAAACGGCAAATGCGTTTTCATTCCACACCGCCAACTGTTCTCTATTTAAGAACACTGTTCTTAAATTTGATAAATAGAATATACCACATTGCCCAATTCTTGTAAATCAACAAATTATCCAAAGAATACATTGATTTTTTGTGCATTATGCCAGTTTTTATTACTTTTTCCCAATAAAATACAGCGCCTGACAGCTTAATAAGCAACAGCCAACAGACGCTGTAAATCCAGGTCGCTTCCCGGACTCATATCAACTCCCGGGCCTTTTTCAGGGATGCGCGCATAATCCGCACAATATCCTCGATCCTCCCGGCAGAAAAACGAAGGGAAGGCCCACTGACACTGACAGCCGCCAGAAGCTCGCCTCTCCGGTTAAAAACAGGCATCCCCACACATTTCACTCCGAATTCATGCTCCATATTGTCCACGGAATATCCCCTCTCCCGGGTCACCGCCAGATCTTCCCGCAAAACATCAGGGTCCGTGATGGTATTTTCCGTAAATGCGATCAACCCCCTGGTAATATAATTCTCCACCACTGTCTCCGGCAGATGGGCCAAAACCGCCTTCCCTATGCCAGTACAGTACATTTTGGCATGTTCCCCCAGAATGACGCGCATCATATTATAGGACTCCACGGGATGCATGGCCTCCAGATAAACCATCTCGTCATCCCGCGGCACAGCCAGGTAAACCACCTCTCCCGTTGCATCCGCAATTTCCTGCATATAGGGCATCATAACCTTACGGATATTAAAACGGTCCCCAACAGACTGACACAGCTCCAGGATTCCCAGGCCAAGCTGGTACTTCCCGCTTTCCGGGTCCTGCTCCAGGTAGTTCATGGCCTGAAAGGTAGTCAGAATATTATGTACATTGCTCTTGTTCAAATCCAGCAGCTCACTGATCTCCGTCACGCCAAGCCTGGACTTTTTCACGAAACAGTTTAAAATGGTCAATGCTTTCTGCAGGCTCTTTACCTTGATTTCCCCTTCTTCCATGATCGCAGACCGTCCTTTCTCTGTTGTCCGTGTTTCCAGGTTCCTACAGCTTCCGCGCCTTCTCTGCACAGGCCTTTACAGCCTCAAACACCGCGCTCCGCAGACCTTTTTCCTCCAGAACGCGCACCGCCTCGATGGTGGTTCCCCCGGGGGAGCAGACCATATCCTTCAATTCCCCGGGATGCATTCCTGTGTCCAGTACCATCTTCGCGCTGCCAAGCACAGCCTGGGATGCAAACTTATAAGCCTGTACCCGGGGCATGCCTTCCGCCACAGCCGCATCTGCCATTGCTTCTATAAAAAGGAAAACATAGGCCGGTGAGCTGCCGCTGACAGCCGTTACAACCTCCATCAGGTTCTCCTCCACAATCTCAGTGCTCCCAAATCCGCTGCAGATATCCCTCACCAACGCGATATCCTCTTTGGACACATGCTCATTGGGACACATTCCCATCATGCCCTCCCTTACCATTGCAGGAGTATTAGGCATGACACGTATAATCTTCACCGGTTTTTCAAACATTTCCCCAAGCCATGCCAGAGTCTTCCCTGGTGTGATGGCTACAATTATCTTGTTCCAGGTAATCAGATCCCTGATTTCCTCAATAACTTCCTGATAAAACTGAGGTTTTACAGCCAGAAACACGATATCCGCAAAACTTGTCACAATCTTATTGTCCATGGAAGTCAGGATGCCAAGATCCTTTTCCATATTGGTCAGTGTTCCTGCCATGATGTCGGATGCCATGATTTCGTCCTCCGTACATTTTCCGGAGGCAATAATCCCCCGCATCATGGCTCCTCCCATATTTCCGCTTCCTATAAAACCTACTTTCATTGTCTTTCTCCTTTTTTTGTAAATCTTTATACATTAAAACAGCTGCCACCCACAAACTCTCTGCAGATGGAATTGTTTGGCAGGCTCTCGCTGGGCACACTCAGAAAATAATCCAGGAATTTCAGCAGTCTCTTGGCCTCATAATACTCCGGCGCCTCCCTGGGAATCTGAAACAGCAGCGGCTCTGCGAATGTCTTAAGCATGGCCAGTTCATAAATCAGAGCCGAATTGAACATGGCATCGGCTTCTTCCTGGAAAGGAAAGATATTCTCCTCCTCTCCCCTCCGCACGGAACGCCACATCTGGATGGTCCTCTGGGCACTTGCCCCCCTGGTGCGCGCATCCCGGACCATTCTGCGAAGCAGACGCCCATCCGTGGTTGGAATGCGGTTGTGGCCGTCCACGTTCAGGGTAGTCAGGGCACTGATATAAATCTTGTACTTGCTTTCCTCCGGCAGGGCATAGGACATTTTCTCATTCAGGCCGTGGATCCCCTCCAAAACCAGAATATCGTTGGCTCCCAGCTGCATGAAATCCCCCCGGTACTCCCGCTGTCCGGTCTTAAAATTAAAGACAGGCAGCTCCACCCTTTCTCCGGCAAGAAGACTTACCATATTTTCATTAAAGAGCTTCACGTCAATGGCTTCCAGGCATTCGAAATTATAATCCCCGTTCTCATCCCTGGGAGTCAGTTCCCTGTTCACAAAATAATTATCCAGGGCAATGGTTCTGGGAATCTTGCCGAGAGTCCTCAGCTGGATGGACAGCCTGTGGGAAAAACTTGTCTTTCCCGAGGAGGAAGGGCCTGCTATCATCACAAACTTCACACCCTCCCGGTCCACAATATCCCTGGCAATCTCTCCGATTTTACGCTCCTGTTCCGCCTCCTGCACCAGAATCAGATCACTCATGGAGCCGTTGCAGATCTGGTCGTTTAAGTCGCCAACGGTCTCAATACCCGCTGTCCTTCCCCATTCCATGGCGCTTTCCATGGTCTCAAAAAGCTTTTTGCTCTCCGCAAAGGGCTCCACCTGCGTGGGATTGGCCTTGGTGGGAAGCACCAGCATAAAACCGTTCTTATAAGGAACCACCTCATACCATTTCACATACCCGGCATTAGGCAGCATGTATCCGTAATAATAATCGCAGTATCCGTCTATCTGATAGATATTCACGCTGGAGCTCATCCGGTAATGAAACAGCCGGACCTTATCCTCCATACCCATCTTCTGAAAAAGCGCCACTGCGTCGTCGATAGGGTAGGAATGCTTCATAAAAGGCGCCTTTTCCTCCGAAAGCTGTGCCATCCGCTCCTTGATCCGCTCCGCGCTCTTCTCACTGACAGGCACTTCCCCAAAGGTATTCACATAAATTCCCCTGCCTATGGTAAATTCCACACAGCTCTTCCTGGCCGCCTCAGCTCCGAATACATCATGAAT
This sequence comes from uncultured Lachnospiraceae bacterium, assembly GCA_947367855.1. GTDB lineage: Bacteria > Bacillota > Clostridia > Lachnospirales > Lachnospiraceae > Acetatifactor. The sequence continues at coordinate 116,057 of CANBFE010000001.1, read as the reverse complement.
GCCTTTCAAAAACAGCATGGTGGCCGTCCTCACGTAAGTCTTGTGTCCCACGTCATCCCGCAGGGTAAAAAATTCCACCCTGCAGTCCCTGGTCACTTTCTTGAACAGCTCCCTGATCTTGCCATTGACAGCTACCACTGCAATGGTATCGTCATATTCCTTCTGATATTCCGAAACAATGGATTCATAAGTAGTTCCCCTGGGCACCTGTTTCCGTTCTCCGCGAATTGTAACTGTAACCATGCCTTCCCTTCCTTTCCTTGTCACTCTGCCTATGTAGTATATAATGTCCCTTTGCCCTGCCATGCTCCGCTTTTTCAGGGGCTGCCCTCCGCTTTCCCATAACAGGCCATGGCATTCCTCAGGTCTTCCAGTTCCCGGCGCACCTCCTGCTGCCGCCGCGCCGACTTCCGTGTATGGGAGGCCGCCAGTGAATTTTCCAGTTCGCTCACATAGCGCTCCCGCTGCTGCAGATACTGCCAGAGCACCGGATGGTTCCGTCCCAAAAGAATGCCGCCGTACAGATCATCCAGGGACCGCTCCCCTGCCTCTGACGCGCCCGTCCGCAGTCCTGCTGCATCCGTCTCCCCGGACACATTCCTTCCCTGCATACCTTCCTCCGGTTCTGCACCCACTTCTCTCCCTGCGTTGCCCTGTCCATACACAGCCTTCATGGCAAAATAATACTTCCCGCCCTCGCAGACGGCATCCTCGTCGATTACAACGAACCCCGCTTCCCTCAGGAATGCCCGAAAATGCGGCAGCTCCGACTGTGGCTGCAGAATCAGCTCCCTCATGGCCCTGGCTTTCCCCATATCCGCACGCAGAATCTGTTCCATAAGTCTGCCGCCCATGCCTGCGCAAACCACGGTATCGGCTTCTTCCGGGCCGCATTCTGCCAGTCCGTCCGAAAGTCTCGCGCTGATGCATCCCTCCAGTCCGGCTTCTTTGATATGTAATCTCGCGGCAGCCAGCGGTCCCTCCCTGACATCCATTGCGATGGCTTTGGGACAGACTCCTGAACCAACCAGGGCAATCGACAGATACCCGTGATCACAGCCCACATCCGCCAGGCAGTTTCCCGGCGTCACCATATTTGCAAGCATCTGAAGTCTTTTTGATAAAATTCCCTTAAACCGTTCCCCTGCTGCCTCATTCCGTTCCGCTTTCCCTGCCATGCCATTTGTCCTTTTCCGGTTCCCGCAGGTATCCTCCCTTTTCCGCCCCTCCGTGGCCCCTGTGGACATTTCCCGCAGGCAGTCTCCCCATTTCCCGGGCCCAGACGCCGGGCCGGACAGGATTTCCTTTCGTCCTTTCATCAGTCCAGATAATCCTTCAGTTTTCTGCTGCGGCTGGGATGACGCAGCTTCCGCAGGGCCTTGGCCTCAATCTGACGGATTCGCTCCCTGGTCACCTTAAACTCCTTGCCCACTTCCTCCAGAGTGCGGGCACGGCCGTCATCCAACCCGAACCGCAGCCGCAGCACCTTCTGTTCCCTGTCGGTAAGCGTGCTCAGAACCTCCACCAACTGCTCCTTCAGCAGTGTGAAGGCCGCCGCATCCGCAGGCACAGGCACCTTGTCATCCTCAATAAAATCTCCCAGATGACTGTCCTCCTCCTCACCGATGGGAGTCTCCATGGAAACCGGCTCCTGACTGATCTTCAGAATTTCACGCACCCTGTCCACGGGCATGTTCATCTCTTCCGCAATCTCCTCCGGGGTAGGTTCCCGTCCCAGTTCCTGAAGCAGCTGTCTGCTGACACGGATAAGTTTATTGATGGTTTCCACCATGTGAACGGGAATCCGTATAGTTCTCGCCTGATCTGCGATAGCCCTGGTGATTGCCTGACGAATCCACCAGGTGGCATACGTGGAAAATTTGTATCCCTTTCTGTAATCAAATTTCTCCACCGCCTTGATCAGACCCAGATTTCCTTCCTGAATCAGATCCAGGAACAGCATTCCCCTGCCCACATAACGCTTGGCAATGCTGACCACCAGACGCAGGTTTGCCTCCGCCAGACGCTTCTTGGCACTCTGGTCACCCAGTTCCATCCTCTGGGCCAGCTCGATCTCCTCCTCTGCCGAAAGCAGGGGCACCTTGCCGATCTCCTTCAGATACATGCGGACAGGGTCCTCCAGGCTGATGCCGTCCGGTATGGTGAGATCCAGATTCTCCACATCCACCTCGTCCTCATCCGTGAGGATGATATCGTCCACCACCTCGTCGTCCGTGATCCGCAGCACATCCACGTTATTCTGTTCCAACGCGTCCAGAATCTTCTCGAACTGTTCCTCCTCCAAAGGCATGTCCGCAAAAAAATCGCTGATCTCCTGATATTCCAGTACATTTTTCTTCTTCTTGGCCATATTCAGGAGTTCTTTTACTTTCTCTTCAAATTTTGCCCGTATATTTTCATCCATCGTAGTGATTCCATCCTTCCTGATTTAAGTTCCGCTGCTCCCCCAGGTACCGGCCGGCAGATGCCCTGACATCCAAAGTTACCAATATCTTAACCTTAATCCAGGGAAATATGCACCTTTGCCAATGCTTCCAGGGCTTTCTTGCCCTCAATTGCACGGCTCAGGGCTGTGACATCCGTTCCCATTTGCGCAACATGATACTCATAACTGTTCTTTTTCACGGAGAGCAGAATATCCCGGAAAGCCTTCTCCTTTTCCGCCTCTGTCTCCAGTCCCGGCAGGTTCGCGGAAAAAAGCGCTGCAGCCTCCCTCTGCTCCTCCTCTTCCCCGAACATGCTGATTATTCCCGCAGGGTTGAAAGTATCCTGATCCAGTTCCTGAAACAGCCGCTCCGCCACCCTGCGGCAGACGCCTTCCGTAAAATCCTGCTCCGAAATGTACTTCCGGATTCTGCCATAAAGTCCGGGATTCTCCGCAATCCAGGTCAGAAGCAGCTTCTGGGCCTTTTTCGCCTTGTCCTCCGGGGCAGTCTTCCGCTGCACTCCGGATTTGGGCCGCTCTGCCGGTCTGGCCAGTCCTGTCCGGGCGGCATAACTTCTGACCAGCTTCCTGAGATTTTCCACACCGATAAAATATTTTTCGGCCACAGCCTGGAGATAATTGTCCCGCTCCACCTCCTCTGAGAAACCGCAGAGCTTTTTGGCAATCTCCCGGTGGAATCTGGTCTTTTCCTCCGGGTCGTCCATCCGAAACTGGTTTTCCAGAATCCGTATCTCAAAGAAGAAGCTGTTCTCCGCCTGGCTGATTCTCTCCTGGAAAGCCTCCCTGCCCAGAGCCTTCATAAATTCGTCCGGGTCCTTGTAGGGCTGCATGTTGATGACCTTTCCCGTCAGCCCGGCCTCCCGCAGAATTCCTATACCCCTGAGCGCTGCCTTGACCCCCGCGCCGTCGCTGTCATATGCCAGCAGCACATTGTCCGTATACCGTCTCAAAAGAGCCGCCTGCTCCGCCGTAAAGGCAGTTCCCAGGGACGCCACAGCCTGGGTAAAACCGGCCTGGTGCATGGCTATCACGTCCATATATCCCTCGCAGAGTATAATGTTCGAGCTTCTGGCTCTTCTGGCATAATTCAGACCGTACAGATTCCTTCTCTTGTCGAAGATCGGCGTCTCGGGGGAATTCAGGTATTTGGGCTCCCCGTCCCCCATCACGCGTCCGCCGAAGCCGATCACCCGGTTGTTGATATCCTGGATTGGATACATGACCCGGTTCCAGAACTGGCTGACCATGCCGTGTCTCTCCGAATGGCTGGCCAGCCCGGCCTCCTGTATCACTTCGTCCTCAAATCCTTTTCCCCGCAGGTATCCAACCAGCTCCGCTCCGTTTTTTCCGGCATAGCCCAGTCCGAACTTCTGCATGGTTTCGTCGGAAAGCTCCCTTTTCTTCAGATACCTGTATCCGGTCTCCCCGCGGGGAGTGCGCAGCTGGTAATAGAAAAACCTGGCCGCCTCCCTGTTCACAGCCAGAAGCCTGGCACGTCTCCCCTCCCGCCTGCGCCCTTCCTCCGATTCCTCAGGTTCCGGCAGAGGCACACCGGCACGTTCCGCCAGCATCTTCACGGCCTCCGGGAAAGAATAATTCTCATAATTCATTACAAAAGTATATACATTTCCCCCGGCTCCGCAACCGAAACAATGATACACCTGCAGATCGCCGTTAACGGAAAAAGACGGGGATTTCTCATTGTGGAAAGGACATAGTCCCCAGTAGCGGCCCCCTTTCTTCTGCAGCCGCACACGTTCCGATACCACATCCACAATATCGTTTTTCGTCCTGACTTCCTCCACTATCTCTTCGGAATAAAACATGCTTCCTCCATTCGGGCTGCAGACGCCCTCAAACCGACCAGGATTTCGGTATGTAAATGTCATCGTAGGTGGCGATGGCAAACCGGTCCGTCATGGCGCCCACATAATCACAGATCACCTGCTCCTTTGCCTCCCCCTCGGACAACAGATCCATAAATTCTCCCGGCAGTTCGTCTATATTCTTCATGAAATGCTGATACAGGGTCTCCATGAGCATCTCAGCCTTGCTCTCCTCACTTTTCGCAAGCGGATTGTAATATACATTTTCAGTCATGAAATCCCGCATCTGCCTCATGGCCGCTTCCACAGGCGGAGACATGAGAATATCATTTTTACCCATGCTGGCCGTCACAATATCATGAATGAAACAGTCCAGACGGGCTCCTGCCGTACTGCCTATCACCTCCCGGATTTCCCTGGGCACATCGTTCTCTGTCAGAATGTTTGCCCTCACCGCATCATCCATGTCGTGATGAATATAGGCAATTTTATCGGAAAGCCGGACCACCTTTCCCTCCAGGGTATGGGGCTTCCCGATCATCTGGTGATTCAGAATGCCGTCCCGTACCTCATAGGTCAGGTTCAGCCCCTGTCCGTTCTTCTCCAGCCGCTCCACGGTGCGCACACTCTGCAGGCTGTGCTCGAAGCCCAGGGGACATATCCGGTTCAAGGCCCTCTCTCCCGCATGCCCAAAGGGCGTATGGCCCAGATCATGGCCCAACGCAATGGCTTCCACAAGCTCCTCGTTAAGCCGCAGGGCCTTGGCTATGGTCCTGGCATTCTGGGAAACCTCCAGCGTATGGGTCAGCCGGGTCCTGTAGTGATCCCCCTCCGGCGTCAGAAATACCTGTGTCTTGTCCTTCAGGCGCCGGAATGCCTTGCAGTGAATGATCCTGTCCCTGTCCCGCTGGAACACGGGCCGGATATCGCACTGCTTCTCTGGCCTGTTCCTGCCTTTGGAATCCGTGCTGTGGGATGCATGGGGACTCAGATAATCCCTCTCCCATTGTTCCAAGTTTTCTCTGATCGTCATATTTGCTCCCATCTGCGCTCTGGCGCATGCAAAAACCTTCTCCTGATTTTAATATTCTGCGCCGGAATCCAAAATCCTTTTTTTAGAGCAAAATATCTGCAATTACGGACTAAACCGTTTTTTGCAGATATTGGGGTCAACGACAGATATCATAGATATCAACGGCAGATATCATAGATAAATTCCGCGTTCTTATCCATGGCATTCCATGCCGTTTTCATGGGAGACATCTGAAAGACATGCCACATGCCGGGCCAAACGTCGATCTTCACGGAGACATTGGCATCAATAAAGGCCTGATGCAGTCTCAGGGAATCACTGAGCAGAATCTCGTTTTCCCCCACCTGGATATAGACAGGCGGGAACCCGGCAAAATCCCCAAACAAAGGCGAAATCCTTGCATCCTCCAGATCCTGCCCCGCCGCGTAGGCCTCTACCATCCTGTCAATGTAGGCGCCGTTCAGCACCGGGTCCAGATCCGCCTTAGTCTGAAAGGACTTTCCGGAGGATGTCAGGTCTGTCCAGGGAGACATGAGGACCAGGCCCCTTGGCAGCAGCCTCCCCTCCTCCTTCAGCCGCAGCACAAGGGCAAGGGCAAGGTTTCCCCCTGCGGAATCCCCTGTCAGGACCACGTCCCTTGCGCCATATCCCAACAGCATCAGGTAATTCCAGGCCTTCATGGCGTCCTCCACGGCCGCAGGATAGGGATGCTCCGGCGCAAGCCTGTAATCAAAGCAGAACACATCCATGGAAGTGGACTCCGCCAGCTTGGAGGTCAGGGTCCTGGCATAGAGACTGCTTCCCGTGGAATAGCCGCCTCCGTGGCAGTGGAAAATAATGTATTTCTTCATATGGGCGCGGTTGACGCTGACCCATTCCCCGTACATGCCTTCCACATCCACTTCACGGTAGTTGATTGACTTTGTATTGCCGAGAATGGCTCCGATGTAGTCCTGGGACTGACGATGCTTTTCAATGTCCGGCTTTTCCACAAGGCCGTGGACCCGCCGGATCAGATTCATCAGATTCTGGCTCTTCCTGTCCGCCATCTGGGTCTCTATCTTTTCGATCTCCACGGTTTCGGGTTTCCCCTTTCCGTCTTTTCCGATTACCAGTTTTTCCATGGCTGTTCTCCTGCACTCCCCGGTTTCCCCGGTTCTATTTCCTCTTGCTTCCTGCCTTTCCGCTTCCCTGCAATGGGGCGCCTGCCTTTTTTCAGAAATGCAGCCGCCTGCGCACCTCGTTCCGGAGCCGTCTCCTGGACAGCATGGTAATCACGGCAATGTCAAGTATGGCACAGACCGTCACCACCACTGCTGACCACCGCAGGGAAATCTCCCCTGCCAGATACCAGTCTATCATGATCTCAAGCCCCAGGCAGAGCAGGCCCACTGCAGTAAACAGGTACAGGGACACAGTCAGAAAAGACCTGGGCAGCTTCCGGATACACAGGGTCACCAGTTCCACAATCGCCGTCACCATCACCGTGATGGGCAGCCCCAGTCCCAGAAACCACTCTTTCCTGCCCACCTGAAAAGTCAGCATATAAAGGTAAATCACTACTACGGCCCCGTCATACAGAAAGGACACATAGATGGGCTGCTTTGTATAGATCATCACCGGAATCAGAATCACCCACAAAACCCCGCAGGCTCCTATAACCGCCAGAGACCAGAGCGTCCCCTGAAACACCAGCGCGTTCAGAATTCCGCAGGTGGCAGCCGTGGCCAGTACCACCATGGACATTAAAAGTCCGAAATCCTTCTTATTGGCCGACTCCACCTGGCTTTTTTCCCTGGGAAAGGGAGTCTGTGCCGACGCCTGGTCCTGTCCGGGACGTTTTGCCAACTCCCTTGGATTCCATACCGGAGTATTACACAGTGGACATTCCCTGGCGGAAGCGTCCAGTTCCACACCGCAGTTCACACAATATGACATAGCACTCTCCTGTTCCGGGTCCGCACGCCGCCTGCGTTTTATGCCGCGGCCTGACAGTACCCTGCCTAATCCCGATTGCTCTCAATCTTAACGTGGATGCCGTCTTTTACCAGCTTGCGGAAAAAATACCTTTCCACATCCGCCTCTATAATGCTGCTTGCAAAATTCACCGTCAGCACATCCCCAAAGCTGATAATGGCACAGTTTGTCCGCCTGGAAAAAGGCTGCCCCATATAAATATCAAAACGCTCAATAAAAGCCTCCATGCCTTCCGGCACCTTCAGCGCCCCCATGTTGGTCAGCCCCGCAGAAGAATTTCTGTCCTGTACCTTCGTATAAAACAGCCTCACCACAAAATCCTTGATAAACAGAGGCACCACCCGGATAAAGGGATTTCTCTGCGTGGCTGCGTTGGTGGTGATGTCGCCCCGGAGCAGCTTCTCGTTGATATGGTATCTCATGTAATTATGCACCTGCTCCACGATCTCCTCAAAAGTGTATTCCCCAAGCCTGGGATCTATCCCTGGAAAAATCATGGTGATAAAGTTCCGCAGCGTGATGGACGGGAAAAAACGCCTCAGATTTACCGGCATTGCAATCTTTACAGGCCGCTGCCGGCTGCGCCTCTCCTCCTGCTGCTTTGTCAGCAGCGCGTAGAGCAGCACTGCATTCAGATATTCCGTAATAGTGGCTCCATAGCGCTTTGCCGCAGCCATAACCTGGGACACGGACATAATGCCGTCTATGATATTCAAGGTGTAAAAAGGCTCCGCAGTTCCCCGGACACGGTAAGCCTTTTCCTCCAGTCTCGGCGGACATACCCTGGCATTGGCATAACGCATGTATGCGTCCTCAAGTTCTTCCTCCTCGGGAACCTCATTGATATCCAGCACGAAACCGCCGTTGCCAAATCCCCTGTGCCCCAACAGCCGCAGGTACGTTGCCGTGAGGGTCATCAGCACGCACATCCCCCCCGTGCCGTCCCCAAGACTGTGATGGGCCTCCAGCGCAATCCTGTTGCGGAAATAATACACCCTCACCAGATAGCGGTTATTCGCCTTGAAATACATGGGCTGGCAGGGATTCTTCACATCCTCCTGCACAAAAGGCCCCGGACGGTCATTGGGCTCCAGGTAACGCCAGAACAGCCCTTTCCGTATGGCTGCCTTATAGGTGGGAAACCGGGGCAGCGTCAGATCCAGGGCTTTCTGCAGCACATCCGGCCTGATCTCCTCCTTCAGGAGCACGGAAAGCCTGTATACGGAAGAAAAATCCCGGCGCTGCAGTGTTGGATACACAATTGCGGATAAATCCAACTGATACCAGTCCCGGCGCTGCGCCTTTTTCTTTTTGTCCTTATTCTGCTTCTTATCTGTATTTTCCATATTGAATGTAACCCCATTGATAGAAACTCCGCTCCTGCGCATACCCGGAGATCAGAAGAATAGAAAAAAGGTACTTGAACCTAATCAAGCACCTTTCAGCCAGTGCAGGAAAAGAGACTTGAACTCTCATGGTATTGCTACCACACGGACCTGAACCGTGCGCGTCTGCCAATTCCGCCATTCCTGCGAACCATTCCTTTGAACAATTAGTATCTTAAACCATTTTCCAAAAAAAGTCAATAAGTTTTTTTAATTTTTCCAAAAATTTTTCTAATTTCCAACCGGCCCCTATCTGCGGCTTCTGAGAACCCCGGCCAGCATATGAAACATCACGCCGCATCCGGTGAGAATGACTGCATACAGCTTCCCGGTATTGCCTGCCAGAAGGCTCATGATAATCCCCAGGGCCGGAATATGGCGCTCCACTTTTCCGATCAGGCTGTCATACCCAACCGGCTCCACATCCTCCTCGCTGTTGGCGTCTCCCTTGGTGATAAATTCCCCCTCAACATAGCGGTTCTCCTCCACCCGGTGGGTGACAACCGAACCGTCCCTGGAATAGACGATTACATCCCCTTCCACAATGGTTTCCGGCTCTGCCGCTTTCACATAAATCGCACTTCCAACCGGAATCTCCGGTTCCATGCTCCCGCTGACCACCTCATAGATCTCGTATCCCATCAGCCTGGGCACTGTCAGGGGAAAAAATGCCGCTATCACACCCACAAGGATCAGCGTCCCAAGTACACTGCAAAGGGCAGGAAACACTTTCCCACCCTTTCTGCCTGAAGAATACAAGGCTGATTCCAATTCATCCGTCATGATTTTTCTTCCTCTCCGCTTCAGCGTTCCTCCGCCTTCTTTTTCTTCCTCAGAATCAGGAAATACCACGCTGCTCCTACAATGCCGAGCGCCAGAAGCACTACCAGGGGCACAGGGATTCCAAGCAGCCTTGCATCTGCCGCAACCTTCAGGAAGTTGGCTGCAGGAGTCTCATTATCATCCAGATCCCTCTGCTCTTCCGGAGTATTTCCCTGAGGAATTTCATTATCCGGAATCTCCTGGGCAATCGGCGCATCTCCACCTCCCGGAGTCTGGGCTCCGTCAGGCGCGCCGCCGGCGCCAGGACCTCCATCCGGAGCCTCCACATCAGGCGCTGCAGGAATCACTGTCACTCCCCCGGGCAGCTCCGGTACCGGGGCAGGTGCAGGCGCGGGAGCGGGCGGCTGTCCCGCCGGAACCTCTTCCCTTGTATAGACAAAGTCAAACACATTCTCCGCAGGATCTTTCTTCAGGGTACGGGTCAGATTGTAGGCCTCAGGCACCCATCCTTCAATATAAATATAAGCCACCACGGGACGGTCTCCCACGTTTCCGTAATAGGTCTCACTGGGCGCCAGGACATTGCCCTCCGTATCCACATAGTTGATGGTATAGGAAGTGGCATCCCCCAGGATTCCGTAGGCCACCACATAATCCCTGTCCCCGGTTACCACAAAGGACGAGGTCTGGGTGCTGTCGCTGTTGTCCTTTCCGCTCTCCCGGATTCCCCTGATATAGTATTTGCTGTTGTCATTCAGGGTCACCGCATTCTGGTAGAAATTCACTCTGTCCCCATAATGAAGCCCCTCGAAGACCATCATTTCCCCTTCCGCAAAGGTTCCCTGTTTTCCGGCAAAGAAACGCACAGTGTAGGTGTATTCCTCCTCTTTCGCCGAAACCGGCTGCACCGTCCCCAGGAGCAGGCACAGGGAAAGTATGGCATACAGCGCTCTTTTTAACCCTTTCATCCTCTTATGCCTCCTTTTTGCTTTTTTTGTGCTCCCTGAAACAGTAAATGCAGTAAAGCAGGAGCAGAAGCCCCGTAATTCCACAGACCGCAGCAAGCAGGGGCAGCTGGCTTTCGTCACTGGTCCGCACAATGCCCGTTCCTCTGCCCGGGTTGGGCGTGGGATCCGGGTCCCGGGTCTCATCCACGTTCTCCGGCGGATTGTCCGGCTGACGGGGCAGATCGTCCCTCAGCTCCACAGCAAATTCCATCTGCAGATCCGCAAGGGTGTCCTGGTAATGATTCCCCTGGGTTTCCCCGTCCAGGGCCACTTCCAGGGTGATCATGCCGCCTTCCCCCCTTGCCATGGTATCCAGGAAAAAGTAATCCTTCAGGGCATTGGTTGCCCCGTGCAGGCCCTCTCCCATCCGGCTTAAGGTGTCGTCCACGGTTTCCCCGGACTCGCCGCCCACGGTGTCACTGTCAAACAATGTCTGCACCGCGCCGTCCTTATTCGTGTAAAGAAGCCTGTAAGTATAGGCGCCGCCTCCGGTCTGGCTGTTGGCGCTCCTGTCCTCCAGGGAATAAAGCACCTCATTCTGCATGTACCAGTCCGTTGCAGTGGGATTCTCGTTTTTCAGATCCAGGGTAATAATCACATTATCCCCCGGCTGCATGCCCCCTATAACGTCGTTTATATTGGCAGTACTGAAACTGCTGACCATCTCATTTGCAGCCGTAAATGAAACATTCCAGCTGTCATCCCCATAGAAGGTCTCTGCATGAACCGGGAGAACCATGCCCAGGGCAGTCAGGCCGGAAAGCAGTCCCATCCAGATTTTATGTTTCCTCATGCACACCACCCCCTAATTCATAAGGCTCAGAATACCGTCTTCGCCCACTGTAATCCGTTTTCCCCATGCGCTCCAGACAGCATCCTCCGCATTATGCTCCTGTACCGCATCCACCTCCACCTCAATCCGGAATGAAACGCCGTCATAGTCATAGGTGGTGGTAATCGTTGTATAAGCTCCCTCTTTCTTTGTCTCCTGGGAAACCTTCTTTGCAATACTGTCGTCGATGACAAGGGAATCCGCGAAAAGAGGGGTCTCCGAAGCGCCTTTCCCTTCTGCGTATAAAAGCTTATTATAATACAGAACCGTACGCTCCGGCGTTCTTGCGCCCTCATCCTCTATCCAGTCCGTTCCCAGATTCACCAGGTTCAGGTCGATGAGATCCGGGGAAAGATCCCGAAGCTTCTTCCCCTCCGCATCCAGCCAGTACTTATAGATATTCACCCTCACATACTGATTAATTGTCCCCGTATTCCTGACTTTCAGGTTTTCCTGGTATCTTTTCCCCAGCGTCAGCGTCTCTCCCTCCGGAAGCATGTTTTCCAGGAGCGTTCCTGTATTTTCATTCCAGGTCCCGTCCCCTGCGCTGCTGTAATCCCTCCAGGATATTTCCCTGTCATTCTCCAACAAAGATACGCCTATATCGTACATCTGAATCCGGGAAGTATAGGTTTCGGAATAATAGGTCAGCGCCGCCCGGGTTCCTCCGATGGAGCCTCCCAACAGCATGACAACCGCCAGGGCAAAGAGAACCACAGTCACAACAGGCGATACCGCTTTTATCCGCTTTTTCTGCTTCTTCATGATTCGGCCCCTCCTTCCGCATTCCCGGTACTCTCCGTGCTGCCGGTATCCAGAATCTCATCCCAGTCCGTCTCCTCCACCGAGTAAGGGCTTCCGTCCTCATGGTACTTTACCGGAGTGCTCTCATAGATAACCACCACGTTGAAGCTCTCCATAGTCTCCGGGTCTTCCGGAATTCCCTCAATCTTCAAATCCAGGGTTGCCGTTTTTCCCCCTCCGTCTACTATCCTGTCATAGTAATAATACCCGTCGTCTCCAAGCGTCCATCCTTCCCCGGAATATACAATGGTATACTGGCTTCCGCAGAATGCCCTGACCCGGATATACACAGGCTCCGAGCTCTCCTGATTATCTATGGTCACATGCTTTGTCCAGTCCGAAAAATCCTCCCTGATCTCTGTCCTGTCCCCCAGACGGATGGTATACCCGCCCGCCGCCTCCGCATAGGTGGTAAAATAGGACCAGGCAGTGCCGATTCCCGCGGATGCCACGGTAAACGCTGCCGCCAGGGCAAGGACTCCGGGGTAATATTTTCTATTCTTCATATCCGCTCACCTCTATTCTGCTTCCGCAGGGGGTTCTCCCTGATTCCCTGCCGCGTCCTGCGCCGGACTGGAGTACCAGTTCCACCTTCCCGCTTCCTCATCATATACAAACCGGTTCCTGATTCCATGGCCATTGGTTCTGCGCCCGTCGTATTCGTTCTCAAATTCCACGGAAACCACTTCATCTGCCGCAATGACAGCTGTGCGGTCCCCGGGCACGGTCAGCTGATAGCTGGAACCGCTGTACACCTCCTTCACCGTCACCTCTGCCCCGGCAGGAATCCGGTCCAGAACCACGCTTTCCCTGCCTGCCGCCGTAAAGGTAATACTTTCCACATTGCTGTAAACCACCTGATCGTCCACTCTTCCGGTCACTTCAAAGACAAAGGTGGCTGATTCCTGGGTGCCTCCCATGGTCTCGTATTCGGAAAGGGTTTTGAGGATTTCCAGGGAACCGTACCGGAACAGCTGCTCCGGTTTCAGATTCACCTCCATATCAAAGATCCAGTCCCCGGGATTTGCCGTACTGATTACACCGTCTGCATCCGCCTGCTTTGCAGGCAGGGATACCAACTGGGGAAGAAACGCATAAGTATGCTCCCCGGAATTGGCAATGGTTGCGATCCTGACAGACTCCTCTCCGGTAACCTCATTCTTCTGCTTCACTTCCATTTTATAATCCGATATTCCTGTCAGATCAGATCCCCTTGCCACCAACAGATACAGTCCTGCATCCAGTCCTTCCATCCTGGTTCCCACCGGGACTCCGCTGCCCGGCTCCGGTGTCCCGGGGCTATTCTCATTCAGAACAATGGCTGCCGCCTGCTGCGCCAGTTCCTCCCAGTTTCCCGCAGGCTGCCCGCTCCCGTCAGCTGTGCCATCTCCGCCCACAGCCCCGGAGATCTCCAGGTCATATCCCGGCATCAGCTCAAAATGGTAACTATCATATCCCGGAGTCTTGACGGCCCTGGCAATCCGGTACAGATCCACCACAATCCCGGCTTCCGCCAGATCCTCCCCGAATCTGTCCGCTTCCTCCTTGTTCGGATCTTCCGGGTAGACGGTCAGGGAACAGCTTCCGGCCACAAAACCTTTCTCATCTGTCTCCAGAGGGGCGGCTGTGCCTGCCATGGGCTCTGTGATACACAGGCCGATAACCAGGGTCACCGCGGCCATCAGAGATATCCATTTACTTTTCATGAGCAGTTCCTCCTTCGCTTTTCATGAAATATCTGTCTTTTTTCAGTATCATCCTTCTCCGGTTTGCTGAATAACCGTATCTGCTATTTCCGGAGTTCATCCAGTATTTCCTTCTTCGACTTTTTGCGGCCTCTGACACTGCTTACAATCAGCGCAACCGTTAAAGTAATGAACAGAAGCGGAATCCCCACTGCAGGGATTACAACGTAAGTCGGGATGCGGACTGCCTCTGCTACCACTACCACTTCGCCGGCTATGTTTTCTATCCGCTTTCCCCGCACCAACATACGATGACTGTTTACTCCATAAGGAGTGCAGGTAACCAGTGTGCAATAATCCCTTCCAGGCTGTATGGCAAGTTCCTTTGTCTCCTCCGGCAGAACAATGCGAATCTGGTCTACCATATAAGTGATAGTCTGCCCCATGACATTGATGGTAAAGGTATCCCCTTCTACCATCTGGTCCAGATCGGAAAACAATTTCGCGCTTGGCAGCCCACGGTGCCCCGATAGAATTGTATGTGTTCTTTCCCCGCCTACAGGAAGGGATGATCCCGGAATATGGCCTACCGCGATCTGAAGAACACTTTCCTCTACACTGTGGTATACCGGCAGATTCACTCCAATGGCCGATATCTGCACATATCCCATGATTCCAGTGTCCGCAATATTCAGCAGACGTTCATATTCCTCATATTCTTCCTCTGTCAGAGTAAAGTCCACACCATTGGCAAGGCGTTCATTATAGGCTCTGGCCGCCTCCAACATCTCTTCCCGTTCCTGTCCGGACATATCTTCCACTGCTGTCACATAACCTGCAATGGCCTGTGTGGCATGCATGGAGTTCCACCAGTCACTGACAGAAGGGTAAAGCAGAATTCCTACTCCTGCCAACAATATAAGCACCAGTATAATTGTAGAAAACGAAACTCTCTTTTTCTTTTTTTTAACCTTCGCTTCCCCTGTTTTTTCTTTTTTCATAGGTTTCCCCACAATGAATTTATATGGTGATATTACACCTGCTGACGTTGGCCGGTCCCGAGATCAGAAACCGTTGCTCACCATACACCGCGTGAAGGTGTCAGCCTGTACGGCATACCCGGGGACAGGACATCCCGTCCCCGAGCCATTCTTCATTGGATATTCAGAACAAAATTTCCGTATTGCTTAGCGCTTATCCATGCGCTTTTTGGTAACCAACAGAATTCCTGCGCCGATTACAAGGATTCCGCCTACTACATAGAAAATCGTAGTACCAATACCACCGGTGGAAGGAAGCAGGGAACCGGATTTGTTGATGATATCCGTGGAGAAGATGCCAAGCATTCCGCCATCTGTGTCTGTATTTTGAGTAATCGCCAGGCCGTCGGCTATCATTGTCCATACACATTTCTCTGTTCCGTCGGAAACTTTATCCGGCGCTGTAAAGCCAATTGTGATTGTAATCGGCTCAAGTGTATTGTAGCCGTCCGGTGTAACTGTCTCTGTCAAGGTATAGGTACCTGCGCCCAGATCCTTAAAGGAAATTTTACCGTCTTCTCCGGTTGTCATTTCAATGGAGACATCAGCCTCTACATAGCTGAGCTCAGTTGCCGTTTTTTTCTCGTATTTTGTATTTACGTCTGCGTACTTATCGGCAGTTCCTTTGACGAGCTTGTAAAGGGTTGCTCCATCATACTCTGCTGTATCCTCCGGAACATAAAAACCTCCCGCTGCATTTTTGATGTAGCCTGTTGTAGTTTCTTCTGTACCAACACCAATCTCTACATAGTCAGTTCCTATCGGTTCCGCTTCAGTATAGGTTCCATCAAGGAGCATATAATATGTTCCGTTCTCGGAAGCCTCATAATAATCTACTGTATTCAGAACAACCTGCATTGAGGTTCCCGTCAAAGTAAACTCAGCACCTGCCAACAAATGATCCGCTGCAACACTGTTCGCATACTTTGTAATATCCAGTTCAGTAACATAAGTCAGGGTCTTTTCTTCAGGAGTCTGCCCTAAAGCTTCATTCTCTTCATCCGCAGGAAGTCCCGGCTTTTCGCTGTTATCCGGACGCTTTTCTCCATCGAAGGTATCATCCGGATTGTTGGAATACTGCAGATCCCAGGTATTGGGATTACCTGTGGTTCCCACAACTGCCTTCTCGTTTACAGTTGCAGAATAGGTCACAACAATGTCCGCACCTACTTCATAGTCCATAATATCCGCAAATGCAAGCCTGAATGTCTTAGGCGCGACATCATCACCGGTATAAACATAGTAATCCGTTCCTTGTGCTAATGTCTCTCCCCCAACCGTCACTGTAAGACTCTCTACTCCATCAAATGTCAGACCTTCGCTCAAAGTATCGTTCATGATGAAGTAATAGTAATTATAACCCACATGATTGGGCACCTTACTGGTAATCTTATAAGATACATGGGATCCGATGGATGCATTGTTCGCATCACCGGTTGTATCTTTGTCAATGTAAATTTGCTTGTCACCGCTAGGAACTTCAGACTTCACAGTAGCTGTCGCATCACCCACGACTTCCAGCATAAATCTGCTGTATGCGCCATTCTCAGTATCAACAGTGCCATCCTGGTCTTTAACCAGATAATATCCGGAACCTGTAACATCAATTGTAACAGTGCCTGTACCCGTAGCCGTTCCTGCAACTGTATCTGACAGATTGTTCTCAACCACCCTTGCAAAAGCATCTGTCAATGTTGAGGTTTCAACCGTGCTGCTTTTAAACGCCTCGCCTCCCAGAACTTCTGCCACCTGAGCAGCTGTGGTGCAGGCGGCAAAGGCGTCATTAAATGTTTCGTCTGCCTTTAATGCAGCCAACAGCGCCTCGCCGTTTACGCCGGAACCCCACTCAATGTTGGAAAGAACCTTTTTCCCCTCCTTATCAGCCAGATCCCCCTTAAAGATCTGATAAGCATCATATGTGTGCTCCGTCTTGTCTGCCTCGTTCTGGGCAACAGTGATCTTATGCTCATTGTTATCCGCAGCAAATGCCGTAAGCGTCATTGCCAGGGCCATAATAAGCGCCAGTGTAAGACTGGCAAATTTCTTAATTCGTTTCATACTCTTCCTCCTTCTGATTATTCTTTTTGTTTGAAACGATTTTTGTGAACCCACAAAGTTCTATTTTTCAGATCAAAGAGACTTCCTATGCCCTCCTTTCTCTGAATTTCTTTTTATACAGAAAGCCTGCGCCAAGCAGTAGAGCCATGCCGCCTGCCATTGTATATAAATTTTTACCGGAACCGCCGGTCTCGGGAAGTTCGTATGCCGAATACTTATTTGTGTATTTGACCTCACTGGTGCTATTTCCCGGTACTTCGCCTTCTACTTTCTTATTATCATCCTCAGGAAGTATTTCAGAATCCTGTTCTATAACTGTCCCCTGATATACGACGCCTTCAATTCCGATATCGTTCAACTCTGTTACCGTATATGTGGAACCCACAGGCAGATATTGAATCTTGATATATTCCCCATCCTTTAAAGTGAATTCTTCTCCGTTGGCAATTGTCTCCCATGCAAGGATGCCTCCACCGTCGGATACAACATTTCCGTTTTTGTCATACTTTACATAGGCGTAATCGTCTTTCAGGCTGCCGTTTGGTCCCTGAAGCGTAAGCTTGAATGTAAATTCCTTCTCCCTGAAATACTTGGTCTGCTCAGCATCTTCTTCGAAAAGATCCTCCGGGTCATATTCCTGCTCATTTGCAAGTACCTTTACATCCTTCTCCACCCTTAAATGTCCGTAATCACTGTCAGTGGTTTCCGGTGTCAGGGAAGAAACCGACGGTAATGTGAACTGCATCCAACAGGTGGAACCGGACTCACCGCGCTCGGTATAGAAGAAATTCAGGGTGAATGTTTTGCTGTCCACATAGCCGCATGTGGCAGGTTGATCTATGCCATTTCCATAACATTTTTCCTCGTCATGCCGATGTATCCTTTCTTCCTCTTTGTTAATATAATCCCAGAGGTTAAGATACTCGCCTACAGAGGAATGTACGCCGCCGATATCACAGACCAGTGTACCGTTTCCGTCTCCATCTCCCAGGAAAACCCACATGTCATCGTCCCCAAAGAAATAATACTCCAGGGGTCCTGTATAATCGGCAACCAGATCAAACTCAACCTTATAATGCATGCCGAAATAGCTGTTATGATCCTGTCCGTCATCACTCCACGGAAAAGTTCCGTTTGCCACCGCGCTTCCGCCGCTGCTGCCTGCCAGACCGGCAAACTTATAATTTTCCCGCCTGCCATAATCACCGAACTTCATATCATGCCCGTTTGTTCCGTAGGAGCCTGCAGAATCCATGGGCCAGAAATTATTGGTCCAGATATGATTGTGTACTTTGTCGCCATAGGGGTTTGGATGATTGAAAGAGTCCAGGTTATCGGTCTTTGCCCCGTTGACCGCCGTTAAGGTATGTGTGTCGCCCACACGGTTAAACTTCAGCGAATATTCATTGTTGTCATATGCCGTCTTTCCGATAGCAGCCTCCTCATTAAAGAGATTAGGCACGGTAATCCCGTCGGCATATTGAATCTTACCGTTTACCAGGCTGACTGCCAGGCCAAAGGTACAGCCTTTGTAGCTGCCGGAGACTGTCGGATGCCCGCCCTGGGCAGTGTTGTTCTTATTCAGCAGATTCCCGTTCCACTGTTCATGCTGCAGACCGGAACCGGTATTGGCGTTTCCGAAGGCAAACTTCGCACCGGATTCGGAATAGTTTTTGGGACTGTTGATTCCCTGCTGTCCGGTTCCCATATACCATGTGCCTGTGCCCTGTTCGCTTGTGGGTTTTCCATTCTTCCCATTCTTGGCATCTGCCTCATTCTCGTAGATTTTCCCGTCACCGATGTCATAATCATAAAATGCGGCCTGGAAATCTTTATCCAACTCCGTTGTGTCATACACCAGACGGATGATACTGTTATCCGCTATATAAACATATGTCTGTCCGTCAACTATTCCCTCTGACAGTTTACGATTCGTAAAATGCAGGTTTTCATTATAGTCATATATATTCCAGTCGCCTTCCGCTGTACTTTCCGGATCCTTTCCCTCCTCTAAAACCCACACCTTCTTCAGCTCATAACTGGCATTTTCAATCAACGCATTGATGTAATTAATCGTGGGAGCTTTATGGTATTCATAAGGCCGTTCCTCATATACCTCTGTCAGCTCCGTTTTTGTTTTAAGCTTGCCGGTCTGCGTATCTACATACAGCTTTCTGATAGCATTGCCATTTGGTGAAGCATCTCCTCCATTCCCGTTCACCGGCAGCTTGCCGCCGCTTGTATCAATAACAGGCAGTTCATTTGTATTTGTGCCGTCAATGTTTTCCTTTAATGTATCATCATTGAAAGCCACCTTTTCCAGATTCGCATAATACTGCACGGTAAACTTTGGGTTGGGCTGACCGGATGCCTGGGCAGCAAAGACCTGGATTCCGGTTAAATCCGCTTTCATCCAGGCATCCTCCGCTCCGTCATAATCCATCTGAACCAGATCTGCCGGTCCATCCTCTGCCATTGCCATGACTGTCAGGGAGATCGTGTCCACTCCGTTTCCTGCCGCCTCAGTTCCTCCTGCGTCGGAAGCACTGTACTGAGGCGCATTGTCTGTCTGCTCTGAAGGGTTTTCCTCAGGGAGCACTTCTTCCTCTTCCCCGGCTTCTGTCTCCGCATCATCTGATTCGGCCCCTTCTTCCGCCTCGGGAATTTCCATGCTGTAGGACACGTCATCCGGAGTGAATTCAACCACCTCCGGGACAGCCTCCCCATCCGTATTCAGCAGATAGGCAACTCCATCCGTAACAGACTGGCCCATGGCATCCTGCAGCTCCTGTGCCGGACGGATTTCCACTGTGATCTTACATTTTGATAAATCCAGTTCTTCGTCCTCATAGGTCAGCGAGTATGTCAGCACCTGCATCCTGTATAGCTCATCAATCCCGTTGCCTGTAACCGTATGTTCCAGAAATGCCTTATACTCCTCGGATTCTGTACTCATCTGTTCCACTTTAAATTTCAGCTTACGAATATCAATATAATTACCGGGGTCTTCTGCATCTGATGAAGCATCCGATTCCGCTGATTCCTCGCTTTCTGCCGGAACATCCGATTCTGCCGCTTCTTCGCTTTCTGCAGGAACATCCGATTCTGCTGATTCCTCTGCCTCTTCAGATGTATCTGCTTCCTCTTCTACCGCCTCCTGGTCATCTGCCGGAGTATCTGCATCTGCTGTCTCTTCGGATTCTGTCTCTGAAAGCTCTTCGCCGTCAGCGGAGGCATCTACGCTTCCCGCTTCTCCTGACAGATCAGATTTGGAATTTTTTTTTGTGTTCTTTTCGGTCAGGACTCCCTTTGGCAGAATGGCTTCCCCTTCCACGTAAAAGGTAATCCGAAACGCCTTATCCTTATATTCAAAAGAATCGGCAAGATGGAGCCACATGGTTCCATCTTCCGCCTCTTTCACATCTCTTGGGTCTTCCTCTTCGATATATCCGATGGCAATCTCGGAGAAACTTCCCATCTTGAACGTAGTGCTGTTGTCCACTGCGCTGCCGCCGTCAAGCATCTCCGTGCCGTCTTCCGCAAAGTGAATCACCGTCACCGGACTTCCATCCGGCAGACCGTCTTCATCCAGAAACTGTACTGATACCATCACCGGAGTTTCCGGCTCCACTTCCGTCAGTCCCTCTTCACTTTCCACATAGAAGCCGATCTTGAGAAGGGCTCTCATGGAAGCCGCTTCGTCGTCCATCATTTCACGGTATTCTGTCTCCCTGCGCTCGTAATGCTCCTTGTCGCTGTCCGCCGTGATCTCTTCCACTATCAGTCTGGCTTCCTCAGGCAGCATGGCATCCTCATTGTATTTTGCAACTACGGTATAGCCCTCACCCCTGAACATCCTGCTGATGGCATATTCCTCCAGAAGCTCATAGCCACAGGCCAGATTTCCGTCCTCGTCGTAGCATCCCTCTCCATGCACATGATTTTCCGCGCCTTCGTAGCCACAGACCAGTTCATCATAGATATCGTAGCATTCTGCATCATGTTCATGGGTTCTGCACTCCTCATAGCCGCAGATCAGGCTTCCCTCTCCGTCCCTGCATTTTGCATCATGCTCATGTTCTCCCGCACCTTCATAACCACAGATGAAACTGCCTTCTTCGTCCTTACATTTTGCATCATGTTCGTGGTCCCTGACCCCCTCATAACCGCAGCTTAAACTGCCTTCCCCGTCATAGCAGCCTGCAGTATGTTCATGATCCCTTGCGTCCTCATTTCCGCAGACCAGGGTTCCTTCCTCATCATAGCAATTGCTGTCATGCTCATGCTCTCTCTCGTCCTCATAGCCACAGACCAGATTTCCCTCCGTGTCATAGCAGCCCTCTTCATGCATGTGCTTTGCAGTCTCATAGCCACAGACCAGATTTCCCTCCGTGCCATAGCAGCCCTCTTCATGCATGTGCTTTGCAGTCTCATAGCCGCAGACCAGGTTCCCCTCTGTGTCATAACAGTTCTCGTCATGAGGATGACTTGCAGTCTCGTAACCGCAGACCAGATTTCCCTCTGCATCATGGCAGTTCTCCTGGTGGACGTGATTTGCCGTCCCGTAGCCGCAGACCAGATTTCCCTCTGTGTCATAGCAGCTCTCGTCATGAGGATGGCTTGCAGTCTCATAGCCGCAGACCAGGTTCCCCTCTGCATCATAGCATCCTGTCTCATGGCCGTGGGATGCTGTCTCATAACCGCAGTGCAGATTTCCCTCTGTATCATAACAGCTGTCCTCGTGGACATGGGTTGCCGTCTCATAACCGCAGATCAGACCGCCCGCCGCGTCATAACATTTATCCTCATGGACATGGGCTGCCGTTCCATAACCGCAAATCAGCTGTCCAGCCTCATCATAACACTCCAGTACATGAATATGGGTTGCCTCATGCCCGCAGATCAGGGATCCTTCCTCATCGTAGCAGCTGTCCTCATGAATATGAAGCTTTGCGCCATTGTTCAGCGCTGCCACTTCCTCAGGAGTCAGTTCCACGGTCTTAAAGCAGTCCTCGCCATGGACATGCTCTTCCAACTGAGGCAGTCCGCAGGACTCTACGCTTCCCTCAAGCAGATTTCCTTCCCCGTCAAAGCAGTCCGCCGCATAACAGCTGTCGTCATGGGTATGAAGCTCAAGTTTCCCGCAGAGCAGCGTGGTCACTTCCTCATAGCAGTCCTCCGTATGAACATGCCCCTGTGTACCGTTTTCCCCAGGTGCGCTGTTCCCGTCGGAACCGGATTCCGTTGTTCCTTCCGCTTCAGAGCTTCCTACCGCGGGGTCTGTGTTCTCAGTGGAAACGCTGTCCCCGGCTTCTGCAGGCGGTACGGCAGTTCCCTCCGTATCTGCTGCCGTATTTTCCGCAGCTTCTTCTCCTGCCTGCGCATAACATATTTCACTGTGTTCATGCTCTTCCTTTCCACAGACCAGGTTGGAAGTATGGCAGACTTCTTCATGGGTATGAGCTTCTTTTCCGCAGGTGTAAACTTCCCTGAAGCATCCAATGATATGAATATGCTCTCCCAGTCCGCAGACAATATTCCCTTCCGCATCCTGGCAGTTCCCGTCATGAGTATGGGGTTCCGCACTGCAGGTCAGACTGCCTTCGCCGTCATAGCATCCGGTCAGGTGCATGTGCTCCTCCGTTCCGCAGACCACGTTTCCTTCCGCGTCATAGCATCCTTCCGCATGTGTATGTTCTCCCAGTTCGCAGGCAAGTTCCTGTCCGGCGCAGGTTCCGTCATGGATATGCTCTTCCTCAAAACCACAGACTACTGCATTCTCATAGCATTCTTCCGTGTGTATATGAGCTTCCACTCCGCATGCAGGTTCCGCTGTCTGGTCCACGCCGCCCGCTTCCTCCCCGGATGCCACATCCCCTGTCGCTCCCTCCGGATTCTGCACACTGTCCGCAGCTCCCTCTCCGGCAGTATCTTCAGGGTTTCCTGCGGCGTCTGTTCCGCCCGTCTCATCCCCGCCGTCTGCCGTCTGATCTGTATTTTCCGTTTCCATACCGCATACCAGAAGCTTCTCCGTCGCATAACATTCTTCCGTATGCTGATGCGCTTCCTGTTCCTCCAGGCCGCAGGTCAGGTTTCCCTCCCCGTCATAGCACCTGTCATTGTGCACATGAACCACATAGTCGGCATAACCGCAGACAGGCTCCGTTCCCGGGTTGCCTTCTGCATCCCTTTCATAGCAGTCGTCCGTATGCTTATGCACTTCGAAACAGCAGTCAAGCACTTCAACCTTGTGAGTCATGGCCTGGCCATACAGTTTCAGCGCAGTCACAGTCCCAAACATAACCACCACTGCAAGGCACAGGAACACCACTGCCCGGCGTCTGTACTGCTTCTGTTCCTTCAGGAGTTTTCCCGCCTGTGCTAAAAAATCAACTCTCATAATGCCGTCTCCTTCCTTCTACCGGTCTTCTATCACTTCACGGTTCCGAATCCTGCAAACGGCCAGACCCGGACCAGTATTTTCCCGATTACCATATCATTGCTGACGCATCCCACCGCAGTGTTGCGGCTGTCTATGCTTGTGGCCCTGTGGTCACCCATCACAAAACATCTTCCTTCCGGCACCTGGTAGGGCAGCGTGATGTTGCAGTCCCCCAGGGCTTTGTCTGTCACATAGGGCTCCTCCAACAGCTCCTCGTTCACATAGACATTTCCCTCTCCGTCTATATCAACCCAGTCCCCGGCTGCTGCGATTACACGCTTCACCAGGATGTTGTTGTTAAAATAAAAAGCTATAATATCTCCTGTCTCATATCCCCGGCTGTTCAGCGCCACCACGATGTCCCCGTCCTGCAGGGAATCCGTCATGGAGGTTCCGCTGATCTGCAGAACCGGGAGCAGCAGCACTGCCACCAACACAGCAACCGCTGCAACCACCACCAGGGAGAAAGCCGTGCTCCTCAGAACGCTTCCGTAACGCTTTCTGTAACGCGTCCTTTCCAGCTCTGCCTCCAACGCCTCCAGACCCGGCAGCTCTCTCTTTTTTTCCTCACTCATGTGCAACCCTCTGTACCATCCGGTCTCCGCCTGGGGATCTATGATTCCCAGGCTCCCTTATAATAATGCCTTCAGCCCCTCCAGAAGCTCCGGTGGGAATCCTCCCTCCCTCATCTCCTTCCACCTGCCGGCCTGCAGCCTTTCCACTTCTGCCTCAAGCTTTCCGATCCTTTCATCCTTCCGGTCCGCCTGCTCCCGCAGTTTTCCTATCAGGGCATCTTTCTCGTCCAGTCTCCCTTTCAGGCGCTCCAGACATTCCTCCCCGGCCGCTTTCTCCTCCGCCATCTGTGCATCCTTGTCATCCAGACGCTGCTTCAGCTTCTCAACCAGAGCATCCTTCTCATTCAGCTTTTCCTTCAGACGCTCCAACTGTTCCCCGTTAGCGGCGGCTTCCCCTGCCATCTCTGTGTCCTTTTCATCCAGGCGGGCTTTCAGTTTTTCTATAAGTTCATCCTTCCCGTCCAGTTTATCCTTCAGACGTCCGCTGCCCTCCAGGGCCTCTCTCAGCTCCTCTTCCCTTTCCTGCAGCGCCGCGTTCAGCCTGGATGCCTCCCGGCTCTGCTCCACCAGAAGTTCCAACAGGTCATGTCTGTTCAGTTTGCGTAATTCCTTATCTGTCATTCCAGGCTCCGTTTCCGAAATACTTTCCTCTTAATTTTCATTCCTGTCCGCCTTCTATTCCCCCAGCATCTCGTCAAACAGCTGTATCAGTTCGATGGCGCTGTGGAAGACAAATTCCAGATTCTCTGCCGGCCAGATCAGCCTGCCCTGCCATGTGTAATGTTCCCGAAAGAGAATCTGTATTCGAAAGACAGCCGCCCCATTCTCCCCATAATCAGAAGACACCAGGGGAAGGGAAGGATTCGGACAGTCCTCCAGGTCAATGAGACTGTTCAGAAGCAGTATCATCTGGGACAGGCTCTGTATTTTCTCTCTGCCCGCCAGTCTGGGATGCTGCAGGTAACCATCCATAATGCCATTATGATATGTCTGTACCGTAACCACTGCTTCCCGGCTCTGACAGGGAAACATTCTTTCCCGCAGCACCATGTCTCGTCACCTCTTCCCTTACTCTATGGTCTTACTATAGCAGTCGGAGGTCATCATCCGGTTATTTTCCGAAAATAATTGACAGCTGATTTAGGAATCAACATTGAGACCCTGTTTTCCCTCCTGTCCTGCCGTGCCTGCCTCCAAAGGCGACACCCGGAAGGAGATACAGGCTTTGGAATGGGAATATATTTTGTGGAAGGTACGGTCCAGACGGTCCATCACCATCCAGGCATTTTCCACCGTGGCTCCGGTAAGCATCAGAATATAGGAACCTGCGTCCAGTCTGGCCACAGGATCTCCTGTCCTCAGACCTTCCAACAGGACCCGTTCCAGTCTTCTTGCGTCCGTTGTGGGTGTTACTTTATTGCCAAGACTGACAATGGCCAGGGCCGATTTCTCTCCCGAACGGGACAGATGCCTCTTTTCCAGGGCTACGATGCTCTGAAATACACTGAAGGTGCAGAAAAAGGCCCTGCCGTCCAGTTCCCTTTCCGCAACCAGTTTTAAGATATCCTGGTCGTTTACATTGTTCTTGCGCATGCTCTCGGCCAGAATATGAATCTGCTCCACCTGTTCCGTGGGTTCGATTTCAAATTCCTGCCAGAGCAGTTCCCGAAATGACTGGTACACCTGGACCGCACGCTCCGGATGTCCCATGGAAATCAACGCCTGCATCTGATATACAATAAAAGTATCCGAACTAAGATCCACCGTTCCTGCCTGCTCGCAGATGCTGATCACCTCTGTCCATCTCTCCTGCTCCTGAAGAAGAGGCAGCGTCATTTTACATAAATCCAGATACAGCGTCTGGTAATACCGTCTCAGGGATACCGCCCAGTCACTGTCGTTTCCCGAGAGGAAGTCCCCTTTATAAAAGGTAATCGCTGCCAGAAGCTTTTCCAGATATACTTTCCCCGAATGCTTTCTGAGTTCCAGACAGGCCTGTTCAAACTGCTCCGAATCCAGTTCCAGACGGATTTCCGGATTCCAAGCATAACAACCCGGCAGGGTGATAAGAAGGTTCTCCTGGTCCGGAAACATGTCCTTCAGCAGGTTCCTGACCTTAAAGACCATATTCTTCAGGGCATTGGCCGGGTCATTGCTCTGTTCCGCCCAAAACTGTCTGATCAGCTCCTCCGATGAAATATTTCTTGTATGGTTTACGATTATATATTGAAGAAAAGAAAGCGCTTTCCTTCCTGTCCCGTTTTTCCTCTCTCCTCCCCGGGCCTCTCTGCAGGAAAAGGAGCCCAGTAATTCAAAATGTATGGTCTTTGTTTCTTCCATATTTTATGTACTGCCGCCGAAAACGGCTGCGGCATCCCCCTTACTTTCTCCTCTCATTTACCGGCATGAACCGTATCCTTCTCCATGGCGCTGTCTATCAGTTTCAGCAACTCCAAAACGCTCCTGAAATACCTTCGCCTGCCGCCGTCCACCCACACGATCTCCCCCTGCCAGCTGGAATGCTGCCTGTACTGCACACGGATGATAAAGGTGGCATCCCGCCCACGGTGGCTTATCAGCCTGTGGAATGGCTCCACCACCCTGTGTTCCCGGCCTCTTATGTCCAGAATGCCCTCCTCTCCCATCTCCCTGCAGCCTTCTTCCAGAAAACTGCGTGTCTCCGTGGATGCATAGGGATAGCAAAGTCTGTCATACAGAGCCTCCATCCTCTCCAGGGCCTCAATCAATGTGGAAAAACAGAACGGCTCTGTCATGTACTGGTTCCAGAGCCGCCCGCCCTGCCTCTCCCCGTCATAGGTGTCTATACACAGATTTACCACGTTTGGGCTCTGATAAATCCGAAATGTTCCATTTTCCATGCCTTCCCTCCGCCGGACATCAAAAAACCGGATAAATGTCGCAAAGGAACATACTTTACGTCATTTCTTTTGGCCGAATCATTCTTTTTGTACATTATACTCGATTTTCGTCTGCTTTGCAACACAAAATGGGAGCGGGGCAGCGTAAAAAGATCTCAGGAAAACATTTTTTACTGGTGAAAACAGCCTCTTATTTTGTAAACTTAATGTTATACCAAAAGAGGAGGTGCCATAATTATGGCAGGAAGAGACAATGTTCACTTGAGGAAAGACGGCCGCTATGAGGCCCGTTATGCCAAGGGAAGAGATGCCCAGGGAAAAATCATTTACGGATTCTGCTATGCGGGAACGTATGAGGAGGCAAAGGAAAAGGCAGACAATGCCAAAAGGAATCTGGCAGAGGCCGAAAAACAGGACTATGGGCGCACTGCATCCTTCGGTTACTACTGCGACAACTGGTTGGCCGCAAACCGCTCCTGTCTGAAGATGTCCAGTTATGCAAAGTACCGGGCAGATATGCACAACCACCTGAAACCCTGTTTCGGCGCAAAGCTCCCGCGGGAGATTACGCCGGAGCATGTGGAGGAATTTATACGGACACTTCTGTATGACAGGGCTTTTTCACCAAAAACGGTAAGGGATCTGCTGACACTGTTCCACTCGGTTTTTCTGTATATAGAGAGGAGAACGGGTGAGAAGCTGCGCACGCCTGAGTTTACCTATCCAAAGGAACGCCGAAAGGCTGTGCGTATACTGGATACGGAGGAAGAGTCCGCTCTGCTTGCCTGTCTGGCCCATGAAATGGATTTATGCAAATTCGGAGTCTATATTGCCCTGCGGACCGGAATGCGCATCGGAGAAGTCTGTGCCCTGCGATGGTGTGATATTTCCCTCCAGGCCTCCACCATTTCCGTCTGCCATACGGTACAGCGGATTAAATGTATTGATTCCGGTATAGATGCCAGAACTAAGCTTGTGATGGGAACACCAAAAAGCGACAGCTCCTGCCGGACGATTCCACTGATGCCGGATATAGAAGCTCTCTGCGTACATTTTGCTCCTGTACTTCCGGAGTCCTTTATCCTTACGGGCACGGAACAGTGTATGGACCCCAGAAAACTGCAGCGCCGCCTGCAGGGGTACTTAAAAGAATGCGGCATCTCAGAAGTCCATTTTCACACCCTGCGCCACACCTTTGCCACACGATGCGTGGAGGTTGGATTTGATATAAAAACACTCAGCGAAATTCTGGGACATTCCAGTACCATTATTACGCTGAACAAATATGTGCATCCCAATCTTAATCTGAAACGGGAAAATATGAGCAGACTGAAATCGGTGATCTGTCTCTGATATAGGCCGGCAGGAAAGTCATTCTAGCAGTCAGGCAGCAGTAGGAATAACCGTAATTCCCTCTGCAGGCGGTCCCGGATAAATAACGCAAAGTATGTTCCTTTGCGTCGCTTTTTGTGTTCAAAAGTCCGTAATTTGCCTCCCGAAAATGCATCCCGGACCTTTTTTTGCAAATTTTTTCATTTTCCTCTTGCAATTTTCGCTGACCGTGTTACAATAGAGTATATGGAAGCATAGCTCAGCCGGGATGAGCGTTCGCCTCACACGCGAAAGGCCAGGGGTTCGAGCCCCCTTGCTTCCATTTTATATTTATATCAAAAGCCGCAAACCATGGTTTGCGGCTTTTTCATTCACTCTCAGGATATTCCCGCAGTCTGCGGCTGTGATGAATCAGAAGAACATGAGGGCAGCACTGCGAGCAGTCCTGCCAGAACCGGAAGCGTAACCATCAGAGGAAAAATATAGCGCAGCTGTACCACCGGACCAAGAAGCATTGTACATGTGTATAACAGAGGAAACAGACAGAACACCGCCTGCTTTCTCCTTTTCAGATACAGGAATGCCGCAAAAAGCAGGCACAGCCCCCACACATAAAAGGCGCATTTAAAAAACACTGAGATCAGCGGCCAGTTGTAATAGGCATTTGCACTTACAATATTTTCCAACTGTTCCTCCAGCCAGGGGAATTTGGACTCATGCAGAATCTCCGGTCCGTTTTCTATGGCAGAGGAATTGTAGGTGTATATGGTACCCATCCGTTCCTCCGCTCCGTATCCCAGACATTCGGCATAGGACCTGTCGTCCAAAAACCAATATCCCCTTGTCAATTCCAGAAAAGCGTCAATATATTCATTGGGATACTGCATACCAAGCTGCAGCCAGTCCTTCAGTACCTGTCCCAGATTCCCCTCCCAGTTGGAATGAAAGGTTGTCACCCCCACAGACGCCTTCACGGTATCCGAAATGGGTGGATTGTAGTTTTTCCAGTCACTGGCCAGGACATAGGAATTAAGCATCTCCCAGGTCTCCCTGTCCAGTTCCTCCCCATGGTAGAATCCCACTCTGGCAAACTGCTGTATGGGCACACTGAACATCTCTACCCTGGCCGGTTCCAGTTCCGTTCCCAGGGCGGCTTTGATTCCCGCCTCCATCCCCTTTCCCCCGGCCACAAGCAGAATACAGAGAAGCAGCACCCGCAGTCTTTCCCTTCCGGCAGAAAAAATGACCCAGAAGACACCGAATACCGCCACCGCATAAATGCAGTTGTTGCGGAACTGTATCATGACGCACCCTTCCAACAGCAGAAGCACATCCAGAATCCACTGTTTCCTTCCCACACTGAAAAAGAATCTCTCCGCCAACAGCAGCACAAATACCAGAAACAGGATGCTGAAAAGCACATCCTTTGTAGTACAGACCACCATAACGGAATTCAGGGGAAAGACGCCGAAAAACAGAATGCCTGCCGCCGGGACCCACTTTTTCCCCGTTACCCGGTAAAGAAACAGAATTGCCCAGGCGGCTGCCAGGGAATAAAGAAGCATCTGAAACAAAGCCATACAGGCCATTCCCGTCTGGATGTTCCCCATCAGGTTTCCAATCTGGAGAAAAAGCCAGATCACCCAGGTGTGGGCCAGAGGCTGGTAAGGCCAGAACCACACAAATCCTTTATAAGCCTCATTGATCTGTCTGTGAAAATCATATGACATGACAATGGGATAATAGGCAAGCCAGACCGGAATCAGACACAGGAATATGGCCAACGCACAGATTCCGTATACCTTTCCGCTCCGCCAGCATCCTGCTTCCGGTTTCCAGGTTCCCGCTTTCTCAATTCCCTGAAAAAGCAGGTTCCAAAAGGGAAAAACAGCGATGCCAAGGCAGGCTCCCCTGAACAGTATCAATCCTTTCCCGCGGAATCCGCTTTCCGTCATTCCGTATGTCTGCAGTTGGTATCCCATTATCATGGAAACCGAAAACAGAAAACCGAATACGGCAGCCCAACGGATTCTGCGCCGACGCTGCCTCTGATTCGATATATTCCCCAACTGCCTCTCCGTCCAGCGGATCAGAAGGAACAGCGCCGCTCCAAGGGGTATCCCCATTACGGAAAAGGACGCCTTGTCCAACCCGGCCAGATCACCCAGACAGCAGCCCCCATATGTCCCAAGCAGTGCCAGAAGCACCTGGAGTATGGTTTTCTGTCCCTTTAATCGTTCTATCAGTCTCATATTTTCCACCCGATCACTTTATATATTTTTCCAACTGGCGGCATACTTCCCTTACGTCAATGGGTTTCGCCACATGAGCATTCATCCCGCAGTCAAGACATCTTTTCACATCCTCGGAGAAAGCGTCCGCCGTCATGGCTATAATAGGAATAGAGGAATCCTCCCGCTCCAGGGCCCGGATGGCTTCGGTGGCCTGGTAGCCGTTCATCACAGGCATTCTGATATCCATCAGGATCGCATCATAATGATGTACCGGCGACTGTTGGAATTTCTCCAGGCAAATCTGTCCGTTTTCTGCCCAATCCAGTTCCAGTCCCATAGAAGAAAGCAGTTCATTGGCAATCTCCCAATTTATATCATTGTCCTCTGCCAACAGAATCCGCTTTCCTGCCAGGACAGCACCCTCTGTTCTGGCAGGTGCGCTTCCGCTTTCACTCTCAGTCAACTTTTCCGCAAAAGGCTGAAGTCCATAGTACAGAGTGGATTTAAACAAAGGCTTTGCAATAAAGCCGGTCACCCCCGCCGCCCTGGCATCTTCCTCTATCTCGCTCCAGTCATAGGCGGATATCAGCAGAATGGGAATATCCGTTCCATAGAGTCTGCGGATCTCCCGCGCCGTGGCAATGCCATCCTTTCCGGGCAGTTTCCAGTCCAGCAGAATAACATGGTAATCATTCATTTTGCCCCTGCGCTCCTTCACCTTCTCAAGCGCATCCTCTGCATTCAGGCACCAGTCCGGAGTGACGCCAATGGACTTTAGCGATGCCACAGCGCTTTCGCACAACTGTTCATCATCATCCACCACCAACATATTCCAGTTAGGAAGCACCATGTCCGCTTCCTTCACCAATGCCTTTAACAGATCAAGCTCCACATGGAATTCACTTCCCTGCCCCAGT
This sequence comes from uncultured Lachnospiraceae bacterium, assembly GCA_947367855.1. Lineage (GTDB taxonomy): Bacteria > Bacillota > Clostridia > Lachnospirales > Lachnospiraceae > Acetatifactor. Next base: position 84,781 of record CANBFE010000001.1, on the reverse strand, counting down.
TCGCTTTCCACATAGATCCTGCCTTCCATGGCATCCACGATATATTTTGTGATGGCCATTCCCAGGCCTGTTCCTTCTGTCTTCTGAACCCTGGCCGTATCCTCCCTGCTGAAGGAGTCAAATATTTTCTTCTGATACTCCCGGGACATTCCTATCCCGTTGTCCTTCACCACCAGGTGGGTTCTCACATAATCCTCTCCCCTGGGCGAAGGTTCCTCGTACAGTGAGACATTGATGGTTCCTCCCTCGGGTGTAAATTTCACGGCATTTCCCAACAGATTGATCATTACCTGATTCAGCCTGACGCTGTCACAGCACACATTCTCGGATGAAATATCATGGATAAAAACATCAAACCGCTGTTTTTTCGCCTTTACCTGGGGCTGCACAATATTTACAATGCTGTCCATTACTTCCCTCAGGGAAACCTGATCCATGTTCAGTGTCATTTTGCCGCTCTCGATTTTGGACATATCCAGTACGTCATTGATCAGTCCAAGCAGATGCTTACTGGAAAGGGCAATCTTCCTCAGGCAGTTCTGCACCTGCTCCATATTCTCCATGTTGGCAATGGCAATGGTGGTCATTCCCACTATGGCATTCATGGGGGTGCGGATATCATGGCTCATGTTGGAAAGAAACTCACTCTTTGCCTTATTGGCATGTTCGGCATCTCTTCTGGCAGACTCTGCCGCTCTGCGCTCCTGCTCCGCGGTTTCGCTGGCCTGCTTCAGCGCGATCATCTGATGCTTGGAAATCCGGAAGCTCTGGGCAAATATCAGAAGAAGGGATGCTATCAGGATAACGCATACCAGATATACCATGTGGGTCCAGTCCTGCCCCATCTGGGAAATAAGCTCATTAATGGAATCCAGTGGAAGAACCGTCACCAGATACCATTCACTGTAAGGCAGGCTCACGCAGTACAGATGGCATCTCGTGTCCGCCCCGCTGAGCATAGCCGAATAACTCTTGTTTTCTTCCATGGCCGCCTTCAGTTCCAGAGCATAACTTTCGCCAAAAGTAGCATATACATTTTCCAGATAATTCCCGTTGGGCAGGGAACTGTTCCGTATTACATAACTGCCGTCTTTTCTTATAATATAGGAATCCACCAACGCGGTATTTTCATCCAGAAACAGAAGTGTGCTCATGTACTCCGCGGAAAGACCGCCCACCAAAGCAGTGCTTTCCCCGCCATCTGCCATTACACATTCATAAGGTACACCCATCAGCACCACCCTGTCCCCGCCGGGGTCCATGGCTACGGCAATCTTCTCCTTCTTCTGCCCAAGGCTCTGCAGAAAAGGGTCCGGATCAATCAGGTCAACCTTATCTCCATAGATTATCTCAACACTGCCATCCTCTGAATAAAGGGCCAGATAACTGAATCCCCTTGCTCTGGCGCTGTATTCCAGCTCCTGCAGCAGTTCCTCTCTGCTCTCCCCTCCGGGTATATTGGTATCTGCAATGGCGCTGATCTGGGAAAGGCGCAGGCTGATCGTCGTCTCATAATGCAGAACAATCTGCTCGTTCATGCCTGTCATATAGACCTTGCCCACTTCCTCGATGGTCTCCAAACTCTTTTTGTTCAGATACGCTGACAACATCGTAAATAAACCCACTATCAGAATCGTAACCACAATTAAGCTGACAATCAGAAAAAAGATTGCTTTCTCTTCCCTTCTCTCTTTTTTCATCCTCTGATTTCCTCCTGAATACAAATACATGCTGCCGGCGGTTTTGCAACACTGAACACGCCCCTTTATTTACCATAAAGCCATTATAGCATTTTCCAGATTAAACATCAACTAACAAAATAGCGCGAAACATGAACCTCCTCCGTTCTGCTTCGCGCCTCTTATGCGGAAGATGGGACTTGAACCCACACGACATTGCTGTCACAAGATCCTTAGTCTTGCTCGTCTGCCAGTTCCGACACTTCCGCCTGTGCTTTGCACATCTGTTATAATATCACCATCTCTTCCGAAAGTCAATTCTTTTTTTATAATTTTCAGCATTTTTTTCACGAGTGTGCAGGGAGGCAGAATCTCCGGATTTTCTCCCGGATTCCTGCCTCCCTGCCCTCCTCACTCTGCCAGATACATTTTCAGGCCGTCCTCAGCCATCTGAACCATATCTTCCAGAGACTGTGTTCCATTCAGATATCCTCCCAGAATTTCAATGAGCACCTCCCGGATCTTTTCATCTTCTTTAACAGGCCTGTTCAGCCCTTTGCACACAGCAACCAGTCTGTCCGCCATTTCCGGCGAAAAATCCCTGATTTTAAACTCCACATATCCGCCTTCGGCCAGGATATCCGTCTCCGCTTCCGCATCGGTGCGGTCGCTGTGGGCCGCTTTCTCCAGAGCCGCTGCATTTACCGGAAATCCGCCGTAGGAATCAGTCATCTGAGCGGTCTCGGACAGTGCAAACTGCAGAAAATCCCGGGCCGTGTCCTTATGGCTGCTCTTTGCGCAGATTCCCGTCTGTACCATGGGAACAAAACAATTTTCAAAAGCCGAAAAGTCCCCCTGAATATAATCCATGATTGCCAGCGGCGCCATAATATTGTTAAATCCTTCCGCCTCCTCAAAAGCAAGTTTTGCCTCTGACGCCAGCCTCCAGACATTAAAGGCCTTTTCATCCTGATCCCGTCTTTCCAGAATTCCGCAGTTGTCCCCGATCCTCTTCAGATATTCCAGATATTTTCCCAGAGCCGCCCTGTCCAGCTTCTTATCCGAGATGATACTGCCGCAGAAATAAGGGTAAAATCTGTCCACCAGCTCCGCCACGGTCAGAGGTCCCATATAGCTGAAATCTTCTCCGCCCAGAAAGTCTGCAAGAGTCTCCATGGATGCCATGTCTGCGGCTGTGATGTCTCTTCCCACTGCCATGCCGAAGGCAAACTCCAACGGAACCACATATCTGCATCCGTCTTCCTGCACATAACCGGAGGTGATATTAGTCAGCAGCTCCCCTTTCTCCTCCGCCGGCCTGACCAGATCGTCGATATTCTCCAACAATCCTTTCTCCGCATAGGAATCCAGATTCAGATGATCCATCACCAGAATGTCCGGCGCCGCATCCCCCATGAGCATGGTATTCAGCTTCTGATAGACCTCATTGTAATCCGTCTCGTCATAATAATATTTCGGATAGGCATATTCTATGGAAATCATCACATCCGGATGCTCCCTGTGATACATGGCGGCTGCCTGTGTGAGCAGGTTGCTCTCCCTGACGGTATACAGTTTCAGGTTCTCTGTTACTTTGACTACCGCATCCGCATCGTACTCGTAATACTTTAATACGGATCCTCCCTCCGATTTCCGAAACAGGGCATATATCCTCCCGTCCCCGGCGACAGCCAGGCCCGTGCACCAACGGTCTGACAGGCTGAAATCCGTCTCGGCTGCTTCTATGAGCTTCTCCCACTCAGCGCCGCCTTCCGCAGAAGGTTCTTCCCTCCCCCTGAAAATCCCCTCTCTGCCTGCCGCCACAAGGTCCCCGTCCCTTCCCGGCCAAAACCACAGTCCCCCGCTTCCCCAGGACAGACGAATCCTGGAGGAATCCTCCCCCCGTTTCTCCAGCACATAACCGGAAGAATCTCCATATCCAGAACCAAACCAGATATTCTTCCCGTCGGACATTACCCTGTCATACTGACCCTCTATCTCCCCCGTTTCCAGCACGCTGCCGTCACTGCCGTCCAGAATCTCCAGACAGAGCGGAGACAGCGCCGCCAGTGTGCCATTGTCGAGCGCGGCAATCCCAAAGGGGGTCTCATACGCGCCCCATTCCTCCCTGGGTACAGTCCATTCCCGAGGGGTGATCTCCCTGGCTTCTCCGCTTTCCTCCCTCCATAAATGGGCTTTGTAGTCTTCCTCCCCCTCCGTCGTGTAAGCGGCGTAAAGAACACTGCCGCCGCTTTCCCCACAGAGCAGCTGCGTCTCCATCCAGTTCCCGGAAACCGGCAGGGCCAGACTCAGCATCCAGTCCCCGGTTATGTCGGCAAATCCCTCCTCCTGCAGTTCCCATTCCCGGAATACGGTTTTGCCTGCCTCCTGCCCTGATGCCAGCAGACGCACCCTGTCTCCCGCAGTAAAAATCTGTTCCACAGTCCAGCCTTCCAGCTGCTCCGGCAGCTCTGCCTCCTGTTCCACATACCTGCCTTTGAATACTTCCTCTCCTTCCCCGGTCCCTGCCTGCATGTCCCCGGCGCCATCTTTTCCGCAGCCTGCCAGAGCGCCTGCCACTGCAGCCATACACAACAGTATTGCAGTATATCTTTTTTCTCTCACCTGTCATTTCCTCCTGTTTCTGCTTCCATATCATTACCTGTTTATTCTTGCAGATTCCGGAGGCAGGTGTCTTAAGGGAATCTTAATTGTCAGCAAATGGATTCCTACTAATCTATTAAGATTTTATATAGATCCGCAACTCTTTTTTAGACAACATGTCCAATCTGCTTTCCATGGCTGCATGTTTTTTCTGCAAATTTAAAATTGTTATCTTTCCTCAGGTGTGATAAAATGGAGGTATTACAGTTATTTCAGAAAGGAACAGAAATCATGAAGAAGAAAATTGCTTCCCTTTTATTTGCCTCCCTGTTGGTTTGTTCCCTTGCGGGATGTGGAAAAGACGGAGCGGACAGCTCAACGGGTTATCCGGATGAGAACGGTTATGCGGAAGGAAGTCTGGGAGACGCCATGCACAACAGCTTTTTTGACTACACTGTGAACAGCGCCTATCTCTGCGATGACTATGAGGGCTATACCCCCCAGGACGGTTATGAACTGTTGGTTGCAGATGTCACCATTAAAAACACCTTCGGAGACGTCATCACCATGTATGACACGGATTTCCAGGTTCAGTGGGGTTCCGACGCAGAAGATGCCTATGATTACCCCATCACCTACTATCTGGGAGAAGGGGAGAGCATCGGCGACAAGGCCCTGCCCACGGAGTATGACCTGGCCAAGTCCGAAAGCCGCACCGGCCTTCTGGTTTTCGAGGTGCCCTCAGGAAATACGAACTTCTCCATCTCTTATATGGAATATTTTGATGACGACACCACAGGAAATACGTTTTTCGTATTCTTTGATGCCGCAAAAAAATAAAAGGCATACATAGAAAAAACTTTCATGGAAAAAGAGCCATTCAGGGAGCTGTCTCCCGGCATGGCTCTTTTCTTCTTTTTCCGCTCTATTTTGAGAAAAATACCCGGAACAGGTCCACGGCGTATTTCGTGTCCTTTACGCCTGCCGTCTCCACCGCGGAATGCATGGCCAGCTGCGGCAGTCCGATATCAGCGCTGGACACGGACACATGGGATGTTGAAATATTGCCCAGAGTGGAGCCTCCCGGAATATCGGAACGGTTCGCATAGGTCTGACAGGGCACTCCTGCCTCCCGGCACAGCAGTCTGACTTCGGCTGCCGATACGGCGTCCGTGGCATACTTCTGGCTGCCGTGAAACTTTATGACAATTCCCCCATTCAGTCGCGGCCGGTTGGTAGGGTCTGCCTTCTCCGGATGGTTCGGATGCACCGCATGGGCATTGTCCGCAGAAATCAGGAAGCTCCCTGCAATCAGCTGCAGGAACTTGCTGCGGTTCAGCCCCAGGCTTTCCGCGATTCTCCAGAGCGTGTCTTCCAGGAAAGTAGAATCTGCCCCCTGTTTCGTACCGCTTCCAACCTCCTCATTGTCAAAGACTGCACAGACGCTGATGTATCTTTCAGGTCTGCTCTCCAGAAGGCCCCTGGCCGAAGTATAGACACACTGCAGGTCATCCAGCCTGGAGGAATGGACAAAAACCCCATTCTCACCCAGAATTCTTCCCTTTTCCCTGACATAGAGAAACAGGTCATGCCCCAGAATATCCTCCGGTTTCACCCCCGCCTCCCTGGCTACCCTGGCCATCAGGGGATTCTCCTCCCCTTCCTCCTCCCATTCGCCATAGATGGGAAGCATGTCCGTCTGGGGATTATATTCTCCGCCCTTGGCAACATCCCGGCTCATGTGGATCGCCACACTGGGAATAACCATCAGGTCTTCCCGGATATTGACCAGTCTGGTCTCTGTTCCGCTCTCCCCCTTCACAACCACGCGCCCTGCCAGGGACAGGGGCCTGTCCAGCCAGCTGGAGAGGATCATGCCGCCATATTTCTCCGTATTCAGCTTTCTGTAGGCTTGTTCCGCCACCATCTCAGGAGATTCCTTTATCTTGAAAGCAGGGGAATCCCCGTGGGCTGCCGTGATATGAAACCCAATGGGACTGCCCTCCTCCGGAATTCTGAAAGCCATCAGGGCAGAATCATTTCTTGTGACATAATAATCCCTGCCCGGCTTCAGTTCCCACTCCTCTGTCTCCTTCAGTCTGCGGAAACCGTTTTCGTCAAAGGCCCTGGCCAGATTTGCCGCCGCATGAAAACTGGTGGGGCTTTTCTTGATAAACCGGAGCATTTCTTCCGCATATTTCCTATATTCTTTCATAAAACCAGAACACCGTACCTTTCCGTCATTTTATTTATAAAATCAGCGCTCTGCCCGCATGGGATTTTCCAGGAAATCCCGGTATGCCAGCCTGATGCCGTCCTCCAGTTCCGTGGTGTAATGATATCCCAGCTTCTCCAGCCTGCTTACGTCCAAAAGCTTTCTGGGTGTACCGTCCGGTTTGGATGTATCCCATCTGATCTCGCCTGTAAAGCCTACCACTTTGGCCACCAGCTCAGCAAGCTCCCTGATGGTCAGCTCCCTGCCCGTGCCCACATTCACTGTCTCGTTACCGCTGTAATGGTTCATCAGGAACACGCAGGCATCCGCCAGATCATCCACATAGAGAAATTCCCGCATGGGCGTCCCGGTTCCCCAGCATACGATCTCCTTCTTTCCCGAAATCTTCGCCTCGTGAAACCGCCGGATCATTGCCGGAAGCACATGGCTGTGGGTGGGATGATAATTGTCATTGGGACCGTAGAGATTCGTGGGCATCACACTGATATAGTCCGTCCCGTACTGGCGGTTTAAAAACTCACAGTATTTCAGCCCTGAAATCTTGGCCAGGGCATAGGCCTCGTTGGTCTTCTCCAGTTCGCCTGTGAGCAGGCAGTCCTCCTTCATGGGCTGGGGCGCCATCCTGGGATAAATACAGCTGCTGCCCAGAAACAGCAGTTTCCTGCAGCCATTCTTCCAGGCCTCGTGAATCACGTTCATCTCCATCATCATATTGTCATACATAAAATCCGCCAGGGCCTCGCTGTTGGCAACAATGCCTCCCACCCTGGCCGCTGCCAGAAAGACATACTCCGGCTTTTCCTCTGCAAAAAAGCGTTCCACCTCATCCTGCCTGCAGAGATTCAGCTCACTGTGGCTTTTTGTGACGATATTCGTATATCCGTTTTTCCCAAGGGCCCTGCAGATGGCGCTTCCCACCATTCCCCTGTGGCCGGCCACATATATTTTCCCGTTTTTTTCCATTTTATATCCGCCCTTTCCAGACTGCTTCCTGTACCGCGTTTTATTTCCGGTACACCACAGTCTCCGCCATCTCCTGAGCCCTTTCCCCGCCGCAGAACACTCCGGCAATGGCCAGCGCAAAATCCATGGCTGTTCCCATTCCCCGGGACGTGATCACATGATCCGAAATCTCCACGGGTCGCTCTGTCACTTCCGCTCCCTCCATCTGACTCTCAAATCCCGGAAAACAGCAGGCCTTCCTTCCCTTCACTATCCCCCTGTGACCGAAAATACTGGGCGCGGCGCAGATGGCAGCAATGTACTTTCCCCCGGCGTAAAAAGCGTCCACCTGTTCCATCAGCTCCCCATGGGCCTCCAGATTTTTTGTTCCCGGCATTCCCCCGGGCAGCACCAGCATGTCATATGACCCAAAATCCGCCTGGGAAAAGCAGATGTCCGCCTGCACCGCAATATTGTGGGATCCCTTCACCAGACTGTTCTCCATCACGGAAACCAGACTTACATCCAGTCCGCACCTGCGGCAGATATCCGCCACAGTCAGCGCCTCGATCTCCTCAAATCCCTCTGCCAGAAAAATCGCTATCTTATTCATTCCTTGACCTCTTCTCCATTCTCCTAATTCCAAAGGCGCCCTAAAACCCTCCTCCGGCGGGCTGCCATTTGTAACAACAGTATACACATTTTCATCAAATATTTCAATTAATAGCTTTGGAATTTTACAAAAATATGTTATAATGGCTCCAATGTCCGCCCGGCAGACAGCAAAGGAGGTGAGAAATGGCTATGGAAATAGAACGTAAATTTACCATCAGAGAACTGCCTTCCGATTTGGAGAATTATCCCTTTCACCACATTGAACAGGCCTATTTGAACGATTCGCCGGTAGTTCGTGTTCGAAAAGAAGACAATGAATACTATCTGACCTATAAGGGCAGCGGAATGATGGCCAGGGAAGAAGCTAATCTGCCCCTGAACCGCGAGGCGTATTACCATCTGCGGGAAAAGGCTGACGGCAGGATCATTTCCAAAAAACGTTACATGATCCCCCTGCCCAATCCCGTTTTCCAGAAGAAAGAGGGTTTTCCGGGACCGCCTTCAGACTACTCCCTGACCATTGAGCTAGATGTCTTTGACCCGCCTTTCGCTCCCCTGGTCATGGCTGAAGTGGAATTCGGCAGCCGGGAAGCCGCTGAAAACTTCATTCCGCCCGACTGGTTTTGTGAAGATGTCACTTATCGTCAGGAATATCACAATTCCTATATGGCGCTTCAGTCCTGACAGCCTGTCATGCAGATGCCATAATCAAAAAGCCGCAGCCCCCTGATTATTGAGAATCACCGGGATCTGCGGCTTTTATGTGGTAATGCAGGAAAAGAGACTTGAACTCTCATGGTATTGCTACCACACGGACCTGAACCGTGCGCGTCTGCCAATTCCGCCATTCCTGCCTGTTTCACGAACGATATTTATTCTACACCATTTCTTCCAATATGACAATATCTTTTTTTGAATTTTTTTATTTTTTAGAAGAAAGACTCAAAACCATGCTATCTGATTTGTTTCAGTCTTTCAATATATTCTTCTGCAAGCTTTTCAACAGAGGCTTTTTCTTTCTGCAGACAAGGGAAAAGCCCTGTGACACCATATCCGATAAGCCCAAACAGCGAAAGAAATCTCCATCTGTCCGCTGATGAGGCGGAAGTGGCATCTGCGATTTTTTCTTCATACGCACAGTCTGAAATTGTAATACTGTTTCGGCGCATGGCTTCCTGTTCCGCGCTTTTAGCCGAAAGCGCCCAAAGCTCGTCCATCTTTTTAATTCTGTCATTTGCTTTCTCTATCTGGGCGCGCTCCTTTAAAATATGAGCCTCCAGCCCCCATATAAATAAAATGAAATCCCAGACATTGAAGCCGCCTTTTCCCGGAAATTCAATATCGTGTGTTATTTCACATATCAGCAGCACGTCGTCCGTATACCCGTAGATATATAACCAATAAGCTAACTCACAAAGATTTTGAGCGTCGGCTCCGCTGCTAAACGTACATTTTTTAATTAGTTTTTTGCAAAGAGACACTATTTTCTTTTCTGTGCGCGATGCCTGTATGCTTTCAAACAGTTCCTGATTCGTCATAAATAACTACCTCTCAGCCTGCGGTTTTTCAATTTCTATGGACCAGAACTAATAAAAGCGGCAGTATCACTCACAATACCACCACTTTTGCTTTAACACTAAGGATACATCAAAAATCCGAAGCCGTCCCCGACCGGAACCGGGTTCGGATTATCATTATCTAATGCGGTTAGTGGGACTCGAACCCACACGTCTCTCGACATAAGAACCTAAATCTTACATGTCTGCCAATTCCATCATAACCGCAAAAACCCAAATCCTGCATATCTGCAAATTCCATCAATTCCGCCTGTCACCGTGTTCTTCACAGCGGAACATTCAAATTATACTTTTATCTCTGCCACTTGTCAAGCCATTGTGCCAAACTTGAACATTTTTGAACATTTTCATACTAGAGCGTACTTTTGATGGCCTGCGCCCTCTTTTTCTGAAATGATGAAAACAGTCTTTTGCTTCAAACAGAACTGGAAAAATATTTTCAGAATTATCTTCCCTGCTTCCGTTCAGAGCCACAAAGGAAACTGTTCCGAACATTTATAACGGGGCTGTTAAGCCTGTTGGAACGTAAATCCATCGAACCGGCTGCACTCCATTTTTCCGGGGAGAAGTATGTCCGTCCCATGCAACAGTTTTTTCCCAGAAAGCATCCGGTATTGTCCACTAAGCCGGTATCGGTACGTGAAACCGCAGAGGACAGTTCAGCCCCCTGGGAAAGCGTTGTTCTGGCAGAAGGAACGAAAGGACCGATCGTTGCAGAGAGGAAATATATGCGCTGTTATTCCTGCCGGAAAGACGGGAACCGCAGTTATGTGAAGCCTGGACCGGAAATATGGCTTTATTTAAGGAAATATGCTCGTTTCCAATGCCCCGGGAAGTCTGGCTGTCCAGGAACCGGACAGGGCAGCAACCTTAAGAACCATCATATGCTGTTTGTGATGATAGCGCATCTGTTTACGATTTATATGCGGGAAGTCTTTAAAAAAAAGAAATTCCATTGACCATGCCAATGACTTTTGCCACCTCTTTCTGATTTAATTTGCATTTACGCTCATTGCCTTTAAAGATATTTTCACAAGATTCACTGCCTTTCTATTGTCATTATACTCGCTTTTAGTGAGTTATCAACGCTAAAAGTTAGCTTTTTTGTTTTTATAGTTGCTTTTTGCTAGCTTTTAATTTGTAATCATACATACACGGAGGTAAAGCCATGTCAGAAGATGAATATAAAATAACCTTTTCAAATAATTTACGGTACTATTTAGAACTAAACGAAAAATCGCAAGCTGAGTTATGCGAGTATATGAATGTTTCTTCAGCAACTGTTTCCGATTGGTGTAATGGTAAGAAAATGCCTCGCATGGACAAAATACAAACAATGTGCAACTGGCTCCGAATTGAAAAGTCTGATTTGCTCGAAGATAAAAAAAGTAAAAACAGTTCATATTATTTATTTGATGATGCCAAAGAACTTGCAGAATTCCTCTACACCAACCCAGAATACAAGGTTCTTTTTGATGCTACCCGGAAAGTCAAAAAAGATGACATCCAGTTTGTAAAAGAAATGATTGACCGGATGAGCAATAAAGATTAAGCTTCACAATAACCTTAAACGCCAAACTCGGAAGAGAACAGCAGTTGAAAGCATATCTGCATGAGATGAATCATATCAGTAATGGCAATTTAACCGCTACGGCGTTTTAATAAAAACAAATGAGAAATCTCATATGAAAACTACAAAGTCCAGCAACCCGGCATCCGATAAACGAACACAATATGAGGAAATTGTCAGAAAAGGGAAGCTGTTTTGACCCACCAAAGGAAAGGGATAAGGATTCTTATGATTACAGTTCAGACACGCCCGACATTGGAGCAGAAATTAAAATCCAGACTGTAGGATAACCCTTCATCACCCTATACCATTTTATGACACCTCAACGATGTATCCAATGGAAGCACTTTTGCGCAGCGTTTAAAAAATAATGGAACGCAGGGAATTACTTATGGCATTAGCACATGAAAGAACCTACACAACAGATGATATCTACGCCCTGCCAGACGGCCAGAGGGCAGAACTGATTGACGGCCGGATGTACATGATGGCGCAGCCAAACCGAATCCACCAAAAACTGGTCAACCGTCTTTCGCAGACGATTACAAACTACATTGACTCCAGGCACGGAAGCTGTGAAGTTTACCCTGCCCCTTTCGCGGTCTTCCTGCATGAGGATGACCAAACTTATGTTGAGCCAGATATATCCATAATATGTGACAGCAGTAAGTTAGATGAAAATGGCTGCAACGGAGCTCCGGACTGGGTGATAGAGATAACCTCCCCCTCCAACCCCCAAAACGACTATGGTATAAAACTGTTCAAATACCGTACTGCAGGTGTCAGAGAATACTGGATAGTAAATCCGCAGATGAAATCTGTCATGGTGTATGACCTGGAGAATGAGGAAAAGTCGAACCACTATGCATTTGATGATGATGTCCCTGTATGTATTTATGATGACTTAAGTATCCGGGTCTCGGACTTGCTGTAAAAAGTTGCACCGGTGCAAAAAGCGATGCAGGCAACCGCATGATCCCTGAAAGCGCTGTGCCCTTTTTCCGGGACTTTTTAAAGACAGTCGATACATTCCTGTTTCCCGGAAAATCCTTTGAGATGCTCTCTAAAACGCAGTATGTAAAGATGCGGGAACGGATCGTAAAGAAAATGAATGACGCTGCCACATCTGACAAGGAGAAGCTGATCGGGACAGAGCCAATAACCGGACTAACTGCCCATATCCTCCGGCGCAATTACTGCACCATGCTTTATTACTCCGGGATTAGCCGGAAGAAAGCTGTGGAATTGATGGGACACTCTGACCAGAAGATGATCATGGAGGTTTATGCGCACCCGGATGAAAAGAAAGAGGCCGGACAGGAAAAACCGGACAGTGCCATTGCACTGTAAACCTGCTATAATTCTGCTATAACAGCACCCGTTTGCTATAATTTTGCTATAGAAATCAAGGGATATTCCTCATTGTCAGAACCATAAACAAAACACCCGGAAAGCCACATAAAATCTGACTTTCCGGGTGTTTCAGCTTCCTGAGACATTGGGGATTCGAACCCCAGACAACTTGATTAAAAGGCAATCCAGAGTCACCTGGAAACCCCATAAAATCAACCTTTTTCCCACTCCCTCCATCCAAGGGCAATTTTTAAGGGCACTTTTATTTTCCATATCCTATCACAATAAACTGAAAAAAGCAACTGTTGTTTTCATTCCAACAGTTGCCTTTTTAGTTTATCGTGCTATTGCACTTTTTCTTATTCCTTAATCTTTTTCATCATTGCCTCTGCCCCTGCGAAGACGCGTTTGTGGTCTTCCATTGTTTGTGATGCATAGAACCTCAATGTAACCGAAATGTCTTTATGCCCCAGTACTTCAGACACCACTTCCAAAGGCACCTCACTCTTCATAAGGGATGCAAAAGTATGGCGGAGCATATGGAGCCTTACCCTGCCATCCTGCGGCATGTTTCTTTTAAGATAATCTTTCAGGCTATGGTACAGGGTTCTTTTATTACGTATGTGCCCATCCTTATTGACGAATATATATCTTTCTGTCCCATTCTCTCTCCGTTTACTCATATTGGCCGTGTCCTTTATCTGCTCGCCATAATAACTCACCACCATGTCATAAGTTTCTTTTGGTATGCTTATGTATCTGGCTCTCTCCCCATGCTTAAGCCTGTCGATAACACGAAAATCATTTGACGCCATTTCAGTCACCACCTTGCTGACATATATCTGGCATATGCCGTCCCTTATCATGATATCGTCAATTGTCAATGCAAGCGCTTCTTCCTGGCGCATACCGCTTGACAGCATCAAGTTTATCAATGTACTATAAAATTGATTTTTCTGTATGCACTCAAGCAGAGCCACCAGTGTCTCCTTTTCAATAAACCTTGAATCCTTGTCTGGCTCATGCAGATTCTTATTCAACACAAGCTTTCCTATCTGTCTGTCAATGTAACCATTTTCAAGGGCATAGTCCATGACAGACTTGAACTTTCTCATTGCTTTTTCTACAAAGCTTTTACTTCTGTAATTCCCGTTACTGTCTTTTGAAATGGTATTTATCATTTCTTGCGCGGCCTCTTTATCTATCTTTGCAATCTCAATATCCCCTATGACCTTATTGATGGCCTTAATGGAATATTTTGCACTTTCTATGTTTGCATAGCTGTTTCCCCTGCTTTCGTTATGGTGTCTGAATTCCTCATACCACATTTCTGACACCTCACGGAATGTTGCCGGCTTTGTCACTGCTGTAGCCACAGACGGCTCCACGGCCCCACCTTTTTCAGCACGATATTTTTCCAGTTCCTCCAGTACCTTATCCTGTTTCTTCTGCAGTATCTCCTTTTCGGTTGCTCCCCGCAACTTGACGGAACGCTTCACTCCATCATCAAACGTGATGAAGAACCTCATCTCATATGGATTCTTACTGCTTTTCACAGGATAAATACTTCCCTCGCTGACTTTCATTATGTCAACCTCTCTTTCTTCCATGACAGGACTGGAAGTACCCATTGGCATACCTGTAACATCCAACTCAAACTTGGCAAGATGTACTGACTTGACCATACAGATTCCTGCAACTGCCACGGAGTCTAATTCCCCGATTGCCACAAGAGCCTCCACTGTTGACAGGTCAAGACCGAGATATTCTGCCACCGCATTCAGTGACAGCAGTTTTCCATACCTCTTTTCAATTGCCGTTGCCCGTTTCATCATTTCATGCATCATCATAGAAAATTTCTCCTTTACAAAATTAAAATTTTCTATTTCTACCTAAATGCATATTTTACGGTATACCCTTTACTTCCCACCTCTCATATTAAACTTTTTTTGAAACGGTTATATTGTAACGCTTCACTCCCAACAAGGTGTGAACTGGCAGTGAATTTTAAAAATCGGCCGTCTTTTAATTAAAATGAAACAACTCCAGAAAATGTCAACCTGATTTATCAACTGATACTTGATTTACACATATCATTGTGCTTTTCTTTTTCACTTGAATTTATTATTGTTATTATGCTGGCTTAGCCTGCAACTCATGTATTACACCTTGTTTTCTGTGTTCAATAATAAGTATGGGTTTTTAGTCGAAGTTAAAAAAGCGATGTATCTATCATTGTCATTCGGAACCACCCTTTTTTCTATTAGAAATTTGTACCAGATTTCCAAATCTACAATTTAATATAATTTTATCAATATACCCGTTTTAAGACATTCCATCCTTTTATTTTCCCCAAACCCTTTGAAATCCTTATAAAATCAACTCTTTTTAAAATATTTTCTTTTACCTGACCTTATTGAAAACTTACAATTCAAGGAAAATTTACTAGAATCAATATACTACATTATAGAAACTTCAAAATTTTATATAAATCAGAAATACAAACTTGAGAAATCTGGATTGTATGCCCTGCCTGTATCTGTAACCGCTTTTCTGTTTTACTGTCCGCAAAAACTTTTAAACTTGTCTATCAAAACTTTCCAATTTATCCTCCTGTTTTACTGCTCCTTAGTTGCATTAAAATAAACCCACTAAAAAAGACAGCCGCTTTTAAAGCGACTGCCCTTTTTCTCAAATACTCTTGTTTATCCTCTTTCTGTATGTCCTGCATATTTCGTCTGCCAGTTCCACATTGTCGTTTAACTGGTTATCATTCGGACATTCAACCAGTGCGACCTGTCTGCTCTCTCCTGTAGCAGGTATATGGACAAACACCCCTATCATATTTCCGTTTATCTTTGGTATCACTCGTAGTTTAACTGCCATTGCTCAATCCCTTTCGTTTCTGTTAAATTTTTATAAGTTTCACTTCCTTATCAATCCCATGTATCTATACATGACAGCAATGGGATTTTCCATTGATGAAAAGCTACATACAAAAAATGGTTTATCCATTATGCCAGATAAACCATTTTTGATAATACTGTTTATTATTATTCTTCTAGTTCCTTTAACGTCCATTTTGCAATCCACTTTATGAATGAATAGCACTGTTTACCTAAATAAACAATTCCACATAATGAAATGATTATCATTGTATGGATTGTTATAAATGTCAGATAGTCCACCTGTCAAGCCCCCTTTCCTTAACCTCTATATATCTGTCCACTGTTTCCCTTGCCCCCATTAATGCGAACTTTTCATAATGATATACATTGCTTTCTATGATGCCTGTACCGTCACTGGTAAAGATACAAAATACATATCCCTGTTCAATGTTGCTCCAGTAAACCTTTATCTCATAACCTCGATACTGTTCAAGCATTTCTCCCTGTACCTCTCTGAAATCTCTCCAGAACCTCTTTAAACCCTTTTATGCCCTATCCTCAAAAGAGGAGGCTTACGCCCCCTCTTTTACTTCTTCCTCATTACTGATTATCTCCACACCCCCACATGCAACAAGCTTATTCTTTTCAAGCTTTACGCCTGCCACCGGAACGCCCAGTTCCAACATCATTTTCAACTTATCCTCGGTATATTCCATCCTTGCATGGCGGGCATTCACTGTCTCAAAGACTTTCTTCTTGTCACCACTGACCGCTACAACAATAAGTTCCATGTTCATATCAGAACCATCATCCTCATTCATCCATGACAGACTGTTCACGCCGGTTTTCAACTGCAAGTTGCTCATGTTAAAGCCTTCAGCATCCAGTTTAAGGACTTCTTTCCCGTCTTCTTCCCCAAGTACAAAGCCATAAACCTTTTCATTGTTTTTCAGTTTTGTAATGACCTGTTTCTCCGTCATGCCTACAAATCCCCTGGTCTTGCTATCATAGAAGTCATAGCCTATCAGACGCTGTCCTAAAAAATTGCCATTGCTCAAATACATACACATAATGTTTACCTCTTTCTTTCCGTGCCCTGCACTAACTTTATTTAACTTACACCTATATACTAACGCTGAAACATCTATGTGCATAGACGTGATAGTGCAAGGAAATAAACCATTATGTAACATATATTTTTAGGGAGATTGCCGCATATATAATGATTTATACAGCTTTCTCAAATCTCCAACAATACTTAATCTGATGTCTGAAACAGCATTTTTATTACTATGAAATACTCACCACAAACAAACTCAATCAGATATTGCAGGAAAATAGCCACTGTATACTGATAAGCCAGTAATTTCTATCAACTTGTTCAACTCTTTTTTACCATAATGCAATACTTGTTTTAATAGGTACATTGTTTCTGATATTTTTATCAGAGAAATTTTGACAGGTCTTTTAAACTCATTCATGGGTAGTGATTTTTATATACTGTATTGATTTATGTATCACATATCCATTTTTAACAGGTCTGATTTATATGTTGCAGAAATATGCTTTAAAAGTTAAAACATTTGAACAAACTGTCTGTACTGTATAATCGCATAATTGATTTTTTAATTGTGAAATCTATGTATTTGTGCTATAATGCGATTGTGTAATTGAAAAGGAAGCAGGATGCGATTTTCTAAGAACTTTAGTTCTTTTAGATGCCCTCTAGTCTTACGAAAGAGGGTGGTGCCCATGAGCGTGATGGAAGTTTTAACATTATTGCTTGTTATCTTTGCGGCTCTGTCTTACATAGACAATCATAAAAAGAAATAAGCATCCCTGACCGTCCAAAGTTTAGGATGCTTATTTCTATAAGTTTACCTTACTGAGGGCAATCGGAACTTCGTGTCCGATAAACCTTTCTGATTAGATTATACACTAGAGCCGCTTGTTTTGCAAGTGGCTCTTTTTACACTTATGCGTGTAATTGTTTATTCCCAGTCTAAATCTGACCCAGGAGCATTAGGGTCAAGACCTCCAGCACCAAATTCTGGAAGGTCTGAGAACATTCCACCTGCTTCTCCCATTCCTACGCTACCTGGGTCACCACCAGATGGTTGACCTCCGCCAGAGCCTCCATTGCCTCCGCCAGAACCACCAGAGCCTCCGTTGCCGCCGCTAGATGGTTGGCCGCCACCGCTAGGCTGTTGGGTAGTACTAGTACCGTTGCTTCCACTACTGGATTGGGGTTGGGGCTTGGTTCGGGAGACTAACTTCGCACTTACCATTTGTGTACTTCCATCCTCGGTTTTGAGTACTAACCACTCTTTGTCTCCATCAGCTACTTTTCCATTACATACTATCTCTTGCGCATATGTTAAACTTCCTACTTTGTCATAGTCTGTTCCAGGGCCACCACGTAAATTTGCATTAGTAGTAGCGTACATTGTAACTTCATCTATTGCAATTATTGTGTAACCTAAATCCGGCTCTACTTCTTCACTTTGTATATTTTCCTCATTTATTGTATTTTCTTCACTAGCTATATTGTCCTCGCTTTCTGATGAAACTATATCCTCTATACTTTCTTGTGTAGGCTCAACAGTGGGAGTGGGAGAGGGTGTAGGCTCTGTGTTTTCTATGCTTTCCTCTGGCTCTGGTGTCTCTACTGTTGCATCCGCTATAACTGGCTCGGTTTGCTCACTGCAACCTCCTGCGCATCCACTTATGGATAACATGACCGCTATTATTATGACTACTGATTTAAACATTTTCTTATTTAACATGCTTTCCTCCTTAATGTAAATACTGAATTCTACTATGGTATGTCAACTTTATGCTTTTAGTTAATGCTAACAGCTTAAAGCATACTGATTATATCACCTATTTCCCCTTTTTTCAATTATAAATGTATAACTACATTCAAACTGTTTAGTTATGGTATATGATAAATGTCAAAAGGAGAATTTTCAATGATATATGGTTTAGCGGAAAAGTTAGCAATTTCACGCAAAAATAATAAACTTTCACAGTCACAGGTAGCCAAACATATCGGTGTGTCTTCTTCTGCCGTCTCTGCATATGAACTGGGAGAAGTTACGCCCTCACTTGAAACATTGATAAAGCTTGCTGACCTCTATCATGTGTCCGCTGATTATCTTTTAGGAATAAGTTACCCTAGAGAGAGTGTGGCACTTGATACTTCTAAACTAACTAAACAACAATTAGTTGCTCTACAAAATCTAATTGACACTATGCGATAAATGCACCGTATGGAAAACGGTGCATTTATCCTTTTCTCCCATTACTTCATACTGTCAATCTTTTCAGTTAGTTTAACTATATCACTTTTCCTTAAGTCCCTTAACATATCATGAATTGCTTGAACTGCCTTTATTTCATAATTTTCTTCATTCGTATGAAGCACCTCCATTCCCATTGCCATGAACGATAACAGGCTTTCTATGCCCAGTATCTTCTTTTCTACAGTTGCAACTAAATCCATAAGTTCCATATATACACCGTCCATATGTACCACCCCCTTTCTTTTTAAATGTCCTGGGATGGTACCATCCTGTATATTCTTTTTCAATGGTGGAACTATACAGACTTAACCCTTGTGTTTTATTCAAAACAGACAATGAGCTAACAATGGAATATTTGAATTCTGCTAATTACACTTACCCTAAAATAATGTCATGGATAAGTGCAACAATATCTCACTGGAATAAGTATACATTTTTAAAAACCAACCATGTATATATTACAATATTGTTCCTTTTGCAGTATATTAATTTTTTCTTTATGTTGGAGACATCAGAAAAGTGAGAGGGGAGAGTACTTGCTGTTTACCCTGTCCTTTACTACTCAAAATGTTACTGATGTATATATACAAACAATAATATCAGTAAACTGTCACACATAATACACCATATTTTGTATATACACCTCACACTAAGCTTTGTGGACACTTTATTATTGACTTATCTTTATATTTATTTGTATGGATACTTTAATACTTTGTATGGATACTTTAATACTTTGTATGGATACTTTAATACTTTGTATGGATACTTTGATACTTTGTATGGATACTTTAATCATTTGTATAGATACTTTAATCATTTGTATGGATACTTTAATCATTTGTATGGATACTTTGATACTTTGTATGGATACTTTAATACTTTGTATGGATATTTTAATCATTTGTATGGATATTTCTATATAAAAAGAACAGAGGGTGGTAAACCACCCTCTGAGTCACTCTATTTCATATGATACAACAAAACAATATTGATAATATAGCAACTTATCCAATCATTCATATGGTAACAACGGTAACTTGGTAACTGTATCCTTTTGTTTCATTGGTAACAATGGTAACTTGGTAACGCTTTATCTGATACCATCACTTACAATTCCATTATACAGGATTTCAACAGAATGTCAATAGTTGCGCCAAATAACTTCCGTGCGCAAGTTGTCTTCTTTGCCTCCTGCGCTTGTAGTCGTCTCGAACTCAATGCGCCTCCACCCATGGGTTTCATCCAGATAGTCCTTGTATGGCGATACATCATAGTTTGACAGGATTATCTTTGCTTTTGCGTTCTGAATCAGCGTCGCCAGAAGTTCATGGTCTTGAAAATCAGATGAGCGGTTATATATGCCCTCTCCCAGATTCTTTTCAATGTCTTCCGGGTCAAGATAGCTTGGGTCAAGGTATATCATGGCTCTTTCGTTATCGCAGTAGCAACATAACAGGTGGATTGCATCCAACTGCAGGACAGCCACATCCTCCATTCTTTCCGCCACGTCTTTTAACCTTATCAGCTGCCTGTGGTATGCATCCAGTGAACTTTTGGCATCACTGTAGTGCTTGCCCATCCCATCCCTTGACATATAATATGTCACGAATGTGGCAACGGCCATTTTCACCTTGTCCATCCTTTCATCTGCGCCGTAGTCATCCATGAAGCTTTCCGCCAGTTCCTTCAGCGTCTCCTCATTGCTGATTTGCTCATGTATAAACGCATTTTTCAGCTTTTCCCTGTCACCCCTGATGGCCGCGCCTGCCGATACTGCATCTTCCCATTCCTTATCAAAAGCCTGTCCTAACTGTTCTTTTACTATACTGCGGTACTGCGCATAGGTTAAACCAAAATGTATGAATGCAAGCCGTTCCTCTTTTTCCTGCAGGGTGCCTTTAACCAGTATAGACCGGGTGAGTTCTATTATCCCGTTGTATTCTTCGTGCAGGACGCATCTGTGGAGCCTGTTCAGTTCCTCAGTCCCATACTTCTTCTTGCACTCATAAACAGTCCGTCTGAACTGTTCTTTCATGTACTCCATCAAGGTTGACTCATGCTCCAGTTTATAATCCCTCATTTCATGAAATATTTCCTCACTGGGGACAATTTCGAACAATGCAGATATCACCTGTCCAGACAGTTCCGGCCTGCCCATGGCATCAAAGAATGCATACAGCCCCGCGCCGAAGTCATTATATAATTCCTGTTTGTGTTTCGGTTTGTTGAGCAGTACCCGGGCGGCTCCCCCAAACGGCTCAAGGTAGATGTCTGTATTGTCATAATCAAGCATACTGCATATGATGGGGGCCATCCTGGCCTTGCCGCCGTAGAAACTGAAAGGGCTTAGCACATCATTACTCATATTTCACTTCCCCTATCTTTTCCGCATGGAAACTGATGCACCTCTTGCTCACAGTATTTCCTTTCCCATCATCCATCTTGACCACTTTGTTCTTCCTGTTCGGGTTGCAGTCGATGTACTTATGGTGCCTCAATGCATCCACAACATCCTTTACATTATGACGGAATGTGCTTTGTTCATACTCTTTCTTGAAGTCCTCCACCACTATATTGTAGCATCCCCCCTTTTTCTCTATCTTTTCAGTTATGATATATTCCCTGAAATATGCGGTAATCGCATTCAAGTCTTCTTTAGAGATGCTGTTGTCTATCTTGTTCAAAGGCAGTTCATAGAAGTGGTCTCTTATGACCTTTACAAGTTCCAGAAAGTCCCCTGCTGACAGATTGATGCCATAATCATTCAATTTCTTTATGTCCGAGTCAAGCTTTGCTATGCCGGTGATTAATGTCCCATAATCTTCCCATTCCCCCTCCTTATGGAACGCTGATATGGAGAGCATCTCCTGTTTGGTCTCATTATCCTTCAGCCTGACTATTTCGAATTTATAATCTACATATTCCCCCATGCCATCTATGGAGACTACTTTCTCCTGTTCCTCAATTTTTCCTTTTGTTGCTGTCCAGTAGTTCTTTGCCTGTTTTGTATCCACCAGTTTCTTGCCAGCCATACATATGACCCCCTTTTCTGCATTTGTTAAACACATCATAACACAGAATACTGCTGTTTTCCATAGACCATTACAAAAATTATACAGCTACCCAAATCAAGGGCGGCAGAGGGCGGTTCCCACAGCCTATAAAGGCATTCTATGTCCCTGTCCCCACTCCCAACGCTCCTATTTCCCCCATGGTACACCCCAGAACAGCAAAAAAATAGACCTTTTAACGAATGACCGTTAAAAAGTCTACATGTAATGAGACATTGGGGATTCGAACCCCAGACAACTTGATTAAAAGTCAAGTGCTCTACCGCCTGAGCTAATGTCCCAAATATATTACAGCCTGAACTGTAAGCAGGGCTAGCTGGATTCGAACCAGCGACTGCAGCAGTCAAAGTGCTGTGCCTTACCGCTTGGCGATAGCCCTGTACTGACACCAAGCGTGCCGTCGGGATACCCCGCATAATCAGGAGCCCGCTTGCGATAAAGTTTCCTCCCACAGATAACCAAGATGATCACGAATACCCATGAGAAAAGGTGGATAAAGGGATTCGAACCCTTGGCCTCCAGAGCCACAATCTGGCGCGCTAACCAACTGCGCTATACCCACCATACTGTAAAATGCGGACATGCTGCCGAACCAAAACGGCATCCTTCCGATTTTAACGTGCCCGAAGGGATTCGAACCCCCGACCCACGGCTTAGAAGGCCGTTGCTCTATCCGGCTGAGCTACGGACACATCGCGATGCGAAATCACATCAACGAACCATATTTTAACTTATTATCCTGTACTTGTCAACAGTTTTCTTTCAAAAAGACAAAATTTTTATCCACTTTTTAGTAACCCCTATACAGAAGCCCAATCGCCCCACATTTCCCCCTGTCAACTACAGCGTGTAACGGACTAAACTGCATAATTAATATACAAATGCATTTATTCTTAGTATAATATCATTACATCGATGCACCGGTATGGAGAGCTTTCCTGAATACGCACAGGAGGATTCTTATGGAACATAAAATTGGCTTACAGATTGCAAAACTTAGAAAAGAACAGGAAATCACCCAGACGGCCCTGGCGGAATATCTGGCTGTATCTCCCCAGGCGGTCTCCCGTTGGGAGAACGGTGTCAGTGTGCCGGATATCTGCCTGCTTCCTCAGATTGCTGCTTTCTTTAACGTCAGCATAGACGAACTCTTCGGAGTATCGGATTATGACAAAATACTGTTTTTGGTCAAAAAATATTCTTCTGACCGAAACGATCTGAATTACAGGGAAGCAATGCGCTATTTGGACAGAGAACTGAAGGAGGATGACGGCAACCTGCAGCTCCTTGCCCAGAAGCTGCACATGCTTCTGCAGAGAAGCAGGGAATATCACACGGAAGCCCTGAATCTCTGTGAAACCCTGATTCCCATGGCCAGAGGAGAGGACGAACAGCTGTATGCGGCATTCACCATGCAGCGTCTGCAGTTTCTGGCGGAAGAGCGCAGAGATGAGCAAATCCTGGACGAATGCCTTGAACGGTATTTGTCAGAAAAAACAACGCTTCATCTGCAGTTTTATTTTGAGGCTCTGCTTCTGACCGGAAAGACAGGAGAACTTTTGGCATTTATTGAGAAAGATGATTTTGCGGGGAAACTGATTGCCGAACCGGACAAAAAAGCCAGGGCAGTCTACGAACAGGCCTATAAAGCCTGCTGCGATCTGAATGACAGAGAAGGCGTGAAAAAATACAATCAACTGATGGAGCATTTTTCTAAAGAAGAATAAAATCCGGCAGAAGGACCAAATCTCACCCCCGGGTTTCCAAACCCCGGGGGCAGGAAAACAAGCCCATTCCATGCATTTTTCCATGCTCCAGGCAGGATTTCGGCTCTTTGCGAATGCTTTAGCACATAATCGGCAATGCCTACAGTCATGTAGTGCGGAATATCCTTTTCCTTAAAAACGACAATACAATATCGGCTGTTAAAAGAAACAGTGCATAAACTCTCTGTCCCCCATTTGCCAACTATATTATGTTATCCATAGACCACTCCAATTATAATCACCCTTTTCTGTTCCTGCAGATAAACGCTCACCTGGCAGCTCCGCAAAATAAAATTCAGACACCTCTTGACTTTAAGTATCTATCTTCATCTTCTCTTGCCTCAATGAAAGCTTTTTCTAAATCAATTTTGTAGTAATCAGCTAATCTCATAATTTGTGCAACTACATCCGCCATCTCATTTCCCAAGCGCTCGTCAACATTGGGTTCTTCTCCTTGCAAAGCATAATATCTTTCTTTAATCATAACCTGTTTTGCCAATTCACCCACCTGCTTTGCCAGTTCAATCATAGCACCTTCTGCCTTCCACTCCCGTAACTCAATCTTTTGAAATCTCTTAACGACCTCTCTGTACATATCTTCCATTTCTGCAAACGTTTTAGCCATAAATGAATACCTCCAAAGAAAGCTATTCTCCCATATCGGCGTTATTCCATGGTTTGATTATTTCTTCCGGATCAAGTTCAGGAAAAGCCTGCTGAACATATGGAACAAACTCATCTCCTGTCTGTTTCACTATCACGCCATACCTGTCTACTCGAATAGCCTTCATGCAATTTCTCTCATATTTTTTAATTGTTCATATGCCTCTGTCCAGTTGTCATGAGGGCATAAAATCATATCATTTTCAACCATGTATTCCATATATTTGTAACATGCTGCTTCCAACGATATATCAAGTGCGGCATTGACTTCTTCATAAAAAGGCGGTATGCCTCCTTTGTCCCACGCAAGCTTGTCTGCAATAAACAGCGACATTTCATATTTTGCAGGACATTTTTTTAACGTAGTATGACATTCTATAGCCGATAATATCTCTTCGTCTGATATATTGAAATATTCAACCGCACATATTTTAGATAGGCGCTGATGGAGCAAAAAAGGATATTTTCTCTCAGCCTCACAAACCTCCAAACGATTTTTATCTGCGTATTTAAGCATATCCTCCGGCTTGATTACTGCGCTTATATCATGCAAAAGCCCTGCGATAACACATTTGTCATGGTCTAAATCATATGTTTTGGAGATAAGCGCATTTCTATCTGCCACATTTGCCACATGAATATATGTTTTACTTTTTCCGTTAATCAAAAGTATGTTTTTTACATCTGTGCGAATGTCTCCGCTAAGTGGTTCCGTTTTTATATAACTAAAATCATCAAATATCATTTCGTTCTCTCCGGCATATATTTTGAACCATGTTTTACAAAGTTACCAACATCCTTCTTCTTTTCCATATCCGTACGGTCGCTGCCCTCTCCGTAAACAGGCAGGCAATGTCAACTCCTACTTCATATGCCAAATGTAATGACCTTTCAATCATTTCGCGGGCATACCCTTTTCCACGATATTCAGGCAATATTCCCAACCCGCCAAAACCGCCTAAATGAAATTTTTGTCCATCATATTCCGAAAGTCGTTTATATAAATAACTCACTCCAACGATTCTTTTGCCATCCAAAAGTAAATAAGCGCCAAATTCCACAGCTCCAAACATATGTCCTTCATCCTGATTTATTTCAGTGTCGTCAAATCCGAAACATGCTTTATTAACGACATTCAGCATTTCTGCTGTGCCTGTGTTATTTCGTTTTTAAAGGCGAATTTTATATCCATCCTCTCTTTTCCCTTTCAAATTTTCTCCCTGAAAAAATCTTCTGCAAGTATTGCATACATTACCTTGTCAAAAATTCCATTATTGCATTTACATCCCTGACGCAATGTGCCTTCCCACTTCATGCCGGCCTTTTCCTGCATTTTCCCGGAAGCCGGGTTTTCGCCTGCGTGCCATGCATAAATTCGATTCATTCCGACTTCCTGAAAGAAAAATTCGATGACTCTTTTGGTGGCTTCCGTCATAAGGCCCTGATTCCACCATCTCTGCCCGATTTCACATGCCAGTTCCACCTGGCGCAGCTCATCATCCGGATGCATCCCAAAATATCACCCAATCACTTCACCAGTCTCCTTCAACTGAACCGCCCAGCTATAACGGTCACTCTTTTCATAGGCGTTCAGCCAGTTATTCGTGAACATATTCGCATTCGTCACCACATCCGCAATACAGTTCATAGGCGCATAATTCGTCCATTTCCAGACTTCTTTATCATTCCAGCAATTATAATAAATCTGTTCAAGATCTTCTTTTTGAAATCGCCGCAATATGAGACGTGGCGTTTCCAGAGATACAGTTCCCTTATGTGTCATTGTTTCCCTCCTGTCGCAACGGAACGATTGTGCTGGACCTGCTGTAAAACCTGAGATTCAATTTCCTTTCGGTCTTCCTCCGACAGCTCCGGAAAATACTCGGCAATCTCGTCCATGGCAATTTTCCCTTTTTGTATCATGAAAACAGCCTTATTCCCAGAGCATGTTTGAAAATTGCTTTCTGACAGCTGTGCGTCACAATTTGTGGTAGATTGGACCCGAATGAGGAAGGCGTAGCGGGCTACGTTGACCGAATGAGAGTCAAATATACCGCAAAGCGGGGCGTGCAGATGGCGGGAATGAATTTTCAAACACGCTCTAGCTACCTCTTTAGCTGTTTCCTGTTTAATGTCATTCTCAAAAACCTTGTAAATCTGTTCATCATCAAATAATGTCATCATTATGTCAAAGCCCTGCCTGCAAGGTTCTAATCTCTTTTTACTCTTACAGTAACTTTTACACTAATGTACACTCCTGCGAGTTATCTGTCAATATTTTTTGCTCTCTATGGTAATTTCTCACTTGCTTACTTGCTTTTAATTACTCGTTATGGTATGCTCTCTACTGAAAGGAGGAACACTATATTAATTTCTTGGAAAAGTTTCTAATGGCTAGATTTTCTTTAAACAAATAAACACTATTATCTGTTAATAGTGATATTCCATACACCATCATAGATATTTGGTATAAGAGAGGTTATGAAAGAGTAAAATTACCAACTCTCCGTAAACTTGCAGAATATTTTAATACTACTTTAGCTTATTGGATTCTTGATGAAATTAGCGATCCTAATTATGGCAAATCCAGCCGAAATCGTCCCCATGCGCTTCCTGGCCTACTATCAGCGGATGGCATCTGCTGGCAAAGGTGAATATCTTTTTCCGACATCCCCACGGATGTGATTGCCGTCCCGGATACAACTCTATCAGATCGGCATCTTTATCCGGGGTTCGGAATGCTTTATAAAAGAGGCCGGGAAGGACAACCTTATTTCCCGCAACGAAAGTAAGGAGCGGAATCCGGACATAATTTCTGATGAGAGAAAGATAAATACGATTGGAATTGTTCTGGGAAAAGTAGGCGACTGATTAAACAGCTTTGGCGATTTAATAAAAATCTAAGGAAAGTGAGGGATTACCATGGCCTTAGCACATAAAAGAATTTATACAATAGATGACATCTATGCTTTGCCAGATGGTCAGAGGGCAGAACTGATCGATGGACAAATGTATATGATGGCTCCGCCAATAAGAATTCATCAGAAACTGATTTCGCAATTTACCAAGGTTATTGGAAACTACATTGATGCAAAGCATGGCGCCTGTGAAGTCTATCCTGCCCCATTTGCGGTATTTTTGAATGAAGATGATTTGAACTATGTGGAGCCCGACATCTCCGTGATATGTGACAAAGGCAAGCTGAATGACAAAGGATGTAACGGTGCGCCAGACTGGGTAATTGAAATCGTTTCCCCAAGCTCAAGCCGAATTGACTATGGAGTTAAGCTTTTTAAATACCGGTCTGCAGGTGTACGTGAATATTGGATTGTGAATCCCTTAAAAAAGGCAGTGACAGTATTCGACTTGGAAAAAGAAGAAAAATCGAACCAATACGATTTTGATGATACCATTTCCTCCTGCATTTATGAAGACTTGACAATCCATATCACCAATCTGCTTTCATAAGGAAGCACGTTGCGGAGATTCCCGTCACAGAACTGCTCCAGGAGCGGGGCCAAGATTCGCACCATGACAATATAATATGCCAGCCCAGGCAGCTGGGAGGGAAACAGGTTGGTGAACACGCTGTCCCTTATTTTTTGTTTCGGTGTGTTTTCAGCCATCCCTTTCCCTTTTTTCTGTATATCTGAGCCGCCATTCTTCCCGCATCTCCTCCAACGACATATTTCTGTGTTATACAAAAGCGCTCCTTTTCTGTACACCTCGTTTTCTATGGAGAGATTTTCTTTTCTGGCTTCAAAACGGCTCACGGTTCCTACAACAATATCCACAGGACGCCGCTTTACTTTGCGGATTGGTTTGTATGCTTTTGTAGTTTCTGTGGTAATATCTGATACAGTATCATGTATTATGATATAGAAATCACTTTCCTTTCAAGTGGCTCTTTTCCATGTTCTCTCTTTCTATAGGATATCTTTATTATACAAAAAGCCTCTCCTGTTTACAATAAAATTCCCATGAAATTTTTGTCAGCAATGTAAAAGAGGGAATACCAAAAGATATCCCCTCCATAAGTACAGCCGCCACATCATGCGCTG
The DNA here is from genome assembly GCA_947367855.1 of uncultured Lachnospiraceae bacterium. Lineage (GTDB taxonomy): Bacteria > Bacillota > Clostridia > Lachnospirales > Lachnospiraceae > Acetatifactor. Next base: position 56,448 of record CANBFE010000001.1, on the reverse strand, counting down.
CTATTGTGATGCCGCTATTGTATTCCCGAAAATCTCTTCCAGTTTTGCCATATCCGACTTCATCCTGTTCATAGTGGCATGCTGATAGCGTTTGGCACTCTGTATGGTGCTGTGTCCTCCTGTGGCTATGATGGAAAGCTCGCTGAAGCCGATTTCCGTGCACAGCGTAAAATAGGTATGCCTTAAGTCATGCAGACGGTAATGGGGCAGGTCAGGGCATTCCTTTTCCAGAAAGCTTTTGTAGCTTTTATACATCCTGTATAAAATTTTCAATGTTCAGCAATTTAGCTTTGACTTTTTATTTGCAGGCTTGAAATTTGGTTAAACAGTTTTCAAGACTGGAATGGCGGCGCACGGCCTCTACATGGTCGGCATTTCAGAGCGCAAAAAAGGCGCACCCATATTGAAAATGCTGTATTCTTTTGTATTCTTATCGGGAAACGAACTGAAATACGTCGAATAAAAAAAGTCCGCAGTCCCCTTGGAAGGAACTGCGGTATGTACAGAAAAAATATGATGTTTAGCCACGGGCACCGGGATCTGATCCCCTGCTCGTGCCATGCCCATGATATCCTCTTTCCTGAGGACAGCATTTTGTTCCGGCTTCCCCGGTGCCCGCCGGTGCCTCCCGTTGGCCCCTCCCGGAACCTTCCACCGACATGGCCTGTCCTTTCCCTGAACAAAAGAAAACACCCGGCAAAGTGCAGCCAGCCTGGCTGCCTTTATCGGGCGTAAACAATTTATTTTGGAGTCACAAAGAGCGTGCTGCAATCCACATCTATAGTGAAACGCAGCACGCCCTCCAACATATGTATCACACTTCTTTTACCGTTTTAATATATAATGAGCCGCCAGTAACATCTCCGAAAGTAAGAATGATCCACCAGAACCTTTACCAATCCTAACTATGGACACTCCCACTATTTATGAGCTTCCCACATACATTCTGTAATCTGCATATTCGTAAATTCTGCCTGGAAAGAACCTTCTACAGGACTGCAGGCATAAACGCCAAAAGAAATTTCTTCGTTTCCTTCCCACAAATGGCATATCCGCATCTGCTGGAATGTAATGCCATCTGTACTGCACTCAATACAATAGTCTGATTCCCTTCGGCTAAGCCGGTACCACATAGATTTCACCGATGCATCAATATCTGTCGTTGCCCAGTCAGAATACCCATGGTTTGTAACAACACTGCCAAGCCTCTGATACTGCTCATTTTCATATTCAATCGATGCTTTCAGCCAATTTTCACTATCCAGATACACTACAATACCGCATTGATCAAATCTGGACTTGCTGTCAAATTCTGTTTTTACTATGAACGAAAAATACTTTTCCGACGTTTTCATCTGCAGGACTGGAGCACTGTCATTCTGAAACCCGTAATAGGTCCTCTGCCACAAATCAGTTTTTGGTTGTGTGTAAATAGTGATCCTGTCATCTGTCACGTCACTTTGATCTGCTTCCCTGATCCAAAACAAGTTTTTCTTTTCAAATTTCATATGAACCTCCTCTAAATATTGTTCGCATCATTTTCCGTTATCTTTCGGATTACCTTACATGGGTTGCCTGCCGCAACCACCCCTGGTGGAATACTTTTTGTCACAACGCTGCCTGCTCCAATGACCGAATCATGTCCTATCGTAACGCCAGGCAGAATCGTAACGTCTCCTCCCAACCAGACGTTGTCCTCAACTGTAATAGGTCTGCAGGTTTCTATCATATAGTGATGACCATCCGGTGCCATCCTTACATTCCGTTCCTTTGCCAATAATGGATGTACCGGGGTCAGAAATGATACGTTTGGACCTACAAAAACATCGTTTCCAAGCCTGATTTCAGCACAATCCAGAAACACTGCGTTAAAATTAATATAGCAGCGTGCCCCAATATATGTATTGCAACCATAATCAAATTTCACAGTTGGATAAATTTCAGTATATTCACCTATCGATCCAAGAAGGCCTTTTAAGATGCTTCGGCGCATTTCTATTTCACTTTCCGATGTACGGTTATACTGCTCCGAAACATCCCTTGCTATATTTCTCTGTGAAACCAGCCATGGGTCAGAAGTGTCATACCATTCCCCATTCAGCATTTTTTCTCTTTCTGTCATTATGCGCCTCCCAATCAATGCCTGATCTTGTATTTTTCCCTGTCCTCATCCGTTATTCTGCGGATTACCCTGCACGGATTACCTGCCGCAACCACTCCATCCGGAATATCCCTGTTTACCACGCTTCCCGCCCCAATAACCGCATTATTTCCAATGGTCACACCAGGAAGCACTGTCACGCCCGCCCCAATCCAGACATTATCGCCAATCGTGATCGGATAAGCATATTCCAGCCCCTGGTTCCTCTGTTCAACATCCAGAGGATGACCGGCAGTATGGAAGCCACAGTTTGGAGCCACAAATACATTATCCCCAAATGTTACCTTTGCACCATCCAGAATCATGCACCCATGATTGGCATAAAAATTCTCGCCAACTTCAATATTATAGCCAAAGTCGCACCAGAATGGGGCATTGATGGTAAATTGCTTCCCGGTTTTCCCAAGTATAGCTTCCATTGCCGTATGCCGTTCTTCCTCATGGGATGGCAGTATTTGATTGTAACGGAAGCACTTATCCTTACATTCCAGCAGTTCTTTCCCAATCTCCGGGTTATAATTTGCGTCATACAGCTCGCCCCGTGATCTCTTCTCTTTCTCTGTCATTTATAAAACTCCTTTCTGGTCAAGGGCTTTCTGGTACATACCCTCCTGGTAATATAAATCAATATCATCCGTATAACAGAAATCCGGCATATATTCTTTTGGAATCCATTTTAAGCAGCCCAAATAAACCTGTTCTGCCTTTTCCTCATCTAACAGATCCCCCGCTAAAAGAATGCTGGAAGGATTTACTGCCACAATTAAAGAAGCCACTGCCTTTACGATGATCGGCAGCGCCGTTTCCGGGGATAACAGCCTTAATTCCTCTTTCCTGTCAAATTCATAAGGAAGAAAGCCGACCATGCCCGCAAACTGATTATGCCCTTTCAGAACCGTTCCATGATAAACGCTGGCCGTCCCCGGCAAAACATTTGCCGGAAAAAAGCAGAGGGTAACAATGTCATCCTCCCTCCCCTCCTTTTTATAATACCCGTAGGCTTTATAATGGATATCATTCTCCATATGGACCGGAAGCCCAAATCTCTGCTCCAAAAGCTGAACCAGCGGAACCTCCTCCATCTCTGCTATATCACAGTGACGGACAATTCCATTTTCCGCTATGCTTGGCGTGCCCACTAAAATCATTACGGCATTCATATGCTTTTTCAATGCCTTTTCAATCATTCCTTCAATAGCCATATAATCCAGATGCCGGAAATCCCTTTCATAATGCCCTAAAATATTCCCCAGTGGGGAAGTAACAGCCACCCGGACAGTCTTAACTCCTGCAATCATCTGGTAACTAACACAGATATAACTCTCAAATCCTTCCTTGTATTGGTAAACAACAGAAGCGCGTCCAACATCGTTAATCTGCGACTTCTCGCCTAAAACCTCACCATTTTTTTCCAATTCATTCAAAAGGGTATTACAAGTAGCAACACTTAAGCCTGTTCTCTTAGAAATTTCCAGTTTTGTAAGCTGTTTTCCCTGCCACAAAAGACGACGGATCAAATCCATATTCTGCCTTTTTACGCCGGCAGAATCCATCATAAATATCGCCTCCCCACATTATTATAATATTTATTATAACCATTATAATAATTGCCGTCAAGCATTTTCTATTAACCCATTCTGTCTGGAAGCCACATCATTTTGATATCCTTCTAACTCTTTCCTCCAAAAAATAATATCGTCTTCCGTAATTTCCCTTATCACTTTACACGGAACCCCTGCCGCTATGACGTGGCTGGGAATATCCTTTGTTACCACTGACCCAGAGCCGATTACAACATCATCCCCTATCGTTACGCCCGGATTAATAACGACATTTCCCCCAATCCAGACACTGTCACCAATTTTAACCGCCCTTGCATATTCCAGTTCCAGATTTCTCACTTCAGCGGAAAGCGGATGCCCCGCCGTATAAATGCTGACATGCGGTCCAAGAAATACATCATCTCCAAAAATCACTGCATTTTCATCCAGAATCGTCAGTCCTGTATTCGCATAAAAATGTTTTCCAAAATAAATCTTATCCCCATGGTCACAATAAAATGGAGGCGTAAGGACCATATCTTCTCCAACCTCTGCAAAATGCCCTTTCAATTCATCTAATGCACTTCTGTCACTCCAGAAATCAGATTCATTAAATTTTTTGCAGGCGGCCCTTATTTCGGCCCACGGGTTATCAGAAATCATATACGGATTATATAGCTTCCCTGAAATCATACGTTCCCTTTCTGTCATATTCCCTCCCTGAACAAAAACTGCCCACCAGTCTTCCATCTGTTTCATCCATTCCCCTGTCTATGGCATCCCTGACAACCTGTTCCATGGGATATACCGAATCGTCGCGTCGCTGAATTCCATATGTACATGATAATCTGCAAACATATCCTTCCACCCTTTCAGCCTAAAAATCCATCCGCTCCAGGATATCCTGCCATGCCTCCCCGTCTATCTCCTCGTCACGGAACAGTTTCCGTCTGTCCTTTTCCGTAATCTTCCGGATAACCCTGCATGGATTGCCTGCCGCGATGCACCAGTCCGGGATATCCCTTGTCACCACGCTGCCGGCACCGATCACCACGTTATCCCCTATGTGTACGCCGGGGCATACCACCGTGTTTCCCCCAAACCATACGTTATCCCCTACTGTCACTTCCCTGCCATACTCATATGCCGAATTTTGCGGCTGACCGGATGAACGGGATGCCCTGCCGTGTAGATTGCCACATTGGGAGCCATCTGGCAGTTATCGCCTATCTTGATTTTTGCCACAGCTAAAAACGTACAGTTATAATTTGCAAAGAAATTCTTTCCCACCTCGATGTGCTTCCCATAATCGCAGTAAAACGGCGGGTTCACAAAAGCGTCCTCGGACTTCCCGAAAAGTTCTTTTACCGTCTCCCTGATCCCTGCAAAATCCGAACGATCCATAAAATTCAGTTTCTGCAGGATTTTCCTGCATACAAGCTGTTCCTCAAAAACCGTATCATCTGAAATATAAGCCAGTCCTGCATCCCGGCGCTGTCTGTTCGTCATATCCATTTTCACTGTTCCTCCATACATTCATTTTCAGGCTGGTCATCGAACCGCCTGTCTTTAAAATAATATTCCTCGTCATGCTCATTGATTTCCCGGTATACCTTACAGGGACTGCCGAATGCTATCACATTTGCCGGTATATCCTTCGTCACCACTGACCCCGCCCCGATTACGGAATTTTCCCCGATTGTAACCCCCGGCAGGACAACCACGTTTGCACCGATCCACACATTATCGCCAATCGTGACAGGGAAGGAATACATACCATCTGCCCGGTGCTTCGGATGAACGGGATGCCCAGTTGTACACAACGTCACATTAGGGCCAATCAGGACATTTTTCCCTATCGTAATTTTCCAGTCATCAATCAAGGTCAGGTTCATGTTTGCATAAGTGCCGTCTCCAATCGAAACGTATTTACCAACCGCAACCGTAAGCGGTGGCACAATCCAGACATTTTTCCCGACCTCTCCGAACAGTTCAGGAAGGAGCGCAGCCCGTCCGTCCATGTCCTCCGGCGGTAATGCGTTGAACTGCCGCACAAGCTTTTTTGCCTGCGCCTGCAGTGCCATATTCTCCTCGTCATCCCCCCATAAATAGCCGTTCTTCATTTTTTCCTGTTCTGTCATTTTCATTATCCTCCGTTTTCACTGTTTTATATTACCGCAATTTCAATCTGTATCCTTTTTTAAATTTTCATTCCGCTCCATTACACACCGTAAGGTCTTTGACCCATTTATATTTTTTATAATGACGATACACTGCCGGAAGCTTTACAATCTCATCCAGATTGACAATAAAATATACAGCCAGCACTGGAAGTTTCAGCATAAATGCCGTCAGAAATCCAAGCGGCACGGTAATACACCACATGGTCACTGTATCACACAGAAAACCGAATTTGGAATCCCCTCCTGCACAAAAAATACCTGCAATTGTCGTCCCGTTCACAGACTTTCCCACCATGTAGTAGGAACACATGACAAGCATCCATTTGAGATATGCATTTGCAGTAACACTTAAATCCGTTACCGCGAGGATCAGAGGGCTTAAGGCAAGCAGCACGATTCCTGATGCTACACCGCACAGCACAGACAATCTGCACAGCCTGCCTCCATATTCTTTTGCCTTATCCAGCCTGCCAGCGCCCAGTTCATTGCCAACCATGATCCCTCCGCCGCTCCCAAGTCCCAGGCAGAAGCATGCAACAAGGTTTTTCACAATATTGGCAATCGAATTGGCCGCGACGGCGTCCGACCCAAGATGCCCCATGATAACGGAATACATGGTAAAGCCCACGCCCCAGACAATCTCGTTGCCAAGAACGGGAGAAGAATATTTCCAAAAATCGTGCCGCAATCGTTTGTCATTGTGCATGATGTGGCATACCCTCAGCTTAGCGCTGTCTTTTTTTACGGTTTCAAAAATACACCACGCCACCTCTATCACTCTGGCAATCACCGTGGCCAGCGCCGCACCCGCAATTCCCATTTGGGGTAATCCAAACCAGCCAAAGATAAGGATTGCGTTCAATATGATATTGACCACCACACTTACAGAACTGATCACGCTGGATTTTGCCGCTTTGCCCGTGTTCTTCAATATGCAGAGATACACCTGTGAGATACCTGTCAGCAAGAACGCCAGGGAGACCGTCCGCAGGTAAACCCTGCCGCCTTCAATCAGTGGCAGCTCGTTGGTAAATACACGCATTAAAGATCCCGGAACGCACATTCCCGCAAGGAAAAACAAAAACGAAACAGCTGCGGTAACTTTCATGACATAGGCAAAAATCCGTTCAACGGCCACTTTATCTCCCTTGCCCCAATACTGGGCAGCGAACATGGAAAGCCCTATCGTCATGGCCATGAAAAATAAATTTTCAACAAATGTAACCTGGCTTGCAAGGGATACCGCCGACAGGGAATCCTGCGTCAGCATACCGAGCATAAGTGCGTCAGACGCACTGACCAGCGCCAACATGAACTGCTGGAAAGCAATGGGAAACACAAGCGTCAACAGCTTTTTTGTAAAATCATACGATTTTTTCTCTTTCATCTTTCCATCCGCCTGATATTTTTTTATTCATGACAATAGAAGACTCGCGAATCGAGGATTCTATTGTTTGACAATATCAGGTTTTTGCATTAAAATCATCCAGTATCCTCTATTTTTATATAACAATCTTCCATTTATGAGGTGATTTTATGGATAACAACACAAAATACTGCTCCGTGTTCAATTCGGATTCTTCTGAAACGGTTGCATATAATAACCCTCTGTTCCCTGCCTATGTGGTATATGGACTCCTTTCCTCCTATCCGGACTATTCTTCCGTCAGCCACTGGCACAAGGATCTGGAGTTTATTCTGATAAAAAGGGGAACTATGACCTATAATGTAAACGGCCGGCTGATTGAACTGGAGGAAGGCAGCGGGATCATGGTAAACAGCTATCAGCTCCATTATGGCTTTTCTGCGGAACATAACGAATGTGAATTTGTCTGCATCCTGCTCTCCCCGGAATTATTGCAGGTGAACGATTGGTTTTATCAGACCTATATTGAGGCTGTCACTGAAAATTCAGCATACCCTTACCTGTATCTTAGCCGTAATGGCTGGATGGCATCCGTCATGGAAAAACTGGATGAGATTTATGATTCTTTTGGCAAAGTCCCCGCAGAACCGTTATCCTATTTTGAATTGATGGAAGATTATTTTATGCTCATGAAAATATTGTATGAAAATCTTGATATCGGAAGCCAGACCCGGAAACCGGAATCTACCGACCTGTCTTCCCTCAGAAGCATGATGACCTACATAGAAGAACACTACATGGAACACATCACTCTGGCAGATATCGCCCTGTCCGGCGCCTGCTGTAAAAGTAAATGTTCCCTGCTCTTTAAAAAGTATCTGCGCGATACTCCTATCACTTATACCACGAAGCTCAGGCTGCGGAAAAGCCTTTCCACGCTACTTGACTCAAACAGCAGCATCGCTGACATAGCCTATGAATACGGTTTTAGCGGGGCAAGCTATTACTGCGAAACTTTCAAGAAATATTATGGAATGCCACCACTGATATACAAAAAAAATCAGCCTGCCTGACCTTTGTGTTGTGATATTTTCATACGCCTGCGGATATTTTTCCGATAGATGCCTAAAATTCCTATCGTTAAAAAATGCACCCAAACTCACGCTTGGGTGCATTGTATCAAATTGTGGCACGCAAGCCAGCTGAACTGGCAGAAAAAATCAAGGAGCAGGGATATGTCTATAAGGGTCACCCAGGCTCCATTACGAAGTGCCTGGAGCGGATAGAGGTTAAGCTTGGAATCCCCAAATTTCCCCTCCGCAAGCTTCGGCACTATTTTGCATCGCAGATGTCCTCTCTTGGGGTGCCGGAAGCGGACATACTGAGAATGGGCGGATGGGAGACGGATTATGTCATGAAATCTGTATATCGACATTCCATGATGGACAAAGAAGAACAGGCGAAAAGGGCGGCGGCGGAATGCCCTCTTTTCTTAACAGATTCCATGACAAGATTCATGACAAGATTTTTCATAAATACCCATAAATACATCATAAGTTTATGTTATAAAACACCAAGAAAAAATAGCCGCAAACCCTTGATTTTAATAGAAAATCTTGGATTTGCGGCTATAATACGTCAATCGGGGTGACAGGATTCGAACACCTTTTCCCGGCTTTTTCAAACATTTTTACGCAGCTTTATCCCCCTGGAAGTCCAGTCTGAGAACCGCTTCGCTGATTTTACCCTTACAAAAAGTGTCGCCGTAGCGTCGCCGCAAAAAGGGCGGAGCGCCACGGAACGATTCTGCTAGACCTGCTGTAAAATCTGAGATTCAATTTCCTTTCGGTCTTCCTCAGACAGCTCCGGGAAATACTCGGCAATCTCGTCTATGTCAATTTTCCCTTTTTGTATCATAAAAATTGCTTTGTTTTTAGCTGTTTCCTGTTTAATGTCATTCTCAAAAGCCTTGTAAATCTGTTCATCATCAAATAATGTCATCATTATATCAAAGCCTTGCCTGCAAGGCTTTAACCTCCTTTTCCCTGCTTTCCAGATACTCTTTCAGCACGTTTCTGTCCTTGCAGATACGGATTGTTTCCGTAACCGCCTCTCTGGTATTGCCATAGCATTTTCTCTGCTCCCGATAGACCTTGCAGAAAATAATATACTGCCCGATAATGTCTGCTTCATTCTCCTGATATAATACTTTGATTTCCGCATCAATGGAAATTCTGGTTCCATTAAAAAAGTCCTTTGACAGTGATATTATATCCGGAATTGTTTTTCTTTCTCCTGTAAATATCACATACAGTTCCGGCTTCGGCATCTTTACCTTTTTGCTCCCATACAGGTTCTGGTTCGTCCTCCTGAAAGCTTGAGTGTGATATCTGCAATTTCATCCTCCGTTGCCTCTCCGTCCTCTGGATGCAGGGCTTTATAAAGTTGCAGCAGATACTTTTTCTCTTGAAACAGGTTGGTGAACACGCTGTCCCTTATCTTTCGTTTCGGTGTGTTTTCAGCCATCCCTCTATCCCTTTTTCTGTATAGTTGAGCCGCCTTTCTTCCCGCGTCTCCTTCAACGACATATCTGTGGCAGGAATCGCTCCAACCAATGAATGCACTGCCGACTCGATATCTGCCTTTTCCGCCTCCTGTTCCTCCATCGGAAAGACAAGAGTCTCCATTGACGATCTCCTCTCGACTTCAGTTACAGCTATATTTCACCTGCATACTGCTCTGTGAGTTCTGCGTCATACAAAAGCACCCCTTTTCTGTACACCTCGTTTTCTATGGATGGAATTTCTTTCCTGGCTTCAAAACGGCTTACGGTTCCTACAACAATATCCACAGGACGCCGCTTCACTTTGCGGATTAATTTGTATGCTTTTGTAGTTTCTGCGGGAATATCTGATACAGTATCATGTACTATGATATAGAAATCAAAATCGCTTTCCTCAGTATAAGTGCTGTCTGCAAAGGAACCAAATAAATAGATTCGGACAGGTAGAAGCTGTTCCACAAAATGGTTTGTCAATTCCCGGATTTCGCTTGTGGGCATTATTCTCGTCTCTTATCCTCATACACGCTCAATACTTGCTGCGGAGACCAGATTTCTATACCCGCTCTTTCATAATCCTCAGGATTTCTTGTGACAAGTCCTTCCATTTCATTCAACAGCGCGACAGAATATTGTACGGCATCTTCAAAGTCTCTCCATCCTGTTTCCAGAGCATTTCTGATTTCCTGTTCGGTGACTGCCGCTATAGATACTACCATAAGAAGTCTTTTTATAAGGTCTAATACCAGCTTTCTGTCTTTTATCTGTTTATAAGCAATGTAATATATATCTGTTACTGCAGAAGCAGACACATATTCGTGAATATCATCATATTGTGCCAGATTCATTACTTTCACTGCGGCCTGGTAAAATGGCTCACGCTTCAAAAGGACATCCAACACGATATTGGTGTCAATCAGCAGTTTCATATTTGAGCCGCCTTTCTTCCCGCATCTCCTCCAATGACATATCTGTGGCAGGAATCGCTCCAATCAATGACTGCACTACTGACTCAATATCCGCCTTTTCTGACTCCTGTTCCTCCATAGGAAAAACAAGAACCTCCAATTTTCGATTCTTAAAAGCTTCCGGCAATGTCATGACAGCCATCAGACTGCTTGCATCAATATATTTACGAATAGCCTCCATTGACGACCTCCCTTTCAATCTCTTAGGATATCTACATTATACAAAAAGCCTCTCCTGTTTACAATAAAATTCCCATGAAATTTTTGTCAGCAATGTAAAAGAGGAAATACCAAAAGATATTTCCTCCATAAGTACAGCTGCCACATCATACGCTGCTATTGTGATGCCGCTATTGTATTCCCGAAAATCTCTTCCAGTTTTGCCATATCCGACTTCATCCTGTTCATAGTGGCATGCTGATAGCGTTTGGCACTCTGTATGGTGCTGTGTCCTCCTGTGGCTATGATGGAAAGCTCGCTGAAGCCGATTTCCGTGCACAGCGTAAAATAGGTATGTCTTAAGTCATGCAGACGGTAATGGGGCAGGTCAGGGCATTCTTTTTCCAGAAAGCTTTTGTAGATTTTATTCTTGATTAACGATAGTACTATATTCAATTTTCTCTTCCATTTGTTCCGCCTGTCACCGAAGCAGTGGAGTGGCAGTGGAGTACAGTGGGAGCAGATTCAGGATAAAAAAGGGGCGTACAGCCGCCGCAAAGATGCCCTTTCCCGCATCTTCCAGGTATGTATTCGACAAAAAAGACAGATTAGAATGTACAGAATAAACTAATAATGAGCCAGAAACACTGGCTCAAGTCCGCCGGGCACGCTCGAAAAGCCTGCGGCTTTCCTCGCTTTGCGGCTGTCGCCGCATGTGTCCAACAACGAAAACGGCTGTTAGTGAGCAAGCTCCCCACAGCCGTTCCCGTTGCCGGACCCGCCCGGCTCGTAGCTATAAAAAATCGGGGTGACAGGATTCGAACCTGCGACTTCCTGGTCCCAAACCAGGCGCTCTAGCCAAGCTGAGCCACACCCCGAAAGATAAGAAAGATTATAGCGCATCCCAGTCCCCATGTCAAGTTTTTCCGGTATTTTCACAAATACTCGACGGTAAAACGAACATCCTTTTCATCTGCTTCCATAATGATATAGGAAGGCCTGCGCCCCTCCTGTCTTGGATAGGACAGGCTTCCCGGATTCACGGCAATAATCCTTCCCTTCCTGTCCACCTCCGGTCTGTGGGTATGACCATATATCACGATGTCCATTCCCCTGGCAGCCGCCTCCCGTTTGATAGCCTCATTTCCCATGGCGACATAATAATTATGCCCGTGGGTAACCCACACTTTATAAGCGCCAAGCTTCAGCTCCAGTTCTCTGGGAAGATAGGAGAAAAAATCATTGTTGCCCAATACAATCTGCACCGGGCAGTCTACTGCCTGGGTGAGCACATACTCACTCCCCTCCGCATCCCCGCAGTGTATCACCAGTTCCGGCCTGACCTTCTCCACTACCTTGAAATAATTCTCGTTTTTCCTGTGGGTGTCGCTGACAATCAATATTTTCATAGTTTCCTCAGTTCCTCTTTCATAAGACGCAGCGCCTTTCCCCTGTGGCTGACCAGATTTTTCTCCTCCTCTGTCATCTCCGCTGTGGTCTTTCCCAACTCAGGCACATAAAAAATAGGGTCATACCCGAAACCGTTGCTCCCCTTTGCCTGGTATCCAATGACGCCTTCAATTGCAGCACGCACTGTCAGCTCCCTTCCGTCCGGAAATACTGCGGCAATGGCACATACGAACCTGGCAGTTCTTTTCTCCTCCGGAACCCCCTCCAGGCGGCTGATCAGGTTTGCATTCTTAATGCGGTAGGGCGTATCCTCCCCCATGTATCTGGCCGAGTAAACCCCCGGCTCTTTATTCAGAAAATCAATCTCAAGCCCGGAATCATCCGCCAGAACAAGCACCCCTGCCTCTGCGGCTACCGCCCTTGCCTTGATCAGGGAGTTTTCCTCATAGCTTTTTCCGTCCTCCGCAATGTCTATGTTGATACCGGCTTCCTTCATGGAAAGGATCTCCGGATAAGTATCGGCAAGAATGGACCGGATCTCCTTCATTTTATCCTCGTTTCCGGTGGCAAATATCACTCGTGTCATTTTTTCCTCTTTTCTGCAGCTGTCCGCGCATTCTGTCAGGGCATATTTTCCCGCTTCGGAGGCTTCGGCCCCAGAAACTGATAATAATATGCCTTCATCATGCCATTGTAAATCTTACGGTTTTTATCCGCCTTCCGCCCGATGTCCCGCTCTGCGTTCCCGTAGGCAGAGATCAGGTACATGCTCCAGGAATCAAGGGCCCAGAATCGTTCCCCGATCATCCGGTACAAAGGCGGCATCTGCTCTTTGTCATGAAGCCGCTCCCCATAAGGAGGATTTGTGATAATAAAACCATATTTCTTCGGGTGGCTCAGCTGCTGCAGTTCCCGTCTCTGAAAATGAATCATCTGCGCCACGCCTGCTTTCCTTGCGTTTTCCCGTGCAATACTTACCATATCGCCATCTATATCATATCCCTGGATATCCGGCTTCACGCTCAGATCCACAAGATCCTCCGCCTCTTCCCGGGCGTTCTTCCACCTGGCGCCTTCCGCCACATGGTTCCATCCCTCCGCGATAAAACCACGGTTCCTCCCCGGGGCCATATTGGCAGCCATCATGGCAGCCTCTATGGGAAATGTCCCGCTGCCGCAGAAGGGATCCACCAGAATGCGGTCTTTGTTCCAGGGAGTCAGCATGATCAGCGCCGCCGCCAGGTTTTCCGCTATGGGAGCCTGCGCCACCAGTTTCCTGTATCCTCTTTTATGCAGGGATTCTCCGGTGGTATCCAGTCCCACCGTCACCTGGTCCTTCATGAGAAACACTCTCACAGGAAAACTCTGTCCCTCCTCCGAAAACCAGTCGATATGGTATACTTCCTTCAGGCGTTCCACCATTGCCTTCTTCATCACAGACTGGATGTCGGAAGGGCTGAACAGTTTTGACTTGACACTGGCCGCCTTTGCCACCCAGAATTTTCCGTCTCTGGTTATGTATTCCTCCCAGGGAATTGCCTTTGTTCCCTGAAACAGTTCCTCAAAGGTCTCCGCACGGAAGCTGCCTGCCTTGATCAGGACCCGTTCCGCAGTACGCAGGAAAATATTTGACCTGCACAGCGCCTCACTGTCCCCCAGAAAAGTCACCCTCCCGTCGGCTACCTCCGTCACTTCATAGCCCAAACGCTCTATCTCCCGCCTCAGCACGGCCTCCAGGCCAAAATGGCAGGGAGCTATCAACTCCATTTTTTTCATCTTCTTCCTCGCTCTGTATGCAGAACTCCGCTACGCAAATATGTAAATAGGGGCACCATACAGTGTCCCTATTGCCAGAAAAATCTTAGTAGTTGTTGTTCTGATTGTTCTGGTTCTTGCTCTGGTTGTTGTTCTGGTTCTTGCTCTGGTTGTTATTGTTCTGGTTCTTGTTCTGATTGTTATTCTGATTCTGGCTGTTCTTACAGTTTTCAGACTCATTGGTACTGTTGTTGTACTTATTGTTGTTATCCATTTCTTTCCTCACATCCTGCCGCACAGGCGGCTTTTCTGTGGTGAACCGCTGTCTTTTCGGTTCCCTGTTATCAGTTACGTCAATAGTATGGGATGATCGGTAAAAAAATATGCTGCCATTTTATAGTACTTTAGTACTATTTTAATGAATCCAGTCGCGGAATGCCTTTACCACAAACACCACAATCAGTACAGGCAGAAGTATGGGCAGAAGAGCTGCCAAAAGCGAAAATACCGCGCTGACAATCACCAAAATGATTACCAGAATCAGAAAAAGCCATCCCCAGACCGGAATTGCGGACAGCCAGTTCCTTCCCTGCTTCTCCGGCTCCCCGTAGACCTGACTGTTTTCCTCCTGAGCCTCATACCACACAGTATCCTCCCCATAGTCCCCCTGGCCCTTTGTCCCACGGGTCTCCACAATGGTACGGGCTATCAGCCTTGGGTCTCCCAGTCCGGCAAGTACTTCCTCCTCAGGCCTTCCCTTTCGGATTTCCGTATTAATATAATCCTCATAAAACTGCAGATTGTCCATCACGGATCCGGAGGACATTCTGCCGTTTAAAGCCTGCCGCAATGTTTCCAGAAACTCCCGTTTAGTCATATTGCCCTCCTGATACGGTTCCTCTGTTATCGTTTCTTCCTATTATTCTCCTGTTTTTTCAATTTGACTATGCCATTATACTTTTTTTAATCCGTAAAATCAATGGTTATTGCCAAATTTTAGGATTGTTTTACAGTTTCATAATGAATGGATGAAATAACAGAGGAACAGAAAAGACGACATCACTGCCAGACAAAAAAACAGCGGGAATACCTGCTTTCAGGCTCTCCCCACTGCATACCGAGAATGTGCTTAATTGCACCAAGCGTGCGTTAGAGGATTCGAACCCCCGACCTTTTGGTCCGTAGCCAAACGCTCTATCCAACTGAGCTAAACGCACATCCTGCAGGATTACTCCCTGCAACATTGAAAATTATAACCCTTACCTCCAGAAAAGTCAAGCACAATTTCAAATTTTTTTGTCCCGCAGGATTTTGCAGGCTTTTCATCTTTTCATTGCTTTTTCGCAGGACATACATTATACTGTTCACATATTTCAATATTGACAGGAAGCCTCGGACTACGGCAGCCTGTTAAACAAAGGAGGCTGAATGAAACTTTTTACCCAGAACTATACTCCGGAGCTCCATGTATCGCTGACCCCGGTAGCAGAAATAGAGGGCTTTCCCGTACGTCCCGGACTCTTTGACGTACACGGGGCCATGATGCTCCCTGTGGGCGTGAATTTTACCGTCCACACGCACTACGGTACTTCCTGTACCCTCCTTCTTTTCCACAAGAATGCCCACTCACCCTATGCCAGACTTCCCTTTCCCGATGCCTACAAAATCGGGGACGTGTATTCCATGATCGTGTTTGGCCTTGATATAGAAGAATTTGAATATGCCTACCAGATTGACGGCCCCAATGAACCGGAAAACGGTCTCACCTTTAACCGCAACGCCGTTCTGTTGGATCCTTATGCCCGCTCTGTAGCCGGGCAGCGTCTGTGGGGCAGCAAAAAGTCGGGCAGCTACCATGCCCGCGTGATCCGCGATATTTTTGACTGGGGCGCCATGCCGCAGTCCACCCGCACCATGAGCGACCTGGTTATCTATGAGCTTCACGTCCGGGGCTTTACCTACCACCCTTCCTCAGGCGTCACGCACCGGGGCACCTTTGCAGGCCTGATGGAAAAAATTCCTTATTTGAAAGAATTGGGGATCAATGCCGTTGAACTGATGCCCATTTTTGAATTTGACGAGACCATGAACGTCAGAACCGTGGACGGGGAAAAACTTCTGGATTACTGGGGCTACAATACCGTGGGATTTTTCGCCCCAAACACCAGCTATATTTCCAGGGACGAATACAATCAGGAAGGAACGGAACTGAAACTCCTGATAAAAGCCCTGCATGACAACGGCATTGAAGTGATTCTGGACGTGGTCTTCAACCACACTGCAGAAGGCAATGAAAAAGGACCCACTTTCTGTTTCAAGGGCTTTGACAATAAAGTCTATTACATGCTCACGCCTAACGGAAACTACTACAACTTCAGCGGCTGCGGCAATACCCTGAACTGCAACAATCCCATTGTGCGCCAATTGATCCTGGAATGCCTGCGCTACTGGACCGTAAGCTACCGCATCGACGGCTTCCGCTTTGACCTGGCCAGCATCCTGGGGCGGCATGAGGACGGTTCCCCCCTGAACAACCCGCCCCTGTTGGAGCTTCTGGCCACTGACCCCGTGCTGCGCAATGTAAAGCTCATTGCCGAGGCCTGGGATGCCGGCGGTCTCTACCAGGTGGGGAAATTCCCTGCCAGCAAGCGTTGGGCGGAATGGAACGGCCGTTACCGCGATTCCCTCCGGGCATTTCTAAAAGGAGACTTCTGGCATGCCTGGGACGCAGCCTGGAGTATTTCCGGTTCCGGAGACCTGTACGGCGGATTTTATTCCGACTATACAAATAATTACGCAGGTTACAATTCCTGTGTCAATTTCCTCACCTGCCACGACGGTTTTACCCTGTATGATCTCTATTCCTACAATGTGAAACACAATGAAAAGAACGGATGGAACAACACGGACGGAGCAGATGACAACAGAAGCTGGAACTGCGGCGTGGAGGGGGATACCCTGGATCCCGAGGTACTGGACCTGCGCTTCCGTATGATACGCAATGCCTGCGCCGTGCTGATGTGCAGCAGAGGAACCCCCATGTTCCTGGCCGGGGACGAGTTCGGCAATTCCCAGTTCGGCAACAACAATGCCTACTGTCAGGACAATGAGACCTCCTGGCTTGACTGGACGCTTCTGGAGAAAAACCGGGATCTGTTTGAATTTTTCAAATTCATGATTGCATACCGCCACAATCATCCGGTCATACGCAAAATGCTTCCCAATGCAGTCTGCGGCATGGAACCGATGTCGACCCACGGAGTCAACGCTGAGGAATTATACATTCCCCAGGATGCAAAAGCCCTGGCCATCAGCTTTGCAGGCTATAATCCGGAAACCAGGTCCGACGATCTGGTCTATGTGGCGGTGAACTCCCACTGGGAGGATGTGCGGATCACCGTTCCCCAGCTGGAATGCCATCAGGCATGGTATTTAAGCGTGAACACCTGGGGGGACGAACAAAAGCGTTACTTTTATCCGGAGGGCACGGAGGTCCGCATCGATTCAGAGTTTATTATGCACCCCCGCTCCGTGGCGGTCTTCACCGGACGGGAACTGTAAATCCTGCCAAATTTTTCAAAAACAGTATAGATTTTCCGCTTTCTGTGCTATACTGTAAAAACAGTTCTTTTATCAACACAGCGGCTGCCTGCTGCAGTCCAAGGAGGACATATATGTTGGAGTTACAGAATCTCTGCTTTCAGGTACCGGAGGATGCCGACAAGCATAAAGAGATCATCAGAGAGGTAAATCTGGTTTTTGAGGACCACGCCTTTATTGCCATCACCGGGCCGAACGGCGGCGGCAAATCCACTTTGGCAAAACTGATCATGGGAATCGAACAGCCCACTTCCGGCAGAATCCTCTATAACGGCACGGATATCACCCGGATGAGTATAACGGAGAGGGCAAAACTGGGCATCAGCTTTGCCTTCCAGCAGCCGGTCCGTTTCAAAGGCATCAAAGTCAGGGATCTGATTCAGCTTGCTGCCGCGGAAAACGGTACCGTAAAATTTCCCGCCATCTGCGACTATCTTTCAAAGGTAGGCCTCTGCGCCAGGGACTATGTCAACCGGGACGTGGATGCCAGTCTCTCCGGGGGAGAACTGAAGCGCATCGAAATAGCCACAATCATCGCCCGCGGCACGCCCCTCTCGGTCTTCGACGAGCCGGAAGCCGGAATCGATCTCTGGAGTTTCAATAATCTGATTCAGGTGTTTGAAGAAATGCGCCGGGAAAACGGAGGGTCCCTGATCATCATCTCCCATCAGGAACGCATTCTGAACATTGCCGACGAAATCGTAGTTCTTGCTGACGGCATCGTGCAGGCAAGGGGCCGGCGGGGGGAGATCCTGCCGGAACTGCTGAAGGGTACAGAAGGCTGCAAATTCTACCAGACGGTCTAATTTATAAAAAAGGAAAGGGGGACATCCAATGGACGAGATACAGAAAAACCTGTTGGAGCAGGTGGCAGGTCTCCACGAGATGCCCGCGGGCGCGTACAATATCCGCGCCAACGGGGAGAGTGTGGAACGCTCCACCACCGCCCACATTGACATAGTCACAAAGACAGACAGACAGGGTATTGACATAGTCATCAAACCCGGCACCAGAAAGGAGAGCGTTCACATTCCCGTAGTCCTGAGCCAGAGCGGCCTGACCGAGATGGTGTACAATGATTTTTATGTAGGGGATGACTGTGACGTCACCATCGTGGCAGGCTGCGGCATCCATAACGGCGGTGACAGCGACAGCCGCCACGACGGACTCCACAGCTTTTTTATCGGTAAAAATTCCCATGTCAGATATGTGGAAAAGCACTATGGCAGCGGAGACGGCCGGGGCGGCCGCATCATGAATCCGGAGACCAGAATAGAGGTTGGCGAGAACAGCTTCATGGAGATGGAGACGGTCCAGATCAAGGGAGTGGATTCCACCAAACGCCTCACCAGTGCAAAACTGGCTGACGGCGCCAGAATCGTCGTCACGGAAAAGCTGATGACCCACGGAAACCAGACTGCGGAGACCTCCTTCCAGGTGGACCTGGACGGAAGCGATTCCAGTGCAAACATCATCTCCCGCTCCGTTGCCAGGGATGATTCCAGGCAGGTCTTCTATTCCAGAATCAATGGCAATAACCGTTGCAAGGGACATTCCGAATGCGACGGCATTATTATGGACCGTGCAAAAATCAGCGCAGTACCGGAGATTACGGCCCATCATCTGGATGCGGAACTGATCCATGAGGCTGCCATCGGAAAGATCGCAGGGGACCAGATCATCAAACTGATGACGCTGGGACTCACGGAGGCAGAGGCAGAAGCCCAGATTGTCAACGGATTTTTAAAATAGCAAACGGAAAATACAGGCATAAATCAATGACCTCCTGGCAAAGCTAAGCCAAACGGAGGTCATTTTTATGCAGAAAAATACTATTGACAGAATCACCCAGACCATGGACGGCAATCAGGCTGCCGCCCATGTAGCCTATGCATACAGCGAGGCCGCTGCCATTTTTCCCATCACACCTTCTTCCCCCATGGCGGAGCTGTGCGATCAATGGGCAGGAAACGGCCGAAAAAACATTTACGGGCGTCCCCTGTTAATCTCCCAGATGCAGTCCGAGGCAGGGGCCGCTTCAGCCGTACACGGAGCCCTGCTAGCAGGAGCCCTTGCCACCACCTTCACCGCATCCCAGGGCCTGCTGCTCATGCTGCCCAATCTGTACCGCATTGCGGGCGAACTGCTTCCCGGCGTCATCCATGTGGCTGCCAGAACCATCGCCACCCATGCCCTGTCCATCTTTGGAGACCATTCCGACATCTATGCCTGCAGGCAGACCGGCATGGCCATCTTTTCGGAGAGCAGCGTCCAGGAGGTAATGGACCTGTCCCCTGTGGCCCATCTGTCTGCCCTCAGGGGACAGATACCCTTCCTGAATTTCTTCGACGGTTTCAGAACCTCCCATGAACTGCATAAAATCAAAGTCTGGGACTATGAAACCCTGAAGGAAATGCTGGACACGGAATCCGTCCTGCGCTTCCGGAAGCGCTGCCTCCATCCCGCACACGGAAAAGTCTATGGTTCCGCCCAGAACCCGGACATTTTCTTCCAGGCCAGAGAGGCGTCCAATCCCTTTTACCTGGCCCTCCCCCAGATCGTGGAGGAGCAGCTTGCCAGAATCAACCGCCGCCTGGGCACATCCTACGGCCTCTTCGATTATTACGGCTGTCCGGATGCGGAACATGTCATTATCGCCATGGGCAGTGTCTGCGAGACCGTAAAGGAATATATTGACAGCGTTCCCGGCCAGAGCTTCGGCCTGATCACGGTTCACCTGTACCGTCCCTTCAGCAGCATGCACCTGGCGGAAAAGCTTCCGGAAAATGTACGCCAGATCACCGTTCTGGACCGCACAAAGGAGCCCGGGGCATCCGGAGAGCCCCTGTACCTGGATGTGGTTTCAGCCCTGGTCCAGAGCGGAATCCCGGTGACAGGTCTTCCCGCGGAAAACGGTGCCGGGCAGGATAACAGCCCCGGCCCGATTCGGGTATTTTCCGGTCGCTATGGACTCGGCTCCAAGGATACCACACCTGCCCAGATCGCGGCGGTATACAGAAACCGCACCAAACCCGTTTTCACCATCGGTATCCTGGATGACGTCACAAACCTCTCCCTCCCGGTTCCGCCCATTCCGGACCCTGCCCCTGAGGGCACTGTTTCCTGCAAATTCTGGGGCCTGGGAGGCGACGGCACTGTCAGCGCCACTAAAAATGCCATCAAGATCATCGGAAACCACACGGACCTGGACGCACAGGGATACTTTGAGTATGATTCAAAAAAATCCAGGGGGCTTACCATTTCCCACCTGCGCTTTGGGGAAAAACCCATACGGAGCACAAGCCTTATCCGCCAGGCAGACTTTGCTGCCTGCCATAACCCTGTCTACCTCCACAAATACCGGATGGTGCAGGAGGTGAGAGAAGGCGGCATCTTCCTCCTGAACCTCCATCCGGGCAGAGAAACGGAAAGCGAGGACGCCCTGGAGGCAGAAGTGGAAAACGCCCTTCCCGCAGATGCAAAAGCCTGTCTTGCAGAGCGCAGGATCCGGCTCTTTGTAATTGATGCCCTGAAAATCGGCAAGGAAATCGGTCTGAACAACAAGATAAGCACCATTCTCCAGGCTGCCTTTTTTGCCGTATCCGGGATTCTTGATCCAGGGGACGCCAGAAAATGGATGAATGAGGCTGCAGAAAAAAGCTACGGAAAAAGCGGCGATAAGATACTGGAAATGAACAGGCGCGCCATAGAAAGGGGATTTTCGGAAGTAAGGGAAATTGCAGTTCCCCAACGCTGGCGTAGCTGCGCCCGGGCCGCCGACGCCCAGAGCGCCCTGGACAACGCACCCCTTCCAGACCGCCCGGAGATGATGGATTTTGTCACGAAAATACAACAGCCCGTGACAGACCAACTGGGAAACGAACTTCCCGTATCCGCATTTCTGCCCTATGCAGACGGATATACACCCCCTGGAAGCACTGCCCACGAACGGCGGGCCGTGGCCACGGAGATGCCCGTCTGGAAACCGGAAAACTGCATCCAGTGCACACGCTGTTCCTTCGTCTGCCCCCACGGGGTTATCCGTCCTGCCGTTCTCGGAAAACAGGACCTTGCCGCAGCGCCGGAGGGCATGGAAAGCCTTCCCATGATGGGCATGGAGAACAATTCCTTTGCCATCACCATCTCCTCCTCAGACTGCACCGGCTGCGGCACCTGCGCGGCCGTATGCCCCGGAAAACGCAAAAACGGGGAAGAAAAAGCTTCCCCTGCGCTGGAGATGGTTCCCGTAAACCAGACACTGGAAAGCGGACTCTTTGCCAGAAACCAGAAAATATTCGATTTCTGCAAACCCCTGCTGCCAAACCAGGAAGCAGCGGAGAAATTCCGTCCCGACACCCCCAAGGGCAGCCAGTTTCTTCGTCCCCTGATGGAATTTTCGGGGGCCTGCGCGGGCTGCGGCGAGACGGCCTATGTCAAACTGCTGACCCAGCTGTTCGGTTCCCGGATGTATATCGCCAACGCCACAGGCTGCAGCTCCATATGGGGTAATTCCGCGCCTTCCTGCGCCTATGCCCTGGACGGAAACGGCTGCGGCCCTGCATGGTCCAACTCCCTCTTTGAGGACGCTGCCGAATTCGGCTACGGCATGCTGATGGCCCAGGAAGTAGATGCCGGGCGCAGTGTCCGCATACACCAGTGGGAAAACGGGACCCCTCAGACCATTCAGTGGGTCATCGGTGGAGACGGGTGGGCCTACGATATCGGATTCGGAGGCCTGGACCACATTCTTGCCAGCGGAAAAAATATCAATATCCTGGTACTGGACACGGAAGTCTACTCCAACACCGGCGGACAGGCCTCCAAGGCAACCCCCACAGGCTCCACAGCCAAATTTGTCACAGGGGGAAAGCAGACACGCAAAAAAGATCTTGCCGCCATGGCCATGACATACGGCAATGTATATGTGGCCCAGATCGCCCTGGGAGCTGACTTCAGCCAGACCGTAAAGGCTTTCACGGAAGCCGCGGCCTATCCCGGCCCCTCTCTGGTAATCGCCTATGCAACCTGCATTGCCCACGGTATCCGGGCAGGACTGGGAAGCACTCCCCATGAGGCAAAAAAAGCAGTAGATGCAGGCTATTTCCACCTTTTCCGCTTCAACCCGGCCTTAAGGGAACAGGGCAGAAATCCCTTTGTGCTGGACAGCGGAGAGCCGAAACTTGAATATGAAACTTTCCTGGAAGGGGAAATACGCTATGACTCCCTGAAACGCAGCCACCCGGAGCAGGCCGTGGAATTATTCCCCAGGGCAGCCGCCCAGGCTGCGGAGCGCTATGAATACCTGAAAAAACTGAAAGCAATGTACGAACCCGGGACAGTCTGACCCTGTTTCTGTTACTTCCTGCCCGTTATACCAAAAAGCTGCCGCACTTATACTGCGGCAGCACAAAATTTTACCTCTCTAAAGCATCTTTTGGAATTATACCCTCTTTCCGATACTTATTCCACATACTGTTAAACCGAAAAGTATGAATCACCGCCCAGATACCTGCCGCGAGAATCCACCATCCCTGCAGACGCCCTGACTGCATCATCACAATAACCAGATTAAAAATACCGTATACCAAAGTGATGATGGCACAGACTCTGCTCTTTCCGAGCTGAAGCCACAACCCCAGCAACAGCAGCAGAATTCCGTCTATAATAGAGGCAGCAAGCACATCGCTTAAAAGCACGGAAGCCAGAAGCGTCGCGCCCCCGCATATGTACAGGACAACTGCGCTGCTCAGGATACTTGTCCTGCAGTTCTTCACACCGGACAGTTTATAAAATTCCTTCTTTGTCAGCTGTCCTGCCGCTGCCTTCTGGCGGGCAACATCCGCCTCCTCCACCGCTCTTCCGCATTTGGGACAGAGCAGGGTCCCTTCTGCCAGCTCTTCTCCACATGATACACACTTCATTCCATTCTCCTCCTCTTTCCGCAGTTCCCTCCCTGTCCGGAAGTTCTTTCAACTGCATACTTATCTGTGTCTGTAATTTGTCATACTGTCTTTCAGGCGTTTCAGTCCCTCCTGGAGACGCTGCCTGGGGCAGGCGGCATTCAGGCGGATAAAGGCTTTCCCGCAGGCGCCGTATTCTTCTCCCTCCGTCAGGTACAAACCGCTGTCCTGCCTTATGAAAGCCGCAAGCTCTCCTGCATCCTCTGCAACTGCGCTGCAGTCCAACCACAGCAGATAGGTAGCGCAGGAAGGCACCACTTTGATCTCCGGCAGTTCTGCCTCCAGAAAACGCCGCACGCACTGCTTATTTTCAAAAAGATATTCCCGCAGTTCTTCCAGCCATTCTCCGCCCTTTCCAAATGCAGCCACTGCCGCTTCCACGGCAAAAGCATTGGGTTCTGCCACTTCGTCCGTGTTCAGCCCCCTGTTCAGCTTATGGCGGATAACCGGGTTTGGCGCCATCACCGCCGCGGTCTGCAGACCTGCCAGATTAAAGGCCTTGGTAGGCGCAAAACAGGTAATACTGTTGTCCCTGCAAATCTCCGACACTGAGGCAAACGGCACATACTCATATCCTGGATCCGTTAAATCACAGTGAATCTCGTCTGAAAGCACCAATACATGATGCCTTGCGCAGAGCTCCCCGATTCTGGCCAGCGTCTCCCTGTCCCAGATCTTTCCCACAGGATTGTGGGGATTGCACAGCAGCATCAGCGTGGTCTGGGGATTTGCCAGCTTTTCCTCCAGATCCTCAAAATCAATGGAATATACGCCGTTTTCATACACCAACGGACTCTCCAGAATATTTCGTCCATTATTCCGTATGGAATTAAAGAAAATATTGTACACCGGGGTCTGTACCAGCACATTTTCCCCAACCGTGGTCAGTTTCCTCACCGTGCTGGAAATGGCCGGCACCACACCTGTGCAGAAGATCAGCCAGTCCTTCTCCATGGCAAAATGGTGACGGCTGCTCCACCAGTCCGCATAGGCGTCATACCACTCCCCCGTTACCACACAGTAGCCAAAAATCCCATGTTCGACCCTCTTTTCCAGGGCTTCCCTGATCTCCGGCGCCGTCTCGAAATCCATATCCGCCACCCACATGGGAAGCTCCCGTTCCGGCACATCCCATTTCAGTGATCCCGTTCCCCGCCTGTCCGTAAGCCTGTCAAAATTATATTTCATAATCGTCTCCCCTGCTAAACTTCCCACTCAGCCCTGTCAGAAGTTTTCAGGATCTCGCCAGCCTCAATCTTTGTCTGGTCGATCTTTACCTTCCTGCCGTCCATGATCAGCTCTCCGATTCTGTCCGCCCGTATAATCCCGCCCTTCGGATTGAAGACGCTGTCCACGGTTCCCACGATCTCAACATCCGCCTGGGAATATTCAAAGGCAAGGTTGGTATTCAGCAGTCTGCAGTTTTTCATGACCAGATTGTCGATATAGCACATTCCCTGCAGACTCTCAATTGTGCAGTTTACCAAAGTGATATTCCTGGAATTCCATCCCAGATATTCCCCTGAAATAAACGAATCGTACACTGTCACATTCTCCGCATTCCAGAAGGCATCCTTTGAGAGCAGCCTGGAATTGCGGATTTCCAGATTTATGCCCCCGTCAAAGCTGTAATTTCCAACCAGTTCAAAATTCCGGATTACCATATCCCTGCTGTTCATGGCAAAATAGTCCCCCTTTGCCATAACCCTGTCCATCTCCACATCCTGACAGTTCCAGAGTGTCTCTGACGCATTGGGCATGTCTACATTGTGAAGCTTAATCCCCCTGCTGCGCCGAAAGGCCTTTGGGGCCTCGATCATGGTATCGGTAATGGAGATATTATCTGTATACCAGATACCTGCTCTTGCCATATCAAACAGGGCAGAATCCTTTATAACCACATTTTTACTGTACCACAGAGGATATTTCCATTTGAACAAAGTGTGGTCAATTTCAAGATCGCTGCTCTCCTTTAAAGGCGATTCCCCATCCGCAAAAGTACAGTAGCTGATGCGGCAGTCCCTTGCCTGAAACATCGCCCTCTCTCCTGTTAAATACTGCTGATTGATTTCCTTCATGTCATCCCTCCATCTTATTGTAAACTTCATTGTATATTGTCCCCGGAAAAAACAGTCTACACATCCTGCTTCCCTGCTGAAAAAAAGGCCACCCCGATGGCCCCCGGACCAACATGGGTTCCGATGGTTCCGCCTACACTGGAAGTCTCCAGGCTGTCCACGGAAGATTTCCAGTACGACTCATGATCCGCAATATATTTCTTCAGCAGGGCATCGCTCAGTCCCGTATATCCCAGGTAAAAAGGTTTTTCAAAATCAATGCCCCCTGCCTGCTGTATCTGCTGGGCCAACAGATTGTTCCCCTGTCTGGACCCTCTTGCCTTTCCGAGAATGGCTACTTCCCCGCCCTGTACGGCGATAACCGGCTTAATAGACAGCAGATTCCCCGCCATTGCCGCAGCCCTGGAGATACGTCCTCCTTTTTTGAGATACTCCAGCGTATCCAGAAGGGCCACCAACCTGATACGGGATTTATCCCTCTCCAACCTTTCCACAATCTCCTCAAATGCAAGCTCTTCCTCCGCCAGCCGGAGCGCATACTCCACCAACGCATGCTGTCCGATACTGGCATTCTCGCTGTCCACCACCCGCACCACATCACTGTATTCTTCTGCAGCCACATTGGCGCTCTGCCAGGTTCCGGACAATTTTGAAGACAGGGTAATAACAATGGCCTGATCCCCTTTCTTTCTGATTTCCTCATAAACTTCCTCAAACGCAAAGGGCGGTACCTGACTGGTAACGGGAAGCTGGTCACTCTCAACCAGTTTTTCGTAAAACATTTGATGTGTCAGCGTTATTCCGTCCTGAAACTGCTCTTCACCAAATGTAATCGTAATTGGCAGGACGATCAGGTCCTCCCTGCTGTTGTCCACGATATCGGAAGCAGAATCCGTTATGATTCTAATCATACAATCTCTCCTTTCCTAAATTGAAATATTCATACAAAAACAGCTAACTGCCGGTTTCTACAGCAGCATATCCGTTAAAAAGATAAAATACACAAAAAAAGCGTAAAGTTTCTACATTACAACAGACTTTACACCTTTACGTTATTGCAAAACATAATACAACTTTTCCGCAAAATGAAACGACCCAGATCGGACTCGAACCGACGACCTCCGCCGTGACAGGGCGGCGCTCTAACCAACTGAGCCACTGGGCCGTATAAATTATCGTTACTGTTTACGCCTTTGCCGCTCACAGTAACATGATGTAAACAAGAACACCTTGCGGAACTCTTTAAGCAGTAATAAAATATCTTCTGCGGTGGGATTGCTCCCAAATGGACCTTCGGGGACTCGAACCCAGGACCGACCGGTTATGAGCCGGTTGCTCTAACCAACTGAGCTAAAGGTCCGCACACCCTTTCGGGCTCTAATACTGACTGCAAAAGTCAGATGACTCCAACGGGAATCGAACCCGTGTTACCGCCGTGAAAGGGCGATGTCTTAACCGCTTGACCATGGAGCCATAACATCCCTAACGAATGCTATAATATCACATTTTTCCCGGTTTGGCAAGAGGTAATTTTTCGAAAATTTAATTGAAAAATTGTCCGAATTGTTATCTGAAAACTCGCAACAGTTCAGCATTCTGTCTGAACTGTTGCAAAAATCCGCATTTGTGCATCCGGTTCATGCTCAATTCAAAAAGAAATATGCACAGAGTTCATACTGATCATAATCCGCCGTTTTTCGAAAATCAGAGACGCTCTTGCGGATCCGGTATTCTCCCGGCGCAAGTTCCCCATAGAGCCACGTCCAGTCCAACTCCCTCTCCGTAACCGTTCCGGTGGGAATCGGGTAGGCCACCTCATGGAAGCCGTAATCGCCTTCCACAACCAGGGGCGCCATCTCCCACCTGCCGTCCTTTTTCACCTCTATCACAAAAGCATCGCCGTCCTGCAGCTCACCTGTGGGTGCCTCCGCATCGAACTGATTGTAATGCAGCGTCGCACCGGAGGCAGATATTTGTTCCAGGGTCAAAGAAAGGCCTATCTGGTCCTCCTGGGACTCTTCATGATACACACAGGCGCCGCCTTCCTTTACCTGTGGTTCAAAGGAAACCGTCTCCAGAATCTCCGTAGCCTCTTCCCCATATTCACTCCACCATCCCTCCACACAGAATGTCAGGGCCACCATGCCCCGGAAGGTCTCCTGGAAACTGATAAAATCCCAGTAACCATGACCGTCATAGACGCCTTTGAAAGCCGGAACCCCCGCAATTGTCACGGTTTCCTCCTCCAGACCTGTTCCGCATACCCCGAACTGCTCGATATAGCATAGTTCTATATATCCCTCCTCCGCGTCGTCCGGGGAAAAACGAATGCCGTATCGCCCGTTCAGCAGCTTGTCGCTGTCCATGGGACACAGCTCATATTTCCATCCTTCCGGGAGCATGACAGAAAGCTCCCCAAAGGGACCGCCCTGAACTACAGGGGTTCCCTTTCCGCTTCCAGGTTCTCCCGTCGATTCTTCTCCGGTTCCTTCTGACGTTCCTTCTCTGCTTCCGGGTTCTTCCGGTATTCCCTCTCCGACTTCTCCGGCCCCTTCCGACACAGACACGTTATCCCGGCCTGCCGTCCCGTTTCCGATTCCTTCCGGCAAGGTTCCTGCCGCTGACACGCCTGCGCCCCCCGATTCTTCTGAACCCGTTTCGTTTTCCCCGGCAGAATCCGCAGTTTTTCCGCATCCGCCAAGTACCAGCCCCAACACAAGAACCAATGGTATCATCCTCTTTTTCATTTCCCCGCTCTCCTTTCCCTTCTATGATCGGCTTATTTTGCTTCCTGCCATAATTAACGGAAAAAAAGGAGAAAAGTTCTGCGGGGAAAAATTTTTTCATCCCGCCGGACACGGCGCACATAAGGCCCCTCAATTCACTCCTGCCAGTTGGTAAAGAACCCGCACTCGGCCTCCACATTGTAAATCCCATAGGCAGACAGCCTCTCAATTCCTCCGTTCTTCCACAGATAATAGTCCGGAGACCAGGTTACAAAATCCTCCTCCAGTTCTTCCATGGGCACTCCCGGCAGATAGAAGATAAATTCCTCTCCCTCCTCCAGCCCCACAGCCCCGGCGCCGATAAAGCGGAAGCCATCCTCAATCCACACCGCTTCCTCCTCTGTCTCATAATCCAGTTCCGCCAGGCGCATGGAGAAAGAATACTCGCCCGTCTCCCTTATATCGCCAAATTTCCCGCTGAACCTGCAGATATAGACCGTTCCCCTGGGATAGCTCTCCCCGGCAACCGCCTCGTTGCCCGCATAGGTGCCCTGGAAAGAACCGTCCGGGTACAGGGTGAGGGAAGTGCTCCAGGCTCCGGCGCCGCTGGCAAGCACAAATTCAAGGGGTTCCACTTCCTCTGGCAGCCCTTTGGCAAAATCCTTCCACACACCCTCCGCCGGTTCCGTCTCCTCCGGATAGAACCGCACCGAATACAGCCCGGACAGCTCCTCCGCCCGCCGGGGTCCTACAGCTAGCTGGCCGTCCTGGGTACTGATGAGAACCGTCCCTTCCTCCAGAAATTCATTGACCTGCTCTGCAAAGGAACGCATCTTTCCCGTCACCTGGCCGGAAGCCAGTTCAAAGTCCGCTTCCCATGTATTTTCCGATGTTTCAGCGCCCCCTGCCAGGGAAAACTGTTCACAGGTATAGCTCCCGAAGCCCTGGGAAAGATTGGGATGATATCGGATCAGGAAATCCTTTTCCCCCTCCTGATACAATAGAAGGGTATTCCACCCAACATGGGATGTCCCGGCCTCCTCGCTCCACAGCAGCGTGCCGTCCTTTTTCAGTACCTCCAATACATATGCCTCCCCTTTTACCGTCTCCCTGACCTGGATTACCTCCGGCTCACCGTCCCTGTCCAGATCAGCCTCCTCCCAGATAACCGCCTCCAGCAGCGGTTCCTCTCCCTCCGGAAGAACGTCGTCCCAGGAAGACAGCCAGCTGTAATCTGCCTCATAATAATCCCAGTCAATAATCAGATAGGTATTTCCCATGTTTCCCACCTCATGGACAGAGCCGTCTGCCATGGTAAGAGAGAAGAAAATACTGCCTCCGTCCAAATCCTCCGGCTCCTCCACATACCTGCCTCTGCTCTGCTGAATCAGGGAAACCATGGCATCAATGTCATTTTCTGCAAGCTGTTTAGATTGTCTTCCCAATCCGGAATAAATGACCACTTCTGCTTCCGCCACTTCCTCCGCCTCCAGAGTCTGTGCCCAGACAAGAGTATCCCGGCGAACAGGATTGGTGAGAAAACACACCGCCGCTGCCCCACAGGCTGCCAATGCCGCCGCCAGTGCCCAAAAAGTGGGCTTCCGATAATGCAGCACGGACTTCACCCTGGTTTTCACCCCCGACTCCCCAAAGGCCAGTGGACAAACTCCCATGCCCCTGGAACGGGTGCTGCAGTCCAACAACGCCTGGGAGTAATCTGCCCGCCTCTCCCGGTCAAGTCCCCGAACCACACTCTCATCACAGGCCAGCTCGATATCCCGGCACAGCAGCACATAGGCAAGCCACAGCAGCGGATGAAACCAGTACAGCGTAAGCAGCCCGAATCCAAGCGGCTTCCACAGATGGTCCCCCCTGCGGATATGAATTTGCTCGTGCAGCGCCACCAGTTCCAGATGCCTTTCCTGCATCTGAAAGGGAAGATAAATCCTGGGCTTTATCACCCCCAGTACAAAGGGAGAATCCACCCCTTCGCTGCGGAAGATATTGTCCCGAAACAGTACCGCCGTCCTCACCTGCCTGCGCAGCCCAAGATAGCTGAACACGGCGTAAAATAACATCAGCCCCGCTCCTGACAGCCATATCGCCGTCAGAATAAGAATGCTGTTTGGTTCCTTCCAAAATCCCCATAATCCGCCTTCTGCCAGACCGTTCTGCTGCGTTATCTTTCCCCAGATTCCGCTTCCCCGAAAGCCTGTCCTCTCCGCCTTCCTCCAAATCTCCCTTTCCCCCTGGAACGATGCTGCTTCTCCTGCCTCGTTCTCCCCGGAAAAATCCGCTCCAGAGTAAACCTCCCCGGCAAATCCTTCCGATATGGGCCTGGCGTCAGGAATCAGGCTGAAGCTGCTCTCGATGGTGACCGGAAACAGCAGCCGCAGGGCAACCATGCCCCAGAGCAGCAGATTTATCCATTTGGGGCCTTTTCTTAAAACAAAACGCAGCAATACCACTGCCAGTACCAGCCATCCCGCCGCAATACTTCGGTTTACCACTTCCAAAAAGATACCTGCCATCACTTCCCTCCTTCCCGGAACCGGTCTATCATCCGCTGTACCTGGTCAATTTCCTTCTCTGTAATCCGCCCATGCTTTGTAAATGCCGCCACAAACGCCGGAAGGGAACCGCCGAACTTTTTCTCCACCAACTCGTCAATCTCCGCCGCCTGCACCTGCTCCCTGCTTACCAGGGCTGTGACCACACTGTTTTCGTTTTTCACTACTCCACGCTCCGACAGCCGCTTGATTACCGTATAGGTGGTGGTAGGCTTCCATCCAAGCCTCTCCTGACACAGCCGCACCAATTCGCTGCTCTTCACCGGCTCCTGCTCCCATAAAATCAGACAAAAACGATATTCGCTTTCAAAAATTTTCGGCGTATCCATACAAGCCCTCCTCTCTAATGCATTAGAGTACCCTTTTACTCTAACACATTAGATCGCGGAATGCAAGATCTTTCTGCTGATGTTCCCACTGCTAATATGAACTGTTACGCACTTCAGCTTCTAACGAGAAAACTTCCATTTTTGCCGTCGCCTAAAAAAACAAGCAGACTCCATTCCAGTCTACTTGTCTTTCGTATACTTTGCTTATCTGCTCCGCTGTGTTTTATCGTGGCAGCGAATTCCAACCACTCCTGTATTTCAATCATTCGCAGTCTGTTTTTCCACTGCATCTCTCCGGGCAAGTTCTTCCCGCAGCTTTATCAATTCTTCCGCCATTCTGGCATTCTCCTCCGTTATCTTTACATTCTCTTCCGCTATTCTGGCATTCTCCTCTGTTATCTTTACATTCTCTTCTGCCATTCTGGCATTCTCTTCTGTTATCTTTACCTTCTCTTCTGCCATTCTGGCATTCTCTTCTGTCATCTTTACATTCTCTTCCGCCATTCTGGCATTCTCCTCTGTCATCTTTACATTCTCTTCCGCCATTCTGGCATTCTCTTCTGTCAATTTAATTTTCTCTTCTGTCAGACTATTCTTCTCTTCCGACAGCATAATGACGTCTTCCACCAGTTGTATACGCATTCCGTCCACCTCCGGATCTCTCTTTACGGTCTCGACCATTCTGTGCATTTCCCGCAAATCTTCATTCACCGCATTTTCATAAGTAGTATTCTCCATGTAGCGCAGCAGCTGCTTTATCGCCTCATTTGGAATTCCTTCTGTCCCCTTCGTATACAGGAAAAGGGTGCTTGCTCCGTCTTCATACTCCATATCCGGCACTTCCACGCACTTATTTTTCACTGTATATATCATGCGGTTTAACCCAAACGGGTCATATGGCACAATCATGATAATGACCACATTTTTCAGTTTATCGTAATCTGTACCGGAATCCAGACTTCTCGCGGCAATTTTTCCATGATAAAACCGCATTCTGCGCGGCAGCGCCCTTATGTCCGAATTCCTGTCCTTCAAATCAGGCTCGATATCATAGACTGTCACCCGCTCTCCGGAATTCTCTTCCGGTTCCAGATAGACATCCAGTCTGGCACCGTGCAGATCTCTATCTGCTCCATAATACACTTTCTGAGCCGTCACTGACAGCTGCCTGAACTCCCTGCCGAAAATCGTTCTCAAAAGAATCTTCACAAACCTTTTCCCGATCTCCGGATAAGCTACCATGGAACCAAACAGAAAGTCATCCAACAGATTCATCTCCTCGAGCTTCTTAAATCCCTTTTTGTTCATACAATTCTCCTTTCCTATATAACAAAAGAAGAGCATGTACGATGCACATAAAGAAGATTTCTCCAATACCACATCTCCGCAATCCGCCATATTTATTAGGAATGCCCTTCTTCCATTCTCATACAGGGATCGTCACCTGAAATGGTTGTAGAAATTTCTTTAGATGTCCCTAGACTGATACAATTATCTTAACAAAGAACAACAAGCATGTCAATCTATTTTTTCGGATTTTTATCCCCTTTTTCAAATCCAAAAAACAATTTACTTTTCCCGGAAATGGTGTATACTATAGTCGAACACACGGGACTACACGGGACTTTTGACAAACCAGGAGGAATCGGGACTGATGCGGCTTGTAATCTGTGATGACGAACCCAGGGACCTGGACGAATTGGAACGGCTGTTGCTGAACTACGGCAGCTGCCGCTTCGGCGTCCGCTTTGAAATAGAAAAATTTTCCGACGCATCCGCTCTTCTGCACAAAATACAGAAGAACGAAATAGCAGAAATCTACATTCTGGACATCGTCATGTCCCGGATGACAGGCATAGACCTGGGAAGCCAGATCAGAAAAAACAACAGCAGAAGCGCCCTGATTTATGTCACCGCCTCCGACGATTTCGCCATGGACGCCTACAATGTACATGCCATCAGATACCTGCTGAAGCCGGTTGCGGAGAACAAACTTTTTGAAGCCCTGGATTACGCCCTGTCCCGGATGGAATCCAGAAAGGACGCCTACCCGGTAAAAATAAAGGGAGGGCTGGAATCCGTCCTGTACGCCGACATCGAATACATAGAAAATGCTTCCCGGAAACTGGAGGTCCACATGACCAATGGGAAAACAATAACAAGCATCAATATACGGACATCTTTTGAGGAAGCCACAAAGGAACTGATCCCTGCCGGAAACTTCCTCTATGTCCACAAGTCCTTCCTGATCAACATGGACCATGTCAGAACCCTGAATCAGAACACTGCGGTAATGGACAGCG
This sequence comes from uncultured Lachnospiraceae bacterium, assembly GCA_947367855.1. Taxonomy (GTDB): domain Bacteria; phylum Bacillota; class Clostridia; order Lachnospirales; family Lachnospiraceae; genus Acetatifactor. Next base: position 22,779 of record CANBFE010000001.1, on the reverse strand, counting down.
GCGCAAATATTCCCGTAAGCAGAAAAAGTTCCCCGGATGCCCAAAAGGAATATCTCCTGTACATTTCAGAACAGCATAAATAAGTCCAAGTGCCGGCCAGGGCAGATGCGGAGCTATACTGCAGACCGCCTGGATTTGCAGTGATGCCCCCGGGAAAGTACCTGGCCGGCGGTCTGCAGTCGGGTTGTGCTGCAAATTTAATCGGTGTGCAGTATAAATAAGGAGACAACATGAATTCTTTCACCACCCTGTCCTACATTGTAAGCCACATATTCCTGATTCTGTATATTTATCTGTTTATCGTACACCGCTATTCCAGGCTTATCACAGGCCTTCTGTGCCTGGGCCTGTTTTCAGCCTTAAGCATACTGGACCTCTTCAAACTGCTATTCTTTCCGGACAGCCCCCTTTGCTATGTCCTGGTGACTGTACTGCAGATTATCGCAACCCAGTCCACGGCCTTTTTCACTGCCAGGAAAAAAAGCGGCCAGTCCCTGTTTGTGGCGCTCAGCGCCTCCAGTTATGTAATAGCGGGCGCCGTCTCTTCTGCCATCCTCAAAATATGCACCGGAAGCTCCCTTGCAGGCATCCTGGGCGGCACTGCCGTACACCTTGGCATTCTACTCCTCCTGTCCCTTACCGTCAGGAACAGCTGTCTGAAATTTCAGGAAAAACCCGATCAGAAAGGCCTGTGGGAGCTTTGCCTGATACCCGTTTTCTTTTACTGCAGCTTTTCCTTCATTGCCTTTTTCCCCCATACGCTCTACGACAATCCGGATAATATTCCCGGCATTGTGTTCATCCTGATTACCATGTTTATATCCTACATTGTGGTACTCCGATACCTGGAAAGCGAAAGCAAAAGAAGCGCCATCTACTGGGAAAACAGGCTGCAGAATTCTTACATACAGGGACTGGAAAGCAGACATTATCTTGTGGAACAGGCAGAGCAGAACCTGAAAATACTGCATCATGACCTCCGCCACTATTCCAGAATCATCGATTCCCTTCTGGAACAGAAAAACTATGAAAAAATCAGGGAAGTAAACGAGCATATCCGCCATATGGCCAGTGAAAACAAAGTGGAGGAATACTGCGGCAACCTTGTGGTCAACACCATTCTCTCAAGCATGATGGCAAAGGCCCTGTCCCTTGATATCAAAGTGGATCTGGATGCCAGAATCCCAAAGGAAATACCGGTGAACGATTATGAACTCACCCTAGTAATCGCAAATCTGTTTGAGAATGCACTTCAATGCGTGAAAACCCTTGAACAGGAAAAAAGGCATATTGAAATAAAAATCCACTGCCTGGACCACCGTTTATTTATCCAGACCAAAAACCAATACCGGGATGAAATCCTTCTGGACCCCGACACAAAGCTTCCCAGAAGCCGGAAGAAGGGAGACCATGGACTGGGAATGCAGAGCGTACGGTCCTTTTCCGAAAAAATAAAGGGCACTGTAGGCTGCGATATGGAAAACGGCATCTTCCGGATCACCATGTACGCCAAACTTTAAATGAGAATCCAGGACGGTAATTGTTCGAAAGGAGCAGAAATGAAACCGATAGATTGTAAAATTGAAAACTATCCCACACAGACAGGCGTTGGAAGCCGCATTATGTTTTCCTGGAAATACGGCCCAGGAAAACACATTCAGACTGCGTATCAAATTGACATATTTCAGGAGGAAAATCTGGTATACTCCACTGATAAAATACAGTCTGACGAGCAAAACAATATTGTTTTGGACCTTGATTTAGAAGAACAGGAAAAATACGGCTTCCTTGTTTCTGCATGGGATGAAAACGATTTTAGGGAAAAGTCGGAATATGCGCATTTTATAACTGGCGTCAAAAAATGGCGTGGTGTCTGGATTGGAAACGGTACCGCAAAACCTTTTGTGGCAAGACGCTTTTTTAATGTAGGAAAGAACCATACTGCCGTATTATCCGTATGCGTGCCCGGACAGTTTGCAGTGAAAATCAACGGCCAAAACATCAGTCCGTATGTCTATGAGGGCAGTCAGACCGATTTTGACAAGCACATTCACTATTCCACTTATGATGTGGGCGCTTTTCTCCTTGACGGGAAAAACGAGATCCTCATTGAAGCCGCAAACGGTTGGTATATCGGTGACGACGATAACGGAAAGCGCTATTTTTATACAATGGATAAGGGATACCATCCATTCGGAGACTGTCTTGCGCTTATGGCACAGCTTAAAATTGATGATCGCTATCTTGTCACCGACAACTCGTGGGAAGTAAGCCAAAGCAAAACAACACTTGCCAATATTTACGGCAGCGAGGACATTGACAATACGATCCAGTATGATTGGACAGCTGCAAAAAATGCAGCAGCTCCCAAGGGAAAACCCATCCCGCTTGACTATCCTCCCGTAATCCATAAATGCTGCTATACTCCCCAGAAAGTGGACCGGGAACGAATGATTTTTGACTTCGGCCAGAATATGTCCTCCCAGTTTTACCTAAGAATCAAGGGAAACCACGGTCAGAAAATAAAAGTGATACCCGCTGAAAAACTGGCTGCAAACGGCGATATCGAGCAGACCACAGATACCTGTTCAATACTTACGCTCTGCGGAAACGAAGATATTTTCGAGCAGAAATTCTCCTTAAACGGTGCACGATGGTATAAAATCCAGGGTGCGGAATATGAGCAGATACTTGAGTTTAAATCTTATCTTACTACCTCTTCGGCAGAGGATTGCGGATATTTTCAATGTTCAGACGAGAAGTTAAATCAGATTTACCGCATCATCCTAAAATCGATAGAGAGCAATATTAACCACTCGCATACCGACTGTCCGACTATTGAAAAACTCGGTTGGTTGGAAATCAACCACTTGATTGCCCCTTCTATTATGTATAATAAAGATGTAAATATGCTATGGTCAAAAATTTCCATGGATATGCGCGATGCGCAGTATACAGAAAAGGAATTCTGCATTGACCGCGGCGCGTTTCCCCACGAATATAAAAGCGGTCTGATCCCCTCAATCGCGCCCAGATACGCCAGATTTATTACGAATTGGCACGAGGGCAGCTTCTGGGATATTATCCCCTGGGGAAGCTCGATTATTCTCGCGGCCTTTGAACAGTATCGCTTTTACAACAACAGAAAAGTCTTAGAAGACAACTATGACAGTGCGAAAAACTATATTGCATATTTATCAGAACAATATCATGATTATAATCGCTTATATGATAAAGACGGTGAGGAACGCTATATCTGCAGAGGTCTCGGCGATTGGGGCATTGAACAGGGCAGGGGAAACGGACATGAAAATATCGAGACCGCATTTTATTATCACGACTTAGTCACAATGGCAAAAATTTCACGGATACTGGGAAAAGGCGACGAAAAGAAATTTACGGAGCAGGCAGAAAGCGTGAAAAAACTGTACAATAAATACCTGCTTATAACAGAAAACGGAGCCTGTTACAAGGATTATCGAAGCGGAAAAATAACGCAGACCAACCAGGCAATACCGCTGCACTTTGGGCTTGTGCCGGAGGAACATGTCCCGGATGTGTATCATACGCTTATCAGTTTATGCCAGGGAAACCACCTTGAATGCGGTGAAATAGGGCTTGTATACATTCTGCGCGCACTTGCGGCGGCAGGCAGAAACGATATTATTTACGATATGATTTTAAAGAATACCCATCCATCATACTGGCGTTTCATCCAAACAGGGGAGACAACACTGCCTGAATTCTGGCGTGACGACGCCAGAAGCCGTAACCACGATATGATGGGGCATATTATGGAATGGTTCTTTACGGAAATCGCGGGAATAAGGAGCAATGACGGTTTTAAGACCGTCATTATAAAACCGTCTTGCACAGATTTTATAGACAGCTTTGAATGTGTTTTTAACAGCGTCAGGGGAAAAATAAGAGTAAAATATGCCAACCATAATCTGGAAATATCCATGCCCATGAATTGCAAAAGGGTTTTTCCATAGGATTAAAATCTGGCAGGAAAAAGGAATCTTACCGTATGAACCTGAAAATAGCCATATGCGACGATGATAGCAGCCAGAGGGAATTCCTGGCCGGAATCGCCTCCTCCTGGGCCGGAAAAACGCGGCGCCTTGCGGAAATCCGAAAATATGCGGACGCGAAAGCCTTTCTCTTCGATTATGATGAGGAGAAGGATTTCGACATCCTGCTACTGGATGTGGAGATGCCGGGAATGAGCGGTGTGGAACTGGCAAAAGAGATCAGGCGGGAAAACAAATCCCTGCAGATCATCTTCATCACCGGATACTACGAATATTTCAGCGACGGATTTGACGTATCCGCCCTCCATTACCTGCTGAAGCCGGTGGATGATGCAAAGCTCTGCCCGGTTCTGGACAGGGCGGCTTACAATCTGTCTTTCCGGCAGCGCTGCGTCCTGGTTGCGGACAAAGACGGCAGCGTAAAGGTACCCCTTGCCGATATTGTCTATATTGAGTCCGAAAATGTGTATATTGCCGTACACACGCTTCAGGAAGTCTACCGGATGCGCATGGCTTTGAGCAGGTTTTCGGAACAGTTGGACCAGACTTTTTTTAAGGTACACCGCTCTTTTGTTGTAAACCTGAACTATATTCAGAAAATCACACGCTCCCAGATCACCATGGCAAACGGCGACTCCCTTCCCCTGCGCAGGGGGCTGTATGGGGATATCTACAGCGCGTTGGCCAGATACCTGTGACCCGGCAGTGCCGCCCAGGACATATCCCGGAAGACTGCACGGAAGAACCACCCCCAAAAGAACGCCGGAAAACCGGATTCCAAAACAGGGAGAACATCATGTTTTTAGATAAGCTCATCGCCAAAAAAGTTGCCGCCTTTGAGCAGGAACTTCTGCAGAAATACTACGCCGAAGTGGAAAATATGTACGGGAAAATGAGAGGCTGGCGGCACGATTACAGGCATCACATCCAGGCCATGAAAGTCCATGCCTCCAGGGGAGAGATGGCGGAAATCCAACGCTATCTGGATATGTTGGACCAGGACCTGACCAATGTGGAAACTGTGATCAGAACCGGAAACAGCGCCGCGGACGCCGTTTTGAACAGCAAGCTGTCCCTGGCAGGGGAAAGACAGATTCGGGTCAGAACAAGCGTTCGCATTCCTGTACACCTGACCACACCGGAACTGGATTTATGTACCATTCTGGGAAATCTCCTGGACAATGCCATGGAAGCCTGTATGGAGCTGCCCCCGGAGAAACGGCTGATCCGCATTTATATGGAAATGAAAGGGAATTTCCTGTATTTCGCCCTGACAAATACCGCCGGGGGCCGGAAAAAGAATCACTTCCGCACCACCAGAGGAAACGGCAGGGGTCTGGGGCTTAACAGAGTGGACGCCATTGTGAAAAAACTGGGCGGGCATGTCACCAGGGCCTCCGAGGAGGAAGCCTTTTCCACGGAAGTATTGCTGCCCCAGTAACCGTCCCGGTTCACCCCAGGCATCCGGCAGCTCTGCCTGAAGCGCATTTGACATCAAATTTTCCGCATTTGGTATCAAACTGCGCTTTTTTTCTGCCTGCATGCTATACTAATACTTGCATTTCAGATATGCGGAAATACAATCATATGCAAAAATACAGACATACGCAGAAGTCCAGGCATGGAGGATGAGCTGATGAAGAAAAAAGAAACAAAGAAGCATAAATATACCACATTGGGCTGCCTTCTCTGGGCCGTAAAACAGCTGTGGAAACTGGATAAATGGTTCCTGTTTTTCATTTTTGCAGCCTTCCTGCCGGAGGCAGCGCGTTCTCTTGCGGCGGATTCCTTTCCGGGACTCCTCATTGACTCTGTGGGCAGGGGCGCGGCATTCGGACAGCTCCTGGCCACATGCGCCGTCTACATTGCCTTGCGCATTCTGCTGAATCTGCTCCAGGACTTCATTGACTCCCGGAGACAGGGAAGAAAATACTATCCCACATTTGTCTATCAGGCGCAAATGCGCGCCCGGGAAAATTATGAAACGGACTATGAAAATACCTTTCGGCAGGACTTTAAGGAAATCAGCGGCTATGCCTGGGACGACGCCTGCAGGGGCAACTGCTCTGCGGAATTCTTCTGGCAGGATCTGTCCCAGGTTCTTTACCATGGGACAGCCATTGCCGCCTATGTCTCGCTGCTGACTGTGCTGAATCCTGTTCTGGTGGCGGTGACCGCCGCGGTATCCCTGGGATCCTATTTTACTTCCAGATGGCGTGCGGTATATTATGAAAAAAACAAGCACAAATGGGAAAAAGAAATTCGAAAACGAAACTATCTAAACGGACTTTCCGGAGATTTCTCACCGGCTAAGGACATCAAACTCTACGGCCTGGAAAACTGGCTGCAAAACATGATGCAGGAATACCAGGACTTCATTCTGGCCTGGAACAAACGCTGCAGCCTGCGGGAGCTTTGGGCCAGGCTTTTGTACTGGCTCATGGATCTGGTGAAGAACTGCGCCGCCTATTTTGTCCTTATCGGCTTTTACCTTAACGGCAGTATCAGCGTGGGAGAATTTGTCTTCTACTTCAACATGCTTCTAAGCCTGGGCGGATTTTTCGAGTCCGTTATCAGGGACGTGGCCAGGCTGAATACCCGGGCGGAAAAAATTGCCTGCTACCGGGAATTCTACGATTATCCGGACAAGTTCAACCATAAAAAGGGCTGTCCCCTTCCTTCCGGGCCTGTCTCCATTGAGCTGCGGGATGTCTGGTACCGATACGACGGAGCCTGCACGGATACCCTGAAGGGGATCAGCCTGCAGATAAAAGCAGGGGAAAAACTGGCTCTGGTTGGGCAAAACGGCTCCGGAAAAACCACCCTGGTGAAACTGATCTGCGGATTATTTCAACCCACCAAGGGCGAAATCCTGGTGAACGGAAGAGATATCCGGGAGTACAATATCGAAGAATACTACTCCCTGATTTCCGCAGTTTTCCAGGAAATCCGGCCAATTGCCTTCACTGTTTTTGAGTTTGTGGCAGGCGTGGATTCAGAGCGTCCGGGGGCAAGGGAAGCTGCCGCAGCAGCCATGAAGGCTTCGGGAATCTATGAAAAAGTCCGGAACCTGCCCGGTGGAATGGATACTCACCTGATAAAGGGAATCTATGACGACGGCGTGGATTTTTCCGGGGGAGAGATGCAGAAACTGGTTCTGGCCAGAGCCATCTACAAGTTCAGCCCCATTCTTATCCTGGACGAACCCACCGCCGCCCTTGACCCCATTGCGGAAAACAAACTGTATCTGCAGTACCGGAACCTCACCCGGGGAAAAACCTCCGTCTATATCTCCCACCGATTTGCCTCCACCCGCTTCTGTGACCGGATTGTCCTGCTGGAAGACGGTGTGATAAAGGAAATCGGCTCCCACGAAGAACTGATGGAGAAAAACGGCAGCTATGCCTGCATGTTCGGTGTACAGAGCAAATACTATCAGGACGGTAAAGAAGACAGCGCAGCCCATGCATGAGACTGCCGTGCAGAACGCAAACAGGAGAACAGACATGAAAAAACACAGCGCAACAAAGAGGGCATTCAGACAATACAGGAGCTACAATCCCAAATACTTCCCCCTATACTTCCTGCGGACAATTTTCAATAATATCTCTTTTTACTTCAACCTCTGGATGACTGCGGAGATCATCAACTCGCTTTCCCAGGGACAGGAAAAAAGGGAACTTTATTTCCTGGCGGCGGCAGCGTTGACAGGCATCCTGCTGATCCGCTCCGCTACGGCCGTCCTGGACAGACAGGTGGAGACCGCCCTTGAAATTCTGGAAAACCGCCAGGCGGAGGCCTTTTACCGCAAAACCCTGGGCCTGGACTACGACAAGATCGAAAATCCGGACATTCGCCAGATGAGAAGAAAAATAGACGAAAACCAGTTTATCAATTCCTATGGTGTCGTCAATATGAGAAATACCGCGGAGATACTTATGGACTGCCTGGTAAATCTGGCTTTCTCCGCCTTTCTGTTTGGGGAAATGCTTTCCCTGATGGCGGCTGCACCGTTTTCCCGGACCAGTCTGCTGCTCCTGGCAGCGCTGACTGCATCCGTAGCCGGAGGCTTCCTCTTCCGGCTACGCGGCGGCCAGAAAACCGCCGCATTCTGGGACAATATCGGAAAGCATATGCTGAAGGAAAACCGACTTAGCCGGGGATTTTTTCCATCCGGAACAGACAATCGAATATACCGCCAGCAGCTGACAATAGACAGCTTTTTCCGGAAATTCAACCAGGAACACAGAAAGATTTTCATGGATACCCAACATAAAATCTTCTGTTTTGTCACGGTTCCCGGAACGGTCTTTTTCTGGCTGACAACAGGCTTCTCCTATCTCATCGTGTGCTATTACTGCGCACTGGGCGCCTTCCCTGTGGGAAGCATCATCAAATATGTAAGTTATCTGGGGAGATTGACGGAATGTATTCAGACGCTTCTGGATATTCCCGGCAGGATTTGGCAAAACGAAAAATTCCTGGCAGACTACCTTGCCTTCTTTGACATCAAAAACGATATGTACCAGGGCAGCCTGGCCGTGGAAAAGCGCAGCGACAGGCAATTTGACATCACCTTCCGCAACGTCAGCTTCCGGTACGCGGGCAGCCGCAGCTTTGCCCTGCGCAACATCAATCTGGACCTGCGTTCCGGAGAGCGTCTGGCTGTGGTAGGCATGAACGGAAGCGGCAAAACCACCTTCATAAAACTCCTCTGCCGCCTCTATGAACCCACGGAAGGAGAGATCATCATGAATGATTTCAATATCCGCAAATACGATTACCGCCAGTACCTGGACATTTTCTCCGTGGTTTTCCAGGACTATAACCTGCTTGCGGTTCCCCTGGGAAACAATGTGTCCTGCAGCGCCTCCTGGGATGAAGAGCGGGCCAGGGGGCTGTTGGAGGAGACTGGGTTCGGAAAGCGGTACCGTGAGATGCCTAGGGGACTGGAAACCCCCATCTATAAGGATTTTGACGCAGACGGTGTGGAGTTATCCGGCGGGGAAGCCCAGAAAATCGCCCTTGCCCGGGCGCTGTACCGGGACACCCCCTTCATCATCCTGGATGAACCCACCGCTGCCCTGGACCCCCTTGCGGAAGCGGAAATTTATGAAAAATTTGACCGGATCGCAGGAGACAGAACCACCATCTATATCAGCCACCGCCTGTCCTCCTGCAGACTCTGCGACAGAATCCTGGTGTTCCACGAGGGCAGAATCGTCCAGACCGGAACCCACCAGGAACTCCTTGCAGAGGAAACCGGAAAATATTACGAGATGTGGCATGCCCAGGCGCAGTATTATGCTTAGCATGACCCGCACCGCTGTTATCCTGCAGGTTCCTGCCAGTGCAGGCTTTGCCCGCACTGCTGTCAGGAGCTTGCACTGCTATACTTTTTCAGGGAAAATTTCCATAAAATGCGGGACAGGACAAAAAACAAAACAGGCACCCCGGCTCCCCATGCGCAGGCCCATACCGACAATTCCCCCATCAAAAACAAACCCGGAAAATTCGTTATCACAAAAACCGGTAAAATATAAGTTCCGATCCGCCGAAACCATTTCCCGTACATCATGGAGGGCATATTGTTGAAGTCCCACAGAGCATTGCTGATATCCACAATACCGCCAACGGAAATAATCCAGAAACTCAAAATATACGGCAGTAAAAACATACTATAGGTCAGAAGACATCCACAGACCAGGAAAAAAACAAATCCCGCTATGGGGACTACTCCCACCGGAAGCCCTGCCAGATGCCAGCCGAGAACAATCATTACCACACCTGCCACAAAATCCGGCAGCAGAAAAGCGAAATCAAGTCTCCGCATTGTTACAAGAAACTGCAGTGACACCGGCTTTACAATGTACAGGTCCAATTCCCCCTGTTGCACCATCCCGGGCAAAGATACAAAATTTCCGAAATACAGCATGTAAATTCCCGTCATCAGCACATAAGTTCCAACAAACAACAGAATATGATCCGGTGTCAGTATGCCGATATTGGTCCCCGCCTTATAAATAACAGCCACGTACAGCAGCTTGATAATCATCCACCCCATCTCCACAGTCACTCCGGCGACGAAATTAATGCGGTATTCCAGGGCGGACATCAGGGAATATTTCGCAAAAACTCCCATAAGCTTAAGGTAACGTCCAATCTTTTTCATTTTCTACCCAGGATTATGCAAATCCCATTCCTTTCTGCATAAATTCGATTCATCCCCCTACTGCGGCATACCGCTTCACACCATGCCGCCACATATATTTTCCCAGACAGACAAAGACAAAAATCCACCCAATTTGAAAGAAAAATCCCACTCCCATGCGCTCCCATCCAAACCGTCCATTCACAATATTCACCGGAAACTGGGTTGTATAGCCAAAAGGCAGCAGATTCACCAGAGTCTCAACCACCCCTCCGAAAATATCCAACGGAAAAACGCCGCCGCTTACCACTGTCAATACAATGCTGATTGTGCCGAACAGCTTGTCCACATCCGTCAGCCAGAAACCCAACAGTCCAATACAGTAAAATATGGAAAAGTTTAATATCAGCCCCAGCCCCAGACTTACCAGAAAGGCAAGAACCCTTCCTGCCGAAACCGGCATCCCCTGCCAGAACGCCATACCAAGGATAACCGCCATCACAGGCGCAACCACCATCACTCTTGGAATTTTCTGTCCGATAAACCGGAAAAAGCGATATCCCTTATATCCTACAGGACGCACCAGGTACTTATTCAATCCTCCCATCTTAATGTCGCTGTTCATCTCTCCTTCAAACCCGGTGCTCACCAACTGGGATACAATTGTGGCCAGAAGGGTATAGAGCAGAATCTCACCCTGCTGATATCCGAATACGGCAGCCGCGTCCGAATGCCTGTACAGATAATTCCACATGGTAGTCTGAATGATAATGGGAAATACCGCGCTGAGCATACTTAAGAAGAAACTGACCCGGTATTCCAACGCCTGCTCCACCCCCATCAAAAATACGCAACGGTAACTGCTCACGGCATCACCACCTCCTTCTGATAAAAGCGGGCTATACTCTCCTCGATCGGAATCTCCGTTACCGTAAAGTCATCTACCTGAAGTTCTGACAGAACTGCATTGAGAACTTCCTTTACCTTTTCCTGTGGAACCTCCAGGACCGCGCCTGCAGCGCTCACTTCCCTGACCATGCCGAAGGTTTTCCATGCCCCTATATCCACTGCATCGGAAGTCTTCACAGAAAGCAGCTTCCTCTTTCCCAGAACCTGGTTCATATCTGCCAACTTTCCATCATACACAAGCTGCCCCTGGTTGATAATGACAGCTCTGTCACAAAGGGCCTCAATATCCGCCATATAATGGCTTGTAATGATAACCGTGGTCTTCCACTGTTCATTATATATCTTTAAAAATTCCCTGATCTTTTTCTGGGACAAAATATCCAACCCAATGGTAGGTTCATCCAGAAAGAGGATATCCGGCCGATGAATCAGGGCTGCCAGAATTTCCATTTTCATCCGCTCGCCAAGGGAAAGCCGCCGCACCTGCACATTCAGAAGCTCCTTCACATCCAACAGCTCGGATAACTCTGTTATGATATCCCTGTAAGAACCATCGTCCACTCCGAAAATACATTTGTTCAGATAAAAGCTGTCACTGGCCGGCAGATCCCACCAGAGCTGGTTTTTCTGCCCCATGACAATAGAAATACGCCTTTTAAATTCGTTTTTGCGTTCCCAGGGAATGAACCCGTCCACCTCAATCCTGCCGCCTGTGGGATACAGAATACCCGAAAGCATCTTCAGCGTGGTAGTCTTCCCTGCCCCGTTGGGCCCTAAAAAACCTATCATCTCACCGCTCTCCACGGAAAAGGAAATATCCCGAACCGCTTCTTTTGTCAGTGACTCCCTGTGAAATATATTATGCAGGGAGCCTTTGATCCCTGTCATTTTTTTATAATATGTAAACTCCTTTTTCAGGTTTTCCACCATGATCATATCACATTCCTCCTTCTTAAAATATTACTCATACTATGGAATCATATTATTAAGATTCACAAAGGGGTATCATATAAAATCCAGATGACGTATATAATTTTCAAACATAAGCTTTACCTCCGGATACTTTCTTCGGCTCACATACAGACACTCCCCATTGTCAAGCAGTACGTTTTCCTTCTCCAGGCAACGGATATGGTACATATTCACCAGAAAACTGGTATATATTCTGACAAAACCTCTACCCTTCAGTCTTTCCTGGCACTGCGACAGATTTTCCTTTACCATAACCATGTCAGTTGCCAAATGCAGACGAATTTCATGTCCCTCACTTTCCAGATAAAGAATCTCTCTTGTTGGAATTAACATGAGCTGCCCATTTTGGGTAAACCGAATTTTGTCTTCTGCGGACAGACGCACTCTTCCCATTTTGCGAAATGCAGCTTCCATATCCTGTTCTAATCCAAATAACCTGACAGTATGAAAAAAAGGCATCCCCAAAGCTGCAATGATATCTTCCACCCTATATGCAACGTATATAACCGGCATTGAATGCTCTCTGCTCCAAATTTTTTCAGCATAGCGAAAAGCCCTGTCTCTATCCTCCCAGGCCAATATTATGCATGATATATCTTTCCACTCTGCCGTTTCTTCCCGGGCAACGCTGCATATGGAACAGTCAAATTCCTCTCTTGCTGCCAGCATTTTAATAATATGTATGATTTCCTCTCTTTCCTCGTCTCGGTCGCACAATATCCCGATCCTTGGCACTGATTTCCCCTCTCTTTCGTAAATATGCTTTCAGGTTTTTCTAACCTTAGCAGATACATGATACAAATGCAAGAGGGTCTGCCTAAATGGTAGAATTTGAAACCTAAATGGCAATCCTGAATTTAATAAAAATGTCGCGGCTTGTATGTTTTGAGAAAGCGAAATATAATATGGTTGTGTCAAATGGGGCGTGGAAAAATGGGCAGCGTATAGTCGATGCCAGGAACAAGGAGAAACTGTTTATGAAAAGAATGCTGATTGTCGAGGACGATGATGCTATCCGCACAGGTTTGTGCCAATCCCTTTCTTCTGATACACTGGATACGGCCGGTGCGGAAAATCTCATGTCTGCCAGGCAGCGCCTGGATGCAGAAAGGTATGATCTGCTGCTGTTGGACTGCAATCTGCCGGACGGGAACGGCATTGATTTTTGTCGGGAACTCCTGAAAAGAACAGCGATACCCGTGATCTTTCTTACAGTGCGTGATTCCGAGATCGACGAGGTGGCTGCGTTTCGTGCCGGAGCCTGGGATTATGTAAAAAAGCCGTTTTCTCTGATGGTACTCAGGGAGCGTATCGCCGCTTTGCTGGAACGGGCGGAAAAGCGGAGCGATCTGTATGTTGACCGGCGGTATCGGTTCGATTTCGCGTCCCTGGATTTCTTTGCAGACGGTGCCAGGGTGTGTCTGGGCTCTACGGAATGCAGGCTGTTGGCGGCACTTGTGAAAAACGCAGGCAAAGTGCTCTCTCGTGCGGCACTGACGGACGCCCTTTGGGAGGGCGGAGAGGAACTGAATGAAAACGCCTTGAACATTGCCGTCAGCCGTCTGCGCGGGAAGCTGGGCGAGAAAAGCATCAGTACCATTTACGGACTCGGATATATGTGGGCAGGTGACAGGGTATGACTATCGTTTTTGCCGGGATCTGGCTCTTTCTGACAGCGGCCTTCTGTCTTGTGAACTGCCTTTATGCAGGCAGCATTTGGCCGACTGTTTCCTATGCGGTATTTACAGGCATTCTCGCCTCATGCTTTGCCCTGTATGAGAAAATGCGGAGGCAGAGGCTGTTAAGGGATGTGCAGAGGGCACTTGAGGACAGCGATTGTTTTGCAGTGGATGAGAGCGAAATCGCACCCATCGCCCGGCAGCTCAGACTTAAGCGGAGCCAGGAAAAAACCCGGGACAGACGCGTCACAGAGAGCTATCGCAATCTTGCCGCACTGGTTTCGGATATCGCGCATCAATGCAAGACACCATTGACTGCTGCCGCCATGTATGCCGAAATGCTGCCGCCCTCTGCGGAAGCTGAGGCTATCGCCGAACAGACCGGGAAACTGCGGTTTCTGCTCGACGCATTGGTGAAGCTCTCCCGGTGTGAGGGAGGGCTGATTGAGGAGAATGTGCATCCTGTTATGGAATCGGTAGAGACCTTAACGGCACAGGCACTGTCAGCCGTGGTACCCGCAGCGGAGAAGAAAAGCATTGTGTTTTCCGTGAACATCCCCCAGGGGCTGACTGCCTTATTCGATCTGCGCTGGACTGCAGAGGCAGTGGGAACCATTCTCGATAACGGCATAAAATACGCACCGGAAAACTCAAAGATTACGGTTGCAGCCCAACGGTATGAGACATATATCCGTTTGGATATCCTTGACGAAGGCCCCGGCATCCCGGAGGAAGAATTATCGGAAATCTGGAAACGTTTTTACCGTGGAAAGACAAATCGGAATCCCTCCGGCGTCGGAATCGGTCTCACACTCTGCCGGATGATTGTTTGGGCGCAGGGAGGATGGGTACTCTGCCAGAACCGCGAGGATACAGGGTGCAGGTTCAGCATTTTCCTGCCCACGGAGCAGGGAAACGCCTCCAACTAACCTGCACAGGTTTTCAAAAGAATATTTCAAAATGGAAATATTTCGTTACGGCTCAGAAAGATTCGTTTGATATCATATAATCCAGTCTTAAAACAGATGGAAGGAGTACAAAACATGCTTATACAGGCGAATCAACTGACCAGGGTGTACAAAAACGGAGAACATGCGCTGTGCGCACTGGACAGGGTAACTCTGTCCGTGGAACGCGGCGCCTTTGTTTCTGTGATCGGTTCCAGCGGCAGCGGCAAGAGCACCTTGCTGCATCTGTTGGGCGGCATTGACCGGCCCACCGGGGGAACCGTGACAATCGACGGCACAGACCTCTATTCCCTGGCACCAGACCCCCTCACGGTTTTCCGGCGGCGGTATATCGGATTTGTATTTCAGAGCTATAACCTGATTCCCGGGCTGAACATCTGGGAAAATATCACGCTGCCTCTGGGGCTTGACAATCTGAAGGCAGACCGGGAGGAAATAGAGCATCTTCTTTCCACTCTGGGCATTTACGAAAAGCGGTATTCCATGCCCTCGCAGCTCTCCGGAGGCCAGCAGCAGCGCGCCGCAATCGCGCGGGCCCTGGCCACAAAGCCGCATATTATTCTTGCGGACGAACCCACCGGGAATCTTGACAGCAGGACAAGCCTGGAAGTCATGCTCCTTTTGGAGAAGCTGAACCGCGCCTTTTGTCAAACCATCATCATGATTACCCACAATGAGGAACTGGCGCAAATGACTTCCCGGAGAATCCGTATTGAGGACGGCCGCATTGTGTCCGACAGCGTGGAGGGAAGACTATGATTTTCAGACTGGCATGCTTACAGATACAATCCCACAGGCTCCGCACCCTGTTTGCCGCAGTGGCAGCGGTGCTCACTTCGATTCTGTATATGACCGTAATCAGCATTTCCTACTGCATTCTGGATTCCACCCAGCTTTCAAGAATGCTGGCTGCCGGATCGGATTTTCACGCATCGGTTACGGACACTGGCTATTCCGTCTCCGCAGAGACACTGTGCCGTGAAATCCAAAACGCGCCTGAGGTTTCAGAAGCATTCCTCTTAGGTATGCACAGCGCGGTTTCCGCAGATACAGTTTATACGGGCAGTGGGCATCAGGGAATGGATATTGCTTTTACAGACAGTGAGAAAAGCCTTCCGCACCTGTTCATGACACCCACCAGGGGGCAATTCCCCCAATCCCGGGATGAAATCATGCTGTATGAGGAAGCATTTCCAACCATTTCTGTTGGAGATTATGTTCCGCTTACATATGACTGCCCAAATGGCGAAACAATGGAAAAGGTCTATACGGTATCCGGTTTTTACGACTGTGACGCGGACAGGCCGCTCCTGGCGGTCACGCTGTACAATGAAAACAGCCTTCCGGAGATTGACATTGCCGCCCAGGTAATGATCAGATTCCACAGCGGTTTTGGAATTGACAGACGGCTTGAAGCGGTGACGGAGCGGCTTGAAGAGTGGGAATTTCCAGGTGTGGACCTGAACTCACAGATCAACTACGCGTATGCTGCCGCTGATCTCGGTGCGTTCTTCCGGCCAGGCAATGTCCTGTTGATTCTTTTTGTTGTTGCGGTAGCCTTCTTTGCTGCGTTTTTGCTGATTTATAATATTTTCTCTATTTCCCTGGCACAGGATATGCGCACTTTGGGGCTATTGCAGGTGATCGGCACCACCTACCGGCAGATGAAGCGGCTGACCTATGTGCAGATCATCCTCATTGGGTGTGCGGCCCTTCCCACAGGTCTTTTGTTGGGATATTTTATCGGTTTCAGGCTGCTTTCTCCTGTTTTTATGAGCCTGAGCGGAAAAATCCTGCCCTATCGGTTCAGCCCGTGGATCGTATGGATAAGCGCAGGATTGACATCATTTACTCTGTCCTTCTCAGCCATACGTCCCCTGAAACGCATCAAAAAGATGACGCCCATTCAGGCAGTGTCCGCAGAGCCGGGGGAAGATGGTAATAAAAAGCACAGGCTCCGGGAAATCCCTGTCTCTCCGCGCAGCCTGGCGCTGGCAGGTATCCGCAGAAGCCGGGGACGTATGATGATCACTTCGCTCTCCGCCATGGTATCCGTACTGCTCTTTGTGATGGTCGGAGGCCTTGTGGACAGTTTGATCGGAAGCACATTAAACAGACTTGGAAGATTTGACATTGACCTCTCTCTGGATTGTGAGATGGAAACCCCAGGCGTCATAAGTTCCGTTCCACCCTCGTTTGAAAGCCCTTCCTTCCGTGCCGCCATAGAGCCTGACGTCATTGAGCGTTTAGCATCATCTGACGCTGTGGAAGAAATGTATCTTCTGCGTTTTGAACGTATCCGTGCAAAAATAACGGCATTGCCGGAAGAAAAGATACAAGCGTATCAGGATATCCTTGACAGCAGCCTGATAAACTCCGTTGTCCTCGGAATCCCCGATGAGCTTTGTCCGTATCTTGTCGTATCTGAGGAGGATAAGAAATCCATTTTCTATAAGGGAGAGGAACTGTATGATAGCCGTCATGTTTTATACATTTCTACAGATGATTATGGGCAGTCTTTTGATTCCACGTATTTTTTTACCGGGGATATGCTGTCCTCGGACACTTTGGAGATGGACTATGAAGTGATTGGTGCAAAACTGCCATACGGTATCCATACGGCGCTAGAAGAAATATGTTCGTGCCAGTATTTCGGTTCAAACGAAGCGCTGTTTCTCCTTCCCATGAGCGTCTTTGAAAAAGAGTTTCCTGACGCACCGGTTTTTACCGTTCTCGCCAACGCAAAGGAGGGGATGGGAGAAAGACTTCGGGAAGAAGTGCAGGCATATACCAATGGAAGAGGCATGGACTTCAACGGCACATCATACCTCTACCGTGCATCCGGAAAATTGAACATGCTTGCCGATCTGCGGACACGGTTGGCAGCGCTTCGCCTTACCGGATACAGCCTTTGCGGAATCATATAACAGCGCCTTTCTGTTTCGATATTATACCGTATCAAATTCCGGACCGATGAGAAGAACGCCCTCACATTCCATCTCTTCTGCCGGCCTTACATCTGCAAGCGCCTTCATGGTAATGACTGCAAGCTCATCGCTTCCGTTATAAAGCTTTTTATTTCCGCGGTTTGCAAATGCAAGGTTCACATAAGCCGTGCCGTCAGAGTATACTTTATTCACGGTTAAGTTTTCCATCTGTTTTACGGAATCATTTCCTTCAATTGACACAAATTCCAGTTTCGCCGGGTTATAGTCGATCACTTTACCGAACGCATTGACGTTCAAAGCGCCTTTTGCAAGAACCGTCATGGTAAATGTCTCTCCCGCTTTCACACTCTCGCTTTCAGGAACAAGCGCAATGCTTCCTTCCGGTTTACCGGTCATAGTCGTTCCGTCATCTAAATGAAACATCGTGTATGCATAATCATATACATCATAGATGCCGTTCATGTTAATATCGCCGCAACGTTTCTGAATCTGATCCGTAAAGTTAGAACCGTCTTTCACACTTGTTCCAAGATAGTTCTTCATGTTCGTATAGTCGCCTTCTGTAACCGTGGCGTTCCCATTGGTACTTCCCACTGCAAATCCTTTTGTGCCTTCCTTCTTATATACCGGCATCTCGTGAGTTGCAAATTTATTTCCCTTACATTCAATTGCTTCTGCTTTCAGGAAACGTGCTTTTACCCCGTCTAACGGTACTGTCCTGGCATTTTCTTCCAATTCAAGGCTTGTGTCGTAAGACCACGGTTCCTCCTTTGTCCCGTCCCATTCCGTCTTCCAGTGAACGCCGTCCAGACTGGAGTACACGTTCATTCTCACTGCCGTACCGTTTCCATAAGTGTCACGGGGATAATAGTCAAATTTTTCCAACTCATATACAGCGCCAAAGTCATAAATTGCCGCAGGTTTTACTTTTTCTACATCATCCCAGCTGAAGAACAGCCCTGCAAATGCATGGTCGTTGAGATAACGGAGATCTATATCCTCATTATTACCTGTCCATGTAATCTTACCAAGCGCGCCAACCTCATTTAACCATGGATCCAAAAGCGAACATGCAGAAATCTCATCACTCCACGGGGAGTACCCCTCCATATTTCTGGAACGCACACGGTAAGAATGCTCTGAATGGTACTCCAGTTCATCATGCTCGTAAGAAAGGGCATTTCCCATGGAATAGATTCTTCCGTCCACCAGCATCTCATAGGAAGATGCTCCTTTCACCTCTGTCCAGTCAAGCCAGATGCTTGTGGGAGTCGCCTTCTCCTCTACTGCCTGAAGAGCCGGGATTTCCAGCGCCTCATTCTCTTTTTCTTCCATATGAAGCATTTCACTTACAAATCCTTTGATTTCTACTGTCTGGCTTTCTTTCCTTACGTCCGCTTCTGAAAGTCTTATGTAAAGCTTAGGAGTCGTTCTTACGTCTTTCGTAAGCTTATTCATCTCTGACTCTTTTTCTGACGCGTAAGTCATAAGGGCCGGCGCCTCGTCATAGAAGAATACTGCTTCTCCGTTTTTCGGTACAGCTGCCTCAAAGGCCGCTTTATCACATACTTCTTCCATATGAAGCTCCGTTTCGCCATTCCTGGCAAGCACTTCCTCCGGCTTCTTGGAAAGGTTTACAATAAAGGTCGTCTTTCTCTCAGGCTCAAATCCTTCGTAATTTCCGACAGAAGGCTCTGCCATGATCACCGCTGTGTCCCCTTCTACACATGATGTATAAGTCGTGGATACATGGTCTCCATAAGAAACATGCCCAATCGTTCCATAAGCATCTTCCTGTTTTGTCTCATTCTTGATATATTTTCCGTCATCTTCAAATGCCGTATAGGCGCTGCTGCCTGCCGGCCAAAATTCCACAATACGGTTTGCCTTGTTGATCTCATCCGGTGTATTGTTTGCTTCGTACATGGGAAGAATTGTTCCGTTCTTCACAAATACCGGAAGTTTCCAAATCGGCGCTTCAAAGTTATTGAGCACCTGCCCTCCTCTGTACTTCTCCCCGGTCAGATAGTCGATCCAGATTTCTTCTGCGTCCGGAAGGTAAATATTATTTCTGACATCATTTCCAATCTCATCTGCCGCAACGCTTTTATAGACCGGAGCCACAAGTACATTGGCGCCAAGCATATACTGATACTGCACCTGCCTGGTATAAGCATACCTATCCTCCGGATACGCTAAGAACATTGCGCGTACCATCGGAAGGCCCGTGTCATCATTTCCGGTGTCAATATTAGCTGCCGATGCCGCGCTTGTATAGATATATGGCATGAGTTTTGACTTTATCTTCAAATACATACGGTTGATTCCTGTGTATGGATCTCCGAACGTATACGGCGCTTTCACGTAGCTTCCCCAACCGTCCATATTGAGCATTTGCGGAGTAAATGCTTTCCACTGATAATCACGGACTGCGATCAACGCCTTTCCTCCGAAAATACCGTCCATATCACTTCCGATATTCGGATTGCCACTCAGAGAACTTCCGATATAGGTCGGAATATGGAAACGGATATATTCCCAGTTGCCGCCGGTCTGGTCCCCTGTCCACACACTGCAAAAACGCTGTGAACCGGCCCAGCCGTCCAGGGAAATGATATTCGGACGGAAATTTGACATTGTAGTCACGATGTCATATGCCGTCTTCACGCCGTTAAGCTGGAAAGAATATCCCGGGCCAACCCATGCCACGTCCGTCTTCAAAGTCGTAGCGCCGCCCACGGCAACCTCCTGTCTGAAGTCACGAAGCAAATGCCAGTATGTCTGGCTGTCTGAATCCGGAGCCAGATTACTTTCCGTCCAAAGTCCCGTTGCCACACCTTTGGCATTGGCATATTCTGTGAATCGTGCAAAGTTGTTCACATTAGCATCTACCGCGGCAAGGCGTTCCGGTGAACTGCCGCCGTCTTCGTCCACGCCGCCCTGCATATAGTAACCGTTCTGACCGTACCCTCCGCCATAGCCGTCGTTGGGCAGAATATATCCGAGAGGCATGTCAAAATGCAGGTAGGTATCCACAACCGCTCTTGCTGAATACTGAAACGGCGTATCTACACTCTCGGGATAATTGTCCGTTGCTACCGTAGGTCTCTCTCCGTTTAACGACTCTGAATGAAGTCCTTCTGCAAGACGGTAGCCTTTTGCCATACCGCTCTCGTATTCTGTCACGCCTTCACTGTCACTTGGATCTGTTCCTTTTACGTTCCAAAGCTTATCACCTTTCTCATCAGACCATGAATCGCGGTTATAGCAGTTTAAGTGACCTTCATAGAAGCCGTACTCCGGAAGAAGTATTGGGTCTCCGGTCACTTTATAATATGCCCGCAATAATTCCTGTGTCATGCGGCTCCCGTTTTCACCGTCAGACACAAAATAATATGCGCTTAACTTATTCTCCTTGTGCATTGCCGTCACAGCTTTTTCGTTTTCTTCTCCAAAGTCATAGCATCCTTCTGCAAATGTATTTCGAAGCACGCCATAGCCTCCGGTTGTAAAATAGAATGGATTCGGTGAAGCCACGCCATTATCCGTCCATGCGCTTTCATTTACAATCTGAATCTTCTTTCCTGTATGCACAAAACGTCCGTTCTGTGTCCCGCCCCCGAAGAAATGCTCATTTTCCTGCTTTACAAGAGTCTGAACCGTCTCCGCTTCTATGATTGTAAGAGGTTCTGCTTCCTCCATGACAGTATGTCCATGCAATGTGATTTTCATTTTGGCCGTAGATTTTTCCCAGACAACAGCCACATCCTTACATCTGACTTCAATCTGATGGTCTGTCTCGGACACCTGTGCCGCCGGTTTGCTGTATTCCTCTGATTCGTCCGGCTGCTGCTGAATCTTCGCCGTATGTTCTACATCTTTCGGCACTGCATAGCTTCCGAACACACCGCCTGGATCTACATCATATCTGAAAATCCTCTCCTCTAAAAATGTAAGCTTTCCTCTGATATTGTCATTAAAATCTATGTATACAATATTTCCGTGAGAAGAATCCTTTCTGACAGATTCTGCATTGCTTAGCTTTAAATCCAATTTACTCATCTTTAAATCCTCCCTTGTCTTATCCGAATTTCTGTTCATCCCTCAGACAGATTGTGTCTGCCGCCTTTCCATCTGTCTCAAACAAAATTATTTTCTTGTCCCGAAGAATAATCTTTCGATTCTCATATTTATCATACTTCAATTTCTTTAAAATCTTAAATGTCTGTTGATTCCTAAAGAACTTATTATCATTCCTCTCAAAAAAAGAACGTCCAAAATATAAACCAGTCTTTTCTCAATCATTGTTCCCTGCGCAAATCCTTGTTTGTATTTAATCAATAATTCGTTACTGTCCAATGCCTCTTATGCTCTTTCGCAAAAAACAATTTTAAAACTCACTTATCTATCGTTTTCTTCGAGATCCACTGACTGAAGAATAGAAACATCTTTGCATATTTTAGCTACTATGAAAGAAAAAATGCTTCGGAAAATCCGAAGCACCTTTCTGGCATTTTCTTTCGACACATAGTCTACTTCAAGTTGTGGAAACTGCCCAACCCTTCAAGAACTCCACGAAACACTGCATCTTGAAACACCCTTCCGCTTCTACGTTCAAAATAGGCTCAAGACCTATTCTCTATTTATAATATATAGTTTTCTACTAAATATGTCAAGATACAAAATTATTATTTCAAAATGCTTATTGACGTTTTTATTCAACTCTCTATCCGGTTACCACTCACCTCCTTATTTCTCACCCATGTGGGCCATCTCTTTGGCACTTTACTCCCCGAGTAGGGCTCGAACCTGCAACAACCCGGGTGACAGCCGAGTGCTCTACCTGTGCTGCGGTTACATACCGTAATAACACAGGGAATCATCCCGGAGGTTTGGTTGACCGCAACCTCCGGGATGCATGATATGGCTTTTGTGGATTTATATCTTGAAATATCAGGTGTAGGATACGAAGTGCAGCGCGGCCCCGGTCCATTTTGGGGTTAACACCCGCATGCCGATCTCTGCAGCCATGCGATCCATTGTAAGCGTCAAATAAGATAGTGGATAGAAAAATAACCACCAACCTTCTATACTAAAAGGGCAGTGGTTATCTTATCG